>NZ_CP166919.1:1200000-2400000 GCF_041379765.1 Thalassotalea sp. Sam97 | reverse complement strand
CTTATCGACCTATTTTTACGTCGCATTGATGAGCGTATCCCCGCTGCGTACTTAACTAACTTGGCTTATTTTACAGGTTTACCATTTTATGTCGACGACAGAGTACTGGTGCCACGTTCGCCGATTGGTGAGTTAATCGAAAATCGTTTTTGTGGATTATTAGACACCGAGCCTAAGACGATTTTGGACTTGTGTACTGGTAGCGGCTGTATTGCCATTGCCTGTGCTTATGCCTTTGATGAGGCTCAAGTGGATGCCGTTGATTTGTCCGAAGATGCCTTAGCCGTTGCCCAAGTTAATATTCATAACCATGAATTGTCTGAATATGTTAGACCTATTCAATCAGACTTGTTCGAGGCCATCAAAGGGCAGCGTTATGATTTAATTGTCACTAACCCACCGTACGTTGACGCGGAAGATATCGCAGATATGCCGGAAGAATTTCATCATGAGCCTGAAATGGGCCTAGGTAGTGGTAGCGATGGACTTGATATTACTCGTCAAATACTGGCGCAAGCTGCAGATCATTTAACCGATGACGGTGTACTTATTTGTGAAGTGGGTAATTCAATGTTGCAGCTAAGTGAGCAATTCCCCGATGTTGATTTTCAATGGTTAGAATTTGCCAATGGTGGCCTTGGTGTGTTTAAACTAAGCAAATCACAATTAATTCAACATCAGCCGTTGTTTCAACAAGCAATTGCATAACAGTACATCAAAACGAGAAAAATAATATGGCAGGTAATACGATTGGTAACTTATTTCGCGTCACCACGTTTGGCGAAAGCCACGGGCTGGCATTGGGCGCTATTATTGATGGCTGTCCACCGGGTATTGAGTTATCAGAGCAAGATTTACAAATTGATTTAGATCGTCGCAAACCTGGCTCATCTCGTTATACCACTGCTCGTCGTGAAGCCGATATGGTTAAGATATTATCTGGAACCTTTGAAGGAAAAACAACGGGCACGCCAATTGGTTTACTGATTGAGAATACCGATCAACGCTCAAAAGATTACGGCGAGATAGCGCAAAGTTTCCGTCCAGGTCATGCCGACTATACCTATCTGCAAAAGTATGGCATTCGTGATCACCGTGGTGGTGGCCGTTCCTCTGCTCGAGAAACAGCGATGCGTGTTGCTGCTGGTGCGATTGCTAAAAAGTATTTAAAACAAAAGCTTGGTATCGAAATCAATGCTTGCGTATATCAAATTGGCGATATCGTTGCAGAGCAGTACGATTGGTCTGAAGTTGAAAATAACCCCTTCTTTTTTCCTGATAGCAGCAAATTAGATGCCCTTGATGAACTGTTGCGCGGTATTTTGCGCGAGAAGAACTCGATTGGCGCAGGCGTTAAGGTTGTGGCGCGTAATATGCCAGTTGGGCTAGGGGAGCCTGTTTTTGACCGATTCGATGCGGACATTGCTCATGCCTTAATGAGTATTAATGCGGTCAAGGGCGTCGAAATTGGCGATGGCTTTGCTTGTATCAATCAAAAAGGCTCGGAGCATCGTGACGAAATAACCCCTGATGGATTTTTAACAAATTCAGCCGGCGGTGTGCTTGGCGGTATATCTTCAGGGCAGGATTTGGTTGCGAATATTTGTTTGAAACCAACTTCAAGCATTGGTGTGTCGGGTAAAACCATTAATGTCGATGGTCAGCCAACAGATATCATTACGCGTGGGCGACACGATCCGTGCGTGGGTATCCGTGCCGTGCCTATCGCCGAAGCCATGGTGGCTATCACCATAATGGATCATTACTTGCGTCATAGAGCACAAAATGGCGATGTGGCTTGCTCAACGCCTATTGTTGAATAATCCATCTTATTTATTTACCACCTTACGAGCAGAACAGTGCCGTACTCGTTGTTCTGCTTGTTCGTTATTTAGCTTAATCTAATCGTTGTTATCGATCATAGCCTGGTCCTTTTCATCGTCACTGTCAAAATTCGCATACACTGGCCCTCATAATTGAACGTTAAAAAACACTGCGCCTAATAGCTAAATGGCGTTGAGTTTTGTATGGTTGCGACAAGTTTTACAACCGGAATATCAAAATGCATATTGCACTAACAGAAGAACAAATGATGATCCAAGACATGGCGAAAAAATTTGCCGAGTCTGAACTGGCTCCCGTTGCTGCTGAGCTTGACCGTACAAAAGATCAAGCGACGTTTAAAAATAATATTCGTCAACTCGCAGAATTAGGCTTTATGGGGCTGAATATAAAAGCCGAGTACGGTGGTGTCGAAGCCGGTGTTGTCGCTTTTTCTCTCGCTATCACTGAGCTTGCCAAAGCCTGTGCATCAACAGCGGTTACCACGTCGGTTACCAATATGGTGGCAGAGGTTATCCAAGCCGTAGGCAGTGAACAACAAAAGCAATATTACCTACCAAAGATTTGTTCGGGTGATTATTTAGCTGGCGGTTTTTGTTTAACTGAATCTGGCGCAGGCTCGGATCCTGCGGGTATGCGTACAACCGCCGTTAAAGATGGTGATGATTATATTCTAAACGGCTCAAAAATTTATATTACCAGTGGCGAGTTTGCCGGCTGTTTTGTGGTATGGGCAGTCACAGATCCGCAAGCAAAAAAAGGCAAAGGCATTTCATGCTTTTTACTTGATGCCGATACCAAAGGCGTAACGATTGGTAAAAGTGAAGATAAAATGGGCCAGCACGCCTCGCCAACCAATGAAGTTCATTTTGATAATTGCCGTGTACCAGCATCGGCATTGTTAGGGGAAGAGAATCGTGGTTTTGCCATTGCTGTTGGCGAATTAGCTGGTGGTCGTATTGGTATTGGTTCACTGGCGCTAGGTATTGGCTTAGCTGCGCTCGATTACGCCACGGATTACGTCAAAGAGCGTCAACAGTTTGGTACTTCAATTAGCCAATTTCAAGGTGTTCAATGGATGTTAGCGGAACGCTACACGGAGATGGAAGCGGCTCGCTTACTGATTATGCAAGCGGCGTGTTTAAAAGAACAAGGCAAAGCGTTTGGTACCTCGGCATCGATGGCTAAGCTATATTCAGCAGAAAAAGCTAATAAGGCAGTCTACGACGCGCAGCAACTGCTGGGGGGTGCCGGTTACATTCGAGAATACCCACTAGAGCGCATGGCCCGAGATGTGCGAATAACTTCAATTTACGAAGGTACCAGTGAAATTCAAAAAGTCATTATCGCCAGAGATATATTAAGGTAATATACACTAGGGGCTGTTGCTCTTTGAGGTATAGATTTTGTTCGAATTTAAAAGGGATTTAATCGATGCGCAGTGAGAAAAGTATGGTTATTCCATACGAATGAGGTGCAACAATGAGAAAATACCTTTTAAACGAATCCGTAGGGCAACGTTTATTGAATATTTTTAGTGGGTTATAACTTATTCATGTGGAATAACCACACTTCATAAGCGCTGCCTTGGAAAAATACTCACCAAACAGCTGCAAAAACATACAGCAAAGATCAACATCCCCTAATGTCACCAAAACCGGTTTATATGCCGGCTTTTTTAGGCATAATATTTCCTAATCTTGTTATAAAAACTTTGGACTCACCATAATGCAGTTAACACCCGTTATTGAGCTTTGCAAAAACTACTACTCAGGTATTGCCATCAGCGTGGTTATCGCGATTGCCGCAGGAGCACTCGCTTCGCACTATGATGCACCTGTGATGTTATTTGCGTTACTCATGGGATTGGGGTTGCACTTTCTTTATGAGTCACCAACGCATCAACGCGGAATTGATTTTTGCTCGCGTACTTTACTGCGATTTGCCGTGGCGTTATTAGGGGTACGCATTGCATTTGCAGATGTTGTGTCGCTCGGTGTTACGGCACCACTGATCATTATCAGTGGCATGGTGTTTACCATGATATTTGGCGTGATGCTCGCTCGAGGCCTCGGTTTATCAAGGGCTAGTGGTGTGCTATCGAGTGGTAGCGTGGCTGTGTGCGGTGTATCTGCAGCAGCGGCGATAGCCACCGTGTTACCAAAAAAAGCCGTTGAAGAAAACATGTTTGCCTTGGTAGTGGTTACGGTAACAACGGTTGGTACGGTAGCAATGGTGTTGTACCCTGTCCTTGTTACCTTTATTGGTTTACCAAACGATTTAGCCGGGGTGTTTATTGGCGGTTCGATACATGATGTTGCTCAGGTTGTAGCTGCGGGCTATTCCATTTCACCTGAAACAGGCGATATAGCAACCTATATTAAATTGCTACGGGTAACGTTATTGTTGCCTATCGTTATGATCATTTATGTAGTGTTTAAAGAGCGCGATTCGCAAATGCAAGGGAGCATTGCCAGTTATGTCCCCGCTTTTTTGATCGGTTTTTTTGTATTGGCGCTACTCAATAATCTTGGCGTCATTCCCGCGGCCATTGTTGAGCTGTGCAAGCAAGTTTCGTCATGGTGTTTGGTGGTGTCCATAGCCGCAATTGGCGCTAAGACTTCATTAAAACAAATAGCTTCGGTCGGGTGGAAACCGGTTATCTTGTTAACGACTCAGTCGCTGTTTTTTGCGGTATTTATCGCCATTGGTATCGCATTGTTCATGCTTTAATCGCGATCACTAGGCTTTTATATAGATTAAATAGATAGTGCCTATCATCTACTGAATGAATGTGCGATGCAGCGGTTAAAGGCTCTCGCCCGTATTAAATGAATTCGGTTGTCTGAATCGTGGTGCTATGAAAGTTAACACCACGGTGATATTGACTGGTAATTTACTCTTCTTCCTCTTCCTGACTTTTGTTTTTATTATGTTTCATCTGTTTGATGTCTTTACCATCCATCAGTAACAATAAATCGGCAAAAGCGGTGCGCAGGTTTTGGGTTAGCGTGCGAGGGAAGCGGGTTTTGGTGCGCGTCGCAAAAGCATCTTTTTGATAGACAGCATTGAATGCTTTTTCGATTGCGTTGACATCATCAATGTCTAACACTTTATCTCGGATATTTAATTGCTCAGCATATTCTGAGTACAGCTCTAATACACGTTGTTGTGCTTCCTTCAATCTTTCCATATTCGCCAAACCTTTTTGTTGTGTGAAATGTGAGCAGGGAGAGTAAATTATATTCACAATGTTAAGTGAATGTAAATAGGGCTCGGTGTTGTCTTAGTGATCACAAGTGTCTGCTTAAGCATAATTATTGGTTACCTGAGGGTAATAGCCGATATTCATTGAATAATTTATCTGGCTTGGGTAGTCTGCCTAATTTTACCGACAGTGTTAAAGAGGTGTTATGTCTGTTACCTTACTCATCGCTGATTTAAACGATGAACAACATCAGCAAGATTTATTAATGTTACTTGAGTCATACGCAAATGACCCGATGGGCGGCGATGCGCCATTATCACAATATACCAAAGACCATTTAATTGCGGCGATGCAACATAACCCAAGTGTATTGAGTATTTTATGTTACGTTGATAATAAGCCTGCCGGCATTTGTAATTGCGTGCAGGGGTTTTCAACGTTTAAAGCCAAACCGTTATTAAACATTCATGATTTAGCGGTGTTGCCAGAGTATCGCGGTATGAAGTTGAGCCATCAGATGTTGGCATTTGCAGAACAAGTCGCCAAAGATAAGGGCTGCTGCAAACTTACCCTAGAAGTTTTAGAAGGAAATTCTGTTGCCAAAGCAAGCTATATTAAATTTGGCTTTAATGGCTATGAGTTAGATCCTAAGCTAGGCAAAGCGGAGTTCTGGGAAAAAGCGTTATAAGCGTTGCGCAAAATCACTTAGCGCACCCGACGATAATGATTTTGAATGATCGCATCAAGGTAGCGGTCTGCTTTGATATGTTTGAATGTCAGAGGTGTTGCTAAATCGGCAAACAGAGCAATACCACCACCTAATAATATTGGGATGGTGGTAATGATCATCTCATCAATTAAATCATCGGCTAAAAATTGTTGAATGGTGTTGCCGCCATCAATATATAGATTCTTATAACCGCGCTTATGTAGGGTGCTGACAATGTTCTTAACTGAGCCATGGATTAACTCGGCTTTATCGTTAAAACGTGGGGCAAGCTCGGTGAGTGAATTCGACAAAACAAAGACTTTTTTTGTGTAGGGCCACTGGCCTGCAAAGCTCGCGACCAACTCAAACGTATTGCGGCCCATCACTATCGCATCGACTTTTTCCATATGAGCAGCAAAACCCATGTCATCGCCGTTGGGGTTGTCGATATTATTCAACCACTGAATGTCATTGTTTTTATCGGCGATATAACCATCGAGTGACGTGGCAATGAAAACAATATTGCTCATGTTTCCCCCTACATGTCAGCCTGTTTAAAAAGTAATTGATTTGCGACCTGTGCGTTTGTCTTTACTGCTGCCTTTGCCTGAAGATGAGGCGTTCTTGTTGTTCGTCGATTTGTTTTGCTGGCGTTTATCATTTTTTCGACGAGCCGAGGCATTCGCTTGAGGTTGCTTGGCTTGGCTTTTAGCCGTTGGATTTTCATCGAACACCGTCTGCTGTGACGCTGTCGGCTCGGTATTTTGCCGCGGATCTGCCGGCATGGTATTTTCTTGGCCGGCGATACCGGATGCTCTGTACTCCGCTAGGATTGGCATTATCGCTTCCCCGTTAAACTGGACAATATCGTCAGCGTATACTTTTTTGCGCTTTTGAAATTCTACTTCGCCGTTTAAAAAAACGTAACCTTCACTGATCATCATCTTGGCTTCACCACCACCGCCGACCAGATTGGCAATTTTTAACAATTTATACAGTTCAATAGGCTCTTGATCGATTTCTATGGCCAGTACTTCTATTTCCATACACAGTCCAGGTTATTTGGTACCAAATTTTTAGTACGCATCAATTGGCAATAACTACAGTGTATCATGAAGGGGAGCAGGGCGGCAGGCATTTAGGGAAGGAATAAACTCTGGACGCTGATAGACAATAAGATATTTATTCTTTTGCAAAACCTGCTGATATATTTATCACATAGTAACTCTGACGGCTGATAGGTGTGATGATGGAAAATAATTGTCCAAAATGTAACGCAAATCTTGAATGGGATGGCGATGGTTATTTTTGTCAATCTTGCGAGCGACATTATCGACAACAAGCCTACTGTGATAAATGCCAAGCACCACTTGAAAAACTGCAAGCCTGTGGTGCTTTGAATTACTTTTGTAAGCGGTGTAACGAATTAAAATCCAAATCTACCATTAAGATACATTTTACACCCAGCTAATTAAACCCAAGTAATTAAACCCAGGAAATGCTGTTTATTCGGCTGAAATATTAAAGCTAACCTCATATGTCACTGTCTCTATTTGGGCAAGATCCGTGATACTGGTCGTGCCGACAATAGCACTTAGACGTAGCGCAATTTCATGAGCATTGTGACGTGAGGCAAAATCGATAACACTTTCACCATTACACACTAGGTTATGGGCAATGGTTGCCTCATTTAAACGGTACGACTTTAACGTGCGCTTAAAGTGTAAGGTATTATTACTGATGGCCGATTTACACGTATCAACTAATGCGGTGTGTAAATGTGAGTCCATTGGTGCTGCTGTTGCCGTGTTTATTAGTGAAGCCAAGGTTAATGCACAAAGGGTTGTTAACGTTTTCATGTTGCTATCCTATCTGTATTCATGTGATGTTTTATTGATTAGCTATCGAGTATGCGCACAGCCAATCACGTATTTGAATTACTTAACTAGACGCAATAACCGCATTAAAAAGTTGTAGGTTAAGCAAGCCGGCTTGTAACAAAATGTGTTTCGTTAATACTGGCGAAATTGAGATGAATCTTGCTATCTTGGTTGCAATATCTGGCGCAGATGCCGGAGGGGCTGCAATTTGGCGTAGTATGGGAGACATATTTTTTTACATCCGCCAAGGTTTTTTGATGTTTTTCGCTGCATGAGGTGGATAAAAAAACATCAAAAAAGTCGATCTTTTATCAGCTTTGCTGTAAAAATATTCGAACAGACAAATAATCTCAAAATAAATGAAACTTGGTGTTGACTCTTAATCCGACTTGCCTATAATACGCATCCACAACGACGGACGGTTAGCTCAGTTGGGAGAGCACCGCCCTTACAAGGCGGGGGTCACTGGTTCGAGCCCAGTACCGTCCACCATCGTTTCGATGTCGTCGTTGAGTTTTGAATGGACGGTTAGCTCAGTTGGGAGAGCACCGCCCTTACAAGGCGGGGGTCACTGGTTCGAGCCCAGTACCGTCCACCATTCAAAACAAATTATACTTACGTTACTTGATGGACGGTTAGCTCAGTTGGGAGAGCACCGCCCTTACAAGGCGGGGGTCACTGGTTCGAGCCCAGTACCGTCCACCATCAAGTGTTAAGTAAACATGGTTTTAGTCACCATTTTGAATGGACGGTTAGCTCAGTTGGGAGAGCACCGCCCTTACAAGGCGGGGGTCACTGGTTCGAGCCCAGTACCGTCCACCATTCAAAACAACTAATACTTGCGTTACTTGATGGACGGTTAGCTCAGTTGGGAGAGCACCGCCCTTACAAGGCGGGGGTCACTGGTTCGAGCCCAGTACCGTCCACCATCAAGTGTTAAATGATATGTTTACTCAACGCATCTCCCTGGACGGTTAGCTCAGTTGGGAGAGCACCGCCCTTACAAGGCGGGGGTCACTGGTTCGAGCCCAGTACCGTCCACCATTTCTTTATTTTCCCTTTTTTAACCTCAAAATCTAAACACGTTTCATTTTTCGTGTGGTTTTTTGTGCCGTTGGTTTATTCAAGCTCTGGTCTTTGGTCACTAAGTTGCTAATGCGTTCGCACATGTCGAATACAGGCAGACGCTGTATACACCGAGAACTTCGTCTTAAAAGCAAAATAATGTGCGTTATTATCAGTAATTACCCCGTTTAAATGAGGTGAATTGTCGCAAGCTTCTTGATAGAATACGCGACAAATTTTTATCTACAGCATTTTCTTGATTTGCAACTGATTAAATCGAGTAATAGAGCGAGAATCTTATGACAACGACCCGTTTCGCCCCGAGTCCTACAGGCTATCTACACGTTGGTGGTGCCCGTACTGCACTTTATAGTTGGTTATACGCTAAAAAAACTGGCGGTGACTTTGTTTTACGTATCGAAGACACTGACTTAGAGCGTTCTACGCAAGAATCAGTCGATGCGATTATGGATGGCATGAACTGGTTGAACTTAGAATGGGATCAAGGTCCGTTTTTCCAAACGCATCGTTTTGACCGTTACAAAGAAGTCATCGCTCAGTTAGTAGAAAACGGCCATGCGTATCGTTGTTACTGTACACCTGAAGAAGTTGAAGCAATGCGCGAAGAAGCGATGGCTAAAGGTGAAAACCCGCGCTATAACGGTATGTGGCGTGATCGCACAGATTACCCAGCTGATAAGCCGTACGTTATTCGTTTTAAAAATCCGTTAGCGGGTAGCGTGGTTATTGATGATATCGTTAAAGGTCGCATCGAAATTGGTAACAGCGAATTGGATGACTTAATCATTGCTCGCTCAGATGGTTCACCAACGTACAACTTAACAGTTGTTGTTGATGACTGGGATATGGGTATTACCCACGTGATCCGCGGTGATGATCACGTAAACAACACGCCACGCCAAATTAATATTTTGAAAGCGTTGGGCGCACCGTTGCCACAGTATGCACACATTCCAATGATTTTGGGTGATGACGGTAAACGTTTGTCTAAGCGTCATGGCGCAGTAAGCGTGATGCAATATCGTGATGAAGGTTACTTACCAGAAGCTCTATTAAACTACCTAGTACGTTTAGGTTGGTCTCACGGCGATCAAGAGATTTTCTCGCGTGAGGAAATGATCAAGTTATTCGACTTAACGGGCTGTAACCGTGCACCAAGTGCGTTTAATACCGACAAGCTTATTTGGGTAAACCAACACTACATGAAAACCTTGGCGCCAGAGTATGTTGCTGAGCATTTAGCGTGGCATATGGCAGATCAAGGCATTAATACCGATAATGGTCCTGAGCTTGCTGATGTAGTTAAAGTACAAGCTGATCGTGTTAAGACATTAAAGGAAATGGCGCAAATTTCTCGCTACTTCTATGAAGAGTATTCAGAGTTTGACGCCAATGCTGCGAAAAAACACTTACGTGGTGTCGCCAAAGAGCCTTTAGCTCTGGTACAAAGCAAGCTTGCAGCTTTAACCGAATGGACTGCGGAGCACATTCATACAGCGATCAATGCGACGGCTGAAGAGTTAGAAGTAGGTATGGGTAAAGTGGGTATGCCACTTCGTGTTGCCGCAACAGGTGCAGGTAACTCCCCATCATTGGATGTAACGCTTGAGTTATTAACACAAGAGCAAGTGATTGCTCGCATCAACAAAGCGTTAGCATTCATTGCTGAACGTGAAGCAAACGCGTAGTCATTAAAACGGGTTGTTTGAATACGTTGACTAAACAGCGCGTTTAAATACGTCGATAAATTAATGAATAAGCTACACTTGACGGTGTAGCTTATTTGTTTACACAGTTATATTTTATGGAGAACTTTCGTTGGCATTTGCTGATTTTAATTTAGACCGTCGTTTATTGACGGCTGTTGAACACATGGGCTTTGACAAGCCTACCGACATTCAATTGCAAGCCATTCCTGCGGCCATGCATGGGCATGATTTAATCGCATCATCAAAAACCGGCTCAGGTAAAACTTTGGCTTATCTATTACCAGCGATTCAACGCATGATCCGTAACAAAGCTTTATCAAAAAAAGACCCTCGAGTGTTGATTCTGACACCAACGCGAGAGCTGGCTAAACAAGTTTTTGCTCAGCTACGCGCGGTAACTGCTGGTACTCGTTTTAAAAATGCGCTTATTTTAGGTGGCGAAAACTTTAACGACCAAGTTAAAGTGCTCGATAAAAATCCAGACATTGTGGTGGCGACACCTGGACGTTTAGCAGATCACTTAGCTAAAGGCCTGTTTTATTTAAACGGTTTGGAAATGCTTATCCTTGATGAAGCTGATCGTATGCTTGATATGGGATTTGCTGAGCAATTAAAACAAATTAACTTAGCGGCTGATCATCGAAAACGCCAAACCTTAATGTTTTCGGCAACCTTAGATCATGAGCAAGTGAATATTTTTGCGCAAGATTTACTGAATAACCCTAAGCGTATCGCTATTGGCGCCATTACCAGCGAACATAAAGACATTACCCAGCGCTTATTGTTGGCCGATCACCTTGATCATAAGCAAGCCTTGCTTGAGCATTTTTTGCAGACCGAAAAGTATCAGCAGGTGATCATCTTTACCGCCACGCGCGCCGATACCGAGCGTTTAGCTGAATTATTAAACAAGCAGCAGTTCGATGCGATTGGTCTAAGTGGCGAACTTAAACAAGCTGAACGTAACCGTATTATGGAAAGCTTTGCCAAAGGCCAATACAACATTTTGGTGACCACCGATTTGGCCTCACGCGGCCTTGATTTAGTCAATGTATCGCACGTATTTAATTTCGATATGCCAAAACATGCCGAAGAGTACGTGCATCGAATTGGTCGTACCGGACGTGCTGGTGCAAAAGGTGATGCTATTTCATTTGTCGGCCCGAAGGATTGGCAAAGCTACTTAAATGTAAAAGCGTTTTTACAGCAAGATATGCCTTTTGTTGGCGTAGAAGGCTTACGGGCTAAGTTTACGGGCTTAAAACCGAAAAAAGCCGTTACCGCTAAAACAAAAACAAAAGCGACAGAGAAAAAGCAAGCTGTTAAGAAAAAAGCACCAAAAGTGAAGAAGAAAATAGTCTTTACTGACGAGGGCTTTGGCGATATGCCGTTAATGAAGAAAAAACCAGGCAAGTTTGTCGATAGTGAAGATGATGAGTCATAAAGCTGGCAGCGACTAAAACGCCTTGTAAAAATAAAAAAGAGCTCATTAGAGCTCTTTTTTGTGTCAGTTGGAAAAGTATTAAGCGGCTTGGATTTTATTATGCAGGTTGGCTTTTAACACCCCTTTGCGATGCTGCAGCGCTGCATCAAGCTTTTTCACACAACTGCCGATAGCGACATATAAATCATCGTCTTGGGCAGACACCGCCATTTTTTGGTTTTCGTAATTGGTGACCGCTTCGATTTTTTGGCTATTCTTATCGACCTTCAGAATGACCTCGAGAGACATTAAACTCGGAAAATGATTAGCAATTTTTTCAAACCTGCTATTGATGACATCTGTGATGGCTTCAGTTACTTCTACGTGATGACCTGAAATTGTAATTCTCATACATGTCTCCTAATTGTTATCTCAAGCAAAGTATTTTGCTCTTGTTTTTAGAATGGGGTTAATCGTTACAAGATACAAGAGAAAAATTTAACAAAATGTTCAAAACTTGATGTACCGCAAATATTCCCTTTTATTATCAGTCTATTAACAAACCCAGAGGGGGAACTCCATTAAGCTGAAATATTGCTCACCTAAATTTTGGTGGCAAGTAAGTGACACAATCACCAAGTGCGCTAAAAATAGACAACCCGCTAAAGCTGTTGACTCGTTATGGAACGTTAAGTTCCTCGGGATAGCTAAATAAGTCCTTGATGTTGAATAAATAACGGACCCAAAAGACACAGACGGTTGTGTGAATAAAATACTGATGTACGGGACGGTGAATATTAAATGATCAGTGGCTAAGCACTGTCAGCTCGTGGAGTTATTCGTCCTGCGATTACAAGTTATGGGCATGACGAATAGAGAAGCAAGCGACAATACTTGACTTGACTTGGATCGTGGCTAGTCAGGCTTAAATTGATTGCTTAGCGCATCGTAGTGATAGCCTAATTCGTCCATTTTATGAAACAGTTGATTCGCATCGAGATCATAGCGTGAAATGAGTTGATCTAAGGTATCACACTCTAGGCGTAAGCGTTCATTGACGATCCCTAAGACAATAGGGCTTTGCATACCTAACAGATTATTAATTTCCATAATGTTACCTTATTGCTTTGCTTTTACCCTTCTCGCTATATGGAATGGTTCAGCGTTGAGTCAACGTTATGATTAATTTTAGGTAAGCTTTGTCAAATCAGCCAATCGCTTGTACTTTAGCTGGCTAGTATTTTTGTGAGTAAACCAAAATTTGCGCGAACTGCTGGCGAAATGGCTTGCTGACATTATTTTTGGGGTAAACAAAAACACCGTGCTACATAGCACGGTGTTTTGCGGATAACAAAAGAGCGCCCGTTAATAAAGGCGAGCTTTGATTGATCAGATTGCTCGGTTTACTAGGCTTCTTGACTCTTTAAGTATTCTTCGTACGTACCGGCAAAATCGGTGTAGCCTTGTGGCGTTAATTCAATAACACGGGTGGCAATTGATGATACAAATTCACGGTCATGTGATACAAACACAATAGAGCCCTCAAACTTTTCAAGTGCCATATTCAATGACTCAATCGATTCCATATCCATGTGGTTGGTTGGTTCATCAAGGATCAAGATATTTGGCTTTTGCATCATCATCTTGCCGAATAACATGCGACCTTGCTCACCGCCCGATAACACCTTAACGGATTTCTTGATGTCATCTTGGCTAAACAATAAGCGACCTAAATAACCGCGCACCACTTGCTCGTCATCACCTTCTTGACGCCATTGGCTCATCCAGTCAAACAAGGTCATATCTTGTTCAAAATCTTTGGCGTGATCTTGTGCATAATAGGCGATGTTATGGTTTTCGGACCACTTGTATTCACCGCTGTCTGCGGTTAACTCACCCATTAGGGTGCGAAGGAAGGTGGTTTTACCGACACCGTTTTCACCAATAATCGCAATTTTTTCGCCAACTTCTGCCATTAAGCTGATATTCTTTAATACCTGCTTGCCGTCGAAGCCTTTGTTTAGCTCGTTGATTTCTAGTACGTTTCTAAATAATGGTTTTTCTTGTTCAAAGCGAATAAACGGGTTAACGCGACTAGACGCTTTAACTTCATCAAGTTGAATTTTATCAATTTGTTTCGCACGTGATGTCGCTTGTTTGGCTTTTGAGGCATTAGCCGAGAAACGACGTACAAAGTCTTGCAGCTCGGTAATTTGTGCTTTTTTCTTGGCGTTATCGGCCATTAGACGCGCACGAGCTTGCGTTGCTGCCAGCATGTATTCGTCATAGTTACCTGGATAAATACGCAACTCACCATAATCCAAGTCGGCCATGTGAGTACATACGCTGTTTAAGAAATGACGGTCATGCGAGATGATGATCATGGTTGAGTTACGCTCGTTTAATACGTTTTCAAGCCATGAAATGGTGTGAATGTCCAAGTTGTTGGTTGGTTCGTCTAATAGCAGAATATCTGGATCTGAGAATAGTGCTTGCGCCAGTAGTACACGCAGCTTCCAACCCGGTGCGACTTCGCTCATTCTACCGTAGTGTTGTTCGATCGGAATACCAACACCCATCAGTAATTCACCTGCACGGCTTTCTGCGGTATAGCCATCCATCTCGGCGTATTGCGTTTCTAGATCGGCCACTCGCATGCCATCTTCTTCACTCATTTCCGCTTGCGCGTAGATGCGGTCGCGTTCTTCTTTAACAGCCCATAGCTCATTGTGACCCATGATCACCGTGTCAACCACGCTGTAGTCTTCAAAGGCGAATTGATCTTGGCGAAGTTTACCTACGCGCTCATTGACATCAACCTTTACGTGACCGCCGCTCGGCTCAAGCTCACCGCCAAGAATTTTCATGAACGTCGACTTACCACAGCCGTTGGCGCCGATCAAACCGTAACGGTTACCGCCACCGAACTTAACTGAAATGTTTTCAAACAGTGGCTTGGCACCAAATTGCATGGTGATATTTGCTGTTGTGATCAAAAAGAAATCCTCAAAAATGGTTTATGGCGCGGCGTTAACGGCTGCGCCTTTAATAAAAGTTTATTTGCGTTTTTTCGCAGGCTTTTTAAATTGGTTATCGCTAAAGCGTGTTAATCCCGGCTTCGCTGGTTTGTGGCTACCTTGGCTTTTGTTACCCTTGCTGTGCTTACTTTGTGCAGGCTTGCCATTACCTAGGTTGCCGTCAGCTTGCTTGGTCGTTCGCTTTTGTCCGTAGGATGTTTTGTAGCCTTTAGCATTGTTTTTGCCTTGGCGGTAGTGTTGTTGTTTCTCACCGCGCGTTTCGTGTGGCACCAAACACTCAGGACCACTACCAATAAGTTTGCGAGCTAAGCCCATCTTCGTTAATGCTTCACGAATTAAGCCCCAGTTGTTTGGATCGTGGTAGCGTAAAATGGCTTTATGCAAGCGTCGCTGAATGGTGCCCTTAGGTACCGGTATCGAGGCACTGTCTTTACGTATTTTGTTTAACGAGTCTATCTCGGTATGGTAAATGGTGGTTGCATTTGCCAACGGAGATGGATAAAAATTTTGTACTTGGTCGAGCTTAAAGTTATTTTGCTTTAACCATAGCGCTAAGTTGACCATATCTTTATCGGTGGTGCCTGGATGCGCCGAGATAAAATACGGGATCAAATATTGCTTTTTACCGGCAAGCTTCGAGTAATGATCGAACATCTCTTTAAACTTGTGGTACGAACCCATACCTGGCTTCATCATTTTCGCCAATGGGCCTTCTTCCGTATGCTCTGGGGCGATTTTTAAATAGCCACCGACATGATGGCTCGCCAATTCTCTTACATACTCAGGATCTTTAATCGCTAAGTCGTAGCGCACACCGGAGGCGATTAAGATTTTCTTAATGCCTTTTACCGCTCGGGCTTTACGGTAAAGTTCAATGGTTGGTGTATGGTCAGTATCCATGTGGCCACAAATATCAGGCCAAACACAGCTTGGACGACGACAGGTTGCTTCGGCTTTTGGTGATTTACAGCGCAGCTGATACATGTTCGCTGTCGGGCCACCTAAATCGGAAATGACTCCAGTAAAGCCAGGCACTTTTTGCTTAATGTCTTCAATTTCATCAAGAATCGACTCATGCGAACGAGATTGAATGATGCGACCTTCATGCTCGGTTATAGAGCAGAATGAACAACCACCAAAACAGCCACGCATGATGTTGATGGAGGTTTTGATCATGTCATAGGCTGGAATTTTCGCATCCCCATAACAAGGGTGGGGCACACGGGCATACGGTAAACCAAACACCCCATCCATTTCCGCTTCGCTAAGCGGGATCGCCGGTGGGTTTAACCAAATCAAACGGTCGCCATGGGTTTGCACCAGCGCGCGGGCACTGGCTGGGTTGACTTCTTGATGGAAAATACGCGACGCATGCGCATACAACACGTGATTGTTACTTACTTGCTCGAACGACGGCAACTTCACGTAAGTAAATTCCCATGGTTTGTGTTTTTTATCCCAGCTTTTATTTTGATAATCGCTGATCTGAATCGGCACCGCTTCTTTGCTGATATCGACGCGATTTTCGCTATCATTTTTAGCCGCATTGACAATGGTGACACCAGAGTCAGTGATCTCATCTTTCTTATCACAGTTTGTCGCTACCATGTCTTGATAAGGACTTGGGATAGGATCGATTTTACCTGGCTTATCAATAGCGCGAGAGTCGACACCGCGCCAACCAGGTAGGGCGGTTTTGCTGATAAAGGCGGTACCACGTACATCGCGAATATCATTGATGTCTTCACCTTGCGCAATGCGATGGGCCACTTCAACCAAGGGACGCTCGGCATTACCATAGATAAGCAAATCGGCTTTGGCATCAAACAACACACTGCGACGCACTTTATCTGACCAATAATCGTAATGGGCGATACGACGTAAGCTTGCTTCAATACCACCTAGGATCACCGGTACATCTTTGTAGGCTTCTTTACAACGCTGTGAGTACACCAAGGTTGCTCTATCTGGACGCTTTCCACCTTCGTTATTTGGTGTGTATGCATCATCGTGACGTAAACGGCGCTCAGCGGTATAGCGGTTGATCATCGAGTCCATGTTGCCGGCGGTGACGCCAAAGAATAAATTTGGCTTACCTAAGCCCATAAAGGCATCTTTTGAATGCCAATCGGGTTGGGCAATGATACCAACACGAAAACCTTGTGATTCAAGCATACGACCGATGATCGCCATACCAAACGATGGATGGTCAACATAGGCATCACCAGTGACTAAGATGATGTCGCAACTGTCCCACCCTAATTCATCCATTTCTTTGCGCGACATCGGCAAAAATGGCGCGCTACCATAGCATTCAGCCCAATATCTTGGGTAATCAAACAAGGTGGTTTTTGGCAATGGGATCATGGTGACAGCTAACTCACTTATCGATAAAAAAAGGTAACGATATGGCAGCAACTTGTTCAGCGATTCTGCACATACATGTTTGGCGGCGGATTATAACAGAAACTTGTCGTCAAGTGTTGTCCGTAGAGGTTAAAGTTTGTACGAAAAATGCGCGAAATGACATTTTTATGGCAACGACAATTGCCTTGTATTGGCGGTTTTTGCTTTAATAGGCGCACAAATCCATCAAGCCTTGTTATGTTGCGCACCATTATTCGCCATTGTGGGCGTCAGTTGGCTTGTAAAAACAACAATCGGAAAGTTATGAAATATACGTTATTGGCCGCATCGGTCAGCATGTTACTTAGCGCTTGTGCCACAACACAATCGCTACCAGAGCAAGCCCCAGTTATTGATAAGCAAACAAGCGCTCAAGCGCCGACCCAGCAACCTGTACAAGGGGCCAAAGTCGTTGCGGCAGATGCAAATAAACAAATTACCCTAGAAAAAGTGATGTCTGATCCGGATTGGATGGGACGTGCACCAGAGAGTTGGTATTGGGGTGATGACAGCAACACGGTGTTTTACCAACAAAAACGTTTAGGTAACCCGGTTCGTGATTTAATGCAAAAGTCGTTAACCAGCCAAGGTAATGGCGACAAAGTAAATTACGCGAATTTACACCAAGTTGCCGATCGTAACGCCGTAGAAAGCGTTGACGGCACAAAAGAGTTGTATGTATTTAAAGGCAACGTCTTTTTAAAAGATTTAGTGGCAAAAACGGTTAAGCAATTAACCTTTACGTCGGCGGTTGAATCACAGCCTCGCTTTTTAAGTGATGGTCGTGTGGCATATCGCACTGGCAATGTGTTTTATGCACTGGATTTACGTAACAATCAATTACGTGAATTAGCTAATTTGCAAATGGCCAACACGCCAGGTAAAACTAAAGAAAAAACGTATATTGCTAAAGAGCAGCATAAGTTAATTAAGTTTGTTGCGCTGCAAGAGCGCAATGCTGGTATTCAAGCCGATAAAGACAGTGATATTCGTCAACAAAATGACACTATCGCAACCTCGACCTTCTACTTTGGTGAAGGCAAGCGTGTTGTTCAGGCTGAATTGTCACCAAACGGTAAAATGATGGTCGTGAGCGTGGCAAAAGATATGCCATGGAGCAAGGCTGAAGACATCATGCCAAACTACATCACCAGTAATGCCATGATCGACCCGCAGCGTGTGCGTTATCGTGTGTCAGATAATCGTGAATACACCGAGCAAGTATATTTACTGGATTTAGAGCATGATGCTCAGTACTTACTGAGCTTTGACAGCTTACCGGGTTTTGATGAAGACGTCTTAGCAGACGTGCGCAAAGAAAACTACGCGCGCGATGGCAAAAAGTACACATCAGAGAAAAAGCCTCGTAACATTCACTTAATGCAATATCGCCAAGCGGTTAAATGGCATAAAGACTCAAACCAAGTCGCCGTGATGATGGAAGCGTGGGATAACAAAGACCGTTGGATTGCCACCATCGACTTTGATGACAAAGCCTTTGTTAATCAGCACCGTTTACACGATGATGCATGGATCAACTGGGACTTTAACGATTTTGGTTGGTTTGACGAGTCGGAAACGCTTTATTATCAATCGGAAGAGTCCGGTTACGGCCACTTATACGTAAAATCGGTTGATGGTAAAGCACGCCAATTAACCTCGGGTAACTTTGAAGTGCGTCAGTTAACCAAAACAGACGATGAAGATACGTTCTACTTCCAAGCGAACAAAACTCACCCAGGTATTTTTGAAATTTACAAAGTGGATGTGGACAGCGCGCGCATTACGCCAGTAACTAGCCTTGGCGGTAATAATAGTTATGCATTATCACCAGATGAATCAAAACTGTTGATTGAGCATTCAACAACGACCATGCCGCCAGAGCTTTACGTAAAAGACGTTAATTTAAATGCTGAAGCAGTACGCATTACTCATACGGTAAGTGACGAGTTCTTATCGATGCCTTGGACGGCGCCAACGGTTGTTGAAGTTCCATCGAGCCATACCAAACAAGGTATTTTCTCTCGTATCTATCAACCACAAGAGCGAACGGATAACCCAAATGCGGGCAAAGCGGTAATGTTCGTCCATGGTGCGGGTTATTTACAAAACTCTCACTTAGGTTGGTCTGGTTACTTCCGTGAGTTTATGTTCCATTCAATGCTGGTTCAACAAGGTTACACCGTAATTGATATGGATTACCGTGCCTCGAAAGGTTACGGTCGCGATTGGCGTACTGCGATTTATCGTCATATGGGTAAACCAGAAGTGGAAGACATGCTAGATGGCGTGAATTGGTTGGTCGACAACGCCAATATCGACAAAGACAAAGTTGGTGTGTACGGTGGCTCTTACGGCGGTTTCCTAACCCTAATGGCGCTGTTTAAAGAGCCTGATACGTTTGCTGCGGGTTCTGCTTTGCGCTTGGTATCTGACTGGACGTCATACAACCACGGTTATACGTCAAACATTTTGAACACCCCAGGCGATGACCCAATTGCGTTTGAGCGTAGCTCACCAATTTACTTTGCAGAAGGCTTAACCAAGCCATTGTTAATAAACGCACCTATGGTGGACGATAACGTTTTCTTCCAAGACAGTGTGCGCTTGGTACAGCGTTTAATTGAGCTTGAAAAACAAGATTGGGAAACGGCTATTTACCCAGTAGAACCGCACGGTTTTGTACAACCAAGCAGTTGGTTAGACGAATACCGTCGTATTTATAAGTTGTTTGAAACCCACTTATAATTTAAAAACAACCACTTCCTAATCAGACAGTGATGAATAAGGCGCCCCTAGCCAGTTGGCTTGTGGCGCCTTTTGTTTAACTTTGGCCATAGATATTTTATACTATGGGCACTTACCTTTTTGATAACGTAAATAGAGCATTTCCATGTTAGAGACGACTTTAGCTGTTGATTTCGATTACACCTTCCCGGCCAAACCAAAGCCGTTAAGTGATGCTGAGAAACAAGAATACAAAGAAAAAATTAAGCAGCTACTCAAAGAAAAGAATGCGGTGTTGGTTGCCCATTACTACACTGATCCAGAAATTCAAGCATTAGCCGAAGAAACCGGCGGTTGTGTTGCTGACTCATTGGAGATGGCTCGCTTTGGTAATCAACACCCCGCAGAAACCTTGATTGTTGCAGGAGTTAAGTTTATGGGGGAAACCGCTAAGGTGTTAACCCCTGAAAAAACGGTACTTATGCCAACGTTAGAGGCGACTTGTTCATTAGACTTAGGTTGTCCAATTGATAAATTTAACGAGTTTTGCGATCAGCACCCAGAGCGCACCGTGGTTGTTTATGCTAATACGTCAACCGAAGTAAAGGCTCGTGCTGATTGGATTGTGACCTCAAGCTGTGCACTGGAAATTGTTGAGCACTTAGACGAGCAGGGCGAGACCATTTTATGGGGTCCAGATAAGCACTTAGGCTCATACATTGAAAAACAAACGGGCGCCGACATGATAATGTGGGATGGTGCGTGTATTGTTCATGATGAATTTAAAACCAAAGCGCTTAAAGACATGAAGGCACTGCACCCAGATGCGGCGGTGCTCGTACACCCAGAATCACCGGCGGCAGTCGTGGATTTAGCTGATGTTGTTGGTTCAACCAGCCAATTGATAAAAGCGGCGCAAGAGTTGCCGAACCAAAAGTTTATCGTTGCAACCGACCGTGGTATTTTCTACAAAATGCAGCAACTTTGCCCTGAGAAAGAGTTCTTTGAAGCCCCAACGGCTGGCGAAGGGGCCACGTGTCGCAGTTGCGCACATTGTCCGTGGATGGCAATGAACGGATTGCAAGCGATTCATGACGCATTGATTGATCCAACCGGTCGTGAAGTATTCGTTGATATGGACCTGCGTGATGGCGCGTTAAAGTCATTAAACCGCATGTTAGACTTTTCAGCGAAACTAAAACTGTCGCAAGCAAACAATACCTAAACATTGCAATCTCAAATTAAGCGAATCCGCTAATTGTTTAAAAACAGTACAAACGGCAAAGCAATATGCCGTTTGTACTTGCACCCTTGTTAATTATTCCCTAACATACGCCGAGCTAACGAAATACATTTTGTATAGTTGGCTATCTGTGAAGACAACACGTAAATAAAATTACAATACAATTCAAATTGGGTGAGTTGTTTGAGTGGCTGGAAGTGGAGATACCACGCCTGGCGTGCTCAGCCAAATCACTAATCAAATTAGGTGACGTGTCCGAGTGGCTGAAGGAGCACGCCTGGAAAGTGTGTATACGGCAACGTATCGAGAGTTCGAATCTCTCCGTCACCGCCATTTTATTATCCCTACTTATCATAAAAAACTCTTTAAATTTTTCAAAATTGCTTATCCCTATGAAAGGTGGCGCAAAAGCGTTAACATCTGATTCATAATTAATAATATCAACCTCCCTTTTTCTATTGGTCGGGCAATCTCTATCATGTTTATTGCTCGTTTTTCTTTTGGGAGAAAATATTGGGTTAACGGAAACATTATGTCTGCATTTAAAGGTACTGAAAATTACATCGCAAGCAATGAGTTACAACTAGCGGTTAATGCTGCTATTGCTTTGGAGAAGCCTCTACTGATTAAAGGCGAGCCTGGTACGGGTAAAACCATGCTGGCTGAAGAGTTGGCGAGAGCGTTAGATACTGAGCTGATTCAGTGGCATATCAAATCGACGACACGTGCGCAGCAAGGTTTGTATGAATACGATGCGGTATCACGTTTGCGTGACTCGCAACTGGGTAAAGATGGCGTTCAAGACATCAGTAACTACATTGTAAAAGGTAAGCTTTGGCAGGCGTTTGTGGCTGGTAAACGTCCGGTATTGCTGATTGATGAAATCGATAAAGCCGATATCGAGTTTCCAAATGACCTGTTATTAGAGCTCGATAAAATGGAGTTCCACGTATACGAGACTCAGCAACGTGTGGTTGCCAAACAACGTCCGATTGTGATCATCACCTCAAACAATGAAAAAGAGCTACCCGATGCGTTTCTTCGTCGTTGCTTTTTCCACTACATCAAATTCCCTGATAAACAAGAGATGCAGCAAATTGTCGATGTACATTTTGAAAACCTAAAAGCCGATTTATTAGAAGAGGCGCTAGCGGTATTTTTTGATTTACGAGACCTGCCGGGCTTAAAGAAAAAGCCATCCACATCAGAACTTATCGATTGGCTTAAGCTGTTGGTTGCCGAAGATATCCCTAAAGACGTGTTACAAGACAGCAATGCTGCGAAATCGATTCCACCACTGCATGGTGCATTATTAAAGAATGAACAAGACGTACATTTGTTTGAAAAGCTGGCCTTTATGCACCGCCGCGAGCGCTAACGGTTTATTGCTATGCTGATCGATTTTTTCTTTAAGCTGCGAGAATACAAAGTACCTTGTACCTTGCGTGAGCTATTGGATTTATTAAAGGCAATGGAGCAAAATGTCATTTTTTGCTCTGTCGATGACTTTTATGCGCTGTCTCGAGTGATTCTGGTAAAGGATGAAAGTCACTTTGATAAATTTGATCGAGCCTTTGCCGATTACTTTGAGGGCGTAGCCAGTATTGATTTAGATTTATCATCGATCCCTAAAGACTGGCTCGAAAAGCGCTTTGAACGACATTTAAGTGACGAAGAAAAGGCGCAAATAAAACAAATGGGCGGCCTAGAAGAGCTGCTCAAAACATTAAAAGAGCGTCTCAAAGAGCAAAAAGAGCGTCACCAAGGCGGTAATAAATGGGTAGGCACCGGTGGAACCTCGCCATTTGGCGCACACGGCTATCACCCGGGCGGCTTTCGCATAGGCCAAGAGGGAAATCGAAACTTTTCCGCATCGAAAGTGTGGGATAAGCGCGAATTTAAAAACCTTGATAGCAATGTCGAGCTTGGTACGCGTAACATTAAAGTGGCACTTCGCAAACTACGTCAATTTGCTCGTACTGGGGCAGCCGAAGAGCTGGATTTAGATAACACTATTAAAGCGACAGCTGAAAACGCTGGCTATCTTGACATTAAAATGCAAAAAGAGCGGCATAACGCGGTTAAAGTGCTGATGTTTTTTGATGTGGGCGGTTCGATGGACTCCTATATTCGGGTATGTGAAGAGCTGTTTTCAGCGGTACACACTGAATTTAAGCATCTTGAATACTTTTATTTTCATAACTGTGTGTATGAGCATGTTTGGCAAGATAACAGTCGCCGTTATAAAGAAACCATTGATGTATGGGATATTTTGCACCGATTTCCGCGCGATTATAAAATCATCTTCGTTGGCGATGCGACCATGGGGCCTTATGAAATCGCCTATCCAGGAGGGAGCGTTGAACACTGGAATGAAGAGCCGGGTAGTGTGTGGCTAAAGCGCATTGCTGATCACTTTGATGATTGTATTTGGTTAAACCCACAACCTGAAAACTTGTGGAGTTACTATCAGTCGATTGATTTAATTAAGCAGCTTATCTCAAAAAAAATGTACCCGATGACACTGGAAGGGCTATCTGAAGGCATCAAAGAGTTGCTTTAATTATTGGGTATACTTAGACGCGGCTGTTTTAAGCATGCTAAAGTCGCGTCACCATAATGCAAGACTTTATACTGCTATGCTGCACTATCTGGTATAATTCAGGCTTTATAGTCAAAATATTAGCGTATCGTGTCTGATCTAACCTTTAGCTCTACCTCATTATCCACCGACCTCATTGAAAATTTAACATCGCTTGGTTATCAAACCATGACCGAGATTCAAGCCATGACCATTCCGCTTATGTTGGCGGGTGAAGATGTTATCGGTCAAGCGAAAACCGGCTCAGGGAAAACCTGTGCTTTTGGTTTGGGGCTGCTTAGTAATTTGAATGTAAAACGTTTTCGCGTGCAAAGCTTAGTGTTGTGTCCAACGCGCGAGCTTGCTGATCAAGTTGCTGTTGAAATTCGCAAATTGGCGCGCAATATTCACAATATCAAAGTACTGACGTTATGTGGTGGGCAACCAATGGGCCCACAAATTGGTTCATTAGAGCACGGTGCGCATATTATTGTTGGTACGCCTGGACGAGTGGAAGAGCACGTTAGAAAAGGGCGTTTATCGCTTGCTGAAGTGAACACATTAGTGCTTGATGAAGCTGATAGAATGTTAGAAATGGGTTTTGAAGAAGCGCTTGATACCATCGTTAGCTTTTGTCCTGAGCAACGTCAAACCTTATTATTTAGCGCAACATTTCCCGCTAAAATTGAGCGCCTTGCTGCGCACTTGATGAAGGCGCCGCAAAAAGTTACCGTAGAATCTACCCACGATAGTAGTAGCATAAGCCAGTACTTTTACGAAGTCGAAGATGAAGCACAACGTATCGATGCGGTGAAGCGCTTATTGTTGCATTTCCAAGGTGAATCAGCGGTGGTATTTTGCAATACCAAAGCTCAGTGTCAGCAGATATCGGATACGCTGTCGACTTTTGGATTTGACAGTGCGGCATTACATGGCGATTTAGATCAACGTGACCGTGACAGAACCATGATCCGTTTTGCCAACAAAAGCTTGTCTGTGTTGGTTGCTACCGATGTCGCTGCCCGTGGCCTTGATGTTGACGATCTCGACTTAGTCATTAACTATCACATAGCTCATGACCCAGAAGTTCACGTACACCGCATTGGGCGCACTGGTCGAGCAGGTAAAAACGGCGTTGCCTGTTCATTGATGAGCCATAAAGAAGCGCACAAAGTGATACGCTTGCAAGAATACCTAGGGCAAGAGTTTGAAGCTACAAACTTACCCGATGATAGCGTTTTTAATAATAAGCCCGTTAAAGCGAAAATGGTCACTCTGCAAATTGATGGTGGTAAAAAAAGTAAGCTTAGACCGGGAGATATTCTCGGTGCTTTAACAGCGAACCCTGCGATTAAGGGCGAACAAATTGGCAAAATCAAAGTACAGGCAATGGCCTCGTTCGTTGCGGTAGATGCCAAGATCAGCAAAGTGGCACTGAAAACCATCAGCGATGGCAAAATGAAAGGACGTAACTTTCGAGTACGCTTACTGAATAAGTAAACCTATCACAGCTTTGCTTGCTGCTTCTTATAGTATTAGGTGTGTTAGAGCAATAATATGTACTTCCCACTTTAGTATGCTCGTATATAGAGGAAGTAGACTAAAGAAGCGCCTCAATAGTAGATGGCTTCTTTAGTCAAAATTTTATTATGAAAAAATGGCTAAGGTAATCGTTTCAAGTACAATACTTCAGTTCATGCCCTTGAGGTGAATTACTTAATAAGAGCATGGAATGACAGTTTGTTCTTGGGCTCCTAGACCTTCTATGCCTAAACTTACTCTATCTCCATGTTCTAGGTATGTAGCCGGGTCTTGTCCTAAGCCTACCCCAGGTGGGGTTCCAGTTGAAATAATATCACCAGGTTGTAAGCTCATGAATTGACTTAAATAGCTGACTATAAAAGATGGTTTAAAGATCATGGTGTTTGTATTACCTTTTTGGAATGTTTTACCATTTACCTCTAACCACATAGATAAATTATTTGGATCTGAAACCTCGTCACTAGTTACTAACCAAGGGCCAATGGGCCCAAAAGTATCACAACCCTTACCTTTATCCCACTGACATCCTTTTTCCAATTGAAAAGTTCGCTCAGAAACATCATTACATACGCAATACCCAGCAATATATTTATGCGCGTCTTTTTCATCAATATAAGAAGCGTTTTTACCTATAACGATTGCTAATTCCACTTCCCAATCAAGCTTATCACTATTTTTAGGTTTGATAATTGCATCATAAGGACCTGAAATTGCACTAGTTGCTTTTGTGAAAACCTCTGGTTCTGCAGGGATTGGCTTACCAGACTCTGCTGCGTGATCGGCATAATTCAAGCCTATACAAATAAACTTACCTACATTGGCAACACAAGCACCTATCCGTTCAGGAGATTCAACTATAGGTAGCTCATTGAGAGCAAGCTCTTTTAGTTTATTTATGCCTGACTCAGATAGAGCATCACTATCTATATCATTAATAATATGGCTTAGACAGCGAATGTTACCCTGCTCATCCAAAACCCCTGGTTTCTCTTGCCCTTTAGGGCCATAACGAAGTAATTTCATACTATTCCTCTTATTCTAATTATTAAGTGTTACAAAGCCACCATCAACCGGGAAATTACTTCCGGTGATGAAAGCTGCGTTCTTTGAACATAAATAATCAACAAGGGCTGCAACTTCTTCTGGAGTACCCATTCGGCCTATTGGTTGACTCTTTGATAATTCTTCAAACATTTGTTCTTTGTTGTTTGGATAGTTTTTTTCCAGAAAATTGTCTACAAAAGGTGTATGTACTCGACCAGGGGAGATACAATTGCAGCGAATACCATCATATAAATAATCTTTGGCAACAGAATATGTCATCGTTAACACAGCTCCTTTAGACATTGAATAGGCAAATCTATCGGCAATACCTACCGATGAAGCTACTGAAGCCATATTAATAATTATCCCAGATTTTTGTTTTTTCATGTTTTCGATAACAGCTGAAATGCAGTTGTAGACTCCTTTGATATTTACGCTGTAGAGGCGGTCCATGTCTGCTTCGCCGGTTTGTTCTATGTTTCCAATATGAGCAATACCAGCATTATTAATTAATATATCAATGTTAGTTTTAAGCAGGATACTATCGAACACCTCTTTAACAGTTTTGTGATTAGATACATCAATAAAATACGCAGTTGCTTGGCCGCCGGCTTCTTCGATTAATTCAACCGTTTCTTGCGCAGATTCAATATCTAAGTCGCCAACTAACGTTAAATTACCAGCCTTGGCGAGTCTTAGGCTAATACTGCGGCCGATGCCGCTTCCTCCACCTGTCACTAATGCAACCTTTTGAGTGTCTGGTTTAATCATCAATAGCCTCTAATATTAAGTTAAATTATAAAATTGACGCGCGTTTTGAGCCCAAACTTTATGTTGCAGCTCAAATGGCAGGCCCTGTAATAGGTAATCGGAAGTATCTAACCACGAGTGATAATCACCATTGAGTTTAATTACGGGCCAATCACTACCCCACATAATTCTTCCCGCGCCAAAGCACTCTAAAACATGCTCAAAAAAAGGTTTAATTATATGTGGTTCAACCTTGCCTGTTGGCGCCTCTGTGAATAGGCCCGAAAACTTGATATGAACATTTTCTCTGCTTGATATGTTTCGAATGGCGTCCAGCCAAAATTTAGATGGAGCTGTCGATAGGCTTGGCTTAGCACAATGATTAATAACCATTTTGATGTCAGGGTGCTTCTTTGCTATCAGATCTATATTTGCTAAATGCACTTCACTTATCAGTGCATCAAATGTTAAGTTGTTCGCCCCAAGAAACTTAAAAATGGAGTCGAATTGGTCGTTAAGTATCCAGTTTACGTTTTTAATGTCTTGCAACATCGGCCGGATACCTTTGAAATATGGATTTGTGGAAAACTTTTCTAATTGCTTCAATGCATTGTTACTTTCCATATTTACCCATCCAACAACTCCTTTTACAAAATCAGTAGTTTCAGCAATGCGAAGAAGGTAGCGAGTTTCGTCTTCAGAAGCAGCAGCTTGTACTAATATTGTTTGTGTTACATCACTACAGCGCAAGTCATCGATAATGTCATTGGGTAAAAAATCTCTGTAGATATTAGTTAACTCAGGCGTAAGCCAATCATAATCCCCACGTGATAGCTCCCAAAAATGATGGTGACTGTCTACTCTTGCAATCATATTGTGATTTATTTTCATTTCGGCAGCCTTTTTAAATCTAATATAGGGGCTCTTATATCTATTAATTCCTTGTCCTTTAATGTTTGCCAGAACTCATCAGGAATGTATTCAAAAAACAATTCTATAGACTCCTTAACACGAGACGGATTATCTAAACCAGGAATAACAGAAGATATGATGGGGTGGCCTAAAGGAAACTGTAATGCAGCTGCAGCTAAGGTGACGTCATACATACGGCATACTTTTTCAATTTCAGCTACCTTAAGGATGATATGTTGAGGAGCCTCTTGATAGTTGTAATATGGCGTTGTATCTCCAGAAACTCCTGTTGCTAAAATACCAGAGTTATAAGGCCCACCGAGGATAATTGACGCACCATAGGCTTCACATTTTGGAAAGAAGTTGTAGATAGGCTCCTGTTCAAGTAATGAGTAGCGTCCTGCTAATAAAAAGCAGTCAAACTGTCCTACATCCATAACTCTTTCACAAATTTCAATTTCATTTACACCTAAGCCTATAGCTTTGATGTGTTGTCCTTCTTTAAGTTCTTGTAAGGCTTTTAAGCCCCCAAGCTCTAGTTGACGAAAATAATATTCACTTCGTTCGCCATGAGTATACCTACCAATATCATGCACTAAGAGCATATCAATCTCTGCTAAACCTAAACGCTGTAAGCTATCTTCATACGAACGCATTATTCCATCGTAGCTGTAATCATAGTGAGCTTCAAAAGCCATAGGGGTTAAGAAACCATGTCGAAGAGCATTTGTATTAGCGTTCACATCGGGTTTAAGGATTCTTCCCACTTTTGTTGATATTATGTAATCATCTTTCGGTATTTTCCTTAAAGCATCTCCAATACGACGTTCGCTTAGACCAGCACCATATCTTGGCGCTGTATCAAATAAATTCATCCCAGAATTTATTGCAGCAGATAATGTGAGTCGAGCATCTTCATCTGATACCTCATGATAAAGATTTCCTAGCGCTGCAGCTCCAAATCCTAGCGTAGTTACATTTAGTTTTGTCTGCGCGAGAGGTCGTGTTTTTAATTTTTTATTCATTTGATGAGTTATTTAATTTATTTAACAAGGTGCTTAGGAAGATCTGAAACCTTACTGCATCCTAGCTGATTCATAATTTGCATCAGTTGTATAGTTAAGGAGTTAATAGTATGAATTCCTCCTTTATCCGCTAATGCTGCCACACCATACACAAAAGGCCTGCCCAAAAATGTAAAACTCGCTCCAGATGCTAAGGCTGCCGCTATATTTGTGCCACTGCGTAATCCACTATCCATAAATATCTTTATCTTATCGCCATATTTGGCTGCCAGATCCTGTAGAGGCTCCATGGGGGATTCTGATGCATCCAGTTGTCTTGCACCATGGTTCGAAATAACGACCCCATCAGCCCCCAATGAGATTGCAGCTTTCACATCGACTTCATTCATCAACCCCTTTATAACTAATGGGCCTTGCCACTTTTCCCTTATTGTTTGGAGGCCTTCAATATCAACAGGTCCCATTACTGTTTGGTTCATGAAAGTTGCTAGTTGCTCTATGGGCATATTCTTAGGCATATATGGCTTTAATGTTTCCATTTCAGGCTTGCCCGATAAAGCGGTTTCTAACAGCCATCTAGGACGAGATATCATTTGTAATATATTGGCTAAAGTTAATTTTGGGGGCATAGCTAAGCCATTACGAATATCTCTAGGTCGAAAGCCAAAAGTTGGAACATCAACTGTTATAACTAACACTGGGTATTGAGCATCTTTCAAGCGTCTCAATAAGTCACTTCGAATACTACTATCAGTTGGATTATATAACTGAAACCAAGCATTGCCTTCGGATACCTCTGCAATTCTCTCTAAGCTACTAGACGATACAGTACTCAATATGTATGGTATGTTTTTCGCTGCAGCAGCTTTAGCTAATATCTCTGGAGATCTAGGCCACATTAGTCCTTGCAAACCAACAGGTGCAATACCAAAGGGAGCAGAGTATCGATGCCCAAAGATATCAACACTTAAGTCACTGCCGTCAAATGGTTTGAGTAACTCACTTCTTAGTAAAACAGATTCAACAATATCGCGATTTCGTTTTATACCTATTTCTTCCATACACCCGCCTTCAAGGTAGTCAAAAGCGAATTTTGGAATACGTTTGCGAGCCTGGACTCTTAAATCTGCAACATCAGGGTATTTATTATTAAAGTAATTTAGCATCATATTCCCTTAGCTTAATTATCCTGCGTAGCAAGATGGCCCTAATTTATCAAATGCTTTATAGGTCAAAAGGAATTCGGTATGACCCATTTCTTCTGATTTAGATTTCCCCCCGCTTGCAATTCGTAAAATACAATCGAAAATTTGTTGGCCTACATCTTTAACAGTTTTATTTCCAACAATAATCTGACCAGCATTGATGTCCATATCATCTTTCAAGTTTTCATATGTGTGAGGGTTGGCACAAACTTTCACTACCGGCGAAATTGCTGAGCCAACCACAGAACCTCTCCCTGTTGTAAATAAGATCATTAATGCTCCAGAGGCTATCATTTCGATAATTTCCTGATTATCTGATATATTTGGAAAGCCAAACATTGGATCTCCATCGGGAACTACATCTAGTAAAAACAGCCCTTTTTTGCTGGGGTGTTCACCCGGACGGATAATGCCGTTAATCATCGAAGATCCTGATTTAGCGTAAGCTCCCATCGACTTTTCTTCTTGAGTAGTAAGCCCGCCCTCAGCATTTCCAGGAGCAAAGCTACCATAACCCATTTTTGTATAATACCGTTCTGCTTTGGCTACACATGCTACTAATTCATTTGCTAGCTCTTCCGTTTCGGCTCTTCCTGCCATAATATGTTCACAGCCAACTAGTTCACCGGTTTCTTCGAAAATACAGGTCGCATTCAAGTCTATTAGCTGATCAAAACATGCACCAACTGCCGGGTTTGCGCTAATACCACTGGTACCATCAGAGCCACCACAAATTGTGCCTACAACTAATTCATCAATTTGCATACTTACTTTTTCAACATTGGATATCTCGGCCAAGATATTCTTAGTAGTTTCTATGCCTTTTTTGATTGTATTTTTGGTACCTCCATTATTTTGGATAACTAATGTTTCAACAGGGCGACCACTGTTCTTTACCTCTGCATATAGCTCCTCCCTATTAAATCCTTCACAACCTAAGGAGACAATCAACACCCCCCCAACATTAGGATGAGTACATAATTTTTTCATCATAAAGAGTGCATAGTTGTTAGGGTAACAGCCGGGGAAACCTATTAATTGAACATCGTCATCATTAATTTCAGAAACCATAGATCTAGCAACGTGATGAGCACATTCAACTAAGTAGGTAACGACAACTTTATTTCGAATCCCTTTACGACCATCACTTCTTAAAAAGCCTTCCATTATTGTCTCCATTAACTGCTTGCCTTGTATGGCTGGGGATGTAGTCACTTTTCATATTATGCAAATGAACATGACACCCCTGTTTTATATCTGCCGTAGCAGACCCGATAGGTACACCATACCTAAATATCTTTTGCGAATTTTCAATGTTTTTTGAAGCTATTTTGTGGCCTACATCAATATCACTTTGAAGAGTGAATTCACAAGTAGGTAGCTTGACAACGTCACCTTTCATAGCCGATTGACAACAAATGAGGACGTTATCAGCCTCATGAAGTAATACGAATTTTTTATTTTTCACTTTAGCCTCTCTGTAATGATGTTTACTAGCACAGAGGTCTAACCCCTCTTGAATTAAATATTCATAACACACAACACGTTGGTTATATATAAAAAACATTTTCATATACGAAATTAGTTCTTGAGATAAAATATGTCAACGATTTTATTGGTAATTAAATTGAAAAATATGAGGTAAATAAGTAAAAAAAAACAAACCTGGATAATTAAGTTGTTGATAATGTTTGTTATTTGCATGTCTTTCAAATATAAATATGAAATTGAATTGCATATATGAAAATATTGTGCGAGGCTAAGATTGTTTTATATACAAAACAATCTTTAAAATATCTAGAAATAAGCCTTCCAAAAAGAGATGGTTAACTTAATGATAATTGGGGAAGATCTATGAAACCTGAAGCACGCGCAATTCGTTTTGTACAACACAAAACCGCGAATTTTGTAAGTATGGCAATCAAGGGGATGGCAGTCACAGCGATGTCGTTACCTATGACCTTTACAGCAAACGCAGAAGAAGTTCCACAAATAAAAGATAAAGATGTTGAAGTCATTGAAGTAAAAGGCATCCGTAGTAGTATTCTTAAAGCACAGCATATGAAAAGAGGCGCAGACTCGGTTATTGATGCTATTTCAGCTGATGACCTAGGTAAGTTTTCCGATGCTGCAATATCCGATGCGATTCAGCGTATTCCAGGTGTACAAATTGAACGTAATGACGGCGGTCAAGAAGGTGACCGAGTGTCTATTCGAGGCCTCGGTCCGACTTATGTCACAACTTTAGTTAATGGTCGTACCGCTATGTCCTCGGGTACGGAAGGGTTGTCTAATCTTCGTTCATTCAATCTCGAAGTGGTTCCAACGGATGTAGTTTCAACGATTGTTATAAAGAAAACCCCGACAGCGAGTGATCCTGAGTCTGGGCTAGCCGGTTCAGTTGAATTAAAAACAAGAGAAGCTCTGGATGCTTTTCAGTATAAAGATGGAAAAAATTATTTTGGTTCACTAACTCTGCAAGGCGATAAAGGATCTATTGGTGATGAGCTGGGCCACCGGGGTAGTGTGCTGTTTGGGGCTAAAACAGATGATGATTCTCTGGGGTTTTATGTGTCTTATTTAGACTCTGAATCTAAACCCGGTCGAGATCAGTTGTTTCCAACGGTACTACAGGAGGATATTCAAATTGACAATACTGGGGACGGTATTCCCGACGAAATAATTGAGGATGTACATATAATCAACGCTATTGATTTTGAACCGATTCGTGAAACACAGTTACGTGAATCATTCGCAGCAGGGATGCAATGGAAGGTAAATGATCAACTGATGGTAACCGCAGATACGGTATTTACTTCATTTGACAACGCTTCGATTCGAAACCGAATTGCTCCAGTTTTTGGGCCGGCTATAACAGGTTCAGTTTTTTCACCTGATGATGTTGTTATAACTGATATTGATGGTCACAAAACCCTTCAATCTGTTTCGCAAGGAGGCTTTTCTGATGGGCAAAATGTCACCGTTCAGTTTATCCCTTTTCTATTTGGTAACAAAACCGAGTCGTCTGTAAGTGGCATAAATATGGATTACCAAATTTCAAGCCGTTTTAAAATGAACATTGATCTTCATTATTCAGATGTCGATTATGTTCAGGATTTAGACCTGCCAATTCTATTGCAAGACATTGACGCTCAACAAGTAAGCTTTGATACTAATAACGGACTATTCCACGCAGACTTGGGTGAAATTGATAATGCTTCTTATCAATTTCCTTCTTGGGCAGCTCTTGTGCGAGATGTCTTCTTAGAAGGGGAGCAATACGGCGCAAGAGCTGATTTTGAATATATATTATCTGGTAATTTTATTGAATCAATAGAGTTTGGCGCTAGATATACAAAGGAAGAGCTGGATTCTACTCGTACCAATATTTTAAGTGTCAGCGGTGATTTAACCGATGATGAGCTTTATGCTATTGGTCAAGCTGGAATTGGTAGTACGAATACAGATTATAATTTTTATTCTGGTTCAAATGTGTTTAATGACTTTCCTGATGGTGATTTAGACGTATTTTATGATGCGATTCCTGCTCTAGGCCAAACAAATGAGTTAGGCATGGACCCTGCGTCTTCTTTTTCTTATCAAGAAGAAGTGCTTGCGCTATATGGTGAAGCCAACATGTATGGGCAGATGTTTGGTTATGATTATTCGACTAATGTGGGGTTGCGAGCTGTAAATGTAAAATTTAGTGGGCAAGGGATCAGAATTAATCCTGATCAAACTACTGAGCCAACAAACACGAGCAATGATTATTGGGAGTTTTTGCCAAGCGCAAATCTAAGTTTAGACATTAGCTATGATACGACGTTACGTCTCGCTGCCGCGAAAGTTATGTCTCGCCCAAACCCTTCAGATTTAGTGCCTAGAGAAGCCGCGAATCCAATATATAACGTTGGTGACATTCCTACAGGACAACGCGGTAATGCAAAGCTAGAGCCGACGATTTCATACATTTTTGATGCAACGTTAGAGTATTACAATGAAAGTGAGGGAGCTTATGTTGCCAGTGTATTTTATAAAGATGTGAATGACTTTGTTTTCCCTGTTACTACTCGGGAGAGGCTTCGAGGACAAGGTGACACAATATACGATGTGCGAACACCTCTAAACTATTCGGACGGTAATGTTCAAGGTGTTGAGCTTGGGTTTAATCAACCGTTCATATTTTTAGACGGATTATGGTCAGGGTTCGGTTTACAGGCAAATTATACGTATTCTGATAGCGAATTTGATGAAGATGTAGGTGATAATGGTTATGGTTTTCCTGGTTCGTCAAAGCACAACTTTAACTCTATTTTATATTTTGAGAAGGGCGATTTAGGCGTTCGTCTAAGTTATATCTATCGCGATGATTACTTTCGCAATTTACCAGGGCAAGGTGCCCAGGCTGAAAATAGCAGTGCGGTATTTACTGAGGCTGATGAACGGGTTAACTTTAATGCTAGTTATGATATATCGGAGCATTTTTCAGTATTTTTTGATGTTAATAACCTAACGGAAGAAGGGCGAAGAGACTTTTACTATCAAAAGGAAACTTTCAATGGTTCCTTCAACCGTGAACGTACACTGACGTTGGGTTTTACCGCTAGGTTTTAGTGTATAAATAGTTGAAATAAATGCCATTGTAGTTTTGTTTTAGGTGGTGTTTATTTCAATACCGATGACTTTCCTATATGGTAGTTCAAACCAAACAATTATTAAGCTTAAGTAAGGTTGATAATAATTCATAAACTAATATAAACTTGCCGAGTACTTTATGTCAGAGAAAGTATTACCACGGATTATTGCCTCAAAAACAATACCTGTGTTACAACGAGATATGATAATTCCATTTATTTTGGTTGCATCGTTATTTCCATTATGGGGGTTGGCTAATGATATCACTAACCCACTAGTTAAGGCATTTAAAGACGTTTTTTTAATATCAAATGCTCAAAGTAGTTTAGTGCAATTTGCGTTTTACTTGGGGTATGGTGTGATGGCCATTCCTGCTGCGATATTTATTCGTAATTACTCATATAAATCGGGGGTATTATTAGGATTAGCATTGTACTCAACAGGCGCGTTTCTATTTGTACCCGCCAGTATATATATGGAGTTTAATTATTTTTTAGTCGCTTTATGCATTCTAACATGCGGATTAGCAATGTTAGAAACAACCGCAAACCCATATATTTTATCTATGGGGCCAACAGAGACAGCAACGAAGCGGCTAAATCTCGCGCAAGCATTTAATCCGATAGGCTCTTTAACCGGGATGTTAATCGCGTCGACATTAATTCTTAATAAGTTAAAAGTCGAAGAATTTAGAGCCACAGAAAAGGCTTCAAACCCCGAGTATGAGAATTTATTACCTTCAGTTGTTGATGGTAAACTTTCTGAAGCTTTGGCTAAGTTTGCATTGGATGAACCGACTAAACATCAAGCGATGCAATTAGCAGACCTTATCACTATTAGAACTCCTTATTTAATCATATCAATTGTTGTTGCTGTTTTATTTTGTATATTTTTATTTATCAAGCTACCAAAAACGATAAACCATGACCATCCTTTTACTCGACACGAATTAAAAGATACATTTACAAGGTTGCTTAAAAACAAAACTTATATCGAAGGAGTTATGGCTCAAGCATTTTATGTTGGTGCACAAATCATGTGCTGGACGTTTATCATTCATTACGGTATGACAATTGTCGGTTTAACATCAGCAGAGGCTCAAAACTATAACATAATTGCTATGAGTATATTTTTGATTAGCAGGTTTGTTTGTACCTTCCTTCTCGGTTTCATTAAAGCAGGACACCTATTAATGTTGTTAGCAGCTTTAGCTGGACTTTTATTGCTAGGCGTTATATTTGTAGGAGGTGAGTTTGGCTTGTATTGTTTGATTGCTGTATCAGGTTGTATGTCCTTAATGTTTCCGACAATTTATGGTATTTCCTTACAAGGTATGAAGGCAGATGCTAGTTTGGCATCGGCTGGTTTAGTGATGGCTATTGTCGGTGGGGCATTGATGCCACCACTCCAAGCGTACTTGATTGATTCTTCGCCATTTATCAACTCTATACCTTCAGTTCAAACATCCTTCTTAATTCCTTTATTCAGCTTTTTTGTGATTGCTGTGTTTGGTTATAGGGTCAACTATGTTCATCGTTCTAAGTGAATGGAGGTAATATGTTGCACTGCTTAACTATGGAGTTAAAAGATAATCCTAAATTAATTGATTTATATGAAGAGTACCATAAGCCTGGAAATGTATGGCCAGAGGTTATAAATAGCATCAAAAGCTCAGGCATTGTTAATATGACAATACATCGTACGAATACTCAATTGATAATGGTGTTAGATGTAGACGAATCTTTTTGCTTTGAAAAAAAATCGAGTCAAGATATCAACAATCCAAAAGTACAGGAATGGGAAAGGTTAATGGAAAACTTTCAACTAATAGAAAGTATTGAAAATAGTGCTGAAAAGTGGAAGCCTATAGTAAAGATTTTTTCATTGGATGAACATTAAACTCTGTTTTACATACATTAATGTTCGGTTTGTAGGTGAAATTTTTAATTCATATATAAAATGTATTACTTGGTTTAATGACATCTTATATAATGCTTCCAGAGCATTGAACATTAATGATATAACTTACGTTGAAAAGGCCGTTTAAATGACTGAAGATACAAAAGGCAAGGAAGCTGGAGTTAAAAAGAAGCAATACTCAGCCCCAGCATTAGAAAAAGGATTAGACCTATTAGAGTTGCTATCTAGTGAGGTTGACGGCCTTAATATTGCCGAAATTACATCTCGACTAAATAAGTCGGTAGGTGAATTATTTAGAATGTTAGCTGTACTTGAGCAACGCGGTTATATTGAAACGTCTAAAGATAGTGATAAGTATCGCCTGACACTTAGAATGTTCAATTTAGCCAACCGATTTCCACCAATCAAAAGGTTAACATCTCTCGCAAATCCATTGATGCGAAAACTATCATATGCAATAGAGCAATCTTGTCATCTTGTTATATATTATGAAGGGAAAGGCCATGTTGTGGTACAGCAAGACTCCCCTTCAGCACGAATTTTTAGCGTTAGATTAGGTGCCGAAGCTCCATTAGTAAACACCTGTTCTGGTCACTTGCTACTCGCTTTTTCAGATGACGAGAAAAGGGAAGTAATGCTAAATAGGGTTCCTAAAAATCACCCTAAGCCTAATAAAAAAGAACTAAAAACGATATTAGAGCGAGTACAAGAGCAAGGCTTTGAAAGTATAGTGAGTGCTCAAACCTTAGGGGTCACAGATGTGGGTTATCCAATTTATGACGACACCGGACAAATCGCAGCAGCATTAGTTGTGCCATTTATAGGGTCTTTAGGTGACTCCCAGATAATTGACGCAGAATCCGCAAAAGTAAACATAAAAGCTACAGCTGATGAAATGTCAAAGCTCTTGGGTTTTGAGCAATAGTTTTATGATATTCGCCGACTTATTAGATTAACTAGTAAGCCGATGGTAAACCTAATTCAGGCTATATGCTATTCGAGAGAAGCTTGATAGAAATTTAAAGTGTTTAGCTGCTATCATGCTCATCTTCAGCAATAATGGCGAGCACTTGGGGCAGATACTGCTGGTGTGCTTTTGCCGTTGCACTGCGTAAAAAGTCGGGGATGAGCTCAACGTAATCACTTTCTGAGGTCGGTTTAAACTGACATAAGGCAGCGATCATCGCAGGGCGTAATAGGCGGTTGGCTTTAGGGACGGGATCGCTGTGAGTGGTAATTAAATACTGCTCAAAAGCAATAAGCTTTTCATTAAGTGTCTGTTTGGAATCGCTGATATCTTTTATTTCTTCAGCTTGTTGTTGCTCTCGTTGCAACGCCTGCTCTATTTCTGTTGTTTCCTCGATGTTGCCTGTTACTTCGGTTTGTTTTTTTAGTTCGTTGTCGAGAGCGGTTAGAGTTTCCACTATGGGGTTAATTTGCGCTTGTGGGTTTTTATACCAGTCGGGGGACCATATTCGGGTTAAATGCCAACCTAACCGACGTGGTGCGGCGGGTAGTAGCCTGTCTCTATCTCGTGCTGATTTAGCGTCGTAATACGCTTTTCCATCGGTTTCAACCCCCATTAAGTAATGTCCAGGTTGGTTACTTGCTTGTACGGCAACATTGATAAAGTAACCGGCAACACCAACATTGGCGGTGCAGTTAAATCCGTTACCTTTTAAGGTCGTACTAAGCGCGCTGGTAAAGTCACTGGTGCTATCACTGGTGTTGATGGCTTTTGTCGCAAGTTGCCCACTTTGTGCAAATTGCAAAAATTGCTGCAGTGCACGCACGCCCTGACTTGATGAGTCTTTTACAACAACATGGTTGGCTGTCATCGAGCTAAAGGCATGCATGCGTTTTTTGGAGCGGGTAAACAATACGTTTAAGCGTCGTCCCCCCGTACTGGAGTTTATCGGACCAAAGCGTTGTGCCATGGTACTAGCACCAACCTCGGCAGGCCCGTAGGTAAATGAAATATAAATCACGTCACGCTCATCACCTTGGACGTTTTCAAGATTTTTAACAAACAACGGCTCTTCGCTTTGCTCGTTCGTCACTAAGGCATTGGCGAATTGCTCATCGCTTTTGGCTAACGCTTCAATGGCGTTATCGATTTGCTCTTGCTGTTTAACACTCATTGCGACCACACCTAAAGATTCATTGGCATGATGTAATAAATGATTACGCACGGCGTGGGCGATAACTTTGGCTTCTTCAATATTTTTTTGTTTAACAAAACGACCATTTTTTATATAGGTAAATTTCACACCAAATTCATCGCTGTTGCTTGCAGGCGATGGAAATACCACTAAATTGTCGTCGTAAAACTGTTGATTAGAAAATGCGATGAGGCTCTCGTGACGCGAGCGATAATGCCAGCGCAGACGACGGGCATAAAACATGGGTAACGACACATCGAGAATACTTTCAGACAATTCGATGGCGGTCAGCTCGTCATCGTCATTATCTATGGCTCGGTCAAAAAAACTGGTAGGAGGCAGTTGCTTGGGATCGCCAACGACCACGACTTGTTTACCTCTGGCGATGGTGCCTAATGCATCTTCTGGCTTTATTTGTGACGCCTCATCCATGACGATAATATCAAACTCGATATCGCCTGGACGCAGATATTTGGCAACGGAATGTGGGCCCATCATAAAGCATGGCTTTAAGGCGAGTAGCGATTTACCAGCACGTTTGAGTAATTGTCTTATCGGGACATGCCGTGTTTTTTTATTTATTTCATGGTTTATTAGCCCCATTTCGCTGTAGTTAGCGACCTTACCAGTGGCAATCCCTGTGTGTGTTGCACGGATACCATTTTCGGCGATTTGATAGGCGACTTTTTGTTGTTGTAACGGTTTTAGGCGGTCATCAATGTCGCAAAATTGCTTGATGATCGCGTTATGCTCGGCTCCTGAAAATTGCGCAAGCTCAGGCGTGTTGAGCATAATGTCATGAGCGAGAGTATCGTAAATACTGTACAGATATAACGGGACTAAGTGCGCTAAGGTGATGTCACCTTGATCACACGCTTTTAGCAGTCGGTCAAGGCCGTGCGCGTGCAGGCTTTCTTTTAGGCGCAAAAAATCGAGCCACGGACCTAGCCAACGAGGTTGCAGTAAGGCGCGTTGGTTGCGTTGTAATAGTGATGGTAAATCAACGTGATGCTGCTGCCATGCCTGAATATCGAGCTTAACCTCATCGACAAAGCTTTGTTGTTGCTGCCGGTATTGTCGATACGCTTGCTCAATGTCTTTGTTTACATCTATCAGTGTTTGCAACGTAGGTTCACTGATGTGATGCAATACATAGTGGCGAAGCGCTTGGTTTTGCAGAGTTGTTATTTGCCGATATAACGATAGCGTGCTGGTTATTATGGTTAGTTGCTCGCTGCAATCGTCCCTTAGTGTCAGTTTAAGTGACTCATTAAACATCTGTGCGACAATGTTTTGCGCGATAAACGATTGCTGTGTGGTATGTAAATTGGCAACGCGTTTGCTTAGCGAGCTGATCTCGCTTAGGGAATGGTCTAGGCTTGTTTGATCGATATGTGACGATGAGGTGTTTAGTAATGATAGAACTAACGATAAATGATTGCTTAACGTTTGGCATGTAAGCGTCACATGGTTATCCGTTAAATCGTTTTCTATCTGGCTTGTTATGGTGCGATCAAAGCTTGTCATTACCTCTTGCCAGGTGCTAATTAACTTGTTCATGGTCGACATTGTACTTTGCTCAGCCAAATACTTAATGCCCTTGGCAATGTCAGTATCTAAACCAAACAGCGAGCTGGCAAGAGCGACATCATGGCCAAAGCCAATGCCAAAGGCCGAGCGCACCCTCTTATACCAAGCCCTTATGGTAATAATGTCGTCGATGCGGGTGTTGATGCCTTGATATTCATGTTGCAAAAGTTCGCTGTAACGATGGGTATTGTTTAGAGCTTCAAGCTCTGTTTGATAACGCTGTAATGACGCCAGCGCAGATGCTAATTCTTTATAAGGCTTGTCGTTTGTCGCTAACGACAATAATGTTGCTTTTGCTTGACGCCATTTGCTGCTGAACCAGCGGAAAAAGCCCGCATCACTGATGGTACGGTTAAGTTGGTCAAGCTCTGTGGCCGGTGGCAATGCGTCGAGTTTGAACAGAGGGGCTAGCTGTTGTCGTAATTGCACAAGGTTTTCAAGATGCTGTTTAAGTATTGGTAAATCGTTATCTAATTGGTCGTTATCAAATAACGAGTGGCGACGACTTAATAAGGTATTATCTAACTCAGAAATTAACCTGATATAGTGATGCAGGGTGTGTAAATCGCCGATGTTGCTCGCTTGGTAGGTACTAAGCTCAGGTGCATGTTGTGCCAAGGTGCTAAAGTCGTTAATCAGCTGCTGAGTCAATGTCGGTAGGGCAGCTAAATTCTCGATACTGCTTGCACAATCACTGAGCGTCAGCGATGAATTAAGGTGCTGGGCTAACTCATCAACAGCATGTTTTAATTGTTGTCGCGTGCTGTCATCTGCAAACACACCGGCGTTAAAGACCCGTAGTAATGCATTACATTCGGTTTGATGTTGTTGATAGGTGTCAATGTGAGCGTGCAAGGTGTCGGCATGTTGCGTGGTTAACCGTGTTAAAGCGCTGGTGTCGACTTTATCTGTTAGACCTTGTCGTATGCTTGTCAGCAGATCGGCATCGGCAATTAATATGTCGATGCTTGACAAAGAGATGGTCAGAGCCGTGTCACCTTTTTCGCTTTGTGCGTTGATATGCTGATGCAAGCGTTGAACAGTGGTGAGGAGCTGATGTGTCGCTGAGGTCCAGTCGGCTAATAAGCTGCAAACACCATCGCTGTCTAACAGCTGTAACTGGCTATTGGTCACACCATACCATGGGTGTTCGGTTAATGACGCTTGTTTACCTAGTTGCTGGGATATTTCTTTATGAACATCGATATAACGGCGCAGGGCGTCACTGGCTTGCTGCATGCTGATAGCGGTAATATTCGTACTGATGATGTTATTCGCTTTGAGTGTAGCAATGTCAATATCAGGAAATTGCAGGCGATACTTGGTCGCCGCCATTAATATTTGCTGAATGGTTTTCCCTGTTTGTTGCCAAGGACTATTAATAAGCGATGCGTAGCGGTTAAGCTGCCGCTTTTGCTGTTCGTAGAGAGTTATATGTAAATCGATGGTATCGGGATATTGGTAGTTGCTTTGTTGCTGCAAGCGCTGCGCAATATTTTCATAAACTTGCTTTTTATGGGTTTTGTGGCTGTGTAGCTCTAAGCAAAAATCTCCAAGTCCGGCTTTGCTAAGACGTTTTTTTACCACTTGCAACGCCGCCATTTTTTCGGCAACAAACAAGACTTTTTTTCCGCGCGCCATGGCAGCGGCAATTAAATTGGTAATAGATTGTGATTTACCGGTACCAGGGGGGCCTTCTATGACTAAGTTCTTCCCTTGCAGAGCATCAATGAGCGCACTGTGTTGTGAGCTGTCTGCATCGTAAATCAACGGATATTGCTGGTGAATGTTGTCAATTTCATCAAGCAAGTGCTCACTTGAAAAACCGTGAGTGCTCGCCTGAGAAGACTGCTCATGAGACGCGTGTTGTTTGCCAAAAAACGATTGTATGATGGGATGGTTTTGGATACCCGAATCGCCTTGTGGCCAGCGCTCAGGGGCAAGATCTAAGTACATCAATAACTTGCTAAAATCGAACATACCTAGGGTGCAATACCCCTTTAATTGCCACGTTGATTTATGTGGTAATAGTTTTTGTTCAATGATCTGCCAATATTGCTCTGGCAACATATCATCATTGAGCTCTGGCAATTGTAAGTGAAAATCTATCTTTAATTTTTCCCTTAGTGACAGGTTGGTCATCAGCTCTTCACCGGTGTATTCAATCGTATAGTTGTATACACCAAGCGTTTTGTTAAGTGACGCTTTGGTTATTTTTACCGGGATTAAATATAGTGGTGCCAGTTTAGCCTTGCTGTGAGTGTCGTCTTCAAACCATTGCAAAAAACCAAAGGCCAAGTACAAAATGTTGGCACCGGTTTCTTCTATGGCGGCATTCGCTTTGCTACGAATACGTCGTAATTGCCCCTCTAACGCATTAGCAAACAGTAGTGATTGTATGGTTGTATCACCGTGCTTGGAGGGCGGTTTCTGACCCGCTAAGGTTGCTTGGTTTAGCGACGTATCGAGCAAATCGAAATTGCTATTGATGCCGTTGATGTCGGCCCACTCTTTGGCGCTAGGCGAGGGCTTTAATATCAACTCTTGACCATCACTATCAATGTCGATGTAGTCGTCTCTTATTAATTCCTCTCTGCTTGGCTCTGCGATGGCTGTAAAGGTAAAGGCGTCACCATCGAGTAACTGTGTGGCTAATTGATCAGGACTGGCATCAATCAAACGGACATAGCCACCTCGGCCGTGACGAAAATTAAGCAAGCGATTACGACCGGTTAAATCAAGCAATCGATTGCGAATGCTCTGCAATGATGCAAAGGCAAAATCACCTTGGTCATTATTATTTGCTGCATTACTCATCAAACATGGCCTCTGTTATTTTTCGTCACTTGCGGTGTATGCAACGTGCGTGTCCTGAGTCTATTACCAAAAACAGCGGTTAATGACTGCTTACTTACAGTGTATAAGATGAAACCAAAATCGCGTATGCGCTGTATAAAAATTCGCTTGCGATATTTTCTACTTGCCTTAAATTGGATGTAAATCATGATACAAATCAATGGAGTAACAAGGTGGGGCAGTTTCCAAAAGGTGTGGTGCTGATATTGGCAACAGTACAAGGGGTATTACTTACCTTGTTGTACCGTGCTGTTGAATTAAAGGTGTGGCCTAGTACTGAGCCAGCTTGGCTTGTTGCCTTGGTCACCTTGGTTATTAGTTTGCCGTTATTGGTGTTTTTTTGCATAGACAAAGATAATGTAAAACAAACTTTGCGCTATGTTTTGCCGTTTAGTGTGTTGCTATCTTTGATTGGTGCCTATATTGGCTGGCAACAAGAGCCGGTTGCCTTGGTTCATAATGGCAATGTGATTGCTGTGTTTGTTTTAACCAGCCTTATCGCTTCGTTTAAAGCGTTAATGTATTTGCAGCAATATATGAGTCAGCAACAAATTTCTTATGGACAATTATTTACGTTGTCGTGGCGTAATTTTATTATCTTTACGGAAAGCGTGCTGTTTGTGGCCGTGTTTTGGGGGATTTTACTGTTAGGCGCAGGACTGTTTGCCATTGTTGGTATTGATATCTTCAAGTCGTTACTGACAAAGGACTGGTTTGTTATTCCGACGCTTACCTTAGCTTTTGCTTTTGCGAACATTATTTTTAGAAGCATCGTCACCAGTGCCGATACCATAGCCGCGATTGTCGAGACGTTACTGAAATTTTTATTACCCGCTTTGGCGTTTATCTCGTTAGCGTTTTTGTTTACTTTGCCATTTACGGGGTTAGCACCGCTTTGGAATACCGGTTCGGGTAGCTTGTTGATTATGTGGCTACAGGCACTCACTTTGTTTTTTGTAAATGCGGTTTACCAAGGTAACGATGAGCATCAACCATACCCGATTTTTTTGCATCGACTCGTGTTTGTTAGTGTTGCGGTATTGCCAATTTACAGCATTGTTGCAGCCTATGGACTTTGGTTACGAGTAAGCCAATATGGCTTGACCGTCGATCGCTGTTGGGCATGGTTAATATGGGCGTTATTAGCGATGTTTTCGTTTGCATATTTAATTGGCATTGTGAAAAAACGAGATGCTTGGCTTGGGATGTCGAGCAAAGTGAATGTTGTTATGGGCTTGGTGGTATTGCTGGTTATGTTGTTGGTTAACACGCCATTGATGAACTTTCAAAGTTGGTCTGTTGCTAGTCAGCTAAATCGTCTTGAGCAGGGTAAAGTAAGCTACCAAGATTTTGATTACCAATATGTTGGCCGTTCATTAGGGCGACAAGGCTATGTGGCGATGCAAGCGCTTAAAACGACCCTGGTCGATAAAGCGCCCGATAAAGTTGTGATAATTGAGCGAATGTACGTGAATCAACGCCAGCAAGAGGCATTTTCTCAGCAAGAGTTTTTGCAACATGTAACATTTTGGCCTAATAAAACGGCCTTTCCTGAAGCTCTGATAAGCACGGTGTATGACAAAACAATCACGCACAGTTGGTCGACTTATCGAGGCCACAATTATTATTTTATTGCCCAAGATTTGAATGGTGATGATGCGCCCGAGTACGTGGTTATCGATGAGGTGAATGATGTTACTTCGGCCAACCTCTGGCGATTAGACAATGATGCGTGGCAGCCGTTTTACATGAATACCTCAAATCCAGAGCAGATACGCTACCTTAAAGGTGTGGTTACAAATGGTGATATCGCGGTTGTAAAACCTAAGTGGCATGATCTGCAAGTGGGCAGTGTGTTATTTAAAGTCAGGCAATAAGTAATAAAAAACCGCGCTTTAAATAGCGCGGTTTTGATGAGGCGTATTGCTTTTAAAATCGAGTTAACAATGAATTATTGGATTAGCTCTTTGTCAGTGAAGGTATCAGCAAACAGTGGGCTTGATAAATAACGCTCGGCAGCACTTGCCAAAATAACCACGATATTTTTACCTTCGTTTTCTGGCTTCTCGGCTAAACGTTTGGCGGCAACCATCGCCGCACCTGATGAAATACCCGCTAAAATGCCTTCTTCTTTCATTAATCGATGTGCCATGGCCATCGCATCGCTATTTGATACGCGCTCGGCGGCATCAACTAACGATAAATCCAGATTGCCAGGAATAAAGCCTGCGCCGATACCTTGGATTTTGTGAGGTCCTGGGGTGAGCTCTTCGCCAGCAAGCGCTTGACCAATAATCGGTGAGTCTTCTGGCTCTACCGCAATTGACTGAATCGCTTTGCCTTGGGTGTTTTTGATGTAACGAGATACACCAGTAAGTGTGCCACCAGTACCCACGCCCGCGACAAAAATATCAATGTTACCATCGGTCGCCTGCCAAATTTCTGGGCCAGTGGTTTTCTCATGAATTTCAGGGTTCGCAGGGTTTTCAAATTGACCTAAAATAAGATGCTTTTCTGGATCTCGTGCTTTGATTTCTTCTGCTTTTTCAATCGCGCCCTTCATCCCTTTGGCACCATCCGTTAATTCAAGTTTGGCACCTAAAGCAATCAATAGCTTACGACGTTCTAAACTCATGGTGTTTGGCATGGTTAAAATGAGTTTATACCCTTTCGCAGCCGCCACAAACGCTAAGGCGATTCCCGTGTTACCACTGGTCGGCTCAACAATGGTGATGTCTTTGGTGAGTTTACCTGATTTTTCAGCATCCCAAATCATATTGGCGCCAATACGACATTTCACACTGAAGCTTGGATTTCTCGCTTCAATTTTGGCGTATACATTGCCATTAGTGATGCGATTAATTTTGACCAACGGCGTATTACCAATGGATAGCGAGTTATCTTCATAGATGTTTGACATGTTGTATTCCTATCAAATGCTAACGAGAGCCTAAATACTCATTAAATTATAGATAAGATTACTGAGCTTTTTGTGTTTCGAGAAGTAATTGTCAGTTATAACTAATAACTTAAATTATTTTAGTAATATAGTTTTTTTTGGAATATATGGTAGGAGCGCCATAATGACTGATATTCCCATATTTAATGGCGACGCCTATGGCTACCTTTATTGGCGAATTGATGAATTGATTAACATGACAACAACTCTTTGAGTCGTTCGTTGAAGGTCATTTATTTTTGAACGAGATAATAATTTGTTGATTTTGTATGCAAAATAATGAAACCTCAATGTATAAAGACAATAGAATGAAAACCTGAACCCTAGTGTTAACAGCTCGGGTGATAGACAAAGGCAAGCGCTGATGAAAGCATTGTTTATAAAAAATAAGAAAACATTATCGTTCGATGAAACGCAAGAAGTGATCACCCCGTTTGCTTTTACGGTTAATGAGGAGTTATTTGGCACCGCGATTGCCAGTCCTTATAAGCGGTTAATTGCCATTCTTTTTGATCTGTTATTAATTGCCATGTTAAGTAGCGCCGGTGGTGAGTTCTTGGCTATTGGCCTCGCAATATTCGTATTTCGATTAGGCAGTAAAAAACGAGCAGCAAAACTTGGTAAAGTCAAAGGACGAAAGCGACGCGCGGTACTGCGCTTTATTGGTTGTTTGATTTTATTGCTGATCATGCTTGATACAGTTGCCCCCCTAATAAATACGTATTTATCTGACGATCAACCCTATCATTTCACCGATACAGAGCCGTTTTATGACAAGCCAAGCAATATAGGTAAAGACAATATGGGCTTTGAGGAGCTAGGTATTGGTGACAGTATCTCGCTCGCGGGCTACATGATAAAGATTGGTAAACAAGTAAAAGACTCCCCCTGTAGCAACTACGAGTGTTGGTATAAACGACTTGAAGATCTTCCCCTGCAAGCGTCGAACTTGAAATTAAACGAAGAGCAGGCACGAAACTTTATGACAACCATCATCGACAGTTTGGATGTTGAAAAGTCTTGGGAGAGCGACTTAATTGAGGCTTATATCAAGGACTTTAAGGCGCTGAATCAGGCGTCCAATCACGACTTAAGCCAAGAACGTCCTAAGGTTGATATGGTTAATACGCCTAGTGTTCAAGCTAGCGAGCAGCAAGCTGCAGCGTTAAACGAGGCAAAACCTAACGCAGCGATTGGTACGGTTATTGAAGGCAAGGTGCAAAAACACATCGATAACACCGAGCTCGGTAAACTTCGTCAACAGCGGGCAGAGCAGGGGCAACCGTCGTCTCAAGGAGAAAATCAACCGCAATCATCTAAACCGATATACTCCTTTGTTGAGTACATTAAAGCAATCATTGATGATTTGGGGCTTGGTTTTGGTTGGGCTGCGTTTTATTTTACCGTGTTTACGGCCTGGTGGCAGGGGCAGACACCGGGTAAACGGTTGATGGGCATTCGCGTATTGCAACTTGATGCGTCGCCGTTAACCTTGTGGGAAAGCTTTGGTCGCTACGGTGGTTACGGCGCGGGCTTAGCGACTGGATTGTTAGGCTTTTTACAAATCTACTGGGACGCAAATCGACAAGCCATTCAAGATAAAATTTCTGCCACGGTGGTGATTGATGAACGCAAAAAAGTCGACCCACAAATTATTGAAATCGCGCGGCAAAAACAGCAACAAGCAAAGCAAGCTGACGCTCAAACGCCACTACCTTCGCAGTAGATTAATAACAAGCGTGTTAATGACGGGCTAAAAGGCAAGCGCCGTTTGACCTTGTTATGAGCCATCAGGGGGACTGCTTGGTAGCTCATTGTTAATGATGAGGAAATGATAATGATTAGGGAGGTGAGAGTGTTGTTAGAGCTCACCTCCTTGATATCAACGGCGCTTACAGCCAAGCGTAGCTGAGTTTCATAAACACGTTGCGCTGATTTCTTGTTAGCGAAGATATCTCGCCATCTTTGCGGGCGTTATCCGCATAACCTAAGAAAAAGACCGTTTGTGGGTTGAGCTTATATGAATAAACCAACTCAGTAGACAGGTTATGCTCTTTATCGAGCGAGCCGTAAAGATTGGGGTTGTTATCCGGATTTAATTGCACACTATCGTATACCAAGGTCAAACGCAGTAGGTTGTTTACATCAAAGGCATAAGTCATGCGTAAATCGGCGATATTTTGCTTGTAAACGTAATCACCATCGACGCTTAGGTCGGCATAGACATAGGTGACATTAGCTTCAAGGTGAGTAGATATATTCCAGCGGATGTTTGGTGCCAGCTCAACAATATCCCCTTGGCGGTCGTTAAAATTATCAACGCCATCGCCAATACGCAGTGATACACCAGCATACAAGTTAGGTAAAGGCTGTAGTTCACCGTAAACGTCGGCGTAATATAAATGGTATAAGTTGGTATTGCCGTCTATGGCTTGAACATTGCTGTCAAAGCGCAGACCGACTTTATCTTCTTGAGTGATTACAATATCAAACAACGATTGCCATGGACCCCATATGGTGCCGCTGACGGCAGAGGCTTTGCTGATCAGTTCGCCGTTATCGTTATGATTAATGTCATATTTTGCACCGAGTATGGCTTGTGACCACCAGGCATTCTCACTAAAGAACATGCGATTGACTTTGGTCGAAAAGCGATTGAAGTCAGAGTAAGGCTGAAAGCCTAAATCGGCTCTAAATTTCTGGCCTATGTGCTGGTATACGCTACTAAATCGCCAAAACTCGCTTTGATGATCAAACTCTAACAAATAGGCTTTATCGGTAAATGTTTCGTTAGTTACGTCCACCAATGACGCTAGGTAACATTGACCATTTGGGCAATAATCAGCGAGTATCTCCTCTGGGTACTTGGTTTGCGAGCCGCTAAATTGCGCTTTAATGGTGTTACTTGGTGATAACTTGTACTTGCTATCAAATGACATGACGCTGTTATGGTAGCTGTCGGAGTCGCGCACTGTCGATAAGGCACCAAACGATAAATCATCATTGACGTCATAACGATAACGTACTGCGCCAGCAAAGCTTTGCTCGTTGACATTACCGACCGTCGAAAATAAATTGCCCGGCAAAATAAAGCTGGTGCTATGGTCATTACTTACAAATGCGGCAAAGGCATGTTGACCGTTTCGGCCGGTGAGTTTTGCGCCCCAGTCTGGGTCAACGATGTTGCGGGTATGTACTAAGTCGAACGGTGTGGCGAAGTACTCAGCGTTATCTAAAAAGAACGGCCTCTTTTCGGAAAAAAATAACGCACTGGTTTTATTTACGGTTAATTGTCCCGCATCGGCTTCTACCGTTGAAAAGTCGGGATTAATGGTAGCGTTAAGCAGAATGTCTGGGGTAATGCCCCAGCGCAGATTAAGACCAAGATCAACGTCTTTATTGGTTTGCCAATCTTGCTCTTGGTAAATATCACGCGTTGATTCATGGCCATAAACTAAGCTTGGGGTAAGAAGTACATTGTCCCCTAACTTGGCTTGTTCAAAGCCAACCATTTCTTGCATTTGACACGCCCAACAATTGTTGTTCTTATCGATTGGCATGTTGGAAATACGCAAAATGGTATCTCGCGGGTAGATACGAATCAGCTCAAACCCCCACGTTTTTATGTCGACGCTTTCATCAAAATTGAGCTCTCGATAGGGGATCGCCATTTCAACTCGGTAGCCATCTTCACTGACTTTGGCATAGGCGTCCCAAAGGCCATCCCATAAATTATTCTCATCACCCGTCATTTCATTGCTGATGCCGTCGTTTTGTACGCCATTAGGGTTAACAAAAAACTTATAGGCAAGACGATGATCATTAAACGGGTCGAGCTTGATACCCACAATATCATCGGCAAATGCTGCGTCACGCGCTTTGATAAAGCCTTGAATTTTTTCCGGCTCGGGATCTTTCGCGATGAATGCTAAGTAAAGATTTTCACCATCTTCATAAATATAAGCATCCGTTTGTACAGGACTGGGGGTATTATCATAAGGGTAATTGACAATGTTTACTGGAATGTGAGCGGCTTGTTGCCATAGCTTGTCGCTTACATCGCCATCGAGCACGGGTGCTTGTTGAATGTAAGGAATACTAAATTGCTGCTTTTGTTTGCTATCGCTTTGCTCAGCAATCGCGGATGTTGGCACCAAGGTAGAAGCGCAAAGTACTAACGCTGTTGCTGTGCTATGAGCACGCGATAAAAGACTTGATGCCAAAAGTTTAGGCATCAAATGGCGACGAAATAGCAAAGTCATGACTACACCCTATGATTGCTTTTTATTGTTATTATTGTTGAATCGCTCGACTGTTTGTTGCCGTGAACTGTCACTATCAAGAGAACACGGTTGGTTTTTATAACGCAGTGTGCTCAAAACTTCAATGTAAATTGTTGTTTAGTAATTGGTTATTACGGTATAAAATATCGGTATACGCGGACGAGACAGTCAGCTGGAGAAAAGGGTGGTTTTAAGTTTTATAGATATCGTTGCGGTGGTGGTGTTTTTTGTATGTTGGACAGGTTACACGCAATTTTCTCGGTATAAAGCAAAAAATACGGCATGTTTAGCACGAGTTTTGCAGCATACCCGTATTCATTGGATGCGAAATATTTTTGATAATGACGCTCGCGTTTCCCATGCGGCCCTATTAGCTAACCTAGAGCGGCATGTGGCCTTTTTCGCCTCCAGCACCTTGCTGGTTATTGCCGGTGTATTGACTTTATTTACCCAAGTCGAAAAAGTTATCACGGTATTAGAAACGGTACCATTAACACCGGTGCAATCATCGGTCACCATCCAAATTAAACTCAGTTTGTTGGTGATGATTTTCGTGTTGGCGTTTTTCCAGTTTACTTGGTCAATGCGCCAATATGGCTTTGTCAATATTATGATTGGTGCGGCGCCAGTCGACGCCAATACCACCAAGCCGCATTTGCTTGATTACGCCAAACAAATGGGCACGGTGCAAGATCAAGCTGGTCACTCATATAATTATGGCTTGCGCTCGTATTATTTTTCACTGGCGGCTTTGGGGTGGTTTTTTCATCCGATATTATTTATCGTTGCCAGTATTGCCGTCGTTTATACCTTGTACTATCGTGAATTTCGCTCAAAATCACTGCGGGCGATACAGCGTGGTATCATTGATTTGGATAAACACACAAGATGAAAACCTTAACTGGCGGTTGCCATTGCCAAGCCGTACGATTTGAAATTCAGGTTGAACAGGTTCCCTATTTAACGGATTGTAATTGCTCTATTTGTGCAAAAACGGGGTTTGTCCATCTTATTGTAAGTCGCGATAATTTCCGTTTGATCCAAGGTGAGCAAGCGCTGAGTCTTTATCAATTCAATAGCCAAGTAGCGAAGCATTATTTTTGCAAACACTGCGGCATAAAATCGTTTTACGTTCCTCGCTCTAACCCTAATGGCTACAGTGTTAACGCGCGTTGTCTCGATGATACCAATTGGCAAACATGGCCAGTCGATCATTTTGATGGACAGAATTGGTCGCAACACGCTGAAAAGTTAGCGCACCTTGATAAATAATTCCCTGATACTTTTATGCAACACCCATTAGCTCGCTATTCTGTAAAAGACTTTGATAACTTTGATTGCTTGAAGTTATCGTGGTTTTACTATGCTATCTTACTTTACCTTATCAAAGGCTATGCTGTGGCATTGCTCAGTTTCAGCAATATGCGCGATAAGTTGGCATTGATTAAGTATGTTTACCCCGATCCGCAGGCTCTCTATATGGCACTGGTAACGGGTATTCCCGGACTCATATTGTTTATTTTATTAATGGCCCGTCGACCGAGTGCCGGCGAATGGCTTAAAAAGCTTTGGCCGCGCTATTATGGGGTGCTCGTGGTGGCGGTATGTGGAGACTTTTTTGTCCAAGCGGCATTGTGTTTTTGGTGGCAAATGATCACTTTAAATGTATTAGTAGCTCAGTTCATTGTTGCATCTATATTGTTGGTAGCGTGCCGTTTTGATCACCGTGCACGCTATAACCTAACTGAGTTTCCCGTTGCTATCGACACTGAAAAGTCGTCGGTAAAACGAGCCAAAGCCGAATAGTCAGGGGTAGCGAACAACTATGAGCATGAGCAGAGCTGAAGCTCTAAAACAAATTGTCACCGTTGGTGATAATAAAGAGCAAGCCTATAGAGACTTACTAACATATCCTCACCATAGCGACACGGTTTACTTGGAGGTTACGGTAACGGTATTAGTGGATGTGCTAACGATGTATCTTGATGACAAATTCAGCGCAGATGAACTGGAAATGTGGGCTGAGTTTATTGAGAGTCGTGATGACATTGATGGCAGTGACGTTGAAGATTACCTTTATGCTCTGGCTAACCCATTACTGTTAGCAGAGATTAATAAACCGTACATCCAAAAAATGCTCGCATTACTTTCAGCACAATAATCGCCATAAAACAATCGGCACTTCTAAGTCACCGACATTTTCGCCTACTGAACAAATAGCGTCAGTTACTGATGAATAAATGTCGTGAGAGTGACGGTTGGTGATTGAAGATCAGTGATGTTATTTGCTATTGACCTGCGATTTAGACATGATGTCGTTGTACATATGTAATACACCTTTGGCTAATTTACCGTATTCTGGATGGCGCTTAACCACATCCATCACTTGATGCGCATCGTCAAAAACTTGCTGCAAAAAGGCGATATCGTATTCATCTAACACGCCACCAGCATCGACTTTCGCTTGCAGCTTTTTCACTTTTGGTAAGCGCTCTGTTTCAAAGCGCTTTAATATCACGGCAATAACGCCTTTATCTTTTTGTTGAAGATCCACTGTACACCTGACCGTTGTCGATAACCAATACTAAGTGAATTAAATATTAGACCACTTCAGTGTTACTTTGCAGTTAAAACGTAACCACGGTTTGGATTCACATCCGAGCCACAGTAACGGAATAGATTGTTAACGCGTAATCGTTTGATGAATAAGCCTAACGCGGCTTAGCTTGGGCTTCAAAATGCACATATATGAGTAATTACTACAAGGCTGTTCATGGCACGGGCACGGGCACGTTTGCGTCGGTCGGCGATATAGCGTACGTTGCAAGCTCGACTCTGCGGTTAGGTATCAACCGCATTCTTTAATTTTTCTCGGTAAGCATTTTTATATTTTTCTTCACATTTTATTCACGATGGCTTTGCTAATTTAGCGAACAGTCAATTTGTTGGAGAGAAATAATGAAAAAATTACTACCTGTATGTTTTAGTGTTTTAACTACCTTTGCTAGCTTAGCCGCTATTGCTGATGATAAAAACGTATTGATGGTGCTAAGTAGCTATGGCGAGAAAGACGAACAAGGTGAATTGATCAAACCGGGCTACGAGTTTGATGAAATGAGTAAATCTTACCTTGTGTTTAAAGCGGCTGGTATCAATGTCACCTTTACTTCCCCTAATGGCGGCGCGTTAATTACCGACAACTTTGATAAAGAAAAGCCTTACAACAAAACCTTTTTAGAAGATAAAGCTGCGGTTAAAAAACTCGACAATTCCATTGAGCTTAGCAAAATTAAGCCTGCTAACTATGATGCTGTTTACGTTGTTGGGGGTAAAGGCCCTATGTATGATTTAGCGGTTAACCAAGAGGTTAAAAGTATCATCAAGGAAATATATCAGCAACAAGGTGTGGTCGCCGCTGTTTGTCATGGCCCTGCGGCGTTACTTGACATCAAATTAAACGATGGCAGTTATTTAGTGGCGGATAAACGAATTTCTGCCTTTACCAATTTAGAAGAAGGGGCGTTTACTAAGAAATGGCAATTACCTTTTTCGTTAGAAGATGATCTTATCGCTCAAGGCGCAAAGGTGATTAAAGATGGTTTAATGCTTAATCAAGTGAGTGTTGATGGTCGCTTGATCACTGGCCAAAATCCATTTTCAACAGCAGATAGTGCTATCGCCGTCGTTGAAAAACTCGGCTTACCAACGCAAGGTTTGCCAACGTTTAAAGATGACAACACCATTAAACTGGTTGAACGGTTTTATTTAGATAGAGTGGGAGCTAAACAGGAGTTTATCACCAACAAACAAAACTATAACCCGATGTTACTTGCCATGTTTGGTTTTTATCAAAGTCAATATGCCAGTACAGAAATGCAGCGCAATGTTGCTTTGATGCTAATGGAATTAACTCAGCCTGAGATTAATCATCCGATGTTAGCCCTTGCAATTGCGCAAACCTACCTTGATAAAAGTGATTTATCCACCGCAACGCAATTATTAAAGCAAGCACGCAAAAACTTTCCTGATAACGAACAAGTTTCAGAGCTGCTTAATAAGGTTATTAACTCATGAATGGGTTCAAAAATAATTGGAAGAAAATTATGACAACATTAGCAGGCATATTTATTGTATTAGGTGGAATTTGGTATGGCATTTGGGGGCTAAAAGATTATCAAGTAACACCTGAAATGATTGAAAAAAGATATAGCTATCAACACAGGTCGATTGATATGGATATGGTCAAAATTGATGATGATCAGTTTGAGTTTACCTACACCAGTTTTGATGGCGCTAAAGTTAATGGTCGAATTGCTTATCCAAAAGACTTAAGCGCCAAAAAAATACCTGTTTTGTTGGGCGTACATGCGATGGGGCGAAGTGAGAATCGCTGGTGGATGGATAGCTTCAAAGAGCGTCCGACATTAGAGCAAACGCATAAAATTACCGAGCAGGCACTAGCTAATGGCTTTGCTGTGATTGCTATTGATAGTCGCAACCATGGTAAACGTAAAGAGTTAGACAACAGCGTTATCGATATTATAGATAATATGCATATTTGGGGAGAGCGAGAGCCTTATGAGCAAATGATCATTGATACCGTTAAAGATCATCGCGTGTTATTAGATTGGCTAGATCAGCAACCTCAATTCGATCAAAGACAAACTCGTGTTGCCGGTTACAGCATGGGAGGTCATGTTGCGCTACTTCTTGCCGGCATTGATGAGCGAATCGAACACGTTTTATCGATTGTGCCACCATACCTTGATGATAAAGTTGCGATTGTCGCGCCAAAAAATATCGCAAATGGTTTAGATATTGATAAAGTATGGTTAGTGACAGCCAATGATGATGAATATGCATCGAGTGAACAAAATAGCGATTTATTCTCTGTATTTTTAACGGAAGATAAAAAGCACATTACCTTTGATGGTGGTCATCTTTTACCAAAAGGCTATTATCAACAACTTTCAGGGTGGTATCAGTGAAGCCGACAGAATTAAAAGTTCTGGTGGTCGAAGATAATGTTGCAATTAGTCAAAACATTGCAACGTTCTTCGAAGCTAAACATATTTTATTAGACTTTGCCTATGACGGTGAACAAGCTTGTCAATTGGCATTAAGTCAATATTATCATGTCGTCGTTTTAGATATTGCAATGCCGAAAATGGATGGTTTAACGGTCTGTAAAATTTTACGTGAAAAGTCAGATCGTCATATCCCTATCATCATGTTAACGGCTAGAGATACTTTAGATGATAAGCTAACGGGTTTTGCTCAAGGTGCGGATGATTACTTAACCAAACCTTTTGCACTTGAAGAGCTTTATGTTCGATGTCTTGCGCTTGCTCAACGTCATACATTAAATCAGCCGAAAGTGATAACCCTAGGTCAAGGAGAGCAGCTTTTATCCCTCGATATATCGAGAAAAACGGTGACAAGAAATCATCAACATGTGCATTTGCAGCCTATTCCTTTGATGATTTTACAAATCTTGATGGAGGCCTATCCAAGAGCGATCACCCGTAGCGAGCTGTGTGAACGAATTTGGGGAGATGAACAAACGTCATCGGATGCTTTACGTTCGCATTTATATCAGCTCAGAAAAGCGCTTGATAAGCCTTATGCTCACGCGATTATTAAAACCATGCATGGCATAGGTTTTAGTTTATCTTTAGAGTCTTAATGTGACATGAAGGCTATTATGTTCTCTAACCAAATTCGTACTCGTATTCTGGTCTATTTTATTACCAGCGCGACCTTTATTAGTTTACTTTTCTCCGGTTTATCATTGCTTTTTAGCTACCATGTTGAAGATTCGTTGTTTTACAAATTATTAAATAATGAAATGAGCCATGTGCAACAGCAGTTGAATAAAGGCTTGTCACCAAGCCCTAGCTTATCTTTTGTAAAATATTATCAATCGATTGAACAGTTACCTATCTCTGTTCAAACATTACTGAATGAAGAGCCGGAACGAATTGAGTTTCCTGGACAAAACCAGAAACACTATCATTTGAAGAAATTACCAGACGGATTTTTACTCGCAGAAGTCAGTGACTATTTAGTTGTGCGCAGCATCAAAGGAAGTATGGTGAAAACCCAACTGGTGCTGCTATTAATCATTGGTGTTGTTGTCGGGTTAATGTCATGGTCGTTAGCTAAGCGAATTGTTAGACCTATGGGCAAATTGGTTAGCATCTTATCGAAAATTCAAGAGCAAGAGTTACCAAAAGGGTTTTCTAAAGATTTTGCCAATGATGAAATAGGTTTGTTTGCTAAAGAATTAGATCAAGCCATGGTGAGAATTAGTCAGTTTATTGAGAGAGAGCAGCATTTTACTCGTGACGTCTCTCACGAGTTACGCACCCCTATTGCGATAAACCAAGGTGCGTTAACGTTATTACAGGCAACTGAGTTAACGAAAGAGCAACGCATATTAGCTAAGCGATTAACAGATGCCCAAATACAAATGCAGCAATGTATTGAAGGCCTATTAGCGCTAGCTAGAGAAGAGAGTTTTCAATATGACGATGTTGCGATTTTACCGATCATCGAACAATCTATATTAGAGCATCATAAGGCAATAGAAGATAAAGATATTGAGCTAGACCTTGATGTCGAGCCTAATGAGAACGTTTTCGGCAGCAAATTAGCGATGCAAATTGTTATTGGAAATTTAATTTCTAATGCCTTTCAACATACCGAGCAAGGGATTATTCGCATTCAATATCAATCAGGTAAACTCACGATTAAAGATTCCGGTGAAGGGATTGCCCCAGAGTTATTATCGAATGTCTATCAATCAGGCAGTAAAGGGGAAAGCAGCACAGGTTTTGGTATTGGCTTGTCATTGGTAAAACGACTGTGTGAAAAAACCAATATGAAGATTGATATTTCATCTGATCAACAAGGCACGGAAATATCTTTACTTTGGTTAAAAACGCCTGCAATTGTGGTTTAATTACCACTGCTCTGGTAACGTATTCCTGTTCCAAAGCGAATTAGTTAAACGTCTGTTATTGTGGGTCTATTCGTTGTGTGAATATGTCGCTGAATGACTCAAAATGGCACAACTTGGCAGTTCAGAGCCTCTTTTTAACGTTACGAGATAGCATCCAACAACATGAAGGGGGCGAGCATTCCTTTTATGACGTTGTGAAAGACCATGAAGTATTGATTGCCTGATCTTTCCCGTTTAGGAATGCTCTCTTAACAGCGTTACGGAGCCAGTTTCTCAACACCTTGAATAGGGGTTTTAAAGTAACGTTGATTATCTTCTTCAGGAGCTGGTAGATTACCCGCTTGAATATTACATTGCAGAGATGGGTATATTAGCTTGGGATTTGCCAATGTGGCATCGCGGGCTTCGCGTACTTGGACATATTGCGCTTCACTCACACCATCATTGATTTGAATATTATCGGCTTTTTGCTCGGCAACCGTTGTAACAAAACGCAATTCGCGCCCACCAGGCTGGTAATCATGGCACATATATAACTTAGTCTCATCGCCCAACGCATAGATTTTATGAATTGACTGATAAAGTAAACGGGCATCACCCCCTGGGAAGTCGCAACGTGCAGAACCAGAATCAGGCATAAACAATGTATCACCCACAAAGGCGTTATCATTTATCACATACGTTAGACTGTCTGGTGTGTGACCTGGGGTTTCTAATACCTTGACTGTGTGCTGACCAAGCGGCAAACAATCGCCTTCGTCTAACAGTAAATCAAACTGAACACCATCGGTATTGAAGTCTTTGATTAAGTTGAATACTGTTTTAAAGGTCTTTTGAATATCGGTAATGTGACGACCAATCGCTATTTTACCGCCAAGATGCTGTTTTATATAAAATGCACTCGAAATGTGATCGGCATGGGCGTGAGTTTCTAAGATGTATCGTAACGTTAATTGTCTACTTTCGATAAAGTGAATGAGCGTTTGACTAAAACTAACATCGACGGCACTCGCGACAGGGTCGAAGTCGAGAGCAGGATCGATAATCGCAGCGTCGCCGCTTACATCATCAAAAACGATGTAACTTAAGGTGAAAGTAGGCTGATGAAAAAAGTGTTGTATTTGAATGGCCATAACGATGCTCTTATTTTGTGCGTTACTTTTTGTTATTACGTAATGGAATAATATATACCAAAGATTTTGTCTGATTGTGCCGGTAAGAGCAAGAGCGAATGGCACGGTAAAACAAAAGGCATGCTGGTAAGCATGCCTTTTAGTAAAATTAAGTTGACGTCAGTAAGATTTTATTAACTCTCTTAATTAACCCACTTAGCTGTTTGTGTGTGGTCAAAGTAATATGGCAGTACGTTATTCTTTGTAACCTACATCAACCTGTAAGTCATTGCCTTCGGCAGCCGTTCGTGCCAATTCATCACAACGTTCATTTTCTGGGTGACCACTGTGACCTTTAACCCAATGCCAGTCGACTTTATGTTTTTGTGTTTGCGCGTGCAATGCTTGCCAAAGGTCGACATTTTTAACGGGCTGTTTGCTTGCTGTCCGCCAGTTATTTTTTACCCAGTTGTGGATCCAGCTCGTGATGCCTTGGCGCACGTATTGACTATCGGTGGTCAAAGCAATGTGGCAAGGTTCAGTTAATGCCGATAGGGCTTTGACGCAAGCTAACATCTCCATCCGATTATTGGTGGTTCTTTGGTAACCTTGGCTGATTTCTTTTCGATGCACCTTGTCACTACCTTTATAGATCAGTATGGCACCGTATCCGCCAGGTCCAGGGTTCCCCAAACAAGAACCATCGGTATAAATTTCTACGTGTTTGCTCATATCATTACACTGCCGTTGTTTTTAATCGGCAGTTTATCAGTTAACATAGGCACAAGGTAGCGTTAGTTTTTAAAGACCAGAGTAAACGTTGTTTGCAATGGCACAGCAGGATTTATTGTTATGCATACTGAATCAGAGCGCTTAGTCGTGCTCGATACCGAAACCACGGGTATCGACCCTAAGCAGGGGCACCGAATTGTTGAAATCGGTTGTGTTGAGCTGGTTAATCGAAAGTTCACCGGTCGTACTTTTCATGCGTACGTTAATCCACAGATGCACATGGAGCAAGAGGTTATCAACGTCCATGGCTTAACCAATGAGTTTTTAGCGGATAAACCGTTATTCAATCAGGTAGCAGATGAGTTTATTGATTTCATCAAAGGTTCAGAGTTAGTTATTCACAATGCCCGATTCGATGTCGGCTTTATGGATCACGAATTTGCCATGACCCGTCGCGGTTTACCAAGGACCCATGATATCTGCGGTGTTACCGATACCTTGAAAACCTCGCGAGATGAATTTGGTTCACCTAAAACCCTTGATTTCTTGGCTCGCCATTATGGTGTAGAGAAACTGGTTGACCGTACCTACCATGGCGCATTAATTGATGCTCAGTTGTTAGCGTATGTCTACATTGAAATGACGCGTTACCAAAACACGTTATCATTAAACCAAGACGAACATGGCGATAGTGATGCATCAGGTATCCGTCGATTAGATCCGAATCGTCCGCCATTGACGATAATTCGCGCAACCCAAGCCGAACTCGATGCTCATGATACGCGTTTGGCAATTATAGAAGAGAAGTCAGGGCAAAGTGTTTGGCGCTCAGAGAGCGTAAAGCAAGCGGATTAAACGGGTAAAATGCCGACAGATTGTCGATAAATTTAGCGCTTTGTATGACATTTGTTCACTTGAATATTTTTATTAAAAAAATTGTTGACTCATTACTGGCATACCCGTATTATTCGCTCCGCATTCAACGACACGTTGTTGAAGAAAGTGCTGCGGAGTGGTAGTTCAGTTGGTTAGAATACCGGCCTGTCACGCCGGGGGTCGCGGGTTCGAGTCCCGTCCACTCCGCCAATTACTTTTCTTCATGTTTGTGTTGCTTGCATTTATATCGATGCGGAGTGGTAGTTCAGTTGGTTAGAATACCGGCCTGTCACGCCGGGGGTCGCGGGTTCGAGTCCCGTCCACTCCGCCAACGATATAAACATCAAATCCTATGCGGAGTGGTAGTTCAGTTGGTTAGAATACCGGCCTGTCACGCCGGGGGTCGCGGGTTCGAGTCCCGTCCACTCCGCCAACGATTTGAGGCAAAATACAAACACATATCAAAATGCAGATTGCTGCGGAGTGGTAGTTCAGTTGGTTAGAATACCGGCCTGTCACGCCGGGGGTCGCGGGTTCGAGTCCCGTCCACTCCGCCAATATTTTGATAAGCAATAAATTGATTGTTATGTAGATTCCAGTGTGGAGTGGTAGTTCAGTTGGTTAGAATACCGGCCTGTCACGCCGGGGGTCGCGGGTTCGAGTCCCGTCCACTCCGCCAATACATCTATGTGATAACAACGTAAAATGCAGATTCCTGTGCGGAGTGGTAGTTCAGTTGGTTAGAATACCGGCCTGTCACGCCGGGGGTCGCGGGTTCGAGTCCCGTCCACTCCGCCAACATTCTCTTGCGATATCAAGCAAGCTAGCATCAACAGCCTCAAGGCTGTTTTTTTGTTTTTGGCGTTTGCCGTAGCAGAAACCTTTGCTCTTACTAAAGTTAAAGTCCTTTGCCGTTCAATCGCGGCTGCATCACGATTCAACTATTTACCCCTAATCATTTGGTTATATTTGAAATAATTACGCCAGTGTGGTGGTGTTAACGATCAATTTTAGCGATTGTCGATTCTGATTTTGTTGGTGCGTTATGACGTGATTAGCAGGGATTAACGATTACTCAATCGCAATTTGCTTGCTGTATTCAGTGAGATAATTGGCTAAAGGCAAAACTAGCGATTATAGTCTAGGGCGTGTTGACCTTTGTTTCATTATTTTATTGAGAGCTTAAATCGAGTGAATTAAGGCGAAAATTATGGTGTTTAGGCATGTAAACTAGTCTGCTAACGTCATCAATTTGAACGCAGAGTAAGGCGATTTCAGCGAGCCCTAGGGAAATCGCTATTTTTCGCGCTATCAGCATAAGAATTCTCTCATTTGGAATAATCAAACTTCGCTCATTCTACTTTGCGATCACAAAAAATGGCTGATTGTAAAAAAACAAACAAAGCTTAACGCGTCCTAGCTAACTCTTTATTAGGCTCATAAATGAATTACAGCGTAGAAATCGACATCAATCGTCCTATCAACGAGGTCATCACGTTGTTTATTGACAGCGATAATTTGTTGTCATGGCAACATAACTTGCTTGGTGTTGAGGTGATCAATGGTGAACCGGGCAAGGTTGGTACCGAATCACGCTTGCTCTATAACATGGGAAATAAAGAGGTAGTGATGACCGAAGTGATAACGGTTAATCAATTGCCAGATAAATATTGTGCGGTATATGAAACAGACAATGTGTGGAACTTGATGGAAAATCAATTTATTGATTTGGGAGACGATAAAACCCGTTGGATTTGTAAAAACGAATTTAAATGCAGTGGCTTTGTTCGTCTGATGGCGATGTTAATGCCATCGATATTTAAAAAGCAATCTGAGCGCAATCAGCAACAATTTAAAGCGTTTGTTGAGTCGCAATCAAAATAAGCTGAGCTGCATTAGTTGAACTAAGCGCAGCGAAGAGTCACTAATTTCAGGTTCGCTACAATATGCGGTTGGCTCACTTCGGCTAGGTCAGCTTTTCTTCACTATCTTAACCAGTCATTTTCTTTAGTGCTGATATGCACCCCCAAATTATATTTACCTCCGCTAAATAACCATGCGAGTATATCAGCAAGATTGAATACGCACGCTATCGTTATGGAAGCAATAATAAATGGACAGTTACCAAATCACCGCAAGTACCTTTAATAAGTTAGCTAATAGATATCAGGCTAAGTATATGGATTTTGATTTCTACTTAGATACTTATGATGCCTTTTGTGATTTAGTTGACACACCACATGCGAAGATATTTGAACTAGGCTGTGGTCCAGGCAATATATCGCGTTACATGCTGAACAAACGTGCCGATTATCAATGGTTTGGTATTGATATTGCACCGAATATGGTCGACTTAGCAAAAGCGAATAACCCAACGGCGACCTTTGCTGTTATGGACTGCAGAGAGGTAGGGCAAGTTAATCGTAAATATGATGCCATCCTTTGTGGTTTTTGCGCACCTTACTTATCGAAACGGGATGTGGAAATATTGATTAGCAATGCCCGAAAACTGCTGCATGCCGGTGGTATTTTTCACCTTAGCGCGATGGAAGACGCAGATACTCGTTCAGGGTTAGAAACATCGAGTGCTGGCGACCAAGTCTATATTTACTACCATCAATTTGAGCATATTAAAAAGCATTTGGAGTTAAACGGTTTTGAAATACTACGCGTTTTACGAAAGGCATTTCCATGCACATCAGCAAAACCAACCACAGATATGTTTATCTACGCGAGAGCCATATAGCTATCTTATAGGGCACGATTAACCCGGTTAACAAGAGATCGTTGAGTAACGGCATTGATATTGCACACTTGCTTCTCAAATTTGCTAATTAAGACCGCAAACCATCAATAAACAGATCATCACACGCATAAAAAAGCCGAGTCATGTGACTCGGCTTTGTCTTATCAGAGTTCGCTATAAGGCTTGCTTAAGCAGCCTGTTCATCGCTATTGGCTTTTAGATTGGCCAAATGCTTTTCTTTATTAGCGATTAACTCGTATGGATCGAAATCATCAACATTGATGACAGCTTTACGTTGCGTTTCTGTGGTCGTCATGATTTCTGCTTCAGCATCGGTGATGATGGCTTGCTCAAGCGCTGATGCTGCTAGCTCATCAAGTTTAACCATAGGGTTGCGCTTACCGGTTGCTGCATTGATCTTATCGACAATGGCTTCACAGGCAATCATGTTCTCAAGAGCTATTTCAAGCTGACCAAATACGTTGCCATCGGCCTTGTTCAAGTACTGGCCTTGACCTATACGATCACGCGCGGCACTTGGCGTTTGCATAATGCGGGCGATTTTGTGATCAAGTTTATCTGATGGCTTGCGCAGTGACGGGCCAAATGGCATCACCATCAGCTTGAACATTTTACCAACAGCCTTGTTCGGGAAGTTCTCGCAAATCTCTTTAAGTGCTTGCTCACATTTGTATAGACAGTCTTCAACCGCCCACATCATTAACGCTTTATCTTCTTGTTGACGACCTTCGTCATCAAAACGTTTTAAGGTTGCCGATGCAAGGTATAGGTAACTCAATACATCACCAAGGCGAGCCGACATACGTTCACGACGTTTTAAGTCGCCCCCTAATACCGCCATCGACAAGTCTGATAGCAAGGCTAAATTGGCACTGAATTTGGTCATTTGACGGTAATAGCGCTTGGTTTCGTCTTTAAATGGCGAAGAAACAAAACGAGTACCGAACCAGGCAAACAGTTTTGAGCGGACTAAGTTGGAAATGGTGAAGCCCATGTGGCCGAACAATGCCTGATCAAAGTCTACTTGACCTTGGATAACATCCGTATTGGCCGCCGCTTCCATTTCAGCTAACACGTATGGATGACAACGAATCGCACCTTGACCGTAAATGATCATATTGCGGGTAAGGATGTTTGCCCCTTCGACGGTAATGGCGATAGGCGCACCTTGGTAACCACGTGCTAGGTAGTTACCTGGCCCCATACAGATGCCTTTACCACCGTGGATATCCATGGCATCAATAACACAATCACGCATTTTTTCAGTAAGGTGGTACTTACAAATAGCGGAAATAACCGATGGCTTTTCACCTAAATCAACAGCACCGGTCGACATCGTTGTGACGGCGTCCATTAAATAAGCGTTACCACCGATGCGTGCAAGTGCTTCTTCAATACCTTCCATTTTACCAATCGGTAATTTGAATTGGCGACGAATACGGCTATACGCACCCGATGCCATGGCAGCTTGTTTTACCCCACCTGCAGAGTTTGATGGCAAGGTGATAGCACGGCCAACCGATAGGCATTCAACCAACATACGCCAACCTTGGCCAGCCATGGTTGCACCACCAATGATAAAGTCTAGCGGTACAAATACATCGGTACCTTGCGTTGGGCCATTTTGGAATGGCACGTTTAATGGAAAATGGCGACGACCGGTAATAACGCCTTCAATATCGGTTGGGATCAACGCACAAGTGATACCGAGATCGGTTTGTTCACCTAGTAACTTGTCTGGATCGTAAAGTTTGAATGCTAAGCCTAAGATGGTGGATACAGGCGCAAGTGTAATGTAACGCTTGTTCCAGGTTAGGCGCATACCAAGTACGTCTTTGCCCTCAAAGGTACCCTTACATACGATACCAAAATCAGGAATTGCACCGGCATCAGAACCCGCTTCAGGACTTGTTAAGGCGAAACATGGAATTTCTTCACCCGTTGCCAGTCGAGGTAAGTAGTGATCTTGTTGCTCTTTGGTACCATAGTGCTGCAACAGTTCGCCAGGGCCAAGGGAGTTTGGCACACCAACCGTTGATGCCAAAACAATAGACGCACCGCTGAGCTTTTGTAATACGCGAGATTGAGCGTAGGCGCTAAATTCTAGACCGCCGTATTGCTTTTTGATGATCATCGCAAAGAATTTGTGGTCTTTAAGGTATTGCCAAATCTCCGGTGGTAAATCGGCTAGCTCATGAGTGACTTCCCAATCATCAACCATACGACACACTTCTTCTACCGGGCCGTCAAGGAACGCTTGCTCTTCTTGAGTCAGTCGAGGTTGTGGAAAACTGTGTAATTTATCCCAGCTAGGATCACCTTTAAATAATTCGGCTTCGAACCATGTGGTACCCGCATTTAATGCTTCTCGCTCTGTAGAAGACATTTCCGGCATAACCTTTTTAAAGGCACCCAGTAAGGTGTTGCTAATAACGGCTCGACGTAAGCTGGTGATATTAAAGATGGCGGCAACGGCAATAAAGACTAGCCAGCCGATGACACCAACGAGTGAAAACGCACTCGCGATAACCATGAGTACCGCATACGAAGCGGTAAATAACGTCAACGACGCACGTGCGTAAGCCAAGTACGAAGTCACGGCTATAAACACGATTAATCCAAATAAAAATTCCACGTTAACTCCTGTTGATTTTTAATCTGATCCAATATGGCTTGGACCATTTACCTTGTTTTTAAATGTTGTTAATGGTTGGAGGTCGTACCAGTTAAGTTAGGATAAAATTAAAACAAAACAAATTCAATTGTTTTATTCATAAAATATCAAGGGGCCAGGGTGTGCTGTCCTTTGTTTAATAATCCTACAGAGAGATAAAATCGTATTAATCAAGGCAAAAGTTATGTTGTTTAGTCATCTCAACTCATCAGTTTTAACGCCGAGTAAAACGATTTTAGCCTCAGCCCTCAGGGCTGTGGCTAATTTTCGCGCTAGCGGCATCAGACGTCGCTCATTTGGAATAACCAAGCGTCGTTCATTCTGCTTTGCTATCACAAAAATTAGCTGATTGGATAAAGTTCAAACAAAGATCAACATGTCCTAACCAAAGTATAATTTATTCATAAGGTATTACGAATAAAGCCGATATTTGGTTGATATTTTTGCTATCGTTATAGTTAATCGGTTTAGCTTTGTATCCGGTTAGTTGTTTTTGTTATATGTATTGCGGTTTTAAGGTGAGCTATGTGCGAATTATTGGCGATGAGTGCAAATGTGCCAACAGACATTTGCTTCAGTTTTTCTGGTTTAATGCAGCGTGGTGGTAATACCGGTCCACACAAAGATGGCTGGGGTATTACCTTTTACGACGGTAAGGGCTGCCGCACCTTTAAAGATCCAAAGCCTAGCTATGAATCGGAAATTGCGGCTTTAGTAAGCCAGTTACCCATAAAAAGTGAAGCGGTGATAGGTCATGTACGTCAAGCCAATGTTGGCCAAGTCAGTTTAGAAAATACACATCCTTTTACTGCTGAGTTGTGGGGGCGCTATTTTACCTATGCTCATAATGGCCAGCTAGCGGACTATCGACACGAGTTGGCGACACAACAACGCAAGGCTGTTGGCAGTACCGACTCAGAGCAGGCGTTTGTTTGGTTGTTAGAGCGGTTGCATCAACAGTTTGCAGATACTCGCCCAGATAATGCAACATTATTCGCTTTTATGAGTGAGCTGTGTTTACAAATAAACCACTACGGTGTATTTAATTTGATATTATCCGATGGCGAGTTTGTATTTGCTTATTGTTACAACAACTTGCATTGGATCACGCGCAGAGCCCCATTTGGTCCGGCTAGGCTTATCGATGCCGACGTAACAATCGATTTTACCAAAGAAACGACCGATCACGATGTGGTCACGGTGATTGCGACCCAGCCTCTGACCTCAGATGAAAAATGGCATAAGATGAATGCAGGGCAATGGCTTGCATTTATTGGTGGTGAGGTAGTCGCCCAAGGACAACACAAGCCACCGAAAGTGATCTCACATGCCCAAAGCCAATAGCTTTACTATTCGTCGGTTATTTGGGTGACGATGCTGCTGATACACGGGCGGCGATGTCAATGATTTGCTCAATGCTCGTAGGGCAAGCACTGCATATCGCCTATGAATGATTTACATCGAACAACACAACGTATCCTGCAAAATTTGCTTCCGCAACTTGAACACCGTAAAACCGGTTATTTTTTAGCGAGGTCGACACTCACCAATTGTGCTTCAAAGTCGTTAAAGCTGTTTTCCTTTTGATGAAGCTTTACCATCAAATAATCCAGTTCGGGGGCAAACCAAACGTAGGTAACACGATCGCTACCTGGTTTTTGTCGCATCAGCTTTACGGTATCTAATGTACCATATGGTAGGTCGATTTGCTCGTTGCCAACAAGTTGGTAATTGTAATCTTTGATGCCACCGGAGGTGGTTAACGTTTTAAAGTTAAACTCTTTCTTACCGTTGATGAGGTTTAACCGCGTTTGTAAATGAAAACTCAGCTTGCTTTGCAAACCATCTGGCCAGTCAATTTGTTTGCTCTGGTTAGTGACTAAGTTAGTGACTTGTTGATTGTCTTTATCGAACGCCCATTTATAAAACTTATCCTTACCCGTTCCTTCACGACTCGACTGATAGAGTAGTGGAATCACTTCACCATCACGGATAATATTTTGTGTTTGCTCTTGTCGGTGATCGGAAAAAATTAACCGTTTGATATTGGTTTGATAGTTAAACTCCACGCTTCCATCGTCGTGGTTTATAAGGCTGCGTTTGGCTTTTCCTAACACATCACCTTCGTGGACTATATTGTATTTGGCTTCAAAATTGGCGAGAGATGAAACGGTTTCTTGCTGCGCAAGCGCTACGAGAGGAAAGGTAAGCATCAATAAGATGCCTTTGAGAAGGTAATTGCTGCCCATAATGATCCCTGTCTGACATAGTATTGCCAGTTGGAGTCTGCAGGCAGCAAGGAAGTTCAATTTCTGTCGCCATGTCAGGCTGAAGACACTACTCGTCGCTTGCGTAACCACTGGCTGGAAGTATAGCTCCGTCCAGTGTGGCACAGTTTTCACCCATTGTTAAGCGGTCGGTACAAAACCAGTTGACGACTAGCGGGTAAATGCGATGCTCTTGCTCATGCACTCTCGCTTGCAGATCAGCGGCTTGATCGCCGGCAAAAATTGGCACTTTTGCTTGCAAGATAACCGGGCCACCATCTAGCTCTTCAGTCACAAAGTGGACGCTCACACCATGTTCTTTATCACCCGCGTCTAAAGCGCGTTGATGAGTATTTAAACCTTGGTACTTCGGCAATAATGACGGGTGAATATTAAGCAAACGTCCTTTATAGTGCTGAACAAAGTCAGCCGTAAGGATACGCATAAAACCGGCTAATACCACCAAATCTGGTTGCCACGCATCGATTTGTTCAACAAGCGCAGCATCGTACTGTTCACGAGATTCGAACTGAGTGTGTTTTAATACGCAATTTTCAATGCCGGCTTGTTGTGCTCGTTCAAGGCCGAACACGTCGGCCTTGTTGGATAACACACCGACGATATCGCCAGCAATTTGACGGCTATTGCAGGCATCGATAAGAGCCTGCAAATTACTGCCACTGCCAGAGATTAAAACAACAATGCGTTTATTTTGTGGCATGATTATTTGATTTCCACTTGCTCATCGCCAGCATTAGCCGTTTCGATTTGACCAATATGCCATGCATTCTCACCGTGAGCTTTTAATGTCGCTAATGCGCTGTCAACCTGATCTGCAGGTACGGCAATGATCATGCCGACACCACAGTTAAAGGTACGATACATCTCATGAGTGGTGATGTTGCCGTTTTCTTGTAACCAGTTGAAAATTTCAGGCCACTGCCAGCTGTTACCATCGATAACGGCCTTAGCACCTTCAGGTAATACACGTGGAATGTTTTCCCAGAAGCCGCCACCCGTGATGTGTGATAACGCTGTTGCTTTCACGTCTTTTAGCATAGCTAATACAGACTTAACATAAATGCGGGTAGGCTCTAGTAAGTGCTCACCGATGGTTTTATCACCTAGCATCTCGTTACAATCAGTGTTGTTTACCTCTAACACTTTACGGATCAACGAAAAACCGTTCGAGTGTGGACCTGATGACGCCAGTGCGATGAGTTGATCGCCAGCTTGTACGTTATCACCAGTGATCAATTCTGACTTTTCTGCAACGCCTGTACAGAAACCGGCGATGTCATAATCACCCGCATGGTACATGCCTGGCATTTCAGCAGTCTCACCACCAACTAGGGCACAACCTGATTGGATACAACCTTCTGCGATGCCCTTCACTACGTCTGATGCTACATCAACATCAAGTTTGCCAGTAGCATAGTAATCTAGGAAATAAAGCGGTTCAGCGCCCAGTACAAGCAAATCATTTACACACATCGCGACCAAGTCGATACCAACAGTGTCATGTTTTTTCAGATCAATCGCCAAACGCAACTTGGTACCCACACCGTCAGTGCCAGAAATAAGTACAGGTTCTTTATAACCTGCAGGTATCTGACATACGGCACCAAAACCGCCTAAACCGCCCATAACTTCAGGACGATTGGTTTTTTTCACAGCACCCTTAATGTTTTCAACCAATGCATTACCCGCATCAATATCGACACCAGCGTCTTTATAGCTTAATGATTGTTTTTGCTCGCTCACGATGAACCCTTAAATGATTTTTTAGATCTGACACTAACCCAACAAATTCAGGTGTGTCACGGTATTTTAATGGCGCGTATTCTACCAGTGCTTACGCCGATATAAAATGTTTGTGAGAAAATATTTTTTTTCTCGCCTAAAGGGCTAATCTTTATGATAATATTCGCTTATGAAACTGAAAAAAACACTGCGTCCGTTGATTATTGGCTATGTTTTTGCGCTCTGCGCTGTATTGCAGCCGTTGCATGCGATTGAAATAGCAGACTTATATGAGGGAAAAGTAGCCTTAGACGTTGATGCGGCAGATCAAAATATTGCTTACCAACAAGCCTTGAGGCAAGTGTTGATTAAATTGGCTGGACGAGAGTCGGTTGAATCGAACAATAGCCTTAAGCGAGCCGTTAGTGATGCCCAAAATTATTTAAGTGGCTATCGATTTAGCAGTGTTGATGGACAAAATTACCTCTTTGCAACGTTTGAATCAGCAAAAGTCGATACCCTATTGCAGCAAAGCCAAGCCTCTATTTGGGGAAAGTATCGACCGCTTATCACCATTTGGATGATCGATGAACAAGGCAATGATCGACAAATGATTGCTGATTCCCACCCGCTATTTAGCCAGCAGATCAAACAGGCATTCGCGCAACGCGGTATCAAAGTCAACTTTCCGCTGATGGATTTAACCGATGCGATGGATGTCAGTGTCGATGATGTTTGGGGACGTTTTGCTGATAATATTCAACGCGCTTCAGCGCGTTATATGGCCGAAGCGGTTATGGTGTTACGTGTTTCCGATAGCACCTTGGTTGAAGAACCAGATATCGCTGTGTGTGGTCAACTATGCGCCCAACAAAGTGTCGCTTCAGATTGGTTACTGTGGGGCGATGAGCTATTATTGCAAAACAAGCGAGCGGGTAATGATAAGCTGGCGTTGCTAGACCAAGTTGTTGATGATGTCGCTGAGGCATTACATCAAAAATTCGGTGTTATCGTAAATAGCCAAAATCGTTTTTATGTGGATATTGAAATTGTTAATGTGAGCTCAATGAAAACCTTTGTTGCGGTTCGCCAATTATTTGCAAGCTTAAATTTGGTCAGTGATGTGACATTAATTAGAGCCGAGGGCGACACTATGTTGTTTCGCCTCCAAACCATGGCAGATAATAAAGCCATTATGCAAGCGTTAAGCCTTGAATCGAATCTGCTACTAAATCACGACCCCCTTGCCGAGTTGGATAAGCAACAACCGGTAAGTTTCTTTTGGAAAGGCTAATGGCGTTAACAGGACAATTACCTTTGGCAGTGCACCTGCCTGACGATGAAACCTTTGCAAGTTATTACACACTTGCCGGGCAGAGCATTGTGGGTCAATTACGCGAATTTATCGCCAATGACCATGTCAACATTAACGGTTTTTACCTGTTTGGCCAGCAAGGCGTTGGTAAGTCGCATTTATTACATGCGAGCTGCGCTCATGCTGCCAGTCTCAATAAAACCAGCTTATGTTTGAGTTTTAGTGAATTACAGCATTTATCTGTTGATGTACTTACCGATCTTGAGCGTGTTGACGTTATCTGCCTCGATGATTTGCACTTGATTGCAGGTAATGAGGCTTGGCAACAAGGTGTCTTCGACTTATACAATCGTGTGATTGAAAATAACAAAAAAATCATATTGGCCGGTAACGATGCAGCCAATAAGTTAGCGATAACATTACCCGATTTAGTGTCCCGTATTAGTTGGGGCTTCACTGAGCAAGTGAAACCTCTCGATGATGAGCACAAAATTCAAGCGTTTCAGCAACGTGCGCGACTGCGCGGTATTGAGATGCAAGATGAAACCGTTAAGTTTTTATTAAACCGCTTGTCACGGGATATGCAATCATTGCTGCAAAGCTTAGACATCTTAGATAAAGCCTCAATTAAAGCACAGCGAAAAATAACGATTCCGTTTATCAAGGACGTGTTGTTTTAATATCAGCTCAAGCATCTATCCAAATAAAACCCGGCATTGCCGGGTTTTTACGTTTTTCTCCTATGAGTGCGATTGTGTCGAGCGCCAATACAGCTTGGTCACTTATTGTGACGGTAACGCTGGTAAGTGTGGACGATGATAGCGCACTTTACCTTCGAGTGGACGTAGGTGTGAGTTTGGTTGACCACGCAATGATTGCAATGGCGCTGGTATCGCATTGCTGATTTGCAAATTATCCCACCAGTTTTTTCCGGCGGCCATAGGTACAGGAGAAGGTAAATCGTCGACTAATGACAAATCGACCTCCGGTAATAATCGTTCGGTGACGTAATTTGCTCGTACGCTCACTTTTCGCTCGCTGATACGGCCACGTTGTCCCCATGCAACAATATAGCTTTGCTCGCGAAGTAAATTACCTTCGCTGTCGTAAACAGCGGGACTGGTAACTGCGGTATCTCGTTGTACGCCAAATCGAAGTGCCATCATCAGCTCTTCAAATAAAATCGCTAAATCTTCACGCTCACTGGTGTAGTTATAAAAACCATTTGAGTTGTCGGGCTCATAAAAGCTAGCGACGTCTTCGGGTCGGTAGTTGCGCTGCGTTGAGGTTGCCGTTTCACCACGAAATCGCACCGCCGCAAGTTGTTTCATCTCGTTACTTGTGGTTGGGTAAACGGCGGTTAAGTTTTCCGAAATTTCACGCTTGTCGAGCGCGGCAGCCAAGAATGATGTATTGTCCGAATAGGTATTCCATTCATTTGGCGGTAAGTAGTCATTGGCATGAGCAAGTTCGTGATACAAAAGATCTGAGAGCTCAAAATGTAAATCATTGAGGTTACGCGAAAGCTCATATTCAGGTGGATAGTAAAGCGTTGCATACTCATTATTGATGACGTAGCGCCAAGGTATGACAAATTGTAAATCACTGCCGAAGTTTGCTCGATAATCTGGCGCCTCATTAATGGTTTCACGTTGTGCTGAGGTTAACCACAGATTTTCAGGATCGAGATAAATCGCGCCAGTGGCCGCCCAATAAAATGATGGTCGAATGTCATAGGACAAGACAATGGCTGTCGTGGCGCGCAGCAGATTCTTAAAATCGTCGTGGTCATCATATGTTTCGAGAAACAGGCGGAAATTTTCGGCCATCCAGTCGTGAGAAACAACTAGCCGATCCATTATTTGTTCAATGGTCGGAGTCGCGCCGTTACTGTCACTGGCTAAAATGGGTAAGTTGCCTAATGGACATGATTCATTAAGGGCATTTGAATAAACACAATCGATTAAGGCATTACGGTAAGGCGATGTCGGGTTATACACATAAACATTGGCTAGAGGTTCATCAAAATACGGGTCATTGGCGAATGTTGGCGTGTTTTCAACTAAAATGATGACATTATCTCTGTGTACCTCGCCATTATCAGCCTCTGCGCTTACCTCAATTTCAATAACCGCATCACGCGATACTGACGGGGCGGTAAATATGGCGAGTTGTGAGTCAACATTTTCGTCGTCAAATTGAATGCTCGGGCCGGAAACTTGCTCAAAGCGAATGCTGTTTTGATCGATACCATCACTGGCAAAGACTCTTAACGAGACATTCCCCCCTTCAACCACACTATGGCCTCGCGATAATCTAAGCTTCGGAGAGGCTTGTTCGACAGTAAATTCAATGTCATCGCTCTTTTGTTCACCAGCGATACTGTACGTTACAGTAAATGCGTAATTGCCGGTATTAGTCGCTTTAAATGAAATCGCTTTGCTCTTATCCGCGAGCAGATTAACGCTAGGCCCTAAGGTCTGTTGCCATTGAATATCGCTAATGCTGGATTGCTCACTGAGTAGCACTAAATCGACGTTTTGATTTTGCAAAAAGCCACCGTCGGCGATGATGTCACCTGAGCTAACGACGCCACCACTTCCTAAACTGCTGGTGTTATTCGAGCCGCCGCAGCCACCGAGTACAGTGGCAAGTAATGCCAGGGCGAACGTGTGTTTGTTCATTATTATTCTATTCCTTTGTTACATGTCACGATGCAAACATAACCCCAAAGCGATGACGTATCCAATATAAGTCGTCTGTCGTCAGCCTTTTATGTTGCTATTGTGAATACGTTGTTAACGTCAGCAGGGTTTATATTACAGGTTTATCAGTTGCTATCAAATGAGAATGAAAAAAAAGCGCTTGGTTATTTACTCCAAGCGCTTTTTTGTGTGTTACTTATCATCGCGATGCCGTTCAGCTTCTTGCTGCAAGTCATCTTTGAGTTTGGGAATTTTTAACCCTAACTCTTGGCCTCGATATTTTGAATAATAGGCGCTGGCAAAGAAGGTAATTGTGGTTAGCAGTAATTGCCCAACCGCTATCCATCGCTCGTCCGCGGCAACCCAAAGTGTCGTCAAGCCGTACATCATATAAAAAATAATGATGAAATTAGCCCAGGCAAATGTGTATGGTTTACCTTGGATGATGCCTTTTAATGGCAATAATAATGGCAAAATAAACATGACAAAGGTCAATGTTGGCGACATGCTTTGACTTGGTGCTAGCCAATATAACCAAGCCAGCATGTAAGCCAATAAAGCGACGTAGCTATATGTTGCTATTTTGCGTAAGGTTTCGGTGCTAAAGCGTTGAGTACTCATAATGGTTAGAATAACTGCTCGACGTTTTCTGGTGGGCGACCGATAATGGCTTTATCTTTATTGGCGGATAAAACAATAGGGCGCTCAATCAGTTTAGGTGTCGCGACCATCGCCTCGATAAGTTGCTCGGTTGTCAACTCAGGAGCCGATAGGCCTTGTTCTTTATATTCGCTCTCCTTCACTCGCATCATTTGGCGTACATCAACGTTTAGTAGCGCTAAAATGTTGGTGAGTGTCGTTGCCGTCGGTGGCGTTTTTAAATATTCGACGATGTCGACTTCTTTGCCCGCATCTTGGATCAATTGCAGGGTTTGACGGCTCTTTGAACAACGTGGGTTGTGAAAAATAGTTAGTTTAGACATAACACTCTCTGGGTTGATATTAGAAGCGTTTTAGCTCATTTTCTTTTTCTTGAAATTGTAAAATACGTGCTTTTATTCGCTTTTGCGTTAACGAATCGTCACTTGCGAAATTATAGGCTGTATGCAATTCATCAACGGCTCTAGGATACTGCGCCATTAACGCCATCAATTCGGCTTTTTGCATATGCATTTGCGCAGACTTTTGCTGTTCTTGGTAGACGCTACTAAGCAAGTCGTGCGCTAAAAAGTGTTCCTTATTTAGCATAAGGAAGTCCTGTAGTAGGTTTTCAGCTAATTTATATTGTTTCGCTTTGTACGCGATATTGGCGTAATTCAGAGTAACGACCTGATTATACGGCATAATAAGCGCCAAATCTTGTAGCATCGCTAATGCTTGCGAATATTTCTCTTGAGCGAGCAATATGTCACTCATGGTATCGACATAGAATAAGTTATGTGGCTGCTGCTTCATCAGCGTTGCAACAATTTCATAAGCTTTTTGGTAGTCTTTATTTTCAAAATAGCTCAATGCCAGACCATATTCAGCGGCTTGTTTTACTTGATATTTCTCTCTATAGAGTATGTCCTGAAACGACGTAATGTTATCACGGGCATTGGTGCCACTATAACGAACTTTTAGCCGCGCTTTGGCAAGCTCAAACTTAAGGCTTGCGGGCACGGCTCTATCTGGATATCGGTTTGCGCGGGTACGGGAATCGGCTATTCGAGATTCAGGTAGTGGATGGGTGAGCAAAAACGCTGGTGGTTTTGACGAATAGCGAGACTTTCCTGCCATCTTTCGGAAAAAATTAGGCGCACCATTGGGATCAAAATCACTTGCAACGAGGATATCCATACCAACCCGATCTGCTTCTTTCTCATTGGAACGGGTATAATTGATGCCCATTTGTTGGGTGGCTGCCAATGTCGTTGATAGCGCAGCCATCCCCATTTGCGGATTAATTAAAGCGAGTAAGACACCGGAGACAACCCCGGCAATGGTCATCGGTGAATTACGGCTTTGTGCTTCAATACGACGAGCTAAGTGGCGTTGGGTGACGTGAGCTATTTCATGGGCAATAACCGCAGCAAGTTCACTTTCATCATCGGCTAACAGCATCAAACTAGAATGAATGCCTACGTTGCCGCCAAAAAACGCAAACGCATTGATGTCTTTTTGATTGAGCATAAAAAAGTTGAATTGATAATATGCATCATCAGCTTGCTGTACTAAGCGGTTACCTAAGTCATTGATGTATTCGTCTAAAACAGGATCATAAATCACCGGTTGCGAGGCGCGAATTGAACGCATCATGGCATCACCGTAAAGACGCTCTTTGTCTAATGAGAGTGTGCTTACCGCTGCAGTACCTATTTCAGGTAAGGCGTTTTTATCATCATCAAGGCCTATTGCGCTGGCCGTTGTTGCCACACATAAACACGCTAAAGTAAGCGGTTTGAGGCTAAAAAATTTGTTCATGTATTCCTTGTAACTCGGTTTTCGCCGGTGTTTTCTCGCTTAGAGGGTGTTTTTCACGGAAAGTTTCCGACAAAAATAATGAAGGGGCCTCCGAGTCATACGTTAACGTCAGATTTCAGTCATTGTCTGGCTATATTGAAGTAAATGCACCGCTTTGACAAGGCTAGAGCGCGTTAAAGGCTGCCGTTGGTTGCGAATAAATGGCGTATAACGCTATTTCATTCAAGCCCACAGCTTGCTATTATTTTGCTATATTACAGCGGTTAAATGATTCAGTTTGATAGCACAGACATACGATGGTAGAGCAGATAAGTGCCCGCTACCCCTCATTAAAACAAAATTGTTGATCAAACAGTTGCTGCATGGTCAGCAGGCTCACATACACCTTGCTGATTCTGGCTCGAAATCTGATATACCCGCTTGGTTGTCTAGGCAAAACCTTAATTACGTGGTTCACGCCAATCATGATCAATCAATAACCATAACAATAACGAAAGAGTAAGCCTTAATGATTAATTACATTATTCGCTGGTACAAAGAAAAGTTCGAAGATCCGCATGTGGTTAGTCTTATTTTGATCATTCTTCTTAGCTTTTTGTTACTGACCTTTTTTGGCAATTTATTAATGCCGGTTATCGTCTCTATTGTTTTGGCATTTTTGCTTGAGCCATCCGTGCGGGGGCTAGGGCGGTTTGGTTTGGGGCGCAGTCAGTCGGTGATGATCGTTATGCTGGTGTTCAGTGGCTTGGCATTGGCAATGTTATTGGGGGCGGTGCCTTTGTTATGGCAGCAAACCACCAACTTAGTTGCCGAAGTTCCCGATATGCTGCAACGTGGTGATGAGTACTTACTTACTTTGCCAGGAAGATATCCAGAGCTGATCAAAGCTGAGCAAATCGAAAGTGTCATTGATACCCTGCGTGGCGAATTGGTTATTATCGGTCAAAAAATACTGGAAGCATCACTAAACTCGATTACCGATATTGTTGCCTTGTTGGTGTATTTGATTTTGGTACCCATTATGGTGTTTTTCTTTTTAAAAGATAAAGCCATGATGTTATCGTCAGCGACGAAATTTTTGCCAAGAGAAAGCCGCTTAACATCGCAAGTGGGTAAGGAGATGCATCAACAAATTCATAATTATATTCGCGGTAAGGTGGTTGAAATCATGATCATCGGTATCGCGTCGATAATTGCATTTTGGTTTCTTGATTTACGCTATGCGTTTTTATTAGGCGCGGCGGTTGGCTTATCGGTACTCGTACCTTATGTCGGCGCAACGGTGGTCACCATACCTGTGGCCCTTGTTGCGCTATTTCAGTGGGGCATAAGTCCAGAGTTTGGTTATGTGATGCTGGCGTATTTTATTATTCAGATCATCGATGGCAACATACTTGTGCCATTGCTCTTTTCAGAAGCCGTGAATCTACATCCAGTATCTATCATTATCGCAGTGATTATTTTTGGTGGGCTTTGGGGCTTTTGGGGAGTGTTTTTCGCTATCCCATTAGCGACGTTGGTAAAAGCGGTGATTAATGCTTGGCCTACCTCGGTAACCGAGAATGAGACAGAGCAAGCACAGCAGAACAAATAATTAGGCGAGTCGAACCAAAACTGCTTATCCCAAGCAACGAGCCCTCAGCGGTATTGAGATGTGCTTGGCTTTGCTAGGTAACTTGCTAACAGAAAGCAATACTAGGACGGCAATACTGACAAGGCAACATTCGGGGGGGTAAGGTAAAGTTAACGTGTATTAGTTAAGGCGATGCAGGTGACATCGCCTTTCGTGACGGGCTTAGTTGCTCGCCTGAGCAAGATAAGCAAGTACCACATCATGGTGATCTTTGGTTTTAAACTTAGTAAAAACATGCTCGATGTTGCCATCAAGGCCAATTAAAAAACTTAAGCGATGAATGCCGTCATATTCGCGGCCCATGAATTTTTTCAGTCCCCAAACCCCAAAATCATCGGCAACTTTATGGTCAACATCAGACAGTAAAGTGAAATTAAGTTCATCGCGGACGCAGAATTTATCAAGACGTTTTACTTCGTCTGGGCTAATGCCAAACACGACGGTGTTTAGCTCATCTAAGTCATTCTTACTGTCTCGTAACCCTTGTGCTTGTACCGTACATCCTGGGGTCATCGCTTTTGGGTAAAAGTAAACCAATACTTTATGCTTGCCGATATAATCAGCCAAGTTGATAACATCGCCATGTTGATTAGCAAGAGAGAAAATCGGCGCTTTATCACCTACTTGTAACGTATTCATATAACTCCTTATCGTGTTACTTTGATGTTGTATTCAGTAATTGCATTAGGTCATGACCAGCAACAATAACGTATCACGCTGTAACTATACAACGACTTGGCTTAACAAACGAGCGCTAGCGCGAAATCGATCAAGGTGACTTATCGTTGCAACCGATGGAGTCTTCAATGCTGGAGCGGTCATTGTCAATATTGCGGTATTGATTTGCACTGATGTGATGATCCCTATAACCACATGAGAAGCCGATAAAAATGATAATAAAGCGTAAATATTTTTTAATAACATTCTCAACAACAAGCCTTGTGTTTAATGCATAGGGCAAGTACCATTAAACGCTATAAATATTTGCTATTAAGTGGGTGTTAAGGCGGCATAATAAGCGACCTAACACGGGAACTATTGATAACAATATCAATCGAATAGCAAATGATAATGACAGTGCTTGTTGCATTTCTTTTTGCGAAATACCACAAGCCAACACAAAAGGCTTTATTCCTCAGGAGTTTTCATGGATCGCCGACTTATTTGCTTACCCTTTATTGCCTTGTCTTTAGCTGCGTGCTCGAGCTCGGAAACTCGTCATCAAGCCAAAGGTGGCTTTGACTACGTGAAAATTAATAGTAGCCAACAGCTGCAGGTACCTACAGGGTTAGAAGCGCCCCAAAATAACCAATTGTATGCGATTCCACAATTGACTCGTACAGACGGCGCTGTGGGTGAAAAAATTGACGTGCGAGCACCGTCGCAAGTGTTACCTTTGGCAGCAGGCAGCCGTGTTGATGAATTTGATAACAGTGCCGCGATTTGGTTTGATAAAGTCGATGATTCACGCGATCTACGCCAGTACGTGGTGCGCGCGATTACCGGTTACCTTGAAGAAAAAAATGTTGGTTTAAAACGTGGCGACGAAGAAAACAATGTCTGGGAATCTGATTGGTTCCAGCGTAATGAGGAAAGTGGTGCGTTATTTTGGCAAACGATTGAATCATCAGAAAGCTGGCGTTTTCGTTATTCATTAGTCACCAAGCCACATGGTCGCAGTGTTGGTTTAAATGTTGAGTTAATTGATTATATGCTAACGGACCAAAACTCAACGACAAAGCAAATATCGCCTCTGGAGAAGGAGCGTGTAGAAATTGCTATGGTTAATGAAATCAGCGCGCAAATGGATTACCTCTACCGCGTAAATAATCGCGATGATCGGTTAGGTCGTGCGAATATGCAATTGGTTAAAAAGACCTTGACCGAATCAGGTGAACCCGCTTTGTTGATTGAATATCCAGCCGATGACGTGTGGTCATATTTACCAGGATTTTTTGAAGACAATAACTTTACCATTGTTGATTTAAATGAAGATAATCGCGTTTACGAGGTCGAGTACACCTACGTTGAGCCATCTATTTGGAGCAAAATGTGGGCGGATGAAATCAGCGTACTTTCTTTGGCCAATGGCGTGTATCGCTTTAAAGTTGAAAGCCAAGGCGATAAAAGTGTGTTACGTATAATGGATGCAAAAAATCAGCCTATTGAGCAGGCAAAGTTTGATGAAAACCTGCCATTGCTTGAGTCTGCCTTGTCGTTTCGTAATTAATGAACCGCTCATACCCAGATGAAATAAGGCGCGTTATAGCGCCTTTTTTGTATCTTGATTTTTGTTATATCGATTGACCTAGCCATACGCAGGTAGGCGCACCATAAACTCAGTGAACGTCTCGTCAATCACTCGAAACGAAATTTGGCCATTTTGTGCTTCGGTCATCAATTTAGCCGAGTAGGCACCAAGCCCTGAGCCTCGACTGTGATTGGATGACGCGTATTTTTCAAATAAATTATCGCGCAGGCGTTTAGGGATCGCGCCACGATTTTTTTGCCGAAATTCGATGAACTCACCATCATCGACGACGCTGATGTCAATGCGCTCATTATCGGGTGATGCTTCAACCGCATTTTTGACTAAGTTGTTAAAAATGGATAAGCACAGTAGCTCTTCTGCATCGATATAGTTGGCATCGCGATGATAGCTGACATTAAAGCTGAGCTGTTTCTTTTCCGCTAGACGACTGCTGGCTTTAATGGCCTTGCGTATCAACCTGTTTAAGTCGACCATATCAGGCTTGAGAGGGTAGGTTCCCCGTTCAATTTTGAATACATCCAAGGTGTTATTGACCATGTTCAGGATATTATTTGCTGATTCCTCAATGGAAGCCGCCGCGTCTTTGTCGGCAAGTTTGGCCGTTTCGAACAAAATAACGCCTAGCGGTCCTTTTAAGTCGTGATGGGTTAAGTTTTCTATATCTTCACGTAGTCGAATATTTTCATTTAACGTGGCAACTTGTTGCTCTAAAGCACGTTGACTTTCTCGCAAACTAATGTGAGTGTTGACACGAGCCTTTAATATATCCGGTTGCAATGGCTTGGTAATATAGTCCACGGCGCCAAGAGAAAAGCCTTTAGTGACATCGGCGACTTCTGATTTTGCTGTAAGAAAGATAATAGGAATATGTTGCGTCTCGGGGTTGTTTTTTAATGCCGCGCATACGTCAAAACCATCGAGATCAGGCATCATCACATCAAGCAGAATAAGGCTAATGCTGTCTCCGCTGTCGGCTATTTTAAGAGCAACTTGGCCACTGGTTGCGGCTTTTACTTTAAATTGGTCTTTTAATAAGCCAACCGCCAAGTCAAGATTACTTGGTTCGTCATCAACGACGAGAATAGTATGAGGCTTGTCTTCGTTAGTGCTCACCATATCAATTAGGGGTACCAGAACCCACCGATAGCTTACTCGCTGTTTAGCTTAATATAATAGCCAAGTATAGGCGATTATCCGTAAGTGTTTGTGATAGTTGGTTGCGTAAGCTGCTTGGGGTAAGTGTTATCTGCCGGATGGCGCAAATCGTCTCGATCAGACAATGACTTGCCCAGTATGATAAATCGCTGAAGTTATACCAATTACATTAAGTTTGTGGCCAACTCTGAGTGAGCAATAACTTAATGTGATTGGTATGAATAGGCTATTCATCAGTGTTTACTGAACATAAAAAGGCCAGCTTAATGCTGGCCTTAATTCGTTGAACTACGGTGATTAGCGTTACTTATGACGTTGTAACGGTGTAAACTCTTTGTTTAATTCACCCGTGTAGTTTTGACGAGGACGACCAATCTTTTGACCCGGTTGGCTCAACATTTCATCCCAGTGTGAACACCAGCCAACGGTGCGGCTTAATGCAAAAATCACAGTGAACATGCTGGTTGGGATACCGATCGCCTTCAAGATAATACCAGAGTAGAAATCAACATTAGGGTAAAGTTTCTTCTCGATGAAGTACGGATCTTCAAGAGCTACTTTTTCTAATGCCATAGCCACATCTAATAGTGGATCTTTAATACCTAGCTCGCTAAGTACTTCGTGACACGTTTCACGCATAACCGTGGCACGTGGATCGAAGTTCTTATAGACACGGTGGCCAAAGCCCATTAGACGGAACGGATCGTTCTTGTCTTTTGCACGTGCAACAAACTCGTCAACACGGCTTACATCACCGATCTCTTCTAGCATACGCAAACAAGCTTCGTTAGCACCACCGTGAGCTGGACCCCATAATGATGCAACACCGGCAGCAATACATGCGTATGGGTTAGCACCTGAAGAGCCCGCTAAACGCACGGTTGACGTTGACGCGTTTTGTTCATGATCTGCATGAAGAATGAAAATGCGATCCATGGCTTTTGCTAGCACTGGGTTCACTTTGTATTCTTCAGCAGGTACAGAGAACATCATGTGTAAGAAGTTTTCGGCGTATGATAGGTCATTGCGTGGGTATACAAATGGTTGACCAATGCTGTATTTATACGCCATCGCTGCGATGGTTGGAATTTTTGCCACTAAGCGATGTGCACAACGTTTGCGCTGCGCCGGATCCGTGATATCTAAATCATCGTGGTAGAACGACGATAGGGCACCAACAACACCACAAAGCATTGCCATCGGGTGCGCATCGTGCATGAAACCTTGGAAAAAGTTGGCGATTTTTTCATTAACCATAGTATGGTTAGTGATGATATTAACAAAGTCATCGTACTCTTCTTGCGACGGTGCTTTACCGTGAAGCAAGATGTAACAGGTTTCTAGGTAATCTGCATTTTTCGCTAAATCATCAATGGCATAACCACGATGTTGCAAAATACCTTTACCGCCGTCGATGAAGGTTATTTCTGATTCACAAGAAGCTGTAGCTAGAAAGCCAGGGTCGTAAGTGAAGTAGCCTGCGCCACCAAGTGTACGAATATCGATTACGTCGTTACCAGCTGAACCTGATAAAATCGGTAGTTCAGCAACCTCTTTACCATTAACGCTCAGAGTGGCTTTGTTGTCAGCCATAATTGTTCCTCTATATTCTTTAGTTTTCATTATTTTGTCTATATTCCGATCCGGCAGAAACTGATTATATTTAATCAATAATTACGCTCATAAATATGCAGCTCGACACCAGCAATTAGCCGTCTTTGATATGATGTGTATCAATTGTTATGCAAAAGTTATGCATTTCGCGTCGACGATCGGCGACTAAAATTGTTGGCTATTCTACTCCAAATGTGGGGTGAAAAGTCAATTTAAAAGTTTACAAAATGATAGAAAATTATACTGTTGGATAATAATTGCGCAAATACTCTAACAAAGAATAAGAAAACAGTCGATTAAATTGTAATTTAAAGTATGCGCCTTTATAATCCCAACGATCCAATTGTGGGTAACGACCAATTTATCATGTTTACTAACTACGCCAAATTTATCGCGTTTGGGTAGTTTAGTTGCTCTAATATAGAGCAGAGAACTCGGTTTAATGTCTGTTCACCGCGATATGGTGGCGTATATTGACCTTGTAGTAGTCAAGTTAGAAAAATAACGTATTAGGCAAGATAACTGTGAAAAAACAAAGACCTGTAAATCTTGATTTGACAACAATCAAGTTACCGGCAGCGGCAAAAGCGTCGATTTTGCATCGTGTAAGCGGTGTGGTGATGTTTTTCGGTGTTGGTATCCTAATCTGGGCACTTTCAGTGTCACTTTCATCACCAGAAGGTTTCGACTCAGTAAAAGAGTGTGTCACTGGTCCTCTGGGTAAATTCATTGTGTGGGGTATTATGACCGCACTGGCATACCATTTTGTTGGTGGTATTCGCCACTTAATTATGGATTTAGGTCATCTTGAAGAGAAAGGCTCGGGCCAAACAAGCGCTCGTATCACTATTGCTCTTTGGGTTGTATTAGCAGTATTAGCAGGAGTTTGGGTATGGTAAACAATGCAGCAACTCTAGGCCGTAGCGGCGTACATGATTTTATTCTTTTACGCGCGAGTGCGGTTATCTTAGCACTATACAGTCTATTTATGATGGGTTGGTTCCTAACGACGTCTGAAGTGACGTATCAGGCGTGGACCGGCCTTTTTGCCAACATGGGTATGAAAATCTTCACTATCCTAGCCGTTCTTGCCGTGCTATTTCATGCATGGATTGGTATTTGGCAAGTTCTTACCGATTATGTTAAGCCAGCGTTTTTGCGTGGCGTTTTACAATTTTTATTTACCATTACCCTGTTCGCGTACGTAGCAGCGGTATTGTTGTCTGTGTGGGGTGTATAAGTGAGCGTTCCAGTTCGTGAATTTGATGCCATTGTAATTGGCGCTGGTGGCGCAGGTATGCGCGCTGCCTTAGCAATCTCTGAATCAGGTCAAAGCTGTGCTTTGATTTCAAAAGTATTTCCAACGCGTTCGCACACGGTATCGGCCCAAGGTGGTATTACCGTTGCACTAGGTAACGCCCACGAAGATAACTGGGAATACCACATGTACGATACCGTTAAAGGGTCTGACTTTATCGGTGACCAAGACGCGATCGAATACATGTGTAAAACCGGTCCTGAAGCGATCATCGAACTAGAAAACATGGGCCTACCTTTTTCTCGTTTTGAAAACGGTAAAGTGTATCAGCGTCCTTTCGGTGGTCAGTCGAAAAATTTCGGCGGTGAGCAAGCGGCGCGTACAGCAGCAGCTGCGGACCGTACAGGTCATGCTCTCTTGCACTGTTTATATCAGCAAAACGTTAAAAACAAAACCAACGTTTATTCTGAATGGTACGCATTAGACTTAGTTAAAAATGATGAAGGTCATGTTGTTGGTTGTACCGCAATCTGTATCGAAACAGGTGAAGTTGTTTACTTTAAAGCGCGTGCTACGGTTCTAGCAACCGGTGGTGCGGGTCGTATCTACGCATCAACAACCAATGCCCACATCAATACCGGTGACGGTGTTGGTATGTCATTGCGCGCTGGCGTGCAAATGCAAGACATGGAAATGTGGCAGTTCCACCCGACCGGTATCGCAGGTGCAGGTGTTCTTGTGACTGAAGGCTGTCGTGGTGAAGGTGGTTACCTTCTGAATAAAGACGGCGAGCGCTTCATGGAGCGTTACGCGCCAAATGCCAAAGATCTTGCTGGTCGTGATGTTGTTGCTCGTTCAATGATGACCGAAATTCGTGAAGGTCGTGGTTGTGATCACCCACAATTTGGTAAACACATTAAATTGAAACTTGACCACTTAGGTCGTGAGACGTTGAACTTGCGTCTACCAGGTGTTTGTGACTTGTCGAAAACATTCGCACACGTCGATCCTGCGGAAGAGCCAATTCCAGTTATTCCTACCTGTCACTACCAAATGGGTGGTGTACCTTGTAACGTTAACGGTCAGGCGATTGAATTTAACCCAGAGACTGGCGAAGACAAAATCATTGAAGGCCTATTTGCTGTTGGTGAAATTGCTAACGTATCGGTTCACGGTGCTAACCGTCTTGGTGGTAACTCACTACTTGACCTTGTTGTATTTGGCCGTGCTGCTGGTAACTTCCTTGGTAAATACCTTGCTGAAACGGACACATCACGTGAAGCGAATGCAAGCAACCTAGATGAAGCGCTTGCACGTTACAACCGTTGGGAAAACTCAACCGGTGGTGAAGATCCAGTACAAATTCGTAAAGACCTACAGCAATGTATGCAGCTGAACTTCTCGGTATTCCGTGAAGGTGAAGCAATGGCACAAGGCATGAAAGAGCTAACGGAAATCCGTGAGCGTCTACAAAATGCTCACCTTGCTGATAAGTCATCTGAGTTCAACACCCAGCGTATCGAGTGTTTAGAGCTAGATAACTTAATGGAAACTGCGTACTGTACGGCAAAAGCTGCGAACTTCCGTACCGAATCTCGTGGTGCTCACTCTCGTGAAGACTTCCTTGACCGTGATGATGAAAACTGGTTATGCCACACCATCTACACGCCAAGCAATGAAGAAATGTCAAAACGTGACGTGAACATGAAGCCAGTCCACCGTGACGCTTTCCCACCGAAAGTACGTACATACTAATAAGGAGCATTGACGATGAAACAAGTTTTTTCGATTTATCGCTACAACCCAGACGTAGATAATGCGCCTTACATGAAAGACTATGAGCTAGAAATTCAAGAAGGCTCAGATATGATGGTGCTAGACGCTCTTATGCTATTAAAAGAGCAAGACCCAACATTATCTTTCCGTCGTTCATGTCGTGAAGGTGTATGTGGCTCAGACGGTTTGAATATGAACGGTAAGAACGGTTTGGCATGTATCACACCGTTATCTGAACTGAAAGCCAATAAGATTGTGTTGCGTCCATTACCAGGCTTACCAGTAGTGCGCGATCTGATCATTGATATGACTCAGTTCTACAATCAATATGAAAAGATCAAGCCGTACTTAATTAATGACGGTAAAGAGCAACCAGCACGTGAGCATCTGCAATCGCTAGAAGATCGCGATAAGTTAGACGGCTTATATGAATGTATCTTATGTGCGTGTTGCTCAACGTCTTGTCCATCATTCTGGTGGAACCCAGACAAGTTCATCGGTCCAGCGGGTTTATTACATGCGTATCGTTTCTTAATCGATAGCCGTGATACCGCAACGGATGAGCGTTTAGATGACTTACAAGACGCATACAGTGTGTTCCGTTGTCACGGTATCATGAACTGTGTTGATGTATGTCCTAAGGGTTTAAACCCAACAAAAGCCATCGGTTCAATTAAATCGATGTTGCTACAAAGAGCGGTATAACGACACCACTCAGCCTGCAAGCTAAGCTTGTGGTGAAAAGGTATATCGCCGGGCCCGCGTAAGTGGGCCTGGCATTTTCGTTTTTCTGAGTTGGCGAATAACATCCCGTTAGCTTTTGGCTAACACTGTGTTATCTTCAGTCAATTCATGTGAGCATGATAGAGATCATGCTTGAAACAATTTAGTCTACCAATACATAGGATTAGGCAATGCCAGAAGGTGCAATGAAGGCTTGGTTAGAGTCTTCCCATTTAAGTGGTAATAACGCTGCTTATATTGAAGAGCTATACGAAGCGTATCTTGAAAACGCTCACTCAGTCTCTGATGAGTGGCGCAAGATTTTTGACGAGCTTCCCAAAGTAGATGGTGTTGATGTAGAAACCAATCACTCGGTTATCCGTGATGAGTTTCGTCAATTGGCAAAACAAAACGTTAAGCAAGTAGCAGTAAGCTCTGAAGCTGATGCTAAGCAAGTACGTGTATTGCAGTTGATTAACTCTTATCGTTACCGCGGTCACCAAAACGCTAACTTAGACCCGTTGGGTTTATGGCAGCGAGAACGCGTACGTGATTTGGAATTATCACATCACGACTTATCAAAGTCAGAGTTTGATAAAGAGTTTAATGTTGGTTCTTTGGCAGTAGGCCAAGAGTCGATGAAGTTAGGTGATATCTACAACACGCTAAAACAAACCTACTGTGGTTCAATTGGCGCAGAGTACATGCACATCACCTCAACGACCGAAAAGCGTTGGTTACAGCAACGTCTTGAAAGTGTGCGTTCAACCGCAAGCTTTTCAACTGAGTTGAAAAAAGACATCTTAAAAGACTTGATTGCAGCCGATGGCCTAGAAAAATACTTAGGTGCAAAATTCCCTGGTGCAAAACGTTTCTCACTAGAAGGCGGTGACAGCTTAATTCCAATGCTTAAGCAAATCGTTACTCGCGCAGGTGAGCACGGCACCAAAGAGGTCGTGCTAGGTATGGCACACCGTGGTCGTTTGAACGTATTGATCAATGTGATGGGTAAAAACCCAAGCAAGTTGTTTGATGAGTTCGCTGGTAAAGTCGATCAAATTGGCTCTGGTGATGTTAAGTACCACCAAGGTTACTCGTCTGATTTTGTTACCCCAGGTGGTAATGTCCATTTAGCGCTAGCGTTTAACCCGTCACACTTAGAAATCGTTAATCCGGTCGTTATTGGTTCGGTACGTGCGCGTCTTGATCGCCGTGACTGTGATAAAGGCGATTTAGTCTTACCGATCACCATTCACGGTGACTCAGCCATTGCGGGTCAAGGTGTGGTACAAGAAACCTTTAACATGTCACAAGCACGTGCTTATAAGGTAGGCGGTACGATTCGTATCGTGGTGAATAACCAAGTTGGTTTTACCACATCGAAACAAGAAGACACGCGTTCAACGGAATACTGTACTGATATCGCCAAAATGGTTCAGGCGCCAATCCTGCACGTGAATGCCGATGATCCAGAAGCCGTTATCTTAGCGTCACAAATTGCGGTTGATTATCGCAATAAGTTTAAGCGCGACGTAGTCATTGATTTGGTTTGTTACCGTCGTCACGGCCATAACGAAGCGGATGAGCCGAATGCAACTCAGCCGTTGATGTATCAAAAAATTAAGAAGCACCCGACGCCTCGTCAACTGTATGCTGACAAGTTAGTAGCAGAAAACGTGGTTTCTGAAGCTGAAAATAAAGACTTTGTGAACTACTACCGTAAGTTACTTGACGAAGGTCAGTGTACGGTAGAGCAGTGGCGCCCAATGACCGAGCATTCGGTAGATTGGACTCCATATTTAGGTCACAACTGGGATGATGCTTACGACAAAGAAATCAACCTAGATAAGTTAAAATCACTTGCTAAGGCCATCACTGAGTACCCAGAAGATCATAAAGTTCATTCTCGTGTTAAGAAGATTTATGACGATCGCTTAAAGATGGCTACCGGTGAAAAGCTGCTTGATTGGGGGTTTGCCGAAAACCTAGCGTACGCGACGATTGTTGATGGTGGTGAGCGTGTGCGTATTACCGGTCAAGATGCTGGTCGTGGTACCTTCTTCCACCGTCATGCGGTATTGCATAATCAAAATGACGCATCGACGTATTTGCCACTGCAAAACTTAAACGAGCAACAAGGCCCATTTGAGGTTTATGACTCGGTACTGTCGGAAGTTGCGGTATTAGCGTTTGAATACGGTTACGCAACAGCAGAGCCTCGTGGTTTAACCATTTGGGAAGCGCAGTTCGGTGATTTTGCCAACGGTGCACAAGTGGTGTTTGATCAGTTCTTATCATCAGGTGAGCAAAAGTGGGGCCGTTTATGTGGCTTAACGGTATTGTTGCCACACGGTTACGAAGGTCAAGGTCCGGAGCATTCATCGGCTCGTCTAGAGCGATTCTTGCAACTTTGTGCAGATCACAATATGCAAGTTTGTGTTCCTTCTACGCCAGCACAGGTATTTAACATGTTGCGTCGTCAAGTGGTGCGCCCAATGCGTCGTCCACTGATCGTCATGTCACCTAAATCATTATTGCGTCACCCGTTAGCGGTTTCTTCATTAGAAGAGCTAGCGGAAGGCACTTACCACAATGTTATCGGCGAGATTGATGATATCAAGCCTGAAAATGTTGAACGCGTTGTGATGTGTTCGGGTAAAGTTTACTACGAATTACTTGATCAACGTCGTAAAAATGAACAGACGAATGTGGCGATTGTTCGTATCGAACAGCTTTACCCATTCCCTGAAGCAGAATTAAAAGACGTTATCGCTCAGTATCCAAACGCCAAAGATTACGTTTGGTGCCAGGAAGAGCCACAAAACCAAGGCGCATGGTATTGTTCACAACACAATTTCCGTAATGCCATTGGCGATAGTGCGCCTCTGATCTACGCTGGTCGTAAGCCATCCGCAGCTCCGGCATGTGGTTATGCGTCTTTGCATGTGAAAGAACAACAAGCATTAGTTCATGATGCGTTAACGTTATAAAAAGTTTTAGTTAAGGAATAAAAATGACAACTGAAATTAAAGTTCCTGTTTTACCTGAGTCGGTAGCAGACGCCAGTGTTGCAACATGGCACGTAAAAGTCGGTGATAAAGTTGAACGTGACCAAATCTTGGTTGATATCGAAACCGATAAAGTGGTTTTAGAAGTACCTGCACCAACTGCCGGTGTTATCACGGCAATCAATGAAGACGAAGGTGCAACCGTATTAGGTGAGCAAGTAATTGGTATGCTATCTGAAGGTGATGCGGCAGCAGCGCCAGCAACTGAAAAGCCAGCTGCAGCACCTGCGAATACCGCATCCGCGAAAGTGATTGATATCATCGTACCGGTATTGCCAGAGTCAGTTGCTGATGCAACGATTTCTACCTGGCACGTAGCGGAAGGTGAAGTGGTTACTCGCGATCAAAATCTTGTTGATATTGAAACGGACAAGGTTGTGTTAGAAGTACCAGCACAAGAAGACGGCGTTATTGGTAAGATCTTATTCGCTGAAGGCGAAACCGTACTAGGTGAGCAAGTAATCGGTCAAATGAACGCCGGTGCAGTGTCGGCTCCTGCGGCAGCAGCAGAGTCAGCGCAAGAAGAGTCAGGCGATGAGATCGCGTCACCGTCAGTACGTCGTCTATTAACCGAGAATGGTTTATCAGCGAGCCAAGTAAAAGGCACGGGCAAAGGCGGTCGCATCAGCAAGGAAGACGTTGAAGCACACCTTGCTGCAGCGAAAGCACCAGCGGCAGCACCTAAAGCACCTGCAACAGCGCCAGTTGTTGCATCAGGCGAGCGTAGCCAAAAACGTGTACCGATGACACGTTTACGTAAGACCATTGCTAACCGCTTACTAGAAGCGAAGAACTCAACGGCCATGTTAACCACGTTTAACGAAGTTGATATGAAGCCTATTATGGAACTTCGTAAGCAATACAAAGACTTATTCGAGAAGACTCACGATACTCGTTTAGGCTTTATGTCGTTCTACGTTAAAGCGGTAACAGAAGCATTAAAACGCTTCCCTTCAGTAAACGCGTCAATCGATGGTGATGACATCGTTTACCACAACTTCTTTGATATCTCTATTGCTGTTTCTACACCACGCGGTTTGGTAACACCAGTACTTCGTGATGCTGACACACTTAGCATGGCCGGTATTGAGAAGGGCATTAAAGACCTAGCGATTAAAGGTCGTGATGGCAAGCTAACCATGGACGACATGCAAGGTGGTAACTTCACTATCACGAACGGTGGTGTGTTTGGCTCATTGATTTCAACGCCAATTATCAATCTACCGCAAACGGCTATTCTTGGTATGCACAAAATCCAAGACCGCCCAGTTGCAATCGATGGTAAAGTTGAAATTCGTCCTATGATGTACCTAGCGCTGTCTTATGATCACCGTCTAATCGATGGTAAAGAGTCGGTAGGCTTCCTAGTAACGATTAAAGAACTTCTAGAAGATCCAGCTCGCTTATTGCTTGATATCTAATTGCTTACGCATTAGCTACGTATAAAGTGTATAATCAAACGCGCTTCTGGTAACAGTAGCGCGTTTTTTATTATTTGCATGGTGGCAAATCTTCACAATGCACCATGTTGAGGGATTCATTATGAACCGAAAGAAAAAGATAAAGTCGACGTTATTAGCGAAACAGAAAAAGGCCAATGCCAAACTGCATAAAAGCAATAAGCCCAAATATATTTCTAAAGCGGAGCGGGCAAAAATGGCCGCTGAAAGCGAACAAGCCAAGTCAGTAGAGCAGGTTGATCAGGAGAGCAATACGTAACTGTGCAGATCCGATAATTTGCTAAATCATGCGGTCATTAGCTTCACGTTATTGCTAACCGGCATTTTTATTATCCTCAGGTAATGATGTGCGTCGAGAGTTATAGCTGCTTAATGTGGTTGTTTTCCAATTCTTGTACTAAGTTTTCCTTATAAATTGCGACAAAGCCTTGTTCAATGGGCGAAAATACGTTTATCGTAAAAGCTTCATTTGATCGTTCTGACAGGCTGTGTGAGTAATTCTACGCATTTGTGCGAAGTCCAGGAGAACGTCACCGATGAATACTTCTAATTCGAAATATACGACCCAACCATCACGTCATTTAACATGTAAAAACCTCACCTTATATGTTTCTAGTATTGGTTTACTGCCGATTTTCTTAAGTCAGCCTGTGATTGCCAGCGACAATGAACACAAGGCGTTTGTCGATTTTAGACTGCGCTATGAGCGCGTTGAACAAGATAACGCGCTTAAAGATGCGGATGCCTTGACGTTACGTACGCAATTAAATTTTCAAACAGCAACGTACCACGGCTTTAATGCGGTGATTGAATTTGAAGACTCTCGCGATGTTTTATCCGTTGATAATTATAACGATGCGCTGGGCAGTAACCCTGCTTACTCGGTGGTTGCCGACCCTAATACCACCGAGCTTGACCAAGGCTTTTTACAATATAAAGGCAAAGGTTTAACCGCCAAATTGGGGCGACAAGTGATTGCTTTAGATGGCCAGCGTTTTGTTGGTCATGTAGGTTGGCGACAAGATAGACAAACGTTTGATGCGTTTAGTGTCAACTATGTAAACAGTGGCATTTCGGCAACCTACGCTTATATCACCCAGCGCAATCGAATCTTTGCTGACGAGCGAGATGTCGACTCACGAGATCACCTAATTAATGTTGGCTATCAAGCCCGTTATGGCAAGTTTGTTGCCTACGGCTATTTACTGGAGGTGGATAATGGCATCAGTAACGATTTGGATACCTTCGGTTTGAGCTTCGATGGTAAGGCAAACGTTAACGATATCCCTGTTAGCTATCGAGCTGAGTATGCGACGCAATCTTCGGAAAATCCAACCAGTGATTATGACGCTGAGTACGTCAACCTTGAACTCGGCGCTAAGCTGGCTATGGCCACTGTGAAGCTTGGTTATGAACTCCTTGGCAGCGATGACGGTATGTACGGGTTTGCAACCCCACTTGCGACACTACATAAATTTAATGGTTGGAGCGATCAGTTTCTGACAACCCCCAGCAACGGCCTAGAAGATATTTATCTGTCGGTATCGGCACCGGTATGGCACGGCAATATGGCCTTTATTTACCATGATTATCAAGCCGATGAGTCTTTAAATGATATTGACGATCTTGGTGATGAAATCAACCTATCGTATTCGCAAAATTTTGCCACGCATTACAGCGCCGGTATTAAGTATGCAAAGTATAATGCCGGTGATACGCTTGCTGGTAAAGTTGACACAGATAAACTTTGGCTTTGGGTTGGTGCTAAGTTTTAGTTGACCGTGTTTACTTTATGACTCTGCGCTCTACTAATTCCACTACTGTTGTTAGCGATTGCTAGGTCGGTAGTGATTCTCAGGTTGGTGGGGCGATGGGTAAAGTCGTTTGATTCTTAGTCGCGTTTTCTTAGTTTTTTAGCTGCGTTTTAATTTCATTTAATTCCTTATACGTTCATACCTTTGGGTTTAGCTAGTGGTAATCATCTTTGCAAATGTAATCTCACTACGTAGTAGTCAAAGTATTAGTCGTTGTATTTAGTCAAAGTGCTTAAACATAAGTTTTAGTGGCAATAAGACTGGTTAACTCACTGAACAGTTGCTCACTGCGTCTATTAGGTAGTGTATATTATATTTTGTGTCATTTTTCTTAGCTGGAAAGGCTTTCATAAAGATTTTCATGTTATTTAAAGCTAGAGCTAACCACAACAAGCCATGACTAAATCGCTACATGACTAAATCGCTATAGGGTATGGTTAGGGGAATGTACTGTTGTTTTTGGATGTTTTTGAGAGGACATAAAATTAGCCCCCTTATATTAAGGGGGCTAATGGTAGTAAAAATAAATTTATACGGTTTTTACTGTTGCTGCTTGCGACGACGGTTTGCTACACCACCAAGCATTAATAAGCCCATACCAAACAGGGCTATGCTGACGGGCTCGGGCACAGCAACTGCTCTACCAATACCAAGATCTACCGAACTTATTTGGTCACCGGTACCGTCATTGTAGACGTTGAATGTAGCCTGAACAGCACCAACATTAGCTAAATTCATTGTACCGAAATTAGAAAAGTTGGCGAAAGGAATAAAAGCGTCATACTTAGCATCACCTAAATCAGCTTGTCCACTGAGGGCAGAAGTTTCAAAGTCATATGAATGTTTCGTATAATCCACTCCATTAAATGTCCAAATACTCACTGATGCTGGCGCTGGTCTATCATTAAAAACGTCTTCGAACAAGATACCTGTTGTACCGGATAAGTCCTCCATTATGCCGCCCGCATCTACCCCATTCAGCCAATTTGTACCTAATACAGAGGAGCCATCATAGGTTATGGCAACGAATCCTGTAGTGTTCTCTTCTACGTTAGCTTTAAATCGACCATCAGAAATTACAACCTCGACACTACCAGTCCCACCCGTTTGTTCAACATAGATATCACGGTAACCACCAATGGCACCATTATTAGAACCGTCACCAGCTTGGTTCGCAACGGGCCCAGTACCGTCATCGAAAAAGCCAATAGTTTTACCTAAAAACGTTCCCTGAAATTGATCTAAAGAATAATCGTCAATCAGGATTTCTGCGGCACTGCCGCTTGCAGCGAATAAACCGACGGTGCTAGCAAGCGCAATACCTTTTATTGATTTAAACATTGTATACCTCGTTCTTTTTAACTTAAGCAAAGGGTAATAAGTACCTTGTATTATTGAAGCCTGCATCGGCAACCCATCGAGCACTGTTTACATTTGCGATAAAATTCACTCGCTGTATGTAAAGCAAGCTATGTGCCAAAAATAAAAAGCCTTTAAAAACTGGGGGTTGCTTGGTGTTGTCGGGATGGTCTAGTTGGGTTTGTAAAAAATATTGACAACGTTTGGTAACACAAGATAGATAAAATATAGTCCAAAATGGTGGATGAAGGATTTGATGTTTTTACCGGTTGAGGCATCAGCCATTAACATTAAGCGTCTTGGTTTAGAAGGTGTTATTTTTAGGTGCTACTTAATAGTTGGCACTCATTGTGGCGCTTGGCACTCATTGTGGCGCTTGGCACCGTAGTGAACATTATCTTTGCTACTAGGGTTAATTACAAAGCGTCTGGTGATTCGCTTACCGCCTAGTTTATGCTTATGAAGCAGATAAGTATGCATCGATTGTTAATATTTGTTAGCATTTTTGCGATTCAATACATATCTATCAAGCAGGGGTTTAAACCCTGATGCTTTATCTATATAATCACGGCAAAATTATAATCGTTTAGTGTATTTACTCGACAAATTGTTCAAAAAACAGGTTGTTGAACATGGATTACGCTAAGTTCATTTCAAATAGCAATTGGGAAACACCATGAATTTGCATGAGTATCAAGCGAAGCAATTATTCGCTGAATATGGTTTACCAGTTTCTGAAGGTTTCGCATGCGATACCCCTCAAGAAGCTGCAGAGGCTGCCGATAAGATCGGCGGTGATATGTGGGTTGTAAAAGCTCAGGTTCACGCTGGTGGTCGCGGTAAGGCTGGCGGTGTTAAGCTAGTTAAAACAAAAGAAGAAATCAAAGAGTTCGCTCAACACTGGTTAGGTAAGAACCTAGTAACTTACCAAACAGACGCTAACGGTCAGCCAGTTGCTAAAATTCTTGTAGAAAGCTGCACAGACATCGCTAACGAATTATACCTTGGTGCTGTTGTTGACCGTGGTACACGTCGCGTTGTATTCATGGCATCAACTGAAGGTGGTGTGGATATTGAAACGGTTGCTGAGGAAACTCCGCACCTGATCCACAAAGCTGCTATCGATCCACTAGTAGGTCCACAAGCTTACCAAGCGCGTGAGTTAGGCTTCAAACTAGGTCTTAACCCAGTACAAATGAAGCAATTTGTTAAGATCTTCATGGGTCTTGGCAACATGTTCATCGATCACGATTTTGCTCTACTTGAAATCAACCCACTAGTTATCACAGAAGCTGGTAACCTTCACTGTCTAGACGGCAAAATTGGCGTTGACTCAAACGCTCTATACCGTCAACCAAAAATCCGTGAAATGCACGATCCGTCGCAAGAAGACGAGCGTGAAGCACACGCAGCTCAGTGGGAACTGAACTACGTAGCGCTAGACGGCAACGTTGGTTGTATGGTTAACGGTGCTGGTCTTGCTATGGGTACCATGGACATCGTAAACCTACACGGCGGTAAGCCTGCTAACTTCCTAGACGTAGGTGGTGGTGCAACGAAAGAACGTGTAGCTGAAGCATTCAAAATCATCCTTTCTGATGACAACGTAAAAGCAGTTCTAGTAAACATCTTCGGTGGTATCGTTCGTTGTGACATGATCGCTGAAGGTATCATCGCTGCTGTTAAAGAAGTAGGCGTTAAAGTACCAGTTGTTGTACGTCTTGAAGGTACTAACGCAGAAGCTGGTCGTGAAGTTCTAGCTAGCTCTGACGTAAACGTTATTGCTGCTGAGTCATTAACTGACGCGGCTGAGAAAGTTGTTGCTGCTGCGGAGGGCAAATAATGTCTGTATTAATTAACAAAGATACCAAAGTAATCTGTCAAGGTTTCACTGGTGGTCAAGGTACTTTCCACTCTGAGCAAGCGATTGCTTACGGTACGCAAATGGTTGGTGGTGTATCACCAGGTAAGGGCGGTCAAGAGCACTTAGGTCTTCCTGTATTCAACACGGTTCGTGAAGCGGTTGAAGCAACTGGCGCGACTGCGACTGTTATCTACGTTCCAGCACCTTTCTGTAAAGATGCGATCTTAGAAGCTATCGATGCGGGTATCGAGCTAATCGTTACCATCACTGAAGGTATCCCTACGCTAGACATGCTTGACGTTAAAGTTAAGCTAGAAGAAACTGGCGTTCGCATGATCGGTCCAAACTGTCCAGGTGTTATCACGCCAGGCGAATGTAAGATTGGTATCATGCCAGGTCACATCCACAAGCCAGGTAAAGTAGGTATCGTATCTCGTTCAGGTACTCTTACTTATGAAGCGGTTAAGCAAACTACCGATGCTGGTTTTGGTCAGTCTTCATGTGTTGGTATCGGTGGTGACCCTATCCCAGGTACTAACTTCATCGACGTTCTAGAAATGTTCGAAAACGACCCACAAACTGAAGCTATCGTAATGATCGGTGAAATCGGTGGTACGGCAGAAGAAGAAGCAGCTGAGTACATTAAAGAACATGTAACTAAGCCAGTTGTTTCTTACATCGCTGGTGTTACTGCGCCTCCAGGTAAGCGTATGGGCCATGCTGGTGCTATCATCGCTGGTGGTAAAGGTACAGCAGATGAGAAATTCGCGGCTCTAGAAGCTGCGGGTGTTAAAACCGTTCGTTCATTAGCTGACATCGGTGTTGCACTAAAAGAGAAGACTGGTTGGTAATCAACTCGTTGACTTGTTAAGATTTAAAAACCCGCCAATTGGCGGGTTTTTGTTATTCGTATTACTATTCAAAGCGCTCATATTACAGCGTATAATGTTTGTTAATATTCACTAGATAGGTCAATTGATTCTATGAACCCTATTATTCAACTACTTAAACAACAATCGATTAGTGACGAGCAAATCTCGGCGATTTTTAGCGAGCTAACGCAAAACCCGTTAATGGCGATGCAAACTATTGCCAATTTAGGCATTCCACCCGAGCAGTTACAGCCAGTGATGATGCAAGTGATGACCAACCCAGGTCTTATTGCCGATGCGGTAAACGAGCTTGGCCTTGATGTCACTGAACTTGAAAAAGCAAAACAGCAAATGGCAAAAAACAGCGCTGATCAATAACAGCTCAGATTAATAACAGCGTAAACAATTCCCCGGAATCATCGAACGCTAGGTGTTCGCCTCGGTTTTACTCAAGGTTAATGCTTATTCAAGTGTTCAGAGCTCGTGGCTAAAGCGCAGGTATGTTATTTTGCCTGCGCTTTCATCTTCTCGGGCTTTAACCATCAAGGGGGGTTACTTTTTAGGGGCTTTAGCCTGACTCCATTGTTCTCTTTATCACCTTATCTTTGACTCTAATAAATAGGCCTATAGGTTTTGGGCTATTATCCGCATTTTTCGCTACCTAGCAGCATTGGCTATCCGTTTGTCTTTCATCGTTTATCATTCGTCTCTGTGACAAAATACATGGTCTTTTCATGCGCTGCTTATAGAAACCTGTTGATGCGAGTAAACAGCCTGTTGTTGCGGGATATGTTTACAGCAAAAAGCATAAACTGTGCTTTAGCTTTGCTTAATCGTTATATTGACGCTTTACAGTTTTAGGTAATGTGCAGTATGTTATTTGTCGACAATCACAACAATAAGGAAATACCTGTGCTTCAAGTGAACCAACAACATGCGAATCTACTCAGGGTTGCGAAAGGTAATGTATTGACCCGAACCCTGATCATTGCATTTTTTATTCAATTAACGATTATCGTGACGCAGTTTTACATCATGGACTCGTTAGTGTTGCCTATTTTTGTGGTCATGCTCGGTTGTTTTGGTTTAGCTGCGCTTTATGTTGAACAGCGTTTTACGGCATTAATTGCAGTATTAGAGGCGACCAGACCGGTAAGTGACGATGTCTTATTGCCAGTTGAGCCTATTGCGGCGCAAAAGTCACTGTAACTGACATTATCGTTTTATATCATCACAGCTTGCTTGCACGAGTACGATAGACGTTAGCGATTTCTGACGGTGTCGCATAATAATTGCGGATGTGGTTGTGCCGTGTTGTTAGAGCTCTGACAACGACATATTGCCTCGTTTATCGTTAAATCAATATCATCACCATCTCACTGCGGTCAGATTCTTTGCCTGATTGCTATCGAACAGCAAGATTGTTAGATGTAATTAAACAGAGCAGATCGCCAAGTAAAATCACGCCAAAGATATTGTTTTTATTCCCCTCAAGTTTCTCAAATTTTCTTTATTAGTAAACTTATTGCTTATAAGTTGTACTTTGCTCTCTTGGGGGGTAGTCTAAAAACAAATAAATTCAAAAGGATAGTGATGGCTAAAAGAAAATTGGGGTTTTGGATGACCACCTCGCTGGTTACTGGCAACATGGTCGGTAGCGGTATTTTTTTATTGCCTGCAGCACTGGCTAACTTTGGCGGTATCAGTTTATTTGGTTGGTTAATTTCTGCTTTGGGCTCGTTATCGTTGGCGTACGTGTTTGCCAGTTTAGCACGCAAAGTATCGGGCTCAGGAGGGCCGTATAAATATTGCCAATATCAGTTTGGGGATACGGTGGGCTACTTAGTGGCGTGGGGCTACTGGTTTTGTGTGATAACCGCAAACGCTGCGATTGCGCTGGCGTTGGTGAGTTACTTGTCGGTATTTTTACCTATTTTGGCATCAGATAGCTCTTATCAAGTGATGGCAACCCTGAGCTTTGTTTGGCTGCTGGTTGCGGTGAACTTATTGGGCGTTCGAGAAGCCGGTAAGGTGCAACTTGCGACGACGATTATAAAATCGATGCCAATCATCGCCATCGCGCTATTTGGACTGTGGTATCTTGAGCCTGCACATTTTGAACCATTTAATTTGACTAACGACAGTGACCTGTCTGCCATTTCATCGGTTGCGGCATTGACGATGTGGGCCTTCTTAGGCTTAGAGTCGGCTAATATTCCGGCCGATGACGTTGAAAACTCACAAAAAAATGTGCCACGTGCGGCACTGCTTGGCACACTTATCGCTGCTTGTATTTATATTCCCAGTACGTTTGCGGTACTCGGTATGATAGCGCCAGAGGCATTAGCTCAATCGAATGCACCATTTGCTGACGCCGCGGCAATTTTATGGGGTGAGTGGGCGTATTACATGGTCGCTGGTGTGGCGGTGATATCGTGTTTTGGTACCCTTAACGGTTGGACCTTAGTCGTTGGCCAAGTGCCTATGGCCGCTGCAAACGATCGCTTGTTACCGTCGCTGTTTGCAAAACAGGCTCGAAATGGTGTACCGGCTCGAGCCATGGTTATTTCTTCGTTATTGGTATCGCTATTGGTGCTGATGAATTACCGCGACGATCTAGTAGCGCAATTTACATTTGTTATTTTGTTATCAACCCTGACTAGCTTGCTACCTTACTTAATGTGTTCGCTAGCGCACACCACCATGTTATGGAATCACCAAGCAAGCCATAAACGGACCATTGCCAGCGTAACCGTATCGTTATTCGCTTGCTTGTTTTCTGCGTGGATAATTATCAATACCGGACAACAAGCAATATTGTCAGGCTTGGCTTTGCTATTAGCAGGTTTACCAATGTATTGGCTATTACGTTACGATCAACGAAAAAATGCAGCAGTACAAGTCACTGAAAAACTTGATTAAATACTTCTTCGTTAAGAAACGAGGCGATGTCGTAAATAGACACAATTAATTCTCGAATAGTTGTTGATTAATTGTTAATGATGTGTAGCATGGTGGTATCGGCTAAGGTTTAGCTTCGGCTGATATATTTCTAGAAATTTATTTAAAGAGAAGAATAACAATGACAAAAATATCAACACTGTCTAACGCTATTCGCCATTCTTTGCTTTTGTCTACTCTAGTCGCTGGTTCTGCCTTCGCACAAGAGCAAGAGCAAGAACAGCAAGCTGCTGAAAGTAACGAATCAATTGATAGAATTGAGGTTACTGGCTCGCGGATTAGTCGTGCAGATTTTGAAGGTGCGCAACAACTTGTGGTACTAAGTGCCGAAGACATGCAGGCCGAAGGCAACGTAACGGTATTTGATGCCCTAACTAATCTGGCGCAAAACGGTGCGTTCCAATTTGAAGGCCCTGAAAGCCAATTGTTTACCCCTAATGTTCAAACGCTGAACTTACGTGGTATCGGTGTTGGTAATACCCTAGTGCTTTTAAATGGTCGTCGTGCAGCGAATTATCCTGCGCCTTACCAGTCAGCTACATCCGTATTTAACTTTGGTAGTATTCCAATTGGTGCCGTTGATCGTATCGAAGTTCTTGCGTCAGGCGCCTCAGCGATTTACGGTTCAGATGCTATCGCTGGTGTTATTAACATCATCTTGAAAAAAGATGTGGATGAAACCAGCCTCGATTACATGTACGGCACTCCTACTGAGTCTAAGTCGGCAAAATCAACCAACCGTTTACAACTTTTAACCGGTAGCACGTTTGAAAATGGTAACTTTACCGCCGTATTAGAGTATCAAAAACGTGACGGTATTTTGGCGTCTGATTATGATCAATATGACGACAGTCAATTAGATTACCCTTATGCAGAAGAAAATGGCGATGCGTATCGTTCGCGAATTAACCTTGATTTACGTCGCTGGAATTCATGGACACCAGATGATACTTACCTAGATCCAGGTGGCCAAGCGGCGTGTGACGCTGTTGGCAATGGTACCGTTTACTCGTATCGTCCAAATGCTGGTAACTTCTGTGGTTATAACTCAGCTGGTGATGTTAACTTCCGCAATGAAACCGAGCAATTATCAGGTCTATTCAGTGGTAACTATGAACTTGATGATGTTCGATTGTTTGCTGATGTAATGGTATACACCTCGGATTCGCGCAGTAACAATGGTTTATCGCCGTATGTTTCGGAAGAAATCTTACACATGGATGAAATCACACCTAACCCATTTTTTGGTCAGTGGTACGAGTGGACTGTACGTCAACGTGCCTTTACCGAAGAAGAGCTACAAATGTCCATGGATGAAACCTATGAAGAAACCAGCTTTACGGTAACGTTCGGTGCTGAAGGTGAGTGGGGTGAGTTCTATTGGGATGCTTATGCAACGCACTCATACTACGAGCTAGAATCAGAGCGCCCTTGGTGGAAAGCACAAGAGTACTTCGACACCTTCTTAGGTGATGTTGCACCAGTATTTGGTGGTGTATCGTTCTTTGGTGATAACTGGTACACAGGTGAGGGGGCGTTTGGTATTCGCTATAACACCCACACGCCAATTACCGATGAAAACCGCCATCTTATTACCAATGCACTTGGCAAACAAACCTATGGTAACGAAACCTCATCGACAAGCTTAGGCTTTAACTTAAGTGGTGATTTGATGCAGTTGCCTGCAGGGCCATTGTCGTTTGCATTAGCGGCAGAATACGAAAAACAAGATTTCGAATTTATCCCTGATGAATTGTTGCAACAAGATGCCCCTATTCCAAATACAACAGGTTCTGGTTGGTACCAGTTAACCGGTTATAACGGTGGTGGTGATCGTACTCGTACGGCACTTGGTCTTGAGCTTAGGGCACCTGTGACTGATACATTTACGGTGAATGCCGCTGCACGTGTTGATAGCTACGATAATGACTCGTCGTCTATTGGTACCCGTGTTACGCCATCTGCCAGTGTCGAGTGGCGTCCAGTTGAGCAAATCCTTGTTCGTGCTGGTTATACCGAAAGCTTCCGTGCACCTGATTTGAACTATGTGTACACCGAAACGGGTTTCTACACAGGAACAACGGACTACGTCAGCTGTTACCAGCAATTCCAAGCGACTGGCTCTGGTGAGTTTAATCGTGAAGATTGTGAAGGTAGCTCATCATTCGTTAAACGCGTCGGCGCACAGTCTATTGACCCTGATGCGGAAGGCTTGAAAGATGAAACGGGTAGCTCTTACTGGTACGGAATCGCTTACGATGTAACCGATGAATTATCATTCACCGTTGATTACACCAAAATGGAGCTTGAAGATAAAGTAACAACCGAGAGCATCCAAGGTCTACTTGATGATGAGTTTGAGTGTTACATGAATACTGGCAATGTGAACGAACAGCGTTGTGATTACGTTGCTCGCCGTTTATCTCGTGTGACCAATGAAGAAACCGGTATTTCGTATGTTGATACATTTAACGCAACGCCAATTAACCAGTCGGCAGAGCGCTCAGAGTACCTCGATGCGAGCATGAATTATGCGACGCAAACAGCATACGGTGATTTAGGTGTTTCAATGAATTACTCACACATGCTGAGTTATGAAGAGAAACTAACCGCCGATTCTGACTGGGTTGATTTACGTGATGATCCTTTCTTAGGTGGCTGGGTACCGCGCTCAACTTGGACCGGTTCATTTAGCTGGTCACAAGATGTGTGGCGTACAGCATTGTCGTTTAACCGCATGGGTTCGACCACAGTGTATAACCCGTATCTAATCGAAGAAGGTGAAGAGGATCGCGTATCACCTTGGATCCGTTGGAACTTGACAGGCTCTTACGACTTTACTGAAGACTTAAGAGTAACCTTGTCTGTTGTTAACTTATTCGATGCAGAGGCACCGAAAGATTCAACAATCGGTCCAACAGCTTACCCATGGTATAACGTTTACGTATACAGTGGCGCAGGTATTGGCCGTGAAGCATTCTTGAATCTGAACTACCGATTCTAAGAAATAGCATCAAAATAAAAAAGTAGCGGCTAAGGCCGCTCTTTTTATTTGCGGTGCAAATGATTTATTCAATACGAGTTTACCAGATATAGGGACAGACGATATGGGCAAATTTTTTACGGCAATGGCCTTAGTGAGTATGTTGCTTAGCGCATTTACGGCAAACCATGCCAGAGCGTTTGACGAGTTACCAGTAGAGTCATTCTTTAAATACCCCGAACTTCGCTCAATTCGCTTATCGCCAACCGGCGAGTATTTTGCGGCGACCGCAGATATTAACGGCCAAGTTAAATTAGTGGTAATGCGAGTCGACAACAAAAAGTTAGTTAAGGTGTTTAACTTTAGCAACGATAATGATGAAGTTGGCAGTTTTGGCTGGCTTAATGATGAACGCATATATGCATCTATGGTAAAAAAAGTCGGGCCACTAGCAAGACCTGTGCAAACAGGCTTTATGTTTGCCGCCAACTTTGACGGTGACAAACCGGCGCAATTAATGCCTAAAGCTAAACGAGCCGGTCAGGCTGCCACTATGCCTTATGGTTTTAGCTTATTAAATACCTTACAGGCAGATTCGGAACACATACTAGTCACTTTATATGATGCGCAAATACCGACGGTATATAAAGTTAATGTGTACTCCGGTAGCCATAAACGGGTTGAAAAAAGCCCGGTTAAATATGGAAGTTTTATTACCGAACGTAATGGTACTATCCGAGCTGTGCTCGGCTCAGATAATGACGACAATGTCAAACTTTACGGCAAAGCTATTGGCTCGGATGATTGGCAGCTATGGTATAGCTTTAAGGAAGAAGAAGGTGGTTTTAGACCGCTGGGTTTGAGTGCAGATGAAAAATCATTGTACTTAATCCCCACAGATACAGGCAAACGAAATGGCTTATTTAAATTTAGCTTAACCGATAAGTCGTTGACGAAAATAGTCGACTTAACAGGTGACGCAGAGCTTAGTCGCCTACATTACAGTTTAGATTATGAGCAACCGGAGCTTATCGCCGTAGAGCGAGAGCTTGGTCAGCCTGAAATCACGGTGCTTGACAATACCCATCCTTCTGCCAAGCTGTTACGGTCTCTTCAGGCAGCATTCCCTGGCAAAGCTGTCTCGTTAAGCGATGTCACCAAAGGCAATAAAAAGGCATTAGTTTCTGTCTATAGTGACAAAGATCCCGGCACCTTTTATTTGATGGACTTATCTGCCAATAAGCTTGAATACCTTATGCGCTTGCGTAGCTGGTTAAAAGAAGATCAACTTGCGTCAATGGAGCCCGTTGAATTTAATGCAAGAGATGGTTTAAAAATTACCGGTTATTTAACTCGCCCTAAAGGCGCGACCGGGAAAACACCGTTAATTTTGCTTGTCCACGGAGGGCCATATGGCGTGCGCGATGATTGGGGCTTTGATCCCGAAGCACAATTTTTTGCGAATCGCGGTTATGCGGTATTGCAAGTCAATTACCGTGGCTCTGGTGGTCGAGGTAATGACTTTCAATATGGTGCCTACAAACAAATGGGCCGCGAAATGCAGGATGATTTGACCGATGCAACCAGATGGGCAATCGAGCAAGGTATCGCCGACAAAGATAAAGTTTGTATTTACGGTGCAAGTTACGGTGGCTATGCCGCGTTAATGGGCGTCATTAAGGAGCCTGATTTGTATCAATGTGCGATAGGCTATGTGGGTCTTTATAACATTGAACGTTGGGAAAAAAGTGATACGATTCGAATCAAATCTGGACGTCGATTTATTGATGCCGCATGGGGGTATGATGATGAGGACTTTGTTAGAGAGAGATCGCCTGTCTATCATGTCGATAAAATTAAGGCCGGATTGTTGCTGATTCATGGCAAAAAAGATCAGCGAGTACCAATCGATAACTACTATGACCTAACCGAGGCCTTAGATGATGTCGGTCATCCGTATCAGTCATTATTAAAAGACTTTGAAGGACATGGTTTTTATCAGCAAAAAAATGTATACGAAGCGTATCGTAAAATGGAATCATTTTTAGGCGAATATTTGCGGTAAGTGCCATCAGGCTGTCGGCACAGGTGACGCCTGCGACGACACGCCGCATTGTACCTAGGCTATAACTGACTTATGTCTGGGGATACCTAAATGCGTCAAGTCGCGCTTAAATCGTTATACAATAAGCGGTGAAATAAATGTTCACCGCTTTCTTTATCTACCGATAGTCGCCCAGTATCATAACCTTTCGAGGCAAGACCTTGCTGTACCGACTCACATATGCCCGCATCTTCGGCTTGAATTTTATCCGCTATTGCGACGCTGTGCTGTTTAAAGGCGTCAGTAATTTTCTCAAGCTGATCATTAAAATAATAATCAAATTGTACTTGGCACTTATCAACCGCTAACGGCTCTACTACCATGGTGCCCAAAATCCCGTCATAAAAATTGAACATCATATTGGGGTAATGCCAGTAATAACGGGCGGTGCCACTACGAACATTGGCAAAAGGGTTAGTGTCATCAACCATCACTTTGGTTGGACAGGACTGCACATTATAGCGCTCACCATTGGCAATTTGGTAATGCCGATTATCCAATGCCGAGCTTAACCCTTTATGTAAAATGGGCACGTGGTAGCCACCATCGAGGTAATTATCGACATACACTTTCCAGTTGCAGTTGAGCTGATAATGACTGCTGCTGTAATACGTTACATCGCTTACAGATAAGTTGGAAAATTGCTCAATTAAACCTGCAAATTGTTGCTCAAAAGGCACGGGATTATGACTGAAATTGATAAACACCCAATGTTGCCACACCGTGCAATGAATCGGTTTTAAGCTAATTTTGCTGACATCAAACAGCTCAACCCCTGAAAATCTAGGTGCATTTTTTAGTTTGCCATCTAAACCATAGCGCCACGCGTGATATGGGCAAACTAGGGCGTTAGTGCACCCACTTCCATTTGCCATGACTTGCGCCGCATGATGCTGACAGACGTTGTAAAACGCCTTTGTGTTGTTCTCTTTCACTAACAATACGGGCTGGTTGGCGATGGTTGTGGCGACATAATCTCCGTGTTTTTGTAATTGCTCAACACGAGCGGCTAATAACCAATTGTTGCTAAACACGCTATCTGACTCAAGTTTGGCTATGTCTGTACAGGTATACCAACTGCTTGGTGGGGTGCTTGCTTTCGTCAGTGGTAAGCTTGCATCGTAGCAGTGAATTTGTTGTTCTATATTCATTGGTTTGACTTACTTATTGGACGCTGAGGTTATTGTTGTTTTAAGCTTGAACGAAAAACACACAAAGCGCCAATAAAGTCGATAGCCTGTCTAGGGTTATTTATGGTCGATGTCCATAATTGCTGACGGCTGTTACTGGACACGATAACTTGCTGTTATATATGCCCCAGTGTTTTGCTTTTTTAAGGGCACTGCAATGAGTATGAACAATCAGGGGCTTAGTCTTAGACATTTTGCTTGTGAAGCTTTATGCTAATTGGCGAAAAATCAAAATAATGGAAGCTATTATAATGAAAAAACTCGTTATTCCTTCGTTGGCATTATTATTATCGGCGTGTTCAGATAACGCGCCGAACACTAATAATGTTGCTGACAGCAGTACATCAGAAAAGCAAGTGAGTGAACAAAAATTTGCTGAACAACAAGCGCGCGCCTTGGCTTATCCTGACACGCGTAAAGGCGACACCATTGATACCTACTTTGAGCAGCAAGTGGCTGATCCGTATCGTTGGCTAGAAGATGACTTGAGCGAAGAAACCGCCGCTTGGGTGAAAGCCGAAAACAAAGTCACTTTCGGTTACTTAGAGCAAATTCCTTATCGCGAGCAAGTGAAAACGAAACTTGAGCAAATGTGGAACTTTGAAAAAGTCGGCGCACCATTTTTAGAAGGTGGTGTAGAGTACTACTACAAAAATGACGGATTGCAGAATCAGTATGTTCTTTACCGCAAAAACGAAGATGGTGAAGATACGGTATTTTTAGATCCAAACACCTTTAGTGAAGATGGTACCACGTCATTGGGCGGGCTAAGCTTCTCGCATGATGGCTCTATTGCAGCATATTCGGTTTCTGAAGGTGGCAGTGATTGGCGTAAAGTGTACTTTATTGACACGGCAACCGGCAAAAAACTTGATGATATGCTGGTGGATGTGAAATTTTCTGGACTATCTTGGTACAAAAATGAAGGCATTTATTACTCAAGCTACGATAAGCCAGAAGGCAGTGAGTTATCAGCAAAAACAGATCAACACAAGCTGTATTATCACAAGTTAGGTCAACCACAAAGTGGCGATAGGTTAGTGTTTGGTGGTAGTGATGCGCAAAAGCGTCGTTACGTCGGTGGCTCTGTGACCGATGATGGCAATTACTTATTTATTTCAGGGGCAAATTCAACATCAGGCAACGACTTATACATGCTTGACTTGAGCAAGCCTGACAGTGAGCTGGTTACGTTAGTCGATAATATGGACTCAGACAGCTACGTGTTGCATAACATTGGCAGCAAGCTGTATATCGTAACCAACCTTGATGCGCCGAATAAACGCGTTGTGACGGTTGATGCGAGTGCGCCACAAAGTGGCAACTGGCAAGACTTTATCGCCACAAGCGACAATGTATTATCACCATCTGTTGGTGGCGGTTATATTTTTGCCAATTACATGGTCGATGCGGTTTCAAAAGTCGCTCAATACGATGTTGATGGTAAGCTAGTGCGTGATGTGACATTACCGGGTGTTGGCACCGCAAGTGCGATGTCAGGTAAAGATGAGCAGACCACCTTATACTATTCATTCAGTAACTACAGCACACCATCGACCATTTACAGTTTCGATGTGAAAACGGGCGAATCAGCGGTATATATGCCATCAAAAGCAAAATTTGATGCCAACAACTACGAGTCAAAGCAAGTATTTTATACCTCAAAAGATGGCACCAAGGTGCCAATGATCATCACTCATAAAAAAGGCCTTGAACTGAACGGTAAAAACCCAACCATTTTGTATGGTTACGGTGGTTTTAATGTCAGTTTAACACCGCGCTTCTCTGTAGCGAATGCTGTATGGATGGAGTTAGGTGGTGTTTATGCCGTACCAAACCTGCGTGGTGGTGGTGAGTATGGTAAAGCGTGGCATGATGCGGGTACGCAACTACAAAAGCAAAATGTATTTGATGACTTTATTGCCGCAGCAGAATACTTAATCGATAAAAACTACACATCAAGCGATCACTTAGCGATTCGCGGTGGTTCAAACGGCGGTTTGTTGGTTGGAGCAGTGATGACACAGCGTCCAGACTTGATGCAAGTAGCGCTGCCAGCGGTTGGTGTTCTCGATATGCTACGTTACCATACCTTTACGGCTGGTGCGGGTTGGGCGTATGACTATGGTACCGCCGAGCAAAGCGAAGAAATGTTTAAGTATTTACTTGGTTATTCTCCGGTTCATAATGTTAAGCAAGGTGTTGAATACCCTGCAACTATGGTAACAACAGGTGATCATGATGACCGTGTTGTGCCAGCGCATTCATTCAAATTTGCTGCTGAGCTTCAGGCAAAACAAGCCGGAACTAACCCTGTATTGATCCGTATTGAAACCAATGCCGGTCATGGTGCAGGCACGCCGGTGTCGAAAACTATCGAGCAGTACGCCGATATCTTCAGCTTTACGTTATTTAATATGGGCGTGAAAGAATTGAAGTAATAACCGGGGGGAATGCCACACGGTTTATGTCAAAAGCCTGACTTTATGTCAGGCTTTTTTGATCGAATATCGAATGACAAATAAACCAGGTTTTTATAAAGCTCTCCAGAGGCAATGCTGATGGCATCTATATCTGCGTTAAGAAAACAATACTTTTAATCTGTAAGGAAAACTCGCCTTCTTGTTTACCAGATATGAGAAAACCAATCTGCTCGATATCGCCAATATCCACTTGTTCGGTGGAGGTGAGCTTGCGGCCCCGATATTGCAGATGAAAGTCATTTTTATCAACAATCAAAGTTTGCCACTGGCCTTTGATTGTTTTAAATTCATGAACGAAAGCCGGCCCATCGTATAAGCGATTTGAACGCAACCGTAATTGATAGGTTTTGCCATCACCAAGCATAATGATTTGCACATTAGTGCTATTTTCAGGAGATTGCATTGCAGCCCTGATCGAAGCAAAACCACCATCGTTTTCTAAAGACACGGTTCCTGAGAAGATGATGCTATTGTCGGTTGTGGTGATCTGACTGTCAGACCGACCTCCCATGACATCATCGTTGATAATGTACCAACGCTTGTCTGTGACATTGGCAAAGCTTGATGTAGAGATACTCATAGCGATAAAAAATATGGCAGCACGTAGCGAAGATTGTCTATTCATAACTAAAGTACGTTAACGTGCGAGAAACGGCGCACTCTATAAGTGTAGTTGATAGACGGTGTTGGTGCGCTCTTGCCTCAAATTTGAAACTAAGATACTGTTTATAAATAATAATAAAAACGTGGTGTGAGTATGAGCTGGGCACATTTTCACTTTAATTGCCGTTATTTGTGTCAACAACTTGAGGCGGGAAGAACAAAACAACAAGCGTTGGCTGAGCTGGAGGCGCTCGATATTTCGCCATTTTTTGAAGAGAAACAGCTTTCGGGCTCGGCCGGGCGCTTGTTTGAGAAATTAATTAGCATTGACGACGAACATAAATTAGTGAGCTGCCTTCGCGCCTACCTTAGTATCGATATCAATAAACTATCGGGTATTGCCTTTGAGTCGCAAAAGCGGGTCGATAGATTCTATTATCTTGTTACGATTTCCATACTATTCATTGTGATAGCGACGCTCTTTAAGCTGTTTGTGGTAACAGAGTTTGTCCAGTTATACGGTATTTATGAGACCCAGTTGCCCGCTCAGCTTGACACCTTTGATCGTGTTTACCTGGTAACTATGTCGCTTATACCAATATTTATGTTGCTGAGTTGGATTGTGCATCGACGATTAACGCACATTGACAGTGCATTAGTGCAGCGGGATGGCGCTTATCACTGGCTGTTTGGTAAAAAGATTTCTGAGCAACTGAATGTGATGTCACAGTTATTGATGGCACCACTTAATCTTGTTGACGGCAAACCGCTGTTAATACCTGCACTGGCGCATATGCAATCTAATGATGCCAATTTTATCGCAACCTTGCCGAGTTTATTAACCGTTAAAAGTGAGCAATTAGATAGGCAATTAACATTACACGTTAGGCGGGCATTAATCGCCTTTGAGACATTCATATATATCAGTATCGGGTATTTGATTATGGTGATGTATCAACCCATTTTTGGACTAGGACAATTAATATGAAAAATCATAAAGGATTCACCCTAATTGAATTGATGATTGTGGTCGCGATCATTGGCATACTTGCCTCTGTTGCTTTGCCGAGTTACTCGGGATATATCATGAAGTCACATGTTGTCGAACCTATCTCTTATGCCAGTAATTTACGTGAGCCTATCACTCAGTATTATCTAAAGCACTTGGCCTTTCCAAGCGATAACGCAGAAGCAGGATTACCTGAAGCAGATAAACTTATCACCAATAAAATTCGTGGTGTCACCGTAGAAAATGGCGCTTTTCATATCGAGCTTGGCCACGATGCACCAGAGCCTTTGCAAGGTAAGGTACTTTCCTTTAGACCTATGATCGTTGACGGTAGCCCGGCAAGCCCGATATCTTGGTTATGTGGCTACGATGAGCCTGTACCTGGTTTAGTTGCTGTCGGTGAAAATAAAACCACTATCGATAAAGAGTTTTTGTCAGGTGACTGTCAAGGCTAATGTCTCGACAATAGCCTGACAGATTACCTGAACAGCCGTTTTTATCCCGAGGCCAAAAGCGTAAACGTCAGTATTTACTGTTGCTAAAGCGGGACAGAGCATGTTAACTGTTCATTCAGGTTAAAATCGCCTATACCTTAGTTGTCTGTAATCATTATAAGGGGCGGCTATGTCTGTCAGCGCAATCCCTGAAGGGTACCATTCCATTACGCCATATCTTATTTGTATTGGTGCCGATACGGCCATTGAGTTTTATCAACGAGCCTTTGCGGCCGAAGTACGTACTCGGCTTGATATTCCTGATGGCGGTATCGTGCATGCGGAACTACAAATTGGCAATTCGGTATTTATTATTACCAATGAAAATAAACGTATGGGCTACGTATCACCACAGTCATTGGGACATGCCGGGGTGATTATGATGCTGTATGTTGACGATGTTGATACAGTATTTGAACAAGCTATTGTGGCAGGTGCCATACAAATGAAAGCTGTAGAAAATCAATTTTATGGTGCAAGAACGGGTACTTTACAAGACCCCTTTGGTCATACCTGGATTATTGCCACACAAAAAGAACAGGTGCCAGAAGCTGAGCTGAAAAAACGACTGATTGAGTATAGCAAGCAACAGGAGCTTGAGCCTTTAACCAAGACCATGGCAACGCATTCGATGGGCGATTAGAGGCGTTTATCTTTATTATGGTTTTCTGCAATCGACTGTGGCGGCTAATAGCAAACCGCAATAAAGCAAAATAGTTAAACAAGACCAACTCGGTCGCAATTTTGTTAGGTTATTTTTTATTGTTTGCGGGGTTGATATTTTATTTCTCAACCTAATTGTTATAATGTGCCGTTATTTTTAATTTTTATCATATTTATCGTTTCAGAGGTTTCCTAGATGTCGGATACACCAACCCGTGCTAGTAATTTTATTACCAATATTATTGATGCTGATCTAGAGAGCGGTAAGCACGATCATGTGCAAACTCGTTTTCCGCCAGAGCCAAATGGTTATCTGCACATAGGTCATGCCAAGTCCATTTGTTTAAACTTTGGGATTGCTAGAGATTATCAGGGTAAGTGTAATCTGCGCTTTGATGATACTAACCCGGAAAAAGAGGATATTGATTACGTTAACTCGATCCAAAAAGACGTACAGTGGTTAGGCTTTGAGTGGGATGGCGAGGTTCGTTATTCATCAGACTACTTTGACCTGTTGCACGGCTACGCGGTTGAGTTAATTGAAAAGGGCTTAGCTTATGTTGATTTTCTAACGCCAGATGAAATTCGTGAGTACCGTGGTACCTTACAAAAGCCAGGTAAAAACAGTCCTTATCGTGATACATCACCAGAAGAAAACCTTGCTCATTTTGAAAAAATGAAAAATGGCGAGTATAAAGAAGGTGAGTGTTGCTTGCGTGCAAAAGTTGACATGGCATCGAGCTTTATGTGTATGCGTGATCCTGTGATTTACCGCATTAAATTTGCGCATCACCACCAAACCGCGGATAAGTGGTGCATTTATCCAATGTATGACTTTACCCACTGTATTTCTGATGCGATTGAAGGTATTACTCATTCACTGTGTACGTTAGAGTTCCAAGATAACCGTCGCATTTATGACTGGATCATTGAGAACATTTCAATTGACTGTACGCCGCGTCAGTACGAGTTTTCGCGCTTAAACCTAGAATACACGGTTATGAGTAAGCGTAAGCTAAATAACTTAGTTGCAGAAAAACTGGTTAACGGCTGGGATGACCCACGGATGCCGACCATTGCCGGTTTCCGTCGTCGCGGATATACACCAGCGTCAATTCGCGAGTTCTGTAAGCGTATCGGTGTGACGAAAATGGATAACACCATCGAGATGGGCGTATTAGAGTCAGCGATTCGTGAAGACTTAAACGACACGGCACCGCGTGCCATGGCCGTGCTTGATCCGATTAAAGTTGTTATTGAAAACTACGATGCGGATAAGGTTGAAATCCTAAACATCAAGAATCACCCAAATGACGAGAGCCAAGGCGCTCGAGAGGTGCCGTTTAGTCGTGAGTTATTGATTGAAGCGGAAGACTTTAGAGAAGAAGCCAACAAAAAATACAAGCGCTTGGTGCTTGGTAAGTCGGTACGTTTGCGTGGTGCTTATGTGATCACGGCCGAACGCTGTGATAAAGACGCAAACGGCAAGGTAACGACCGTTTACTGTAGCTACAACCCTGATACGCTCGGTAAAAACCCTGAAGATGGCACTAAACCAAAAGGTGTTATTCACTGGGTGAGTGCAGAGCAGAGCTTGCCGGCAGAAATTCGCTTGTATGATCGCTTGTTCACTGTGCCAAACCCTGGTGCCGCTGATGATTTCCATTCGGTGATTAACCCTGAATCATTAGTGGTTCTAAAAGGCGCACGGGTAGAGCCTGCGCTTGCAAACGCCAAGCCAGAGCAAGCTTATCAATTTGAGCGTCAAGGTTATTTTTGTTTAGATAACAAAGATGCGACACAAGAGAACTTGGTATTTAACCGTACCGTTGGTCTTCGTGATACATGGGCTAAAATCGGCGATTAATATATTCGGCGTCATCAAGCGCATATAAAAAAGCCACACTTGGATAACCTTGTGTGGCTTTTTTCGTTATTCAGTCTTTGCTACGCGACATTTTGTCACGTGGTTTTGCTGCTTAATTTACCGCTATAAGAAACTAAAAAAGCCACTAAGATATTCTCTAGTGGCTTTTCTGTCATGTATTATCGAGGTTACTTGGAGCGATTAACTGTTCTCGAGACGATATGCTTCACATGCCTGCTCGTCTTCACACTCACCGTATAAATATAAACTGTGGTTAGTGAGTTTGATTTTGTTTTTATTGGCAATGTCAATTTGTCGTTGTTCAATGAGATCGTCTTCAAACTCAACAACTTTGCCACACTTTAAACACACAAGGTGATCGTGATGGGCTTTTTGTGATAATTCAAACACTGACTTACCGCCTTCAAAATGATGGCGGGTGACAATGCCGGCGTCATCAAATTGGTTTAATACGCGATACACGGTGGCTAAGCCAATCTCTTCGTGTTGCTCAAGCAAAATCTTATATACGTCTTCAGCACTGATATGCTGATTATCTGGGTTTTGGAGGATTTCCAAGATTTTCACACGTGGCAGTGTGACTTTCAGTCCAGCTTTTTTTAGCTCTTCATTTTGATCAGGCATAAACAACTTAATTATCGGTAAAACTACAACGATTATAGGGAGTATTGACCCGGGTTAAAACCCTTTATTACGAATTCTTTGCAATAACCTATAAAAGCGTTAATTAACGGTACTTTTTTCAAATATACGGACAATACCAACATAAATCATAGGGTTAAATACGCCTTGTGTTGACCTGAGCAGAGGGGATTGAGTGGTAGTCTGCGATATCATTTGGTGTTTTTGTGTTTAATAACAGGCATAAAAAAAGCGCCTGTAACTGGCGCTTAATGATGAATAAGACCGTAAGCCTAACGAATTAGTCTAGCAATTCCGATAATGCCATTTCATCCATTAGCTGGGCAATCCAAGCGTCGACACGCTCTTCGGTTAGTTCTGGTTGACGATCTTCGTCAATGGCTAAACCAATAAAGGTATTATCGTCTAACAAGGCTTTTGACGCTTCAAATTCGTAACCTTCGGTAGACCAGCCACCAACTACGATAGCGCCTTTCGCTTCAACGATATCGCGCAGTGGTGCCATTGCATCAACAAAGTACTCAGCGTAATCTTCTTGATCGCCTAAGCCGAAAATAGCCACAAGTTTGTCGGTAAAATCAATTTCTTCCAATTCCGGTAAGAAGTCGTCCCAATCACATTGGTTTTCACCGTAGTACCATGTAGGAATGCCAAGGATCAACAGATCGAACTCAGCGATATCTTCTTTGGTACTTTTGGCAATATCTTTAACTTCGACGTTTTTCTTTCCCAGTTTTTTCTGGATCATCTTTGCAACAGCTTCCGTGTTGCCTGTATCACTACCAAAAAATAGACCGACAGTTGCCATGAATTTCTAACCTTTTGTTAATTACTTACCAGACGTTAATGCCGCTGTTAATAGTGACTCAATAAGGTCACTGCGACTTACGCCTTTATCTTTTGCCATGTCATCAAGTTGAGTAAATAAATCTTGATGAACTTTAAACTCTACGCGCTTTAAACCTTTGTTTTTATCACGCTTAACCTGATTACGCTTGTTGATCTTTACCTGCACTTCACGCGGGTAAGGGTTTGTTCGTGGGCGACCAGGACGCTTTTCATCGACAAACAAATCAATGGTTGTCAAATCTGCTGCTTCTTTAGCCATAATTCTATCCTATTCCCTGACTTTCCCAAATAAATTGGATGATTCCTTTGGCAATGAAGCCTGCACATCCAAGGAATAAAACAAAATAAACGACATAACGACCTTTTTTAGGTACATCATTTTTCTTCATCACATCGTGTATCGACATACCAATAAAGAAGAAAATAACAACAAAAAATAGGTTAAGGCCAATAGACTCGATTAATTCTAAGTGTTCGGAAAGCATACTTCACCCTACAAAATTACGGCGGCACTATAGCATAAGATCATGGCTAAATGTACCGTCATATAATGCTTTTTATCTGAAAATTACGATTGCAAAAAATCGCTAACAATTTTATTAAACGCAATCGGCTTTTCAGCATGAAGCCAATGGCCTGCGCCTTGGATTATTTTTGCTTTTGCATTCGGGAATAAAGACCTAATAATCCCTTGGTGTTCCGCAGTAATGTAATTTGACTCACCACCTTTGATGAATAAGGTATCACCAGTAAAACAACCGTCGGTAAAACCCGCTGCGATGTCAGAGTATTTCTCTTGGATCACGTCTAAATTAACACGCCAAGCATAACCGTTATCATCTTGAGCAAGATTTTTCAGTAGAAATTGCCGAACCGACGCGTCACCTACCGCTTGGCTAAGTTGTTCATCGGCTTGCTTACGACCGTTGATGTTTTGTAAATCAACTGCTTGCAGGCCGTTGATGATGTCATTGTGGTGCGGAGGGTAGGTTACAGGCGCAATGTCAGCAATCATCAATTTATTGATGCGTTGTGGGTGTTGTAAGGCAATTGTCATGGCAATTTTGCCACCCATCGAGTGGCCTAAAAAGCTTGCCGACTCAATATTTAAATGATCTAACAACGCAATGACATCGCTCGCCATTGCAGGGTATGTCATCTCGTCATGATGAAAAGACTTGCCATGATTTCGCACATCAACACTTATTACCTGATACTGCTGCGCCAAAGGGCGGCTGATCATGTTTAGGTTTTCCATACTGCCAAATAAACCGTGAATAACCACGACAGGTTCACCAGAACCGGTGACTTTATGATGAAGCATACTGTGTTGAGTCATAATTTAGAGTGTTTCGCCTGTTTGGGCCGGCATTTTAAAACAATTTACTGGCAATTTCTGCGCAAATTTGTTTTTCCTTAGAAAAAACTGTTATTTGTCGTCATTACAGGGTAGAGAGTTGTGAGTAAGGTCGTTATAATCGAAGCAGTTTTCGACGAAATATGTACCGAAGCCGAGATATTTCGTTACGTGCCAGATAATGTGGCAAACAGGTGGCGGTTATCACTTGCTTGCCAGAAAAAATAACAGAATGGGAACTTCATGAAAACCATCGAAATAGATGACGAATTATATCAATATATCGCAGGTAACACGAAATTTATTGGTGAGAGTGCCTCAGATATTTTGCGTCGCCTACTGCAACTTGACCGCAATCAAGATATCGAACATACAATGCCTGTCGCCGCGACTCGCCCAGAAGCAGAAGCTGTCGCTGAGCACAGTGATAGCGACGAAACGGTTAGCGATGTTGCTCGCGCAGATGACATCGAACAAGACAATGTTGAAGTAGTGCAAGCAAGTGATACTGCGGCACCATTATCAAGCGAAAATAAAACAAGTGAAATTCAAAACGTATTTGATTTGATTAATAAAGAAGAACTTGCAGCACAACGAGGTGCCGTAGGTCGCTTTTTATTGATTTTATCGAATCTGTATCGAGTCCATAAAGGCGAATTTGAGCAAGTGCTGGATATTCGTGGTCGTGATCGTTTGTATTTTGCCAAAAGCGACGAAGCACTTCGTGAAGCTGGTAGTTCGACTAAACCTAAGTTGATTCCAAATAGCGAGTACTGGGTGATCACCAATTCGAACACCACCAAGAAAAAGCGTATGTTAACCGATGTCGCGGTTGCGCTTGGCTATGCCGCGAGCGACGCAGAGCGTATTCGCGAGATGCTGTAATATAGCGACTTATTAGATAGCCATATAAAAGCAAGATAGCAAAATAACATTAGCCCATTTTATTAAGGACAAATAATGAGTGTACATGAGTGTGCAGGCAAACCAGCTCGACCAGAAGATCGCATTAATATTGCCAAATTAACCTGTGATTATTACCAACTAAAGCCAGATGTTAGCGTTGCCGAACAGCGCGTAGGTTTTGGTACATCAGGACACCGAGGCAGTGCGGCTAAACGTAACTTTAACGAGCCACATATACTGGCTATTTGCCAGGCGGTTGCTGAATATCGTCAACAGCAAGGTTTTACCGGGCCGCTATTTATAGGTAAGGATACGCATGCACTGTCTGAACCGGCATTTATTTCAGCGATCAGTGTCTTGATTGCGAACGGTGTGCCTGTCGTTATTCAAGAAGATCAAGGTTACACGCCAACGCCCGTTATTTCTCGCTTAATTATTGTCCATAACAAGCACCATGAGAGCATTGCTGATGGTTTGATTATCACCCCATCACATAACCCTCCAGCGGATGGTGGCATAAAATATAATCCACCGCATGGTGGCCCAGCCGAAGGCGGTATTACCAAGCAAATTGAGCAGCGTGCAAATGAATTGCTGGCTAAAAATTTGGCAGGCGTCAAGCAATTAACCTTTGAGCAAGCCTTGGCATCGCCACTACTGACTAAGCAAGATTTTATCGAGTTTTATGCTAAAGAGTTGGCGCAAGTTGTTGATATGGATGCTATCCGTGATGCGGGTGTGAAAATCGGTGTCGACCCACTTGGTGGTTCAGGTATCGACTACTGGCCGGTGATCAAAGACATGTACAAGCTTGATATTGAGATCGTCAATCCAGTTGTTGATGCCAGCTTTGCCTTTATGCCACTAGATAAAGACGGCAAAATCCGCATGGATTGTTCGTCACCGTATGCGATGGCCGGACTGATTGCGATGAAAGATGATTTTGACATCAGCGTTGGCAACGATCCAGATTTTGACCGCCACGGTATCGTCACCAAAATGGGTGGCTTGATGAATCCAAACCATTACTTAGCGGTAGCGATTCATTATTTATTTACCCAACGTGCTTGGCCTGAGACAGCCAAAATAGGTAAGACGTTAGTGTCGAGTTCATTGATAGATCGTTTGGCGGCAAAGCTTGATAAGCCATTGTCGGAAGTACCGGTTGGTTTTAAATGGTTTGTTGATGGGCTAAAAGATGGAAGTTATGGCTTTGGTGGTGAAGAGAGTGCTGGTGCATCGTTTCTCGCTAAAGATGGCAGCTGTTGGACAACCGATAAAGACGGCTTTGTGATGTGCTTATTGGCGGCAGAAATTTTAGCGGTAACCGGAAAAGATCCATATCAATGGTATCTTGAGCTTGCCGGTGAGCTAGGTGAGTCGTGTTACGGCCGTGTTGAAGCGGTGGCAACAACGGCGCAAAAAGCGGTATTAACGAATTTATCAGCCGATGACGTCACGCAAGATACCTTAGCCGGTGAACCGATCAAAGCCGTATTAAGTCACGCACCAGGTAATGATGCTGCCATTGGTGGGGTAAAAGTGGTGGCCGACAATGGTTGGTTTGCCGCTCGTCCATCGGGTACTGAAGAAATTTATAAAATATATGGTGAAAGTTTTATTGATCAGGCCCATTTAGAGCGCATATTTGCCGAAGCTAAGCTGCTGGTATCTGCCGCATTTAACAAAGCAGGCTTATAATCTCCTCGCAACACTGTATGGAGAGGGCTCATATATGAGTCCTTTTCTTTTTTCTGCCAGATAAACAATCCGTGATGCATTCTTTGCTGATATTACAAGGGTATTGTACAGCTGTATTTTTATCAGCATTCACTGTTCATGATTGTTACGCTTTGTTGCCAAGTTATCGCGCTGAGTTATCTTGTCAGCTCTTGTCTAGGACGATAGACATCATCTACACTAAGGTCATCATTTTTTCACAGCAAGATTTACAGTGTCTACTATAAAACAACAACTTCTGTCGCACGGTGACTTTCTTCTTATTACTCGCCAACATCCCGATTCATTAGAGCCTTTTACTCACCACTTAACATTTGACGGTGGTCGTCGACAAATATTGATGAGCGTCCTTGATACCGGCGTGATCAGTTTTGAACCGGTTGATGGTGATACCGACACCGATGTGGTGTTATCGTCAGCGGTTCATGGCAATGAAACGGCACCAATTGAGATTTGTCAGCGCTTAATTCAACACATTATTCAGGGCGATTTAGAGCTTAAACAGCGAGTGTTGTTTTTGTTTGGTAACCCCGCCGCCATTAATATTGGCAAACGTTTTGTTGAAGAAAACTTAAATCGCTTGTTTAGTGGCGCTCATAGTGATGGTCCAGGTTTATGTAACGATGAGCGTATTCGCGCCAAAATGTTAGAGGATTTTGTTCGCGACTTTTTCGATCAAGGCGGTAGCATTGATTCTGGCCGTACTCGCTTACATTATGATTTGCACACCGCCATTCGAGGTTCTAAAAATGATAAGTTTGCGGTTTACCCGTATTTACATGGTAAGCCTCGCGACAAACGACAGTTACAAATCATGGCCGCGTGTGGTGTCAATACCATCTTGTTATCAGAATCACCGACAACCACATTCAGTTATTTCTCAAGTAACGAGTTTCAAGCGCATGCTTTTACTGTAGAGCTTGGTAAAGTTCGCCCGTTCGGTGAAAATGACATGGGTAACTTCGTAGCTTGCCAGCAAACGTTATATCGTCTGCTGGCTGGCCAAGATTTAGCTTTAAAGCCGTTTGTGGAAAATGACTTCAATCTGTTCAAGATATTTAAAACCATCAACCGAGAAACCGACCGCTTTGCTTTGCACTTTGCCGACGATGCACTGAATTTTACCGATTACCCACTGGATTACTTACTCGCCACTGATGGCGAAAAGGAGCATCGCGTTAGTGCTGCAGGCGAAGCAATTATTTTCCCTAACGCAAAAGTGGCCAAGGGGCAACGCGCACTACTTACCGTGATTCCGACGACGCTAAGTTAGCGGGCGCCATCCTGCTCTGTATCTTCAAGTTCGGCGGCTGGTTAACTGTAAAGCATTATTGCCAGTCGCTTTGTTCTATACCGGCTAAATTTACGCAAAAAATTGCAAGCTCGCAAAGCTGATTGTAAAGTTCAGCCTATCAAAAAAATGAGCTGAGTCGCGTCCCAAAACGCATCATAGTAAACTCAGTAAAGTATGTTTTAAACGCTTGAAATATAAGTGCTTGCTTATGCTAAAGCGGCGGAAAACGAAGAGAAGCATATGAATACCGAAAAGTATCCACAGGGCCGTGTTGTCCATCAACCAGAGTATATCGACGGTCTTTCAGTCGATATCCCACTTTTAAAAGTTCTTAAGCAAGACGGTACAGTGTATGATGGTGCAGCCTTGCCTGAACTCGATCAAGCACATGCAACTAAAATATATAAAACACTGGCGTTTCATCGAGTGTTGGACGAGCGTATGATTGCCTCACAACGCCAAGGTCGTTTGAGCTTTTATATGGCCGCTCTAGGCGAAGAAGCTGCGGTTGTTGGCAGTGCCGCCGCATTAGACGATGAAGACATGATCATGGCGCAATACCGTGAACAAGGTGCTTTGATTTATCGCGGTTTTAGCTTAGAAAACTTTATGAACCAAATGTTTTCCAATGAGAAAGATTTGGGCAAAGGCCGTCAAATGCCGATTCACTACGGCTCTTCCGAATTACATTACATGACTGTGTCTTCACCGCTAGCAACTCAGGTTCCACAAGCGACGGGCTATGCTTATGGTCAAAAACTTAAAGGTAAAGACAACATCACCATTTGTTATATCGGTGAAGGTGCTGCGTCAGAAGGTGATTTCCACGCAGGCCTTAATATGGCGGCGGTGCACCAAGCCCCCGTCATTTTCTTCTGCCGTAACAATGGCTATGCCATTTCAACACCATCGACTGAGCAATACGCCGGTAATGGTATTGCTTCGCGCGGTGTTGGCTACGGCATTAAGACCATTCGCGTTGATGGTAACGACATTCTAGCGGTATTAAAGGCAACCCAAGAAGCACGTCATTACGCTGTGAGCGAAGGTAAACCGGTATTAATTGAAGCCATGTCGTATCGCTTAGGAGCCCACTCTACTTCAGATGACCCAAGTGGTTACCGTACCAAAGAAGAAGAAGCCAAGTATGCAGAGCACGATCCTATTTTGCGCATGAAAAACTGGATGCTAGCGCAAGGCTGGTGGGATGAAACTCAAGATACGGCATTGTTTGAGCAATACCGTGAGGAGATATTGGCAGCCGTAAAAGTGGCGGAGAAAATCGCCAAGCCGCCGATTGAAGATCTGATTAGTGACGTTTACGACGTACCGACACCGCAACTAGAGCAACAGTTGAGTGAGTTAAAAGAGCATATCAAGAAGTACCCACAAGCGTACCCAGTGACGGCAGGGAGAATTAAGTAATGGCGCAAATGAATTTATTGCAGGCGATCAACAATGCGTTGGATATCGCCATGGCAGAGGACGACTCGACACTGTGTTTTGGTGAAGATGTTGGTCATTTTGGTGGTGTTTTTCGTGCAACCTCAAACTTGCAACAAAAATACGGTAAGCAACGTTGTTTCAACACACCATTGGTGGAACAAGGTATTTTAGGTTTTGCCAACGGCTTAGCGGCACAAGGTAGCCGACCAATTGCTGAAATTCAATTTGCTGATTATATTTTTCCAGCGTTTGATCAAATCGTAAACGAGTCTGCGAAATTCCGTTACCGCTCGGGTAATGAATTTAACGTTGGACGCTTAACGATCCGCACGCCGTATGGCGGGGGGATTGCCGGTGGTTTGTACCATTCTCAATCACCTGAAGCGTATTTTGCCCATACACCGGGTTTGAAAATTGTCGTGCCACGCAACCCGTATCAAGCCAAAGGTTTGCTGTTAGCGGCGATTCGCGATGATAACCCTGTGGTATTTTTTGAACCGAAGAAGCTCTACCGTGCATCAGTTGGTGAAGTACCGGAAGATGATTACCAATTACCATTGGGCAAAGCCGAAGTCATCAAGCAAGGTACCGATATCACTTTGTTAGGTTGGGGCGCACAAATGGAAACCCTTGAAAAAGCGGCTGAAATGGCTGAAAAACAAGGTGTTTCATGTGAGGTGATTGACTTACGTTCAATCTTACCATGGGATGTTGACACCGTGGCTGACTCGGTGAAAAAGACCGGGCGTTTGTTAATTAACCACGAGGCACCACTAACGGGTGGTTTCGCTGGTGAAATTGCTGCGACGATTCAAGATAAATGTTTCTTACATCTTGAGTCACCTATTGCGCGCGTGTGCGGTCTAGACACGCCATTCCCGCTGTCGCATGAAAAAGAATACATGCCAGATGAGCTGAAAACATTTGAAGCCATTATGGCATCAGTGAATTACTAAGGATAAGACAATGAGTATCGATTTTATTTTACCGGACATTGGTGAAGGTATTGTTGAGTGTGAAATTGTCGAATGGTTAGTGTCAGAAGGTGAGCATATTGTCGAAGATCAACCAGTATGCGATGTGATGACCGATAAAGCCTTAGTACAGATCCCGGCAATGCATTCAGGTGTGGTTGATAAATTATATTACGCCCAAGGTGATATTGCTAAAGTGCACGCACCGTTGTTTGCTATGACGCCAAACGGCGAGCAAACATCAGAAACTGAAAACATTGCCGAGGCACCAGAGGTGGCTCTAACACCTGCATCGACTGCAACGCAAGTAGAAGACTTTATTTTACCGGATATTGGTGAAGGCATTGTCGAGTGTGAAATTGTCGAGTGGCTTGTCGCCGAAGGTGACATCATTGAAGAAGATCAACCTGTTGTTGATGTGATGACGGATAAAGCGCTTGTGCAAATTCCGGCAAAATATGCCGGTAAAATCGTTAAGCTCTATTATGGTAAAGGTGAGATTGCTAAAGTTCATGAACCACTGTTTGCTATTGAGATTGCTGGCGAAGCTGTATCTGCACCGGCAATGGAGCCGACACCAACCCAAGCCCCCGTTACACAGGCTGTTGCCAACAAAGCAGCTGTCACGTCTGCGCCACAATCGGCACTACAAAATTCGGAAAATGGTAAAGCATTGGCGAGCCCCGCGGTGCGTCGAGTTGCAAGAGAGCTTGGTGTCAATATTCACCAAGTACCAGGTTCTGGCCCTAAAGGTCGCGTATTTAAAGACGATGTTCGTAACTTTGCTAATGGCGTCAGCGACGTGGCCGCATCAACACCGTCGGCAACAGCACCAACAAGCAACATCGCTACCACCGGAGGTTCTCGTGTTGAACCGATCCGCGGTGTGAAAGCGGCAATGGCCAAAGCCATGGTGGCGTCAGTATCCACCATCCCACATTTTACCTACTGTGAAGAAATCGACATGACCAAGTTGATTGCGCTGCGCAGTGAGTTAAAAGAAGTGTACGCCAAGCAAGACATCAAACTGACCATGATGCCGTTCTTTATGAAAGCTATGTCGCTGGCGTTAAAAGAATTCCCAATCATGAATTCGCAACCTAACGATGACTGTACCGAGTTAACGTACTTTAATGATCATAATATCGGTATGGCCGTTGATTCAAAAGTCGGGTTGTTGGTACCAAACGTGAAAAATGTGCAGTCGTTATCCATCGTTGATGTCGCTAAAGAGGTGACGCGTTTAACGTTATCAGCACGTGAAGGGCGCGTATCAACCGATGATTTAAAAGGCGGTACTATCAGCATTTCTAACATTGGTGCCTTAGGTGGCACAGTGGCAACACCAATCATTAATAAGCCTGAAGTGGCAATTGTGGCACTAGGTAAGCTGCAAACACTCCCGCGCTTTAATGACAAAGGTGAAGTTGAAGCGCGCTCAATTATGCAAGTGAGCTGGTCTGGCGATCATCGCATTATTGACGGTGGCACCATTGCTCGCTTTAGTAACTTGTGGAAATCATTCCTAGAAGAGCCAACCAATATGTTAATGCACATGGCGTAATCTTGCTGATTGCTTGCATTACTCTTTAGACGCCAAGCGCCGCTGCGGTATTCGTAGTGGCGCTTTTGTTTATTTCTGATGACCTATCGACTATTGGTCTATGTGGGTTGCTTTATTTCAGCGACTTGAATAAACAATAAGTGGTGTGGCCTTTAGGGTGATCAGGCAATTCACCGTAAAGTCGATAACCGCACTTTACGTAAAATCCTTTCGCCTGAAAATCTAAAGTCTCGGCACGGATATAGGCAAAGCCTAATCGTTTGGCGTACGCTTCAACATCAGCCATCAATTGAGTCCCAATGCCTGTACCACGACATTGTGGTGCCAACCATAACAATTCAATGATGCAGTAATTCCAAAAACCATTAGCACGAATGCCGCCAACGACCTGATGTTCGTCATTATATACAAACGCAGCAAAGCGTTTATCGGCCTCAAATACCACATCATCATCTAGATGGTCTTGATTATATCGTTGGATGCCTTGGCTAAGTGTTTTTAAGGCATTATTGTTGGGGGGTGGGGTTATGTCTATGCGCATATTGCTGACTTCCTTACAGCGCTGATGGGGCGAAAATAAACGGTGTTTGCTACAGAGATTGTACACGACTTGTTAACGTGATGTGTGTGTTGCTCGATAAGTATTGGCAAATTGTAACGCTGGACCAGTTGCTGTGTAAAAATTGTTGAATCAGTGAACAAAATCATTAGACTACCGCGTTCGAAGTATCAATTATACGGTGTATTGAAATCTCGTGAGTAGTCGTAGTTTTTCTGTTGTTGCCCGCTTGGTGTTTGTTGTCACGTTAACACTATCTCTGGCATCTGTCGCGCCAGATGCGTTAGCGAAGACAGCGTATTTGAAAGTAGATTTAGTTAAAGTTGATAAGTCCAGCCGTACCATGTATTTGCTTAAAGGCGACAAAGTGGTAAAAAAGTATCACATTGCTTTAGGACGTAATACTCGAGGTCATAAAGTCAGAGAAGGTGATAGGCGTACCCCGGAAGGTGAATACGTACTCGACTATGTTAAAGAAGACTCAGCGTTTCATCGCGCCATGCATATCAGCTACCCCAATGCCGAAGATATTGCTCGAGCAAAAACTAAAGGCGTTAGCCCTGGAGGCTTTATTATGATACATGGCCAGAAGAACGGTGATAAGCGTGATCCACGCAGGCGCCAACGTTTAAATTGGACCAATGGCTGTATCGCGTTAACCAATGCTGAAATGGATGAATTTCTCAGCCTCGTTGAAACCGGTACCAAAATTCGTATTCAGTGGTAGGTTAACGACAATACTAGCGGTGTTTATAGAATTTACACCGCCTATATCGGTTAGCGATATGCTTGCCATAATAGCTAACCGACTCCTTTGCTTGTTAACTGCGCATATTGTTCACTGAACTGCGCCAGATAGCTTTTCGTGCTTGGACAGCGTAGTGATGCTGCTGTCGCCCATTATCCGTTCAAACCATTTCTTTAAGTCGATATCAATGCGTATCGATTGATAGGACGTTGGCGTTTGTAACTGCCATTCGTTGTTTTCATTTTTGTGAGCAAATTGAAATTGAAATGCCAAATTACCGGTAACGCCCATACGCAGATCACTGACAATCAATTTATCTTGCTCTTGTCGGTAACTGACAAATTGGCGCGTAAAGAGCTGGTACTGATCAAGTAATTCAGGCACTTCAGCGATTGGCCAATCGCCTCGTTGGTGCCGAGTAAAGTGTATGTCTTGGCCATCATCAAGTAACGAGGCCATACCTTCCAAGTACTGATCGCCGTCAAGGATAACGATTCGCCATAATAACGTGTTTAGTGGCATAGGCGTTATCAGCGTTGGGTTAGCGGATAAACCTAGTGCCGTTAAGTTGATGGCTACTCTTTGTTTGATCTGCTGCTGCGCAATTAAACTCCACAGTACATACAAGGTGGATAGGCATAACGCTCCAGCACAATAAAGACGCCCCTTATTGGGCGCGCGCCAACACACAAATATCGCCACAAGCAAGGGGACGGTATATAAAGGGTCAATGATAAATATACTAGAGCGAGCATAATAGCCGGTCATTGGCCAGGTCAGTTGCGTACCATAGGTGGTAAAGTAATCGAGTAATGGATGGGTGATCAAAACGCTGGCAATCAGCAGTAATAACTTATTAAAGCACCAATATTCATGGTTGATTAGCTTGTTCGATAACCATGCAAGTAGCAGAGAAAATGGCAGCAACACCAACAAAGAATGACTAAATCCGCGATGCTTAATGGTATTGGAAACGATATCGCCATAGTCAATTAACACATCTAAGTCAGGCAAGGTGCCTAATGCGGCGCCCGCGAATAATACTTTACCGTTGCAGTGCTTGCCAGCAACGGCTCCGGCGATGGTGGCACCAAGTGCGGCTTGGGTGATGGAGTCCAAAGGGTTGCCTTATAAAATAAGTTACACGTTTTATATTGATGCTACCATGCTCAGCGAAAAACGACAGTGGTGAGTGATTCGATGATATAAACAATCCATGTATCGCAGAGTAATTGTCATTAAATTGCTTAACAGAGCCAAGATGCATCACCTTGATACGGTCGTAATATGCTGTCTATGTAGCCGATGTTATACTTTTTATGTCCAAGTTTGCAGCAAGAGGTAGCACACCTTGATTATTCAACTGCAGGGAGTTTACCAGAGGCCCATTTACGGCCCTATATTTCATTAATATAGAATGACTATATCAATGAAATCTATGTTGTAACTGAACCTCTGCCCTAACTCTGAGTTGGGCACAAACTTAGTGTGATTGGTATAAGGCGCTAGGTATGCGTCTGCCTAATATACCGAATGGCGCTGCACTGGAATTTCAGACAGAGTATGTCATGACGATACAAGTGGTCAGCTTTGCAGATGATACCGATGATAAAAATATTATTCCTAATGTACCTGGTTAATCGGCATGGTCTTGCTCCGTTTTTTGGTGACTGATTTTAGAGCTAGATACAGACAATAAAAAAGCGAGCTCAAACGATATAAAATCATCAGCTCGCTTTTACGTTGTTTTTTGATGTACAGGTTACATCACGCGCATACCAGGCTCAGCACCTTGGTCAGGGTTTAAGATAAAGATATCTTTACCACCGGGGCCAGCTGCGATAATCATGCCTTCAGACATACCAAAACGCATTTTACGTGGCGCTAGGTTAGCGACAACAACCGTTAACTTACCAATTAAGTCTTCTGGTTGGTAAGCCGATTTGATGCCGGCAAAGATTTGGCGTTTTTCACCGCCTAAGTCCACTTCAATGCGCAATAGCTTTTCCGCTTTCTCAACGTGCTCTGCCGTGACGATTTTGGCAACGCGCAGGTCAACTTTAGCAAAGTCATCGAACGTGATTTCTGGCGCAATAGGCTCATCGGCTAGTGGACCTGTGACAGGCGCTGCTTGCGCAGCAACTAGGTTTTCTTTTGAATCTTCTACCATGGCGTTTACTTTATCCATCTCAACACGTTGCATAAGCGCTTTAAATTTATTGATCTTGTGGTCGGTTAATAAGTGCTTGTGACCTTCCCACAATAATTCATCGTTCAAGAATGCAGATGATTTATCAGCAAGCTTTGGTAACACAGGCTTTAAGTAAATCATCAGAATACGGAATAGGTTAATACCCATCGAGCATACGTCTTGAACCTCTTGCTCTTTACCTTCTTGCTTGGCCAATACCCAAGGCTCTTTGACTGCGATGTATTCGTTGACACGGTCAGCGAGTGCCATGATCTCGCGCATTGCCTTACCGAACTCACGATTCTCATAATGTGCTGCGATAGAATCCCCAGCGGCCATCACGGCGTCCGCTAGCTCTTGGTCGTCAATACGTGCTGATAGCATGCCATCAAATTTCTTTGAGATGAAACCGGCACAACGTGACGCGATGTTAACCAATTTACCCACTAAGTCAGAGTTAACGCGTTGTGCGAAATCTTCAAGGTTAAGATCTAAGTCATCAATACGGCTGGTTAATTTTGCGGCGAAATAGTAACGCAAGAACTCAGGGTTTAGGTGATCAAGGTAGGTACGACCTTTTATGAAAGTGCCTTTTGATTTACTCATCTTGGTGCCGTTAACGGTGACAAAACCGTGGGCGTAGACAGATGTCGGTTGTCTAAAGCCTGCACCTTTTAGCATCGCTGGCCAGAATAAAGAGTGGAAGTAAATAATGTCTTTACCAATGAAGTGATACAGCTCAGCCGTTGAGTCTTGTTGCCAAAACTCATCAAAGTTGATGCCTTTTTTATCACATAGGTTCTTAAAGCTGCCCATGTAACCAATAGGAGCGTCGAGCCACACATAGAAAAACTTACCGGGTGCATTTGGGATCTCAAAGCCAAAGTATGGCGCATCACGGCTAATGTCCCACTGCTGCAGACCGGATTCAAACCACTCATTTAATTTATTGGCCATTTCTTCTTGCAAAGAGCCTGACTTGGTCCAGTCTTTTAGCATTTGCTCAAAAGCAGGCAAGTCAAAGAAGAAGTGCTCAGAGTCTTTCATCACCGGAGTTGCCCCAGACACAACCGATTTCGGGTTTACCAATTCGGTTGGCGAGTAGGTCGCGCCACAATTATCACAGTTATCACCGTTTTGATCTTCGCTACCACATTTAGGACAGGTACCTTTAACGAAACGATCGGGTAAGAACATTTCTTTTTCAGGATCGAAGAGTTGTGAAATGGTACGACGTTTGATGTAGCCACTATCATTTAAACGATTGTAGATAAGCTCAGCGTAGCTGCGATTTTCATCGCTGTGGGTTGAGTGATAGTTATCAAACTCGATATGAAAATCAGCAAAGTCCGCCATATGCTCTTCGCGCACTTGCTCAATCATTTGTTCTGGCGTGATGCCCAGTTGTTGCGCTTTTAGCATGATAGGGGTGCCGTGTGCGTCATCGGCACAAACATAGTATGCCTCGTGACCGCGCATTTTTTGAAAACGCACCCAAATATCGGTTTGAATGTATTCTAACAGGTGACCTAAGTGGATTGGACCGTTGGCGTACGGTAGGGCACTGGTCACCAAAATTTTGCGATTATTATCACTCATTGGACTATTTGCCTGATTTAGAAATTATTTAATAGAAATATGGCCTCGGATAGTACAAAATTTAAGGCGTATTTTCATTAAGAAATCTCATAAATTATAAGAAAAGCTGGCTATTATGTTGAAAAATTTATTCGGCAATAAGAAAAAGGAGGCAGATTTGCTTTTGCAGATCACCTCTTTTATTGAAAACTATCCTTCTGCGGTATTTCAGCAAGGCATTAATGCGGCCATGCTCGATTGGCAAGTCAAACGAGAAAATAGCACTGTGGTGTTATATTTTACTCCCTACTTCGCTTGTTTATCGGAGCTGGAAAATATTGCTCGCGCCGTGGTTGAACAGTTTGATGTTGACGTTGAAATCAGCTTTGATTTGGCGATACAGCCTGTCCGTCAACATGGCTTAAATGGCGTAAAAAACATCATTGCCGTTGCTTCAGGTAAAGGCGGGGTAGGTAAGTCAACAACGGCGGTGAACCTAGCGTTTGCTTTGCAGGCTGAAGGCGCACGTGTAGGTGTGCTCGATGCGGATATTTATGGTCCTTCGATCCCAACGATGTTAGGCATTGAAAATCAACGTCCAGTCTCCGCAGACGGTAAAACCATGATGCCCTTGTTTGCACATGGTATCACCGCGATGTCGATAGGCTTTTTGGTTGCTGAAAAAGACGCAACGGTTTGGCGTGGACCAATGGCCAGTTCGGCTTTTGCGCAAATGCTCAATGAAACCAGTTGGCGCAGTGAAGATAATCATGAGCTGGATTATTTAATCATTGATATGCCGCCGGGGACGGGAGACATTCAATTGACATTGGCGCAAAAAGTGCCGGTTGCAGCCTCTGTGATTGTCACAACCCCGCAAGATATCGCTTTAAAAGATGCCATTAAAGGCATTGCGATGTTTGATAAAGTACAAGTGCCGGTGCTTGGTGTGGTGGAAAATATGAGTTATCACGTGTGTGATAATTGTGGTCATCACGCGCATTTATTTGGCCAAGGTGGCGCTGAAATGCTTGCCAATGATTATAAGGTCGAAATTCTCGGTCAATTGCCTTTGCATATGGAAATTGGCGAATACGCTGATAATGGTCGCTCGTTAATAACTGAAAATTTAACTGGTGAATTAACCACTCAGTACCGTAGAATAGCCTGTAATGTAGCGGCCAATTTGTTTTATCAATTAGATAATGCCAGCCCGCAAACCCCAGACGTTATTGTAAAAGCATAACGGATACAACGAGAAAGAAGAAAACTATGAGATTATGCGATCGTGACATTATTGATTTAATGAATCAGGAAAAAATAAAAATAGCCCCACGTCCTGATGATTCGGTTATATCTGGCGTTAGTGTTGATATACGCTTAGGTCATCAATTTCGAGTGTTTCAAGATCACAACGCACCGTATATTGATTTAAGTGGTCCTAAGGCGGATGTTCAGGCGGCTATGAACACCGTCATGAGCGATGAAATTCACATTGAAGAAGACCAAGCGTTCTTTTTACATCCAGGCGAATTGGCGCTAGGTGTGACGTATGAATCGGTCACACTACCTGCTGATATTGTCGGATGGTTAGATGGTCGCTCATCGCTCGCACGTTTAGGATTAATGGTGCACGTTACCGCCCACCGTATTGATCCGGGTTGGTCAGGGCAAATTGTATTGGAATTTTACAACTCAGGAAAATTACCACTAGCGTTGCGCCCTAAAATGACGATTGCCGCGCTTAATTTTGAATCAATGTCTGGTGAGGCGATGCGTCCGTACAATAAACGTAGCGACGCGAAATATAAAGGCCAGCAGGGGGCTGTCGCGAGTCGTATTAGTCAAGATGATAAGTCGCAAGCGTCGTGATGATACGCAACGTTTAATCGTGAAAATAATAAACCCGCATGATGCGGGTTTATTATTGGTATAGTTTGACTAACGGCCATTAGGTTACGGCCATTTTTTGAGGTAACGTATAAGGTTTACGCTTTTTTCCTTGATGGTGTTCCAACCGTTCTATCGCTTGCTCAATGGCATCCACAAGTTGTGCTTTGTCGTGAACGTGACGAGACTCTTTAGCGGCCAGTGGGTGGCTGATAATCGGCACCATATTGGAGGTTGCATCACTGTCTGCGGTTATCACCGCATCAATCAGTTGGCACCCTATGTTGTACGTTAACCACTCGAGTTTCTCATCGATAGTCAAGCGACCGGCAGGCGTTTGCTCTTTGGCAAGGTTATCAATAAAAAGCACTTTAGCATCAGAGTCATTAATGGCTCTGGTTATATTATTGACCAACAGTGGCGGAACCACCGACGTTAAAAAGCTACCCGGACCGATGATGATGACATCAGCTGCATTTATCGCAGTAATGGTTTGCGGTAATGCCTTAACAAGTGGGGCAAGCATCATGTGCTCAGGCATGCGGGTCATATCATCCACTGACAGCTCGCCAACCTTAACGCGACCTTCCTTATAAAAGGCCAGCAGATCCGTCGGGGTTTCTGACATCGGATGCACGGAGGTTTTTACCTGGAGCAGTTGACTGACAACACGGATCGACTCCATCGGGCGAAGATTGATATCATTCATCGCATAAAGAATTAAATTGCCCAGATTATGTCCGGCGAGTTCATCTTTGCCGTCAAAGCGAAAGTTAAACAAGTGGGTCGCTATGGATGATGAGTCGGTTAGTTCAGTAAGACAATTTCTCAAATCACCCCAAGCGATACTGCTGGTGCGGCGTCGTAATTTACCGGTTGAGCCACCGTTATCGGTTGTCGCGACGATACCAGTTAGTTGGTTTTCTAGGAAGGAGAGGGTAGAAAGTACCCGACCAAGACCGTGTCCACCACCAATGGCCACGACGTTCATCGATTGTAGTCGCATATAAATAGCACCCTGATTGCCTTAATTCTGTTTCTTGTTTTGCTATGCATACAAGCGTTAATTCAACGCATCGCTAAGATGCGGTATTGTATGGCTTATTTGCAAAGTGTAGTAAATCGTTTTCGTTTTGCAGGCTTTTATTGGTATAAATACGCCATGTTCACGACAAAACGGTCACTTGAGTTGATCAAATCCCGTCATTTTAATCACAGTTGAGCAATATTCAATAGTTATGTTTGATATAGTGAAGGGGAGGATCTGGTTAATGTGAACGACCAAGAATTGTTTTGTGGAGCTAACCACTCTAATCACTGTCAGTTCCAGGTTATGGAACCATACTTGCCCGCATTTGAGTTTTATTTCAAGCTTGCGGGCATACGCTAAGTACCTCAACGATTAATATACGCTAACAATCCGCAAGATAATGAACGCTGTCGCGATAGATAAAATCGGCGTACGTACCTTGATATTCTCGTTGGAACGGGCACAGTTTACATAGAAAATAACCAATGCGATTACTTAGTGAACGAACGCGCACTTTTTTGCAATTTAATTCAAAAAAGGTGTTGACAGTTTTTCGATGAGTCCATACAATTCGCCTCGTTTTCAACGACAGTCCAAGGCCAACGTTGAATGCAAGTGGTAGAGGGGCCATAGCTCAGCTGGGAGAGCGCTTCGCTGGCAGCGAAGAGGTCTGCGGTTCGATCCCGCATGGCTCCACCATTTCTTGCTAAACGTTAGAGTTGTTGAAGTTGTGTAACCCATGTTGGTTATGAATTTTGCGTCCCGTTCGTCTAGAGGCCTAGGACACCGCCCTTTCACGGCGGTAACAGGGGTTCGAATCCCCTACGGGATGCCATTTTTCTATAAGAGTAAGTTTAAGTTCTTAGTGCCCGGTGTTTTCACCAGACACGTTGAAGTTACTAACACGATTTACAGTGTTAATAATTCAGTGTCCCGTTCGTCTAGAGGCCTAGGACACCGCCCTTTCACGGCGGTAACAGGGGTTCGAATCCCCTACGGGATGCCACTTTCTCTTTTTACATGAAGTTCAAGTTCTTAGTGCCCGGTGTTTTCACCAGACACACTAAATGCCAGAGTTCAGTAGAATAAGGCTGTTCCATTTCACATATGAAATGTTCACCTTACACTGAATAGCAAACCGGTGGTTTGCAGGCGTATTCAGTGTCCCGTTCGTCTAGAGGCCTAGGACACCGCCCTTTCACGGCGGTAACAGGGGTTCGAATCCCCTACGGGATGCCACTTCATTTTTTATTCTAGGTTTCAACAATCTGATTAAAGGTTGTTATACTTTGTCTTTATTCACCGTGTGCGTTAACAGCATTGTTTTAGGTGGATGCAAATCTTAGATTTGTAGGCAATCTCTGCGTCCCGTTCGTCTAGAGGCCTAGGACACCGCCCTTTCACGGCGGTAACAGGGGTTCGAATCCCCTACGGGATGCCATTTTTCTATAAGAGTAAGTTTAAGTTCTTAGTGCCCGGTGTTTTCACCAGACACGTTGAAGTTACTAACACGATTTACAGTGTTAATAATTCAGTGTCCCGTTCGTCTAGAGGCCTAGGACACCGCCCTTTCACGGCGGTAACAGGGGTTCGAATCCCCTACGGGATGCCACTTTCTCTTTTTACATGAAGTTCAAGTTCTTAGTGCCCGGTGTTTTCACCAGACACACTAAATGCCAGAGTTCAGTAGAATAAGGCTGTTCCATTTCACATATGAAATGTTCACCTTACACTGAATAGCAAACCGGTGGTTTGCAGGCGTATTCAGTGTCCCGTTCGTCTAGAGGCCTAGGACACCGCCCTTTCACGGCGGTAACAGGGGTTCGAATCCCCTACGGGATGCCACTTCATTTTTATTCTAGGTTTCAATAACTTTTCAAAGTTATTATATTTTGTCTTTATTCATCGTGTGCATTAACAGCATTATTTTAGATGAGTGCAAATCTTAGATTTGTAGGCAATCTCTGCGTCCCGTTCGTCTAGAGGCCTAGGACACCGCCCTTTCACGGCGGTAACAGGGGTTCGAATCCCCTACGGGATGCCACTTATCGAAGTAAAAAGCCGGCTAATAGCCGGCTTTTTGCGTTTTAACACACTTGATTTGTGCGGTATGTATAACAGCAACGATATAAAGTCTTATTGCTCAGTACGGCTAAATAATCGCCTGTTGCCTAAACGCAATACGGGTTTGCGATTATACTTATCTGTGGGTAGATAAGGGCACAGGATAGATCATGGTGAAGTCACTATGTAAGTGGAAGAAAAAAGAAGTGGAAGGTCATTTGCACGAGTTGTGGCATATTGTTGATAAGCCGAGGTTTATTTGCAAAGATTGTGCGCGTTCAGCACACACCAAAGGTTATTTATGTAAACCACTTAAACTGCCACATGACAAACACCAAAGCAAAAGTACCTAGTCATGAGTGTAATTTACTAAGCAATCTGTAATAGCAGGTCTATTTTTTTTAGTTGATTTACTTCGGTCACTAAATTGTCTTCAACCAGAGCATGTTCATCTAGCCAGTTATTAGCAAAGAGCAGTTGCCAAATATTGTCCTCTATCGTTAGCGTGACTTGCGGTAAAAAATCATCTTGCCGTTTTTGGTTTAACAGCACTGCTATGCGAAAAATAGCCATCAATTTACGTACGTCAGACCACGCGTACATAGTAAACTCAGGTAATTCATCAATATCTATCTTTTTCCGTTGAAATCTGACCAATGTCGTGACTAATCTTTGCAGCTCTTGATCAAAGCCTGATAATTCTGATTGGCTAACAATGTAGGCAGAGTGCTTGTGACTGCCTGATGAGTTTATGTGCAACCCTATCTCGTGTAACTTAGTTGCCCAATGTAAAACTTTCTCAGCTTCGGGAATGCTTTTTAGAGGAGACTGATTCACAAGTTGTGATAGCAGATGCTGACTTGTTTGCTGAACACGCTGAACATGCTCGACGTCGACGGACAATCGCGAGATAAGGCTGTCGACACTTCGCTCGCGAATATCATCATGTTCAAGTCTGTCTTCCATTTCATACAGAGCACCTTCACGTAGAGCTTTATCGCAATATTCCAATTGATCGATATCCAGCATCAAAAACGCAGCAAGCATGACGGCAAGGCCACTGATGATGACACTTTTACGATCGTCACTGATCCCCGCCAAATCAATATCATTAACGTGTCGATATGACAGCAGTTTGTCTTTTAGTTTGAGCAATGCTTCAAGGGTTAGGTAGTGCTCGGTTAAGTCGTTTTCTTGAGCGGCTTGCAATAATGCTGATACGGTGCCCGAGGTACCAACGCAGTGTTGCCAATCGATGCTCTTGTATTGCTTTACGATGGGTTGTATGTGTCGCTCGGCCTTCAACAATGCTTTTTCAAAACGCTTTTTACTGATTTTCCCGTCCGCAAAAAACTGCTCGCTTAAATTGACACAGCCTATATTACGACTCGTTAATGCCAGTGGTTGAAAATGACGGCCTAAGGCAAATTCGGTACTGCCACCGCCGATATCAATGACCAACCGATTTTCAGTAAAATACATACTGTGCGCCACACCATGATAAATCAGTCGAGCCTCTTCTTGACCAGTGATAAGCTTGATGGGGTAGGGCAATATTTGTTTAGCTTGTTCGATAAAGCGTTGGCTATTTTTCGCAGCGCGCAGGGTGTAGGTACCAAGAATGCTGACATCGTCTGGATGAAACCCCTTTAATGTGTGAGCGAATATTTTTAATGTATCTAACCCTCGTTGGATGGCTTCATCACTGAGCATCAACTGCTCATCTAAGCCCCGCGCAAGGCGAACTTTGATTTTTTCCCTGAGAAGAATTTGTACATCTTTAGCAATGATCCGCGCTAACACCAAGTGAAAGCTATTTGAGCCTAAATCAACCACCGCTACGGTTTGTGCCGCATGACTGCTTTCATCAACGTTTGAAGGGGTCTCTAACGGGTCATTTGCCATCGTGGAGTATTCCTTAAGTAGACACTCATGTACTTTAGCCTAGTGCGAGACAAGCAATAATGGCAAACAATTGGCGTTAAAAAGCTGGTGCTATTTGCCTGGTTTCTCTAATTGTTTTATATATTCATAACATTGTTTTTGCGCGCGAAAGGGCTTGTTGTTGTGTTGCGGGACATAATGATTAGTTTGCTTGGCGTCGATTATTCTCGCTTTACAATTATCTTTAAAGGCAAATTCAACCAAATCAATCAGCTGTTTTTTCAAATCATTGTCGTATATCGGCACACTTACTTCTACCCGATCTTCAATATTACGAGTCATCCAATCGGCGGATGAAATATACACTTTGTGAGCCCCTCCTGCGTGGAATATCATCACCCGGGCGTGTTCTAAATAACGATCGACAATACTGACCACATGAATGTTGTCGCTCATACCGGCGACACCAGGCAGTAATGAACACATACCTCGCACCTGCAAACGAATATTCACGCCAGCTTGGCTTGCTTTATATAGTAAGTCGATAAGCGGTTGATCAACAATGTTATTAAATTTTAAGGTGATCGCGGCAGGCTTATTGGCCTTGGCATTCTTTATCTCTGTTTTTATGAGTTGATTGATTTTTTCTCGCTGATTAATGGGAGAGAGCAATAAATGTTTGAAGGTAAATTGACGATAGCTGTGCTCGATAAATCGAAAGACGTTATTTACTTCGTCAGCGATTTGCTGATCCTTGGTAAAATAGGCACTGTCACTGTATATCTTTGCGGTTTTTTCATTAAAATTTCCGGTGGCAATTTGCGCATATCGAACGATTTTTCCTTGCTCTTGACGATTAATAAGGCACAGCTTGGAATGCACTTTCAATGACGGGATACCAAACAATACTTTAATGCCCCCGTCGGTCATTCGTTTAGCCCACTCAATATTGTTACGTTCATCAAAGCGTGCTCTTAGTTCGATGTTTACGGTGACTTTTTTGCCATTGCGAACCGCATCGAGTAACGAGCCAATGACTTGCGACTTAGGGGCAACCCGATAGACATTGAGTTTTATCGATGTCACCTTGGGATCGAAAGACGCTTGGCGCACAAATTCTTTAAAGTGATGAAATTTGTGGTAAGGGTAATGCAATAGAATATCTTTGTGAGAAATGGCGTCAAAGACGGTGTCATACGTGGCAAAATTTTGGCATTCGATAGCGGCCCATTTGCGGTAGCATAATTTGTTTTTACCAACGGTTGGAAAGCCAATAAAGTCTTTGAAATTTCGATATCGGCTACCCGGTAAGGTCGAGTCATACGAGGTAAAACCGAGCAGCTTTTTCAGTTTTTTTTCCATCCTTGATGGCATGTTTTGGTCGCATACAACCCGCACGGGCTCAGCATGTAAACGTTGCTTTATGCTTTTCGACATCTTCATCAAGATGGAATCATCGATGTCGTCTTCTTTAAGATAATATTCGGCGTCGCGAGTCATTTTAAAGGAGTAGGCATGGATCTCATCAAAGTGGAATAAGCCCTTGAATATACTGGGCAGAGCAAAACATATAATGTCATCAAGCAGTATGATTTTTTGCTCTGTGCTATCACTTTCTTTGGGTAATAGAACAAATCGTGGCGAGTCATCAACGGGCACTTCAATGGCGGCATACTGACGTTGTTCTACGGTGGTTAGCTCGACAAATAAGTAAGTAATGTGATCTTCGATACAGGTGGTAAAATCCATGTTTTTACTGACGATAAGCGGCTGTATAAAGCGCAACACTTTGTCGGTAAAATATTGACGTAACCACTGCTGATGGAAGGACGATAGCTCGGTGTTGTCGATGATATTAATGCCTTCGTAACACAAATCTTGCCGAATATTTTGGTAGGTTTCGTTGAAACGCGTATTAAATTGCAACACGCGTTGCTGAATTTCATTAAACAAGGCTTGGTATTGGGCAAGCGCGTCCACATCACCTTCTGCGCGTTTAAGTAACGCATTGCGCTTTAGATCTGATACTTTGACCCGAAAAAACTCGTCCTGATTATTAGAGAATATCCCCAAAAAGCGCAACCGTTCGATTGGTGGATTGCTGCTGTCTTGCGCCTCTTGCAACACCCGCTCATTAAAATTTAGCCAACTCAAATCACGGGAAAAATAGCGCTTGGACGTAAACTCGGCAAAATTCATGACGTATCCGTACAGGTTGATGTGCAGAAAAAGTGTTTAAATTCAAACACCAGCTACCTTTCAATCTATATCAAAATTGTCTTTTGCACAATTTGCCTAGCGCCAATTTGGCTCTACCTTTGCTACCACTTCAACGGAATGGACAAGGGCTCAGTAGAACCACTCATCCCACACATTTCATCGTAAGGGGTTAATTGCTGCAACTGAACGCTATTGAGCGAGTGTCCACGAAAATATTCTTTAATGTCGTTAATCGAATCAAAGCGCACGGGTTGATGATGTGCATCAGCCAAAATATTGCCATCAACTTCGGCAAAGTAGATGTGACCTTCAAAACTTTTAATGGTGAGATCCATGCGAGCCTCCAAACAGTTGGTTAATGAGAACATTCCGTGCTCTGCTTGGTTATCTTGTCATGAGTTTACGAGTAGCGTGTGCTGCCAGATCAATCATCGGCCACGCATTTTTGATATTCGATCTTATAATACTAAGGGGAGACTCGCGTTGGGAAGCGACATGAGCGTCAAGCCGTATTTGTCATTGCGAGTCGCTTTAAGGCGGGTGCTGTCGTTCGAGTAAACCATAAATAATATTAATTTTGGTCAAGGAGCATGGGTGAAAAATTCGGGCAAACACATCTCCATCGCATTAGTCTTAGGCTGGGCAGGCACAGTGCCATTTATCGGATTAGCCTTCGCTTTACTGGTGTCCCATTCTATCCTGAGTGATACAACCACAATATTATTGTTTGTATCGTATAGTGCACTGATCGTCAGTTTTTTAGCTGGCAGCTTATGGGCCGAAGCGTTGGTGGGCAGGGGCACCGTTGATGCAGGTCGATTATTGCTATTTAGTAACGTGATTATGTTGGTCAGCTGGTGTGCGTTGTTGAGCATTGTCTTCATTGCTTGGCACTGGGGGTTGTTGGTATTAGCAGGGTGTTATGTCGCGCTATTAGTGAGCGAACGTAATTTACGTAACTTAGCTTACCCACTCGAAACGGGTGACGCGGCCTATCGAGCCTATCGGCAAATGCGCCAACGCGTCAGTATTGTGGTGGTGAGCTGTCATATCATTGTTTTGCTGATCCGCGTCAATGGTATAAGCTTGTGAATCAACGCATGGTGATCGGCAGTTCATCAACGATTGCGCAAGCACTTATCGACAACCTGCTGCAACGCTTTCCCGATGAATACCTTATTCTGATATCACGCCAATGTGCTTCGCCTCGGGGAGCCGAAGGCTTGAACTTTCAGGCTCAGTCAGGCGATATTAAAAAACACGCCAAGCTTGTGCACATCGCTTGTGACTATACTGAATCGAGCATAGCGTCGGTCTTTGCGCAACTTGATCAATGGTTAGGCGCACAGTATCAAAACATTGTTCAGATCTACATTTGTAATGGGATCTTGCATAGCGATACCATTGTTCCCGAAAAGCGTATTGAAGATGTTGGTATTAAGCAAGTCATGGCATTGTGGCATATTAATGCCTTGATCCCATTTTTATTTGTACAAGCTCTCTTGCCGCGTTTGAGCCGCTCCCCAACATGTCGTATTGTCGTATTTTCGGCACGAGTTGGCTCGATTAGCGATAATCGTTTGGGGGGCTGGTACGGTTATCGAAGCTCTAAAGCGGCGTTAAATATGTTGCTAAAAACCGCTGCCGTTGAGTATGCACGGCGGGCTAAACATGTAAAGCTGATAGCGTTTCATCCTGGAACAACCGACACGCCATTGTCAAAGCCGTTTCAAGGTAACGTCCCTGCAGATAAATTGTTCACCCCCGATTTTGTTGCCAAACAATGCATTGGTATTACCGAGGGAGCCGAGATTGATGGCAAATTAAGTTATTTGGATTGGCAGGGAAAGAATATCGTGTTTTAGCTTTTGGTAATGGTACCAAGGTACTGTTGTCAATGATAAATGCACTATAGTTAAATGAAGTTAACTTAGGTTGGTTGATGGGGTTATTTTAATCTATTAGAGAGTGGTTGAGCTTAATGTGCTGGAGTCAGCGCTGATGCTCTAACAACAATGAGCGAGACGATCTTAATGGGGAATATTTTATTAATCAGTAATCGTAGCCAGTCTAACATAGACAGGGATTTGAATATTAGCCGCATAGCCGAAGACGATGATGTCGACTTAACAAATGAGCTTTTTCATGCAGCAGTGATTGATGTTGATGATAAAAGCGTTGTTAATCAATGGTTGATAACGTTGCGTAGCGACAGCGAACATTTTGCAATACCTATCTTTGTGACAACGGAGGCTTTTGCAGAAATACCTATGGTTGATGGCTTAGTACCTCCGTCCATTGATATTGCTATAAAAAAATATCAAGCACGGCTCGATGACTGCAAACTTGAAGCTGAGCAAAACCTCGAAGCGCGTTTGCTTATTTACCTTTGGGCTGTCGCTGAACGCTCGTTAAAGGCTCATTGTCAAACTGACCATGATGTATCTTATGTTTACCCATTTTTAGATATATGGGATGACGGTATAGGTAAAGAACTTTGGCTCGAACGTTTATGCAGTGCCGGTCTTCTCGTCAAAGAAAAGCTCATAGATCGCCTACGCCAATGTCATAGTTGTGGTTCATCGTTACTTAATTATGTGGATTGTTGCCCTGATTGCCACTCTATTGATTTAAAAATAGAGCGGGCATTACATTGTTTTACTTGTGGACATGTCGGTGAGCAGCAAACATTTGTACGAACAGGGGAAATGGTCTGCCCAAATTGTTTAACGAAACTTAGACACATCGGCACAGATTATGATCGGCCTATCGAAAACAAACGTTGCAATGCTTGTGATAACTTTTTTATCGAAGCGGATGTAAGGGCTCATTGTTTTAGTTGTCACTATGCTAACGGCATCGAACAGTTGGTCCAAAAGCAATACTTCAGTTTTGCATTAGGCCACAATGGCTATATAAAGATTAAGACAGGTACCGAGCCTCATAATTTAGCGAAAGCGTTAGGTGAACCTGTTAGCAGAGAACAGTTTTCTTGGATGCTGAATTGGCTTAATAAAATGGCGCTTCGAGACAAAGTTCAACATGTGTTTATGGGGTTACGATACGTTAATCTACCGGAACTAAGTCAAAATTTATCGACAGTGGCTCTAATGGCACAAATCGAAACGTTTTCCAAGCAGTTGCGAGCATTATTAAGGACGACAGATGTTTTGTGCCAATATAATGATGAGACCTTGTTGTTTCTGTTACCGAAAGTTAATGATGCTGGGCTTGAAGTCGTTAAGCAAAAATTAGCTGCTATTGTAGAGCAACAAGCAGATAATTCGTTACAGCTTGCTGTTAATATTAAAACGTTGCACGACTCAAGTTTAGATGGAAACTCTGATGTTTGGTTGGGTGAGCGCTACACGGAGATGAGATAAGTATGGACTTAAATACTGTCATCTATTTTGTGATATCGACAATAACCATCGTATCACAGCATCTCGATGTGATGATTGTATTTTTACCTATGCTACTTGTTTTCGAATTACCTCTTATGATTACCGTATTTTCTGGCATATTAGTTTGGTACCGACGCCGAAATCTTCGAGGGCCGTTGTCATTCCATCCTAAGGTGAGTTGTATTGTTACTTGTTATGGTGAAGGCGATGCAATAAAGGGCACGGTACTTAGTTTGTGTGAACAAATATACTCGGGCCGAATTCAAATTATCGCCGTAGTCGATGGTGCAAAGCAAAACATACACACTTACCAAGCGGCTATGGAATCCATAAAGATAGCTAGGAATTATCATAATAGAGATGTTGAAGTCTTACCTAAATGGCAACGTGGTGGCCGGGTTAGTACGCTAAATGCAGGGTTGTATAGTGCGAAAGGGGACATCGTTATTAACGTTGATGGTGATACGTCATTCGATAATAATATGGTCTACGAAATACTTAAGGAATTCGAAGATCCTAATGTGCCAGCGGTCGGTGGCGCTCTGCGAGTCCGTAATGTTAAAGATTCCGTGGTCACTCGTATGCAAGCACTAGAGTATATGATTTCACTCCAGGCTGGTAAGACAGGCCTTGCCGAATGGAATCTTATTAACAACGTATCGGGAGCTTTTGGAGCATTTCGTCGCGAGTTTTTGCAACAAATAGGAGGTTGGGATACTCATACGGCTGAAGATCTTGATTTAACCATGCGCATTAAACAGTACATGCGTCGTTATCCTCAAATGCGTATTCCGTTTGCAGCCAGAGCTATAGGGCATACGGACGTACCTAAAACATGGAAAGAGCTTTTTTGGCAGAGAATGCGCTGGGATGGCGATTTATTATTCCTTTATTTACGTAAGCACCCTTACGCATTTAGTCCAGATCTCTTGGGATGGAAGACGTTTATATTCACCGTGGTTTATGGAGTGTTACAAAACGTGTTGATCCCCATCTTAGTGGTTATTTTCAACATTTGGGTTTTAGTAACGTTTAGCTATGAATTCGCAATAGCCATGTTCATTGTTCAATACCTCGCTTATCTCATCATCAGCTACATTACTTTTTTTATTTTTATCGTAGCAATCTCTGAACGACGAGAACAAGATCTAAAAATCATTGGTTATATAACGCTAATGCCTTTTCCTATCTACACCTTTATTGTTCGGATTTTTACCGCAATAGCGGTTCTTAATGAAGTATTAAGGCGTAGTCACGAAGAAAGCAACATGGCGCCTTGGTGGGTTTTAAAGCGAGGTAAGAAGTTCTAATGAAGATTCAATTTCAAACTGAAAAGCAAAAAAACCCGATTCGCAATGATGGCTTCGATGTGATGTACGCACCTGCTAAGCGGGTCGCGTTTCGCTTTCGCTGGTATTTGTTGGTACTACTTATATTATCCCCGTTGGTTATTTTTGGTTGGCATCTTTTAGATGATGAACTCCTCGTGCAAGCCGATGGTATTTTAACTACTCAGCCGGTTGTCTTGCATGCACCACAACCAGTATTCGTAAAAAAGATTAAGGTTAGAGATGGTGACTCGGTTACAGCAAAGGATATACTGGTTGAACTGTCATCACCAGTGGTAGAACGCCAATATGCATTGTTACAAACCAAACACAATACCTTTAAAGAGTTGCATCAGAAAGGTTTGCAAAATCTAGAGTTACTTTATAACCAACAGATAGCCAGTCTTAAAGCTAGCGATCGAGATAGTAAAAGGCTCAGTGCTAAATATAAAGATTATCAGCAACGAGGCGTATTACCGTTGAGTGACCGCTTGCTGATTGAACAAACGGATGTTCAATCAAAAAATCGCTATCAACAAGCTTTAATCAGCTTTGAGTCTGCGGTGAGTCAACATCGTAATGGACCATTAGCCAAAACGGTATTAGATATCGAATTAGCTCTAGCAGAGGCACAAGCTAGAAGTGAAATGTTGAACCTCGTTGCCCCCAAGGGAGGGCTAATTAATGAGGTGCTCGTTGAAGAAGGAGAGTTTTTAGGCGAGGGGGAGCCTATTTTAACGCTTAGTAATTTAACTGAGCCCGTAGTGATTGTTTATTTGCAGCCTAAACGTATGGATTACGCGAAAATAGGTCAAACAGCAACGATAAAGTTTCCTAATGGTGATAAATACGAGGGTAAAATTAATCGCCCGGTACAGATGACACAGCAGTTACCACCATCACTGACAGGACCGTTTGATGTGAGCAAAGCGATGATTAAAATTACCTTAGATATCTCACCCGTCCCTAAGCATATGGTGGAAGGACTTCCGGTGAAAGTACGCTTTCATTACGATGAAGAAAAACATGTTAAGAGTTGGATTGGTGATAAAAAGCAACAAGATTAGTTTGTTTACGCAGATAACTCGTAAACCGCGTTTGTAATGAGTTAGGCAAGGTATCTTGCGAGACTTGGCTAAAGTGACTATTCAGATAAAGCCCTGCTAACGAGTCTTGTGCAAAACAATAGATGTGTTGATGCAAATGCTGACAGTGCGTTAGTAATTGCCTCGCTATGCCTTGATGTCGATGAGTGCCATCGACACACAAACCGTGCAAAAATGGTGAGCGGTGTTGATAAGATATAATGACACAGGCAATGATTTGTTCGTTGTCTTTGATGAAATAGCAGGCATCGTCGCCGAGAAATCTGGCGTTATACTTTTGCTGTTTATAAAATCGCTTGATGTCTTTTTTATCGGATTTTTCGGCGCAGATGATCATGGTCATAGTCGATAAAAACGGAGCCTTGGCTCCGCTATGGTGTGTCTTTTGGGTGTTTATCGAAATGATGCTCTTAATGCTTTTTCTCCGCGAGCGATACCTACCGCGCCCGAGCGCACCACTTCGATGATATCGGTTTCGTTGGCCATAATATCGATAAACGAGCTAATTTTATTATCATCGCCAGTGATTTGCACGGTGTAAATTTGTTTGCCTACATCGATGATGTCAGCACGAAAAATGTCAGTTAAGCGTTTAACTTCGTTGCGCGTTTTGACATTCATCGCTAGCACTTTCACTAACGCAATTTCTCGTTCAATGTGTTGCCGTTCGGTCAAGTCGGAAACTCGCAAGACATCCACCAATTTATTGACCTGCTTGGTGATTTGCTCCAGCACTTGATCGTCACCAAAGGTGGTTAACGTGATGCGTGACAAGGTTGGATCGTCTGTTGGTGAGACGTTTAAACTGTCAATGTTAAACGCGCGCTGAGAAAACAGGCCGACAATGCGCGACAGTGCTCCAGGCTCGTTCTCTAACAATACGGATAATATACGACGCATTATACTTTTTCTCCCTTTCGTAACCACATATCATCTACCGCACCGAATCGCACTTGCATAGGGTAGACATGCTCAGTTTCATCGACAAGGACATCTACAAATACCAATCGATTTTTAATTGCCATCGCTGAGGCGATGGCTTCGTCCAATTCATCCGGATGGTTGACTTGAATGCCTACATGACCATAAGCTTCTGCTAATTTGACAAAATCAGGTAACGATTCCATGTAAGAGTGCGAGTGACGACCACCATAGATCATATCTTGCCATTGTCTCACCATGCCAAGGCTACGGTTATTCAAAGACACAATCACCACCGGCAATTGGTATTGTAGGCACGTTGCCAACTCTTGTATGTTCATTTGAATTGAACCATCACCGGTCACACACACCACATCCGCTTCAGGAAAGGCTACTTTTACGCCCATGGCCGCCGGAAAACCAAAGCCCATGGTGCCAAGGCCACCGGAGTTTATCCACTTACGGGGCTCTTTAAACGGGTAGTATTGGGCCGCAAACATTTGATGTTGACCCACATCCGAGGTGACATAGGCATCACCATTTGTGTGTTTGTAGATACTTTCAATAACTTGCTGTGGCTTTATTTTTTCCGGATGCTTTTCATAACTAAAACTGTTTAGCTCTCGCCATTGGTTAATTTGCTGCCACCAATCACTGTAGTCTTCAGCATTCGGGACATGGCCTACCGCATCTAATTGTTTTAACAGTTGCGCAATCACCACATCGGCATAACCCACAATGGGGATGTGCGAGTTGACTGTTTTGGATATCGATGTTGGATCAATATCGACGTGAATGATGGTGGCGTTCGGGCAGAACTTTTCGACTTTGTTGGTAACCCTATCATCAAAGCGTGCGCCAATGGCTAAAATCACATCGGCGCCAGCCATGGCTTTGTTAGCTTCTACCGAGCCGTGCATGCCAAGCATACCGATAAAGTTCGGGTGGAGGCCGCTGATGCCACCTAACCCCATCAAGGTGTTAGTGCATGGTGCGTTTAACCGCTCGACTAGTTCGGTAAGTTTATCGGCACAATCGGACAGGATAATACCGCCGCCACTGTAAATAACTAAGCGTTTTGAATCGACAATGGTTCGCACCGCCTTTTTGATTTGTTTGCTATGACCTTTTTCCGTGGGATGATATGAGCGAATATTGACCTCGCGGTCCATGTGAAACGGTACGGTAATATCGGGATTGAGAATATCTTTAGGCAACTCAATCACCACCGGACCTGGGCGACCGGTTTCGGCTAAATAGAATGCTTTAGCAAGCACATTGGGCAAACTGTTTACATCACGACAGGCAAAACTGTGTTTGACGATAGGGCGTGAACAACCGACGATATCCGTTTCTTGAAAGGCATCGCCACCAATCAGATTAGACGGTACTTGGCCGGCAAGAATCACCATAGGAATGGAGTCCATATAAGCATTGGCTATACCGGTGATACAGTTGGTATTGCCAGGACCTGAGGTTGCCAATACAACACCGGTTTTACCGGTTGCGCGGGTGTAACCATCTGCCATATGGGTAGCGGCTTGTTCGTGGCGAACCAGGATATGGCTAACTTTGTCTTGCTGAAAAATGGCATCGTAAATGTCGAGAACCGACCCACCCGGGTAGCCGAAAATAAATTCAACATTCAGTTCGGCCAATGATTTGGTTAATAATTGTGCGCCAGAGTATAGCGATTCGTTGCTCATAGTGCCGCCTTAAAATTTTTTTGCCCTAAAAAAAATAAAACCCTCGGAGCTTACTCGGAGGGTTTATGTGAATGTTTATGCGATATGTTAGCGATTCAATAAACCCTTGTGCCTTGGTAACACTACCAAGACAACCACGAGAATAATGAATAGAATTTGTTTGCCCATCGCCTAATGAATATTTGCTATTAGTTCATTTATATCTAAAGCACTGACTCTCGTTTGTCAATGAAAAGTTAACAATTAATTAACGGATGTCGTCTTGTTGCTTGTTTAGCCATTTACTCACGCTTAAAAATCGCTAAAATAGCGCCATTACAATCAAAAAGTTCAAGGGGATTTATGAAAAGTTTTGAAGCAAACTTTGATGGGTTAGTGGGACCAACGCACAACTATGCGGGGTTGTCTGAAGGTAATGTTGCCTCAAAGTTAAATGCCAACGATATCTCCAGCCCTAAAAATGCCGCTTTGCAAGGTCTCAAAAAAATGAAGGCATTGCACGACATGGGGATGGTGCAAGGGGTGTTTGCACCACAAGAGCGTCCTGATATTTTTTCATTACGTCGATTAGGCTTTTCGGGAACCGATGCAAGCGTACTCGAACAAGCCCACAAAGAAGCACCAAGTGTGCTATCGGCGTGTTGCAGTGCGTCAAGTATGTGGACCGCTAATGCCGGTACGGTGTCACCATCAGCGGATACTGACGATGGTAAGGTGCATTTCACACCGGCGAATCTAACCAATAAATTCCACCGTTCTCTTGAGCCAGAAACAACCGGCAATATTTTGAAAAGTGTGTTTACAGATGCGAATCACTTTCACCACCACCTGCATTTAAATGATAATGATCACTTTGGTGATGAAGGCGCTGCTAACCATACCCGATTGTGCGATGCCTACGGCGAGCAAGGCGTTGAAATATTTACCTTTGGTAAGTACGCATTTAATGGCAGCAAACCGGCGCCGAAAAAGTACCCTGCACGGCAAACCCTTGAAGCCAGTCGCGCTGTTGCAAGGTTGCACGGCTTAAACGACGATAAAGTGGTATATGTACAGCAAAATCCCGATGTGATTGACCAAGGTGTATTCCACAATGACGTGATCTCGGTAGGTAACCAAAATGTGTTGTTCTACCATGAGCAAGCGTTTTTAAATACTGATGCGTTTTTAAATGAGGTGCGCACTAAGTTTGGCGAGGGTGATTTACACTTTATCAAAGTCAGTGATGAACAAGTGAGCGTTAACGATTGTGTTAATACCTACTTATTTAATACGCAAATCATTACGTTACCATCAGGTGAAATGGCCATTATTGCGCCGATGCATTGTTATGAAAATGCGAGCGTAAAAACTTATTTAGATGACTTAGTGACTCAAAATACACCGATTAAACAAGTGAAGTATTTTGATGTGAATGAAAGCATGAAAAATGGCGGTGGCCCAGCGTGCTTGCGCTTACGTGTTGCGTTAACTGAAGCTGAACTTAACGCGGTTAATCCAAATTGCATTATGTCTGATGGTTTGTTTGATACATTAACTGGTTGGGTGAACAAGCACTATCGCGACACCTTAACCTTCGATGACTTGCGTGATCCGCAATTATTGGTAGAGTCGCGCAGCGCACTGGATGAGTTAACCCAAATCCTTAACATTGGTTCGGTATACCGATTCCAGCAGTAGTAGGGTTATAGGTCAACAGACCCGATCATAACAATAATTGATAATAAAAACGCCCCTGAGTGATTGATACACAGGGGCGTTTTTTGTGTTATCAGCGTTGCATTCAACCGTTGAATTCACACAGCAAAAAAGTTTTTATACTTTGGCTTGTTGCATCAAACTAAGGCAGTCTTTGATGGTTTCAACGGTGTAGATAATATCGGCTTCGCTAATATCAAGATGAGTCACAATACGCCAAGAGCGTCCCCCAGATACCAAAATACCTTCGGCTTTTAACAGTTGCTTTAACAGTTCGCTGTTAAGCGCAGGATCGATATCGACATAAACCATATTGGTATTTACGGCCGTTACTGCAAAACCCTCAACGTCTTTTATAAGTGAGGCAAACAATTTGGCATGTGTGTGGTCGTCTTTTAGACGGCTAATATGATGGTCAAGGGCGTAATCCATCGCGCTAGCAATCATGCCCGCTTGACGGGTACCGCCACCGACCATTTTTCGCAGTCGTCTGGCGCGTTGTATTAGCGCTTTAGAGCCACACAATACCGAGCCCATCGGCGTGCCTAAGCCTTTTGAGAAACAAATGGAAATCGAATCGACGTATTGGCATATATCTTTTAATTCGATGCCAAGTTCGACAACCGCGTTAAAAATACGAGCACCATCTAAATGAATTGCGAAACCGTGCTCATCGGCAAAGGTGCGTGCGTGTTGAAAATAGTCAAGCGGTATCACTTTACCGCAATGGGTATTTTCAAGGCTTAGTAAGCGACGCATGGCAAAGTGCTGATCGTTTTCTTTGAGTACTGCCGCAATGTCTTCTAATGCCAGCTCACCCGATGCCTGAACAGCTATTGGCTGTGGCACTATCGAGCCGAGAACAGCAGCGCCGCCTGCTTCGTAGAGATAGGTATGGTAGCCTTGGCCGGTGATGTATTCGTCACCACGTGCGCAATGGGCTAATAACGCACAAAGGTTTGACTGGGTGCCAGAATTAACAATCATGGCCGCCTCAAAACCGGTCATATCTGCGAGGCGCTGCTCTAGGGCATTGACGCTTGGATCATCACCATAAACATCATCGCCAAGCGGCGCGTTGATCATGGCTTGTTTCATGGCATCGGTGGGCCGAGTTACGGTATCACTACGAAAGTCTATCATGCGTTATTATCGCTTTATGGTTAGCAAGGTTTGAATGAGTGTAGAGTAACCGAGCGTGTTAAAAAAGCAAGCTCAATAAGAGCCCGCTTTATCAGAAATTCCCCTGTATCAGGTAAGTATTAAACAGCCTCAAACCAGTGTTAGAACTGGTAACTCACGCCAACCTTGTAGTTAATGCCATCTGCAATGTAATTCTGCACGCTTTGGTATTGTTGATCTAGTAGGTTGTTTACTTTAGCGTTTAGCGTTAACTGCTCAGATAAAGCGTAGTTGGCAGCGATATCAACGACCACGTATGAGTCAAGTTCGCCAGCTGAATCGAGTGACGTGCCATGATAGTTAGCGACCAACGTTGTTGTTAGCGCGTGCCAATCATAACTGAGCTGATAGCTCGCCGTTTCTTGCGGACGGCGTAACAAGGCTGTTTTGCTAGCGGTGTTTTCGGCGTCAATATCAGCGTAATTCAACGTGTGTGATAGTACGCCGGTGTTAATGTTTAATGACACCTCATACCCTTCGATATCGGCTTGCATCACATTTGCCGGTTGCCATACTCCAAACGCATTTGGCGCCCAAGCAATTAGGTTATTAATGTCAGATTTAAAGTACACCACTTCCACCTGGCCATCAAAACGCTGGTAAGCAAAACGGTGACGTAGCAATAATTCGGTATTATCAACATATTCAGGGGCTAGGTTTGGGTTTCCCGCTCCCGGCCAGTACAAATCGTTGAACGATGGCGTTTTGAACGCAGTGGCTTGGCTAATCGAAAACAAGGTGTTTTTCGTCAGTTGGTAACCAAGGCTTAGGTTATAGGTGGTTTCATCACCAATGTTTTCAATATTGTCATAACGAAGTGCCACCTCAAACAGCCAGGCTCCTAATACGCTATTGGTTTGTGCAAATACTGCACTCACATCACGTTCGTCTTGCGCCCAGCTTTGAAAGCCGTCTGTCCATACGTCTTTATCGGTGTTGGTTGATACCTTTTCGTTGTAGTAATCAAAACCTAAGGTAAAGCCGATGTTATTCGTTACTGCTAACTGGTTGATAAAGCTGATCTGGTCGCGTTTCGTCTTGATTTGGTCGCCCATGGCTTTGTCAATGCCATTACCAAAGGTCGTAGCTTTATCTTGGCTGATGCCGTAGCTTAGCTCTGAGCTAAAGTGATCAGTTTGGTATTGGGCGCTTAGCTTGGCTGCGACGTTATCGTGGGCTTGCTCATTGGCGTAAAACACCGGGCAGGTTTGGGTCGGGTCATCCCAGCACGGGCTATCTGGGTAGCTGGCATCGTACTCATTTGAACCCGATTCAACCAGTGCCACGGCATTGATTGTCCAGTTGTTATTGAGCTTGCTATTGGCGTTGACGCTTGCCGATAACTTGTCGTAACCGTCTTCATCTGGCTCGTCAATATCGTATGGTAATGGGTCGCTTTGGTATACGTTAAAACCATCACTTTGCTCGGCGTTAACGGCAATGCTAACACGGTGTTGCTCATTACCGAGACCAATAGCCGCGCTGCCCTGAGTAAAACCATGACTGCCAGCAGAGAAAGCCAGTGAGCCTTCATCTTGACCGTATTGCTTGGTAAATATTTGGATAACACCACCGATGGCGTCACTGCCCCAAAGCGCGGCACGAGGGCCTTTTACCACTTCGATACGATCAATTAATTGCGGCGATAGCGTTGAAATGTTGGTGTAACCCAAGGTCGCGGAGTTAACGCGAATACCATCAATTAATACCAAGGTATGGTTAGCATTACTGCCCCGGGTAAAAATCGATTGTGTTTGGCCCGCGCCACCTTGGCTGGCAATGTTGATACCAGCAACGGTATCAAGCAGTTCAGCGATATTGGCTGCTTGTAATGCACCAATGTCATCAGCAGTGAAGATCTCGCTGCTCGAAAGCGCTAAAAATTGCGCTTGCGCATTTCTGTTGGCGGTGATGATGACGTGTTCATCAACCTCTTTGCTAGCAGGTGTTGCAATGGCTTGACCGTTTATTGATGTTAATACCACACCTAAAGTGATGACTAACGGCGTTACGTTATTTTTATATTGTTTGTTCATATTTCCTCACAACAGGTGCCCGCCGCACCTGGAAAATATCGTTAAAGCCGGTCTCCGGGCTTAAGGCTTTGCTGTTCTTGGCGAGCAAGCCTATTACCGTTGCGGGGGCAGCACAGGACTGGTTAGCAATGACATGACGTTGTTAAGCAAGTCACGGCCAACATCACCTGTTTCCCTTTTTGTTTGGTTATTACGGGTGTAACCCAAACGCTTTAACACTTTTATTAATATGCAGACATATCTGCGTTTTGATAATCACCGATAGTCGGTGTGTTAACGAACGCGCCGGCTTTGATAAAACCCTCGCGCAGTATCGAGTTGTTGACACAATAGCGCCAGCTCATCTAATAAGCGAACGCTCATTCGATGTAACCTATCGGAATTTGGTCGCACGATTTGTTGATGACGCACGGCATCAATCACCGCAAATGGTTGCCAATCAGTCTGATTGCTAAGCGTTTGACTGTTTACGTTTTGACCAGATGATAGCGGCTGGATAATCACCTGCGGGTTCGCTTTAACAACGTTTTCGAGGCTAATTTGAGGGTAGTCGCTGTCAAGCTGTGCAAACGGATTTTCAGCGCCACATATTGTCAGTTGTTGTTGTGACCAGGCATTACCTGCAATCGTCGTTAGTGGCTGCGGCCAGAGTTCATAAAAAACGCGGATCGGTGGTTTGTGTTGATAGCGCTTTTTAATTTGTTCTAGTTTGGCATCAAAGGCATTGGCACGGACGTTTGCTTGTTGCTGGTACCCCGTTAGCTCGCCCAACCAGCGCAATTCCTTACTGATATCCGATAGCGTTCTTGGGTTTGAATACACCACGTTAATGCCGTATTCGCTGAGTGTTTGTAAGTCGTTGGCTAAGCCTTGACTGTGCCATGCTATGACCAAATCTGGCTGTAACAGCAAGATTTTTTCGATATTGAGTTTGGCGTAATTGCCTACACGTGGCAGTTGCTTCGCTTTACTTGGGTGATCGGCATGCTCGACCGTGGCAACCAACAGCGAATAAGCACCAATATCATGCAGTTGCTCAACAACGTGTGGTGCGAGGGCAATAATGCGCTGCGGGTATTTGTTATCCCCTATGTTGCGGATCTGGTTTTTGTCGATGTCGCTTGCATTAACTGACCAAGGCAACAGCATAGACAGCCACGCTGTTAATATGGTGATCAGCCACGGCTTCAACCTTGTTGGTATTTTATCCCAGAACATAGCGTTAAATTACCAATCAATACCGCGTTGTGCTTTTATGCCACTGTCAAACGCATGTTTTACCGATTGCACTTCTGAGACGGTATCGGCCATGTCCATTAAGCGACGATGACAGTTACGACCGGTGATAATCACATGTTGATGTGCAGGGCGGTTATTGATGGCGTTAATAACTTCGTCGATATCAAGGTAGTGGTAGCTGAGCATGTAGGTGATTTCATCGAGTAATACCACATCCAGAGCTGGGTTTGCTAAATCTCTTGCGGCTTGTTGCCACGCTTGTTCAGCCGCCATCATATCGGCTTCTCGGTTTTGTGTTTCCCAGGTAAACCCTGTTGCCATAACAGTAAACGATACACCATGTTGCTCCAGTAAGTTGCGCTCGCCACAGTCCCAAGTGCCTTTGATAAATTGAGTGACCGACGCGGTTAAACCGTGGCCAACGGCGCGAGCAACGGTACCAAAGCCTGAGGTGCTTTTGCCTTTACCATTGCCGGTGATCACCAATAACAAGCCTTTATCTGCGGTTGCTTTGTTGATGCCATCGTCCACTTGCTGTTTTAATTGTTGTTGACGCTGTTGGTGCTTTTCTTGTTTGATTTGCTGTTTATGGCTATCGCTTTTTTTGTCTTGATTCATGTTTATGCTGCTCGTTTGTTATCGGTAGATGCGGTTAAATTGCTACATATGGGCTAATTCGACTTCATTTGCCTTAGTAAGATCAGGAAAAAGACACTCCCTAACAATGATGTGATCACACCTATGGGAATTTCTTGGCCATCGAGTAGGGTGCGAGCAAGAACATCGACCCACACCAAAAAGCTACCGCCAATGAGGCCGGAGAAGATAATCAGTTTCGCGGTTGTCTTAGCAAAAAAGTGGCGGACGATATGCGGGATCATTAAACCAACAAAGCCGATACCACCACAAAAGGCGACAATTACGGCGCACATGGCCGCACAACTTAACAGAATGATGACGCGAAGTCGCTTAACATCAACGCCTAAGCTTTGCGCACTTTCATCACTGAGCAATAACGCATCGAGTTGCCTTGCTAGAGCCAAAGAAAGCAGCAAGCTGACGACGATAACCGTAACTAAGATGACAACAGCGTACTTGTTGTGATTGGCCAGTGAACCCATCAGCCAAAAGATAACCCGATTGGCAGCAAAGGCATCGCCCATGTAGAGAATAAAACTGGTTATGGCACTGCACAGAAACGATACGGCAACGCCAGCGAGCAACAAATGCTCAACTCGATGCCAATGCGCTTGTCGCAGTAACACTAACACAACCGTAATGCTGGCAAGCGCCCCCAAAAAGGCGGCGACGGGTATCGACAAGAACTGCCATGAGACAGGCAGTAATGTGGCTAAGGTGGCACCCAGTCCTGCGCCAGCAACAAGACCAAAAAGGTACGGATCAGCGAGCGGGTTGCGAGTGACGTTCTGCATTAATGCCCCTGACATGGCTAAGCCAAAGCCTGCGAGGAAGCCGGTCAGCACGCGCGGTAAGCGAATATCAAATAAAATGGTTTGCGTCAGCGGCGTGTCACAGCCGTTTAAACACTCAAACAGTTGTTGGTATGAAACTCCCGATACACCGGTTCCCATGGCAAAAAATAGACTTAATAGGGCAACGCCAAGACACACTAAAAATGCCTGAGTGCGCCAAAACCGAGTCGTGTTCCGTGCCTTAATGGTCATGGTGTGTAGACTCCGGTGCAATGGCGGTGCCAGCGGGTACAAAGTGCACTAATGGTCGATCGTTATGATGACTCAGGTGACACGGCAGCTGAAAAACCGACTCAAGTAGCGCGGCATTAAGTACCTCGTTTACCGAGCCATCTGCGACGATTTTCCCGCCATTAATGACGATGATACGCTGGCAATATACACTGGCTAAGTTGATGTCATGCAGACTCATTATCACGGTGCGTTGCAGTGATACCGCAAGTTGCAAAATTTGATGCTGATAATACACGTCCAAGTGGTTGGTTGGCTCGTCGAGTAGCAATAACGGTGCATTTTGGACGATGGCTTTGGCAATCATCAGCCGTTGCTGCTCGCCCCCAGATAGCGTATTAAATGGTTGCCATTGCTTGTCGGCTAAACCCACTTGCGCTAATGCTTGCTGGACTTGGTGATTGTCGTGCTCGGTATTGCTTGAAAACAGCGTTTTATGAGGAATAAGTCCCATATTAACGATGTCTAGGCCGTTTAAATCAAACAGCGCTTGCTGCTGTTGACTGACAATGGCAATACGCTTGGCGCGCTCTTTAGCGCTCAGCTGAGTCATAACCTTGTTTTGCCAAGCGATTTGACCATCACTTGGTGTAATTAACCCTGCGAATACTTTTAATAGCGATGTTTTACCCGCACCATTAGGGCCGATAATTGCGACTCGCTCACCGGTGTTAATGTCGATGCTGATATCGCTGAGGATGGTTTTGTTGTCAACCTGCCAACTCAGTTGCTGACAGCGCAGTAACGGTTTACCCATAATGTTTGTTTAAGGTGCTTCGCAATAAAAGATTTAATCTCAATGATATTAAACCTTGTCTGTTAATTAAGAGGTGACAAAATTGGTCAACAGACAACACCAAGACACTGCATTATGGCCAATGCAGTGGGATGATTTATGGCATGTATACGACCAGCTCGTGTTACCCGCACGGATCTCGTTATCTGGCAAGGCAGGTATCCTGACTTATAAAGTGAAATACCCCTTGCTATGGTTACTATGCATAGTCAGCAGGGGGGCTTTCTCGCCTTTACCCTTCCCAGAGCCTGGCTCCAGTGGTTTATAAAGGCGTCCTTATTTACAGTTGCGGGAACAGTTGTGGACTCAAAGCCGCTTACAATACGCGCTTTTACACCACATTCCCTTAATAGCAAAAATCTTTGCTACCAGCTCATGGATTTCACCAGAGCACCTTGTCGATAGTGTTTAGGATCTTTCGATCCTGAGTATAAAGTATAGCGGTTTAGTGATTGGCAATACAATGACTATCTTTTAGAGCGACACATCCAAGTATGGGCATTAGTCGTTGAGTGATAATTTATCAACGGTTGCGGTGCACGCTGGAATAAAAATATCGATAAAGTAGGCGACTTCTGGCATGTTTTGCTTAAGTGGCTGGAGCTTAGTGAGCAGTTTTTCTTCTACGTGTTTAAACTCTTGATTGTTATGATGCAGCTCGTCAGTGGCCTTGATGTATGCGACTAAAATATCTGCGGCTTTAACGATGGCTTTGTATTCTTCATCGACATTGTTTTGCACGATTAACTCGGCAAAGATGTCTTGCAATTCATTTGGCAACGTGGCTAAGCATTCTTGTTCAGCAATGGCTTCGATTTTTTTAAACTCTTGGCTGATCTGTTTATTGGCGTATTTGGTGGGACTCACCACATCACCATAACGCGTTTCTGCGGCTTCATGATACAAAGCGATGGTGGCGGCGCGATCGGCGTTTAAGTTACCGGCAAACTTTTTATTGCGGATCACCGCTAACAGGTGCGCGACAACGGCAACTTGATGCGAGTGCTCGGCAACGTTTTCGGTTTTTACGCAATACATTAATGCCCAGCGTTTGATAAGTGGCATGCGAAACATCCACGCCAAAAAGGTACTGTCGGTATGTTCTGTCATAAGTTGCTTACTCTGCTGTTCCCGTTTGTCGATAATGACTGAAAAAATGGGCTAAGCGTTTTATCGCCGCTTTAAGATCGTCACTATGAGGTAAAAAAACTAAGCGAAAGTAGATACCATCTTGTAAATTAAAGGCGCTACCTTGCACGAGTAGGATCTTTTCTTGTCGTAATATATCGAGCACCATTTGTTGATCGTCAACGATACCCAGTTTGTCGCTATCGACTTTGACAAACAGGTACATCGCCCCATCGGCTTGATGACAACTTAAGCCGTCAATGTCGTTGATCATTTGATAGGCAATATCACGTTGTTTTTTTAAACGCCCGCCGTCTTGGATCAGCTCGTTAATGCTTTGATAACCACCGAGCGCAGTTTGTATTGCATGTTGACAGGGCACATTAGCGCATAACCGCATCGACGCTAACATTTCTAAACCATCAAGATAACTTTGTGCTTTATGCAAAGGGCCTGTCAACATCATCCAGCCTGCACGAAACCCGGCAATACGATAGTTTTTAGACAGGCCACCCATGGTCACCACGAGCACATCCTCGGTTAGGCTGGCGGTTGGCGTATGCACGGCACCGTCGTAGAGAATTTTATCGTAGATTTCATCGGAAAATATGATCAAATTATGCTGCCTTGCCAAGGCGATGATGGCGTGCAAAACCTTGGGGGGGTAGACGGCCCCCGTTGGATTGTTGGGGTTAATGAGCACGATCGCTCGGGTCTTCTGGTTTATTTTAGCCGCCATATCGTCTAGATTTGGGTACCAGGCGTTACGTTGGTCACATTGATAATGTACTGCAGTGCCGCCCGATAGTGCCACAGCCCCCGTCCAAAGAGGGTAATCTGGCGCTGGAACCAGCACTTCATCACCGTGGTTTAATAACCCTTGCATGGCCATAACAATCAATTCACTGACACCATTGCCAATAAAAACATGCTCAACATTGAGGTTTTTCATGCCAAATTGTTGGTAGTACTGCATCACGGCAACGCGTGCCGAGTAGATGCCTTTTGATTCACTGTAACCTTGTGCGGTTGGCAAGTTATGAATGACATCACGTAAAATATCGTCAGGGGCTAAAAAGCCAAATGGCGCAGGGTTACCAATGTTGAGCTTGAGGATTTTATGCCCATCATCTTCTAGGCGTTTTGCCTCTTGGGCGATGGGGCCACGAATGTCATAACAGACACCCGATAATTTATTCGACTTTAGATATTCACTCATAGGTACTCACTTGTAGCTGCTTACTTATAGCAGCTACGTCCACTGCGATAAATTCGTTTTCAACCCTTACGTTATAACGAAATATTCACCATTGAAACACTTGTTGACAATTTTTCAACGAAAATCGCCCAACTTTCGTATATAACATAAACAGTTGTTGTTGATGGGGAGGGTATTATGCCGTTACCGTTACTTTGGGCGGGTGCTGCCATACTCGGCGTTGCCACCATAAAAAAATTGAGTGACGATCGTCAAAACCACGATGGTTTGCGACATGCACTCGATACCACTCATACGCGAGATAGACTAGACCACCATGACAGTGGCGTTGCCAAGTTTCCTGGTGAAGTGTTTGTTAACGAAATGCCGGCGACGGTGCGACCAGGAGCGTTAGTATGTTGTGGCTTGGGGAACGTGCTCGATCATACCGGTATTTTGATCGATGATGACATTATTGTTGAGCTACACGGCAGCGGTTTAATCAAAGCCATTTCCGCTGAACGCTTTTTGCATGAGCGCTCAGGGCAAGATATTTTTGTCGCCTGCGATTCTCACGGTGAAGCACTTGCGGATGAGCTAACCGCTGAGCGAGCGAGTCAACAGATATACCAATATCAGTCATATCATTTGATCCGCAATAACTGTCATCGTTTTGCTTGGCAGTGTATCAGTGGTTTTAAAGACGATGTCACCACGTTTTATGAGCTGAATAAGCGATTGTCAAAGCGTTTTGACCGCAAAATTTATTGGGATAAATGGCACCGCTAACCGGTGCCAATACCTATCATATCATCCCATTTTAGATAGATTGCAGAATCAATCGAAGGGTAGGTGACCTGTTTTAACCCAAATGATGGTTGGCTCTTCAACGAACGGGTGGTGCATGCTCAAATGCGGACTGCGGATCCAAGTGCCTTGCGGGTAGCTACCGTGTTCATCTTTAAACGCCCCAGACAGTACCAAAATCTCTTCACCGCCCCAGTGACGATGCGGCACAAAACGCTCATTGGCTGGCCATTTTACCAAAGCAACGTGTTCACCAAGGTGCTCGTGTAATGGCATCACCTCTAAGCCACCTTGCCCGGGTAACCAAGGTGTTCGTGTGGTATTGATGCGAACCTGAGCCGTGTCAGACCCTTGAAATTGATGCAACTTAACAAACAAGGTACAGCCTTGTGTTGAAAAGGGGGCATGGACAAAGCCTTTCGGATTGCGGATGTAACTGCCGGCAGGGTAGTCCCCGGTATGGTCGGAAAACACCCCATCAAGAACAAATATTTCTTCACCAAGCGGGTGGTTGTGCTCCGAAAATGATGCGCCGGGTTCGTATTTTACGATGCTTGTGGCATGGCCTTGCTCAGCGTCTTCGCGAGCCAAAGGCTTGCGCCAAACGCCACTTTTGGGACTTGGTTGCCAAGGTTGTTGGTTGCTATCGATAACAACACGTTGGCTAAAGTTCATATGTAGGTTGGAAATCATTGACGACTCTTGGGTGTTAGGAGTTGGAATAACGCTACCTATACGGCGTTAGTGACTAAATAGTTTAGCGTTTGTTAGTAACGGTGCCTTTGCATTGATTGCGATAAGCGGTTATTCACCATAGCAATCATGGCACCGTTATCAATGTGACGCTAAATCATTAAGTCAGATCTTGATGAGCAGTAATGACGTCGTCTACTTTACAGGTAATCGCCCACACGTTGTTGTAACCCAAACGCTGCAATTGCTCAGCTGCTAATGTCGCACGGCCACCTGAAGCACAGTGGATGAAGATCGCTTTTTCAGCATCAGGGTAAAGCTCGAGCATTTTCGGTTCAAGTACACCACACGGAATATTGATAGCGCCGTTTGCTGCTTTTTCAGCGTATTCGCCTGGCTCGCGAACATCAATTAACACGCTATCCATGCCTTGGCGTTTTTGTACCGCTTCTGCAGCGCTTAGGCATTGTACGTGTAGTCGTGCTTCAGCAATTAATTCTGGTAACTTTTTTAACATGTTTATTCCTTATTCGTTTGCTTGTCGTTATCTTGCACTTCGCATAGTAACGACAGGCCTCTATTCATGTATTGAAACTTGGCTATGATACCGCTTATTGGTGATAGGGTGAAGTCGCTAAGACGCTATTGCAGGTTACCTTGTTATCGGGAGGCAATACGCCGTGATAAGGCGTCCTGACGCAATATCACGAATTTGTGTTTTTTATGAGATTAACGTAATTTAAATCAAATACTTAATGGCATAAATAATCAAGCTGATGACCATGCGTTAGCACAATAAGTAGAGTTTGGTGTTTGAACGAATTAAAAACTTACTGGCAAGTGCTACTTGGTATTCATTAGCGCTAATTGTTATTTAGGGGAGCTAGTTTGACTTTCAACCATTTATCATTAAGTTACATGGTAGGCACAGGCATCTGCTTTGAGCGATAAGCGGAAATAAAAACTTAAAGGATTAGCTCATTGAAAGAATCGGATTCTAAGTTAAGTTCAAAAATATGGCTGATATTGTTAGCTGTTGTTCTTTTATTCCCAACTTATTTTTGCATCACTGGAATTATAACCTCTCTAGATACGGGCAACCCGCGAAGCCATGAAGGTTTAATCGTTGTGGGGATAATGTGTGCATACTCTTTCTTCATATGGATTCCATTTTTAGTGGTATTAGTGAAAAGTTGGCGCAAACATAGCCTTGCATTTAAAGTTATTGTCTCAACTCCATTTACAATAATGCTGGTAAGCTTTTTATACGCGATGTAATTTCTGCTAATAGCACGGACAAGGCAAACCTTATGACTAACTTAAATGGAATGACTATAAATGAAAGGCTAGTTGTCATGAACAAAATTGATGACTTTGATTTAGCGATTAGCCAAAACAATATTGAAGCTGCAATAAAAGTATTAGAACAGTGCGATTTAACAAGAGAAGCAGCGAAAAATACTGTTACTGCAATATTAAAAGAACCAAAGAAATACGGCTATTAGTATGTCTGCTTATGGCACAATTCGGCCCCTCAAATACTCACAATCATCATCGGGTGTGCAGAGAACAACAAAAGCAATGAGGTCGACTCATGGTTGTGATATTTTTATGGCTGTGTTCGTTCGATGCTTGCTTTTATTTTATCGGCGCATAAGGTGTCTGCAGATAAAACGCATTTAAAGAAGGCAATGGCTTTAGGCTTGATTTGTTTATCAGTGTGTTTTTCATTGGCGATAGATGCGTAAGCAAAATCGACAGGTGAAACAGATTGGTAAACATCACGAACACGCGCTAATCGGTTGATGGGTAGCGTACCAAAATATTCGTTAATCCACAGAGATTGGTCAAAGCTATAAGAATCGGAGCGAAAATTCTCTCTACTTTGCATTTCAATACCTTCTGGGACAGAATCATTTTCATCATCGTCCCCTTGCACGAAGAGCATCGGAATCGCTGAAAAATTTTCTTGTTCAAATGGTCGTCCAAAAATTTCAAGAAAATCATCAATACCGACAGGGTATGTTAATTGTTGCCCGTCTAATTGGGAAACAGGTAATATCGGCAGACCGCCTAAGCCGCCAGCGACAACCGCTTTTACCTTAGTTGGGTGTATGGTGGCAAACCTTGTGACAAAATCAGCGGCAGCAGAGAACCCATAGAGTAGTAAAGTGTTGCTGGTATTTTTGCCGATAGAAGACAAGCGTTGTCTAAGATCCATGTGCATGGAGAGTAATTGCTGATCAACGCGCTGCAGCTGTGGCTGTTTTGTCAATATGGCCTCTCGGCTAAGTGCATGAATATACAGATTGCCAATTGAATTATCGAGTTTGGGTCGTGGGAATGAAGGTGAAAATGTCACCACACCAAGCGTCCGTCCAAATATATAGGCCATTTGTTCGTTTAAAATGCTGGCAAAATACTCTCGTTGCGCTTGAGAAACGCCAACTTTTCCATCGTTATTGGGATTTACGAGGATAGGTAAATCAGATTTGAACTCAGCAGGAACTGAAAAAAAATAGGGAAAGAAAAAACCCGCATTCGGATTGGCTGGTACCCGATAAACTTGATTGGGCTTTAGCGGTCTCTCAAACGGTTTTACGGTTACCGGTGGCCCCCAAGGTGTTTGCAAATTGGTTGTCGTGTCCGCTTTTACTTGCACCAAAAAAACGTTTGCCAGAATGCCTGTTAATAGCCAAATTGCTGTCATTTTCATTGTAAATTTCGATCCTACTTACCTTTATTTGCAATATGTCATGACCAACTTCTTGATTTTATGACAAAATCTGGCTCAAACCCATCTATATCATATCATGCGTTTAGTTGTGGTAAATATCAAGATATGGCATCGAGTTTAGAAAGCTCTCCGATTTTTTAAGTACATCAATTACGTCGAGAGGTTAATAACAGTAATGAGGTCGTCCCATGGTTGTGGTAGTTTAGTGGTTTATTCTGTGTGTTAAATAAGAGGTATTTAAATGAACGTTGTATTATTAAAAGCCGATGCGACAACTGAACTGCCGGCGATTGCTAAGGTTTTACAGCAACTTCGTCCGCAGTACCGTTGCGATGAATTGGTTGCACAGATTCAAAAACAGCAAACGATGGGCTATCAAATCGCCTATGTGAACTCAGGCGAAGACATCTTAGGTGTTGCAGGCTTTGTGGTGGCACAAAAGCTGGCGTGGGGAAAGCATATTTACGTCGATGACTTAGTGACCAATGAAGCGCATCGCAGTCAAGGTGTCGGCACCTTGCTCATTGATTGGCTCAAAGCGCATGGTAAAGAGCTTGGCTGTCAGCAGTTACACTTGGATTCAGGCGTGCAAAAATTTGCTGCGCATCGGTTTTATTTAAGCAATCGTTTTAACATTGCCAGTCATCATTTTTCCATGACCAACCTGAACGATTAGTCATAGATACAAACATAAAAAAACAGCGCACTATCACTCAATATGCAAGTAATAGGCGCTGTTTGTATATTCTCGGCAGTATTGTACTGCTCAGTTCATGCTATTTGTTGTTAATAAAATCAACCACATCGGCAATTTTCAACATAGATTTTTCGCCAGTGATGCGGTTTTTGTATTCCACTTCTTCGGCGTCTAAGTTGCGCTCACCTACAACGATAGAATGTGGCACACCCACTAATTCCATGTCTTTGAACATCACACCTGGACGCTCTTTACGATCGTCGAATAATACTTCAACGCCTGCCGCTGTTAGCTCGGCATATAAGGCTTCAGCGGTTTGCTGAACGCGTGCTGATTTGTGCATGTTCATTGGGATGATCGCGACTTTAAACGGCGCGATCGCTTCTGGCCAGATGATACCGTTTTCGTCGTGGTTTTGCTCGATAGCTGCCGCAACAATACGTGATACACCAATACCGTAACAACCCATGGTCAAGGTTTGGTTTTTACCTTGCTCGTTAAGTACCGCGGCGTTCATCGCCTGAGCGTATTTATCGCCTAGTTGGAAAATGTGACCCACTTCAATACCGCGCTTGATCTCAATCTGACCTTTACCACATGGGCTTGGATCGCCAGCCACCACATTGCGAATATCGGCCACGTCGTAATCGCTAATATCACGGTCGAAGTTTGCACCCGTGTAGTGGAAGCCTGTTTCGTTTGCACCACAGATAAAGTCGGCTAAATGCGCTGCGCTGCGGTCAACGTATACTTTAATATTTAAACCAACTGGGCCAATAGAGCCTGCGTCACAGCTTGCCGCCGCTTGAATTTGCTCGTCAGTTGCCATGGTTAGTGGCGTAGCAACACCGGCTAAATTTTCCGCTTTGATTTCGTTCAGTTCATGATCGCCACGTAGTACCAAGGCGACGATAGGTGCGGTTTCACCTTCTTCGTGCTCGCCTAACACCAATAATGTTTTTGCTACTTTATCGGCGCTGGTGTTAAAGAACGCGACAACTTCTTCAATGCTGTGCACATTTGGCGTCGCTACTTTGTTTAACGCTAGCGTTGCGGCTGGACGGTCACCTTGTGGTGCTAATGCTTCGGCTTTTTCAATATTTGCCGCGTAGTCGCTTTCGGTACTAAAAGCGATATCGTCTTCACCAGAGTCGGCTAGTACGTGGAACTCGTGTGATGCATCACCACCAATAGAGCCCGTATCGGCAATTACTGGACGAAAATCTAAACCAAGGCGCTCAAATATGCGACAGTACGCTGCATGCATCGCATCATAGGTGTTTTGCAGACACTCTTGTGACATGTGGAATGAGTAGGCGTCTTTCATTAAGAATTCACGACCACGCATCACCCCAAATCGAGGGCGAATTTCGTCACGGAATTTGGTTTGAATTTGATACAAGTTAATTGGTAGTTGCTTGTATGAGCTCATTTCATAGCTAATAAGCTTAGTGATCACTTCTTCGTGCGTGGGCCCTAATACAAAGTCACGTTGATGACGGTCTTTTAGGCGCAGTAGCTCTGGGCCGTAATCTTCCCAACGGCCTGACTCTTGCCATAAGTCGGCAGGTTGAACCATTGGCATTAAGGTTTCGATAGCACCAGCGCGATTCATTTCTTCACGTACAATGTTTTCGACCTTTTTCAATACTTTTAGACCGGTCGGCAACCATGTGTACATACCCGATGCTACCGCGCGGATCAAACCGGCACGCAACATGTATTGGTGAGAGATCACTTCGGCATTGGCCGGCGTTTCTTTAAGGGTCGAAAGTAAATATTGGCTAGTACGCATTACGATGCAATTCCGTTACTGTAATTAATATCAATAAAATTAGCGCTATTCTAACAGCAGTGCGAGTATAAACAAATGACTAGACGGTGAGTTTTTGCTAAAAATTATTAATTGGTGGTGTGCAGGTTATCATTTTCGTCGACGAAAAATACTGCGTTTTATTGCAACCCGTTTATGACGGCGACGGTTGCCATTAAGCCACCATCTATCATTGTAGGTTGATGCTCTTGGACAAGGCACAGTCCCGTAGGGTTTATATAAATCATACTCTACTTTATCTATAGCATCGTCCGTTGAATCACCTGGCTCATCCTGAAACGTGTTGACGCTGGAACCTTTGCGAATCATAACTTAACCTGCAATGTCGTTGAAAACGAGAAACGTTAACCGATGACCAATGAATACTGGTGGTTAATGTGTGTACAATAATACGCCCGTTCTGTCATTGTTTCAAATTTGTGTCACGAATTCTTCCGGACAAGCACGTGAGTCGCATAGCGCTGAAAATGTCTGCGTTGTGGCACTGAACAGCGAGAATTTTGACGCTTAAGTGTGTGGCTCGATATCAATGACCAAGGTTTGTTGGCTACTGATTTGCCAGCGGATATTTAAATCGTACAAACTCATGCCATATTCTTGCAGTGTATCATCTTGTTTTTTATAGGCAGGACGTGGATCTTGTTGTAAAACTTGCTCGATAAATAACGCTAAATGCCCATACTGTTCACCCAAGGAGGCCAATTGTTGTTTGGCTTTATCACTAAACGTAATCGTCATCGGGCTACTCTGTGGGGCAGGGGCCATGTCTGATTGAGCGTGTGGTACGCTGTCAGAGTAGGGGATATACGGTTTAATATCAATCACTGGTGTGCCATCAAGTAAATCAAGGCCGCTAATGCGAATACATATATTGCCATTGACTTTACTGATCCCTTCTAGCTTAACCACCGACATACCAATCGGGTTCGGGCGAAATGTCGATCGCGTTGCAAGGACCCCGGTTTTTTTATTACCGCCTAATCGTGGTGCTTTAACTAAGGGTTTCCAGCCATGCGCCATGGTACCGTGAAAGATAAACAGTACCCAGAGGTGGCTGTGCTGTTCAAGGTCGCGCACTAACTCGTGTTGTTGGCAATCAAGTAATAATTCAATAGAGCCTTCTGCGGCACTGACTAAATTGGGTTGACGAGGGATAGCAAACTTTTGTTTATAGGGGGAATGGACCTTGCCGATGATGTCGACGTTAATGGATAAATCATGGCTCATAGAGTGACGCTACCTCATTTGTTCGCTATTTAATGCGATATGCTTGCGCGTAGCAGACTTTCATCTGCAAACATTGATTGTCAGCTACCTCAGTGCATGCACTAAACACCACCCCTTGTGCACCCAGTTTGGCTGCTTGTGCTCGGGCCACGGTACGGGCGTCACTGTCGTTAGCCGGTTTGTCATTACTGTTGAGCTTACAGCTGTTGCCTTCAACTAATCCGATGTATGTGGCTGATGTCGGCAGAGTATGTTTTTGGTATACAGTGACCTGACTGACAGAAAAGTAGTCGTGAAAATTCTCTTTATCGAGGTTGGTGTTAACGGCTGGCACGCTGGTGCAACCAAAGCTGATAAAGGTATAAACAAATAAACCTATTACCGCGCCAATAGTGCGCACAGCGCGCGTAAATTTCTTAAAATGTTTATAAGACGAGGACACACACATACTTTGTTATTCTATAGACTGAAATCATTGTGTCATATTTATATCATAAAACTGTCATGTTGAGCATGTACTATGCCCCTTGTCGGATAGTTTATGCTCACCACTCGCATAGATTGTTCGAAAATCAGATGGTAAGCCTCTGATGACTCTTAATCTATACGTTATAGATGCCCCTTATGCCAGCCTTGTGCTGGCTTTTTTATGACGCGGATACCGGTTCATAATGAAAGTCTTTCACTAAAAAACGTTAAAAACGCCCTGATCCGCATGGATTGGTGGTTTGATTGTGATTTTTGCGTTGCTATTAACACGTTTATCTGGCTCTCTTGATAACAAAGTACACGCCCAACTGGTGTAATAGAAAGCCCTTGTTCACGGCACTGAACAAGGGCTTTTTCGATTACTTTTTGCTATTAATAGTGCAAGTGTTTGTGGATGATTTTTTCAATATCCGCTAGCATAAACGGTTTAGAAACAAAGTCATTCATGCCCGACTCGGCACACTTTTCAACATGCTCATTTTGCGCATCGGCCGTTAAAGCGATAATGGGTAAGTCATCATATTGGCTGAATTTTCGGATCAAACGAGTAGCTTGATGGCCATCCATAACTGGCATATGAACATCCATAAACACAATGTGATAGTGTTGATTTAAAATGGCATCGACAGCTTGTTTACCGTCATCGACAACATCAACAGTCAGGCCAAGCTTTTCTAATAAACCTTTGGCAACAATTTGGTTAATGGCAAAATCTTCGGCAATCAAGGCCTTGATGCCACTAAACTGACTCAGCTGCGCCTTTTGTTGCGCATCTTTAGGTTCGTCTTCTAATGCTTCTATTACATGCTTAAACGTCAGTGGCCAGGTTAATTGGTAACGTTGCTTGGCAAAATGGAAGGTGTTACGGGCCTCTGTTTGCCCCATTTTACTCAGCAATAACACTTTGATGGCCTGTTCGCCAATGGTTTGTTGGCAACGTTTACTTAAGTGGCTAACTTGTTGCTCGTCAAGGTCACACAGGTCCATCACTAAAACATCGTTACTGCTGATGTCAGGAAACTGCGTCGTGTTAGTGGGTAAAATAACCAAGTTGACGTTATGGTGTTTGCAATGCTCACGAAAACCATGTTGGTGATGAGCACTGTCACTAAATACGATAATGCGGATATTTTCTGGAATATGAAACGCATACGGTAGTGGTTGTTCAATAGGCAAAATCAACGAGAATGTACTGCCCTGATTAAGGGTTGATTCAACCTCGATGCGACCACCCATTAAGTTGGCTAACTTATGACAAATGGTTAAACCCAAACCGGTGCCACCAAAGCGGCGGGTGATGGAGTTGTCTGCTTGTGAAAACGGCTTAAAAATACGTTTTAACTGAGTTTTACTCAAGCCTATACCGGTATCAATTACCGCGAAGTGCAATTCATTACCACGTGGCGCCACTTTGACAGTAACACTGCCTTCTGAAGTGAACTTAATGGCGTTCGACGTTAAGTTAATCAATATCTGACCAATACGAACCGGATCGCCAAAGTAGCGTGGATTTAAGTCAGGCGCCGTTGAAAATTGAAACGCGAGACCTTTGGTGTCGGCGGTTAATGCCAATACATTGGTGAGACGGTCAAATAAACTGACCAGATCAAACTCAACTTTGTCGATGGTCATCTTGTTAGAATCAATTTTCGAAAAATCGAGAATGTCGTTGAGTATATCCAGCAAATGCTGCGAAGAAACCAATATTTTATTGACGTAAACCTTATCCTCTTTCGATAAAGGTTGGTTCTGTAATAACTGAGAAAGTCCTATGATGCCATTCATTGGCGTGCGAATTTCATGGCTCATATTCGCTAAAAATTCACCACGGGTACGGTTAGCGGCTTCGGCTTCTTGTTTGGCTTTATCGGCAATGTTGGCTTGTTGTTCAAACTTAATCAGCGTTTGCTCAACCTGATCTTGCATACGATTCATGGCATCGAGTAGCACGTGAATATCCTTCGCTTTGCCTTGCAGTTTTGGGCGTTGCTTAAAGTCGCCCTTAGCGATGCGCATGGCAAGCTGAGTTAAGGTTTCTAGCGGCGATGATATCTCTCTGAGCACATAAAAGCGGATCCACAACAACGCCAGAATAAATAACATTTGCAGTAATAAGTTGATGAATCGGCCAATTTTTATGGTACGGGCAATATCGCTACTGAGCTGATAATGCCAATCATTGTAGTCCTGAACAAACTCATCAATTTTGCTCATAATTTGGCTTTTTGCGGCAAGATACTGTTGGCCGTAAAGCATATCAATGGCTTGCGATTTATTTGCTGTCGGATCCTGTTGATACAAGGCCATCGCTTGTTGCTCAATGCGAGTTAATGCATCTGAATGAGCAACCGCATCACGTAATATGGATAGATGCTCTTCTTTCGCCAGTAAATGTTCAATTAACTGGGCGATGGGTTTTTCTCGGGTAATGGATTCTTCTCGCTGAGTGTGTCGTTTATCCCAGTAAATACTAAAGTAATGCTCCGGTCTTACTCGCTCACCATTACGATATTGCAAGATTTCTTGATAGTACTGTAAGTAGCTTTCATCACCCGTGACCACATAGGTGCGTGAGGTTCTGGTGAGTTTATTTGACGTGTCACGAACCATATTGGTGAGTTCCATGACATCAAGGCGATCGTTATTAAGTGCTTGCTGACGGTGTGCGGTTGTTTGCAAGTAATAAAACACCGAAATATTGGCGGTGATCAACAATAACAGTAGCAAGAAAAAGCGAGCAAAGGAGCGATTCAGGGTCACGGTAAGTGTCTTTATGGTAACGGGCTAACTAAAAGCGCGGCATTATACACCAAGCACTTGACTTATGTTACATAATAGACGCTGTTTCGCCATAAAAACAAAAAAGCCTGCATCAGCAGGCTTTTTACCACAGAGTCACTGTTGAGAAAGGGCTTACGCGCCTTTTTTCTCTGCAATGTAGTTTTTCATCATGCGATCCATGACATCAAGCGGTAGCGGGCCATTTTTAAGATACACATCGTGGAATTCACGAATGTCAAACTTCTCGCCCAGTTCAGCTTTGGCCATATCGCGCATACGTAAAATCTCTAGCATACCCACTTTATAAGCGGTTGCTTGTGACGGCATCACCGCGTGACGTTCAACCATTTTCACCGCGTCTGATTTCGCGTTCGGTGTATTGTTCACGTAGTAATCGATGCTTTCTTCACGAGTCCATTTTTTGGTGTGCATACCGGTATCCACGACCAAGCGACAAGCGCGCCATAATTCCATTGCCAGACGGCCAAAGTCAGCATACGGATCTTTATATAAACCGATTTCTTTTGGCAGTAATTCTGAGTATAACCCCCAGCCTTCCGTGTAGGCGGTGTAGCTTGAGAATTTACGGAACGTTGGGATACCTTCTAGCTCTTGAGAAATCGCCAGTTGCATGTGGTGACCTGGGATACCTTCGTGGTAGGCTAGCGCTTCCATTTGATAGGTCGGCATCGCTTCCATATCGTACAGGTTTGCGTAGTAAATTCCCGGACGTGAACCATCTGGCGCAGGGCGGTTGTAGAATGCTTTACCAGCAGATTGTTCACGGAACGGTTCTACCGCCTTAACGATTAAATCCGCTTTTGGCTTAACTAAGAACAACTCATCAAGACGACCTTTCATGTCATCTATCCAGTAGGTTGCTTCGTCAAGATAGCGTTGCTTGCCTTCTTCAGTATTTGGGTAGTAGAACTGCTTGTCGCTACGCATAAATTGCATAAACGCTTGCAAGTCACCTTTAAAGCCAACTTTATCTTTGATGACGCGCATTTCGTCGTGAATACGAGCCACTTCAGATAAACCAATGTCATGGATCTCATCTGCCGTTAACGAAGTTGTTGTGGTGTTTTTCAGGGCATTGTTGTAGAAGGTTGCACCTTCTGGGAATTTCCATGCACCGGCATCGTGGGTTGATTTTGGCTCAAGCGCAATCATGTAATCGATCAGGTGTTGGTAACCTGGTTGCACGCTGGTTAACAATGCTTGTGTCGCTTGCTCGATTAAATCGGCTTTTTTCTCGTCGTCGATCTCAAGCGCATTCACTTTGCGTTTAAAGTCGGCCAGTAGCGTTGAGTCGTCACCTTCGGTAAATGGTGCGCCGTTGATCAGGTTTTGTGAATCGCGGATAACGTGAGGAAACACGAAGTCTGGGGCAATAATGCCTTTGTCTTCACGGATTTTTAGCTGCCCCACTAACTGATCCATCACGGTTTTTACGCCGTTTAAACGCGCAACATAATCAGCGGCTTCTTTGGCATTCGTGACGGTGTGTTGATTAATTAAAAATGACGGTACGTTTGAATGTAAACCGAACATTTGGTTTACAGGGTAGTTATGATGACGCCATTTGAAGTTGGCAATTTCTTGCTCTAGTGATTGTTTGAATAGCTGGTAAGAAATCTTAGCTTGCGGATCAAGGGCATCGAAATCAAAAGCTTGTAAGGCGACTAAGTTACTTTTAGTGATTTCTAATTCTTTGGCGCTATTTTCTTCCGTGTATTCATCCCACTTATCGTAGTCTTGGCGAATGCCTAAGTAGGTCTGCATTTGCGGTGAACGCATAACTGTGTCCATAAACACCTTTTCAAAAAACGCGTTTAACTTTTCGGTTTCACTTTGTTGTTTAACTTCTGCGACTGCTACCGGTTGTGCAGGAACATCTGTTGATGCTGCAGGGGCATCAACTGTGTTGTTACAGGCTGCTAAAAGTGCTGTTGACAGTGCCATAGCAATTAGGGATTTTGTTGTTTTCATAATTTGACCTATTTGAAATTATCTGTCGCAGAGAGTGCCTTAATTTATTGATTTTTTCAACAAAGTGCCGACAGTTTGCTAAAAAGTCACGATAAATGGTCGTGACTGACGAGGATTTAGGGAAACGGGCTAGAATGTTTTCAACATATAAGACTATGCAAGGGTAATGGCGTTATTACCCTTGCAATACATGCGAGTCGACTAGGGATTAGAAAAACACGCCAATTGGACGACCGGCAACTTTGTCCAAACGTTTTGGGGTTACCGTACCTTCTAGCAAGGGTTTGCTGGAAATAAACAAGTTGTTGATGATATCGGTCATTTGCACTAAATCAAGGGTGTCGATTTCATCCGTGACTTTATGATAGTCCTTATCTTGGTCTATTTGCGTACTCGATATACTGTGCGCAGGAACGCCTTTCTTGGCTAACGATGCGTTATCTGAACGATAAAATAGGCGGAAGTTAGGGTACGGATCGGCAAAAATAGCATGCTGTTCATTACCTTGTTTGGCTAATTCGCTATTTAATAATGCACCCAAATTAGACCGTTCAAAGCCCGTCATCCACACACGTCCTGGACCATATTGTGAGGCCTTGCCGATCATTTCGATGTTAAGCATGGCGACAACATTGTCGGTATTAACCTGCTCGACAAACACATTCGAGCCGATCAGTCCGCTCTCTTCGGCGGTAAAGCTGACAAACATGATATTGCGCTGCAAATTCAGTTGACCATTGTCTTTTGCTTGGCTAAAGGCTCGCGCTAAGTTAAGTACCGCACTTACCCCGGTAGCATCGTCATTCGCCCCGTTGTAGATCACGTCTTGCGACGCGTCGGTTGCTTGTGTCGCGCCGACGTGGTCATGGTGAGCGGAAAAAATAACGTATTCATCAGATTCAGTTTGCGCTGGCAAAACGGCAACAATATTGGCTAAATCAATTTTTTTATGCTTGATTTTACCAGTCAACTGGACACGTTTGACGGCATTAATGTCCTGATTTATCGATGCTGGCGCCATCGCTAACACCAAAACGTCATCACTCGCATGGGTTAATGCTTTTTTCCCTTTTGCTAGGTAGTTTCGATATTGCAAAAACTGGGCACGATGGGTTTCGTCAATCAATACCAGGTGTTTACCGCCACGTTCGTTTAACTCGCTAAGAGCGCCACGCAGATCTTGCTCTTTGCCGACTTGGCTGATTGTCAAATCGGCATGAGTTAACGAAAATGTTGGCATATTACCACTCAGGGCAATGTCACCATCATCAATGGCCGTACCGTTAATGCGCAAAGAGGCTGTGGTTGGCTGATAGTGATTTAGCGTGAAAGCTTGTCGATAACTGCCAATACTTGCTAATGGTTGTAACCCGTGCTGTTGCAATTGCGCGACAATATAGCGCTCGGCTTGCGCTATTTCAGGGCTACCGATCGCGCGACCGCGCATGTCATCGGAAGCCAGTATCTGCATATCGGCACTGACGGCATCAATGGTAACGGTTTGTGCGGTCGAGGTTATCGTATACGCTGAAAAAGCCAGTAGAGAAAATAAACGCCGAAATGTCATGGTCAATCCTTTAACGTAGTTGGAGTAATGGTTAACGCTTGATTGTCATTGTTAAGATAAATGTGACCGGAGTCAATGGTGCAAGTTAAATCTATACTTCGACCGGCAAAATTCGCCAATTGTTCACATTGCTCGTCATCTAGTGCGACAACTTTTAAGTTATCAAATTGATGGACTTTTTGTGACATTTTTTGCCACCATGCTTCGCTTGTACTGTGATAGGTGTAGACGATCACTTGTTGCGATTGAGCGCAGGCTTTTTTGATGCGCTTTTCATCGACTTCGCCTAAATCAATCCAAAGTTGAATTTGATCACTGTAATCAATCGCCCAAATTTCTGGTTCACTGTCTTCAGATAATCCTTTGGTAAAGCGCAAATGCTCACGGCTATTGAGAACATACGCAAGTAGACGCACCATCATGCGCTTATCGGTCTCCGACGGATGCTGGGCGATGGTAAGATTGAATGTGTCGTATACGTGCCTGTCCATATCGCTGACATGGATCAGGGCTTTATTAATGGTTGCTTTTAGTGCCATAGTGTCTCATACGAAAAAACCGAGCACGTTGCTCGGTTGAAGCGCCTATTTGTGTGGTTTATGGGTGTTTGGCTTGGATTAATTCGATGGCGTAGCCATCAGGATCTTTAACAAATGCGATTTCAGTGGTGCCACCCTTTACAGGGCCAGGCTCTCGAGAAATTGTTCCGCCCAGCGATCGAATTGTATCGCAAGCGGTATACACATTATCTACCTCGATAGCAATATGGCCAAATGCCTCACCTAAATCGTAGCTGTCCACGCCCCAGTTGTACGTTAACTCTAATACCGTTGAGCTGTCCATGTCGTCGTAGCCTAAGAAGGCGAGGGTATACTTGTACTGTTCATTATCAGATTGACGTAATAAGCGCATGCCCAATACGTCTTGGTAAAATTTAATCGAACGTTCTAAGTCTCCGACGCGAAGCATCGTATGTAAAATACGCATGGTTAATATTCCTTTGATTGCAATACGGCTTAGCCAAAGTGTAGCAATTTTAGCGACTAGATAGCAAAAGCGGTAAACCCGTAAGATGTAAAGCTGACTGGACAGTGACAACTTGCCAAGGTTTTCGCCATAAGTACGGCTCATCATCCGGTTGATCGAGAGGTTATACGTCAATTCTCTGTCGTTATTTTTTGTTCATAGGCATGCAAGAGCATATCTATTCTTTTGTGTATTCGGTGAACATGTGTATGCCATTATTCTCTTTTGTAAGGCGAGAGATATAGTGATCCTATTCATATTTACATACGCCTAAAACCGTGAATTTGGCGTGTAAAGATCGCTTTTCTCTACTAAATAACCAAAAACCACATGTTTTGAAATCTAAAACTGTTGATTTTTAGTTTTTTAAGCTTAGACTTGTGCGCTTAATGTAGTGTACAAGTGTAAGCTGAATTTTATTAATGAAGAAGTATTGTAATTGGCTGAGCCAACAATTTTTGCATCATGCATCGTTTGGCGCTTATTTGGAACCCGTTGTTCAAACGATTAAACCTGCGTGGCGAGCGGGTTTCTATCGAGCTAGGGTGGTTGGCGTGGATTCGCTCGTTGCCAATACGGTTGCCTTATCGTTGCAGGTTGATCGCTCATGGCCCGTCCATAAGGCTGGGCAACATATTGAATTAACGCTAGAAATTAACGGTAAGTTGGTAACTCGTGTGTTTACCATTGCGTCATCGCCGTCGCTGGTAGAGACGCAGCGTATGGTTCGTTTGGTGATTAAGCAACAATCACACGGTCAGTTGACGTCATCGCTGCATGACTTGGTGATTGGTCAGTGGCTAAATATATCGGCCCCTATGGGGGACTTTGTCGCGGAAAAGTTGGTTGATAAATCACTACTACTCGCCGCTGGCTCAGGTATTACGCCATTTATTGCCATGATATCGTCTTTAAAAGGCGCAACTCATCAACCTCAAGAAATGCATTTACTTTATTACGCCAAACCAGGCGAGCATTTGCTGGTCGATGAGCTTGAGGCGCTGAGCGGGGCGATACCAGGGTTTAGTTACGCGTTAATGACACGAACGAGTCATGGTGATGTGACGCAGCAATTAGCTGAGTATGGCGCAATACCGTTTTACGTATGCGGTCCGGCACCGTTTTATCAAGGTATTGCCGAATATGCCCATTCTCAGCAGAACGAACTGTATTCAGAGCATTTTGGGCTGGCACAAATAGATACCACCGAAAAACAGCAATTTGATGTATCAATCAATGGCAAAACCATTGCCCTAAGTAATCAGTCTGTGGTGTTAACCCAACTTATCGAACACGGTGAGCCGGTAACGTATGGCTGTAAGATGGGGATATGTCATCAATGTCAGTGCACAAAAACACGTGGTGTGGTGAAAAACGTCCTCACTGGTCAATTGTCTGATCGAGGAGAAGAGCTGATCCAATTATGTGTGTCGCAACTGATGACTGATGTGGAGTTAAAGGTATGAGCAACATGAGCAAACCAAATTATGAGTTACTGGGCGAGCAACTCGATGCGCTGCGAGCCAAAACCATGGCGAAAGTCGGCCAAGATGACGCCGATTACATAAGACGCATTATTGTTTTGCAACGCGTCTGTGAGTGGTCTGGCCGTTTGTTATTGCTACTTGGCTTCATCACCCCCGTGCTATGGGGCGTTGGGGTGCTGGCACTGGCCGTTGGCAAAATATTAGATAACATGGAAATCGGTCATAATGTGATGCATGGTCAGTACGACTGGATGAATGATAAACACATCAATTCCAAATCGTACGAATGGGATATCGCCTGTGATGGGGCCAGTTGGAATCGAGTACATAACTATGAACACCATACGTACACTAACATTATTGGTAAAGACAGAGACTTTGGTTATGGCTTACTGCGTTTGTCGAACGATTTTCGATGGCGAGTAAAAAACCTCTGGCAATTTATCACCTACGTTATTTTGAGTGTGTTATTTCAATGGGGCGTGTCTTACCATGAGATGGCAGCAGAGCGGGTATTTTTTGGTAAGAAAAAAGACAATCGTGATAACAAGGTATCTCATGCTGAGTTAAAAAAGCGCTTTTTCAGTAAAGGCGCCAGACAATTGGTGAAAGATTATTTATTGTTTCCGCTACTGGCTGGTCCACTGTTTTTGTGGGTGTTGGCTGGTAACTTTATCGCGAATATTTTACGAAATTTATGGACATCAACCATTATCTTTTGTGGCCATTTCACCGGCGACGTGCAAACCTTCTCTGAGCAAGAATGCCAAAATGAAAGCAAAGGGCAGTGGTATTATCGTCAAGCATTGGGATCATCCAACTTGCAAGGTGGTAACTGGTTCCATGTATTGACGGGGCATCTAAGTTTTCAGATTGAGCATCACTTATTCCCCGATATGCCAGCCAAACGCTATCGCGACATCGCGCCTCAGGTGAGAAACATTCTTACCCAGCATGGCATTCAGTACAACACAGGGAATTTTTTCAGTCAATATGGCTCGGTATTGAAACGCATCATTCGTTATTCTTTCCCATAGCCTGTGAGGGGATGTTAGTTGTCGGTGTCTCAATACACAGTGTCTGTGTTCGTGATACCGACTTCGTTTCTTCAACTCAGACACAGTAACTCGTACTAATATCGGTGTTTGATATTGTCAGTTAGATAGCCCCAACTCACTAGCTCGTCTAGTTAATCAATAATAAAATGATCAAGACCTAGGGCACAGCCCCTAGCAAGTTGATTTTAAAATCCAATACAAATGGCGTATCCATTTAAATATCCGGCATATTCGGCAGGTCCGGCATATACACGCCAGCGTCTCGAGCCTTCGCCATAAGGCGCTGGATCACCGGTAATACCCAGAGGCGGGTAACTGAATAAGTATCTCGTACCACCAAGAGAATGGGTAAAGCCACCACTCATTAAAATTGTATCAGATGGACAAGTCATAATGATACTTCCACTAGCATACTGAGCCACCTGTGTGGTTATATGGATCCTGTATTGGCGAATGGATGTTTCTGAACCACCGGAATCGACTATTTCACACAATACACTGCCGTCTGGTTGTATTTCTCTAATAGCTTGCCCTGCTGGACAATTTCCGGAAACAATTAACTGATGTGTTGCAATGGCACTATTTATCAAGCTAATTTCTGATTCAATCGCACCAATCAGTGCAAGGTTATTATCTATCTGACTTTGTAAGTTTTGTTCAAGGTCGATAGCACCTTCTTCAACAGCGATAAGCGCGTTTTGCAAGTTCGTGATTAATCCTGCGTTGGCATCTATGTCATTTTGCAATGATGTTATGGTTGCTTCGATGGATGCTATATCGACAAGATTTTGCTGAATCAAAGACTCTAGCATGGCATTTTGTGACTGAAGGGAATTTATCCCTTGTTCATTGGCCGCTACTCGTTGCTCAACCGTTTCCACTCTACCTACGAGAGCGTCAATCTGATCCTGTAACGAAGAAACAGCCCCTTGGACAGTGATTAATTCACCATTTAACTCGACAAAGGGATTATTGGCATTATTCGAATTATTAGGGGCTGCCAATAAGTCGCCAGTACAAAAAGCGACTAGACTAAGACTGACTACACGTATGATTTGTTTCATATTAAGAACTCCAAATCGGTATTTTACAAACTTACTATCGTTCAATAACGATACGGTTAGAGTAGTTTTCACGTATTTTAGGACGTAACTGCAGACCAGTGTTTTAATAGTTCAAACAAGTAGTGAGAGACGATTAATTCCATAGAACTCTGTGGTTTATAAACGCACTCGAACAACAGGTATGAGTCACCTAAAATAGAGAAAACGGACAAGGCAATCGTTTTGGTTAATATGAGCTGAACACAGCCTTAGGTTGTGTCCATTTATCTGAAAGGCTTCGTGGTTGCAATTAACACTAATTGCGCTGCGTAGACAAGTATAGGCTATGGACAGTAGCCATGTACGTTAAGTTTACTTGTTGTGTATAATCCAGGACTAAGCTGTCTTATTGATTAGCGGAATTAAACCCGTTTTACCTTCAAAGTCGGCAATCAACCAGATCTGTTCAAACGGGTGCTTTCTTGGCACGTTGATTTTATCCACGTTCGTTAAAATACTTTGCTTCGACCATAACGGATTCGCATTGCGTATCACAAGCCAAACGCGCTGGCTGTCGTATTGCTTTTTCGATTTGTTACATAAAATGCGATTAAGGGCTTTGACTAAACGCTGATCAGTGTTGTTTTCTGCTTCGAGTTGATAGAGCTCTTGTTGAGTTTGGGCATCGAGAGACTTTCCCAATATGTGCTGAGCTTCCGCTTGCGATCCATATAAATGGGCAATTTCAAAATCGATAGGTTCGTTATCGAGTTGGTAGCTGACATCGGGTTTTTGCGGCGCATTGTGTGATGTAAAATTTAATTGGTGATCAAACAGCCGAGCGAAGTTATCAGCAAATAATTCAGCTGCTTGCCTCTCCAGTCGTAATTTGTCCTTCTCGTTTTGATTCACTGCGTCACCAGTATGCTTGTTTTCGGATCTCTTGGGCTGTTTTCACAAGCTATATCATTAATTGTCATATGTAGAGTATGGACCAACATTACTTTGGTGCCCACATTGCACTACGTGTCTGGCAAACCTATGCTTTTTCTAGAATACTCGTAAATTTAGTGTCGCTGGGAATGATATGGAAACCCTGACTGTTGTGATGGCGGGGTTAACCGCCATAATTCTCTTTATTTTTGGCCTTGAGAATTTTTCGCGTGAAATAGAACGTATTTCTGTTGCGCGCTTTCGAAAGTCACTCTCTCAAGCTACCCGCATGCCGATTTTAGGGGTTCTTATTGGCGCCATTGTTACGGCATTTATTCAGTCGAGTTCGGCCACATCCGTTATCACCATCAGCTTAGTAAACGCGGGTGTGTTAACCTTTAAAAATAGTGTCGGTATTATTTTTGGTTCGAATGTCGGCACCACGATCACTGCACAGTTAGTGGCTTTTAAGCTCACAGATTTTGCGCCAATGATCATTATCATTGGCTTTTTCCTCTCGTTAACTCGAAACAGGTTTTCCATCTTAGGTAAGACGGTTTTTTATTTCGGCTTTGTTTTTTTCAGCCTTAATCTTATTTCCACGTCACTTGCACCATTGCAAGAGAATCCCGAGCTAATTCGTATTTTAACTCAGCCGCAAAACCCACTGATTGCTATTTTACTCGGTTGTCTTTTTACGGCATTAGTGCAGTCGAGCTCTGTAACCACAGGTCTTGCTATTATTCTTACTCAGCAAGGTGTATTGGGGCTTGAAAATGCTGTACCACTTATGATGGGGGCCAATATTGGCACAACGGCAACGGCAATGATCGCCGTATTTGGCATGGATGTGGCGGCGAAAAAGACAGCACTAAGTCACCTTTTATTTAATGTGGGGGGCGTGTTGATATTTTTACCGGTCGTTTTATTCTTCGGTCATAAGCTCAGTGACGTGACGTTGGATCCTGCGATAGCCTTAGCGAATATCCATTTTATTTTTAACATTGTCGCCAGCCTGATCTTTATTGTTTTTGTGACCCCGTTCACGCGCTTTATTGATTTTTTATTAGGCGAAGGGAAAATGGATTTCGAGCGCCTGGAATTGCCCACATTTCAGGACGATGAGGCGTTTCAAGACATCGTTGAACGCCTTGAACAGGGTAATCAGCAGGTCCTTAATTTTTTGAAAGAGAACTACAATCAGGTGACGTTAAGTTTAGAAACGAACTATAAGGGCATTCAAGATACGGCGCAAAAGCGAATAGAGTACGTCAATTTTCTCGAAAAAGAATATATGGCGTACTTCACGTCGACGGTTTGCAAGATTAATGATGAAGAACAGTCAAAAGATCTGATAACGCACATTAATCGATACGATTACTTGTTCCAAATCCATGACTCGATTACTGACTTATTTGAAAGTAAACGAATAATGACCAAACAATATATTGAATTGAAAAGTGATATTGTTATTTTAATTAGAGAGTTATCAAATCATACATTGAAGTTGTTCACGGCAATAAGTGAGCACTTGTGTGAGCCGAAAAGTGAGCAAATTGATAAGGCAGCTAAGCGATTACAAGTGAACCTAAATCAAGCTCAACGAAAGATCTTATTGTTGCTTGCGGATACCGACCGAAAAGATGCGGGTACGTTAACTAACTTCGTAACCTATTCGCAACGCCTTAAAGATAAGCTATTAAACCTACACAAAGTGTCGTCTCAAAATGGCCAAGAATGATCAAGCGTGTATCAGATACTAACAGGTTTCGAGGTTCGCGGTATTGAAAGAGCTCGTACACATTAATTTATCGCGAACTGATTGAACTAAATAAGGTGCAGATTATCAAAGGGTTAAGTTTAACTTCTGGTCAACTTCTTTTACATTTAACAGGTAAGTTAATGCATCGCTTAAATTATATTTTATGTTTTCTCGCTATCGCGTTATGTTCATCGCCCTCGTCAGCAGATACCTTGTGTCAGCGTAACTGCACCTTTGTACTTAAAAGTGAAGATAATGGCGAGTACACCATTGTCAATGCTGAACGTGCTCAGCAACGTATGACCCCGTGGTCTACATTTAAAATCCCCAACTCATTGATAGCGCTAGATTTAGGGATAATTGAAAATACCGAGGTTGTACTCACGTTTGATAGGGAACGTTATCCTGTTGAAAACTGGTGGCCTGAAATTTGGTACAAAAAACCGATTTCTTTGCAAACGGCGTTTAAATATTCAGCACTCCCAATTTACCAAACAACGGCTAAAAAAATTGGTCAGGATCAGATGAATCAATACCTAAAAGCATTTGCCTACGGCAATCAAGACATCTCCTCTGGTATAGACAATTTCTGGCTTAACAAAAGTATAAAAATTAGTGCCAAAGAGCAGGTGGACTTTTTACAGCGCATGTACCAACGAGAGCTACCGGTTTCGGACAATGCGCTGGCGCAGTTAAAGCGCATCATGTTGGTGACATCGACCAGTGATTATAAACTGTATGCGAAAACAGGGGCAGGGGGCATTGGCAACGGACAGTACCTCGGTTGGTATGTTGGCTTTGTTGAAAATAAAGACGGTGTGTATTATTTTGCTTTGAATATAGACGGCCCGTCCTTTAAAGAAGTCGGGAAAATGCGGATCGATGCCGTTATGCAACAATTGCAACTGGCAAAAGTGATATGAGCGTTGGTGTGTTATCCATATTGACTTGTGCTTGCTTTAGTGCACTTTATCGCGACACAAGGGCGCACAGCAAGAGTGTGTCGTGAACATACTGAGCAAAAGCACATAATGGTGATGTGTTCGCTACCACCTCACGCATTAAAAGCAATATTGGGACGGAGAACTGATATCGCCGTAACTGAATGTTTTGAACCTTGGCGAGACGCACAAAAGGTAGCATGCATAGAACAATAAAAGCCGTGGAGTACTAATCGTGAAATGGTGTCAAATAGCAACAATCTCATTAATTGTGTTTTTGTCGAGTCCGTCTGATGCAAAACAAATAGCGATCACCTTTGATGATGCACCATTAAGTGGCAGTCATTTAATGGCAGGGAAGGAAAAAACCAAGCTAATTATCAACCACTTAAAAGATAACAAGGTGTCGGACGCTTTGTTTTTTGTTACCACTGGGAATATACATACCGAATCGGACATACATCGATTACAAGCATATACCGACGCTGGGTTTCACCTTGCACATCACAGCCATAATCACATATCGGCTAATAAGGTTGATACTCAAGTTTATTTAGATGATTTTGATACATCCCATGCAATGTTGCAGAAATACCAAGGGGTATTGAAGTTTCATCGCCACCCTTATCTTCATTATGGTCAGAGTGTGAATAAGCGCGAAGCCATCGCGACCCATTTGAAACGTAAAGGCTACCAATTGGGTTATGTCACGGTAGATAATTACGATTGGTACATAAATGCCAAATTGGTAAATGCGCAAGCGAGTGGCTTGCAGGTCGACTATGAAAAACTTGGCCAACTTTATGTTGATGCGCTTTGGGCTAGCATCGAGTTTTATGACTCGCTAGCTCAAAAACATTTAAAGCGCTCGCCTAAACATGTTTTGTTATTGCATGAAAATGAAGTCGCTGCGCTGTATTTAGACAAACTGATTCAGCATATACGGGCAAAAGGCTGGGAGATTATCTCGCCGCAACACGCTTATACCGATCCCATTGCGGCACGTTACGACGCGAAATCATCGACATTTAATAAACAAGGTAGAGTTGCTTCTATCTTACACTCGAGCGGGGTTGATACCGCCGAGCTGCGCCACGAGAGTGAAAACACGGATTACATAGATCAGCTCTTTGCACAATACCATGTGTTTAAATAACGTCGAGGAAAAATATAATGAAGGTGTTTTTTACGGCAAGCTTTGCTTGGGCTCTGTGCACATTTATGTACTGGAATAATACGGCACTTGCCCAAAGTCATCACGTTGCAATTGATAACAGTGCGATAGTGACCATTGATTCTAAGGTATTGGGACGAAAATACGATTTGCTTATAAAAGTGCCTAAGGACTACGGCCAGCAAAACAATCGCGCAAAAAAGTATCCGGTGCTGTTTTTAAATGATGGTCCGTACACATTTAAAGTTGCTGCAGGTGTGACTCATATGAAGCAAATGGATAAAGTGATTATTGTCGGGATCTCTTTCGCCAAAGGCCAAAACGGACAGTATAGTCGTGTGCGAGATCTCACTCCTGAAGAAGATACGTCTTGGACAAAATACGAAACCGGCGGTGCACCGCGTTATCTTCAGTTTATAGAAGATGAGGTGTTTACATACGTGGAAAATAACTACCGAGTAAATACCAATCAAAGAATTTTATCAGGCCAATCGTTAGGTGGATCATTTGGTGCGTGGGTATTGCTGTCAAAGCCCGAGTTATTTTCTAGCTACATACTTACCAGCCCGTCACTTTGGTATAAAAATGATTTAATTTATAACATTGAACATAATTACCACGCCAGAACGCAACAATTAAACGCGAATGTTTACATCGCTACGGGGGCGCTAGAAACAAAAAATAATGGCATGAATAACGACATGGCTGTTGACCAGACTCGGTTCGTCAACCATTTACACGCTCGGAACTATCAGGGCTTGACATTAGTGGGCGAAATAATCGATGGCACAGATCATTACTCAACCTTCCCAGTTGGACTGTCTAAGGGCTTGATGTTTGTTTATGAACAATTGAAATTGCACTAGTCTGAACAAATACAACTGAGCGTCTTCGAAATGTAACAGTGTATTCGTTCAGACTCGATCTGAGCGAGTAACAAATTAGTTGCTATTTCTAAACTGATACCCCGCAAGGGCGTATATATCTTTTACCGACATTTGCGTCAGCTCTACGATGCCTTTCCCTGAAGTCGCCATGGCTTTTTTAACGATCCATGCGCCGGTGCGGTAGCCAATCGCTTGGCGACCATCAGGGTGCTGAAACATCCATTGTGCGTATTTACCGTGGGCTTCAACAGGCAGGGCCAAAATTTCTTTCGTCCATGCATCAAAGTCTGCGGTAGTCGAATAATTACCATGGGGGTGTCCTGCTTCAAGCTCAGAGTAGACTTCCGCTAAACCTTCATTAATGGCGGCAATATCAATACCGTGTTCAAACTTATTCTCTAACACCAACCAGCCGCGAACGACGTGGTGTAATTCGTGGAACAATGCCACCGTCAGTGAATCCTCGATTGCTTTGTCCACACCCCCTGCATATAGGGATGATATATTGATTTCAATAGCATTTGCGCGATCTGCTCGGCCAGCAACACCATTGACGAGTGTTAAATCACGATCCACCATCAACATATTGAAATGAATTTTGTTTGATAATGCGGGGAAAGATTTTCGCATTTTGGTAATGACCTTCACGGTAAGTTTTTTAATACGCTCTTGTTGTGCCGCTGTGAAGTCTGCTGTTGCACTGGCAACAAAGGTAAATTGCGGTCCCTCGTCGGTTGAGCCTTGACTAGCAACTACCTTACATGTCGACAGGGCACTAAGTGTGATTAAAACGACTATAAAGCGAATGCGATTCATTGGAGATCCTTGTGTTATTTGATGATGAATGATCGTTCTTTTTGTTGATAAATTGGTTAGTGTAGTGGCATAGTTACTTTGCTAAGCGTTAGGATAAATCTCTCCTTAAACCATATTGATGTAGTGTGATAAGTCGCTGTTTTTATAAGTTTTGTGCTTAGTTAACCCGCATCGCTCGTAACCATCCAATTTAAAAATTAAATTGATAGATGTTTTTAAATGCATAGTCTTTATGTTCTTTATCACGCTGAGCATATCTATTAAGTCGAGACAACGACTAAAAAAGTTTGCAACGGTGATGAAAATATTTGCACGTACTAATGGAATGCTCGAAGCAGCGAAGCCTCTATATCGTATTGAATTTAAGATATAATTTGAGTCAGTTTGATCGACGTGTCTTACATTTAGGTTGAGCGCTTTATCGCTAATGATGGCTGTAAACATTGAAATTTTAGACGTCCGCTTTTGTGAAAGCAAAAGATTGAGCACCTCTTGCTCTAAACGGTTGTTATGCTTGATCTGTTTTGTAATGATGGGCCAGCCGATCGTAATTAATGCAGTGCCTGTTTGCCCTAAAAACAGAATAAAAGAAGTCAGCTGTTTGTTTTGATTGAATGTTACATCAGTGATGTTTCTTGTTTTAACCATTCCATAAATACTTTTAACCTTGTTAATCTGCTCGAGTTTTGGTCGTAAACCATATAGCGCTTAACGGTTGCAGGATGAGGCAAGTTAAAAGGGATGACTAACTCACCCGAGTCTAGCTGTTGCTTACATAAATAAGGCGCTGCCAACGTAACCCCGTGACCATTTAATACCGCGGTAAGTGCGGTATCAGTGCTATTCACTTTTGTCCATTGTTTATGTTGCTCATAACCAGTGACATTGACGCTGTTGAACCAAGCTTGCCAGGTATATGCGCCGGGAGCCTCGAGTGTTACTAACCATGTAGACAGGAGATCGACTGGTGAGGTTAAGCTTAAGGAATTGGCTAATTCAGCCGAGCAAATCGGGTAAACAGAGGCTTCGCCAAAGTATTCACAAACCAAATTTTTAGGTGTGTTCTGTGTTATTTGAGTGCCAAATCTTATCGCTAAATCGATGTGTGATTGCTTAAAGTCTTCAAAGCCAGCAGAGGGAAGGAATCTGATCTGGATATTAGGGTGCAATTTCGCAAAGCTTTGTAGCCTCGGCATTAGCCACAGTGACGTAAACGCTTGCGTCGACGTCACCGTAAGCTCTCCTGCTATATCTTCTTGATAAATTTGGCTTATGCCTTGGTTAATCATGCTCAACGCGTTCTTGGAGGAATCAAACAAAATTTTCCCTTGTTGACTAAGGTGCATATGTTTGGCTTTACGGATGAATAGCTTTGTATTAAGTGCTTGCTCTAATTGTCGCATCTGCTGACTAACCGCAGCTTGAGATATACACAGCTCCTGTGCTGCAATGCTATAGCTTTTGTGCCTTGCTGCACATTCAAAGGTCACAAGTAAGTTTATATTTTTAAACACTGTCTGCGCTCCGTGAGACTTATGTCTAGCATTATAAGTATTTCTTATATAACAAGTCGATTTTTATCGTTGGTGTTTAGTATTGAGAATAACGAGAATGATCTTTAGTTGATAAAGAGTGCTTTGCAATAAGTCGATTTAAATAACACAGAGGAAATTATATGCAGGGGTTTAAAAATCTACACCAACAAGATAAGCCGTTATTACTCGCTAATGTCTGGGATGTATCAAGTGCTACATGCGCAGAGCAAGCTGGGTATCACGCCTTAGGTACGTCGAGTGCGGCGATAGCTAGCGTACTTGGTTATGACGATGGAGAACGGATGCCGTTTGATGAATTGGCTTTTATGATTGAGCGCATCGCTACGACAACCTCACTGCCTTTAACGGTTGATATCGAGGCAGGATATAGCAGAGATCCTAAGGTTATCGCCGAGCATATTAAGCAACTATGCAATCTTGGGGTTATTGGTGTGAATATCGAAGACAGTTTAGTCGGTGAAACAAGAACATTAGTAGCACGTGAAAGCTTTTCTGAGCTAATACGTAGCTTGCGAACATATCTTACCGAACGGGGGGGTGATGTTTTCATCAATGTACGCAGTGATGTTTTTTTGTTGGGGATCGAAGGGGCGCGTGAAGAAGCGATTCTGAGGGCTAAAAGTTATCAACATGCTGGAGCGAACGGGGTGTTCTTTCCGTGCGTCACCTGTAAAGAAGATATTCGCGCAATAGTTGAGGCGACAACCCTTCCGCTAAATGTTATGGCGATGCCTGATTTGCCGGATATTACGGTACTAGCCGATTTAGGTGTTAAGCGTGTCAGCACAGGCAACTTTTCTCACGACAAAATTTACGGGCAACTAACAAATCTTTTGGTTGATATTAAACATAAAAACTCTTGTCAGCCGCTGTTTACTTAATTTTTTCGTAACTAATCATTGCCTGCTGTAGTGAGCATCATGAAAAATAGAATTAACATTCAATACCATAAACACCCTTATGCAGAGTTTATTTTAGGCTCGTATGATAATCGATTATGTTTGTGTGACTTTCGTTATAGAAAAATGAGACGCACCGTTGATAAAAGAATTCAGCGTGGGTTAAACGCTAGTTTCGTAGAGCAGAATGACGACGTGCTAGAGCAAACTAAAAATCAACTTGACGCGTTCTTTTTAGGGCAAAAAAATTCCTTCGATATGCGTTTGTTACATGTAGGGACAGAATTTCAAAGATCAGTGTGGCGCGCTTTGATGGCTGTTGAATATGGCGATACGACAACCTATCAGGATCTTGCGACAGCAATTGGTAATAAACGTGCTGTGCGAGCCGTCGCTTCTGCAAATGGTGCAAATGCCCTTGCTATTATTGTTCCTTGTCATCGCGTTATAGGCTCAAATAATGAATTAGTTGGTTATGGTGGAGGGTTACCATTAAAAAGAAAGATTCTGGAATTGGAACAAGGCTTTCAGTTTTAGGTAGATTGAATGTACGCTGCCATTTCTTACAAAGTATTGTCACAGTGTATTTTTTTAAAACACGTTTTTAAGTAAAGGCACTAAAAAATAGTGCCTTTAAATTTTGTTACTCTGTTTTGTCTTTGTATTCACACAAGTCTTCAATAATACACGCACCACATTTTGGTTTGCGGGCGGTACACACATAGCGGCCATGAAGAATCAGCCAGTGGTGGACATCGACTTTAAATTCTTTCGGCACGACTTTTAATAGCTTTTCTTCCACTTCGCGAACGTTTTTGCCCATGGCAAACTTAGTACGATTGGACACCCGATCAATGTGGGTATCGACGGCGATGGTCGGCCAGCCAAAGGCGGTATTAAGTACCACATTAGCCGTTTTACGGCCAACACCAGGTAGGGCTTCTAACGCTTCGCGGTTTTCTGGGACCTCACCATTGTGTTTATCCATCAGGATTTGGCAGGTTTTAATGGTGTTTTCTGCTTTTGAATTAAACAGGCCAATGGTTTTGATGTAGTCTTTTAGTTTATCTAAGCCTAAATCTAAAATACCTTGTGGGGTATTGGCGACCGGGAATAATTTATCGGTTGCCTTGTTAACACTGACATCGGTTGCTTGCGCAGAAAGTAATACCGCTATCAATAACTCAAACGGTGAACTGAAGTTTAGCTCCGTGGTTGGGTTAGGGTTGTCATCGCGCAGGCGAGTGAGTATTTCTAATCGTTTTTGTTTATTCATAACTACTTGTTGCTAACGAAATGTCGGTGTCAAATATCACAGTTGTTATCAGTGATTTATGTTGTTAGTACATTAACCGTCAAAGTTTACGCGAACTCGCTCAATGCTCGCCTTTTCAGGTTTTGGCGCTTTGGCTTTTTGGCGATCGTCAATGGCATTTTTCGCGGCGATCAAAAAGCCCATCGCAATAAACGCGCCCGGTGGCAAAATGGCCAGTAAGAACTTACTATCAAACTGAAACACTTCAATGCGCAACACCGAAGCCCAATCACCCAGTAATAGATCGGCACCGTCAAACAGTGTCCCTTGACCAAGTATTTCACGGATTGCACCTAAGGCCATCAATACCAATGCAAAACCAATACCCATCATTAAGCCATCGAATGAGGCTTGTTTCAGTGGATTTTTCGATGCATACGCTTCCGCTCGGCCAATAATGGCACAGTTGGTCACGATCAGTGGCAAGAAAATACCCAGTGACTGATATAAACCATAGGCAAAGGCGTTCATCAATAATTGCACGCAGGTCACAAAGGCGGCAATGATCAGTACAAAGATGGGAATTCGCACTTCTTTGGGCACATATTCGCGGATCACGCTGACGGTGGCATTAGAGCACACCAGAACAATCAATGTTGCCAAGCCAAGACCTATTGCATTGGTGAGCGTGGATGTCACTGCCAACAACGGACACAAACCAAGTAGCTGCACCAGACCCGGATTGTTTTTCCAAAGTCCTTGCCAGGCTAATTCTTTGTATTCATTACGCTCTGTCATCATCAGCTCCTAGGCAGTTTTGTGGTGAGTTTAACATTTGCTGCTGATTTTGTTGCCAAAAAAGGTGCGCCTTGGTCACGGCTTGAACAACCGCACGCGGGGTAATGGTGGCGCCGGTAAATTGATCAAATTGGCCACCATCTTTTTTCACCGTCCACATCATCTGGTTGCTGTCGGTTAATGTTTTGCCGTCGAAGTCCAATATCCAATCATCTTTACGTAGCTCGATTTTGTCACCCAAGCCTGGTGTTTCATTGTGCTTTAATACTCGTACACCACTGATGCTGCTATCGATATTAATTGCGACTAAGATCTCGATGTTACCGTTGTAACCATTTGGCGCCACGGTGGTCATTGCCACAGCCACGGCTTGTTCGTCCCAGCGTGCCACATAGGCTTTTTGTGGTAGCGCACTGCCGAGCAAGTCACTATCACTGATGATTTGACAATCGAGATATAAATCATTGTTAAGGCGCTGCGGCGCAATCACTTGGTGTAAGGTATCCAATAATTGCAACTGCTGTTGACGGGCAATGGTGTCTTTGGTCAATAAATAGATCAACGATACCATCGCAGTGCAAGCAACGGCGAATAGGGCCAGTATTTTGGCGTTATGTTGTATAGCAAGTTTCATTGATATTCTCTATTTACCTACGTTATGACCGTACGTTCTTGGTCGCGTGTACTGATCGATTAACGGTACTGCCATATTGGCCAGTAATACAGCAAAGGCGATTGCATCTGGGTAACCGCCATAGGTGCGAATAATAAATACCATTAAGGCAATAAAGGCGGCATAAATGATGCGGCCTACACGGGTGGTTGCTGCAGACACTGGATCGGTCAAAATAAAAAACGCGCCAAGCATGGTGCCACCACTGACGTAGTGAAATAGCGTTGATGGACTGCTATCTGGCGACACTGTATAGGCAATAAAGGTGACCACCCAGAGAGTAAGTAAAAAGCTTAACGGGATGATGTAGTCGATGGCTTTTTTCGCGATTAGGTACAAACCGCCAAGGAAAAAGCCTAAGTTAACCCATTCCCAACCGGCACTGAAAAAGCGGCCAAATACCGGGTTTTGCATGCTTTCTTGTACGGTAAGTCCCATGCTTAAATCGGTTTTCAAGGTGTCCAATGGCGTTGCCATGGTGATACCATCGATATTCATACGCAATTGCTCAACGGTAAAACCATCCCAGGTATAGCCCGTTAAAATAAGCCAAAAATGGTTAACAAAGCCTACATCGTGCTGCATTAATTGCGCTGTTGGTTGCCAAGAGGTCATCTCGACAGGGAAAGAGACAAGTAACAGTACATAGGCTGCCATTGCTGGATTAAATAAGTTAAAGCCTAAGCCACCGTATAGTTGTTTGACGATGCCAATGGCGAACACGCTACCAATGGCGGTAATCCACCAAGGCGCCATTGGTGGTACCGAAATACCAATTAACAAGCCGGTTAAAACGGCTGAGTAGTCGGTGATTTGCGCTTTAATGTTCTTATCACGTATCGCCAAAAAGGTGATTTCGGCAAGTACCGCAAAAGCGATGGCCAATAAAATCTGGATCAGGCTACCGGCACCGAAGAAATAGTACTGCGCTGCCACACCCGGGATGGCTGCAAGGATAACGGTACGCATAAGTACCGGTGTCTTTGCTTGAATATGATTATGTGGAGAGCTTGCTATCCAATAAGCCATGGTTATGAATCACCTTGTTGTTTGTTCAATTTTTTTGCTTTGGCTTTGGCTACTGCCGCCGCAATTTTCGCTTTTTTATCGTCAGCCGCTTTGATCGATGCCTCGTTTGCCTCAGCTTGCACGTTATCATCACTTGCTACGCTGTCAGACATTTTCTGCTGTGCAGCTAACTTTCTTGCTTTGGCTTTAGCAACAGCTGCTGCGACCTTGGCTTTTTTATCATCAGTAATTTGTGACGCCGAGGCATCAGGTTGTGTTGCCGCGTCTGGTTCTAACGATGTTGTTTGCTGCGCTGCCTTGCGCTCGGCAGCTTTAGCTTTTGCCTTAGCAATAGCACGTTGTTTGGCGTCTTCGCGGCTGTCATTTGGCGTCGCGTCTTGCTGAACGTGTTGTTCAGCTCCTTGGTCGGTCTGCTGTGCTGCTTTGCGCTCGGCCACTTTAGCTTTTGCCTTAGCGATTGCACGTTGCCTTGCGTCATCTGCCTTGTTTGCTTTGTTTGTCGTTGCCTCAACTGACGCGTCACTGCCTGACGATGCGTTAGCCTGTTCGGGGGCTGTGCTCGATTGCACTTGGCGTTGAGCGGCTCGCTCTTTCGCTTTAGCTATAGCCCGTTGTTTCGCGTCTTGTTTATCTGTCGTTGATGTTGCATCAACCGAGTCGTTTGATGTGTCAGTACTTACGTTTGCTTGCTGTGCCGCTTTACGCGCCTTGGCACGAGCAATTGCCTCGTTGGCTCTTAATTTGGCATCGGCTTGTGGTGACGAATCGCTGCTGGTTGAACTATCACTTGCATGATTGGTTGTCGTTGCGGCTTTTTTTGCTTTTACACGCGCTAGCGCCGCCGCTACCGCTGAATTTGACGCGCTAGATTGTTCCTTGGTCATTGCCGCACGGCGTGCTTCCATTGCTTGACGATGTTTTTCTTCACGCTCGTTTTTCTCTTTCTCAAGACGCAATTTACGCGCCTCAAAACGCACTTTGGCACGCTCGGCTTTGGCTTCTTGCAATTTACTGTGACGGATCTGTGCTTTAGCAACACGATAGTAATGCACCAATGGTATATGACTAGGGCAGACGAAAGCACACGCGCCACAGTCTATACAATCAAATAGGTTCAGCTCTTGCAATTTTTCATGATCTTGAGCTTTGGCGTACCACTGCAGTTCTTGTGGTAACAAGCTTGACGGGCAAACATCAGCACATTGACCACAGCGCACACATTCAATTTCTTTTTGTGGCGCGGCAATCTCGGCTTCTGTTGGCGCTAAGATACAGTTACTTATCTTGACGATTGGTACATTAAGGTTTGGTAACGTAAAGCCCATTAGCGGGCCGCCCATGATCACGCGTTGTTTTTGTGCAGGGGTAAAACCGGCTTGCTGTAATATATGAGAAACCGGCGTACCTAACGGCACCCAGTAATTCTGTGGTTTGTTAATCGAATTGCCGGTTACGGTGACGACACGGCGAATGAGCGGCGTATCATTTAATACCGCTTCACTAATGGCAAAAACGGTCGCAACGTTTTGCATCACGATGCCAAGATGCACAGGTAACATACCACTGGGTACTTCTTCATTAAGCAGCGCTTTAATCAGTTGTTTTTCACCACCCATTGGGTATTTCGTTGGTAACACACAAACCTGAACTTTGGGGTTGGCAGCGCATGACTTTCTCAGCGTCGCGATGGCTTCGGGTTTGTTGTCTTCGATACCAATTAATATGTGTTCGGGCTCTAATAAGTAATCGAGGATATCGATGCCGTTAGCAATCGCTGCCGATTGCTCGCGCATCAGCAAATCGTCAGCCGTGATGTACGGTTCACATTCGGCGGCATTGATGATCAAGTATTTAATACCTGGTTTGGTGTTGACCTTGATATTGGTTGGGAAGCCGGCACCACCCATACCTGCAATACCAGCTTCGGCAATTTTGTCGACTAAATCTGCTTTGCTAAATTGATGAAAATCCTCAACAATGTGACGTTCACGCCAACGTTCTTCGCCATCAGGCTCGATAAATAAACACAGATCACGCATCGCCGAGGGATGGGCAATCGTTGCTAATTCGATTGCGGTGACGGTTCCTGAGGTTGGTGCGTGCACCGGAACGGCCATGGGGTTACCGTTTTTACTCAGTTGTTGGCCTTTTAACACCTTATCGCCGACTTTAACCAGCAAGTCACCTGGTTTACCGATATGTTGCTTAAGTGGCAAGATCAGCTGCTTAGGGAGTGCTAAGTTGCGAATTGGCTTATCGTTTGATAAAAACTTCTGCTCTGGTGGATGGATACCACCTGGGAATTTAAAAAATCGATTCTGTTTGATGCGTTCAATGACAGATTCCACTTACTACCTCACTAATCTATCTGAACAACGTCGATACGTTGAAGGTCCCATTGCCATGTTTCAGGCGTTTGGGCAATTGGTATCATTTTTATACAGTCTACTGGGCATGGTTCAACACATAAATCACAACCCGTACATTCATCGGCGATTACCGTGTGCATTTGTTTCGCAGCACCGGTGATGGCGTCAACAGGACAGGCTTGAATACACTTGGTACAACCAATACAGTCTTCTTCAATAATCAGCGCAACTTTTGGGGTGTTATCAGCTTCGTGCGCTTCATCCATTGGGATCGCTTCAACGCCCATTAAATCGGCAATTTTTTTGATGGTGTCATCACCACCAGGGGCACATTTGTTGATGGCGTCGCCTTCTGCTACCGCATTAGCGTAGGGTTTACAACCCGGATAGCCACATTGACCACATTGTGTTTGCGGCAGTAGGGCATCGATTTGCTCAACCAAGGGGTCGCCTTCGACTTTGTATTTGACCGAAGCAAAGCCTAGTAAAGCACCAAATAATCCAGCGATAACAGCAAACACGGCAACGGCGATAAAAAATTCCATGAGTCTGCTTCCTTATTTCACCAAACCGGTAAAGCCCATAAAGGCTAATGACATCAGGCCCGCAGTGATCATAGCAATTGCTGCGCCCTGAAAAGGTTTTGGCACATCGGCACTTGCTAATCGTTCGCGCATAGCGGAAAACATGATAAGAACAATAGAAAAACCCACGGCAGCACCAAAGCCATAGACAATCGATTCGAAAAAGTTATGTTGCTCATATAGGTTGAGTAGGGCAACACCCAAAACGGCACAGTTGGTGGTGATTAATGGTAAAAAGATCCCCAATAAGCGATATAAATTGGCTGAGGTTTTTTGCACCACCATTTCGGTAAACTGTACGACCACGGCAATTACTAAAATAAAGCCCATCGTCGTTAAATACTCTAGGCCAAGAGGTTCGAGTACATAGGTGGAAAATAAATAACTGAGCAGCGCAGCCAGGGTTAAAACAAAGGTGGTTGCCAATGACATGCCCACAGCGGTTTCCGTGCGCGACGAAACCCCCATAAATGGGCACAAGCCAAGGAATTTAACCAAAACAAAGTTGTTGACCAGTACGGTTCCGACCAAAAGTAAAATATAATCAGTCATTTATGTTTAATTTTTAGAATGCCTGCGAATATTATCCTAGTTTATTGGCAATTTAACAACTCGTAGTGTGTAAGGTTATTCCTGATTGGTTGATTTTTAGACTTAAAATAATGACAAAGCACTGTCTAGTTGCTTGGCAATACGGTTATTATCGCCAGGGCAAATACCGTATGCACAGCGATAATAGCGGCCAACAAAAACCACAGAAGCGCTTAAAGCGCTTCTGGTTTACCTAAATAGTAGCCTTGGCAACCATCAATAAATATTGCATCGAAGGCGTGTTTTTCTTGCTGCGTTTCAACTGCTTCGGCAAGCACTCGAATACCGAGTCTATGTGCTAAATCGATAATTAAGCGCAGGAAGTATTGATTGTTTCGATCACTATGTATATCGCGTGTATAACTACCGTCAATTTTTACGTAATCGGGTGATAAATCACGAAAGAACTTAAACGAGGTCATGCTCTTGCCAAAATGTTCAACACAAACGCGAGCACCAACACGGTGAGCCATTTCAATAAAGTACTGACTCGCTGCGATATTCTGCTCAAGGCCGTATTCACTGACTTCAAATACCAAGCGTTTGGCAATGTCGTGATCACGCATTAAACGTCGTTCAAGCCAAATAATAAAGTGTTGATCGTGAATAGAACGAATCGATAAGTTGATACCAAACATATGGTCGGTTAAGACCCTTTGTTTTATTACCGCTAATGACTTTTCAATAATTAAGCGATCGACGAGGACTATTTTATCCAGTTTCTCGGCCATGGCGATAAAGGTAGCAGTGGGCAATTGCTCTGCTTCAGAGCTTTCAAAACGAGATAAAATTTCGTGATAAATACGATTGTTACGACCACTGGGTTGAATGATTTGTTGTCGCATCGATACGCTTTGATTTTCAATCACAAAGTCAATTTCACGACTCCAATCTTGATTACCAAAGCTGGCAGAGTGACTATTTAATAAGCTCTGTTCTTGTTGCATATACCAAGCATTTTTATTACGCGTTTGCGCAATGCTTATGGCGGAGTCCGCTAATGCAAGCAACTCGCCTAGGCCCCGTGAGGCGTCGATTTTTACGATGCCTGAATAGGCAATAGAGTCATAATCAGATAGTTGTTGGTATTCGTTAAATATGCTGGTGAGCTCGCTACAAAACGTTTGTGCTGCTTTGATGGTGATATTAGGTAAAAACGTCGCGAAATCTGCACCATTAAGACGAAATACCTTGGCACCTTCTAGATTTTGCGTTTGTTTTTTTAGAATATTTGCTACTTGATTGACGTAACGATCACCTTCTTGATAACCGTGAATTTTATTTATCGTTGCTAACTCGGCGCAACGACTGATCACTAATGCACCAAACGCGCTACCATTATGTTGTTCAATATATTGTTCATAAAAGCCAATAAAACCGCTGCGATTTTCAAGCGCCGTTAAGGAATCGACATACGCCGTTTGTTCGAGCTTTTGGGTGCGTATCATTTTATTGGCGATAAACGTTTTGAGCTCGCTCAGCTCTTTATTTACGTCATCAAATTCGGTTGGTAAGCGCAGCGCGTTGTCGGTTTCTTTGTTGTTTATCGTCGTTTTAATTTCACTGGCGATGTTTTTTGATATTTGTCTCGAGGCTTTGCGATATGAGCGTTTAGTCAGTGAATGGGTGATGATGCTCCCCATCATCAACATTAAGAGAGCTAAACCTAAAATAAATCCTGAAATACGATTGTAGACTGCGTATACGTCATCGTGATTAAGTTGGTAATTAACGGCGATACCTAAATTTTCATTCGTCGTTTTAGTCGTTGCTAGGTTGCGTCCGAGTAATTGCCATAGTGGGTGGCTATCTTGGTTGGTTTGATAACGATAAATCGCTTGATTGTTTAAGTCCGTAACATCAAGGCTGTCATAGCGAAACGTATCTTTAAGTTGCTTCGATAAAGCTTTTAGGTCACTACCGTTATAGCTTTCTAAGATATTTGTTAAACTTTGCTTGTGAGTTTGTTGGGCATTTTCAATAAAGCCGTTAAGCGTAGTTGCGCTGTAATAAATATATCCCGCAACCATGATCATGGTAATGATCAGGTTTTTTAAAAAGATACGTGAAAATGACGACATGCTTATTGCCCGTTCCTTAATTTTATTGTTTTGGCGAATTTGGGTTGAAAATCCATCTTATTTACCATGTTCTTATCCCTATTTCGAGCATTGTACGTGTTGTTGCTCGTATGCGCATCATGCTCGCTGCTGACAGTTTACAAAATTTAGCCACTAAGACCTATATCAGCTTGCTATAAAATATTAAAAATTGTTAGTAAAAGCAATGAATTATTAGCACTACATAGAACAAATAGCTAACCCATGTAAGTGGCGGGCGCTTGACGTTTATTGGCCGATGCAATCCGTCTGGTATTTGTCATCGTCTTAAAAGAGGATACTATCTATATGATTTAGTTTGATAAATTAGAGTTGGCTAATGGTACATGATCGCACACTAGCGTAACGAGAATTATCAAGGAAGCGAACTAATGAATGTAGAAAATTGTGATATTGTCGTGATCGGTGCAGGCTCGGCGGGCTGTGCGCTAGCATATCGACTTGCTGAACAATCTAATTTACGCGTGGTACTGTTAGAAGCAGGCAGCGGGGCGCGTAACCCCATGCTACATATTCCCCTCGGCTTTGCGTTTTTACAAAAGCCGCACAAAAATAACTGGGATGAAGTGACACAAGCCGAACCAGGTTTGTTTAATCGAAGAGTGGCACTCCCGCGTGGCAAGGTACTCGGTGGCTGTAGCGCAATAAATGGTATGGTCTATGTGCGTGGTCAGGCTGAAGATTATCAGCGTTGGGCTGAGTTGGGTAATGAAGGTTGGTCTTATGCTGATGTGTTGCCGTATTTTAAACGTTCAGAAAACCATGCTGCTGGGCAAAACTTCTATCATGGTGTTAAAGGTCCCTTACACGTTGCTGGCATCAACACGCCTTTCCCGATATGTGACGATTTTATCCAAGCAGCGGCTGATGCTGGTCATGCCTTTAATAATGACATCAATGGCGCTAGCCAAGGTGGCGTAGCGTGGTTCCCTACCAACATTAAACAAGGTCGTCGTTTAAGTAGCGCCAGCGCCTTTTTGCGTGCTGGAAAAGCATTGACGAATTTACAGGTGATATCGGATGCGTGTACGGAGCGGATCGTTATGAAAAATAATCGCGCCGTCGGAGTCGTATATCGATATCGCGGGCAACAGACACAGCTCAACGCCAATGTCGAAGTGATCTTATCTGCCGGTGCAATCAACTCCCCTAAGTTATTGGAAGTATCAGGCATTGGCCAATCTCAGCGCTTGAGCCAACTTGGTATCGAGCCGTTGATTAATTTGCCCGGTGTTGGTGAAAATCTTCATGATCATTGGAATTGTTATTTGGTGCAAAGTACCCAGTATGGAGCAACCTATTACCATGAGAGTAAGCCAATAAAGTTACTTCACAATATGCTTCGATATATTTTTAAGCGGCAAGGTTTTTTGGCAAACCCGGCTGCACTGGTCAGTGTTTTTTATGAAGCATTAGACGATGCGGACCGCGCTGATGCACAAATCCACTTCGCCCCAGCCGCCAGCGAAGTCGATAAACGCGGTAATATGGTACCGATTGATGGCGTTACGGTTGCTGCCTGTGGACTGCGACCAACCAGTCGCGGTTGCGTCCATGTGACAAGTCGCGATATGAATGCTAAACCTGCGATTCAAGTGAACTATTTGACCAGTGACTATGATCAGCAGGTGGCGGTTGCAGCATTTAAAAAGATGCGTGACATTGTCCAAGCCTCAGCAATGAATAAGCTGGGTGGCAGTGAGCTTAAGCCGGGTAAAGAGGTTGTCACAGATGATGATATCTTAAGGTATATTAAGACAACAGGGGAGCCTGTTCACCATTTGGTGGGGAGTTGCAAGATGGGGCACGATGCTATGGCCGTGGTTGACCCAAGGTTGCGAGTTCATGGTGTTCAAGGGTTACGAGTCGCCGATGCCTCAATTATGCCAGAGATTATTTCCGGCAATACCCATGCAGCGTGTGTTATGATAGGTGAAAAGTGTGCAGATATGGTCTTGGCTGATCAGTATGCTCAGACAAAGGCTACATCTTAGCCGAGCCTGTCGTTTGGCAAGCATCTTTGCCGTTATACCTTATTGTCTGCATCGTCTTAAATACACACTAAGATATTGATATGTAATGAATAGAGCCAATTGGTAACGCCGTTGATTATTTACCAAAAAATGCCAATTTATTACGCTTTAGTCATATCCGTTTACGACAATTTTAGGTAAACTGACAGAAAGAGGTGAACTTTTGTTGTCACCTCGGCGTCAAACACAGTACATTTAACTGAGCTTTTATTTGTTGGGAACTCTTTATCATCATCGACTTCAACACGACTCGGCCATTGCTTGTTTTTGGCGCTTGCACATTCATACATGATTTAATACGTAACCTTTTATGACTCTACTTATTGTTTATTTGTGTATCGCCATTGGCGTATCGTTTCTTTGTTCTATTCTCGAGGCGGTTTTACTGTCGATCACGCCCAGCTTTATTGCCCAAAAAGAGAGTGAACAGGCCCGTGGTGGCAAAATGCTCGCGGACATTAAAGAAAACCTCGATCAGTCTATATCGAGCATCCTCATTTTAAACACCTTTGCTCACACCATGGGGGCAGCAGGTGTCGGTGCACAGGCTATCCGTGTTTTTGGCGAAAAATGGGAAACGTTAATTGCGTTTTTATTAACGTTAGCGATTTTGTATTTATCCGAGATCATCCCAAAAACCTTGGGCGCGACATTCTGGCGACAATTAGCCGTGCCATCGGCTTATTTGATCAAAATTCTCGTCAAGCTTGTGTTCCCGCTGGTGTGGATTTCAACGCGTTTAACCAAGTTGTTTTCAGGGAAAAATAATCATGGTACATCGCGTGAAGAAGTGCTTGCGGTGGCAAGTTTGAGCTATCGAGATGGTTCTTTGGTCAGCCAAGAAAACCAGCTTGTCGAAAATATCCTTAACCTACGTAACTCGAAGGCGGAAGATATTTTAACACCACGTTCGGTAGTACATGCGCTAAATGAAGATACCTGCGTTGCCGATGCACTAGCGATAGAGCAAACCGCAAACTTTACGCGAATTCCTGTTTATAAGGACAGTATCGATAATATCACCGGTATGATCATCAAAGGTCAGTTGTATGAAAACGACAGGCAGGGTAAGGGCGATTTACCGTTGAAGGCGATTGCTAAGCCGGTTTATCGTATTTCTGAGAGCTTCCCGGTACTCAATTTGCTCGACTTGTTTATCAAGCGTCATGAACACCTATTTTTAGTGGAAGATCACTTTGGCCAAACGGCGGGTATCGTGACATTAGAAGATGCCATCGAAACCATATTAGGTCGTGAAATCGTTGATGAAAGTGATAAAGTCGAAGATATGCAAAAGCTGGCGAAAGCTAAGTATCGACAACGTCTGCGAGAAAAACTACGCCGACAGAACGCCGACCAACTGACTGATTAAGGTAAAAATCACAACAAGCCCGCGCACTATCTCTATGACGCGGGCTTTTTTTGGTTTGCTGATAACATGCGTCATGTTTAGGCGCACATTGGCGCTGCAGTTAATCCCAGTACGCCATTAGGTGCAATGACCCGGTCGGTGATCGGTAGGCGTTGATGCTCAGCGAGCAAGTTGGTAAGACGCTTGTGTTATTTGCGTGGCCGGTGTTTCACGAGGTGCTCGTTTAATGATGTCGTATTTATGGCGGATGTTGCGTACATAATTGACAGGCTCTGCTCCACGAACATAACCATAACGTGCTTTCGAGGCGTATTTCGCTTGTGATAATAGCAACATGGCACGTTCAACGTGACCAAACCACACATCATCTTGCCAACCTTTGTCGCGTGCTAATCGACGAGCATCAAGAACATGACCATAACCCGCATTGTATGATGCTAGGGTGAACCAAATTTGTTGCTCTTCAGGAATATCTAGCTCTTTGATTTGCTTGGCTACCCAGGCCATATATTTGACCCCCGCATGAATGCCATTTTCTGGCGTTGTTATGTTGTTTATATTGAGTTGTTGTGCGGTTTGCGGCATCACTTGAAACAGCCCTTGAGCGCCAGCATCAGAAAGGGCATTGGGATCAAAGCGACTCTCTTGATACATTTGCGCGATTAATAGCTTGGGATCAAAGTCGTACTTGATGGCGTACTTTTCGACGAGTGCATCATAAGGGGACAGTGCTCCGCCATCTTGCAGAGCATAATAGGCATCACGGTGGCGTTTAATCAAACGGTTATTCTCAAAGTATTTATTGTGAATGACATTGTAAAATACGCTACGGTAAGTGGTTCGTATGTAACCGTTAATTTTTGCTTGTAGGGTTTTGCACCCTTGTTTAAACAGCCAACTTTGCGGTTTTCGTTCACCGATAAAAATACTTGGCGTTACGTTTTCGTTGAGTTTTTTCTCAAGGCCAATAAGGTGATTATCAGCCAGCGTTACATCAACATCGCCGTTGGCAACAGCGGCGATTAAACGGCTCGTATCGAAGCCTTCGGGGGCTGCGGTTACGGTCATCTGCGGTATGTGCTCTTGCAATGCTTTTAACGTAAACCAATAAGAGCTATCTTTTGCAACGGTGATGTTGCGATATTTAAGATCTTCGAGGCTACGGATAGGTGGATCGTCAGCACCCGTAACAATTTGCTCGGTCGCATAATGATAGGGCCGTGAAAAGGCAAAGCCTTGTTGATGATGTGCTTGTGGCGAATGAAAACCAAGGGCAATATCGGCTTTCCCGGTTTTTACCAGCTCAAAGAGTTCACTGTCGTTAGCGGCAACGACGATTTCGTAGCGCAGGTTGTGACGCTTGGCAAAGTCACGCGCCAACTCATAATGGAACCCCATCAGTTGACCTTTCCATAGATAATACGACGACATGACGTTTTGCATGGCAAAGCGTATGGTGCGCCGCTCGCTAATATCATCCCAAGAGGTTTTGCCTTCGTCTGAGGTCACGGTTGTCCAACCTTGTTGACGAAGAAACTGGTCGAGGCTGTTTTTAAGGGCAAATGACTCCTTGCGCACTGCCCATGCGATGTCTTTGGCACGATTGGCTTGGATACTTTTAACTATATCTCGTCGGTGTTTTAATGCGGATTTGAGGATATGACTGTCGATAATGGTCAAGTCAAATTGACCTGTAGCAACACCTTCTAATATCTCATTAAGTGACTTGTGGCTGGCAATTTCAACGATATTTATGTCAGGGTAAACCTTTGCTAAGCCAATGGCCGTTATTGCATAAGAGGTACCCGCTTGAACGGCGATGGTCCGCCCGGCCAAATCCGTTGCTTGATGCAGCGACTCACTGTGACGACCATGGATGATGTATTCCGTGCTATCAACAATTGGCAAGGTAAAATCTACATGATGCTTGCGCAGATCACTAACTGCCATGTTGGCGGCAATGACGTCACCTTCGTTAGCAAGTAACGCTGGGATTAACTGGTCATATTGTTGCTTACGGATAAAGCGCAAAGTGAGATTATGTTGCTTAGCGTAACGCTGCAAATATTGCTGGTCGCGGGCGACAAACGAATCGGCTGTTGAGACAAAATCGTTAGCACCTTGCCATACCAGCACTCGCAACTCACCTGACTTTGGTGATGTGGCGGCAATATTTTTGGCGATGGCTTGTGTATGGCATGCAAAAACCAACAATAATGCCGCGATGAGCCTGGTAATCGTATTCGGCTTGCATGCTGCGTTATTGTTAATTTTAGTCAGTATGTCAGTGGTAACCGAATACCTCAATGAATACCCCGTAGCGACCTTATGTGGTCTAACATTGTTGTTGATTATGAGTTAAGCATAGTGAAGGGATGACGATTTATCGAATAAATCGCCGTTGATGATGGATCTGTCACCCGCATCATGCCACTTGAGGCGAGTGATGAGATTGTGTCTCTTGGGGATAGATTGTTGCGCGGAACAAGGATATATTGCTCACTATTGGATAATACCAATCCCATTAAACTTTTGCTCACTCTGAACGGGGTAAAAGCTAGTGGGATTGGTATAAGATATTATGCGTGCACGATATATGTTGGAACTCGCTGTGGCAGAACAAAAATTAAAACACTTTTACATTGCCGAAGATCAATCGATTTATTTGCTCAGCTCAAAAGATGCTGCAAAGTTAAAGAAATGGATAGATTTATGTGTGCGTCAGCTTAATCGTTTAGGTTATCGTGATGTTGAGATGATTGGCAAAGGCGCTTATGGCTTTGTGTTTGCCGGTATTAATGAGCAGGGGGCGTCGGAGGTCTTTAAATTCTCGCGACTTGATTTGCCGATGCATGTTCAGGATAGGTTGGCTGAGGAAGCGCAAATGCAGGCGACCATAGAGCACGTCGCCATTCCCAAAATATACGATTATCTGAAAATAAAACGCCAGTCGATTATTCACATGAGCCGCGCCATTGGTGAAGATTTAGATGTGATTTCTTTGCGTCAGGGGCCACTATCTACGGAACAAGTGGTCTGCATTACGGTGCAACTTATGACGTTACTGCAATACATCGCTGATCCGCGCAATAATCGTGTTGGTAAGCCGTTAGTGCATGGTGATATCAAGCCGTCGAATATGGTTTGGGACGAGGCAACGCAGCAACTGCAGTTAATTGATTGGGGCTCGTCGGTTTGGGCGCAAGTCGATAAACAAGGTCAAACAACGGCAAATAACGTTATGGACTTGATGAGTAGCGACTTACAGCAAACCAATGCCCGTATGGGAGATATCTATTTCATTGGCGAGGAACAGCTCCATGGTGCGTTATCGTCACCACGGTTTGATGAGCAAGGTATGGCGGCAACCATTTACGCTTTAGCATCGGGCCAATCGTGTCGCTACGGTTATAAAGTGATCACCGCAAGCTCACTTGGCTTACCGCAAATATTGGCTAAATCTCTTGATGTGATGTTAGGTGATGATCCCATATTCCGTCGCCAAGCTGCGGATTATTTATTTGCGAATTTACCGTTGTTAAAACGTCTGGTTCTTAAAGATACGCCAACCAAACCACGCGCTGAACCGCTCATCCCTGTAAAGCTTAAGCACCACCATGAGGATATGGACACGGTTGTCTATGGTTCGCGTAAATCGTTTTTACGTGAACAAGGCAGCGATCAAAGCCTTATCGACGTTGACGATGTGCAGCTGGAAAAATATTATAAGAATTACTTAGCGGGCATGGGCGCAACCGAAAAGGCGTTTATCGCCGCAGTCAGTCGTCTCGCCAAATATCCCGTTGTAGGTGGCCTGGCTATTCGTTGGGAAAAAGATGGAGTCTACGTTGATTCCAATATTACTTTGTTTGACCCCGCGCTAGAGTATGCGTTTCAATCCGCGGTCAATAATATGATCCGCTTGGCACAAGGGATCCATCGTGTCGGTATTTTTAAATCTTGCTTGTTTAATGCCAAAGATACCCTGCATTTTGAGCGTGATGATGCCAGTAAGCCGTTTGTTAATGATGAGCAGGTGATCCCTTTTGATGTATCCGCAACGACCGATATTGATAACGTCAGTAAACTGCACTCTTACTTTGAAGACGGTAAAGATCCTGACGAGTATCTGCATTTGCCTGATGATATAATGCGCGTATTGAAAACCTTAAATGGCATCCATCATACCGGTTGTATCATTTTTGAGGTGCTGGAAAAGCACTTGAAAATCCACAGTAATCTAATGCTACTCGATCATCAAAAGCAACCAGAATTCGAACGTTGCTTGGCTGATTTATTGGCGCTACTGCCGACCATTGATCAACTCGGTATCGCTGGATTTATGAAATTACCGTACAAGGATACACGCTTTTTTGAGCACATTAACCAAATGCCTGAGCAGTTTTATCCGAAAAACCCTAGGGCGTGTTAATTTTTGCTGAATCAGTCTACTGAGAGATGGCATCAGTGTTGCCTTGGTTAAAACGATTTTAGCCTCAACCCAAGCGGCACTGGCTGTTTTTCGGCCTCGTTGTATTAGCATGCTTTCATATCGAACAACCAAAACGTGGTTCATTCTGTTTTGCGATTACAAAAATCGCTCATTGTGGAAAATTTAAATAATGGTTAACAGGGCCTAAGACGATGCGTTAAAAGCGGTAGCAATCATCCTTAGCCGGTGACGCACGCGCACTCTAACTCTACCTAGTCTGGTAATTTATTCTTGGTTCACGCGGTAAGCTTTAGTATCATTTATCGGCATCGACACCAGCAAACGCCGTCAAGGAATAACGCAATGGCCGCTCTGCAGTTACATGCGGGTAAAACCGCTTATGAGCAAATTCAACAACATGGTTTACAGCAAGGGCTTTTTAAAGCGTTAATTGGGGCAAGTGGCGGACCAAAGTGGTTTGTGTTGGCCGGTCTTGATCGCTATTTTTGTGGCGAGTTTTTTAACAACCGTCAATCGCCTTTATATACGCTTGGCTCATCTGCTGGTGCCTGGCGATTTGCCTGCTATGGTCAGACTGATCCGCTAGCGGCAATGAACCGCTTGATTGACGGGTATGCGAGCTTACACTATCCCAACAACGCGACTATGAAACAAATATCGATCCAAAGTGAGCGATTGTTGGCGGATGTGTTGGGCCAAGATGGCGCCACACAGATCGCCAATAATCCGATATTTGAAAATCATATCGTAGTGGCCAAATCCAAAGGCTTAACCCGCTATGAAAATAAACCGGTACAATTACTGGGTTTACTTCACAGTGCACTCAGTAACAGCATTGACCGGCGCCGTTTGTCTCGTCATTATCAACGCCTAGTGTTTAGTCGCAACCCCCAGCAAGTGCCGTTTAATTACCATGATGGTATCGATACTCAGTTGGTATCATTGACGGCTGACAACACCTATCAGGCGCTATTAGCGACTGGCGCGATCCCTTTGTTGGTTCATGGCGTGCAAGATATTACCGGTGCCGGTTCGGGGATGTATCGAGATGGTGGTATTATTGACTATCATTTTGACCAGCCATTCTTAGCACCACAAACCTGTGCCGATCGTGTTAATGAGCTTGGCAAGCCGGGCTTGGTGCTGTACCCGCACTTTTATCATCAGTTCAAACCCGGCTGGTTTGATAAGTTTTTACCGAAACGACAAGCCAACCCTGCGTATTTTGATAACGTGCTGGTATTGTCACCAACGGCCGACTTTGTTGGTCGTTTACCGTACCAAAAAATTCCCGATCGTGAAGACTTTAAACACCTTAACGATGAGCAGCGCATGCGTTATTGGCGTCAGGTTATCAGCCTGAGTCATGAGTTAGCGGATGAGTTTTCGAACTTGGTTGGCCGCGCTGATGCGCACCAACATGTACAACTCATGACGGTGCCAGAACAGTCTCGCTAAGCCTTGCGCTGTTGACATTGGTCGCAGGCATGGCAAGGTCATTGTTTAGTAATGATCTTTGCTGGCCACCGAATCAACTGAGGTAAATAAACTGTTATAGACTTTCATGGCATGCGCGTCGGTCATGCCGGATAAATAGTCGGCAATAACTCGTTGTGGGTTGCATCCTCGCTCACAAGCATTAAGCCACTGGGCACTGGTTTGCGGTGGCAATAACCGCTCAGGATCACTGGCAAACGCTTCAAACAGCTCCATGATAATCTGTTGACCTTTGTATTCCATGCGCTGGATGTCTGCTTGCTTGATCACATAACGATAAACATAATCTTTAAACAGTTTTAATACGCTTGCTTGGGCAGGAGGTAGGGCGGCATTGTAGCGCAATAACGGCTCTTGAAATGTGTGCTGCGGTTGATCATTTAAATCGACCAACTCGATAGCGGTGATCAAATAGTTAACTAACATGCCGATCGCATCTTTTTGTAAATACCGCTTACCTGAAAACAGTTTTTCGGTGATGTCATCGCTATGCCTATCAATAAAGGCATCATCGATTTTTTTTAATGGGATCACCACCGCTTGATAAAAACTGTCGTAATTGACCACATCGGTTACGATGGCATCTTCGAGATCATGAATGCCGTAGGCGATGTCATCAGCGAGCTCCATAATGGAGCAATCGAATGATTTAAAACACGTTTTATGATGACCTCGGGAGTTTTCTTGATGGCTCTGAAAGCGCTCTTTATCTTGGTCGCTAAGCGGTGACAGAATCCACTCTAAGATGTCGAGATCGTCATGAAATAAGCCTTTAGGTGGCAACCAATCATTGGCCTTGAGCTGGCGAAAATTAACGGGGGGAGTTCGGTTTTGTTGATTGGTTAAGCGGTCGATAAGTTGCGGGTATTTTAATAGGCCGAGTAATGTACGACGTGACAAATTCATACCATAGTGTTCGGTATAGGGTTCTAATTTACTGACGATGCGCAAGGTTTGGCCGTTACCTTCAAAGCCGCCAAACTGATGCATCATGTAGTTTAAGGCAACTTCACCACCGTGACCAAACGGCGGGTGACCAATATCGTGAGCCAGACATAAGGCTTCAACGAGGGCATCGTCACTTGGCAGTAAAAACTCACAGTGGCGAGCAAATTTGGATCGCAATTGGGCAACAATGCCCGAGCCAATTTGTGCCGCCTCTAGGGAATGTGTTAATCGAGTGCGATAAAAATCGCTTTTCCCTACGCCCATCACTTGTGTTTTGGCTTGCAAGCGACGAAACGCCGCAGAGTGCAGTATGCGCGCTCTATCACGTTGAAAGGGGGAGCGATGATCTGACCGTCGAAAGGCGTGCTCTGAACGTCGTTGTAACCAATTCTCATTCATCATCATAGGCGGCATCACTTGGGCAGTTGGTCTTTTTAACATACCCAAGTTTTGCGCAATTGGCAAACCTAACACGCTTGCTAAGTTGTTATAAATTATCGTTAATTTATATGTTTTCTCGGCGCCGTCGCGGTGATGAATACATATGTTTTAGGCGCGGTAATCTTGTTGAAAGTGGTCAACCCACATCGCCGTTGCGCCACAAATCGCTACTGGCATTACCACCAAGTTAACGATAGGTATCATCGCCGCAATCGCCACCCCGCTGCCAAAGCTAAAGCATTTACCTTTGTGCTCGGCCAGTTTGCCGGTCATGTCTTCAAAAGCGACTTTTCGGTTATCAAAAGGGTAATCGCAGTATTGGATTGCCATCATCCAAGCAACGAATAAAAACCAGATCAGCTGGCCAAAGACAGGGATAAGCCATAGTAAAATAAAAAAGCCGATGGCGCGAGGAAGGTAGTACATCAGCTTACGCCATTCGCGTTTTAACGTACGCGGAATGTCTTTAACCACATCCAAAAAACCGCTATCGCTGATCTCGTATCCGGCGAGCATTTGTTCCATTTTTTCACTGAGCAAACCGTTAAACGGCGCAGCGATCCAATTGGCAAACGTGGAGAAAAAAAATGAAAAAATCACTAACGCGCTGATGTACATTAAGGGCCCAACAAAAGTCGTTAGCCAAGCCCAACCGTCAGGCAACCATGCGTCAAAGGCGGCTACCCATTCTGCAATATGGAGGCTAAGGTAATGAAATGCGACTGAAAAAAGAATCAGGTTAACAGCCAATGGCACGAACACAAAACGGCGAATACCTTTGCTGCGAATTAATTCAAAGCCTTTAAGAAAATAGCCGATCCCACTGTTGGCTGAAGGTTCAAGCTGTGCCGTACGCATAAATCACTCCTTAGAACGTCGGTTCGCTGCATTTGCAGCGTCAATAAGCAATGTTTGTTCAGTGACGTATCGATTAAATTTTAACGGTTTAGCATGAAATATAATCGAGCAAGGTCAATAGGCTTTAGTATACCCAAACTGGGGGACGCGACAACAACGAAAAATGTTACAAAGCATGTGTTTATTTGCTACAGTGGCAAACAGTTTTTATTAAGGTGATATCGGGATTTTGAGTGTATCTAACCGATATGAATGAGCTACCTTGATGCCCTTTTATATTGACTTTTGACGATAATTTGCTTGTATGCGCTTAAAAAAAATTAAACTTGCTGGCTTTAAATCTTTTGTTGATGTGACGCACGTACCCTTTGAGCAAGATATGACCGCGATTGTTGGCCCCAATGGTTGTGGTAAATCAAATATTATCGATGCAGTACGTTGGGTGCTCGGTGAGAGCTCGGCGAAAAACTTGCGCGGTGACGCAATGACGGATGTCATTTTTAATGGCTCCAGCGCACGTAAACCGGTTGGTCAAGCCAGTGTTGAATTGGTATTTGATAACAGCGATAACAGTTTATCAGGCTCTATGGCGGATCGCAGTGAGGTATCCATTCGTCGCACGGTCAATCGCGATGCGCAAAACACCTATTACCTTAATGGCAGTAAATGTCGTCGTAAAGACATTACCGATATTTTCCTTGGTACAGGGCTGGGGCCACGCAGTTATGCCATTATCGAGCAGGGCATGATCTCTCGGCTTATTGAGTCAAAACCACAAGAGCTACGAGTCTTTATTGAGGAAGCTGCCGGGATCTCAAAATATAAAGAGCGCCGTAAAGAGACCGAAAACCGTATTCGTCACACCCGCGACAATCTTGTGCGCCTTGCTGACATTCGTCAAGAGCTAGCGGTTAATCTTGAAAAATTGCATGGCCAATCACAAGCGGCGATACGCTATAAAGCGCTTAAGGCTGATGAGCGAAACGTCAAAGCGGAACTTGCCGCTATTCGTTTTCAGCACTGTCAGCAAAAGCTTGACTCATTGGCAAAGCAACAAAGCCAGCAAAAAAACATCCTTGAACAGTTGTTAGCGCAACAACGTGCCGCCGAGCGCCATATTGTCGATGCTCGGGTTAAACAAGATGATGGCAGCGAAAAGCTTAACCAGTTAACGCAACAAAAGTTACAGCTAACCTCAGCTATTGCGGGGCTAGAGCAGCGTATCGAGCACAATAAGCAACAGCGTACCCGTTTGCAAAAGACAATCGAACGTCATCAACAAGAAAGAGCGCAACTTAAAGAACACATGCAAAGCGTTGATAACGTGCGCCACAGTGCGACAGCCTTGCTTGAAAAGCTCAGTCCAGAGCTTGAAAAACAACAACAATTGGCGCGCAATATCAGTGATGAACTCGATGATGTGATCACCCGACAGCAGGCATGGCAACAACATTGGGATACATTACAAACGTTGCACGCCTCCTTTCAGCAAAACGTCAGTATTAATCGCACCCATATCGAATCGACGCAACAGTTGATGGCAAAAACGGAGCAACGCATCGAGCAATTGCGCGGCCAAGTTAATGATAATAAGCATCAAGCATTGCAACAACAATTGACCAACATGAGCAATGAGCAGCAAGATATTGCGATGCAGTTAGCGACCCTACAAGATGGCGTAGATCAAATCGATGATGGTGTCGAACAGCAACAGCTTGCGGTGACCGAGCAGCAACAGCAGGTTGCTAAGCTGACGCAACAAATACAGCAGTGCCAAGCGCGTTATGATGCGTTGGTTACCGTCACGGAAACACAAAACGATTGGCAAAAACACCAATCGCAGTGGTTGACCAGAGCAGGTCAGCAGTCACTAACAACGTTATTGCAGCAACTGGATGTTGAGCCTGGTTGGGAAACCGCGGTGGAAATGGTGCTTGGTCATTGGTTGCAGGCACACCTGGTCAGTGAAAACGTTGATGTCAGCGGCGTTGTCACGGATTTGGCACAAGGTATGCTGATCATTGAGACACAGCAGGCCAATCAGGCGGAGCGATTGGATGACACCAGCAGCCTGTTATCAAAAATTGCTAATGCGCAATCGTTGACCGCTTTGTTTGCTCATATCCGTATCGTCGACGATGTTGCAGAATTGATGCAAAAACGGCAAACCTTAACCGCTGAACAATCGCTGATTTGTGCCGAAGGCATTTGGGCTGGCAAGGGGTGGCTACGCAAGGGAATTTTGGCTGATGCTGATGCCACTCAGCCAGATCTGTTACAGCGCAAAGCTAAGTTGAGAGCTATTGAACAACAATTAGGGTTACTTGAGCCGCAACACACGCAAGCACAACAGCGATTAGACCATAGTGAAGAGACGTTGCATACCTTGCAAGCAGAGCAACGCCAGTTAGTGCAACGTCTACAGCAACAGCAACTGCAACAGCAACAACATCATCATCAACAACAATTGTTAGCGCAACAATATCAACAAACACAAAGCGACTACCAGCACGTTAAAGCGCAGTTGGCAAGCCAAGAGTCGTTATATCAGCAAGAGCTCTCACGTTATCAGCAGTTGTTAGAGCAGCAACAGCAACTTGATAAGGATAGACAGGCTGATCCGCATGCTCGACAACAGCTGATAGAGCAACGTGATGCACTGCAACAACAGTATCGCCAATATCAGCAACAACAACGCGAGATCACTGAGCAATTGCAGCAATTACGCTTACAGCAGCAAAAAGCGGAACATGATCTGAGCAATGCTGAACAAACATGGCAACGCGAGCAACAGCGATTGACGCAACTTGACGACCAAAGCACGCGGTATCAACAGCAACTGCACGATAGTCAAAGACCGTTAGCGGAGCAACAACAGGCGTTGCAGCAGCTGTTAACGCAAACCAGCGAATTGGACAAACAGCAGGGGGCTATTCATCAACGAGTACAGCAATCCAATAACGACATCGATAACTTCAATCGCCAACAACATAGCTTGATGCAAGACATCACCGCGGCGCAACAACAGTTACAACAGTTGGTCGTTGATAGCGAAAACCATAAAGTACGCGCGACCACGGCAAAGGAGCAGTTAGTTGAGCTACGCCAGTCATTGCCTGATGTGATTGCTCGCTTGGCGAGCCATGCGACGGAAAGTCAGTGGCAGGTAAAACTGGCGACCATTAGTAAACAAATCAGCAAATTGGGGGCCATTAATTTGGCTGCCATTGATGAATTTGAGGCACAATCACAACGTAAGCAGTTTTTAGACAGTCAACATAATGATTTGGAACAGGCCTTAGAAACATTAGAAGGGGCGATAGCCAAAATCGATCGGCAAACAAAACAGCAGTTTAAGCAAACGTTTGATCAAGTGAATAACGATCTTAAATATCTGTTTCCTAAGGTTTTTGATGGTGGAAGTGCCTACTTGGAACTGACCGGAGATGATTTGCTTGATACCGGTGTGAGCATTATGGCAAGGCCACCGGGCAAAAAAAATAGTACAATTGCGTTACTTTCCGGTGGTGAAAAGGCGTTAACCGCATTATCATTGGTATTTGCGATATTTCGACTTAATCCCGCACCATTTTGTATGCTCGACGAAGTGGATGCACCTTTGGATGATGCAAACGTTGGTCGCTTTTGTAAGCTTGTCAAAGAAATGTCGCAGACAGTACAATTTATCTATATTAGCCATAACAAAATTGCTATGGAGATGGCCTCGCACTTAACCGGGGTTACTATGCATGAGCCTGGCGTGTCCCGCATGGTTGCGGTGGATATCGACGAGGCTGTGGCTATGGCAGAAGCAGGTTAGAAAGAGCGTGATAATGGAAATCAGTTTAAGAGATATATTAATAATAATCAGTGTTATCGTCGTTATTGCGATATTCCTCAATGGTCGTCAAAAAATCAGACGAGACGGTAAAAATCCATTAAAACTCGAACCAACGAGTGCCGAAGGTGTCGATGCGTTAAGCATCGAGCGAAATTTTGATCGCGATGGTTTTGATCAAGATGGTGTGGGCATACCTAAACCTGTCATAGGCCACGAAGCCACACCAGCACCGTCTGTGCAGTCAAACCGCGAACCGGCATCGCCAGAGGCACATGGTAGCGCTGAAGGCGTGTTAGTCGGCGTAAGCTCGGTTGATAAAGTTGAAATACATACATCTCGCACCAATCACGATGAATTATTATCAGATCCAGACGTTGATCATGCGTTGCGTCACACTGCGGATAGCGACGAAGCACTGTTGCCGGAGCAACAATTGTCGTTTAGTGCGGTAGAGCAAGATGATATTATCGATACGGTACATACGTTTGAGCAAGCGGGCTTATCGAACCAGGAGCAATCTCGCCCAGCACAGCAGCATTCACCGGAGTTAAATCAAACTCAACATCGTAAAAGCCATGATGACACGACGGACATTCGTCATCACAGTGGCGAAAATAACGCTGTTGAGCCGAATCCTCCTACGGCAGAACGTCGCGGGCAAGAACATAACACGCCAACACCTGCGCCAAAGCGCGATCAAATGGAAATTGATTTTGACGACAGCAAATCAGCGCAGCCTGTGGAGCAAGAGGTACTGGCCTTATCGGTTGTTATGCCCGATAGTCAGGTCATGATGGGCGCTACTATGTTGCCATGTTTTTTAACGCTAGGTTTGAAGTTTGGCGAGATGAATATTTTCCACCGCCACGAGGATAATGCTGGCAATGGTCGTATTACCTTTTCTGTGGCTAACATGGTCAACCCTGGGACCTTTGATTTGGATAACATGGAGCACTTCACGACCCGTGGTGTCACCCTGTTTATGACGCTGCCAAATGCAAGAGATCCGCAAACAGTGTTTAAACAAATGCTAACGGCAGCAAAGCACTTAGCCAATGAGCTAGGTGGCCAAGTACTGGACGGTCAACGCTCAGTGATGACTCGCCAAACCGAGCAACATTACATCAGTCGAATTCGAGAATTCGATCGCCGAGCGCGTCTAGCTGGCGCCTAGGTCTTTTTTGTTTCACGGCCCCCTATGTTTTGGGGGCTTTTTTATTAGAGTAAGTTTAATGGCTGAAACAGACGTAATCGTACAACAAATAAAACAATTAACCGATGAAATTAACGAGTACAATTATCAGTACTACGTACTCGATGCACCGACGGTGCCAGATGCACACTATGATCGCCAGTTAAAAGCATTACAAGCATTAGAAGCACACTACCCAAAGTTTGCACAACCTGACTCACCAAGCCTGAAAGTTGGTGGCCAACCATTAAAAGCGTTTAGCCAAGTAACGCATCAAATGCCGATGCTGTCATTGGATAATGTATTTGATGCGCAAAGTTGGCAGGCGTTTGTGCAACGCATAAGCGAACGTCTAGGAAAACGGGATATCACCTTTTGCGCAGAGCCAAAACTCGATGGCCTTGCGGTGAGCTTGCGTTATGAAAATGGCCTTTTAGTGCAGGCGGCAACGCGTGGCGATGGCACAACCGGTGAAAACATTACCGACAATGTGCGTACCATTCAATCCATTCCATTACGTTTGCACGGCAGTCATTACCCTGATGTTGTCGAAGTGCGTGGCGAAGTGTTTATGCCCAAAGCGAGTTTTGAGCGCTTAAACGAGCAGGCGATTAAAAAAGGCGAGAAGACCTTTGCCAATCCTCGAAATGCGGCGGCCGGTTCGTTGCGCCAACTGGATTCACGCATCACGGCCAAGCGCCAATTGGCGTTCTATGCCTATTCATTGGGTTTTGTCAGCGATGAATCTTGGTTGGCAAATTCACATTATCAGCGCTTAGTGCAAGTAAAAGCGCTTGGGTTACCAATGTGCCCTGAGGTGAAACAATTAACAGACATTGCTGACTGTCAGCGATTTTATGACGATATCCTTCAGCGCCGCGATCAGCTCAGTTATGAAATTGACGGTGTCGTATTAAAAGTCGATGATATTACAATGCAACAAACGCTTGGCTTTGTGGCAAGGGCACCGCGGTGGGCAACAGCCTACAAATTTCCGGCACAAGAAGAAATGACCACCTTATTGGATGTAGAATTTCAGGTGGGGCGTACCGGGGCAATAACGCCCGTTGCTCGATTACAGCCGGTGTTTGTCGGTGGTGTTACGGTATCAAATGCGACGTTGCATAATCAAGATGAAGTTGCTCGACTTGGCTTACGAATTGGCGATACAGTGATCATTCGCCGAGCTGGCGATGTTATTCCGCAAATTGTCAGTGTGGTTATCGCCAAACGTCCAGACAATGCCCAAGCGATTAGCTTTCCAAGCCAGTGTCCTGTTTGTGCGTCTGCCGTGCATCGCCCTGAGGGTGAAGCGGTGTTGCGTTGTACGGGCGGTTTATTTTGTGGTGCCCAGCGTAAAGAAGCGATTAAACATTTTGCGTCTCGAAAGGCCATGGATATTGATGGGTTAGGTGATAAGTTGGTCGAACAGTTGGTTGATGAAAAATTGATCCGAACCGCAGCCGATTTATTTTCACTTAATGAAACCGTGCTGAGCACATTAGAGCGTATGGGACAAAAATCGGCGCAAAAGTTGATTAACGCCCTTGATAGCGCCAAACATACCACACTGGCGAAATTTATTTACGCGCTTGGTATTCGTGAAGTTGGTGAAAGTACGGCGAATAATTTAGCTCAGCACTTTTTAACATTAGAGGCGCTGCGCCATGCCAACGTCGATGCGTTGCAAAGTGTGGCCGATGTAGGCAGCGTCGTGGCTCGTAATATCGTGCAGTTTTTCCAGCAGCCTCATAATAATGAGGTCATTGATGCGTTATTGGCTGCAGGCATCGATTGGCCTGCGATTGAGGTCAAAGGCGAGGACGAATTGCCATTAAAAGATCAAACGTTTGTGTTAACCGGCACGTTAAGTCAAATGGGGCGTACAGAAGCGAAAAATATATTGCAATCGTTAGGTGCTAAGGTATCGGGCAGTGTATCGGCGAAGACCCATTATTTGGTCGCGGGTGAAAAAGCCGGGAGCAAACTTAGCAAAGCCACGGATCTTGGTGTTACGGTATTAACGGAAGATGACATGCTAGCGCTGTTTGCAAAATATGGTGCCTAGTGTGCTGTGCATTAATGATATGGTGTTGAGCATCACGGTATAGCGATCAACACGATTGTCCGTTTTTATGCGAATCGCCGACATTTTCAGTCGGCGATTTTTTTGACTCAACGCTAGGGGATGTTGATTTTTGCGGCTGTTTCGTGAGTGTTTTGACAAGCCAGCGCTTTTATTGTTGGGTCATTCCACATGAGTGATTCATCACGCGGTCAAACGACTCATTAAACGTTGTCCAATGGATTTGTTTAAAGGCAATCTTATCTTTGTTGCTGCTCGTTTGTATGGAACAACCATAGGTCTGTCACTGCGCCTCGATTACATTCCTTTTAATTCGAACAAAATTTATACCACAAATTACAACAGAACCTATACCGTGTCATGGCTGATTTGGTGAAGTTGCCTATTGTCGAAAACGGTGATTTGCGCGGTTTGTTTGCTATTGGCCCTGCATGTTTTGTGCTGCTTTGACTGTGGCTTTGACATGAGGCGCAGACTGTTATCGAGCATCGCTGATGCCACTTGTGATGCCGAAATCGGTTTATATTGACGCAATGGACCAATAAACAAAAAGCTCAGAAGACGCGACAGATAACCACCAAGGCCTTCAGCGATTCGCCATTGCTTGCGCTCGCCAAGTAACAGCGAAGGGCGATAAATGATTAATTGGGAAAATCGTTGATCACTAAGGCTTTGTTCCATTGCCCCTTTGACCTGCAAATAAAACGATGAACTGTTGGCATTCGCACCAATACTGGATATCACGTGAAACTGCTCAACGTCCATCGCTTTACAGTGCTTAGCAAGTTGCGTGACCAAGGTGTGATCTACCGCTTTAAAGGCATCTTTACTGCCGGCAACTTTGATGGTTGTCCCTAAACAACAATAAGCAATATTACAGCCTTTGAGTGCCGTTTTGATAACCGCTTGATTCTGAAAATCGGTGACAACCTGCTCTATTTTATGATGCTTTATTGGCAATGGCCGTCTAACCATCATGACAATGTAGCCTATCATCGGGTGATCAATCAGTTGATTAATAAGGGCAGAGCCGGTTAAACCGCTGGCACCAAATAATACGACGTTATAGGGCGTTGAAGGCTGATGTTTGTTCATTTACTCGTCTATTCGTCTCGATAGTAATAATCGCCACTAAGGGTATCATTTTACAGATGATTTTTATCAAAAAAAAATAAAAAAAACACTTGCATTATGGCAAGGCAAATAAAACAAGGGGTTGCTAAAGTTATCCACTGAAATTGTGAAAAACTTTAGTAAAGTTACTAATAAAACAGCACTTTTTACATTTTATATGCAACTTAGAAACAAAATTTTATGAGCCACCTTTGTATAACCCTTACTAGCTGTAGCTTGTAGAATATATAAACAGACTTATCCACAGGTGGTGGCGTTCCTTAAGTAATTTAATCGGCTCATGGCTTGTCGCTGATTTAGATAAGTTAACCCACGTTGTTAACGGTAAGTAAGCGTTTACATGATGTATATAATTGTAATTGAACGCTATGCATGCGAGTCATTCGCGACATTGTTATATAATCAACTTAACTCCTTGTTTTGTCTATTTATCCTTAGTTAACAATGGTTTACGGTATATTGTTCGTTCGTGGTAAACCGTTTTTTTGATGTTTTATTGCATTGTCGGTGCGAATTTTTGCAGTAAATTTGGTAAAACGATGCTTTGGCGGCACGTTTCATCAATTGCACAGAGGGTACTGGTTTAAAATTAACATTCAACGGTTACAATTTGCACAATCTTTGAGCACTTATCAACAGATGGTTTGGGACCATTTAAACGTAAGTTTTTCAAATGAGACTGGCGCCATGAATAGTCGATGTATCTCGGTTAGCAAGTAATTACATTAATACAACGTGATGTGATATTAAGGGGCTAATTTGGTGCGTTTAGTTGATATGATCACAAGTACGATGTCAGTCATTTGTCTATTTGGCCGTTATTGAACAATCTTGGTGCGCTGTCGTTGCGGCTAAACGATGGGATTGTTTGTTATGAGCGCCATCAGATGATACGTAACATGTTCGTAACAAAAAATAACGGGGCGTGCCGTCGAAAATTGTAGAGAAAATGTCAGCCACACGACGGTCGCTGACATCATATTCTAGCAATTAGGTGATAAGCGTTTTCGTTACATCGGCTTACGACGGTGTTGTTTTACTTTGTCCGCTAACCATATGCCGGCTAACATCATGCTAATAAAAACCAGTACTTTACCTTGTAAACCACTGATGTTGGTGAAAGCGGGACCTGGGCAGATCCCCGACAGCCCCCAACCTATGCCAAAAATAACGGCACCTATAACCAGCTCACCGTCCAGTTTAGATTTGCGGGCCAGGTTTAATGTATCACCGTTGAGAGCATTTTTACGCTGTTTGACGATGGCAAAAAATATTAAGGCAAACACGCTCAGTGCACCTGCCATCACCAACATTAAACTTGGATCAAACTGCCCGAAAATATCAAGGAAGTTGCGCACCTTATCGGGATTAACCATTTGCGATACGCTCAAACCGACGCCAAATACCAGGCCACAGGCTAATGCACTAAGTTGTGTCTTAAGGGGTTGAGACATGATTAAGCTCCGATAATATGGCGTTGAATGTATACCGTAATCACGGCACTGAACATAAACAGCAGGGTTGCGATAATAGAGCGTTTTGAAAAACGACCAATACCACAAATACCATGGCCACTGGTACAGCCTGAGCCTAAGCGCGCACCAAAGCCAACCAGAAAGCCTCCAATAATAATCTCCCACCAACCGACGTTGATGCTGTCCGGTAATGCATCGAACACTGGGCTAATCATCAAAGGGGCTAATATCAAGCCAATAATAAACATCATTTGCCAGGAGATCCGCCATGTTTTTTGCTTTAAGGCATCGCCGACGATGCCGGAAATACCGGCCGTTTTACCAATCAATAGCAGCAGTAAAGCTGCGGCAATTCCGATAATGGCGCCACCTAGCAAGGCACTCAATGGGGTAAATTCAGTCATCAGTTGTTGTCATTTAACGTATTAAGATAAAGGTTTGGCATTGTACGGTAGTCATCCATAATATAAAAGGTGCTCAATGCTATGTTATATATACCGATGGGTTATATATAGGTACATATGCTATGGTCATTCGGGTATGTTCTTGCACTATTTAGGATTGAGCATTAACAGCATGTCGGCTTGGTTTATTTGAAACTCAAAATGCTTGAAAAAATTCATGCCAAGCAAGCCATCGGCACCTTCCATACTCGTTAACGGCATCACCACGACTTCAAAATTATCGATGCGCCACTCATTAAGCATAATACCGTCAAGGAGAATGGTAAATGCCTGCTCAGTCCCCGATGCCGTATGAATATTGACCTCGCGGTGGCGCGCAATGTCATGGTATCGACTGAGCTCTGCAAAGATTTGTTCAGATATCACTGTCATCGATGCACCAGTGTCGATCATTAATGCCGTATCAAGTTGTTGGCGACTGCTTTGCATCGTTGCTTGCACGACCATATGCTCACCGTGACGAGCCAGGGCTATACCCTCCAAACTACGGCGCTTGCGACTGATAAGTGCCAATAAGTTATTTACCTCATCTTGCACTGTGTCAAGGTGACTGATTGACAACAAGTATTGGTATCCGGTATCAATTTGATTTAGCTGTATGTGTGCTTCGGCAACGCTCAATACGAAGCTCGGCACATTGCCTTGTTGCTCGATTAAAGTTTTACTGACGTCGATAAGATGTTGATATTTCTGGCGCTGTTTTTGTGACGTCGCCCAAGCATGATAATAGTGATTGAGCTCCGCCGTGAGGATTTGTTGTCGACTAACGTCATACTCATTGCGAATAATGTCAGCATATAAATTAAATACTTGCTCTGTTTGCCCACGTTTGTGTAACAGCTTGCCAAATAGCCTTGTCATATCAAAGTCAAACGGGTAGCGACCAATGAAAAGATCTAAAAAGCTGTTGGCTAACGACAGCTGCTCCTGTTCAAGCCAGGCCTCACTCTCTTTAACCCACAGCTGTTTTAACTGCTCAGCTAAGATGGCATCAGCACTGTGCAGTTCCGCATACATATCAAGTGCATTATCAAACTGATAACTAGCAAAGAATTGTTTGGCTTTGGCTTGAATTAATAATAATTCCGAATTGACGCCTTCAGTGCGGGTGTCTGCTATGGTTTGCTCTTGGTGTTGAGGTGTCTCTGGTAAATCGCTACGTTGTGTTTTAAAGGGGTTGGCTAAGCGTTGATCCTGAGAGAGGGAAGGACTTAGCAGAGCAGCTTGCTTTTGTTGTTGACTGAGTTGAGACAGCAGGTGCAAATTTAACAATAGCGACAACACCAGTAAGGTTAAGGTGGTCAATAACAGCTTGTTGTTTACTTTGGTGTTTAGCATCGTTGTCGGTATGTTGCACTCATGGCTGAAGGACTATAGCAACGGCCGAGCAGCGTTACCGATGCAATAGTGCAATACGTAGGTATTTTATGTTTACTGTGCTTTATTATAGATCTGCATTTCTTGTTTGATGGTTTTTCGCATGTCCATCAACTTAATGGCGGTTTCATGCTCTTTCTTATCTTGCTCGGTCACCGGCTGCCACTGCGGGATTGCCACGGGATGACCACTTTCATCAACCGCCACCATAATAACGATACAGTGCGTCGTCAGTCGTTTTGCTAACGATTTCGGATCACAGGCACTTACCTCTATGGCGATGTGCATCGATGAACGACCGGTATAAATCACTTTTGCGTCCACTTCGACTAAATTACCCACATGAATGGGTGAGACAAACTGAATACCACCGGCATAGGCGGTCACACAATATTTTGAGCTCCAACCCGCCGCACAGGCATAAGCGGCTAAATCAATCCAGCGCATCACGGCACCACCGTGTACTTTTCCGCCAAAGTTTACATCCTGAGGCTCAGCCAAAAATCTAAGGGTAAGGCTTCGTTGTGGTGATGACATAATAAACTCCCTGAGCAATGATGGATAATTCTTACAGTAATTTAACGATTAGGCAACACTCATCTGCACAGAGCGCGAGCGAAACTAACTGGTGCTTTTATCACTGCGCAGGAAAATAAAGCAATAAGCTAAAGCGACAACGTAAATCAATAAAACACGTCCAGCCTGATAAACGGTCGCTGTCAAAAGCTGAGTTTTTCATGTCATGTTGATGAACAGGGAAGAGATGGTTTCACTTATCCCTATTGTTGTTAGTTATTGCACGCACATGCTTTTTGCCCATTTTGTTGATACCACTCCTCGTAGTTGCCATTTGAACAACGTCTTTTAATGTTTGGACAGCTTGCGCCAACATGACTGATCTCTGTGTTGGTGATTTTCTCAAAAACTTTTTCTGCCACATAATTTCCAAAGTTTTGAGTAGAGCAACCTGACAGTAAAAATACCGTTAATATGAGAAAATACTTCATTTTTGTTCCTGTTTACTATCCGCAACCATTCCCTGCTATAAACGAGCGTGTCATTTGTCCGATGGACGTTGCTGCTTTTGGTGTGAGGCATTAGGGGGGGGCGCCATTTTCTGGCTGACCCACTTAATGCTATAACAAATCTATTGATATAACAGCGCGTCTATCAAACATCATAATGCCTTGATATTTATATGAAAGTAAAGCGATATTTAAGGTGTATCAATAAGGAAGTATGTCTGTAAACGAGGGCGTTAGTGCAGGTTGATGAGTAGGGTAATCAGTCAATGGTGATTTTTATGTCAGTGCTTGGAACAGAGCAACAAGGTAAGAATTCACCATCACGAATAAACGCTAATGGTTCGCCGTTAATGTATTCAATGTCGCCGTCGATAAGCTGGCAGCGGCAGGCACCACAAAAGCCATCGCGGCAATGGTAATGCACCTCAACGTTATTGGCTTCAAGGAACTCTAAGGTGGTTTTGAATATAAGGTTGTCGAACGGCATGTCGACAACCTTGTTATTGACCGTGATTTTTTTTGTCACGAAGAATAGGACTTATAAATCGAAATCTTCAAAGTCAGTGGCATCAACAGCGCTGTCTGTTTGCCCCACAAGGTACGATGAAATTTCGGTTTCTTGTGGCGCAACTTGCACGTTATCACTGGTTAAGTAGGCATTGATCCACGGGAGTGGGTTGCTCTTAATGTCGAACTGCGGTGCATAACCAATAGCTGTAAGACGTTGGTTTGAAAGATACTCAATGTATTGCTTTAAGATCTCGGCGTTCAAGCCAATCATTGAACCATCTTTAAATAAGTAATCAGCCCATTGCTTTTCTTGCTCAATAACGTCTAAGAAAATCTGTAAACCTTCCTGATGCAGCTCTTCACTGATTTCTTTCATTTCAGGATCGTCTTTTCCGCTCGCCCAGATATTTAAAATGTGTTGCGTCGACGTTAAATGCACCGCTTCGTCACGGGCAATTAATTTTATGATTTTGGCATTACCTTCAAGAAGTTCGCGTTCAGCGAAAGCAAACGAGCAGGCAAAAGACACGTAGAAGCGAATCGCTTCAAGTGCGTTGGTTGAACAAATTGAACGATACAGCGCTTTTTTGATTTCACGCGTTGTCACCACAACGTCTTCACCATCCACTGTATACGTTCCTTCACCTTGTGCTTGGTATAACTGAGTCAGTAATATCACGCGGTCGAAGTATTCGCTGATCGCACTGGCGCGATTTAAAATATTTTCGTTGATAACGATGTCATCAAACACTTCACTTGGGTTGGTGAACAAGTTACGTAGAATGTGTGTGTACGAACGTGAGTGGATGGTTTCATAAAATCCCCATGTCTCGATCCATGTTTCTAACTCAGGAATTGATACCAACGGCAGTAAACACACGTTAACGCTACGCGCGGCAATAGAATCCAACAAGGTTTGATATTTCAAGTTTGAAATAAAAATGTGTTGTTCACTTTGGGTTAATGATTGCCAATCAGCACGGTCTTTAGAAATATCTACTTCTTCAGGGCGCCAAAAAAATGACAACTGCTTTTCAATCAATTTTTCAAAAATCGGGTGCTTTTGTTGGTCGTAACGTGACACGTTAACGGTTTGCCCCAAAAACATAGGTTCTAACAACGGATTGTTTTTGGTTTGATTAAAAGTAGAGTACGACATTCTTTCTCCTTCTAATACTGCTCTTAGTGTCGTCGCACGCAGTATTAATTCTTGTCATTTTGGGTTGATGTTACATCGCTGAACAAAGCGTGGCTTTAATCCGTCAACGATAACGCCCGTGGTAACGATAACCAAGGTGCAGGTATTACGTGGCCTGCAGCTGTGCTGAAATCACCATTTTTACTATATATGGTGGCTAATAACTCGATGATAACACCAAATATGGATTTTTATCTAGCGTAATTCGGCGAATTTTCATAACTATTTAGGTTGATTTTTTTAAATAACTATGGCGACAAGCAGTTATCACAAAGGTATTTATTTTCGATAAAAAACCTTGACTTAGCAATGTACGTTGATGGTTGCTATTTGTTTCAATTTGTGACTATGCTTTAACTCAATTGCTTGAAAAGAATAACGTTATAACGAGTTTTTATGATACTGGCAAGCCTCCCGAGTCTCCCTAACTACCATGTGTTAGCGGTATTACTACTGACGTTGGGCGCTCTTTATTTATTTCGCCGAGAAGATATTTCATTGGAAACATCTTCCTTAGCGGTGATCGCCGTGCTGACGGTATTTTTCGCCATTTTTCCCTTTACGGGGGCGAAGGGTGAGATCAGCCCTGTATCGTTCTTTTATGGGTTTGGCCATGAAGCTTTGGTGACGGTATGCGCGTTAATGATCATAGGTCATTCGTTGGTGAGAACCGGTGCACTTGAGCCGATAGGGCGCAATTTGGCGAAACTTTGGAAGATAAGCCCACAAATATCGCTACTATTGACTTTGCTGATTGCCGGGGCATTGAGTGCCTTTGTTAATAACACCCCCGTGGTCGTGCTATTACTACCAATATTGATCAGTGTCGCTATTCGCACCAAAGCCGATCCCAGTGGCATGCTGATGCCTATGGGGTTTGCCACCTTAGTTGGTGGCATGGTAACAACCATTGGTACCTCAACTAACTTACTTGTTGTTAGTGTTGCCCATGATCTCGGCTTAGAGCGTTTTGGCTTATTTGATTTTGCGGTTCCTGCGTTGGTCGGTGCCGCGGCAGCCTTGGTGTATCTGTGGCTGATTGCACCGCGTATTTTACCTGAGCGTAACGCCAATATGCCCGATACATCGCCGCGCTTGTTCAGTGCCTATTTAAATCTTAATGAAGATAGCAATGCCCCAGGAAAAACCATTGCCGAAGTGATCAAGCTCACCGATGGGCAATTGCAGGTGCAAGGGATTATTCGGGGTAAGGACAATCATAAATTATTGCCACTGCCAGATACCATTATTAAGGCGGATGATCGGTTGTTGGTTAGAGACTACCCGGACCGATTAAAAGAATACGAACAACTGTTAAAAGCCACGTTATATTCTGGACAACATAAAGTCGATGCCGATCACCCCTTTGAGGACGGATCGCAAATGTTGGCTGAAATCGTGGTGATTTTAGGCTCGGGTTTGATCGGTCGAACCTTAAAAGAGGTGAATTTTGCGTCACAATATGGTTTATCGGTTATCGCATTACACCGAGATGGGAAGGCGATGGAAATTGGTCGGCAAAGCATTGGCACGGTAACTCTGAGAGTGGGTGATATCCTGTTGGTGCAAGGCGATGTTGAACAAATTGAGCAACTCAAAGCTCGACAAGGTATTCTCGTGGTTGATGGTGCGGCCAAGTTAGTGCACACCAAAAAGGCGCCATTGGCGCTTGGCATTTTGTGTGCGGTGGTAACATTGCCTGTGCTCGATATTATCCCGATTGTGATCAGCTCCATTTGCGGGGTGCTGTTGTTGTTAGCGACACGCTGCCTTAATTGGCAAGAAGTATCGGCAGCGTTGAGTACCCAAGTGATTTTGATTGTTGCAGCGTCATTAGCACTTGGTTTGGCGATGATAGAAACAGGGGCAGCACAATATGTTGCCGAGCTGTTTGTGGCGTTATCGTCAGGCTTGCCTGACGGCGGGGTGTTGGCCGCGTTAATGTTGTTATTAGCGTTGTTGACGAATGTGGTATCGAATAATGCGGCGGCGGTTATTGGCACCCCCATCGCGATATCGGTCGCCCAGCAATTAGGCGCGCCACCAGAGCCATTTGTCTTGGCGGTATTATTTGGCGCTAATTTAAGTTATGCAACGCCGATGGCCTATAAAACCAATTTATTGGTGATGAACGCTGGCGGCTATCATTTTTCCGACTTTATGCGCGTTGGTATTCCATTGATCTTCATCATGTGGGTCATATTGTCGTTCACCTTAACCACGATGTATTTAACCTAGATAGGGTACTCACCTAGCCTAGGGCCACGCTGGGGCTATTGTGTTTATAGCCCTTATACCGCGTGTGTTTTGTTGCGTTCATTGCTGTCTATGCAACTGAAACTTAGCGAGTTTTCATGTATGCGACTAAACTGATTTTATATCGTTAATTTTCGTTATAGGGTCACACTCGATGAATATTCACCGTAAACCGTTGCGGTTATCCAACATTATGTTAGCAACACTTGGCTTAGTGTTGAGTGGCACCGTATGGTCGACGTATGCGGAACAAAAAAATGGGCAAGAATTGTCATATACGCCTCATGTTCAACTGGGTATTAACGCGGTACGAGAAGAAGATCTGTTTTGGGACTTAGCTGGCAGCTTTGCCCGTTCGGCAAATTATGATCCTAATAAAGATTGGTTAGAGTTGTATGTTAAGCCGGGGATCCGTTTTGGCCAACAATTTACCGATTATCATATGTACGGTAATGTGTCGGTTGTGGCGTCAGCGACAGCGGGTACCGATGCCTATGAAACTGGCGATACCGGTCGGTTAACACTCGAAGAAGCGTATGTTGGTTTTAAAACAGCGGATGATACTGGTCTTGCGTGGGATATCTCCGCCGGTGCACGCGAGTTAAAACTGGGCTCAGGCATGTTGATTGCCAATGGTGCCACCAGTGGATTTGAGCGTGGCGCGTTAAAACTTGGACCACGAAAGGCTTGGGAGCGCGCAGTCATCATTAAAGGGACCGTCGATACCGTTTCAACCACGGTTTTTTATCTTGATCCCAATGAGCTGGATTCGAACAATACCGATACACAACTTGCGGGTCTAGATATTCGCATGCCATTCGCCTCAGAAGGCAGCATGTTTGGCTTTACCTATGGCCACGTCTTGCAATCTGGTTCACCGTACCCTAAAGCGGCACCTGCCGGTATTGGTCCACCATCGATTATCGAAAATGGCCGCGATAACTTAAGTTTTATTAATCATTATGGCCTCACCGATGTCTATACCGATAAGCAATATAAGGTGTTTAGCCAATGGGACGTAGCGTATCAGTGGAACAGTGATATCGACTTAGATGCTTGGGGCGGACGCATTAAACTCGGTACCACATTACTTGAGCAACCGTGGCAACCGACGTTGGTCTATTCATATCAAACGTTCAGTGGCGACGACCCCAATACTGATGATTTAGAACGCTTTGATCCCTTGTATTACGAAGGCTCGCCGTCATCGTGGTCGACAGGCTCCAAATCGTCGATGGTGTTTATCAACTCTAATGTCCAGTCACATCAATTAACATTGACGTTAAAACCGTCAGAAAAGCACATCATTAATTTACGCGCAGCGCATATTCGCGTTAATGAGCTGAAAAGCCCTGTGCAATTTGGTCAAGCGTCTCGTTTGGACTTTGCTGATGGTTTATCAACCGTGGTTACCGGTGTGGCCGACGAGCATTTAGCCGATGATTATTTTATTGAGTATACCTATGTGATGTCGCCAACCACGTTCATTACCATGGGGTTAAGTCTGTCGGAACCTGGCGATGGCATTACCAAAGCCGTAGGGCTTGAAGGCCCCAGTTGGTCTGGTGGGTTTGTTAATCTGGTCATGTTTTTACAATAACATAGCGCGGGAGTGTTATTGCAAGCAAGTGACGCACTCGCTTGGTCAAATGGCTATCAGGTGGGATAATAACGGTTACGCATAGGTTTTATCTATGGCGATGGGAAACTCCCGCTCGTAGTGTGGCACGACCAGACGTGTTTCACATTGGGTTATGTCCCGTGTTTTGCTTTGTTATGTGGCTAATGGAATTAATATGACGTTTCAATCAGCTTCTCAACACCATTACGATCTCATCATCATTGGCGGCGGCGTCAATGGCGCGGGTATTGCTGCCGATGCCGCGAGTAGAGGCTTGAGTGTATTACTGTGTGAACAAAATGACTTAGCTTCTGCGACCTCATCTAACAGCAGTAAACTAATACATGGTGGCTTGCGTTATTTGGAACATTACCAATTTAAACTGGTGAAAAAGGCACTGGATGAGCGCGAGATATTACTTAAAAACGCGCCGCACATCATGCATCCGCTTAGGTTCATTCTGCCTCATCGACCGTATCTACGCCCGGCATGGATGATAAGAGTCGGCTTATTCCTGTACGACAATCTTGCCAAAACAAACACCTTAGCGACGTCATCCGCCGTAACGTTTGACGAGCAATCGCCATTAAAAAACGAAATTCATCAAGGTTTTACTTACTCCGATGGCTGGGTAGATGATGCACGGTTAGTGGTACTAAATGCCCTCGCAGCAAAGCGTAACGGCGCTAGTATTCGTACCTATTGTACATGCACAAAAATAGCACGACACGAAGACCATTGGCAGGTAACACTGCAACCAAAGAATGGAACTCGCTACATGGTATCAGCTCGTGCGTTGATCAATGCTGCTGGCCCATGGGTGTCGTCATTGTTCGACAGTATTGTTAACCTAGAAGCGCCTCAACAAATTCGCTTAGTCAAAGGCAGCCATATTATCGTGCCGAAAATCCACAATACGGATGACGCATATATTCTGCAGAATCAGGATGGGCGTATCGTGTTTGTTTTACCTTTTGAACAGGAGTTTTCAATCATAGGGACCACCGATGTTGAATACCAAGGTTGTCCGAGTGCTGTGGCCATTGACGATGATGAAATAGATTATCTCATTAACACGAGTAATCAATATTTCAAACTGCAACTCGATCGCTCGATGATTGTTAAAACCTATTCAGGCGTTCGACCTTTGCTGGACGACGACTCTGTTGAAGCACACAAAGTCACCAGAAACTACACCATAGAGGAAAACTGGGTCGGAGGAACGGCCCCCATCATTTCTGTTTTTGGTGGCAAAATCACCACCTATCGACGGCTCGCAAAAACGGTAGTGGACGCGTTAAAACCAAGGTTCCCTGGCTTAGCTGATTGTTTAACCGACCAAGTACCATTGCCCGGTGGGAATTTTACCTCTAAGCAAACATTACTGGCTCAATTAACGGCGGATTTTCCATTCCTACCGGCCTGTTTGCTTCACCGGTATGTGCGTAGCTATGGCACATTGAGCTATCAACTTCTTGAGGGCGTTAGCAAATTAGACGATATGGGGGCGTGTTTTGGTACAAACCTATTCGCTCGTGAAGTTGATTATTTAGCTGAACACGAATGGGCAGTAACAGCGGAAGATATTGTCTGGCGTCGCTCGCGACTTGCGTTAACCCTGAGCGATGATGACATCCAAAAAATCACTCAATATTTAGCTCGGCCACACGCGCAAAAAACACTGAACACAGGAACGTAATGAGCCAATACATTCTCTCAATCGATCAAGGTACGACCAGCTCCAGAGCGATTATTTTCAATGAAAAGGGCGACGCTTTGCACTCGGTCCAGCAAGAGTTTCCTCAGTATTACCCTAAAAACGGTTGGGTTGAACACTGCCCTGATGACATTCTGAATACCGTATTAACTGCCGCTCAGCTAGCCATTGAAGAATACGGAATCGGCGCAGAACAAGTAACCTCTGTTGGTATATGTAACCAAAGGGAAACCACATTAGTTTGGGATAAGACAACGGGGCTGCCAGTTTACAATGCGATTGTTTGGCAAGACAGAAGAACGGCGCCATACTGCCGTTCACTTATCGCGAACGGCAAAAGTGAACTCATTAATCGCAAAACCGGGTTGTTACTCGACGCGTACTTTTCAGCAACGAAAATTCGCTGGATCCTCGATAATGTTGAAGGCGCAAGAGAAAAAGTCGATAGTGATCAACTGGCCTTTGGCACGGTTGATACCTTTTTACTGTGGCACTTAACCGATGGAAGGTCACACCTCACCGATGCAACGAATGCTAGCAGAACATTGCTTTATAATATTCATGAGCAGTGCTGGGATGACGAGCTGCTCGCGCTGTTTAATATTCCTAAAAATTTACTGCCCGGCGTAAGGGACAGTGCGTATGATTTTGGCACGACCAATAAGTTTGGGGCAGAAATTGCCATTCAGGGCATTGCCGGGGATCAGCAAGCAGCAATGTTTGGCCAAACCTGCTTCGCCAAGGGGATGGCAAAAAGCACCTATGGCACCGGTTGCTTTTTAATGGTTAATACCGGTGAACGCGCGTTGGCGTCAAGTAATCGGTTACTGACTACCATTGGTTATCAGTTGAACGGTAAGGCGACGTATGCGCTAGAAGGGAGCATTTTTATTGCTGGCGCTGCGGTGCAATGGATGCGTGATAATTTAAAGCTATTTGAAAACGCGGCAGATACAGAGCAGCTTGCCGACCTTGCTCATAATGAGCATGGTGTCTATTTTGTGCCGGCATTTACCGGACTTGGGGCGCCATACTGGGATCCAGATGCCAGAGGGGCGATTTTAGGGCTCACCCGAGCAACGGGCATAAATGAAATTGTTTGCGCTAGCATTCAGTCGGTCGGGTACCAAACAAAAGACTTAATGTTGGCCGTAGCGAAAGATGGCATTGATATTCATACGATGCGCGTTGATGGTGGCATGGCCGATAACAATTGGTTTAACCAATTTCTCTCAGATATTTTAGCCGTTGATATCGATAGGCCACACACGATAGAAACATCCGCTCTTGGTGTAGCTTATTTAGCCGGCCTTCAAGCGGGCGTATTTGAGTCGCTAGAGCACATTCAGCAGTTATGGCAAACCAATATGCAAGTCATGCCGAATATGGATGATGAGCTAAGAACGACGCTATACAATGGATGGCTTGATGCGGTCAGCAAAGTTATTACAACATAGTCATCCTGGTGACACATACAAAAAAGGGAAGTGTTAAACACTTCCCTTAATTCTTTGTTTTATATAGGTTTACGTAAAGTTACCCACCAAAGTGATATTTTACCTTAAGCACACAACCTATATCTTACACGCGCCACCTTCACAGCCGTCATCGACGTCGTTTTGGCTGTCGCTCGCACCGTCACGGGTGTTGTGATAGTACATGGTTTTTACGCCAAGCTTATACGCTAACAGAATATCTTTTAAAATTTGTTTTACTGGCACTTTGCCATTTTCAAATTTACTTGGATCGTAGTTGGTGTTGGCCGAGATGGTTTGGTCAACAAACTTCTGCATAATCGCCACAAGCTCTAAGTAACCCGTGTTATCTGGGATATTCCACAATAACTCGTAATCGTGTTTTAAGCGCTCGTACTCAGGTACCACTTGCTTTAATACACCATCTTTACTCGCTTTAATCGAAATTAAACCACGTGGTGGCTCAATACCGTTGGTTGCATTAGAGATCTGTGACGAGGTCTCTGATGGCATCAAGGCTGATACAGTAGAGTTACGTACACCATACTTTTTGATGTCTTCACGCAACGTGTCCCAATCAAGCAATAAGTCTTGACTGCAAATGTTGTCGACATCTTTTTTGTAGGTATCCACCGGCAAAATGCCTTGCGCTAGCTTGGTTTCGTTAAAGAGTGGGCACGCACCTTGTTCTTTTGCCAAGGTGTTTGAGGCTTTTAACAAATAATATTGAATGGCTTCAAACGTACGGTGCGTTAAGTTATTGGCACTGCCGTTTGAGTAGAATACGCCGTTCTTCGCTAAATAGTACGCGTAGTTGATCACACCAATACCTAATGTACGACGACCCATGGTCGCGTTATGGGCAGCAGGGACCGGGTAATCTTGATAGTCTAATAGGCTATCTAGAGCGCGTACAGCAATATCTGCAAGCCCTTCAAGCTCATCAAGAGAGTCTATTTTACCTAAGTTAAATGCTGATAACGTACATAGGGCAATTTCACCATCCGGATCGTTAACGTTATTCAGTGGCTTGGTTGGTAGCGCAATCTCTAAACATAAGTTTGATTGACGAACCGGCGCCACTTTTGGATCAAACGGACTGTGGGTATTACAGTGGTCAACATTTTGTAGATAAATACGACCTGTTGATGCACGCTCTTGGGCAAATAGAGTAAATAACTCGATTGCTTTAATACGCTTTTTACGGATGCTGTTGTCGTTTTCATATTGCACGTACAGTTTTTCGAATAGCGCTTGATCTTCGAAAAATGCATCGTATAAACCCGGTACGTCAGACGGGCTGAATAAGGTGATGTAGTCACCTTTGATCAGACGTTGGTACATGGTCTTGTTAAATTGCACGCCGTAATCTAAGTGGCGAACACGGTTTTCTTCAACACCACGGTTGTTCTTTAGCACCAATAAGCTTTCAACTTCTAAATGCCAAAGCGGGTAGAATAAGGTCGCGGCACCGCCACGTACACCACCTTGCGAACAGCTTTTAACCGCCGTTTGGAAGTGTTTGTAAAATGGAATACATCCGGTATGGAATGCTTCACCATCGCGAATAGGGCTACCAAGAGCGCGAATACGACCTGCGTTAATACCAATACCGGCACGTTGCGAGACATATTTTACAATAGCGCTTGATGTGGCGTTAATTGAGTCTAAGCTATCGCCTGTTTCAATCAATACGCATGATGAAAATTGACGAGTTGGCGTACGAACCCCCGCCATAATTGGCGTCGGCAGTGAAATCTTAAAGGTCGAAATCGCATCATAGAAGTTGCGCACATAATCCATACGTGACGCTTTATCGTATTTTGCGAATAAACATGCCGCAACTAGCACATAAAGAAATTGAGCACTTTCGTAAATCTCACCTGATACGCGATTTTGAACTAAATACTTACCTTCAAGCTGTTTTACCGCAGCATAACTGAAGTTTTTGTCGCGATCGTGATCGATAAAGGCGTCCATTTGCGCAAATTCGTCGGCATTGTAATCTTCCAGCAAGTGCTGATCATATTTGCCCAGCTCAACCATTTTTTGTACGTGTGCGTACAAGGCCGGTGGTTCATATTGACCAAACGCTTTTTTGCGTAAATGGAAGATCGCAAGACGTGCCGCCAAATATTGATAATCTGGGGTTTCTTCCGAAATTAAGTCGGCTGCTGATTTAATGATCGTCTCATGAATATCTTCGGTTTTAATGCCATCATAAAACTGAATGTGAGATTTGATCTCGACTTGTGACACCGATACCGAGTCGAGTCCCTCCGATGCCCACGCGATGACTTTATGAATTTTTTCTAAATCGATTGGCTCTTTTTCACCATTACGTTTGGTGACAAAAAGGTTATTGTTCATGAATGACCTGTCAGTAAAGTTTTTGTACATAAGCTTCGTCTTGATATCGAGGCAAAGGGCAGTAATACCTGATCTGCTTCCCTGCATGTTGTTGTTATTAAATTATCAGTGCTGCTGCACAGCAAACGTAGCCGCAGCTACGCGTATTTATCACCCTAATTGCACATTTTGTCATCAAGTACGTATGCACTATATCTAGGGGTTTTAAAACTGTATTGTCACAAGATAATGAGGTTTGACGTCTAATGCAAGCCCTACATCTTGTGGTTAAATTGTGGAAAAATCACTTGCGTAAATTGGGTTAGTAATAACTTACATCAAAGGCGTTGAATTGGCGATAATCGGCAAAAATGCAAGATCTTTTTTTAGGTGAAAAACTTTTTTATTATCTTTTTGTGACAAATATAACGGATATTATAGCTAATTTTACTAAGAGATATTAAGGCTATGAAAATACAGGAATTTATCGATCTGGTCATTCTTTAATCGAAGTGCTTGCTGGCAATGGTTGGCTGTGGATTGTGAAAATAATCTTGGCATTGATTTGTCAGTGGGAGATCAGAATGTATATCACCGCATTTTGCGATGTGTGTTTGTCGGGCTCGGCTCTGTGACGATAGCAAAAGCATGACCTAGGCAATTCGTGAAAAAGAGAAGGCGTATGAAAAAGGCGCATTGCGGTATCGCTGTGCGCCTTGTTGGTGTCTTATTATCGGGCAAACTATTGCCGAATGCGATTAATCCTGACTTACTTTTCGACAGGCGATGATGTAGTTGACATCAAGGCCATCGGCTAACTTATGGTTTTCGGTTAATGGGTTGTAATGAATACCGGTGGCATCGAAGCAGTGTAAGTTGTTTTGCTCTGCCCAACCAATCAACTGCGAAGGGCGGATAAACTTGTCCCAATCGTGGGTACCGTTGGGTACCAATTTTAACACTTTTTCTGCACCGACAATCGCAAATAAATACGACTTCATGGTTTTATTTAGCGTTGAAAAGAATACATAACCACCAGGTTTCACTAAATCACTGCAGGCTTTTACAATCGATTGGGGATCGGGTACATGCTCAAGCATTTCCATGCACGTGACCACGTCGTATTGCTCGTGCTCAGCAGTGGCTTTATCTTCGACAGGGATTTTTTGGTAATTAACCGAGACACCCGCTTCTAAAGCATGCAAGCGCGCGACATTAAGTGGCTCTTCACCCATGTCGATACCCGTTACCTTAGCGCCAAGCTTAGCCAAACTCTCTGCCAAGATACCGCCGCCACAGCCGACATCGATGATGTTCAAATCAAATAGGTTGCCTACATGCGATTGAATAAAATTACGGCGCAATGGATTGATTTGGTGCAGCGGTTTAAAATCGCCCTCTAAATCCCACCATTGATGGGCAATACGTTCAAACTTGGCGATTTCGTCCGGGTTTACATTTACTGGCTTGGTCATAAATAAAGCAGCTTAGCTATTTGGTAAATAAAGCCGATTCTAGCGTAACTTGTGCGCCGATATCAAAAGTTTTACCACAGGTAGCTATGATTTAATGAAGCAGTGCCTATTGTTAATTGCTGGGCACCAGTCTGAACGCGACTACTTTGTTTCGTCTTTCTGATCTTTTTGCGCTTTCAACTCTTTATAGGCTGCAGGTACACTCAACGATGGATGGACCCAATCAAACAAGGCATAGCCCCTAAATTCGTCAAGCGTAACGGTTTTTATGGTTTGTTCCAGTGTTAATCCTTGTTTTAGTGCGGCAAGTACACCTTGCTTTACCGCCTCAAGATAATCAATATGCCATTTAATGTCTGCTCGTTTGATCACCGAACCATGACCTGGTACCACACGGGCATCGTCAGGCAAAAAATCATAAACGCGTTTAAACGAGGCGAGCGTGTCAAGTAAATGCCCGTCTAATAACCAAGGCAATGCGGGCTTAATGGCGCTGATTGCGTTACCGGTCCACATGACCTTGGATTGCGGCTCCCAAACAAACAAGTCGCCCCCCGTTTGAGCAAAACCAAAATCAATAATCTCGACTTTTTTGTTGCCTAAATCGAGTAGCAATTTGCCTTGTCTGGGGATCAGGATATTGGCTGGCGTTGGTTTTATGTCTTCAATGCCACGACCTTGTCCAAAATTTTGCATCATAAATTGCGTATCTTTGTCAAAATGATTTTGAATATATTGCTCGGTCACTTCATGTTGAATAATCAGCGTGGTGTCAGGCAAATACATATTCCCGTAGGAATGATCTCCGTGATAACTGGTATTGACAGCGTAGAGAATTGGCAAGCTTGTGGTTTTGCTAATTAACGCTTGCGCTTGTTGGCTTAAGCGTTTGTTGAGCATGGTGTCTATCATTAACACCGATTTATCACCGAAGATAAAGCCGCCACTGGTTGCCAACGGGATCCCTTGGGTTTCTTTGCTTTTAGCATCGTTAGGAAAATAGGCATAGACACCATCGGCGAGCTTTTCGCTTTCTAATACGACAATATTTGCGTCCCATACCGGCTCTTGCTCGGCATTCGCCTGACTTGAGATAGTTGTTAGGGGTGCGCTGAAAATGACTAATATGAAGAAAAACAGAATATGTTTCATGATGATTATCCTTTTGTTGTGATCAAAACGATCCCCAATTTATGTTTACCGGTAATGATGGCACTATCGCCTTCAACCAGTGTACCTTGGTCAATGATTTGTCCGTTGACGTCCGCTTCACCGCGGGTGATTAAAGCGATAAAGGGCTGATTAACCTCAACGCGTTGGTCGTCCGTTAGATAACCGATTTGGCATAACATATTGTTATCAAACGTGCCTTTATCAACGTCGCCGAGTACGGTGGTGAGCTCGCCCTCCTGTAAAACGATATTTTGATATGCGGGCGATAAACCTTTACTTGGCGGTAAAAACCACAATTGAATGATCTCTGCAGCGTTATCGGTCAAATTAAACTCAGAGTGTTGCATACCAGTGCCGGCTCGCTGTATTTGCACGCCAGGTGCCTGAATGGTTGTGCCATGACCTAATGTGCCTTCATGACCCACTGCGCCCGATACAATAAAGCTGGCAATATCCACATCTTTATGTGGATGGATGGGCACACCATCATTTGGCTTAAAATAACCATTGGCTAAGTAGACAAAATCACCTAATCCGTGACTTATCAGCGGTTGATTTTGCGCAGTTGGCCACAACCTTGGGCTTTTTACCATTTGTGTTTCCACAATGCCGGCAAAGCCACTGGTGGGGATGTCATTGACATGAACAAATCGGATCATCTGTATCACACGCTGTGAGTTATTGCCTTACTATAGGCTTAAGCATAGTTATAAATCTTAGTTATAGTTATAGCATTAAGGTTATAGCTATTATTCTATTGGGGAATAGTTTATGGATGCATTGCGCTCTATGCAGTCATTTGTGCGAATTGTTGAAACGGGCAGTTTTACTGCGGTTGCAAAAGAATTAAATACCACTCAAGCAACGATCAGCAAACGTCTTGCGGCGCTGGAAAAACACCTTGGGGTGAAACTGTTTGTCAGAGGCAATCGTCAACATGCGCTGACAGAAGCTGGGAAAAGCTATTTTCAACAAGTTTCTCGCATCTTAGATGAGATAGAACAAACCGAGATCACAACCCGTTCGTTAACGACTACCCCTCGAGGTCATTTGCGGGTTTCAGCGCCTACCATGTTTGGTTGTATGTACCTTGCCACACCCATTGCCCGCTTTTTGGAAACCTATCCAGATATCAAAATCGATATAAAATTTGATGAAAAGAAAATCGATTTGGTTAAAGAAGGGGTGGATGTCGCTGTACGACTTGGTAATCTGCCGGACTCTTCACTGGTGGCGAAAAAATTAGGGCGCTATCAGCTCATAATTGTCGCATCTCCTCACTATTTAAACCAGCATCCTTGTCCGTCATCATTGTCTGAATTAAAGGACATAATTGCTTGCGATACAGTTTGTTACCGCAAAAGGGCACAAACTGGTTATTAGAGAGTGCTAATGGCAGTGAAGAAGTCGAAGTGTTTGGTAATTTTACCTGCGATAACGGTTTTGGTTTAAAGGAAATGCTGTTAGCTGATGCGGGCATTGCTTTAGTGCCAAAATGGTTGGTTTACCAAGAATTGCAACGAGGGGACCTGATCCAGGTTCTACCACAATTTTCGATACACTATCCGATCCACGCCATTTTCCCAAAAAGTCATTATATGCCTCTAAAAGTCAGAGCCTTCATTGATTTCATCAAAGCCGCATTAGAAAAACATTCAATATTTTCAGCGGCATGATCTTCATTAGCGTTAGGCGGCTTTGCCGCTCAAGCAGATTGTGATGTTGTCCGCCTGCTGTCTTAGCACAGACGTACGTTTAGTATAGAATTGCCGGAGTAGCTCACTAACGTTAAAGCGGGGGCTGTTACTGTGGACAAAACTCGTCTTGCAATACCGCGAGTATTTTCGCCACCACCGGCATGCTTACCGTGTAATACACGTGCAGACCGTCTTTTTCGGTGGTGACAAAGTTATCGGCGCGAAGTTTGGCAAGATGCTGTGACAGTGCCGATTGACTGATGTTAATACGCTCATTGAGCTGCGTCACAGTACGTTTTTGCTCAATCAAGTTGCATAAAATTTGCAGACGGGTTTCATTGCCCATCGTTTTTAGCAGTAAGGCTGCTTGGTTTACTTGTTGTTCAAAATTGGCAACATCTAGCATGATGATTCACTCTGATCAGAATACCCCGACAGTTTACATTAGACATCACTAATATAAAAGAGTATATTAGATAAATCTAATTAAGATTATTCTAATATGGTTTCGCATCATATGTTGTGTGTCGAGCTATGTTATGCAAAACAGTAGGAAATGAGGATGTATTCGAGGTTATTACGTTGGGTATTAACCAAACCCAAGCAATTGTATGTCATATTAGCGACCTTAGTGTTGATGACGTTGGCGATGATGCCAATGCTACAAATCGACACGGATCCTGAGAACATGCTCGACGCTGATGCGCCGGCGCGCGTGTTTCATCATCAAATCAAACAGCAATTTGTTATGCACGATATGGTCGTGGTTGGCATGGTCAGCGATGACTCCATTTATACGGTTGATAATCTAACCACGCTGCACGAGTTGTCGGTGTTTATCCGATCGCTTGATGATGTCGTCCTAGATGATTATTTGGCGCTCGATGTGGTTGATAATATTTCACAGCAAATAGACGAACAGGGTAACAACAGCGGTATCAAATTTTCTTATTTAATGAAGCAAGCGCCTACCAATAGTACAGATGCTGAAGCTATCCAATCCGCGGTAAAGCGTCTACCGATGTTGGAAAATACCTTAGTATCTGGCGATAGCAAGGCGGCCGCCATTTACATTCCACTGACATCAAAAGATAAAAGCTATCCTGTTGCCGAGCAAATTCGTCAGTTTACTGAGCAATTAGATAGCCCTCTTGCGGTTCATATCACCGGCTTGCCGATCGCCGAAGACCAATTTGGTTTTGAAATGTTTGTGCAAATGGGGGTTGCTGCGCCATTGGCGGGCTTGGCCATTTTCTTATTGCTTTGGTATTTTTTCCGTAACATTCCGTTGATCATTGCGCCGATGGTGGTGGCCATGTCGACGGTGATCATCATTATGGGCACCTTGATTGGCATGGGCTTTACGGTGCACATTATGTCATCGATGATCGCCATCTTCTTAATGCCTATCGCTGTGGTCGATTCAGTACATATTCTTTCTGAATTTGCTGATCGTTATCGCCGTGGCGATGACGTTAAACAGGTATTAGCAACGGTGATGCAGCACTTGTATAAGCCGATGCTATTTACCTCACTGACATCAGCGGTGGGTTTTTACTCGTTATTGCTGACGCCAATTCCACCTGTGAAAATCTTCGGTGCCTTTATTGGTAGCGGTATTTTATTGGCATTCGTGCTGACCATTTTATTTATTCCGGCGTACATCTCACGTATGTCTGATCGCGCGATAGCGGATTTACATGACTCTGTTGCTCGTCTTGAAGCAAAGGGCATATTGTCAAAAGCCTTGCTGGTGTTAGGCGCGACGGCACGTCAAAAGGGTAAGGTGATTATTAGCACCTTCTTACTGGTGTTAATAATAAGCATTGTGGGTATCAGTCGTATTGAAATTAACGACAACCCGGTAAATTGGTTTAAACAAGATCATCAAATTCGTGTCGCCGATAAGGTGTTAAACAAACACTTTGCCGGTACGTACGATGCCTGGCTGGTGATGTCACCGCAGCAGCTAAACTTGTCACAAAGCAACGACTTTACGCAGCAATTGCAGCATGTGGCCAATATTGGTGTTGATGTCTCTGATATTGAACGCTATTTAAGTCGGCACCGTATCGATCAAACGCTGCTATTTATGTTGGATGATTTAAGTTTTAGCCTTGATGGCGCACAAGCTGAGCGCGTAGCGCAATTAAGTGAACAAGCAGAAGCCATCATTAACAGCCAGAAGGTCTTTACCAATCCTGACATGTTGAATTGGCAAAGTCAGTTGCAATCAGCCCTGCTTGAGTCGGGTTTAGTCGGTAAAGTGAATTCACTGGTGGATATCGTTAAAACGGTCAATCGTGAGTTGCGCTCTGGTGATGATGCCGATTTTGTGATCCCTATTAGCCAGGCGGGTGTTGCACAAACCTTGCTGCAGTATCAATCATCACATCGCCCACAAGACTTATGGCACTTCGTCAATACCGATTACACATCGTCACTGATGTGGTTGCAAATGACCAGTGGTGATAATCAACACATGACCGACGTCGTGGCGTTTGTTGAAGATTATATCAGCACGCACTCAGCGCCAATTGCGGTAAGCGTTGATTGGGCAGGTAAGTCGTATCTTAATGTTGTTTGGCAAGATCTCATGGTCAGTGGCATGCTAAACAGCTTACTGTCGAGTTTTGCGATTGTCTTTCTTATGATGGTGGTGCTGTTTCGATCACTGAAATTTGGCGTATTAGCCATGCTACCGTTAACGTTTACCATTACCTTGATTTACGGCCTGATTGGTTGGATGGGTAAAGCTTATGACATGCCGATAGCGGTGTTGTCGGCGTTAACCTTAGGTTTGTCGATTGACTTTGCCATTCACTACTTACAACGCTTGCGTGAATTGCGTAAAGAACTTGGTTCAATGAAAAAAGCACTGGAACAAATGTGTTATGAACCCAGTAAAGCGATATCCAGAAATGCAATTGTTATTGCCATAGGTTTTACACCCTTGCTGTTTTCACCGCTGGTGCCGTACATCACCGTTGGCTTTTTTCTAGCCAGTATTATGGTGGTCTCCGCTTTGGTGACGTTAGTGCTATTGCCAGCATTACTGACGATTATCGACCGCTCTTAATGAGCGGTCCTATGCGCGAAACCTTATGCACAAAACATAATGCCCGAAATATTATGCAGGAGAATGTTATGAAACAGCGTATTCAAACCGTGTTGATGCTATTGACTGGCTTATTGTCTGTTGTCAGTCACGCAGCATCATTGACTGTGGATGAGATCATCCGCAAATCTAATCTTGCCTCGTACTACGCAGGTCAAGATGGTCGCGCTGAGGCGAGAATGATGATTGTTGATCAAAATGGCAATAAGCAAATGCGCCAGTTTGTGATTTTGCGCCAAGATATTGAAGATCAGGGGCAGCAAAATATGCTGGTCGTGTTCTCTCGACCTACCGATGTGAAAGGCACGGTATTTCGTGTTGAAAAGCATGTTAGTCAAGATGATAACCGCTGGTTATATCTGCCGGCGCTGGATTTGGTGAAACGCATTTCCGCTGGCGATAAACGCACCTCGTTTGTCGGCTCTCATTTTTATTACGAGGATGTATCTGGGCGTAATCCACAAGAAGATAACTTCGAACTTATTGAGCAAGCCGCTGATAACTACCTAATTAAGGGCAGCCCTAAAAATCCGAGCAGTGTCGAGTTTGCTTATTATCAGGTGGCTATCGACAAACAAACGTTTTTGCCAATGCAAGTCACTTATTTTGATGTAAAAGGGCAGCCGATGCGTCGTATGACGGTGAAAAAAGTGGAAAATATCCAAGGCTACCCAACGGTATTACACTCTCGTATTGAACAGCTAACCGATGGATCATTTACTGAGATGCAATTTCGCCATGTGCGCTATGACTTAGGCTTGGCTGACAGTATTTTCAGTAACCGTAGTCTGCGCACCCCACCCGCAGAATGGCTCAAGTAGGTCGGCCAATGATTAAGCAACTTATCACGTTACATCGGCGTTATCGCATTATCGCAGGGTACAGCCTATTGATGGCGCCATTGGTGGTTTGGGCATCACCAGCTACTGACGTTACGGATAACGCTCTGCAACAACCGGTGACAATCAGCAGTACAGAGACCAAGCAGAATGATACCCTGCACAACAATGATGGACAGCAGGAAAGCGTTGGCGAAGAGACTGACTGGACTGATGACACTTGGCAGGATGACGGCTGGGGAGATGATAGTTGGCAAGGTGATAACTGGGGCGACGACACCAATACTTCTAACTGGCAAGTATCGGGCTTCGTTGAAGCCGGCTACGGACAGTTTACCCAAACCAATGTGACGGCGTCACAGCAATCACTGGCTGAAATCCGCGCGCAACTGGACAGTTCATATCGTCATCAGTGGTTTACCTTTAATGCCAAAGCCGATGTGTTTATCGATGATGTGACTCGTGAGAGCGATTATGATCTTCGCTTGTTTAACGTGGCTATCCATGCCTTGGAAAATACCGATGTCATTATTGGTCGGCAAGTGATCACCTGGGGGACAGGGGATTATCTGTTCTTAAATGATCTGTTCGCGAAAGATTGGCAATCGTTTTTTTCCGGTCGTGATGATGCGTATCTCAAGGCTCCGAATGATGCTATCCGCCTACTGCATTATGTGGGCGATACCACCATTGATGTAGCGTATTCGCCTAAGTTTACGGCAGATAACTATATTTCAGGTGAGCGTTTTTCTTTTTATTCGCCTTTGCAACAAGCGGTTGTCGCCCCTGAGCAGTTTAACGTGTTGCGCAGTGATGATGAACAATATGCGCTTCGTATCGCGACAACCATAAATGGTATTGAATATGGCGTGTATGGCTATAAAGGACCTTGGACCACGCCCGTGGGCGCACAAATCACTGAGGCAGGGGTGAGCAATTACTTTCCTAAATTACGAAGCTATGGGGCCAGTGTAAGAGCACCCGCATTGGCTGGATTAGTTAATGCTGAGTTTGCGGTTTACAACAGTGTCGACGATAGCCAAGGCGTAAATCCATTGCTGCCTAACGATCAGGTTCGTTTATTAGTCGGTTATGAGCGAGAGCTGATCAGCAACCTAACAGGGGCAATGCAATTTTATGTCGAGCATACCCAAGACCATCAGGCATTGCAGGCAAGTGCCATTGAACCGGACCAAGTGGTTTCTCAAAACCGCCAGCTTGTCACCTTACGCTTAACGCATCAAGCGATGCAGCAAAAGCTAACCAGTAGTTTGTTTGTGTTTTATTCGCCCAGTGACGATGACGCTTACCTCAAGCCCACGTTGAATTATCGCTATGACGATAACTGGTTGTTTGCCGCCGGCGCTAACCTCTTTGTTGGCAAAGACCTATATACATTTTTTGGACAGCACCAAGACAATACCAATGTTTGGGTGCGAGTTAGATATCGCTATTAGTCATTTATTAGGAGTCGTTTATTATGACCGTTGAAAAAGCCGTATTTCGTTTTGCGGGATTTATGGTGTTATTGTCACTGGCACTAACCCATTACATCCACCCAGGGTTCTTTTGGTTTACCGCCTTTATTGGTGCCAATATGTTGCAGTTCTCGTTTACCCATTTTTGCCCAGCGGCGATGGTGTTTAAGAAACTTGGCTTAAAAACTGAAGCAGAGTGTGCGCTACAAAAATAACTTTGCAGTGCAGAATAAAAAAAGCCCTGCCAAATGGCAGGGCAAAATATGCATTTTTAAGGAGGAAAACTTAAATGAAAAGTTAACGATGGCAAGTATACCGCCTGTATGCCATATGATCTGTGTGCTGTATGTAATAATCTGCAACACTGTGTTGTTGCAAAGATGTTACTTGGTTGATTGTCTCCCCTAGCTGAGGTTTTTACCTTAGTAGCGTTATGTTGTTAGCGCTCAAGCACCACGCGATAGCGTGCTTTACCAGAATGTACCCGCTCTAATGCGTCATTAATCTCACTGAATTTATACATTTCCACCAACGGCTTGATGTTATGATGCGCGGCAAAATCAAGCATTTGGGCAATGGTTGCTGGACTGCCTACCGGTGATGCTGAAATACTGCGTTGTGCCATCAGTAATGAAAAAACCCCAACTTCAACGGGCTCTAACGTCGCACCAACAAAATGCAAACGGCCTTTTGGTTTTAAGGTGTTGATGTAAGCCTCCCAGTCAAGCGGCACGTTCACGGTTGAAATCAAATAATCAAAACGTCCTGCTGCCGCGTCGATTTCGTCGCTACTACGTGAGTTAATGGTGTGCTTGGCGCCAAAACCCAGTGCCTCGGTGCGTTTATCGTCGGAACTGGTAAATGCTGTGACCTCACATCCCCAAGCATTTAAAAACTGTACCGCTAAATGGCCTAAGCCGCCGATGCCAATTACCGCAACGCTGTCGGTGGGTTTAATGCCAAACTGCACCATGGGGTTGAATACGGTGATGCCGCCACAAAACAAGGGACCGGCACTGGCTAAATCGACACCGTCAGGGATCGCAATGACACTGGCAGCATTGGCAACCACCTTTTCAGCAAAGCCACCATCACGGCCAACAATGGTTGCTTCGGCGCTAGCGCATAAATTGTGATCACCTGACATACAGCTATGACAAGATAAGCAATAATCACTGTGCCAGCCGAGGCCTACCGCTTGGCCAACGTGTAAATGTTTTACATGGGCGCCTGTTTTGGTGATCTTACCGACAACTTCATGACCCGCCACCAGCGGAAATTCTGACAAGCCCCACGCATTATCTAACATACTTAAATCAGAGTGACAGATGCCACAATATAGCACTTCAATTTCAACCTCATGCGCGCCAATGACTTTATCCTGTTTTTCAATGAGCTCGAGAGGTTGGGATGCCGAGGGGGCAGAATACGCTTTATACATGATCAGTCTCCGTATATGGGGGGGCAGGCGAACAGTCGTGCCCAACATTCGTTTACATACGCGTTAGTTAGGCTATTCAGTAGATGAGTGTAGTTAAAAATAATCACCTTGCCATTTTATCAACAGCTTGCGGTTATTTCTGATAGACTAAGCGCACAGCAACGATAATGAACAAGATTGACAGATAATGGATGACGCGTTAGTACAAGCCTACCTTAATACCGATTACGTGATCGACGATGACATCGGCATTTGGGTGATCAATATCGGTAATATTGAAAAAACCTTGAGTCGCTATTTGCACAGGCAAGCGCAGCCGACGGCGGCATTTATTAGTGCCGCTAATCCAATGAGTAAATTGCTGAGTGACAAAGAAAACGCGCAACGTCACCAAGCATTGCAGCAAGCTGTTGAATCGTTAGGAGTGCCCTTTATGCAAGGGTATGGTGCTGCGCAACAAGGCGATTGGCCGGTAGAGAAAAGTCTATTTATTTGCAATCTAAGCGAGCAACAAGCAGAGCAACTTGCTCGACAATTTCAGCAAGCCGCGTATGTGTGGGTAGATGACAGTGGCTTGGTCAGCTTGAATACGTGTTCGTAAACTCAACGCCAATGTACGGTAATGTGTCTAGAGCGTGTTGATCTTTTGAGGTTGTTTTTGCAGCAATTTATGATGTTTTTATACAAGGCAGAGCCTATGTTGTGTGGTTACTCCACATAAGTAAGTGATAACACAGTAGAAAGGCGTCATATAAGCTGTCCTTTGGATTCGTTTAAATGCATTTTTTTCATTGTTACTTGCTCTGTGCGGAGAATAACTATGCGTATCACAAGTGCCGCGATAAAAATGCATTTAATTCGAACAAAATTTAACCCAGAAAGATCAACACGCTCTAGTTACTTGGCGCTCATCGTTGTCGCCAACCCCAGACCATAGCGATAGTTATGGCGACAGAAACACGGCTTATTCTCGTCAATCAAGGCGTACTTAACTAAGACATCAGCTCATACTCGGCTCACTATTTTTTCAGAAATTTAAATAAAAAAAAGCCCCACAGGGCGTGAGGCATAAAATAGCATTTCAGGGAAGAAAACGATTGAACGTTAACTGTTGCTCATTATATGTGGTTGAGGATAAAAATCCGTTAACAAGATGTAAAAAATGGCGTAGGTTTGTTGTTGCTGGCATGTTTGTTACGGGTTAACGGCCTGTTGGTGTGTATCGGCTAGGGTTATCTATTTTTTCTAACGATTTCATTTTTCGGTGGTTTCGCTAGCCCCCATTTTTGCGTATAGTAGCGCCACTTTGTGACCACTATTTAAAAATAATGTTAGAAACTCTGCTTCTCTCGTTTGCCCTCCTGGCGTTGCTGAGCATCGTCTTTGAAGAAATTACCCATATTAATAAGGCCAAAACCACTTTGTTGTTTGGTTGCCTGTCGTGGATGTGTCTGTTTATTGGACATACCGACAATAGTCAGCACTATGTTCATCGCCTTGAAGAAAATTTGTTAGAAATTGCTACGTTATGGTTGTTTTTAATGTCGACCATGACCTTTGTCGCCTATTTGAATGCGAAAAACATCATTCAAATGGCTGTGCAACGGTTATTGCCTAAGCGGGCACGGGTAAAAACGTTGATGTTTATCGTTGCGGTGTTTTCCTTAGTATTGTCCGCTATTTGCGATAACGTCACCTCGATTTTAGTCTCATTGGCGTTAATCCAGTCACTTAATGTCGATGTGCGTGTTAAAGCCAGAATGGCGGTATTGAGTATTTTTGCCGTTAACTCCGGCGGTGTGGCGCTGATCACTGGGGATGTGACCACATTGATGATCTTTCTTGACGGTCATGTGCAAATGTCACACTTATTTACCTTGTTTATTCCGGCAACGTTGAGCGTATTGTGTTTAGCGACCATCTTCTCGATGTCGGTATCTGGTGAGATAGAAGTGACACCTATAAAAGCGGATTATCAAACGGTTGATTTGATCATCGCCGCGATATTCTTTTGCACCATTATCGCGACCATGGTTATGAATGTATTTTATGCTATACCGCCAGTACTGACATTTCTCACTGGGCTATCGGTGATGTTCTTGGTTGGACGTTTTTATCGTTCCGCACAAGAAGAAAAGAAAATATTAGAATACATTCGTGAGATTGAATACGACACCTTGTTATTCTTCTTGGGAATTTTATTGTTGGTGGGAGCACTTAAAGAAATAGGCACTCTGGATTTAGTAACGCAAACCTATGTGCAATACGATCCACAAATTTCTAACTTCTTTGCCGGTATCGCATCCGCATTACTGGATAACGTACCATTAACGGCTGCGCTATTGAAAGCGCAACCGGTGCTCAGCTCATCTGAGTGGCTTGGATTGACCTATGCCGTTGGCGTCGGTGGTTCGATGTTAATCATCGGCTCAGCGCCAGGTATTATCGCCATGAGCAAAATGAAAGAGTTAAGCTTTGTGCGTTATATGCGCTACATTCCTGCATTGGCGTTTGCTTATGCCGTTGGATACTTATTTACGGTTTACATGGCAAACAACTTGATACCGGGTATCTAGCCCTATCGTTGTTTCTGAGCCGCCTTGACCTCTTTGGGGAAGGCGGCTTTTTATTACCCGAATATAATAAATTTGATTTTTCAATAAGCTATCTAGTGGTCATAGCGACATAGCGTGTATTTCTATCCAACCAGATCATTTTTTCCGTGTGAATTTATTCATAATTTACGTCACTTTTATATTGACTCGTTATGCGAAAGATATTACATTTCGCGACAACTTATGCAGTTAGTTCGCATAACTATTTATATTTGTTCTATAGGTAAATATTTTTCACATAACAAGCATGTTACCAAGGCTATCAAAGCTGGTTAAATCTGTGTTACGTTTGTGTTGCTTGTGTGTTTTTGGGGGCTGTTTTTTGTTGTCAGCGTCAATGAAATGCACTGATCAGAAAATGAAAAAGAATAACTGCTGTCGATCGAATTTTAGGAGAAGTAAATCATGACGGAACAACACTCGCCGTTTTTTAAAAAAACTGCTTTGTGTGTTGCACTCAGTGCGGCGATAAGTGCGCCTACTCTGGTAGTGGCCGAAGAACAAAGTGAACAAGCCATTAAAGGTATTGAAGTCATTCAGGTGAGTGGTTCGCGCCGTTCATCAAGCATCCAAGAAGCACCAATGAATATCTCTGCATTGGATGCTGATGTAATGAAAAACCAAAACATCACTTCGCCAGAAGACGTGGCACGTTGGGTACCGGGGTTAACCATTGCCGAACAAGGTGGTCGTGAAGGCGCATCTATTATTGTCCGTGGCTTAAATACTAACTCATCTGAGCGTGGCGCCGATGGTGGCACGGTAGCAACCTACCTTGGCGAAATCCCAACGCTTGTGGATTTACGTTTAACCGACATTGAACGTGTTGAAGTACTTATTGGCCCACAAGGTACTTTATATGGTTCTGGCACATTAGGCGGCGCCGTTCGTTATCTATTGAATAAACCCGAATTAGATATTACCGAAGCAAGCATCACCGGTGATATCTTTAGCCTAAGTGAAAGCGATGATATGGGTGGTGAAGTTGGTTTTGTGTTTAACACGCCTCTCATTAATGACGAGTTAGGTTTGCGTGTTAATGTAAACCACTACGATACCCCAGGCTATGTCGACTATCGTTTTGCTGTTTGTGAGCCAGGTGTGTCATTACCTGATCCAGATTGGAGCGATGCCGCAGCAGTAGAAGAAAATATTTGTGGTCAAGACGATGTCAATGACGAACAAATTACCACCTCGCGTGTTGCGCTGCGTTGGAATCCAAACGATTGGTTTGATGCGACGTTAAGCTATTTTTATCAAAACCAGAAAAACGGTGGTAACTCGATTGTTCAGTACAATGCAATCGCTGCTGAAAACCCGTTAGGTGATTATGTTGGCAAGTACGACTCAGCCTACCGTGTCGTTGAGCCAAATGAAAAAACCGACCAATTGCTAAGCCTTGAGATGGAATTGGATCTTGGTTTTGCTGAATTAGTATCGGCAACCGGTTGGTCAGATTATGAACAGGCAGGTCAGCGCGATCAAACCGATTTATTGTTCGGTGCGATTTGGAGCGGCTACGCAGACTTCCCTGCGTTTACGGCATACACACTAGATACGGGTAATGAGCAAACCTTTACCCAAGAGTTACGCTTGGTATCACAATCCGACTCACCGTTCTCATGGATTGTCGGCTACTACTATAACCAAATTGAAGGCGATTCAGACGATAGAGAATATACGCCTGGTTTAACGGAATACTGGTTTGGTCCTGGTGAAGATGCGTATGAGAACATCGAGTACGATCTAGAGTACATCGCGCTTAACGACTCAAAATTGACAGAGCAAGCGCTTTACGGTGAAGCCTCTTATCAATTTACTGAGCAATGGCAAGTAACGCTTGGTGCCCGAGTATACGAATACGAAGTTGAATCGGCGTCTGGTAACTGGGCACCGTTTTGGAATGGTGAAATTAGCTCGCCGAGCGAAATTAGCTTATCAGAATCACGTGCGAAGGACGATGGCAGCTTATTTAAGTTTAATACCAGTTATCAGTTCTCTGATGATGTGATGGCCTATGTGACTGTCAGTGAAGGTTACCGTATAGGTGGTTCAAACGGTATTACACCGTGTGATGCAGAAGGCACCATCCAAGTATGTGCGCTGCCTGATGAAATGGACTACGAGCCAGATTTAACCACCAATTATGAGTTGGGCTTTAAGAGCACGTGGTTTAATAATCAATTGCATGTTAACGCTGCGCTATTTAACGTTGACTGGGATGATGCACAAATCCAAGCTACCACGGTTAATGGTCAGGAGATCATCACCTCAAATGCGGGCGCTGCAAACTCGAAAGGCGTAGAGTTGTCGGTTCGTGGTGTTGTCACCGATAGCATTACGGCGTATGCCACATACTCGTATGCAAAAGCTGAGTTGACCGAAGATGCACCGTACTTATTTGGCGTGATTGATGAACCGGGAACGGCTTTACAAAACTTTTACGATGGTGAAGACGGCGATCGCTTGCCGGGCGCACCAGAGCAGCAATTTTCATTGGGTATTGATTATGCCACCGAAGTGTTTGGCGATAAGTTGCTTAACGTTTACTACGGTTTAACCGCACAAAGTGATGTTATCACCAAAGTGGGTCTAAAAGCCGATGGCGAAACTTTACCGGGTTATGCACTAAGCAATATTTCAGCGAAGTTATCAGGCGATCTTTGGTCGGCTACCTTCTATGTTGATAATTTATTCAATAAATACGCCTTTACCTCGACTCGTCGCGATAAATCGTGGGCAGGTATGGCAAAGTTTGATGAAATGAATTACAACTTGCCAGAAATTGAACGTGTTTACGGTCACTTTATCACTAAGCCACGCACCGTAGGTGTTCGTTTTAGTTACTTATTTGACTTGTAATATCATGCGCTAATCGATTAAGGTACCTCGGTTTATGGGGTACCTTTTTTCGTTTTGACTCAAGACATTACGTAAAAAATTAATGTCATAAATGGCCTCAAAAATAATACTAAGAAGTTATATCAGCAAGACATATTAGGACGTTATCTAATGAAAAGCCTTATTAAAAAGACCGTGCTGGCAACAGCTGTTGTGATGTGTAGTGTATCGACGATCGCTGCAGAGCAAGTGATCAAAGCTGGGTATGTGGTTGATGTTGTATCAGGAAATATCAGTGAAAATCAGTATATTTTGGTTGATGATAATCGTATTGTCAGCGTAGGTAATACAAATCCCGCACCCGATGCCAAGCAGATTGATCTAAGTGAGCAATACGTATTGCCAGGGTTGATGGATATGCATACCCATGTGGTCCGCCATTTATCTAAATCGTTTCATGATCGTTATTTTCAATCACCACATCGTGCCACCATTGGCGGCGTGGTTAATGCTGAAAAAACCTTATTAGCCGGCTTTACGACCATTCGTAACGTCGGTGCGGCGGATTATATGGATGTGGCGCTGCGCAATGCCATTAACGATGGTGAAGTCCCAGGACCAAGAATGGCGGTATCGGGTCCATCGTTAGGGATCACCGGTGGCCATTGCGATCGCAATAGCTTAAACCATCGTTTTGAAGAGCGTGGCGATGGCGTCGCGGATGGCCCTTGGCAAGTGCGCGAGCAAGTACGTAAAAACGTCAAGTATCAAGTGGATGTGATCAAGTTTTGCGCCACCGGTGGGGTATTCTCAAAAGGCACTAAAGTTGGCCAACGCCAATATACCCTCGAGGAAATGACAGCCATCGTCGATGAAGCCCATACTCACGGCCGCACCGTGGCGGCACACGCGCATGGTACCGAAGGTATTGAATATGCGATTAAAGCCGGTGTCGACTCAATCGAGCATGCCAGCTTTTTAACCGCGGATGCCATTGCCTTAGCAAAACAGTACGGTACCGTTTTATCGATGGATATTTATAATACCGAATACACCTTGAGCGAGGGCCTAAAAAATGGTGTACCGCAGGAAAACATCGATAAAGAAAAGCAAGTGGGTCAACGTCAACGTGACAGTTTTCGTGAAGCGGTGAAACAAGGTGCGAAAATTGTTTTGGGCACTGATGCGGGTATTTACCCACATGGTGACAATGCGAAACAACTAAGCCGTATGACACAATTTGGCATGACGCCGTTACAAGCATTGCAAGCAGCCACCATCAACGCTGCCGAGTTGTTGAAGTGGGATGACAAAGTTGGGCAAATTAAGCCAGGGCTATTGGCTGATATGATCGCCGTGCAAACCAATCCACTTGAGGATATTCGCGTGCTTGAGCGCGTCAGCTTTGTGATGAAAGACGGTAAAGTGTATAAACAGTAACAGGCCATGAATAACATCAGCAATACCATTAGTCGCTTGCATAAACAAGCAGAACAAGCCTTAGGCAATAAGGCATATCAACAGGCACATCAGTGCCTGTTGTCTATATTGCAACAAGACCGAGGGTACGCCGATGCCTATTACCTGTTGGCTCGCATTGCCTTTGAGCATCAAAACTTAGCGAAAGCGATAGAGCTATGCTCTAAAGCACAATCGCTTGCAGCAAAAAGTCATTACCTTGTGATGCTCGCTAAACTGTATGTGTTGGCGCACGATCATGTGCGTGCCAGCACTGAGGCTGATAATGCGTTGCGATTATTAACGACAGCCAAAGCCACGGCCAACATAACGCAAACCGTGCGCAACGATCTCGGCCAGCAATGGGATGACATGGGCGTGATCTATAGTCAGGTTGGTCGCCATGTCGACGCCGTGTCATGTTTTGAGCGAGCGATCGACATGCTCGGTGATCAACATCAAGTGCCGTGGCAGTTATACAATAACTTGGCGTCATCGTATAAATACATTGGTCATGTCTCAGCGGCCGATGAGTGTTACCAAAGCGCGTTAGTAAATAAGCCTGATGCTGCATCGGTGCACTGGGCGCTGACCATGCTACGTCCTAATAAGGTAGCCCTTAACAGGTTACAGGCACAATTTGAGCGTGCTGTTGGCATTGATGATAAATTGTCTTTGGCGCATGCCTGTGCTCGAAAGCTAGAGCAGCAGGGTCATTATAATGAAGCGTTTTCAGTGTTATCACCGGTTAAGCAACAAAAAAAAGCGCAGCTTAGCTATCGTATTGAACAAGATTTACGGCTGTTTGCGGCGTTAGCGAACATTAGTCAGCAACTTCAGACCGCTGTTGATGACGGCGAGCCGAGTGACGAGCCTATTTTTGTGGTTGGTATGCCTCGTACCGGAACCACGTTAATTGAGCGGGTGTTATCGCAGTCGGTCAATGTAACGTCCGCCGGTGAAATGCCACACTTTGCGATAGCCTTAAAACAATGCACAGGCTGTCAATCACCAGAGTTATTAGATGAGGCAACGATTCAAGCCAGTACTCAGATAAATTGGCTAACACTGGGACAACACTATATTCAAAAAACGCGAGCTGTCACCGGCAACACATCGCGGTTTATCGATAAAATGCCCATCAATTTTTTGTATATCCCATTTATTGTTAAGGCATTGCCTAACGCTAAAATTGTTTGCTTAGACAGAGATCATGAAGATACGGTGGTCAGTAACTATCGACAATTATTTGCCAGTGATTTCCCGTTTTATCGATACAGTTATGATTTAAAAGACTGCAGTCAGTATTATCATGGTTATCAAACGCTCATGGATGCGTGGCAGCAAGATTATGCGAAAAACATCTATCGGTTAAAGTACGAATCCTTTGTCAACGATCCTATCGAGCAGGGCAGAGCGCTGTTCGATTTTATTGGTGAGCCTTGGCAAGATGAATTTATCAATCTCGCCAATAATCGTGCGCCTGTTGCCACCGCCAGTGCGACACAAGTGCGTGATACCATCAGCAATCAATCTGTTGGTACATGGCGCCGCTATCAGCAAACCTTATCAGCAAATCTTGTTTAAGGGGATTTAAATTGACTATCTTCGACAATGAGCGAATTGCTTGCTTGGTTTTAATCGAGGCTGAACACGCCGCCTTTGTTGCTATGAGCGGCCATAGACGGCATGGGCGGCTTTGAATAACTGAAAATGTACGTCGGTTAGCGCCTGAATATCACGCTGGTAGCCACCACCTATCACCGCAGCAACGGGCAAGCGACGTTGTTTGCACGCATTAAAAACAGCTTTATCACGTAAATATATCCCTTGCGTGCTGATGTTTAAATGGCCTAAGTCGTCGTCCTGATGAATGTCAACACCGGAATCATAAATCACCGCATCGATTTGTTGATAATCAAGCGCCAGTTGTAACGCTTGTTCAACCACGGTTAAATATTCATCGTCATGCATATGCTTATCAAGTGCAAAGTCCATGTCGGAGCGTTGCTTTCGATAAGGGAAGTTTTTCTCACAATGCAACGATACCGTAATGATGTCAGAACGATCTGCGGCTAAAGCGGCGGTGCCATCCCCTTGATGCACATCACAATCGAAAATAAGCACGGTGTTAATGTCTGGATGCTGCAACATCTGATCTGCAGCCACATACAAATCATTGACCATACAAAAACCCGAGCCATAATCGTTAAACGCGTGGTGATAACCACCGGTTAGGTTTATGGCAACATCGTGTTCGAGCGCCAATTTTGCAGTAAGCAAGGTACCACCAACCGCGGTTAACGTGCGCTTGATCAATTGCTCTGACCAAGGGAAGCCAATTCGGCGCATGGCTTTATCATCAAGCGTGTTACCTATCAGTGCGTGCAAATACTCATTATCTAACAGGCGCTGTAACATCTGGGTGTCAGCGGGCTCTGGTTGCTGGAACAGACGTTGTGATACACCTTGTTGTAATAAATATTGATAAAGGCAACGATATTTTTCGATGGGAAAGCGATGGCGCACGGGCAAGTCTAGCTCACTATAAATCGGATGAAAGACCAAGGGGATCTGAAAAGAGCATAATGGCATAGCGGTAAACTCGAGCTTTGTCTAAATGGTTGCTTGTTGCTTGCGCTATTGTAGCGAATATTGACGTGTATGTATGGAGAAAATGAACCTAAAAAAATGCCCCACAAGTCTGTGAGGCAAAGGACTTTTTCAGGTAAGAAAAATTTTCAACGTTAACTGCATGAGATAATAGCAAGCGCACGATTAAAAATCCGTTAATGGGATGTAAATTACCGCAATGATTTGTGGTTGCAATAATGTTAATGGTTAAGCTTTTATAACAGGTAACGTATAACCGCTGTTTTATAGCGTTTATGTCATGCCTGTTGGTGTTGTCCTCTGTACCAGGAAATGGCAGATGAGGGAGTGACAGATAAAAAAAAGCCCTGCAAGGCTGCAGGGCAAAACATCATTTCAGAGAGGAAAACTATGAAAGTTAACGCTGATAAGTATAAAGGGATGGCTGTGTTAAAGCTGTTAACCAGGTGTAAAATTGCGCAAGGGTTTGTTGTTAAGTGGATGTTACACGGCAGTGTTGTTTTGGGTGCAGTCTGTGTTAATGACGTCGATGTCAATGTGTGATAACGATGAGAGACTTGGATAAAAAAAGCCCCGCTAAAGAGCGGGGCGAAACATATCATTTCAGGGAAGAAAACTATGAAAAGTTAACTCTGTCAGTATAAAATATCACCAGTAAGTAAGCCGTTAACAAAGCGTAAAATAGGGCAATAAATTGTTGCTCTGTTATGTGTTGTCGATGGCAATACTTGGTGATTAACTATCAAAGTAACTTTGCTTTATCTCGCCAGCCGCGTTCATCAGGCATTTACCTTGAGCAAATACTTGGTTAATGGTTAACGTATCGGCATCAAGTAATAACACGTCGGCGTCAAAACCTAATTCAATCTGGCCCTTTTGGGTTAATCCCAAAATATCGGCAGGGTTCGATGTGATGGTTTTAAGCGCATCGTTAAGTGCCACACCATGCTGTTTTACCGCATCAACCATGGCCTGATGAAGGCTGGTCACTTGACCTATTTGTAAGTCGGTTAACCGACCTTTGCTGTCAAACACCGGGAGACTGGCATTGCCATCGGAGCTCATGGTGATCTGCGCGATGTTAACGTTTTCTTGCAAGCAACGTTTGAGTGCTTCGGGGGCCGCCACTTCGCCGTCAGCAAGAATTTGCTCTGTGGTGCTGGTGGTAAAGTCGATGTAACCGCCAGCGTTCGCCAAGGCGATGCCTTGTGCTAAGACCTTTTCGGTGCGATTAATGTGCGTTGGGTAAAATTGGCTAATTGGGATGTCAGAATGTTCAGCAACCTCATGCAGTATCGACAAACCCCTATCGCCATCTCCCACATGGATACTGACGATACCGCCTTTATTGGCTAACATGCCACCGACTCTAGCTTGCGCGGCAATGCGGGCAAGCTCTTGCCAACTCAATTGTGAGCCACGATGATCGGCGATGGCTATTTCCCCCACACCAATACATTCATCAATGAGCATAATGTCTTTTTCAATACTGCCGGTGATATTGACCACGGGATAATGATATGAGCCAGTGTGCAGGTATACGGATAATCCATCGTGCTTTAAGGCTTTTGCTTTGGCGATCACATCTTCAAGTGAGCGAGTAACGGCATCGGTACCTAGCACACCGACAAGACTGGTTACGCCACCTTTTACCGCATCGCTAAAGGGCATTTGTGGGGTTCGAGTATGAAAACCACCTTCACCACCGCCACCGGTGATATGTACCAGCGAATCGACAAAGCCTGGTACTAACAGTTGTCCACGACAATCAATGGTTTGTAGGCCATGGCTGGCATTCACTTTGATAGCATCATCAATGGCAATGATTTTATTGCCACTGATCAGCACATCCTGTATTCCTTGATAGTCTGGCGAGTAGAGCGTGGCGTTTTTAAAGAGTTTCATACACAGATCCTAAAAGCCTATGGCGACTGCGGTGATCATCACCGCAAAGCTCAATGCCATGAGCAATATTAAAAAACGAATAATAAATTTTGCCCATTCTAACCAATCGACGCGGACAACGCCAAGGCAACCAATTAGTGACGCCGATGTCGGAATCACAATATTGGTTAAACCGTCACCCAATTGAAAGGCAAGCACAGCAACTTGTCGGCTAACACCAACCAAATCGGCGAGCGGGGCCATCAACGGCATGGTAAGGGCCGCTTGACCTGAGCCGGAGGCGATAAAAAAGTTAAACACGGATTGAAACATCAGCATAAATATTGCGCTGATGTAGGCTGGCCAGTCGCTGGCAGCACTTGCCGCGTAATGCAAGATAGTGTTAAGCACCGATGGACTGGCAGGATCATCACCACCGAGCAAAATAACGATGCCTTTAGCCAAGCCGACGATAAGCGCTGCCGGTAATAATTCTTTCGCACCGTGCTGAAACGCCTCAGAGACTTGGTTCATGGTCAAGCGTTTGCTAAGTACGGCCACGACACCAACAATACAACCCATGGTAAAAAACTGGCTCGCGATCTCTGGAATATAATAGCCTTGGGTAACCACGCCCCAAATAATCCAGATTATCACAGCGGCGAAAACCAGCAGAATAATGGCATCGGTACGGGTAAATTGATAGTCTTGAGCAGTCCCCAGTTGATCACTATCTTGGCTTGGTTTTGCGCGGATCACCGCGGCATAACGCATGGTAAACAGCAAGCCGACTAAGGTAAACACACACCACATAACCACCCGAAAGCCTGCGCCTGAGAGTAACGGCACTTCGGCAATACCTTGTGCGATAGCCACACTAAATGGGTTCATCCAGGAAGTGGCAAAGCCAATTTGCGTAGCAACATAGGTGACCAAAACGGTTAAAATGCCATTGTAGCCAAGCGCTTTCATCAGCGGCAGCAGAACAATACAAAAGGCGATGGCTTCCTCGCCCATGCCAAAAATGGCACCACCGAGTGAAAATAATAAAAATAACGTGGGAATGAACAGTTTTTCCGCGTGACTTGCTTTGTCAATAAGGGCGTGAATACCGTTAATGATGGCACCGGTTTTCATGACGATGCCAAACGCGCCACCGGTGATCAAAATAAACATGATCACGCCAATCGCGCTACCCCATTTGCTACCAGAGACTAGCCCTTCAAAGGCAAAATTGAAAAAGCCAACGCCACCACCTGAGGCAAATAATGGCACCGATTTATCCACATCGGCTACCTGATAGGTGCCGGCAACGAGTAATTGTTTGCTGCCATCGGCCGAGGCTTGGGTTTCAAAGGTGCCAGCGGGTACTACATAGGTTATTAGGCCTGCGATAAGCACCACAAAAAATAAAATAATAAACGCATCAGGCATTTGCCGTGCAGTCGCGGTCATCTGAGAATTAGGGGCATTGTTGCCACTGTCTTGCATAGTGTCACCATGTTATCTGGAAAAAACAGACAGTAAACTGTCTAGATAAACGACTGCGATCATGACGATCGTAGCCCAGGGCGTGTTGATCTTTATTGGTATTTCTACAATGAGCTATTTTTTGTAATAGCAAAGCAGAATAAACGACGTTTGGTTATTCCAACTGAGTGAATTCTAATGCCGCTAGTGCGAAAAATAGCCATTGCCTTTTGGACTGAGGTTAAAATCGTTTTACTCTGCGTTAAAGCAGATGAACTTAGATGACTAAACACCATACCTTTTGCCTTGATTAAAACGATTTTATCTTTCAGTAGAATTTTTAAATAAAGTTCAACGCGCCCTAATTGAGGTTACTTAATAAAGTAAGTAAAGGATAGGCGATAATGCGTACCCAGGGCATTATGATTAATTGAATCATAACCTCGGCGCGAACCATAAGCCGTTGGCGGCTCTTCATCGAAGATGTTGTTAACGGCCAAGTTAATGTTCACATCCTCAAAGTCATAACCGACATTGAGGTTAACCGTTGTCCATGAATCGACATCACGCTCACCGTTTTCATCCAATACACCAAGCGAATCTAATTCGTCCAGTTCACGACCGCGCATGCCATCAATGTCATCTGCGTAACTGTCGGTATAAAGTGCGGTGATACTTGAGTAGAAGTCTTCTAGCTCATAACCCACACGCACACTGGCGATGTTCTCAGGGTACTGCCATGTGCCAATCAACTCTTCGATTTGATCAGAGCCCGGCTTATTGCGATCAAACTCCAGATAATGGGTCCAATCTGCATCGAATGATAAGCGACCTGACGCTAACTCGATGTCCTGAACGTAAGCAACATCAATACCGCTAACGTTTTGCTCACCGGTGTTTTGTAATTGAATGATATGATCGCGGTACAAGGGTAATTCAGCCCAACGCGGATCGTCAAAAAGTACCCACTCATTAAGAATTTGGTCCAAATTAGCACCGTCTTGTTCGATGGTTAAACCCGCTTCATCGGTAACCAGACATAAGTCGGGGTCGTAAGAAATACCCGTACGGCCTTCAGGAACTAAGCCACAATGACGCAAGCTTGCATCGGTGATGGCAGCGGCAAGTACACCAGTCATGTCGGTATCAATCAGGTCTTCGTGATCGAACGACCAATAGTCGACGGTTAAGGTAATGTCTTGTGTTGGGCTAAAGGCAAAACCAACGCTAACCGATTCAGATTCTTCAGGTTGTAAGTTGGCGTTACCTAATTCAAGTACGTTTTCACGGCGTTCGTCGCCAAAGCCTTCACAGTATAACGCGGCAACGGCTTGGTTAGCGCCGCAATCAAAGCCGGCGGTGGTGGTGCGTAATTTTACCCCAGCTTGGGTTAATGACGGCGCTCTAAAGGCGGTTGACCATGACGCCCTAAATACCAATGAGTCGATGGGACGGAAGGTCACGCCAACTTTGGGGTTAAATGTACTGCCAAAGTCGTCATAATCGTCAAAACGTCCTGCTAGTGTGACCTCAAGTTGGTCATTAACTGGCCAGTAAATTTCGGCAAAGGCGCCGTACTGGGTGCGATCGGCTTCAGACAAACTTGACCCAAAGCCATAGACATCGACTAAATAGTCGTTTTCCGGTCGAGCGCGTGAGCTCGGTGCGGGAATGTCGGTGATTTCCTCTTTGCGCACTTCAACACCAAAGGCTGCACTGACGGGTTGCTCGTTGATCTCAAACAGTTCGCCACTGATCTTGGCATCCCACGCATAGATGGTACTGTCACCGTCACGGGTTGGCATCTCTTGCGCCATGGCTAACAGTGCATCGTTGGCGGCATCACCGGCCAAAAATGGATTATACATACCGAGCAGCTCTGCGGATCCACAATCTAAGCGGCTACCGTCAAAACTGGCGATACTGCCGTCACTGCATAGCTCACCATTCGATACCGCATGGTATTTGTAACGGTTATAAACACCGGCAACAGCCACTTGTTCAGATTCTGATTTTGATAAGGTTACCGCGGTTTCCCAATCCCAGTTATTGATTTCACCGCTTAGGCCTGTGACCAAACGAAATGCATCGGTTTCAATTTCAATGGTGCGTGGGGTGCCAAAACGGGCATCGTAACGAAAGCCCCATAGTTCTTGCCCAGCCGGTGTGTCGTAAGGGTCAATGTAAATGGCATCAAATAAGGCATCTTGAGTCGCCTCATCAAAAATCTCTAACGCAGTCTCATTTGCCCATGGACCTTCTTCATCATCGATTTGATCAATGGGCGCCGGTGTCGATTGGCTTACTGACTTGGTACGAGCGTAGAAAAAATCGGTACTCCACTCAACGTTACCAATTTCTTTATTGTAGTAAAAACCTGCCGTAGCGGACTCGAGCTCCGTTTGCAGTAAATCGTCTTCATTGCCGTAGTAAGCACAAATTTGCTCACCAAACTCCGTGGTTACAAACTCAGTTTTACAATTTGGTGCGCCAATTTCATTACCATCACGTGCTGACCAATAGTAAATGTTCGGTGTGTCTTTTGGTAAATAAGAATATGAGCTCTCTAACAATGGGTCGCGGGTATAGCTTCTGTCTTGAGCGCTGAACGCGTTGCGGTCATAGTAATCGGCATAAAGTGTAAGTTGCCCATCAGCCACCGTGGTGCCCATGACAAAACTCAGGTTTTTTTGACCTTCATCACTGCTCGCTGTGGAATTACCGTAAAAACCACCCAGTTCAGCGCCTTGATAATCTTTTTTCAATATGTAGTTAATGACACCAGCTACCGCATCCGCGCCATAGATGGCCGATGCCCCGGTGGCCAAAATTTCGATACGTTCAATCGCTGCCAATGGGATACTGTTCACATCGACAAAGTTTTGTGTACCCGCGGCAAATGAGCTGGCGGCAATGCGTCGTCCGTTGACTAACGTCAGCGTCGACGATGGACCTAAACCACGTAATGAGGCTGCTGCCATACCGGCCGGTGTTGAGGTGGATAATGCGCCAGATTCCGATGTTGAAAATGAGCCTGTGCCACCACGGGTTTGTCCCACTTGCATCATAAATTCGGAAATGCTGCTGGCTCCAGAGCGGGCGATGTCTTCAGCGGAGAAGACACTCAGTGGTTGCGCGCCTTCTAAATCGACGCCTTTGATTTGTGAACCGGTAACGGCGATGCGCTCGATGTCTTTGTCGTCAGTTTGTTGTTCAGCATGCGCTTGGATAGTTGCCAAGCTGATCGCACCAGCAATCAGCGTTTTGGTAAACGTTCTCATAGTTAGATCCCTAGATTGGTTTATTTTTGTTGTATTTTTTGCAACCCGCGCAAAAGCGATGTGCAAAAACAGATAGACACAGTCCTAGGATTAATCAGTAATAGAGTGTAAGTTGTGGATACGACAATCCCCAGACTGCTGGTAAAGCGTCTGTGGCTTATTCGTCGAACCACTCAGAAAGGTAATAATTTGAGTAGTTATATGTATTTAGCTTAAAGGCTTTCTTGTACATATAGGTTTTATTGGTTAGTATGATTTTGCATTTCTTTAACGTAACACTTATTTTTTAAATGTTAATAATTCTTAAGTCAAGAGTTATTTCTGACTGATTTGGAAACTATTTATGTTGCGTCACACCTTATCTTCAATGAAATTCTTTGAGCTAAAAAGCTTGCTAAAGCCCATCAGCACCGTGGCTTCGGGCATCGTTTTCTGCGCTCTGTTTGCGACGGTTAGCCCGGTATATAGCCAGTCGAAAACCACCGATGAAAAACGTTTAAGTAAATTGTTTTTAGTCGGTGGCGGATTAAAAACTTGCTCGTCGTTTAATCAGAGCCAGTGCTTAAACGGTGCCATGATAAAGGGTGGCAAGAGCGAAAGCCGTTATCAAGTTAGCAAGCAACAACTTAGTTTGCTTGCCAACCATCAAGCGAATTTTAGTGATGCAGAATTTCACGCATTAATGACGGTGCTCACCAACATCAGTCAAATCGCCAAACAACAAGTGCTCAGCAAGTCAAAGCTTCGAGAATTAATCCGTATTTATGATCGCAACCAAGTGATTAAAAATCTCAATGATTTTAAGTACTTTTTATTGCATGACTTATTGGAAGTCCGTGTCGCAGAGAGCGAGCAGCGAGTGATTGAAAAAGTCGATTTAGCGTCAAGTAAAGATGTGTTCTCTAAAGAGTTATATTACGCCTTTGTTAACCACGCAAAAAATAACAGTGATACTGATAAACCCTATGTCGTGGTGTTAACCGCATCGGCGCGCGATCCATTTGAAGCGGCCGATTTTTATCAGCAAGTGTTTGCTCAGGCGGGGGCTAACAGTGAATGGTTACCGCTTGACGCGACCCTTAACAAAGCTTGGCAACAAAAAGCGGATAACGCAGATATTTGTCTAGAGCTCGATAACATCCGTTTACGTGAAAACGGTTCAACCAATCGTCAGTCAGTCTATCGTGACTTGTATCTTAAGCAGCAACAAGCATGTGAAGATAAACGTCTGATCCTTAATAAAATTGCCAATGCGGATGGTCTATTTATCAATGGCGGTGATCAATCACTAACCCGAAAAGCCTTTTTAAATGACGATGGCAGCGATAATGAGGTGTTAGCCTTGATCAAGCAAAAACTTAATCAGGGCCACTTTGTGGTTGGTGGCACCAGCGCCGGAACGGCGGTCATGTCGGGTGGTCAATACCGAGGTAAACCAACGGTGATGATCAGCAATGGTCGCAGTGAAACGGCACTACAACGAGGTGCTAAAGCTGACGTGTTACCGATAGAAGGCTGTCAAAAAACCAATACCTGTGACGATAATTTGCTCAATACGGATTTAACCTACCACTCACAAGGCGGCTTAGGCTTAGTGAATTTTGCCATTATGGATACGCACTTTTCAGAGCGTGGTCGCCAGGGACGCGTTGCCATATTGGCGGAACAGACGCAAGCGAGTTTCGTACTGGGCGTCGATGAAGCGACGGCGGTAGTCATTGACTGGCCTTCCATGAACGGTGTCACCAAGGAACATGCGATTGATTTTTCGGTTGTTGGTGCCAAAGGGGTGTTTGTTTTGCAGCCTAAAGCAGCACGAAAGGCAATGATTCATTATTTAACGCGAGGGGATACGGCGACCATTCGCGGCGATGATATCGAGGTGAAATTTAATAAGTCACCGTCAGATCTTAACATTAATGTGACGCCACAACGAAACGACGTTTTTGCAGGTGATAACTTTAAGTTGTTTGCGCAAAAGGTCTGCCATCAAGCCAAGCGGGCGATGCAAGCGAGTTATCAATGGCAAGATAAGCGCTATCACATCAGTTTGCACCATAGCGATAATACCAAAGTGTATTTCGGGCAGAGCGTATATCAAGACAAGCCTTACTTGTACTGCAGTTATAGCAATCTTGAATTTCATTACTAGCCTTGCTGGAGCGCGTTGCTCTGGGGGATGTCTTTGTGTTTTTGATATCCCCTGTTGGATGCTTGAAGTGTCCATAACTCAGCCCTAAAAGGGTAAACCCATTTTAGGACGGGACAAAGAGTAAAAAAAAGCCCCACAAGGTTGTGGGGCGAAATATCATTTCAGGGAGGAAAACTATGAAAAGTTAACGTTGACTATTGTACTCCCCACAGTTAAAAAATCTGTTAGTAAAATGTAAAAATGAGCAACATAGTGTCGTTCGGTTTGATGACGATACGCTTTCCTGTCTTACCTGAATTTTATGACCATTATCATCATATCTGTTTCTAAGGTTTGATCGCGTTCGCCCGCTCTCTGGTGATAGATGAGGAAGGCGAGCTACCCCTAAAACTTATATGAATAACAAAACCTTAACGGTTATAAACATCCTCAGAATTTGTACTATATTTGTTTTAATAAGAAAACATTACTGCCTTTACGTGCCAAAGTTCCCTATCTTTGTGGCATCTAAGAATGTTTTACACAGACATTGACGACACTGTGATTATTTCCTCTCAAGCTCGTGCTTGGCATGCTATCGAGACGTTATTCATGTCCATGAGATGAGGTAAGTAGCCGGTTGTCGTGATTGACGCTTTGCGCTAAGCAAACGTTTAGCATGGAGAATAACAAGCAACATGTGGTCAACCCTTCTTAGAATTTTTATCCTGGTATTGTGTTTATTGGGCTGTAAAGACAGCAATACCGTTGTTATCAAGCAAAACATCGTTGTTAGCGCAACTGACATTGATGTCGTTAAATTACATATTATTCCCAGTCAATTTAACGTTGCCGGATCAGACCGCATTGACCTTGGTGTTGGTGCCGTCGTTGCCTTTGAAGCCTACGGGGTCAGTGCACAAGGGTTAATCAAAAATGTTACCTCACAGGTGTCTTGGCGATTAACGGATGAAACTGTTGCACAAATTAGTGTGGAAGGTTCATTAAATAGCCTTGCGGTGGGGAGTAGCACCTTAACGGCAAGCCTTGAAGACATAGTCAGTAACAGCATTGATGTTCATGTCAATGCGGTAAGTTTGCTTGCCATTCAAGTGCAAGCTGCGCAGACGCGGCTTGCGAACGGCTTTACTACATCACTCACCGCAACCGGTATTTTAAGTGATGGCTCAGTTTATGACATCAGTGATTATGTTATTTGGACATCAAGTGACACGACGGTGGCAACGGTTGACGATACAGGCATATTAACCAGCGTCGGCACAGGGGGGATGACGGTGACTGCAACCGTTGATGCGATCACCAGTAATGCCTTGCTTATTTCGGTAACAGATGCTGAGTTAACTGACATTCAGGTGACATCCGCGCAAAGCAGTGTTGCTCAAGGACTAACCACGGCATTCGCGGCAACAGGGATATTTAGCGATGGCTCAACGTTTGATATTACCCAATATGTTAATTGGGCGGTCGATAACACATCACTTGCATCCATCGACGAGTCGGGCGTGCTCACAGCCACCAATACTGGCGATGTGGTTGTTAGTGCGCAATTAGACGGTGCAACGAGCAACACATGGCCATTAACCATTACCGATGCGACCTTAACCCGTATCCAGTTAAGCGCCACTGAGCGCACTGTTGCTAAGGGCTTTCGTGTGCCTTTAACTGCTATAGGTATTTATAGTGACGGTTCATCAGTAGATATTAGCGACGATGTTCAATGGTATTCCGATAATCTTGATGCCGCCATTATTGATGCGAATAATGCGCTGGTAGGCTTGTCTGTTGGTGGCGCGTTAGTGTCAGCGAGCTTAAACGGCGTTGACAGTAATGCTGTTGTGTTTTCAATCACCAATGCGGCATTAGTCACGATACAACTGACCCCCGCAGAATTGCGCTTACCGCTCGGTGTGCGTTACCCGCTCGTCGCAACCGGTATTTTCAGTGACGGCTCAAGTTTTGACCTATCTAACGGTGTTGGCTGGCGTTCGAGTGACGCCAATATTGTCACGGTAAATGCTGCCGGTGAAATTCAAGGCGCTCAAGCAGGGCAAGCAGAGATTATCGCTCAGGTGGCAGAGGTGAGCAGTAGTGTAGCAACAATATCGGTGGCAGATGAAGTGTTGACCTCTATCGTTATTAATGCCCAACAAAACAACCTTGCTTTAGGACTTAGCTCCTCGTTAACGGCTATAGGGACATACAGTGGCGGTAGCGTGCTGGATATCAGTAGCAGTGTTGATTGGCGATCAAGCGCACTTGATGTGTTGGTCGTTGATGCAAAGGGCGAGGTTACGGGGGTTGGCGTTGGCTCCGGGGTTATCACCGCAAGTCTGGGGCGTGTCGGCAGTAATGCACTTGAATTAGGCGTCACTGATCCGGCCTTAGTTCGGTTACAAATTACTGCTCAAGACAACACCCTAAACAAAGGATATGGCACGGTACTGAAGGCGATTGGTGAGTATGATGACGGCTCAACGTTCGATTTAACCACCGAGGTCAGCTGGCAGACGAGTAACACGGATGCTGTGACGATAAGTCAAGATGGCAGACTATTGGCGATAGAGTCAGGAGAGGTTATTGTCAGTGCCTCTATCGATACTGTCACAAGTAATCAACTAACTATCACGGTTGGCGATGCGGTGTTAACCGCCATCCAAGTGTCTGTAACAAAGAGTGCTATTGCTAAAGGTCTGACAACGTCATTGACGGCTATCGGTATTTTCAGTGATGGATCCTCAGTTGATATCACCGATCAGGTTACCTGGAAATCCAGCGAACTTAGCGTTGCCACTGTTGATCAACAAGGGCTGGTCACGGGGGTAGCTTCGGGAGGTAGCAATATTTCGGCGCAAGTTATCGGTGTGCAAAGTAACAGCGTACTTGTTTCGGTAACTGAAGCTGCACTGCAACAGATACAAGTGAGTATATCAGTCAATCAACTTGCTAGGGGCTTTACGAGTCAGTTAACGGCAATCGGCCTGTTTAGTGATGGCTCGACATTTGATATAACTCCCTATGTTAACTGGCAAAACAGTGCACTTGATGTTGTTTCGATCGATACCTCGAGCCGTGTTACAGCGCTTGACGTTGGTGATGCCAGCATTAGCGCAACACTTGCACAAATTAACAGCAACAGTGTGTTCGTATCGGTTAGCGAGGCGACATTAACCTCTATCCAAGTCAGTTCAACACAGAGTAGTATTGCCAAAGGCTTCACCAGCCAATTAACGGCACTGGGTGTGCTCAGTGACGGCACAACGTATGACATTAGTGAAAGTGTTTCATGGCGCAGTAGCGACATAAATGTAGCGACAGTGAATGAGCTAGGCGAAGTCAGCGGTGTCGACACTGGGCTCGCGTTATTTACTGCAAATGTGGCAGGGGTGACCAGTAATGCTGCGCCTGTTGCCGTGACAACGGCAACGTTAACGGGTATTCAAATTAGCTCGAATGATAGTCAACTAGCGCAAGGGTTTACGACGCAGCTAACCGCGATTGGCTTATTTAGCGACGGCTCTAGCTTTGATATTACCGACTATGTCAACTGGCTGTCTTCCAATACTAGCATTGCCACGGTTGATAGCTCTGGCGTGCTCACTGCCAATGCTGTCGGTAATATGACGGTGACGGCATCGCTTGAACAAGCGAGTAGTCCGGTGTTGGCGATTTCTGTGGTCGATGCGACGTTAACGGCGATACAAGTGACAGCCAATCAGAGCAGTATTGCTAAAGGTATCACCAGTCAGTTAACCGCGATTGGCGTATTTAGTGACGGCTCTAGTTACGATATCAGCACATATGTTTCTTGGCGAAGTAATGATGTCAACGTCGCAACGGTAAGTATTTCAGGTGAAGCGAGTGGTGTTGGAACGGGGCTTGCGCTGTTAAGCGCAAATGTTGCTGGTGTGAGTAGTAATGAGTTACCCATAGCGGTTACCAACGCGGCCTTAACGGCCATACAAGTCAGCGCCAATGACAGTCAACTGGCACAAGGCTTTAGTACCCAATATAGCGCAATCGGCCAATTCAGTGATGGCTCAAGCTATGATATTACTAATAATGTTAATTGGCTCTCATCGGATGCAACCATCGCCTCTGTGGACATGGTGGGCTTACTGACCGCCAATGCCGTGGGTGATGTCACCGTTACAGCGACAATAGATCAAGTGACCAGCAATGGCTTTGCGATGTCTGTGGTGGATGCGAGCTTAACTTCGATCCAAGTGAGTGCGTCAGAAAGTAGCATTGCCAAAGGGGTTACCAGCCAATTATCAGCCATAGGCGTATTTAGCGATGGTTCAAGCGCGGATATCAGTGATTCAGTGTCCTGGCTCAGTAATGATGCGGCTGTTGCTACGGTAAGCCTTAGCGGTGAAGTCAGCGGTATCGATACTGGCCTTGCGCTGCTGACAGCAAGTGTTGCTGGCATAGTGAGTAACGAGGTGCCGATTGCGGTGACCAGTGCCGCCTTGATAGCGATTCAAATTACTTCTAATGATAGTCAACTAGCGCAAGGATTTAACACACAACTGACGGCCATTGGCCAATTCAGTGACGGCTCAAGCTACGATGTGACCAATAATGTCAATTGGTTATCATCGGCTACCAATATTGCCAGTGCAGATAAAAGCGGTTTGCTGAGTGCTAATGCCGTGGGTGATGTCACAGTCACAGCATCAATTGAGCAAGTCATCAGTAATGACCTTGCGATATCTGTAATGGATGCCACGTTAACAGCGATTCAAGTCAGCACAACCCATAGCAGTATTGCCAAAGGCTTCACGGCTCAGCTTTCAGCTATTGGCGTATTCAGCGATGGTTCGAGTACCGATATCAGTGATTCGGTGTCTTGGCTCAGTAATGATAGTGCCATCGCTACGGTGAATGAATCAGGAGAAGTCAGAGGCGTCGATAGCGGGCTTGCCTTATTAACGGCAAGTGTTTTAGAGATCAGCAGTAATCAAGTGCCGATTGCGGTGACCAGTGCGGCGTTAACGGCGATTCAAATCAGCGCCAATGACAGCCAAATTGCCCAAGGGTTTAGCACGCAATTGACAGCGATTGGCCAATTTAGTGACGGTTCAAGTGACGATATTACTGAGCGTGTCACGTGGTTGTCTTCAAAGGCATCGATTGCAACGGTCGATCTCGCTGGGAAACTTAGCGCAAGCTCTGTTGGTAACGTGATTATTACCGCCTCATTGGGTCAGTTGAGCAGTAATTTATTACCAATCAGTGTGGTTGACGCCACACTGGTGGCGGTTGACGTCACAGCCGCTGAACGCAATATTGCCAAAGGCTTTAGCACCCAGTTAAACGCTGTTGGCGTATTTAGTGATGGTACGCGGATAGATATTACCGACACGGTATCATGGCGCAGCGATGCCGTTGATATTGCTACGGTGAGCGTAACGGGCGAGGTTTCAGGAATTAACAGTGGCCTTGCCATCTTGACGGCTATTAGCTCAGGTGTCATGAGCAATGATGTAGCGATTGCAATCACCGATGCGACATTAACCAGTATTCAAATCACCCAGCCTAAAATCAGTTTGGCTGTTGGTTTTGACACCCAGTTAACAGCTATTGGTGAATTTAGCGATGGTTCACTTTACGACATTACCGATTACGTCACTTGGCTCTCGTCAAACACGGCGACTGTCGGTGTTGGTATTAGTGGTCTAGCGACGGCCAACGCACTGGGGAGTGCGAGTGTTAGTGCTAATTTAGCAGACGTGACCAGTAATGTGCTTACCATTGCGGTATCGGATGCCACTTTAACGTCAATTCAAGTCAGCGCCGCTCAGTCAAGTATAGCCCTTGGGGTGACAACCCAATTAACGGCGATAGGCCAATTCAGTGATGGCACCACAGCCGATATCAGTGGTGATGTTGCTTGGCAAAGTGGTGACACAGCCATTGCGACGGTAAGCCTTGATGGGCAAGTCAGCGGCGCTGCCCAAGGGCTTGGTGTATTTACCGCAAGCCTATCTGGTCTTAGCAGCAATGACGTGCCGGTTGCCATCACAGATGCGCAGCTCACGGGCATTCAAGTGTCTGGCATAACATCACCGTTAGCGATAGGTTTTACCACTCAGCTCACCGCCATCGGCCAATTTAGTGATGGCACGAATGCTGATGTTACCGCCAATGTTGATTGGCTATCTTCGGACTTAACCGTTGCCAGTGTTGACAGTACGGGTGTGGTCAATGCTTTGGCGGTGGGGGATACCAACATTCGGGCGACGGTCGGTACTGTGAGCAGTAATGTGGTGGCTATCTCAGTCGCTGATGCCACGTTAATTTCCATTCAAGTCAGCGCAGTCAATTCAAGTATTGCCCTCGGGGTGACAACACAACTTACGGCGATAGGCGAATTTAGTGATGGTAGCACAGCGGATATCAGCGCCGATGTGGCGTGGCGTAGCATTGATACATCGATAGCGTCGGTGAGCCTGGATGGTGACGTGAGTGGGGTTAGCCAAGGCTTAGGTTTGTTTAGTGCCAGTTTCTCCGGTGTTAACAGTAACGAGGTGGCGGTCGCCATCATCGATGCCACATTAACCCGCATTCAAATTACGCCAACTAAGGTAAGCTTGCCTGTGGGCTTTACTACATCCTTAACGGCCATGGGTGAGTTTAGCGATGGCTCGATTTTGGAGATCAGCGATTTCGTTAACTGGTTATCGTCAGATCCTGCGACGCTCAGTGTTAATGATAACGGCGTGGTCATCGCTAAGGCCATCGGCAGTACAACCCTGAGCGCGAATTTGGGCGGGGTAAGCAGCAATGCCCTGACGATTTTTGTCAATGAAGCGACACTTATCGGCATTCAAGTGACTTCAACACAAAGCAGTATTGCCAAAGGGTTGACGACGCAATTAACGGCAATAGGGCAATTCAGTGATGGTACAAACGCGGATATCAGCGGTGATGTCGCGTGGCGTAGCAGTGATGCGTCATTAGCGACAGTGAGTGCCAGTGGCGAGATCACAGGCGTTGCCTCAGGGCTCGCGTCATTTACCGCAAGCGCTTTAGGTCTCACCAGTAATGACGTGTCGGTGGCGATCACCGAGGCCACCTTAGTGGGGATAGACATAACCGCCAATCCAACGTCAGTCTCTAAGGGCTTTAACAGTCAATTAACCGCACTCGGTTTATTTAGTGACGGCAGCTCGCTTGATATCAGTAATTTTGTCACATGGTTGTCGTCAAATACCAATATTGCAACGATTGATAAAAATGGTCAGTTAACCGGCATTGCCATTGGTGATGTGACGGTGACGGCAACCCTTGAACAGATTGGCAGTAATCAGCTGCTGATATCGGTTAATGAAGCGACATTAACTGACATCCAAATCAGCGCAGTCGATCCTAGTATAGCGATAGGTGTAACGACAGAGCTTACTGCTATCGGCACGTTAAGCGATGGCAAAACCTACGACATTAGCCAATACGTGGTATGGCAAAGCAGCGATCCGACGATAGCCAGTGTCGATGCCGATGGTATCGTCACCGGTAATTTGGCGGGTGATGTATCAATTACCGCCGAGGTCACTGCGGTAGCAGGGGTGATCAGTAATGCTTTAGCGATCGCAGTCAGTGATGCGGTGCTAACGGAGATAATCATCTCGTCACCAGTAACCGAGTTGGCAACCGGGACGAGTGCGCAATTAACGGCAACGGGCGTATTCAGTGATGGTAATAGCTATGTGATCACCCGTTTTGTTTCCTGGCTGTCGTCGAATACCGACACCGCCACCATTGATGGCGGTGGTGTGATAACCGCTTCGGGTTTAGGGAATGTTAGGGTAACGGCCCAACTTGACGGTATCAGCAGTAATGCGCTTGATATTTTGATCAGTGAAGCAACGTTAGCGGCGATCCAAGTCACTGCCGCGAGCACACAAATCAGCAAAGGTTTAACCACACAGCTCACCGCTACCGCGGTGTTAAGCGATGGCAAAAAATACGATGTGACAGGGGCGGTCATATGGCGTAGCAGTGATGGAGCGGTTGCCACCATTGATGACAGTGGCTTACTCAAAGGCAATAACAGCGGCGGCGCATCGGTGACGGCTGAGCTTGCTGGCTTAACCAGTAATGCCGTGGTGATATCGGTGAGTAATGCGGTGTTAACTGGGATCTCGGTTAGCGCAGATGATACGGCTCTCGCTAAAGGGCTAAGTACCCAATTAACCGCGTTGGGGTCATTCAGTGATGGCTCCAGTGTTGATATCACCGATATTGTGACCTGGTCATCGTCCAATAGTGCGCTCGCAACGGTTGCGCGTGGTGGTGTGTTATCGGCGCAGGCTGTTGGCACGGTGGCCGTGACTGCCAGTGTCGATACTCTGAGCAGTGTCCCCGTTAGCATTAGAATTACCGATGCGACATTAAGTGAAATCCAAGTGACGGCAACTCAGCCTAGCATTGCCAAAGGCTACACCACGCAATTAACCGCCACGGCGATATTGAGCGATGGTACCAGCAAGGTGATGAGCAATACCGATGTGCAATGGGCCAGCAGCGATGGCTTGATAGCCAGTATTGATGGCGATGGCGTGCTTACTGGTAATAACAGCGGTGGGGTCTCGGTGACGGCCGAAGTCAGTGGTGTACAAAGTGAGGCACTTTTGATCTCCGTGACTAGTGCAGCGCTTGTCAGTATTCAAGTGACGGCAGATGAAAGTCGTTTGGCACTAGGTTTGACGACCTCCTTAACGGCGATAGGTTATTTCAGTGATGAATCGAGTACCAATATCAGTGATTCTGTGTTGTGGGCAATAACCGATCCAACGATAGCGGCCATTAGTGACACCGGCGTGTTAACGGCTCTTGCTGTGGGCGAGACTACAATTACGGCGTCACTTGGCGCTATTGACAGTAATGATTTGGCTTTGTCAGTGGCCGAGGCAAGGTTAGCGTCACTGCAGATCACCGCGGCGAACACGACGCTGGCCAATGGTTTTGATACCCAAATGACGGCTATTGCGATTTTAAGCGATGGAACGCAATACAACTTCACCGAGGCTGTGACTTGGTACTCGAGTAACAGCGACGTCGTGACCGTTATTCCCGGCGGCGAGGTCATCAGCCTGAGCGTCGGTGGTACAGCAATATCTGCGGAGTTAGATGGTATATTCAGTAACTCGGTGACGATATCAGTAACGACAGCGGCATTAGTGCAAGTGCAGATTAGCGTTGAAGATAGCATAATTGCTGAGGGCTTAAATACGCAACTTACAGCAATAGGCTTGTTTAGTGATGGGTTGACCTTTGATATCACCGAATATGTCGAATGGAACTTGCTCGATGTAAAACTCGCTAGTATTAGTGAGCAAGGGGTGTTAACAGCGAAAAGTTCTGGTCGCATAACGCTTTCTGCCAGTGGTCGAGGCTTAACCAGTAATACATTAACCATACAAATTGTCGAAGCAATTCTTACCTCAATTCAAGTGACATCCGAAGAAACCGAAATATCCGAAGGTTTGAAAACTCAATTAACAGCAACAGGTATTTTCAGCAACGGTACAACCTATGAGGTTACTGATTTTGTTACATGGCGTTCTAGCAATTTAAACATTGCAACGATCTCCGAAAACGGTGTGTTATCCGCTATTAAGGTGGGTGATGTGACGGTGACTGCACGATACCTTGGGGTCACCAGTAATGCGCTTCCGATTAGTGTCTCAGATGCTGTACTACAGTCGATTCAGGCAAGTGCGAAGGATAATGTCTTAGGCAATGGATTTACTACTCAATTAACGGCGTTGGGCGTGTTTAGTGATGGGTCAACCTTTGATATTAGCGATTTTGTCTATTGGGAGGTTAATGATCCGAGTTTGGCTAACGTTGACTCTAACGGATTGCTAACAGCGACTGGGGTTGGCAATGTCCTTGTTACAGCAGAGAGGTTTGGTTATATCAGTAACGTTATTAATATAACCATCAGCGAAGCTGAGGTGGTTGCGGTACAGATAAGTGCGCAACAAACGACGCTGATTAAGGGCTATTCTACGCAATTAAATGCACAGGCAATATTTAGTGATGATCGTAGCCTAAACGTTACTGACCTTGTTAGCTGGAAGTCCGATAATATTGACGTGATCCAAGTTACCCTGACAGGCGAAGCGGTGAGTGCTGAGGCAGGTGTGGCCAATATTATCGCCAGTTTTGCCGGTATCGACAGTGCTAACTTGACCCTAACGGTGACAGAAGCTGAGTTGGTGGAGATTAAGGTTAAATCAGACCTGGCGGTTATCCCCCGAGGGTTAACAACCAAGTTGCAAGCAACAGCAATACTCAGCGATGATTCGAGCTATGATATTTCACCGTTTGTTAGCTGGGTATCGTCAAATGTGAATATTGCTAGTGTCGATGCTGATGGTACCTTCAATGCCAAAAACGTTGGTAACGTTTCGGTAACCGCAACCATAGGTGCAGTGTCTAGTGTGCCATACCCTTTAACTGTAACTAGACCCGAGCTGTCACGTATTCACGTCACCCCAGAGCAGCGAACGGTTGCAAAAGGTTATCAGGTGCAGCTGACAGCCACTGGCATTTTTACTGATGGTACAAGCTATGAGATCACTCCGACGGTTTCATGGATATCGAGCGACACACGCGTCGCTACCGTGAGTCGAGAAGGATTAGTCAGTGCTATTGCTGAGGGGGGGGCCGTGATTAACGCGAATGCGGCTGGGATTAGCAGTAATGACGCGTTAATATCCGTGAATAATGCGACACTCGAAGAGTTGATATTACAACCAGAACTACTGGTAGTACCGCTTACTTATAGTCGGTTTGTTACGGCTACCGGTGTGCTTAGCGATGGCCGCGTGTATCCTGTGACCCAATATGTATCATGGGTGCAAAGTGATCCAAATGCCTTCGTAATTTATGGTGATGGTTTGATCACTGGCCTTGAGCTATCACAATCAACGGTATCGGCACAAATAAATGATTTGATCAGTAGCCCTATTACCGTGATAGTAACCAATCCGGTGCTTGTTGGCATTAATGTGTCACAAGACGATGTATTGTTAGCCGAAGAGCAAGTGGTACGGTTAACCGCAATCGGTGTGTTTTCTGACGGCAGTACAGAAGATATCACCAATGATATTATTTGGGAAACGGCAGATGTTAGTGTTGTGCGAACCTCATTTGGCGTTATTCGCGGTATAGATCCTGGGACAGTGACGGTCGTTGCCAGAGCGGCTGGCGGGGTATCGAGTACGCCTATTACGGTGACGGTTGTTCCAGCGAACGATAGCGTTGATAAATCGGCGCTGATTGAAGAGCAAACGCTAAAACAACTTGGCCTTGAGCAAGGCTATTTAACCAACACCTCATTCGCTGAAGTTTCCGCTGCTGTTGACTCAGCGCAACTTGTCATCGATGACCCGTTTGCTGCCCAAGCCGAAGTGGATGCGGCGCTCGCTGCCTTACAGGCAGCGATACGTAAAGAGCAAAACTTTATTACCCTGAGATCGGGAACCAATATACTGGCAACCATTTCGTTTAACGAAGAAACTGGAACATTAAACGTAATATCAACGGGTAAGTTGATTGATCTTGGCAATTTATCAAATTCTGATCTTTACATGACGGTAACCTTTACATCAGCGGCAACTGGTGCGCTGCAATCAGAGCTAATACGGTTGAATAACGCCGATGCGCTGGAGGCATTGCTTAACGGTCGCCGTTACCAAGATGGCGATAGCATCGTGTTATCGTTGAGTGCGGGTGTGCAAGCAATGGCGGTGAAAGTTGACGGTTATATCGGCAACTATACTGGCGAAACATTCTTCACCGGCATGCCAGTGCCTTGGCGCACGGTTGAATTTGTGATGGAGCAAAGTTCGTTGCGTTTTGTCAGTGGTAGTCAGTAGGCTATTGATAGCATGCATTACCACGTACATAAAATTGACCACGAGAAAACAAAAAGAGCATGCGTGATTAATCCATATTAATCACGCATGCTCTTTATTATCGACAGTTGACGATGGTTTATTGTTGCCGACGGCTTATTTACTTTCGGGTACGTAGCCTTCAATTTTTGGCTCTTTACCTTCAAATAAATAGGCAATCATGGTCTCTTCTAAGAACTTACGATCATCAGGGTTCATCATCGACAGCTTGTGTTCATTGATCAACATGGTTTGTTTTTTCTGCCAAATGCCCCATGCTTCTTTGCCAATGTTGTCAAAAATGCGTTTGCCTACATCGCCTGGGTAAAATTGAAAATCAAGGCCATCATCTTCTTTTTTAAAGTGCTGACAAAAAACTTTACGGCTCATAACTGTTCTCTTTTGTATGTGATTTGGTGAGTTGCTCAAGCAGCAGTTTAGTCGGTGCTGATAAGCCCACCGTCATGGGTTGTTGCAAATGGTACCAAAGCTGTTGTTGATTTTCATTAATTAATGTCGCCTTTGCAGGCTCAACATCAATCACTAAGGCGTTTATATCAAGGTGAAAATGGCTAAAAGTATGACGAAACTCGGGCAGTGCGTGTTGTGATTTGGCCACTAACTGTAAGTTCGCTAACATGTCATCAAGTTGTGTTAGGTTGTCGATTTCATAAAAACTGAATAAGCCGCCCCAAATACCCGTTGACGGCCGCTTGTACATGAACACCTGCTCGCCTTGTTTTAACAGCAGCATGTAGGTGGATTTAACCGGTTTATCCTTTTTCGGCTTTTTGCCGGGAAAGTCCTTTTGTTTTTCATGAAAAAACGCTTGGCAGTCGGCTTTTAATGGGCATTGAAAACACGCCGGTTTACTGCGGGTGCAAATCATCGCACCTAAGTCCATCATCGCTTGGTTAAAATTCCCGACTCGGGCAACAGGGGTTACCTGCTCGCTTAGCTGCCACAATTGTTTTTCAAAACTGGCAAGCCCTGGGTAGCCTTGAACCATGTTAAAACGTGCCAATACACGTTTAACATTACCATCTAAAATTGGGTGATGCTGATTCAAACTCAGTGACAAAATCGCCCCAGCGGTACTTTTACCGATCCCTGGTAATGCCACAACCTGCGCTATGTCGGTGGGAAACTCACCATCATAGTCATCACGAATGACTTTAGCGGCTTTGTGTAAGTTGCGTGCTCTGGCGTAATAACCAAGCCCGGTCCAATGGTGCAGGACGTCATCCTCAGCCGCGTTGGCTAAATCCACCACGCTAGGAAATGAGGCCATAAATCGCTGGTAATAGGGAATAACGGTGGCTACTTGCGTTTGCTGTAGCATGATTTCCGAGATCCATACTCGATAGGGCGTTTGCTGTTGTTGCCAAGGCAGCGCTTTTCGGCCGTGTTCATCGTACCAAGCTAAGACCTGTTCGCTAAATGTCGACATAAATGTATCGTGACTCTATTCGTGTAATGAGAGCATAAAGACGGGCAGTGTAGCGAAAACCTGTACGCCTTGAAAGTCTGCTGATTGGCTTTATTTGCACAATCCGGTTTTCACGGATCGGTTGAGGTTGATTGATTAGATATAAATTCAACCTAATGGTCAATTTGCCAAGGTGGCTAATCGTCGGTTTGTTCGCCATACTAAGAGGCAATATTAGCTGATCAAGATAACGGTAGAGATAACATGAACGTATTAAATAAAGCGAAAAGCCGTAGTCGTCGATTGCGTAAAAAATTACGCGTTGATGAATTTCAAGAGCTTGGTTTTGATGTTGCCTGGACCTTCTTGGAAGGGACCAGTAATGCCGATATAGACGCGTTTATCGACCGCTTTTTTGCTGAAGTTATCGAGCCCAATGGTCTCGGTTTTGCGGGTGAAGGTGATTTAGTTTGGCATGGCCTTGTTTGTACCCAAAAGCTTGGTCAGTGCACCGATGAGCATCGTCAAGCGGTGAAAACTTGGTTAACCGATAATGGTGTTTCTGCGGTGGAGGTGTCAGAGCTATACGATGTATGGTGGGCCTTTTAACGTCTGGCGAAATAAACGGGCGGATAGCTTGAGTTCTAACCACAAAACCTAGATAATGCGCCCCAAATTATCAACCAAAACTGATGTATAGAGAGTCGTGATGAGCGATAGAGATCACAAAACTATTGAACAAGCCGAAGCAGAAGGCAAATATATCCGCAAAGTGCGTAGCTTTGTAAAGCGTGAAGGCCGTTTAACCAAAGGTCAGGCACGTGCCTTGGAAACCTTGTGGGATACCATGGGATTAAATCACAGCGATGGCATGATTGATCCAAAACAAGTCTTTGCTAATGATAACCCGGTAACCCTAGAAATCGGTTTTGGTATGGGGAAATCGCTGGTTGAAATGGCCAAAAACGATCCAAATCGCAACTTCATTGGTATCGAAGTTCACCGCCCAGGTGTCGGCTCATGCCTGGCATTGGCTGAAGCGCAAGGCGTGAGCAACTTGCGTGTATACGAGCATGACGCGATTGAAATTTTAGCGGATTGTATTCCAAAGCAAAGTATTGATACCTTACAACTGTTTTTCCCTGATCCGTGGCACAAAGCGCGTCATCATAAGCGCCGTATCGTCAAGCCAGAATTCATTGAAAGCGTGCGTCAGGTTCTCAAAATTGGCGGTGTATTCCACATGGCGACCGACTGGGAAAACTACGCGGAGTGCATGTTAGATGATATGCGCCAAGCTGAGCACTTTGAAAACTTGTCAGCCACGAACGATTACGTACCTCGTCCAGATTCACGACCGTTAACAAAATTTGAAAATCGTGGTCAAAACCTGGGCCATGGCGTATGGGACATCCAATTTTCTCGCATTGACTGATCAGGCAATGACAGTGTCCAGGACAGCGTGTCTTGTTTTGTTAATAAAAAGCCCAAGGTGAGTATTTACCTTGGGCTTTTTGCTTGTCAGTAAGGCGAATAAGGCCTCGTTCGGCAAATATATCAAATGCGATAATTAGCCGATGATTTTGCCGTGAATGTTATAATATTCACCATGCTTAACATAATGTGGCGCCGCGTTTGCCAACATGGCTTGTTGCTCATCGGTCACTTGCTTGACGATTTTTCCAGGACAACCTAACACCATCGAGTTGTCTGGTACTTGCATCCCTTCAGGGATCAGGGCATTGGCACCGATGATGCAGTTTTTACCAATTTGGGCGCCATTTAAGATCACCGCATTGATACCGATTAAGGTATTTTCGCCAATTTCACAGCCATGGAGCATGGCTTTATGACCAACCGTAACATGCGCACCAATGTGCATCGGGTAGCCTTTATCAACATGTAGCACACAGCCATCTTGGATATTACTGCCTTTACCAATAGCGATGTGATCATTATCGGCGCGGATCACCACGTTAAACCATATGTTGACATCTTCAGCGATGCTGACATCACCAATAGCCACCGCCGTTGGTGCGATGAAGTTATTGCCGTGGAACTGCGGCTTTTTATTGTCGAGTTGATAAATCATGTTGTTTTCTCAAAAAATCGTCTGTCATTATTATTGTTATCGTTGCATCATGCCCTAATTCTCAACAAAATTGCAACGTCTGATCAGGCTAAGGTGCTTACTTGCTTTTGGTGTTGGGCAGATCGATTTCACGATGTTTATCGGCGGTTGAGACTGAATACTGGCGCGATGAGGGGCTTTGTTGCTATTATTCGCGCATTCATGATTAGTTGTAAAATAAGATGCGTTTAGATAAATACCTTTGTCGTTGTACCGAATTAAGTCGTAGTGATGCGAAAAAATTGCTGAAACAGGGGGCGGTGTCGGTTGATGGCAGCGTGCAAAAAGATCCTGGCTTTCAAGTCTATGAAGAATCGGACGTGCGCCTTAAGGGACAACGGTTAAGTTTATTGCAAGCTCGCTACATCATGTTGCACAAGCCAATGGATTACATTTGCTCCAATGTCGATGAGCTGTACCCATCGGTTCTGCACTTGGTCGATGTGGATCGCGCCTTTGACTTGCACATTGCTGGCCGTCTGGATGCCGACACCACAGGTTTGGTATTGATCACCGATGACGGTCAGTGGTCGCACCGTATTACCTCACCGAAAAAGCAATGTGCAAAGCGCTATCGGGTGCAGTTATCAAAACCGATCCCTACCGATGCGGTAGAGCGCTTTGAGCATGGCGTGCAATTGCAAAATGAAAAGAATTTGACCAAACCCGCGGTGCTAGAGGTGTTATCGGAAAAAGAGGCCTTGCTGACCATTACCGAAGGAAAATATCACCAGGTAAAACGCATGTTTGCCGCGATTGGCAACCGAGTGATAGGCCTGCATCGAGAGCAAATTGGTGATATTGAGTTGGACTCGCAATTGGCGCAAGGTGAATGGCGTTATTTAACAGAAGCTGAGATAGCCTCGATATCTTAGCCACCTCTGCCTTGTCATTGTTTCGATATCTTAATGGCTCAAGCTCGCCAATCGACCTTGTACATCGACCAGCACTCAGACGGTGTTATTTATCGCGAGCTCTGAGCCATGCTTATCCATTTACCGACTTAGCCTTTTTTCTGCTGTAGCTTATTATATTGTTCTAGCTGTTCTGGTGTCGCCGGTAACTGATGCTTCTCTTTCCACTCATCGTATGGCATACCGTAGACTTGCTCGCGCGCAGTGTCTAGGTCGACGTCTACGCCAAGTTTATTGGCTTCTTCCACTGTCCATTTTGAAAAACAATTACGACAAAACCCCGCCAAAATCATCAAATCTATGTTTTGAACATCTTTACGTGCGTCTAAATGAGCCAGTAACCGGCGAAATACCGCGGCTTGAATTTCTGTTTGTTTTTCCATGAAAGTATCCTTTGTTGCTAAATGACGTAAGGGCGGTTATTCACCAAGACTGCTGTGGACATCGGTGCCTGTGACATCGATGGCATCGTCATGCTTTGGTGGTTGAAAACGACGAATTTGCACAATCATTCCCATATAAGGGTGATCAAAATAATGGATTTCACCACTGATCACACGACGAGTTTGCTTAAACGGTATGGTGATTGTCTCACCATCTTGGTTTTTATCGAGCACATTGAAAAACGCGTCAATGAACAAATAATGATTTAAATGCACTTGGAACAAACCATCAAAGGTAAACGCTTGTGCTGCATCGACCTTGCTTTGCATCACCGGCGCAAGGGTGATATCAGCATCGCTGATCGTCGATTCATCCACTAACGGCGATAAAGCCTCAGCCGTTAAGGCGATTTGCTGCGATGCATCGGTCATCGTTTGTGTGGCATTTATGGTCTCGATGATATGCTGGCGAATGATACTATCGGCATCGGTACGAGTCAGCGTGGTTTGCTCATTCGGTTGCGATTGTGCCGCCAGTAGATGATTGTTACCAGCGATTAATTTGACTGGTCTGGCTTGCGCCAATGGTTTACCGACTTGACGCCACCCAAGATGCAATACCGGTCGAAACTCTTTTGAACGACTCATTGCTTGACGGATATTGGCAAGCTGCAATTGCTCGCTGGTTAACAGGTATTCGCTGCTCGCGTGCTGGTGCTGATCGCCAACAATAATGCGAGGAATTTGATAGTAATGCGAAGCAACACTTTCGATATCGCTAAAGCTGCTTGGGCAATCGCTTTGGGTTAACTCTCGAGGTAGCGTAACATCGGCGGAGCCATCTGTTAACGTATCGGTTAAGGCACCGTTGGTTATGCCACCTTCACTTGCGGCCGATGGTGTTGTCACGGAAGTGGTTGGCGACGTTTGCGTCGTTGTTTGATTGTGGTATAAAGCAAATTCTGGCGCGCCTTGGTAACCCTCAATTTTGATCGACTCATCGTTAAGTAATTTACGCACCATCGCTATGCGACTGGTGGTATCGTCGTTTGCAGGCTCACCATTAACGTCACTATCTGACGCTGTGCTGGCATTGATGGCCACCAGAGGTGAATCATAACCAATGCCACTTTGCTCAAGATGCTGTTGTGCCGTTAGAGTCATGTCGGTTGATTGCGTGTTGGGGTGTAAAACAAATGACGGCGGGCAATTACCAAGTTGTTGTTTGAGATTGAGTAATTTGTTGAGCTCTTTTGTCACCAAGGCAATCGGTTGCTTTTTGGTCAGCGCGTTGTGCGTCACTTGTGACGACTCGAACGCTTCATTCATCGCTCCTTTATCGGATAGCTGTTGCAATAAGATGACCTCGATTTCAAACCAACGCTGGTTTGATTCTGCTGCTGTGACTTTGGCGTTAAGGCCCACGGCCATCAATGCACTAAGCGCGGTTAACTGCCACAGCACAGAGCGAAAACGTTTTTGGACTGGATTTGATAACATCAATGAATAACCTTTGTTATTAATCTTGTTTGTTAATTGTACAACCATATTTAACTTCTTAATAATCATTGTATTAGGCAGTAAGGCTCGGCTCAAGTTGAGCAAGCAATTGTTTTACTGCCGATATTCTTTGGCCAGCATCGGCGTCGTTCAGTACAAACTTAAGTTTGTTGGCGCCGGCCATTTGATACACGGCTGGCTGGCTCTGGATCAGCTGGATGATGTGCAGTGGCTCGACACTGGTATCATCGTTAAATTCTATGCTACCACCATTGGCAGACGCATCAATGCGCTTAATGCCAAGTCGTTGCGCAATTAAACGCAGTTTGGCTTGGTGGAACATGTTTTTGGTTGCTGCGGGCAGTAAACCAAAACGGTCGATCAACTCGATCTGCAAATCGTCCAGTGCCTGAGTATCAACGGCACTGGCGATACGTTTATAAAACGATAAGCGCAAATTTACATCGCCAATATAATCTTCCGGTAATATCGCGGCGATTTTCAAATCGACGTCGCTTTGTCCGGCACTGAGTTCATCAAGGGACAATTGCTTACCTTGTTTTAACGCATCAACGGCTTGATCGAGCATTTCCATATATAAACTAAAACCAATGCTGGCCATTTGCCCTGATTGATCGTCGCCTAACAGCTCACCGGCGCCGCGAATTTCTAAATCGTGGGTCGCCAGCGCAAAGCCAGCCCCTAAATCTTCCAGTTGAGCAATGGCATCAAGGCGTTTTAGCGCGTCTTTGGTCATACGTTTTGGATGAGGGGTCAGCAAGTACGCATAAGCTTGGTGATGCGAGCGGCCAACACGACCTCGTAATTGATGCAGTTGCGCTAAGCCTAAGTGATCGGCTCGGTCCATGATAATGGTGTTCGCTGTAGGTACATCGATACCGGTTTCAATGATGGTGGTACACACGAGAACATTAAAGCGCTGATGATAAAAGTCACTCATAATGCGCTCTAGATCGCGTTCGCGCATTTGCCCGTGAGCGACGACAATGTTGGCTTCAGGTAATAACTCTTGTAATTCTTGTGCTGTCTTTTCAATCGTTTGCACGTTGTTATGGAGAAAATACACTTGGCCACCACGTAAGATTTCGCGCATCACCGATTCACGAATAAGGGCATTATCACGCTCGCGTACAAATGTTTTTACTGCCAACCGTTTTGCGGGCGGGGTGGCAATGATGGACAAATCACGCATGCCACCCATGGCCATATTAAGGGTCCTTGGGATCGGTGTTGCCGTTAGTGTTAAAATATCGACGTTGGCACGCAGACGTTTGATTTTTTCTTTTTGCTTAACCCCAAAACGATGCTCTTCGTCGACGATCAGTAAACCAAGGTCGTGGTATGTTATGTCATCTGACAGTAACTTGTGGGTGCCGATTAATATATCAACTTGGCCATTGCCAACCTGCTCGATAACCTGTTTTTGCTGCTTCGCGGTTTTAAAGCGTGATAACACCTCGATGTTAATGGGCCAATTGGCAAAGCGATCGTTAAAGTTTTCATAATGTTGTTGTGCTAACAGAGTGGTTGGCACTAACACCACCACTTGTTTGCCATCATTAGCGGCAATAAACGCGGCGCGCATCGCAACTTCGGTTTTACCAAAACCGACATCACCACAGACCAAGCGATCCATTGGCGTTGGCGAGAGCATGTCGGCAACAACGGCGTTGATGGCGTTTTCTTGATCGTCGGTCTCTTCAAAACCAAAGCTGTCGGCAAACTTTTGATAATCGCTGAGGTGTTGGGCAAACTGATGGCCTTGGCTACTTTCGCGTTTGGCATAGATATCTAACAACTCTGCCGCGACATCTTGGACTTTCTCCGCTGCTTTTTTCTTGGCTTTATCCCACGCGTCGCTACCTAAACGATGCAACGGCGTGGTGTCGGTGTCGCTACCACTATAACGTGAGATCAAATGCAGTGATGACACCGGCACGTATAATTTAGCCTCATTGGCGTAAATAAGGGTTAAAAACTCGGTGACGATGCCTTGGTTTTCAAAATGTTGTAAGCCATTGTAACGACCAATGCCGTGCTCAATGTGCACCACAGGTTGGCCGATGGATAATTCCGTGAGGTTTTTGAAAATCGCTTCGGAATTGGTTTCTTGCGATTTTTTGCTGCGTCGGCGTTGCTTAACCCGCTCGGTAAATAAGTCGTCTTCCGTGATTAAGGTAAACGTTAAAGCGTCAGTTTGGTAGGTAAAACCGCGCGCTAGGGCGTTCACCGTGATCGCAATGGCGGGTTGTTGTTCGACAAACTCGGTAAGATTGTTGACGGTTACCGGCTTGATTCCCGCTCGCCCTAACAGCTCAATCACCGACTCGCGACGGCCTTGTGATTCGGCAACAAACAAGACCGGTGTCGCCTGTTTTTGAGCACGGTCTAAATAGGCCCGTAACGCGGTTAACGGCTCTTTTAGTTGATGATTGACGGCCACGTCAACGAGCGCCTGTGTGGCAAACGTCAGTGTTTGCGCGTTGCTGCTTGGCGCATGATCGCCATTTATGGCTATGCGAGGGTATTGTTTAAATTGAGCAAACAATTGCTCTTTACTTAAAAATAACCGGCTAGGTGGCAGTAATGGCCGTAATGGGTTATGGCGTCGGTCTTCAAAGCGGTGCTCGGTATCGGCAATGAACTGAGCCATTTTTTGCTCAATACCGCCATACAGCATCAGCAGTGTGTCAGCAGGCAAGTAATCGAATAAGGTGGCTGTTTGCTCAAAAAATAGCGGCAAATAGTATTCAATGCCGGTTGGTATAATGCCTTTGGATACTTGGTAGTAAATCGACTCTTTATCGTTACTGACGTTAAATTGTTCACGGTACTGGCCACGAAAACGATTGATGGCATCGCTGTCGGTGGGGAATTCGTGGGCAGGTAATAAATCGATCCGATCTATGGTGTCGATTGAGCGTTGGCTATCAACGTCAAAGATGCGGATGGACTCGATTTCATCATCAAAAAAATCAAGACGAAACGGACTTTTGCTGCCCATCGGGAATAAATCCAACAATGAGCCACGGGCACAGTATTCACCGTGCTCGAGCACTTGCTCGACGGCTCGATAACCGCATTGTTCTAACTCGCGACGTAATTGAGAGATGTCTCGTTTTTCACCTGGGCAGATCAGTAAACTGTTGCTGTCGATATACTGTTTAGGCGCAATGCGATGACTTAAGGAATGCGCAGGGACAATGACAATACCGTTATCCATTCGCGACAATTGATATAGCGTCTGCAGACGTTGTGAAATAATATCTTGATGCGGTGAAAAGTTATCGTACGGCAGCGTTTCCCAGTCTGGGAACAGTAAAATCGATAACGATTTGTCGTTAATACTCCGCAACTCCTGCTCGAGTCTAAGGGCACAGGCGGTGTCTTGGGTAACCAATAAGGTTAGGCCACGGTGTTGCAGTGCGCTTTGGTATATCGCAATACTGTCACTCGAGCCGGCAAGGCCCAAGAACTGCATTCGATTTATTTTGTTATTCATCACCGAGTTAAACGTCGGTTGCAGCAGGTTGATTTGAGTCATAAAGTTGCAGTGAACGGCTTCGTTAATCCAATGGTTGTTATTAAGATGATGTTGTCAGTTTGCTGCCTATTTTATAAACAACAATGTTGTCTGGCTAACATCGTATTGTTACAGTTTGTAGAGCATCTCACTTAGGCGTTACTTACGTCAGGCTAAGCTCAGTAATATGCACATACAACAAAACGCCCATCATAGCACCATTGTGCTATTCAACCCAAGTTAGAAAGTGCTATGATAGCCAAAACCAAGGCATCGATTTTGGTGCGCCAATTAATTAATAAAAAACAAATGTTGCAGCCTGTTAGTTTCTACATCGGATATCGATATTCGCGCAGCCAAAGCCACTCTGGATTTGTCTCTTTTATCACCTTTTTTTCCATCGCTGGTATTGTCCTTGGCGTGGCCGCATTGATCACGGTGGTGTCGGTCATGAATGGCTTTGAAGGACAACTCAAACAACGTATTTTGGGCTTGGTGCCACACGTGGTGATGGAAAATTCACAAGGCCAAATTAACGAGGTTGAGCGCATACTGCAGACAGTATCTGACGATGAACGGGTTATTGGCGCCAGTCCGTATTTGCAAAGTGAGTCCTTTATCCAAGCACCAGGTAAGTTACAAGGTGTCCTGATGCAAGGGATTTACCCCAAATATGAACAGCGTTTTTCGCTGGTTGCTGACAACATGGTGGTGGGCAATCTCGATGATTTATACCCTGGTCAGTACAACATCATTATTGGCATGAAGTTGGCACGAAACCTTGATGTACAACTGGGCGATAAGTTACGCATAGCCTTACCAAACAAAACCATTTTTACGCCGATGGGGCGCATCCCGGTACAACGCCAATTTACCCTTGTTGGGGTTTTTCAGCTGGGCTCGCAAATGGACGAGCACATGGTGTTGGTGCATGGTGAAGATGCCGCGAGACTGATGCGCAAACCGCGCGATTACGTTGATAATATTCGCTTATATTTGCACGATGCCTTTGACGCCGATGATGTGGTCAGCACGCTTCGCGCACAACTAGCCGTGCAAGGTGAGGGGATGCAAACAATGCAATTTCAAACCTGGTCGCAATCGCAGGGCAATTTATTCGCGGCGGTGAAACTTGAAAAAAATATGATGTGGCTGATGCTGATGCTGATCATTGCGGTGGCCGCGTTTAATATTGTCTCGGCACTGGTGATGGTGGTGATCGACAAGCAAGGGGAAATCGGTATTTTACAAACGCTGGGGATGAAACGTCAGCAAATTTTGCATATCTTTATTTCCCAAGGGATGGTTAATGGCGTATTAGGTACGCTGATTGGTGCTGTACTTGGGGTGTTAGTCACGTTAAACATTAACAGTATATTGTCGCTGTTCAGTGTCAATATCTTAGGATCGGGCTTTGTGATGCAAGTGTTACCGGTTGAATTAAGAGCAGAGCAAGTTGCCGTGATAGTGGTGATGGCGATATTAATGAGTTTGCTGGCTACCTTGTACCCAGCGTATCGCGCATCGAAGACACAACCGGCAGAGGTATTAAGGAATGAATAAGGTATTAGAGTGTCAGCAGTTGGTCAAAGACTACGCACAAGGGCCACAAACGACACAAGTATTAACAGGATTGGACTTGTCGGTTGAGGCTGGCGAGTTAGTTGCCATTGTCGGTCGCTCGGGTTGTGGTAAAAGTACGTTCTTGCATTTGGCCGGGGCACTCGATACACCAACATCCGGCAGTGTGCTGATTAATGGTGTCGATATCTATACACTCAGTGAGCAAAAACGAGCCGACTTTCGCAATCAACATTTGGGCTTCATCTATCAATTTCATCACTTAATGATGGAATTTAGCGCCGAAGAAAACGTGGCGATGCCGTTATTGATCCGTGGCGATAAACCCAAGCACGCATTGGCGAGTGCGCGAGAAATGCTTGCTAAAGTCGGTCTTGAACATCGTTGTCATCATCGCCCATCACAGCTCAGTGGCGGTGAACGCCAGCGTGTTGCGATCGCTCGCGCCTTGGTAACGAAGCCATCGGTGATCTTAGCTGATGAGCCAACGGGTAATTTGGATTACGATACCGCGGAGCAAATTTTTGCGTTGATCAAAGAGCTAAACCAGCGCAGCGGCACCAGCTTTGTGATTGTTACCCACGATTTGGCATTAGCTTCGCGCATGGATCGACAGTTACAACTTGATCACGGCAAGCTTATTGAAATTGGTGAGACAACGCCGACCGCGTTAAGCGAAGATGCTGGTATGGCGTTTGATCACAAGGTACAGGGTTAATTATGTTTCGACCACTGAGTGCCTACCTAGGGTTACGCTATGTCCGTTCAAGACAAAGCTCGGGGTTTGCGTCGTTTATTTCGGCCTCATCGACCATTGGCATTGGCCTTGGGGTGATGGTACTGATCCTCGTGTTGTCGGCGATGAATGGCTTTGAACGAGAATTGGCCAAACGCTTGTTGTCGGTGATCCCTCATGGTGAGCTTATTGCCGTCAGTACGCCCATTGATAACTGGCCACAACGGGTTAAGGCACTTGAGCAATACCCTCATGTTGAACACGCGGCCCCAGTGGTCAAGCTCGGTGGTTTATTGCAAAAAGGCGAACATTTAAAAGCCTTAGAATTGCGCGCTGTCGTTGTCGAACGCGAGTTACACGTATCGAGTATCCGTGACTATATGCAACACGGTGATTTTCACGATCTCAGCGGCAATAGTCTGGTGATTGGTAAAGGTATTGCCAATAAGCTTGAGGCCAAACTCGGGGATACCGTGCAGTTGTTGTTACCGAGAAATGCCGATAATCGAGGTCAATTTGCCGCGCCGATAAAGCGCAATATGGTCATTGTTGGCATTTTCGATTTTGGCGGTACCATAGACGATACATTGGCGTATATGCCGCTGGCGTTAGGGCAAGAAATTGCCGATATTGGTGATAACGTGCACGGCATCCGGCTTGCGGTCAGTGATGTATTTCAAGCGTCGTCTATCGTACGTGAGGTTGGTTTAGAATTTGACGCCTATGTCTACATGAACGATTGGACACGCACCCAAGGCCATGTGTTTAACGATATTCAATTGGTGCGCACGGTGATGTTTGTGGTGATGTTATTGGTGATTGCGGTGGCCAGCTTTAATATCGTCTCGAGTTTGTTTATGGCGGTGAACGATAAAAAAAGTGATATCGCGATTTTAAAAACCATGGGGGCTAAGCCGCGTACAGTGATGTTGAGTTTTGTTTTTCAGGGCTTAGTCAATGGCGTGCTAGGTGCGGTAATCGGTGCACTTTTGGGCGTGTATTTAGCACTGAACTTAACGGACATCGTGTTGAGTGTTGAGCAAGCACTCAATGTTAAGTTTTTATCGGCGGATGTCTATTTTATCGATTTCATTCCAACCGAGCTCAATCCTCGAGATGTGGTGGTAACCGTGATTGCCGCTTTGGTGTTAAGTTTATTGGCAACCTTATATCCTGCTTGGCGGGCAACAAAAATTGAGCCGGCGGCGGTTCTCGGTCAAGGTGGCTAGGCGAGGCTTTTATTCGACGTGCTAAAGGTTAGGTGCGTGAGTTAACGCTTTTAGCTGAGTCTAGTGTCACATCGCTCAATCAGAGCCTGACACGTTAGGCCGTGTTAACTAGGTAACAACTAGGTAACCGTAAAAGCCCAAATGTTTATGCCATTTGGGCTTTTGTTTTGCATAGGCCATATCGATATATGATCTGCTGAGGGGGTGACATCAGGCGAGGCCGAACGTCTGTCGTGGCTGGTGTTGGTGGAGCAGGGACTTGGCGCCGTTTGCTCCAGTGCTCTGGTGTTAAGACAGTTTGTTACGACGCATCCGCTTTTTCCAGTTACGGCTTACTTGATAGCGCCATAATAGGTTAATGCTCACGTAACCAAGCACGGCAAAAAACGCGCTACAGGCAAAGCAGCCAAGTAAAAATGGTATCCCGACGGTAGACAAACTATCAACAAACCATTGCCAGCTTAACTCAAACGCAAATTCCTGCTGTGGTACGCCAATAAGTATGGTGCCAAGCAGGTAGCAAAAATAAAATATCGGCGGAATCGTCAAAGGGTTGCTGATCCACACCAAGACCATAGAGACGGCAATATTTGCGTGGCATAAAATCGCCAGACCCGCGGCAAATACCATTTGAAACGGTACCGGGACGAATGCCATAAACAGACCTATGGCAAACGCTTTTGATACCGAGCGGCGGTTTAAACTCCACAAGTTAGCATCATGCAATACATCACCAAATATTTTTAAATGTTTGTTTGCTTTGATGGTTTGGTGATCGGGTAAATATCGTTTAATGAGTTTCTTTGGCATGTTTTATTACATCGTCATTATTATCAAACAGGCGATAGTTCATCTCGCATGTCTACTATACTTCTTAACAGCCTGTGTAAATGCTATACAGATGATAATAAAACGGAATATATGCGATGGAACGGTGGCTGTTAATTTTTTTACTTGGAGCCTTTTGTGCCTGTTGGCTTGCCGCCAATATGCTTATATTCTATCTTGTCGTGGCGATTTTGTCTTGCTTGAACATGACATTCCTCAGCTTTTTTTTAGCTAAGCGCCGAGGTCGACAAGCTGTTTTCCTTACGCTAGCATTTTTCAGTGGCATGAGTTACGTTTGTGCGCATGCCCACCTCTATCAAACTCAGTTAGACGAGATGCTGAGTGATCTTACCAAACAAGCGTTGGTTTCGACAGAAGAAAACTCAACGACGATCAGGCTCGCAAACGCCGAACAGGCAAAGGTCGCGAATGCCGAGCCTGACGAGTTTTGGCGCCAACAACATTGGCTATCGCTGAGAATTGAATCACTTGTGCCGATATTTCCCAAACTAAAAACCTTGACTCCAACACCGCCATTAACATCAACAGCAACAGCGAAAGACAATCGGCAGGAGAGAAAATTCCGAGAATTTAAAGCACATCGTAATAATCAGCGAGTAACGCTGACTGTGACGATATTCGCAATCGACGGTATGACATTAGAGCGTCCACTAAGGGCACGCTTATCTATGAGGCAGTCTTTGATTGACGAGGTAACAGCGATAAGAGAGCTTGGGCAAAGCGGTGACATTGAGGTTTTGGCGAAACTAAAGCCGGCGCACGGATTTGCAAACCTGCACAGCTTTTCCTATCAGCGCTGGCTTACCAGTCAACGATTGTCGTTAACCGGTTATGTGAGCGCTGTCGGTGATAATCACATAACCCAATATGATCCTAGCATTCGCCAACGCGTGCAACGACATATTGCCCGCCGATATGTGTTGGCGCTTGGTTTGCCTTTTACCGGCACACCAGGGCAGCATACCAGTCCAGAGACGATGACCGCGAGAGATCCATTTCATGTACGCAACACTCATGACACTACCCATGCGCTAGCGGGGTTAGGTCACGCGGAACGTCATGATGATACGCTTAACAACCGAGCTAGCATAAACCCTGCACGTATTCGGCAAACGCTCGCTTATGTGCTGGCGTTGACCGTGGGGGATAAATCGGCATTAACGCCCCTTGATTGGCACTTGTTGTCTGCAACTGGAACGCAGCATTTGATGGCGATATCCGGATTGCATTTATCGTTACTCGCGGTTATCGGTTTGATGCTTGGGCGAGCCGTTTTAGTGTTGGTGCCCAGAGACGCTTGGATCCAGCGCTATGGTTATGGCTTGCCAATTCTTGTTAGTGTGTTTTTTGCTAGCAGCTATGCCTACTTAGCAGGCTTTTCGTTACCCACGACACGAGCCTTAGTGATGTTGTTGGCATTTTATGGGTTAAAAATCTCTGGCGTTGGCTTTAGCGTGGTTCGTTGGCTTGTCCTATCCTTGTGGCTCATTGTTATCATCGAGCCGTTTTCGTTATTTGATGTCAGCTTGTATTTATCGTTTTTGGCGGTGGTTGTCATTGTTTATGTGGTGTTTTGCTGTCGGCATCGGTTGATGCACTTAGGTCGGTGGCGTCGTTATATGTATACGCTATTGATGGTGCAATTGGCACTGTCGGTGGCATTATTGCCTATCAGCCAGTTATTTTTTGCGAATACCCCATGGTTATCATTACCAGCGAATATCATCACGGTGCCATTGATGTCGTTGCTGATTATTCCCTTGTTATTAATGGCGTCGTTGCTGTCGGTATGTGCTGATATAGCCGCGCCGTTATATCTTGTCATCTTCCACTGCCTTGATAGCATGCTGTTGTATTTAACGTGGCTTGTCGAATTTGGCTCAAACGTAGTTGCTGGCGCTGATGATAATCGGCTTGTTACTGAGCGCGGTGGCATAGGCTCTGGTGCTATAGATTATAGTGCAGGCATAACCACATGGATAGGGACCGCCAGCGGCTTATGGTGTCTAACCGCTGGCACCTTGCTGTTGTTTTTATCACTGAGTTTGGCATTACCTAGGCGCTATGTGTGTTATGCATTGGTGGTGGCAAGTCTCGTTTTTAGCTCATGGCGCTGGTTAAGTCCAACAAAACCGCTTGTTGATAGGGGCAATGACAATAGTGATGTGCAATTAGCGCCAGCTAACGTACAGGCTGAAAAACCGCGAGCGTGGCGACAACATGTGAGCGAGGTACAACGCATCGCTATAACTAAGGCGCAAAGTACAGATATGAGCAAGACGCACGACTCGTCATGGCAGTTAACCGTGTTTGATGTTGGTCATGGTTTGGCGCTACTCATTGAGCGCAATGGCCGTGGCATTATTTATGACACGGGCGCTGTATTTGCCAGTGGGTTTAGTATCGCCAATGCGATTATTGTCCCGTATGTAAAAAGACGGGGATTAGCCATCGATTACATCATTATCAGCCATGGCGATAATGACCACGCTGGTGGTGCATCGGTATTAATCGATCAGTGGCCGAGCAGTTTAGTGATCAGTAATGCACAACAGGTTAGGCGGCTAAAAGCTAATGCTCTGCCGTGTGTTTCCGGACACGGTTTGTATTGGCAAGGCTTGACGCTGTCGTTTTTATGGCCTTTGCAAGCGGTAGGTGAGGAAAATGATGACTCATGTGTCTTGACTATTCAAAGTGCCGTTCATCGCCTGCTGATCCCCGGCGATATCTCTGCCAAGGTTGAGCATTATTTATTAGCAAATGCGTCGTTATCGGCGGTGGATGTGGTTGTTGCGCCGCACCATGGTTCGAAAAGCTCATCATCGGTGGCCTTTGTTGAGCAACTTGATGCAGACTATGTGGTGTTCTCAACAGGCTTTATGAACCGTTGGCAGATGCCCAATGAACAGGTGGTTGCGCGTTATTTATCCGCAGGAAGTCAGCCGTTAACCACCGCTGATCTTGGGATGATCACCCTACACTTTGGTGAACAACAGGGCAACGCGATGATATGGCATCACAGCGCTCGCCAAGATTTGTTGCCGTTTTGGCCGTTTCAATAATACCAATTACACTCAGTTTGTGTCTGTAACGGTCCGCTATGGTTGGCCTATTTGCTGGGAGTATATGCATGTGAATTCGTGGCAAACAGAGGATCTTTAAAGGGTACTAATGGGATTTACAACGGGTTTAGCTAGGTAAATCGTCATCGGGAGTTAAATCTTTGCCAAATTTAAGATAAAATGCTTGGATCTAATATGATAATAAGCTCTATCTGAGACCCACATGCCAAAAAAAGAGCCACAATCTGACACTATAGATACAGATATGAACACCGAAGCTGTCGTGGTGAATGACGCAGCGTCAGTCAATGCGGAGCCTGTGAGTACATGGCATAATTTTAAACGCCTATTTGCTTACACACGCGGACTGCGTGCTGGCTTGACGGTATCCATTATTGGGATGCTCGCGTATGCCGGCGTTGATACTCTGTTTTTCTCGCAGCTACAACCTCTGATCGATGATGGTTTAACCAATGCCAACCCCAATATTTTAAAATACGCACCGATTTTTGTACTCGTCGCATTTTTGTTGCGCGGTGTCGCCCATTTTATTGCCACCTATTGTTTGGAATGGGTGGGTAATCATGTGGTGATGCGCTTACGTCAACAATTGTTTGAACATATTGTTGCTATGCCGGTGGCCTTTCACGATTCGGAATCAACCGGCTCTTTGATCTCAAAAATTACCTACGATACCGAGCAGTTACATAATGCGGTATCAAAAGCGTTAGTCACATTGATCCGCGAAGGGGCGTTTGTTATCGGTTTGCTTGGCCTGATGTTTTATCACAGCTGGCAACTGTCATCGATTTTCCTATTGATCGTGCCGATTGTGGCTGCCATTGTGGTGGTGGTATCAAAGCGATTTCGCTCGGTCAGTCGTCATATTCAAAAAATGATGGGCGTGGTCACCAGTGCCACTGAGCAAACCTTTAATGGTCATAAAGTGGTGCTGACGTTTGGTGGTCAACAACGTGAGTTTGACCGTTTTGCCGATATCAACAATCAAAACCGTCAACAGCGCATGAAACTGGTGGCGGCCAAAGCGGGTAGCGTGCCGATCATTCAAATTATCGCCTCGTTTGCGTTAGCGTTTGTGCTTTATATGGCAGGGCAAGACGGCTTTGTCGATAATTTAACACCAGGGGTGTTTACCACGGTGGTCACCTGTATGATCATGATGCTACGACCGCTGAAGCTACTTACCACCGTTAATAGTGAATTTCAGCGCGGAATGTCGGCAGCCGCCAGCGTTTTTGATGTGCTTGATCAACCGGTCGAGCAAGATAGCGGTTCATTACCGCTTGAGAAAGCCACTGGCCATATTACTTTTGACGATGTGACGTTTTCTTATAAAAATGCCGATAAGCCGGCGTTGAATAACGTCAGTTTTTCGGTAGAGCCAGGTAAAACGCTGGCCTTGGTAGGCCGCTCGGGTTCGGGCAAGTCGACCATCAGCTCGTTGCTGCTGCGCTTTTATAACGCCAACCATGGTGCGGTGAACATTGATGGTGAAAATATTCGAGATTATGTGCTCAAAGATGTGCGCCGCCAATTTGCCTATGTGTCGCAGCAAGTGGTGCTGTTTAATGATACATTAGCGAATAATATCGCTTATGGTAGACCTGATGCCAGCCGCGACGCGATTGAAGCCGCTGCAAATGCGGCGCATGTAACGGAATTTGCCGATAACTTGCCACAAGGTTTAGATACCAACATTGGTGAGAATGGCTCACTGTTATCAGGTGGTCAACGCCAACGTGTGGCGATTGCGCGTGCGCTGCTGTGTGATGCGCCGTTTTTGATTTTAGATGAGGCGACCAGTGCTTTAGATACCGAATCAGAGCGCCATATTCAAGATGCACTGCAAACGTTGCAAAAAAATCGCACCTGTGTGGTGATCGCCCATCGTTTATCGACGATTGAAAATGCGGACAACATTATCGTCATGGAGCAAGGTCGGGTGATAGAGCAAGGCACTCACAGTGAGCTGATCACAGCCCAAGGAGCGTATGCGCAATTGCACGCTTTTCAGTTTGGTGAATAACAAGCAAATTAGGGATTGCGTGTGCGTTTAATTGAAAAAGCTTGGTATCAAAATCACCCCGTCAAATGGCTGTTATTGCCGCTAAGCGGTTTGTTTTGGTTACTCAGTGCCATTCGTCGGCTTTTGTATCGGCTGAAACTATTGTCACAACCGGCGCTTGATGTGCCCGTGGTGATTGTGGGCAATATTGGTGTTGGCGGTAATGGCAAGACACCAATGGTGGTATTGTTGGTTGAGCAATTACAACAACGTGGTATTCGTGTCGGCGTCATAAGCCGTGGTTATGGCGGTCAAAAGCGTAACACCCCATTGCAGATTGATGATAGCGTCAGTGCCGCAGAAGGCGGTGATGAGCCAGTACTGATTTATCAGCGCACCAAGGCACCAGTGGTCATCGGAGCCGATCGCGTTGCGGCAGCACAGACGCTCATTGAGCAAGGTTGTCAGCTTATTATCAGTGATGATGGATTACAGCATTATCGCCTTAAACGCGACGTGGAACTGGTGATTGTGGATGGTAACCGCCGCTTTGGTAATGGCTGGCTGTTACCTGCTGGGCCATTACGGGAAGGGCAGTGGCGTTTACAGCATGTAGATCAGGTGATTATTAATGGCGGCGTAGCCAAAGACAACGAATTGCTGATGACATTGCGAGCAACCCATGTGATAAACCTTATTAGCGGTGAAAAGCAAACCGTTGCTGACTTTATAAACGCACATGGCCAACATGGTGTTAATGCCTTAGCGGGGATTGGCGATCCACAGCGCTTTTTTAACACGTTAGCACAACTTGGCTTTAGCTTAGCTCGGGTGCAAGGGTTTGTTGACCATCATCATTTTCAAGCAGAGGACATCGCCCAGTTTGAGCATAACCTTCCTTTATTGATGACTGAAAAAGATGCGGTAAAATGCAAACCTATCGCTCATCAGCAGTGTTGGTATTTACCGGTGGATGCGAGTTTTTCGCCATCACAACATAACCAATTAATTGAACTTATTTTATCGAGATGTGAACCTTATGGCTTTTGATATGAAACTGATGGAAATTCTGGCTTGCCCAGTATGTAAAGGCAAACTGGCATTGAGCCAGGACAAGCGCGAGCTGATTTGTAAATTTGATAAAGTCGCTTACCCGATTACCCACGATATCCCGGTGTTACTCGAAGGGGAAGCCCGTAAGCTCAATCAAGAGAGTGAGGCATAGTCGCAATGACCCCTAAATTTACCGTGGTTATTCCCGCTCGCTACGATTCAAGTCGCTTGCCGGGCAAAGTGCTTGCCGATATTCAAGGTAAGCCAATGATCCAATGGGTAGCGGAAAAGGCGATGGCCTCAGGTGCCGACAAGGTGATCATTGCTACTGACAACGATAAAGTGGCCGCTGCAGTTAAGGCTTTTGGTGGTGATGTATGCATCACCCGAGCCGATCATCAATCGGGCACCGAACGTTTGGCAGAAGTGGTGCAAACGTATGGCTTTGCGGATGATGAGATCATCGTTAATGTACAAGGTGATGAGCCGTTTATCCCCAGCGCTAACATTCGCCAGGTAGCCAATAACCTCGCGAGTCAGGAGAAGGCGCGTATGGCGACCTTGGCGGTAACTATTGACTCGGTGGAAGAAGCACTAAATCCTAACGCGGTGAAAGTGTTATGCGATAAAGAGGGGTATGCTCTGTATTTTTCACGAGCGACCATTCCTTATGACAGAGAGCGCTTTTTAAATAACGATGTTATCAAGGATATCGGCGATTTTTATTTACGTCATATCGGTATTTACGCCTATCGAGCGGGTTTTATTAACGATTATGTGGCTTGGCCGACCAGCGCCCTTGAACAAATTGAAGCGCTAGAGCAGTTGCGCGTCTTGTATCAAGGCGAGCGCATCCATGTGCAAGTAGCCAGTACCCGTATGCCGGTTGAAGGGATTGATACTTCGCAAGATTTAGACAAAGCTCGCGCGTATGCCGCTTCTTTATAAGTGACCGGTCATAGTAACCATATAGCTTATCCAAACAATCTGCGCCGTTAATTCGTTTGACGGCGCATGTCCTCGCGCCATTGGCCGATATTTTGTTATAAGAAATAACGGATTTGCTGATTCAAAACGCTCTATAAGTTGTATAATTTTTAACATTATTAGGTTGTTATCTTTATTTTATTTAAGTACTAGGCTAAACATATAATCAATTGGATGTGCCAATATTGATCATCTGTAGTCGATACTAATAACCAAAAGCTAGAAGTCAATGACGCTAACTCACTTAAAACAATTAGAAGCCGAATCTATCCATATCATCCGGGAAGTTGCTGCTGAATTTGATAATCCAGTCATGCTTTACTCGGTTGGTAAAGACTCTGCCGTTATGTTACACCTTGCATTAAAAGCCTTTTACCCGGCGAAACCGCCATTTCCACTGATGCACGTTGATACCACCTTTAAATTCAAAGAAATGATTGAATATCGTGATCAAATTGCCAACAAATATGGTTTAGATTTGATTGTCCACATCAATCAAGAAGGGGTTGAAGCGGGTATCAACCCCTTTGATCACGGCAGTGCCAAGCACACCGATATCATGAAAACCCAAGCGCTAAAACAAGCGCTTAATAAGCATCAGTTCGATGCTGCGTTTGGTGGTGCTCGTCGTGACGAAGAAAAGTCACGTGCTAAAGAGCGCGTGTACTCATTCCGTGATAAAAACCATCGGTGGGATCCAAAAAATCAACGTCCAGAGCTTTGGAATGTCTATAACGGTAAAGTAAACAAGGGTGAAAGCATCCGTGTATTCCCTTTATCAAACTGGACAGAGCTTGATATCTGGCAATACATTTACCTAGAAAACATCCAGTTGCCATCATTGTATTTAGCGGCACAGCGTCCGGTCGTTGAGCGTGATGGTACCTTGATCATGGTTGATGATGAGCGCCTACCTCTGGCGGTCGGTGAAGAGCCTGAAATGAAAATGGTGCGCTTTAGAACTCTTGGCTGTTACCCATTAACTGGTGCGGTGGAATCGAATGCCACAACATTACCTGAAATTATTCAAGAAATGCTGTTAACCAAAACGTCTGAGCGTCAAGGACGAGTGATTGATAAAGACGCAAGTGGCTCGATGGAAAAGAAGAAAATGGACGGTTACTTTTAAGTGACTAGCTGTAGATGGTTAGCTAACGTGTGAACGATTTTGGCCACATGTTATATGTGTCTGTAAGGGTATAAGAATGAACCAAGAGCAAGCATTAATTGAACACGATATTGAAGCGTATTTACGCGCTCATGAAAACAAGGACATGTTACGTTTTCTAACCTGTGGTAACGTTGATGACGGTAAATCGACATTGATTGGCCGTTTATTACATGATTCAAAGTTGATCTTTGAAGATCACATGGAGGCAATCAAGTCCGACTCAAAGAAATTTAATACCACCGATGGCGAATTTGACTTGGCGTTACTGGTTGATGGCTTGCAGTCTGAGCGTGAGCAAGGTATTACCATTGATGTTGCTTATCGTTATTTTGCCACGGAAAAACGTAAGTTTATTATCGCTGACTGTCCTGGTCACGAGCAATACACGCGTAATATGGCAACCGGTGCGTCCAATTGTGACTTAGCGATAGTGATGATCGATGCCCGCTATGGCGTACAAACACAAACCAAACGTCATACCTACATCGCCTCATTGCTTGGTATCAAGCACGTTATTGTGGCGGTGAATAAAATGGACTTAGTCGATTATTCGCAGCCGTTATACCGAAAAATTAAAGAAGAATACCGTCGCTTTAGTAAAAACTTACATATCCCTGATATCCGCTTTGTCCCAATTTCAGCATTACGTGGCGATAATGTGGTAAATCGATCTGACCATATGACGTGGTACCCAGGCGCGACATTAATGAGTTTGCTTGAGACGGTAACACTGTCCACAGATAATAACCTAGATGATTTTCGTTTGCCGATACAGTATGTGACTCGCCCTAATTTAGACTTTCGTGGTTTTTGTGGCACTATTGGCGGCGGTGTGATTAACGTTGGCGATCTGATCACCGCATTGCCGTCAGGTAAAAGCTCATCGGTTAAGGCCATTGTCACCGCCGATGGCGAACTGCAATCGGCCACCGTTGGTCAGGCGGTTACACTGACGTTAAACGACGAGATTGACATTTCTCGCGGTGATGTGATTGTTCGTTCGAACAAACTCGCTGATGTAACTGAGCATTTTGAAGCACACGTTGTTTGGATGGGTGAAGCAGCGTTACAACCGGGTAAAGAATACGAGTTTAAAACGGCAAGTAAGAACGTTTATGGCCGTGTTGATGACATTAACTATCTAATTGATGTGAATACGTTAGCCAGCCGTAAAGGAAGTGAACTTAAATTAAATGAAGTCGGATCATGTAATATTACGACCAATGGTGCCGTGGTTGTTGACTCATACGATAAAGTCAAATGCACAGGTTCTTTCGTTATTATTGACCGATTGACCAACATCACGGTGGGCGCGGGTATGATAACCAAAACGTCATTAGTACCGGATCCAACAAAAACAGAAGCACTGCGTCAATATTCGCAATCGGAAGTTGAACTTAACGCGTTTATTCGTAAAAACTACCCTGAATGGGACTGTAAAGCCATTTGATCTCGGATAGCAAGCAAAGGCGGTGTCAACCGCCTTTTTTGATGAATACGTTAGCTACAGACGGTTAGTGTTAACACCGTTTGCGGTTAACTCTTTTTCAGAATAAAGATTAAAACCTAAATTACCAATAATAAACCCAGCACGATGCTCAGCCATAATCGATGACAAGGGCACAGCAGCATCGCGTATAAAACAAGGTTATTTCATGCTAAGTGTTGATCAGTGGTTGATGATCATGGTGTTTTTCGTAACCCTAGTTAGTTTAATTAAGTACCAATATGTGCCAGAACGAGTGTTTGCAACGGCAACGCTGGTATGCTTAAGCTTGTCATTTGTTAGCACCCAAGAGATTTTTAGTAACGCGGTAAACCCTGGGCTTATTACCCTGATACTGCTTATTACCTGTTCGTTTGCATTTGAGCGAACGAGTGTTTTACGGGGATTATCGAGTCGACTAATCGGCAAAAATAAACCCTTATCGTATCTCAAGACGTTAATGACCAGCGCCTTTGCATCCGCCATATTAAATAATACCGCAGTCGTTGCAACGCTCATCTCGCCGATTAAAAACAACCAACACATTAACTCAGGTCGGTTACTTTTACCCTTGTCTTATGCTGCTATTCTTGGTGGTACGTTAACCTTAGTGGGTACCTCAACGAACTTGATTGTTAATTCGATGCTGATTGAGCGTGGCGCACCGAGTTTGCAATTTTTTGACTTCACCATCGTTGGTTTGAGTGCCTTAACCGCTTGCATGCTGGTGTTGTTTGTTCGAATAGGCACTTTGCCGAAAACCGAGGCTGATACGAAAAGGGATAAGCATTACGTTGTTGAAGCGAAAGTGTTACCCAGTTCGAAATTGATAGGACGTTCCATTGAAGATAATGGTTTGCGCAGTATGGAGTCGCTTTTTTTGGTTGAGATTGTACGAAACGAAAAGCTGATTTCGCCAGTCACCCCAGAAGACAGTATTGAGACCAATGATAAATTAATTTTTACCGGCGATATTGCTAAGGTAAAGGTATTGCAGCAGTTCGATGGTTTGCAACTTTTTGCTGAGCAAAGTGGGTTGTTACGTGACAACCTTACGCAAGTGTTGATTAAGCCTGGCTCATCAATCATCGGTAAAACACTTAAGCAAACGGGCTTTCGAGCTCGCTTTGATGCGGCGGTGGTTGCTATTCGCAGAGAGGGATCAACCTTATCCGGAAAACTTGGCGAGATTATTTTACAGTCGGGCGACTTTCTTGTTCTTGCTGTAGGTAATGATTTTGCAACGCGAAGTAATATTAGTAAAAACTTTTATATTTTAAGTGGTGTCAAGGCCGATGGCATGCTTAGCGGTTGGCGAGACAAGTTTACCCTCGTTGGTTTTGTCACGAGTATTGCGGTTTCGGTGCTCATGAACATTCCGTTGGTAAAATGTTTACTGTTTTATTTAGCTGCCTTATTTGCGTTTAAGTGTTTGTCGATTAACGAGGTAAAACGCCGTTTTCCGCTAGAAATATTTATTGTTGTGGTGAGTGCATTATCATTGGCGACGGCATTGGAAAATACCGGCATCAGTTATGTCATTGCCGATGGCGTGCAAACGTTTTTACAAGATAAGTCGGTGCTCATTGCGTTTATTGCGGTATATCTTATCACCCTGATATTAACCGAGGTGATCACCAACAACGCGGCGGCGGCACTTATTTTCCCAATAGCCTACAACATGGCGATAGGCTTAGGCGTCGATCCTCTGCCGTTTGTTATGGCCGTTGCGTTTGCGGCAAGTGGCAGTTTTATTAGCCCGTATGGCTATCAAACCAATATTATGGTGTTTAACGCCGGTAATTATCGTATAAAAGACTTTATCAAACTTGGCTTGCCTGTATCGTTAACATACAGCGCCGTGGTTTTGACTATGATCCCATTAATTTTTCCTTTTGAGTAATAATGATGAAAACAGAGAATACCGTTTGGCATGCGCATCATGTCAGTAAAGCAGAACGAGCAAAGCAAAAACAACAAAAGCCTTGTTTACTTTGGTATACCGGTCTTAGTGGTTCAGGTAAATCGACGGTAGCGAATGCGGTGGATGCGTTGTTGTTTGAGCGTAATTGCCACACTTATATCTTAGATGGCGATAATGTTCGCCATGGCTTAAATGGCGATTTGGGATTTTCTGATGATGATCGTATTGAAAATATTCGCCGTATCAGTCAAGTAGGTAAATTATTTGTCGATTCAGGATTAATTGTGACTACGGCGTTTATTTCGCCATTTCAATCTGACCGCGATATGGCACGTGAGTTATTGGCAGACGGCGAATTTATTGAAGTGTTTATTGATACGCCAATCGAGGTTTGTGAGCAGCGCGATCCAAAAGGTTTGTATAAGAAAGCAAGAGCTGGTGAAATAAAAGAATTTACGGGCATCACCTCGGCGTATGACATTCCGAAGCAACCAGAAATTCATGTAAAAACGGCAGATACAAGCATTAAAGCCTGTGCTATGCAGATTGTTGATTATCTTGAGCAAAACGGCTACATCCCAGGCTAATTTAGCCAGCAGGCACTAGTGTTTATTTGAATACTTAATAAGGGGTAACGTTGCCCCTTGTTTTTGGTAAACAGTACAAAAGACGCATCAAGGCAACCTAACGCTGTTGACGATGATAACAGCCTGCGTTAACCACATCCTTTGACCACACACCAGTTCATGCGATGTTAGCGCCTGTCCTGAGCGCATTCCTTGGTCGTCCATGACTATCATGCAATGCAAAATACTGTCCTGAACACATTCCTTGGTCATCCATGACCATCATGTGTTGGTACATCCTGTACCAAAAAAAAAGGCGCCGTGAGGCGCCAGGATGCTAAACGTTCTATGAAAAAACTTTTCGCATTGTTGCGAGCATTAATATCCTACATTACATAGGATCAGCAATGTATATGTATTCAATTACCTTGCCAACTTTAATTGCTATTTATAATCAGTAACTTACGTGTTTTGGTTGGCGTTTGGTCAATGCAATGTAAAAATCTTTGACAAGCGTATTGGGCTATCTGATTGAATTTAAATTGAAAAATGACAGGTTGTGAGCGAGAGATGTCGTCGTTGATCTATTACGACCGGGGTAATCGATAGCCCTATTTTAGGTATCTTTTTAACAGAGCTGTTTTGATGGCCGTTTTGTGAAGAACCATGTTCTAGTAAAGATGATTTTTAATGGTCAGATGACTTTTTAACGCGCTGTTAATATTAGATTTTGATGAGTATTTTAGTTCGTTCTATTTCCAAACCTAATTGATGTTGTTATATTAGCCGATAGGTTGTCTAAGTACCGTCTGCAGTTCAGGCATACGTAAATGTGGTTGGTTCGAATTATCGGAATACCAGCTACGATGCCAACGATATTTGTTTCGTTGTGAAGTACGGAGTTGCGCATTAATAATAAGCGCAAAAAGTGGGTTGAATTATAAGTTAGCACATAATTTCAAATTAACCGCTTACCTGCCATCGCTATTGCGTTGTTGCGGGCTTTTTTGCTGTGTTTTATTTTTGTCCGTTATGTTTACAAGTCAACTGGTTCATGCGCGAACACCCGTTGAGCTTCGAGATGAACTTAGCTGGGCAGGGCACGGTAACTTTATTGGTACAGGTGGCACCTTTAGGGATATAATTCAAGGCGCTGATGCCGGGTGTGCTTTCCTTGCTGATGATGCCATATCAACAGGTACACTTTACGGCATGCCTAATGGGGCGACTGTTGCCAAAGCGCATTTAACTTGGGCTGCGTCAGGTCCTGCTAATGATTATGACGTGACCTTTAATGGCGTCAATGTCAGCGCAGATTTTGGTCGTCGTTATGTGTATGAAAATACCGCTGAAAATATCAGTTTTTACTCCGGTTCTAAGGACGTTACTCAGCAGGTAAGTGCTGCGATTGGTACGGCCAATGGTGGCACCTATAATTTTAGCTTCGCAGGCTTAACGATAGAACACACCGATACAAATTACTGTAATGGTGGTCGTGCCTTTGGTGGTTGGTCGCTCATTGTTATATATGAGCTGGCATCCGAGCCACTACGTTTGGTTAATGTGTTTGAAGGCTTTGACTCGTTTTGGGGAAGTTCGTTATTATTGCAACCGAAAAACTTCAGGGTTCCTGATACATTACCAGCGGGCGTAAATCTTGGTAAACATGCCCATATAACCTGGGAAGGTGACCCTCAAATTAATACCGATCGCGATGGTTTTAGCGAAAGCTTGCTGTTTCAAGGCACCACGCTATCTTATGGAACGGTGAACCCTAGTGGTGGTCAGTATAATGCAACTATCGCCGATGATACTTTGTCGGGCACCACGGTGGTCTATAACACCTACGGTCTTGACTTAGATATTTACGATATCACCAGTTATGTCTCCCCTGGCTTAACGCAGGTGGATACCGTTTACGAGGCGGGTCAAGACAGGGTGTATTTATCCTCTGAGGTGCTTAGTATTGTTAATGTTGAGGTAACGGATTTAGAAGTTAATCAGGGGATCTCTACTCGTGAAATCAGCAGTCGTGGCGAAGTCTCTGATATTCGGATAAATATCGATAATAACGGCCCTTACGACACCTCTGGCGATTTAACCGTTACCATCACACTCAATAACGATTTATCTTTGTTCGGCTCGAATAGCTTTTCTAGTAATGGTTGGAGTTGCTTGCAAAGTATCACTAATGCCATGGTTGTTAACTGCACGAAAACGGTTAATTACGTCAATGGTGCTATGGACTATATCGACATTCCAGTAAGCGTTGCTACGGATGCGGCCATTACCCAGCAAGTTACGGTGTCAATCCCTGGTACGCTTAGTGATCCTTACCCGATTAGTGGCTCTGGCGGCCGGTTTGATAATATTACCAGTAATAACACAAAAACATTCACCTATAACCTTTTGGCGGGAGATTTATCAACCTCCACTAAACAAGGTCTTGATGATAACGCAGGGGCTGTCGAAGTTGGTGATAGTATTACTTATACTATCCGTCTTTCGGAGAGCGCAGGTTATGGTATCGCTAATGTAACGGTGACCGACCAGCTTCCGATTGAACTTGAAAACCTTTCTATTATCTCAATACCACCTGGAGCAACAAATAATACGACAGGTAACCAACTCGATATATCGAATATTTTTGTTAAGGCAAATCAGTCGGTAGACATCATATACCGCGCTCATATTGTAAATACTGTCGCCCCAGACACAGTAATAACGAATATAGCAAATATAGCTAGCCCTGAAATGAGCATGCTAAGCGTCCAAGATAGTCTGACTGTCATTCAGCTTAATCCGATAAATACAGTGAAGCAATTGTATTTATGGGGGGAGAACGACAAAGCTGATAGTGCAATGTCAGATGAAAATGTGCCAAACCTATCACGCCTTGCACCAACTGAAAGTCAGGGAAATATTGACATACTAACTGTCACGGATAATCAGTGTTTGTTCGACAATCCAAATGCTGATAATTGTAAATTTTTTACCCTAGATCCCCGTTTAAGTTCAGATTTTACCATTGATGAAGTTATGGTCGATCTGTATGTCGATCGTATTACGTCGAATCAAAACAAAGCAAACATAGGATTAGCATTAGTTGATGCGACAAACCAAATTATTGCCAGTTATAACTTAGATGGATCGGCAAAAGATGTAACATTAGCTAATCAAATCAGCTTGATGCAATTTCCGCTAACGCTTGAGGGTGGCGTGACTAGCGTTACTGTGTCCTCTAATGATACCAACCCAAATACACTTAAGTTATTGATACAAAATAATCACAGTAGTAACAGTTTTCGTATCACCCCTTATAGCACAGAAGGTATATCTCAAGTAAGAATCGATACTCAGACAGTGATAAATATTGATAGCATTAATTTTTATGATGTGGCGCATAACGATAATCAGGTATCGAATGTTGGGGGAGCCGTAACCAATATTGAACAAGGTGATATTATTTACGGTCGTGCAATTGTTAGTGATCCATTTGGAGCTTTTGATATTAGCAACGTCGATATGACATTGCTCGACAGTAACGGCAATATCATTACAGAACTAAATAACCTCGTCAAAAAAAGTACTAACCAAGTCCCCGATTTGAACACCGGACAAGTGATGGTCGAGTTTAGCTACGTTTTAGCTAATGATGCTCCTCTTGGCATGTGGCAAGCACAAATTCGTGCAGAAGAAGGTTTAGAGGGGACTGTTTGGGATATCGATTTTGGTACATTTAATGTTTATGTACCACCAGAGTTGACTGTAACAAAGCAAGTGTTCTTAAAAGCCAGCCCAGGTTTGCCGGTTAGCCAGGCGCAAATTGGCGATCTGCTGCAATATCAAATTTTAATCTCTAACCAAAGTTTGGGGGATGCTGTTAATTTAGCCGTGACTGAAAGCATCAGCCCGTATACCGCGTTTTTATTCACAAGTGACCTGGTGAGCGATGACTCGCTTATTTGTCTTGATTGCGATGCTGTAGGCATTAGCTATAGCGAGCCAAATTTTTCAAACGATGGCGGCAGCAGCTATTTGTATAGTCCGGTTGTTGGTGCTAATACCAATGGCCATTTTGTCGACACAAATATCACAAATTTTAATCTTGAATTATCAGGCACACTCAAATCGGGGGAGAACATTACGTTCACCTACGACGTTGTCGTGCAATAACTAACCTAGGAGAATAGCAAAGACTATGAAATACCTAATAAATAGCGTTTTACTTGCTTTGAGTGTCGTTACATTTGCAGCTTTTGCGGCACCAGAAGTGGCAATAAGCCAAGTTGTTGAAAAAGACATCGAAGTAGAGGTCGGCGGTGAAGTGCAAGTGCAACGCGTTGTTGCCACGGAGATTGAGCCAGGTGAAACGTTATATTTCACCTTAACGTACAGTAATTCAGGTGATGAAAAAGCGGTTAATGTCGCTATTGATTCACCAGTACCTAATGGTACGCAATATGTTTTGGGGAGCGCGACAGGAGAAAACGCTCAGTTTTTTATTAAGCGAACAGGTCAACAGGAATACCTGCCTGCGCAAACACAAAATAGCACAGAAGCAGGAGGCAGCATCGAAGGCTTGCGTTGGATTGTAGACGACATCGAACCAGGCAAAACCGGCTCTGTGAGTTTTAACGTCACGGTTAACTCATAGAAACAATAATCGCTGCTTGCTATGTGCGCAGGCAAACACGTTTTACAAATTTTAAGAAGAATAATAACGGAGAAATATATGAAAACTCACTTGTTAACTAAGCTAACTAAAGCTGCGGCATTAGTGGCTCTTGCGGTTGGTTCGAGCTCTGCTTATGCAAATACTTCTGCTAACACTACGATTTTTAACAAAGTAGATGTTAGTTACGAGGCTCTAAACGGTGTAAAGAGAACTGCAACGGACGCCGTTAGTCTAACCATTAACTATGTTGACTCTAAAGCAATTGTCACTGCTTCTGAGTTGGTAGACGGAACAACAACAGGAATACATAAGACAGTATTCGCTATTGACGCGACATCTAATGGTGCGAGTGATTATACATTGACCCAATCTTTTGGTTCGAAAACAAATATCAAAAACGAATCATACAATGTGTACTCAATAACGGATCCTACAGATGCTGATTCAACCGGAGCTTTTGATGGAAACATTACTCTAGGAAGTGGCGTAATTGTTGGTATTGATACAGCAACCAAAACGGTTTATTTCCCTGCTGGTACTTTATCTGCCTTTGGCGCTAATGATTTTGTGGTAGTTCACAGTGGCGTCAATAGCTACACCTTCCGTGTGTCAGGAACTCCGGATAACGGCACGGTGCCAAATTATGATGAAGATACAGATGTTTATACACCAGAAGAGCAAGCTAGTATGGTTCTTGTGCCATATGGTTACGCTGATACCGCGTCTGGCGATGCTGCTTTTGCTGCTTTAGTCGAAGGTGATGTGTTAGGTGAAAGAAAATACGTTCGAGTGGACACTACTGCTGAAAACACCAGTACAACTGAAAATGCAACTTTAGATATTGTATTAAATGTAGTTACAACGGGTGGTGAAGCAACAGACCCAGTAACCGAAACACTTGAGTTTGGTTTCACAAACGTAACAGTAACGAAGAAAGTTAAACTATCAAGCGAAAGTACCTATAGTGACACTATTCCGGCGGTTAATCCTGGCACTGTCTTAGATTATCAAATCGTTGTTACCGTAGGTGACGATACTGCAGGCGCTAGTCCGACCGATACTTCAACAAGTGCTAAGCTGGTTGTCGTAGAAGATGTATTACCTCTTTATACTAAATATGATGAGACATCAGCGACAAATTTAGCTGTAACTTACGATGCTACTGTAGACACTGATGATGAATCGGGAACCAATACTGCGGGTGTTGTTACTGGTGATAAAATTCATGCTGTCTATGTACCGGTAGACGATAAAGGTACAGCGACGATTGCAGACGATGATCCTGCGAAGCTTGTTATTAACCTAGGTACACGAACTGACGCTACTATGAGCAATGGTGGCGGTACAATGGAACCTGGTGATAGCGTAACGATCACATACAGCGTAACTGTCGAATAGCTCTTTATTTGAATAATAACTAGGGAGAAGATGATGAGTTATTCTTCGCCGAAAAATTGGTTCGCTAATATAGCTTTTATGCTGTTGGCATTAATGTTTACCGCCAATGCGAGCGCCAATACCGGTGCTCGTGCGACGATTCACTCGTCTGCTAAATTAACCTATAACGGTGGCAGTGCTTATGCATCTGCGACCGTTAAGGTTAAGTTAGTTGCAGCCGCAGTAGATATTAGCGTTAATGAAACCACAGGGGCGGCAGAAACTGGCGATAATATTTCGTTTACCTACACCTTTGCCGCCAATGCCAACGGTAAAGACAGCTATGTACTTACAGCCGACAACCAAGATGAAGGTGTTGATACACCTACTATTTCGTTTGCCGGTGGTAACATTGTTGAACTGGGTGCCAGTATTGTCAGTGCACCGCTAGATACGCCAAACGTGTTGAAAATACCGGCAGGTACCGCTGATATGTTTGACGATAACGACATCGTACGTTTATCTGATGGTTCAGGTACATACCCAGGTACTTATCGCGTGATTTCGCGTATCGAAGGTAGCGTGGCAACCACCAACACCGATGGTAATACCATTGCCGAATCACCTGCGCAAATCGTACTGGAAACGGTCACGGGGAGCGATTTAACATCGGTACCTGCTGGTGTGCAAATTGGTGAGCTAAAGGATGTTGTGGTGACAATAACCGCAGGTACTCTTAATGGTGGTGCGACAGAGGCCAAGCATACCATTAACCTTTCGGTAAGCTCGCAAACTGACAGCAGCGCTAAAGCCGTTACGAGCACAGGCGATAATAATGAGGTCGTGGTTAATGTGAATGCACCAGCTAATGTAACTTTTGTTAAACAAGTTAAATTAGCCGGCGAAGCAGATGCAATGTATGCCACATACAAAGAAGCTGAACCGGGTGTTACCTTAACTTACCGTATTACCGTCACTAATGGCTCAACCAGTACGGCAACCGGTGCTAACGTGGTCGATGTTATCCCAGGTTTTACAACCTATGTGGCTGACTCTATTACCTTAAATGGTGACGCTTACCAAGGTCAATTACCTTGGTCTGTCGACGGTATGTCGGTCAAAAGTAGCAGCGCTACTGATGATGGCGACATATTGGCTGGCGAAACAGCGGTAGTTACTTACCAAGTTATCATTAACTAACGATATAAAGCAGTAATATAACCGAGTGATGTACCTGGTAGTAAATTTATTAAGAGCATTCACAATGCTGTTGGCCATATCGGCCAGCAGCGTTGTTGCTCTTGTTTATTCAAAATTTAACGTCAGTTCAAAGGTAATGTATTTTAGCCGTTGTGGTGTTCAAGCTGCACAGTCAATAAAATACATTACCTTTGCACTGCTTGCTGTTGTATGCGTATTGTTGATGCCAAGTGCTATGGCAGCGACAAGCGGTATACAATTTGCCGAGCATGGTGACGAGGTGACTAACAAAGCTACGTTGATGTTTCATGGCGGAGAGTTGACCAGTGAAACCACCATTAAAGTGGTATTAAAACCTGCGACCGAGCCAACGCCATCAACGATTGAATTTTTACATTATCAATCACCCACTAATGACCCCAATGCGTCAGACCCTAATACTTATTACGATATTATCACCAGTGAATATTCAGCTAGCGGAGAAGTAGTAGGCCCGTATCTGAGTTATTTATTGGCATTGCCTGCAGGGTCGCGCGCGGTTGGTGAAGATAAGCTGACATTTCCGGCCAATTTAGGCCTACAACAAACCAGTAGTTACGCCACCAACGACCCTGTATTTATTCGTGTAACCGATCGTGATCAAAATCGCAATGACCAACTCAGAGAGCGTATTGTGGTTACCTTAGGTACCGATACCGGTGCCGATACAGAGGTCATTGTCTTGGTTGAAAGCGATGTGAATAGCGGCATTTTTATTGGTTATATCGCCACCCTAAATACCAGTGCCAGTGAGCACGATGGCGTACTGTCTGTACTGGCAAACAGCAAAATTACCGCACGTTATGTCGACCGATTTGACCAAACCGATGTGTCGGCAACAGCCGCCTTGGTTGATCCTTACGGTATTATTTTTAACAGTGAAACAGGCGAAGGGGTGAACGATGTTGATATCACCGTTATTAACGTCGCCACGGGGCAAGCGGCTGAGGTATTTGCACCCGATGGCATAACCCAATATCCATCAACCGTACGTACCGGCTCTGTTGTTACTGATGCTGGTGGTAATCGCTATCAATTAGCACAGGGGCAGTTTTACTTCCCATTAATGAAACCAGGCGATTATCGCTTTGAGATCATCAACCCAGAAGGTTATTTAGCAAACGCCAGTAGCAAAACCAATGCTGAGCTTAGACAATTACCTAACGGTGATCAGTTTAGCCTGACTCGAGGCTCCCGATTAGAGGTCTTTACCGTTGAACCGGGGCCGGCACTTGAAATTGATATTCCGATTGATCCTGAACCGGCACAACCATTTGTAATTAAGCGGGCTAACAAAGGTAATGCTGCAATTGGCGATTTTGTCCAGTTTACCATCGACGTTAGCAATCCATCCGTGGTAACTGCGGTGCCGGCAGATACGCTGATTGATGTGTTACCCAAAGGCTTTAGGTATGTGTCAGGTAGCCTTAGTGTTAATGGTGAAACAGCACAAGCTCCGCGGTTAAGTGACGATGGCGTAACTATGAATATTAGCGTGCCAAGATTAGCGCCCGAAGAGTCGATATCTATTCGTTATGTTACCCAAATTGGCGCAGACGCTGAGCTTGGCCAAGCCGTTAATACAGCGTATTTATTATCGCAACACGCACAGGGCCTGTTAGCAAAGGCAAAGGTTACGATCAGTGAAGACCTGTTTAGCTCAAAAGCCATCGTCATGGGACGGGTTATTTGGGACAACTGTCAAGCGGAGTCTAGTGTGCCGGTTGATGAGCAATCGGTGCCAGGTGTGCGTATATATATGCAAGATGGTACCTTTGTTACTACCGATTCTAACGGCATGTGGCATATCGAAGGTGTTAAGCCAGGCTTGCATGTTGTGCAAGTTGATTTAGATAGCCTGCCGGAACATTTGGAAGTGGTTGAATGTCAGCCATCGCCGCGTCGTGCAGGTACGCCATATTCTGAATTTGTTGATGTTCAGGGCGGTACGCTATGGCGCACCAATTTTCATCTGAGACAAAAAGTCAGTACCTTAGGTGAAATCAGCATTGAGCAAAGTATTCGAGCCAGTAAAACGCTGGGTGTTGAGCTTGCGGTACATTTTGCTCATGATAGCGCCGTAGTCGATAGCGTATACCTTGATGAGATCAAACAACTCGCCGATTTTCTTCAGCAAAACCCAGAAACTCGTGTGACCATTGAAGGACACACGTCAGTTGTTGGTACTGTCGCTTATAACCACAAACTATCGCAGCGTCGAGCGAACGCAATTGCCAGCATATTAACGCAGCAGTTTGCTATTGATAGGGGCCGAGTGAGTGCGGTTGGTTACGGTGAATTAAAGCCACTTAACTTTGCTAATGACGAGCGAGCGCATGCACAAAACCGTCGCATTATTGCTCAGATCGAATTTTTGGCCGGGATCACCGACACGCCAAGAAAATTGGATGTGACCCTGAATATCCGTAACCAGTTGAGCCAATATAATCGATTACAACTCGACAATTATCAAATTCGCTATCAAGTGCCGAACGGTTGGCAATTAGCTACAGGCTCAGGAAAAGTCAATAAACGCACCACAGCGCCACAGCAATTGGCCAACAATACACTCACTTGGTCACTTGATAAACTGAGTCGTGAACAGGTGCACTTTAGTTTGGTGCCGACAGTGGCACAAATAGCCGACTATGATCTTAAAAATGTTGATGATAGTCAGCGTCAACATAGTACGTTTGATTTTAGCGGTGTTGGTATTGCCCGTATAGCTTATCAAAATCTTGCTAGTCGTAACCCTGAGCAAATTCAAAGCGGCGCCGAAAGTCGAGTAAGTTTGCAAACACTTTTACAAACGGCTGTTAACAATACCCAAGAGATTCAGGCTACTAGTGCAGCAGTTAAGGCGTATCAGCAACGTCAGCAGCAATTGCAAACCTCGGCGGTAGCGACAAAAACAAGTCAGGGTTTTGCACCTGTCGATACCCAACTTGCTACCGAAGAGGCAAAAGAGAAAAAAGCCGAGCCGGGTATTTTGTCGATGCAAGAGGGGGCACTGGTTTCGAGACCAACCATTTCGTTGCGATTCGCCTTAGACTCGCGTCTGCAACCTAAATTGTCGTTGAACAACGAGTTGATCACTGAAGACCGTCAAGCATTTAAAGCTACTGATACCGACAGTGGTTTGACGACGTATAACTACATAGGTATTGATGTTAAAGAGCCCGGTGCGCATCAATTTGTACTGCAAGGTATTGGCCCATTTGGTAATGCGCGTTTTGAGCAAACGGTAAATTTTGTCCGTACTGGTGAAGTACAAAAAGTTCGTTTGCTTAACGCCAACGGTAATGTTGCCGACGGAAAATCACCAATCAAAATACAGTTGGGCTTGCTCGATGTGGACGGTAACCATATACCGGCAGAAGTAAAATTGAGTATTCAAAACTCACAACTTAGCCCCTATCAAAGTGAATATGACCGCGCTGTATTGCAAACGCCAAGCGAACAACTGACCATGAAACCCGATGGTACGGTGTTATTTAATCCGGTAACGCAAGCAGGTATGTACAGCGCTGAGATCATTTACGATGAAAACGTATCTGAAAAAATTAAGTTTTACGTAAAGCCATATTTGCGTGACTGGATATTTGTGGGTTTTGCCCGCGGCAGTGCCGGCTACAACGATTTGTCGGGCAACATGCAAGCACTTGATGACGCTGATATCGATGGCGATTTTTATCAAGATGGCGAAGTCAAATTTTATGCCAAAGGTAAGGTGCGTGGTGATTGGCTACTCACCATGGCGTACGACAGTAAAAAGCGTAAAGATGAAGAGCGATTAAACCAAACCATCACGCCCGGCGCCTATTACACTTTGTATGGTGACGCGGCAACCCAAGAGCATGACGCGGCAAGTCGTGAAAAACTTTATTTACGTTTAGAAACCGATCAGTTTTACGCCTTATTTGGTGATTTTAATACCGGGCTTGGTCAAGGTGAAATCACCGCCTATAACCGAAGCTTAACGGGTGTAAAAGCCGAGTATACTGGCGAGCAATTTAATATTACCGCCTTTGCAGCCGAAACCGACCAGCTGTTTATTCGCGACGATATTCAAGGCGAAGGGGTGTCAGGTTTGTATTACCTATCAAACCAGAACATAGCACCAAACACAGAAAGCATCAGCATTGAAGTGCGTGATCGTTTTGACCCGCTGCAAGTGATAGAACAAAAATCGCTGACGCGTTTTGTCGATTACTCGATAGATTATAGCGACGGTAGCCTATTCTTTAAGCGCCCCATCAATAGCGTTGATAGAAGCAACAACCCGATATTTATCGTCGCTGAATATGAAATGCAGCAAGCCATTGGTACAGAAGAAGTGATCGCCGGTGGCCGGATTGGCGTTAAGTTGCCTGGAGTTACAGAGCAAGGTGGTGGTGAACTGGGGGTTAGCCATATCGATGAAGGGCAAAGCTCGCGCCAGGGTACATTAACCGGTGTTGATATAACCTATAATGTTAACGATGAGCTTCGTATTACTGCTGAAGCGGCAACCACCGATAGCATCGTTGACGGTGAGCAATACAAAGGCGATGCCTACCGGGTTGAGCTTGAGCACCAAGGCAAAGCGCTTGATGGCAAAATTTATGTAAACGAAGAACAAGCCGGCTTTGGTTTAGGCCAACAAAGTGAAAATAGCCAAGGACTGCGTAGTGTTGGTACTGAGGGGCGTTATCGTTTTAGTGAAGATTTGCAGTTAACGGCTGAGCTTTCGCAACAAACAGATTTACAATCGCAGCGAAAACGCGATTTAGCCGAAGCGCGACTTGAACTAAACCAAAAATCAGATAACTACTATGTTGGTTTGCGCACGGTAAAAGAAAGCGGCGGTGAACGTCGTGAAAGCCAGCAATCGGATCAAGTGTTAATAGGCGCGCGCCAATCGTTATTTGATTCTCGCCTTGTGTTAACAGCAGATTATGAGCAAACACTTGCCGATGACGAAACCATTGATTTCCCGTCGCGCTTAAATTTGGGTGCTGATTACGATATTACCGACTGGATCACACTAAACGCCGATCAAGAGTTTTCGTTTGGTGATAAAGGCTCAGAACAAGCCAGTTTACTTGGCTTGAGCGCACGACCATATACCGGCATGAGCATAGGCACAAATATTGAGCAAAAACACAGTGAAAATGGCGATCGCTTGTTTGCAAACTACGGTCTTATGCAAACGGTTAAGCTTAATGATTTTTGGGATATTAATATTGGTCTTGATCGGGCGCAATTATTAAAGGATGAGCAGGGGACTACCACACCAGAAGAGCAACAACAAGCGACAGATTTTGCACGAGATAGTGTGAACAGTGAAGACTTTACCGCGCTTTCGACGGGCGCGAATTACTCAAAAGACGCCTGGGCTTGGGACAGTTTATTTGAGTATCGCACTAGTGACAGTGATGACAAATACAACCTATTAAGCTCGGTCGTACATGACTTACAAGATGGTATTGTCATGGCGGGTAAAGTCGAGGTGCTGAGCGTGCAATCAAATATTGACGAAAATGACTCGCTTAGCTCATTAATCAGTTTTGGTTTGGCGTATCGCCCAATGGCCAGTCGTTGGATTGTTCTTGATAAGCTCGAGTTTAAATACGACGAGCAACATAGCGAATTTAACCAGTTAAGAAGTCGACGCTTTATTAATAACATTAACGCAAACTACTTGTGGGATCATAAAACTCAAGTGGCGCTGCAATACAGCTTTAAGTACGTGTTAGAAACCATTGATGAGAACGACTACGCGGGCTTTACTGATTTAGTTGGCGCAGAAGTTCGCCATAACCTAAGCCAAACTTGGGACGTTGGCTTGCATGCTAACGTACTGCACTCATGGGAAGCTGAAAATTACCAATACGGCTATGGTGGCTCCATTGGTTACAGCCCAGAGCGCAATGTATGGATAAGTTTTGGTTATAACCTACAAGGCTTTAAGGACCGTGACTTTAACGGCAGCGAATATACCGCCCAAGGCCCATTCTTGCGCTTTAGAATAAAAGCCGATCAAAATACCTTTAAATCGATTTTTGAAGATTAGCTAAATCTTAGTGATTACAGTCTTGCCTCATGGACCTAATCACACCGCTTGTTAAGCGGAGGTTAGTAATTTGTGATATGAACCTTGCGAAAGTTAGATAACTAGAGAATAGGTATTGGTAGTGCTCACTTACTTAGAACTCCTTTATTAAAAATTCCCCCCCCCATTTGAGTGTTATTTGCGCAATCAAAAACGCCTTATCGAAATAGAGCAAAAACTCATTGTAATTCTAAAATAGGTTATATACACTGTGCCTCGCTTAAGCTGATTCAGTGCTGTGATTTTATCAAAAAACAAGCACTATCATGAATAAGAATCAGACGCTTAAGTGAGCCTAGAAACAACAAAACGTTATTATTTGTTCGAATAAAAGCGCAGAACAGCGGATAGTTCTGCATAGTGAATAAATAGTGTATGGGATTAAAATGTCTAAAGCAGTCACATATAAATGGTACGTCCTTACGAGCAAGCCTCGTGATGAGCAGCGTGCATATGATAATTTAGTCTCTCAGGGGTATCACTGCTTTTTACCTAAAATATCAAAGGTGAAAAAGCGTAATGGCGTTAAGTCACTCACGCTAGAACCTTTATTTCCAAATTATCTATTTATACAACTTGATGATGAACAAGCAAATTTTAATGCCATACGGTCAACGCGTGGCATAGGTGCTTTTGTTCGTTTTGGTATGAATCACGCGACAATTGATGCTGATATAATTGAGCAAATTCGAGCTAATCAAGCACAGTCGTCGCAACCTAAAACATTAGAGCAAATGTTAGATTACCAGAGTGGTGATTTGGTAACGATTCAACAAGGCCCATTTCAAGGCTTAACGGCAATTTATCAAGCCAAAGATGGCTTGGAACGAAGTATTTTGATGATCAATATGCTTGGTCAACAAAGTCCGGTATCAGTAGGCAATGATGCCTTTGATAAAGGCGAAGCTTAGGTAATAAACGTGCCGTGTATATGCGTGTTCACCATATAGGCTAAGCAAGCATATACACGCAAAACAAAAACTTCTCTACGGCAATACAGTGGTAGAGCCCCGAGTAACCTCAAAGCGGCTGCTTGGCAACAGAAAACAGAAAACAGAAAATACGATAACATATTGTCACAATGCGTTTTGGAGCCAGACCAATGGGCGGAAGCGTGCTTGAATTTCAATCAAGATCGCAAAGGCGTATTACTTAAAGAATTAGCATCAAGTTAGAAAACTAAGTTGGTGTCTAGGTTCGCAGTAAGAAATTTTGAATATCAAATCAATAGGGTTAGTAAATTAATCTATGAAAAAAATTAATAAGCAATTAGGCTTAGCGTTACTTGTAAGCAGTGTTTTATCAGGATGTACTATTCCCGGTGGGCACATTGTTGGCGTTAGTGCAGAAGATCAAGGTCAAAATGATGAGCAGGCATTTGATGTGACCACGCAAGTAAATACGATACTTATCACGCCTGAAACACTAAATGCTATTCAAGAAAAACAACCTGTTGCGAGACAAAACCCACAACTTGAAAATCAATTACAATCATACGCCTACACTGTTGGCGTAGGTGATGTGCTTAGCGTTATCGTTTATGATCATCCCGAACTAACAACACCTGCTGGACAGTTCCGTGATCCCGAGCAAGCGGGTAATATTGTCGATGCAGAAGGTTATATATTTTACCCTTATATTGGTCGCGTATTAGTAAAAGGGCAAAGCGTTGAAGAAATTAGAAATATCATAACGCAAAAACTCGCACGCTATATTGAAAACCCACAAGTAGATGTAAAAGTCGCGGCGTATCGTTCAAAACGAACTTACATTACCGGCGCTGTCAACAAACCTACAGTGATGCCTATAGCGAATGTACCTCTTACGTTACTTGATGCCATCAATAGTGCAGGCGGAATTAAAGACGATGCTGACTGGCGTAGTATAATTCTAACTCGTGGCTCGTCAGAAGAATATCTAGATTTGTACGCTCTTTATCAAAAAGGCGATATGAGTCAAAACCGAATGTTACAGCATAATGATATTATTCATGTACCTCGCAACGATGCTACCAAGGTTTTTGTTATGGGGGAGGTTAACCGCCCTGCAACGTTACCCATTCACCGAAGCGGCTTAACATTAGCAGAAGCTTTAGGTAACGTCGGTGGTTTTAATGAAATGACAGCCGATGCGAGTGGCATATTTATACTTCGTTCTAGTGATGATGCGACCAAAGTAGCAGATGTTTACCAACTGGATGCATCAAATGCCGCAGCATTAATATTAGCAACCCAATTTAATTTAAAACCAATGGACTTAGTGTATGTAACCAGTGCGCCTATCGCGCGTTGGAATAAAGTTATTTCTTTACTGTTGCCTACAGTACGTGGCTTAGACAGTTTAAATGACTTAGATAAGACGTTATAACCGCAACAAGGTATTGAGTTTACATGTTTAATAATATTCTAGTCGTTTGTATCGGCAATATTTGTCGAAGCCCTAGTGGAGAGCGCATACTGCAGTCGATGCTACCTGACAAAAATATAACCAGTGCTGGCATTGGGGCAATGATAGATCACGGTGTTGAGCAACATGCTGCTAAGTTACTTGATTCGCACAACTATAACAGTGCAGATCATAAAGCACGGCAAATCAGCCAAGACATTATTAGCGATGCCGATCTGATATTAGTAATGGAAAAACGTCATCAGCAAACATTAATGCAAAAGTACCCATCGGCGAGTGGCAAAGTCATGCTGTTAGGTAAGTGGAATAATGATGAAGAAATCCCTGACCCTTATAAAAAGAGTATGGAAGTATTCGAGCAATCATTTAAGCAAATAGAGCACAACTGTAAACTTTGGGCAAGTAAACTTGGATAAGCTAATGAACCAAGAAAATATTAAATCTAATAAATTTCAAACGAATGCCAATGATAATCAGGCAGATGAAATAGATATCGCTCGTTATATTGCATTATTATTAGAGCATAAAGTAACGATTATTGTTGTAACCCTTTTATTTGCTTTGGCTGGGATAGTTTTTGCTCAATTACAAACGCCAATTTATAAAGCCGATGCGTTAGTGCAAATTGAAACTAAGGCTAGTGGTGTACCAGGCCTTGGCGATATGGAAGATCTTTTTGGTGCAGAGTCAAAAGCGGTAACCGAGATAGAATTACTAAAATCTCGCAAAGTTCTTGGTGATGCCGTAGACGAATTACGTTTAGATATCATCACAGCGCCGAAATATTTTGGTAAGTTGGGTGAATTTTACGCTCGAGGTTATCGTGGTAGTGATTTTAATGCGCCTTTAATGTCTGGCCTTTTGTCTGATACTTATGCATGGGGTGGTGAAAAAATTCGCGTCGCTCAATACAACGTTGAACAGTCACTGCTTGGCATAACGTTAGAGGTTGTTGCAGGTGAAGATAATGAATATCAGGTCTACTTAGATGGCACGTTGTTGTTATCAGGCAAAGTCAATACTCTAGCTCGTAGTGATGATGGTCAAGTGCAGTTATTAATTACAGAGTTAAATGCCAAACCAGGCACAGCCTTTGAGTTAACACGGTTACACCGAAGCGATGCGATTACAAATCTACTAAATAATTTACAAGTTTCAGAAAAAGGCAAGCAGTCTGGTATTTTAAGTTTGACACTTGAAGGACCCGACCGCCGTATGGCACAAAAAACCTTGGATGCGATAGCTAACGCGTTTTTAATGCAAAACGTGAAACGCATGAGCCAGGAAGTGGAAAAGTCGATCGCCTTTTTAAACAGCGAATTACCGAAAATTGATGCCAAGCAAGCGAACGCAGAAGAAGCGTTAAACCAATTCCGTTTGCAAAACGATTCTGTTGACTTAACTCTTGAAACAGAGTCGGTGCTTGAACAATTGGTGGAAATAGATACAAAGATCCACGAATTGGCCTTCTTAGAAGTCGATGTCGCCCAAAAATATACCAAGGCCCATCCGCGTTACGTGAGTTTGTTGACAAAAAAAGCAGACCTTGAGCAACAAAAAGACACTTTAAACGCGAGTATCAAAGACTTACCAAAAGCACAGCAAACCATTTTACGTATGGCTCGCGATGTAGAAGTAAATCAACAGATTTATTTAGCACTTTTAAATAAGGTACAAGAGCTTAACGTCGTTAAAGCGTCAACGGTGGGTAACATCAATATTGTAGACTACGCGCAAGTAGGGCGATTTCCCATTAAACCAAAAAAAGCTTTAATTGTAGTTATTATTACCTTATTAGGCGGACTTTTAGCTGTTGCTTACATTATTATTAAATCGGCTTTTAATCGAGGCGTGACTAACCCTCAAGCGTTCGAAGATGTAGGCCTGACTGTATACGCAACTGTCCCTTTATCTGAAACTCAAACCAAGTTCATTGATACAATAAAGCGCAAAGCTAAGTTGCGTGGTAAACGTAAAACAGATGCTGAAGATGAAATGTTGCTAGCTATCGAAAATCCAGCGGATTTGGCAATAGAAGCGATTAGGAGTTTACGTACCTCGTTACATTTTGCCATGTTAGAAGCAAAAAATAATGTGGTGATGATATCAGGTGCCAGCCCTGGTGTTGGTAAATCGTTTATTTCATCGAACCTTTCTGCTGTTATTGCACAGGCGGGTCAAAAAGTGTTACTTATCGATGCTGATATGCGTAAGGGCTATATTCACAAAGTATTTGGTGTAGAGGCTGAGAATGGTCTTTCCGACTACTTGATTGGTAATATCAATATTGACCAGAGTATTCGCTCGACTAAGCAACCAAATCTTGATTTTGTTAGCCGTGGTCAAGTGCCACCTAACCCAAGTGAATTATTAATGAGTAAAGGCTTCGCGGACTTTATTGAGAGAGCATCAGCCGACTACGATCTAGTTATTGTTGATACGCCACCCATTTTAGCGGTAACAGATGCAGCCATTATCGGCCGGCATGCAGGCGCTTCATTAATGCTAGCGCGCTATGATTTGAACCCATTAAAAGAAATCGTTGTAGCGGTAAATCGCTTTGAAAACAACGGCGTTGAGATTAAAGGTTTAATTTTTAATGCAGTGGAAAAGCGAGAGAGTGATTACGGTTATTACAACTATGGGTATGATTATAAATAATATATTTAAGCTTTAAGTGTCGAAAGTTCGCTCTTGTTTTATGAAACAGTTGTATTGCTTTTGATTAGTAAAGTCGTTTATTACTGATGTATGGGCAGAGCGGTATCGTATCAGATTGTCTATGTCTAGTTCACCATGTATAACCCATTTATTGTGTACATTCGGAGTTAAATAAAGATTATAGAAATGTCTCTTCCTAAGAAAACCTAGGAAGAGTTATTTGAAATAAATACTATTGTAAATATCACCCAATGTGACTGAAAACTTCTTCCTAATCTGTAATGTTACATTTATTAGTAAATTCAATAGTGACTCTACTTAATTGTATTGAGGTAGTTTTCGAAGATGGTATTATTTTTAATAGATGTAAGCTTTACTAAATTCCATTTTGAATACAATTACCCTAAAAAGGCTGTAGGTAGTCTATTCAGCGTTTGTATTTATAGCGCTACAGCCTAAATTTATTCATCTTGAGGCATATTATGACTTTCTTGATTAAAAGAGTATTATCTAGTGGTGTATATGGCTTACTTGCTAAGATATCGACGTCGCTCAGTCAAATATTATTTATACCTTTAATGCTCGAAAATTTTGGAAAGGAAGAGTTTGGTATTTTAGTAACTCTGGTGAGTCTCACATCTTTTATTTCCTTGTCTAGTTTTGGTGTGTCTAAGTCGATGCAAAATAAGCTAGGCAAATTAGACGACTTAAAAAGTAATTACGAAAAATACCTTGTTTACTTCTCTAGTGCTAAATTTATTTCAAAATGGTCGTTTGTTACGGTATTAGGTATTTTGATATTTTACCTTGTAGTAGACTCAGTTTATGATTTCGGAATTTCTAGCTTAGTAATTATATTTTTAGTTAGTTCCTTTTTTATTGTTCAGGTAAATACAATATTAGACTTTTACAGGGGAGTCCAGCATCCTCAAATTGCGAACAAGATATCATTTTTAATTAGTTTAGTGACTATCTTTTTTACTGCTACGTCATTATTCTTTAATTTTCAAAGCGAGGTTTTCTATTTTCTAGTTTATGGCTTACCTCAACTTATGGTTATTATATTTTTCGCATTTAAAAATTTAGAAAATTTTCGTAAAGCTCACTCTAAGAATGGTGGATTAGTTGTCGAAAACTTTGATAGAGTAGCTAAGGGTTTTCTCGTTCTAACTATTATTCAGTTTGCTGGTTTTGGATCCGATACATTCTTAGTTACTGTAATCTTAGGCGCCGAAAATTCGGCAGAGTACAATATAGTATTGCGATTTTATACTTTTTTATTGTTTGGATTCTCCGTTTTTTCAGGTAGCTTATGGCCTTTTATCACTAAATTACATGCTAATTTTAGGTTCAAAGATATTATAAACTTGTTGAATAAAGCGTTATTTATTGCAATTGCTTACGGTATTATTGCAGCACTAATTCTTTCATTCATAGTTCCTGAATTTGTTTCAAGATTCATGGATATTGAAATAAGTAGTAATATTTATTTCGCATTAGCACTTCAATTGCTTGTTGTTGTTTATACCTCCTTAATTATTCCATTTTTAAATTCGATGAATCATTTAGCTGTCCAAATTAATTATGGAATTGCTAATGTAATTTTTAATGCAATTCTGTCAGTAATACTAATGAATGCTTTAGGTACCTATGGAACATCAGTTGCGACAGCAGTCGCTCACCTTCTTTTGGGAGCAATACCTTTGACGTTCCACTTGTATAGAGAACTAAAAATTGAAAGTAATAGAAATAATAAAAAATCGATTCTTGCGAAAAGAACCGCTTAGTATATATAACTTGGGGTGGAACGGAGAACTAGATCAGCCAAGAGTCTTAGTGTCTTATTTGTCTGATGGTTTTTTGCGAGAATTCAAAGACTTCAACTTTGTTTCAAATCGAAAAGAGTGCCAGTTAATAGTTAGTGCATTTATTAAATTGGGTTATTGTGTTGATGTGGTTGATTGTCGCGCTAGCTATAATGAAACCACTTTAAAATATGATTTGATATTTGGATTTGGTGAATACTTTAGACGCTCTAACTTAACGCATACTGGTAAAAGAATTTTATATTTAACAGAAGCCCCTCCGGAAATATCATACTCTGCAGAACTCGAAAGGTGTAGGTATTTCTATGATCGCCATAAGAAGAAGGTCGGTATCGAACGCAGTCATTCATATTATGTTGATAATGATATTGCAATTTCTGATTTTGTTATATGTCTTGGTGAAATGCACAAACAGAGTCTAAACGAACTTTATAACTGCAAAGCTGACTATCTATTTCCAATCGGAATACCAGTAGCGGTTGAGAAAAAGTCTTTTCAACCCTGTAAACATATCCTTTGGTTTGGTTCTAGGGGAGTAATTCATAAGGGGTTAGATTTACTGATAGATGCTATAGAGGAATATCCAGATTGGACTTTACACGTATGTGGAGCTGAGTATAAGGATATACATAAGTTGATGCGTATACCTAAGAACGTAAAAATTTATGGTCGCATAAACGTTAATAGCGAAACCTTTTCAAAATTAATTAACCTATGTAATTATAGTTTTTTATTGTCTTGTTCAGAAGCTGTGCCTACATCAGTGATAACAACAATGAAAGCTGGGCTGATTCCAGTAGTTGGTAAGAATGTTGGTACAATTTTTGAGGGTAGCCTAATAGTTGATTCGATTCAGCCTCGTGATATCGGAAGACTTATTCTAAGTACCTATGACAATGAAGAAAATTTCATTTTCGAATGTTCGAATCGTATCAGCGAATTAGCAAATAAAACATTTAGCAACGAAAACTTCATTGGTAAGTTCTTGGATATAATCAAAAGGATCGAAAGTGAAACATAAGTCAATATCGGTTATTACCACATTTTACAATGCACAAGATACATTAGAAGACACGATCTCGAGTATTTTGAAGCAAGATTATGAAAATTTACAGATGATTTTTGTTGACGGAAAATCTACAGATAGATCTCTGGAGATAGTCAATCAATATGCAAACCAATTTAAAGATTTAAAAGTTATTTCCGAGCCGGATAATGGGATATACGATGGGATGAATAAAGGTATATGCGCAGCGAATGGTGATATTGTAGCAATTTTAAATGCCGATGATTATTTTGAACCAGGTGCTTTAACTGCGATTAATGAATTATTTGAAAGTGATGCTGATGTTGTAGCTGCAACGACTCAAAAAGTCTACAACGATGGGAGACTATTTGAAAAGGTACTTAGAAGTGAAATGCCTCCATTATCCCCAATGAGTTCAGCGATTAGTCATCCGTCAGTATTCGTAAAAAGAGGAATTTACGATACTGTAGGTATGTTTAATACAAAGTATAAAATCAGTGCGGATTATGATTTTATTTCGAGGGCGACTAATGCCGGCGCCAAAATAGTCTATTCAGATATTGTAACCACCAATATGAGAATTGGAGGTGTCTCAGATAGCATTAAATTCCATACTAAAAAAAATATTGAGCATATTTTAATAGGATTATCTCATATCAGCTCTTTCTCAAATAGAATAAAGCACATAGGATACGTAGCTAAAAAATACATATATGGGCTTTTAAAGTACATAGGTATTTTGAAGTGAAATTAAAAGCTAGTACAAATTAATATTAGCTCCAGTTTTAAATTAACGTCCCTTTAACTCTATAATAAACATGATTATTGAACTCGAAAAAATTTTAATAAAAGCTGCTTCTAAACAACTCAATTTTGATGAATTAGACGGTATATATCCCGGTCACAATGGACCTTACTTTGATAAAGAAACGTCTGTCAGAAACACTTCCCATTGGTTAATTATTTTCTGTTGTTTATATGCTCGAACAGGTGAAGAAAAATACAGAGGCGCCGCAAGTAAAGCAATCAAATTTTTAAGCTCACAAATTGCCCGTCCAATGTCAGCGTCTTTTCATTGCCGTTTGAAAAAGGAAAAAGATTTTTGTAATGGTCTAATGGGACAAGCATGGGTCATTGAAGCTTTATTATATGCTTATGATATATTGGGCGATGAAACTCTATACCTTCTTGCTGAGGATGTTTTTTTGATGCATGATTTTGATTACGATCGTGCAATTTGGTATAGACTCGGAGTAGATGGGAGTAGGTTACCTTTCGATAACACGTTTAATCACCAGTTGTGGTTTGCTGCTGTAGGGAGCTTATTATCTAAAACTCCTAAGGCTCTCTCTATGTGTGATAGGTTTTTTGAACAGGTAGCTTGTAAACCAACGTTATACTCTTGCGGGGTTCTTTTCCATAATTCACCTATAACTAGCTTTCAAGTTGAAAAGACGAAAGGCTTTAAATCAATATTGGATTTTTGCGTTTCTAGCATGTCAAATGCGAAACAACGTAAATCGTTATTTCTAAAGTCTGCTGGTTACCATGGTTTCAATTTGTATGCCTATGAACTACTAAAACAGCGCTATCGTGAGCATTCTTTTTATAAGAGCAAAATTTATGACCGCATGTTGAGGGTTGTTTTAACTGAAAATTTTAAGGACGCTTTACTTAAATCCAATTATTCTTATGCCTACAACCCTCCTGCTTTTGAAAATGGATTTGCATTATTAAGTAATGGCTTCGATTCTGAAATTGTTAATGAGATGCTAGTTGATCATTTTAAAATAACGAAAGGTCCTGATGGGTTCAATAATCGTGTGTCACAGGATGTTCATACATCAGAAGCTAGATTATATGAGTTGGTTAGAATTCTCGAGATAGAAAATTTAAAGTTAATAATAGATGAAAACCAATAGTTTAAAGGGATTTTACTTCTCATTTTTTTTTGCGATAGTGTTCTTTTTTCCACTTTTTCCAAGAATATTTGAAGCATCGCAAGTACATGTAAACTTTGTTATTTTAACAGGGGCTTTGATTGTTCTGTTTACGTATAATCATTTTAAGGCTAACCGCCTATATTCTATAGTTTTTCTGTATTATTCGGCTAGCCAAATTTTATTAATCCCGTCTCTTTTGACTGATATTTATAGTGGATCTATTAGCACATCAACAATTTTTTCGTTTCTACGACCAACGTTGCTATGTATGAGTTTCATATGTTTATGTGCTTTGATCCAGAATTATGAGCTATACAAAATTGTTCGATTAGTCAGAATAATAATATCCGTCTCTTTTATATATGTTATTGCAGAGGTCTTTTTCGCTCAACAATTTGAATCTATAATTCATTTTCTGTATAAACGGGAAAGTAGACTTAATCTTGTTGGTATAGGAACCGCTTTTTTTGGTACATCCTATTATGCAGGCTTTGTCTTTTATAGTCTCACTCTCGTTATATTGGTAAACTTCAAGAAAGCGAAACGAGATACGAAGTTATTAGATCTTATCGTTTTATTGTTAGGTCTAGCACTTGTTGCACTTACTCAAAGTAAGACTATGATATTATCCATGGTTTTATCTCTCGCAGTTATCATTATGTTTTCAACTGGTAAAAGGGGGATAATTCTATCCTTCGGAGTTATATGCTCAATATTCTTATTTATCTTAAATATGGATAATATATTTGATTACTTACGTCAATATAGCTTAATATCGGTTAAACAGGCCGAAACATTGATATACAGTAGTTCTCAATCATTGACTCTGTCAGCTAGATTAGGGCAAATAAATGAATCACTTTCAATGGTTAATGAGAATGGTGGTCTGTTTGGTGTTGGTCTAACTCCTTATAAATCTTTTGAAAGTTGGATAGCATTATATTTATATCGATACGGATTGCTCGGGCTTTTAAATTTTATGGCGTTGTCGATATGCCTTGTTATATTTGGTGTTAAGTTAATACGAAATAAATCGAAACACTCATTCATAGGGTGGCTTGCCATTACATGGGGATCAACCCTTCCTATTACTCAAATGAGTACTCCAATGATGGAGTTAGGAAAAATGGCATTTATAGCTAATTTTATATTAGCTTTGATAGTAGTCTGTTATGAGAAAGCACAGAAATGTACAAGTACAACTATTCAGTAATTATTCCATATTATAAGGCAGAAAAATCTATTTATAGATTAATAAATAGTATTCCTGAACGTGAAGATATCCAGATTATTATTGTCAATGATAAATGTACGACCTTTAATTCAGAGATTGCTAATAGCAGAGAACATATAGTTTTATTAGAAAATAATACACATAATAAAGGGGCTGGATGTTGCCGCAATATCGGTGTTGACCGCAGTGAGGGTAAATTTTTGTTGTTTGCAGATGCAGATGATTATTTTCTAGAAAATGCGTTTAAAATATTTGACAGTTATATTGATTGCAAAGCCGACGTTGTTTATTTCTCTCCAATTAGTATGTTTGAGGGCTCTTTAAAAAGCTCTACACGACACCTGTATTACAAAATGTTAGTTGAAAACTTTGTTCGTTCGAATTCAGATTTGCTTAGGTATTATTACTTCGTTCCGTGGAGTAAAATGATATCTCGTGACCTGGTAGTTCAGTATAATATTCGTTTTGATGAAATTATTGCTTCAAACGATATAAACTTTTCGCTACAGGTTGGTCTTAAGGCACGTTCGGTGATGGCTGACTTAGCTTCTGTATATTGTGTCGTGGATTCTTTAAATTCGTTAACAAAGCAAAAGAGTACGACTATATTAGATGCAAGGTTTGTAGCAATGTGCCGTTTTAATAATATTTTGAAATCTGCGGGATTAAATCGGTTACAGCTTCCATTGCTGCATTATTTAAAGGCCTATTCGGGATTCGGTTTAATTAAATTAACAGAGAAGATTCTTGAAGGTTTATCGCAAAAGCAGCCAATCCTTTTTACTGTGAAGTCTTTTCTTAATAATCGAAACTTTAGGCAATACAAAGCCACACATACAACCAAATAACCTCGATGGAATTTAAGCAAACTCTCATTGAAGCCGTCTATTTTAAGGGGGAACTTCAATGGCGCTTAAAAAATTTTTTAAAACTATTATAGAGCCGTGGTCAACTCAACTTGACTACTGCAATCAGAGCGAACGTGCTTACAAAACCTGGAATTGATGGTATCCATAATATTGAAGAAGCCTGTAGTCATCCAACTACTTAGGTTAAGTAAATTGGAATATACTGTCTGTTGAACATTCAAGTAGCAATTTTGATGTTCAAAATTAAGAGATTCATATGTTAAAAACTTTCCTTAATTCTGTTAGAAATATACTTAATTTTAATTTACGCCACTCTTACGTCTCTTATGGAAATAATGTGCATGTACAATGGAATGTCGAAATATTTTCACCTAATAAAAAAGTTAAGCTTGGCGACAATATCGGAATCAACTCTGGCACGTTAATTATTAGTGATTTAGAAATTGGTAATGATGTGTTAATAGCGCCAAGGTGTGGCCTTATAAACAGAGGTGAACATACTTATGATGTACCAGAACAAACAATTTTCGAAGGGCCTCGCGCTAGATCTGAGTTAATAGTCATTAAAGATGACGTATGGATTGGCTATGGGTCAACAATTCTTGGCGGTGTAACAATCGGCGAAGGATCTATAGTCGCAGCAGGTTCTGTTGTTATAAATGATGTACCTGAATATTCAATAGTCGCTGGAAATCCTGCTAGAGTCATTAAACGAAGATTCAACGACAAACAAATGGAAAATCATAAAGAGATGTTAAGAAGCAGATATGGCAAATAAAAAACGTAAGCTTGTTATTGTGCAGCCAGCACTAGGTAGATATCGAAAAGGCTTTATTAATAGTCTTGTAAAGTTAAATGATACGTTTAATATTTCTATATTTTGCTCACCTGTAGATAATTCAGGTGTCAAATCAATGCGGACCATCGACAATTCCATAGTGTATCGTAAAGTTAATTTGACCTCGTTATTTGGAGTTTTCTTCTGGCAAAGTTTAGTAATAGAAATCACTAAATTAAAATTAACCAAAGGTGATGCATTAGTAATAAACGGAAACCCACGATTTATTAGTAGTTTAATTGTAAGTTTAATTGCCAAATTACGGGGTGCTGATATTTATTGGTGGGGACATGCATGGTCCTCTACTAGCTCAAGATTAGGTAGCATGATTCGATTTAGGTTGATGAACTTTTTTAATATTATTCTTTATACTGATGAAGAAATTAAATTAACCAAAGGATTGATAAATAAACCTGTAGTGGCATTGAATAATGGTTTAGATATCGAAGCTATTAGAGCAAAATTGAAGATCAATTTCAGTAAGTATGATGATGATGATGGCTTAAATATAGCGTTTATTGGACGTAATACAGAAAAGTCAAAATTTGATCATTTGATTCAGGCAGTTATTGGTTTGGATAGCAATGCAAAATCCAATGTAAATGTACATATAATAGGTAACTTTAATCGAGATGATATTGTAAAAAAACATCCATTAGCAGAAAGCTTAAATTTAATTTGTTATGGAGAAATGTGGAATGAAAGTGAGATTTCAGCTGTATTAGAAGGCTGCCATATTTTTGTTTACCCTGGCGCTGTTGGTTTAAGTTTAATTCATGCGTTTGCATTGGGGTTGCCTGCAATTCTTCATGATAATCGATATAATCACATGCCTGAAATCGGGGCATTCTCTCCTGGAGTTAATGGCTTAACATTCTCCGAAGGGGATGTTACTTCGTTGACCCAGAATATCAAGCATTGTATGAATGATAAGAAAACTTTAAAAATATATGCTCAAAATGCATATCAGACTGTATCTCAGAGCTTTAACACAAATGATATGGCCAAGAGATTTATTAATTTCATTAAGGATGAAAAATGACAAGTAGTAAAGTCGCTTTAATTACTGGTATAACAGGTCAAGACGGCTCATATTTAGCTGAACTTTTATTAGAAAAAGGTTACGAAGTTCATGGCATTAAGCGTCGTGCTTCTTCTTTTAACACCGAACGTGTTGATCACATTTATCAAGATCGTCACGAAAACAATCCTAATCTTTTCCTACATTACGGTGATTTAACAGATACGTCTAACTTAACTCGCATTTTAAAAGAAGTGCAACCAGACGAAGTATACAATCTAGGTGCACAGTCGCATGTTGCAGTATCGTTTGAATCACCAGAATACACGGCTGATGTTGATGCAATCGGTACACTACGCTTACTGGAAGCTATTCGCTTTTTAGGGCTAGAAAAGAAAACTCGCTTTTACCAAGCTTCTACCTCTGAACTATACGGTTTAGTGCAAGAAATACCGCAAAAAGAAACGACGCCGTTCCACCCACGCTCTCCTTATGCTGTGGCAAAAATGTACGCTTACTGGATTACAGTAAACTACCGTGAAGCATACGGTATGTACGCGTGTAACGGTATTTTGTTTAACCACGAATCACCGCGCCGTGGCGAAACATTCGTTACTCGTAAAATTACTCGCGCATTGGCGAACATTTCTCAAGGTTTAGAGCCGTGTTTATATCTGGGTAACATGGATGCATTACGTGACTGGGGACATGCTAAAGATTATGTACGTATGCAGTGGATGATGCTTCAGCAAGACGTAGCTGAAGATTTCGTTATTGCTACTGGTAAGCAAATTTCAGTACGCGAGTTTGTTCGTTTATCTGCTAAAGAATTAGGTATAGAACTTGAATTTAGTGGTGAAGGCGAGCAAGAAATTGCAACTGTTGCTGCTATCACTGGTGATAAAGTAACCGCATTAAATGTTGGTGATGTTATTGTCCGTGTTGATCCTCGTTACTACCGTCCAGCAGAAGTAGAAACACTACTTGGCGATCCAACCAAAGCGAAAGAAAAACTTGGCTGGGTACCAGAGATCACCGTTGAAGAAATGTGTGCAGAAATGGTTAATGCTGACCTTGATAAAGCACGACGTCACGCTTTATTAAAAGCACATGGTCACGATGTTGCTATCGCGGTAGAAAACTAATATGGCTATAAGAGTATTCGTTGCAGGCCATCGTGGTATGGTTGGCTCGGCGATTGTTCGTAACCTTCAAGCAAAAGGTGGTTATGAAATCATCACTCGTACTCGTAGTGAGCTAGATCTAACGTCGCAACAAGCCGTCGCTGAGTTTTTTGCTACAGAGAATATCGATCAAGTATATTTAGCAGCGGCTAAAGTTGGTGGTATTCACGCTAATAATACGTATCCTGCTGAGTTCATTTACGAAAACTTGATGATTGAGGCGAATATTATTCATCAAGCATTTTTAGCGGGAGTGAAAAAGCTGTGCTTTTTGGGCTCATCGTGTATTTACCCTAAGCTTGCTGCGCAACCAATGGTTGAAGAAGAGCTGTTAAAAGGCTATTTAGAGCCAACTAACGAGCCGTACGCTATTGCTAAAATTGCCGGTATTAAGTTATGCGAAAGCTACAATCGTCAATATGGTGTTGATTACCGTTCAGTTATGCCGACGAATTTATATGGTGAGAACGATAACTTTCATCCAGAAAACTCACATGTTATTCCGGCCATGATGCGTCGTTTCCATGAAGCCAAATTACGTGGCGATAAGCAAGTTGTTGTTTGGGGTACTGGTAAGCCAATGCGCGAATTTTTGCATGTAGACGATATGGCTGCAGCATCAATTCATGTATTAGAGCTTGATAAAGCACAGTACGAACAACATACATCGCCAATGATGTCGCACATTAATGTTGGTACTGGCATTGATTGTACTATTCGTGAGTTGGCCGAAACGTTAGCCGATGTGATTGGCTTTGAAGGTGAATTGGTATTTGATACCACAAAACCTGATGGTACGCCTCGCAAATTAATGGATGTTTCTCGCTTACGTGAACTAGGTTATGAGGCCAAAATTTCACTGCGTGATGGCTTAGCAACCACTTATGATTGGTTTTTATCAAACCAAGATAACTACCGCAAATAACTAAGGCGAGAAAATGTTTTTACCAAAAGATGTTTTCTCCACCGTTATTGAAAGTACGCCGTTAGTAAGCATTGATCTTGTTATTAAAAGTAAGCAGGGTCAATGCCTTTTAGGCTACCGAACCAACCGCCCAGCTTGCGGCTTTTGGTTTGTACCTGGTGGTAGAATTTTAAAAGGCGAGCGAGTCGACACTGCATTTTCACGCCTAGTAAAAGCTGAATTAGGTGTTGATATGACAATGTCACAAGCTAAGTCGTTAGGTGTATATGACCATTTTTACGATGACTATGTTTTTGGTGAAGGAATAAGTACCCACTACGTGGTACTGGCATACGAAATTGAAGTAGATATCAAAGTCGATGCCTTACCTACTTCACAGCACAGTAACTATAAATGGTTCGACGTCGAAACATTGTTAGCCGATGAGTCAGTACACTGTCATAGCAAATGGTATTTCAATAAAGCCAGCTATTAGCAAAAAATAAAGCAAGAAGCGTACACAAGATAGGTTGAGCTAATCGAAAACTTCAACTTATCGTGCGATTTAAGATTAAGATTAAGATTAAGATTAAGATTAAGATTAAGAATGAATAATATGATTAAACCAGTCATTATGGCAGGAGGCTCAGGCTCACGCTTATGGCCACTGTCTCGTAAGTTACTACCAAAACAATTTTTAAAAATAGCCTCTGACAATACCATGATCCAAGAAACGGTATTGCGCTTAAAAGGACTACAGGTTTCAGAGCCAACGACAATCTGTAATGAAGAACACCGTTTCGTTGTTGCAGAGCAGTTACGTGAAATAGACCAATTAGGTAGTATTATTCTTGAGCCAGTTGGCCGTAACACGGCACCAGCTATTGCTTTAGCCGCATTTAATGAAGTAAACGCTGGCAATGATCCGGTGATGCTTGTTTTGGCAGCCGATCACGTTATTGCCGATGTTGAAGCATTTCATTCTGCTGTCGTTAATGCACAAGCATTAGCAGAGGCTGGTAAGTTGGTAACTTTTGGTGTTGTACCAACGCATGCTGAAACAGGCTATGGTTATATTAAACGTGGACAACAAAAAGACTCGGGTATTGTCGTCGATTCGTTTGTTGAAAAGCCTGATCTTGAAACAGCTCAGCAATACTTAGCTTCAGGTGACTATTACTGGAACTCAGGCATGTTTATGTTTAAAGCGTCTCGTTATTTAGAGGAGCTTAACAAGTTTAATCCTGATATGTATTTAGCATGCCAAGCATCAATTAAACATACAGCTGCGGATATGGACTTTGTTCGAATTGATGCAAATGCATTTGCAGAATGCCCTGACGATTCTATTGATTATGCTGTAATGGAAAAAACCGATGCTGCGGTGGTCGTGTCTCTTGATGCAAATTGGAACGATATTGGTAGCTTTTCTGCCATTTGGGATATCCAAGAAAAAGACGAAAACGGCAATGTTCTAAAAGGTGATGTCCTCACTCAAGGCTGTACTAACAATTTAGTGATTGCCGAGAGTAAACTGGTTGCGACTGTTGGCATGGAAAACACTATTGTGGTGCAAACTAAAGATTCCATTTTGGTTGCTAACAAAGATAAGGTTCAAGACGTAAAGAAGATTGTCGAGCAATTAAAATCGTCTGATCGTTCAGAAGCTAATTTACATCGTCAAGTGTATCGCCCATGGGGACATTACGACTCAATCGATTTTGGTCGTCGCGATCAGGTTAAACGTATTACCGTTAAACCGGGTGAGAAGTTGTCTATTCAAATGCATCATCATCGTTCAGAGCACTGGGTTGTTGTGTCGGGTACCGCTAAAGTAACCAACGGTGAAGAAACATTCTTAGTTCGTGAAAACGAGTCGACGTATATTCCTGTTGGCCAAGTGCACGCACTTGAAAACCCGGGTGTTATTCCGCTTGAACTTATTGAAGTACAAGTCGGTGACTACTTAGGCGAAGATGATATTGTTCGCTTTGAAGACCGTTATGGTCGTTCGTAGTTGACGAGTAGTTAACGTTTTAAGAGAAAGTACTATATAATTTAATACTTAACTCAAAACATCTAAGGCTAAGTAAATTAATACTTAGCCTTGTTTCAAAAAAATCTTCACGTTACCCCTTTAAATTTATAACAGCTGTAATATTATGTCCTCAAAATCATTAACGTGCTTCAAAGCATATGACATTCGCGGTCAGTTAGGTGACGAGCTTAACGATGAAATTGCTTACGCTATAGGTCGTGCCTTTGCTTTAGAACTTAAGCCTAAAGACATTGTTGTCGGTGGCGATATTCGTTTAACATCTGATAGCTTAAAGCTTGCTTTAGCTAACGGCTTGCAAGACGAAGGTGTCAATGTTATCGACTTAGGTATGACAGGTACCGAAGAAATTTATTACGCTACATCATACTTAGGTGTATGTGGTGGAGTAGAAGTGACAGCATCCCATAACCCAATGAATTACAACGGCATGAAACTTGTTCGTGAGCAATCAAAGCCTATTTCCGGCGACACCGGGTTACATGCAATAAAAGCAACCGCTGAAAAAATAATTAATCAAGAGATTACTGTAGAAGATAATAAAGAGCGCGGGCAATATATCTCGCGTAATTTAAAGGATGAGTTTGCAAAGCGTATGCTTGAATTTATTGATGTAAGCAAGCTTAAACCGTTAAAGTTGGTTGTTAATTCAGGTAATGGTGCAGCAGGCCCAGCGCTAGATGCTATTGAACAAGTGTTACTCGCTGCTGGTGCAAATATTGAATTTATTAAAGTGCACCATCAGCCTGACGGTAACTTTCCAAATGGTATTCCAAATCCATTACTACCAGAGTGTCGAGAAGACACGGCAAATGCGGTACTTGAACATAATGCCGATATGGGTATTGCTTGGGATGGCGACTTTGATCGTTGTTTCTTGTTTGACGAAAAAGGCCAGTTCATCGAAGGCTATTACATCGTTGGTTTATTAGCGCAAGCCTTTTTGGTCCAAAATATCGGTGAGAAAATAATTCACGATCCTCGTTTAAGCTGGAATACCATTGATTTAGTAAAAGCAGCCGGTGGTGAGCCAATTATGAGTAAAACTGGTCACGCCTTTATTAAAGAACGCATGCGTAGTGAAAACGCCATTTATGGTGGCGAAATGAGTGCTCACCATTATTTTAGAGACTTCGCTTACTGCGACTCAGGTATGATCCCTTGGTTATTGGTTTCTGAATTACTTTCTGTAACAGGTAAACCTTTATCTGAGCTTGTTTCTGAGCGCATTGCAGCATACCCATCTTCGGGAGAAATCAACTCTAAGTTGGAAAACCCTAAGCAAGCTATTTCAAAAGTTCGACAAGCTTATGAGGGGGATGCACTAATCGTTGATGAAACAGATGGTATCTCATTAGAGTTTGCTGATTGGCGCTTTAATTTACGTTCATCTAATACCGAGCCCGTAGTACGCTTGAATGTAGAATCACGAACTGATGTTGAGTTAATGAAGTCAAAAACTAACGAAATTTTGTCTTTGTTGAGATCATAAGTGTACAAGGAAGGTTAGAGTTGAAAGTCTCTATTATAACAGTTTGCTTTAACAGTGAAAAAACCATAAGAGATACCATAGAGTCTGTTAAGAAGCAAAACTATGAGAATATCGAATATATAATCGTTGATGGGAAATCAACTGATAAAACATTAGAAATAGTCGATGAGTATACAGACGTTATTGATATACTGATTTCAGAAAAAGATTCTGGCATTTATGATGCTATGAATAAAGGGGTCAAAGCAGCTACAGGCGATATTGTTGGAATCTTGAACTCAGATGACTTCTTTTCGACAGAGAACAGTATTGGTAATATTGTTAACAGTTTTTCTGATGAGGTGGATGGTGTATATGGCGATTTGGTTTATGTGAATCAACATAATCCGGATAAAATAACTCGTCGATATTCTTCGAAGCGTTTTTCTAAAAAGAAAATTCGTTTTGGCTTCATGCTGCCACACCCCACATATTATATTCGAAGAAAGAAATATGATGAGTTTGGAACATACAAGTTAGGCTATCGAGTTGCTGCGGATTTTGAACTAATAGCGAGGCACATCTCTAAAGGCATAAAGCTTAAGCGAGTTCCCCATGTCCTAGTTAAAATGCGTGAAGGTGGAATAAGTTCTAGCGGTTTACTATGGCGAGTACACCAAAATATAGAGATATCTCGTGCTTGCAAAGAGAATGGGATCTTCACCAGTATTTTTCTTATTCTATTTAAACTCCCTTTTAAATTATTAACTTTTTTTAAGAAGTCTTAAATGAAAATACTTGTTACTGGAGCGACCGGTTTCATTGGAAGTGAATTGATACCTATGTTAAACGGTCATGATATCTATCAGCTCTCACGTAAAGAAAAATTGAGTCCAAACTGTATTCAAAGTAGTTTAGAAAACTTTATTTCGAATCAAGTTATTGAAGAAAAGTTCGAAGTAGTTATTCATCTAGCAGCTCTTGCTCATGATAACTCGAAAACTCTTGCTGACTTTCGAAGAATAAATAGGGACTCGACAATTGCTTTGGCTAAGCAGGCAGCTTCGAATGGACTTCGAAGATTTGTGTATGTAAGTACAATCGGTGTAAATGGTAATACAACTAAGGATGCACCTTTTACAGAACTATGTGATGTGACACCGCACTCTGATTATGCGGTATCAAAATATGAAACCGAGTTGGCTTTACGAAAAATGTCTGCAGAGTTAAATTTTGAATTGGTTCTTATAAGACCGCCACTTGTTTACGGAATTAATGCTCCGGGTAATTTCTCAAAGTTAGTCAAATTGGCTTTAACGAAGTGTCCTCTTCCTTTTGGGGCAATCAATAACTCTCGCAGCTACATCTCGGTTAAAAATCTCTGTGAATTTATAGTAGTTTGCTCGGAGCACCCATCAGCAGCTAACGAATTGTTTTTAGTGTCCGATGATGAAACATATTCGCTAAATGAGTTGATTCGAAATATTTGGGTGGCTCGGAATATTAAATCTTTTATGGTACCAGTACCTGTGTTAGTTTTTCGTAAAATGTTTACGCTTTTGGGAAAAACAAGTTTAGCTACTCAACTATTAGATAATCTTGAAATCGATTCGTCTAAAGCTAAACGTATTTTAGGCTGGACTCCTCGTTTTAATTTATTAAATACCTTAAAGTAAAGTAAAGTATATGACTAATTTTATTATCCGCACGATAGATATTGCGTTCGCGATTTTAGGACTAATTTTCGGTTTTCCAATCCTTATTTTGTTATTGGTTATTGGATATTTCGATACAGGTGCTCCAATTTTTATACAAGAACGAGTGGGGCGATATAAGAAATCGTTTAAATTGGTAAAGTTTCGCACCATGACTGTTGGTACAGCGTCAGTTGCTAGCCATTTAGCGTCGTCATCCTCTATAACCCCATTTGGTCACTTTCTAAGAAAAACGAAGTTGGATGAATTACCGCAACTTTGGAACGTTCTTTGTGGACAAATGAGTTTAGTAGGACCTCGCCCAAATTTATACAATCAAAAAGAACTAATTAAATTTCGTGATGCTCATGGGGTATACAATGTTCGCCCCGGTATAACGGGACTCGCTCAGGTTAATGAAATTGATATGTCTATGCCAGAGTTACTCGCAAAGACAGACGAGAAGATGATTTCGTCGTTATCATTGACGACCTATTTTAAGTATATATTGCAGACTGTCACAGGCAAGGGCAGTGGTGATCGAGTTATAAAGGATTAATTTATATGAAAATTGCAATTGCTGGTACGGGCTATGTTGGCCTTTCAAATGCGATGTTATTGGCTCAATATAATGAAGTTGTTGCTGTTGATATTGTTCCAGAAAAAGTTGACTTATTAAACGGCAAGATGTCTCCGATTGTTGATAGCGAGATATCAGAGTTCTTACAGCGTGAAGACTTAAATTTTCGTGCGACGCTTAATAAAGAATCGGCTTATTCAGGTGCTGATTACGTTGTTATAGCAACACCAACAGATTATGACCCCGTAACCAATTACTTTAATACTTCATCGGTTGAGGCCGTTATTCGGGATGTTATGGCGATAAATCCGTCAGCATGCATGGTGATTAAGTCTACTGTACCTGTAGGCTATACGCGCCGGATTCGTGAGGAGCTTGGTTGTGATGGTTTGATTTTCTCGCCTGAGTTTTTGCGTGAAGGTAAAGCTTTATATGATAACCTATATCCGTCTCGTATTATAATAGGTGAAGATTCCCAGCGTGCACGTGTTTTTGCAAATTTATTGGTGCAAGGCGCTGAAAAATCAGATATCGATGTGCTGTTTATTCGCTCAACGGAAGCAGAAGCGGTTAAGCTGTTTTCGAATACCTATTTGGCGATGCGTGTGGCGTACTTTAATGAGCTGGATTCATACGCTGAAGTGCATGGCTTAGATACCAAGTCGATTATTGAAGGTGTGAGTTTAGACCCTCGTATTGGCTCGCATTATAATAACCCATCTTTTGGCTACGGCGGTTATTGCCTACCCAAAGATACTAAGCAGTTATTGGCAAACTACCAAGACGTACCAAATAACATGATTGCAGCGATTGTTGATGCAAACCGTACTCGTAAAGACTTTATTGCTGACTCCATCATTGCACGTCAACCGAAAGTGGTTGGTGTTTACCGCTTGATTATGAAATCGGGTTCCGATAATTTTAGAGCCTCATCTATCCAAGGTGTGATGAAGCGCATCAAAGCCAAAGGTATTGAAGTGGTTGTGTTTGAACCTGTGCTTGAAGAAGACGAATTCTATCACTCTCGGGTTATTCGCGATTTAGAAGCATTTAAAGCGATGTCTGACGTGATAGTATCTAATCGCATGCACGATGAGCTGGATGATGTCTCTGAAAAAGTTTATACGCGCGACTTATTTGGTAACGACTAACCTGATTATAAACCTCAGTTTTTGATAGGCAGACTGAGGCTAGGGTGTTTACTTTTAAGGGAAGGAAAATAGACTACTTATGTAACTAGCCTATTTTTATAACAGATTATGATAGTGTTTTCCTTTAATCGTTGCTAATAAACTTTAGGTGTGTGATCGCTTATAGCTATTCTTATTAATCCGGCCATCGGTTATTTTTTGAATCGGGTCTTTTTTACGAAAATCGATTTACCGACATAGGGGCTATTATCCAGTTCGGCGCTTTATAGTGTATTTAAAATAGGTAACGGTAACCCTATTAAATTGTTAGAGTTCGTGGAATCGCTTGGTGCAGAGGCGGAAAATAACTTTATGCAGATGCAACCCGGTGATTTATATCAGACGTATGCCGAAGTTTAAGAGTTGTTTGAGGTGACTGGATTTAGACCTGAGTATCGATCCCTGAATGAGTTGAACGCTTTGTAATGTGGTATCGAGAACATTACAAAATTTATATTAAAAACCCGGTTTTTCGGATTTTTAATCTAGGGTAAGTGGATAAACTAATTTTATTCATAAGGGCAAGAGAGTTCAACACCGTGTTTTATTATTTATAGAAAATATGATTAATAGCATAGCGTTAATACTATAGTGTTAAATAAATAGCTGAGCATAGGAACTATTTCCTTTGAAAGAATATTGAAAACTTGCTTTAGAATTCGCCATAGAAAGACCTTCACATTCATTGAATATATTGAATTATCCGGGAAGTCGGTATACTCTTGCAAGAGATAATTCTCTCAGCGGTGATACCAACTATTGCTGATCAAACTATCCATTTTTCATTTTTTGCTTGGTTATAGTAATTATTTAAGAATTTTAAGTATTTCAGGGAACATATCTTGATGGATAAAATTTTCCAAATTTCTCGTCCCGTAAAGCGGATTATAAGTGTTTTGGTCGATTCGCTGTTTATCGTCGTAGCGTTTTGGCTCGCGATGCTTATTCGCTTGGGTTTTGATATTCAGCAATCAGCGGGTTATTGGTTTTTACTCGTTTTAGTTATTGTCGTTACAGTTTTTGTTAACATCAATTTAGGTCTATATCGTGCCGTGATCAGGTTTTTAGGCCCAGTTGCGTTAGCTGCTGTATGTGGCAGTGTAGTTATATCCTCTATCGTTGTCGCAGTCGCCGGTTTGTCAATGCCCGTTGATCTACCTCGGAGCGTACCATTTATTTATGCGTGTTTTTTGTTATTGTTTGTTGGTGGTTCGCGATTAGCAGTGCGCTATATGGCTAGGCGTCCAATGCGTAAACAGCAAGAAAACGTGATAATTTATGGTGCAGGAGCATCGGGTATTCAACTTAATAATGCCTTGCGTAACAGTTTAGAATATCAATGTATCGCATTTATAGATGATGATGTCATGCTACATCGTTTACATATCAATGGTGTCAAGGTTTATCCTCAGGCAGAGTTAGCTAAGTTAATTGAAAGGTATGGCGTAAATAAAGTCCTACTAGCTGTACCATCAGCATCACAATCTCAACGTGCGGTAATTTTAAATAAGCTCGAAGAGTTTCGTATCGAAATGCAGGCCATCCCTGCTATGGCGGATTTAGTATCAGGTAAAGCAAAAATTGATGATTTAGTGGAAGTTTCCGTTGAGGATTTGCTTGGCCGTGATCCTGTGCCACCAAATGTCGAGTTAATGCATGCCGATATAAAAAATAAAGTGGTTATGGTAACTGGTGCCGGTGGCTCTATTGGTAGTGAGCTATGTCGCCAAATAATCAATCAACAGCCACAAACATTAATTCTGTTTGAACTTACTGAATTTGCCTTGTATTCCATCCACCGAGAATTGGAAGTATTTATAAAAGAGCAAGGTTTAACAGTTGACTTGTATCCGCTGCTTGGTTCGGTAACCGAGCAATCACGTTTGCAAAAAGTTATGTCGTCATTTGCGGTAAATACGGTTTACCATGCTGCAGCTTATAAGCATGTACCGCTGGTTGAATATAATGTGATTGAAGGCGTGCAAAATAACGTATTTGGTACTTTGCGCTGTGCCCAAGCGGCTATAGATGCAGGTGTTGAAACATTTGTACTTATATCTACCGACAAAGCTGTTCGTCCGACGAATGTCATGGGCACCACAAAGCGTATGGCAGAACTTTGCTTGCAAGCTTTGTCGGCAAAAGGGGGGCACCATACTCGTTTTTGCATGGTGCGCTTTGGTAATGTGCTTGGTAGCTCTGGTTCGGTGGTTCCCTTATTTAAAAAACAAATCGGCCAAGGTGGCCCAATAACGCTTACCCATAAAGATATCACGCGTTATTTTATGACGATCCCAGAAGCAGCTCAGTTAGTTATACAGGCTGGTGCTATGGGTATGGGCGGTGATGTGTTTGTGCTAGACATGGGCGATCCAGTTAAAATTTATGATTTGGCACATAAAATGGTGCATTTATCAGGGTTGCGTCTGAAGCATGAGGGGAACCCTAACGGTGATATTGAAATCATTGAAACAGGTTTGCGTCCTGGTGAAAAACTTTATGAAGAATTACTTATTGGTGATGATGTTGAAGTAACAGGTAACGAACGGATCATGACGGCTCACGAAATATTTTTACCGTGGCAAGAGTTACAACCGTTATTAATGCAATTAAATGATGCTTGCCAAACGTTTGATCAACAAACTATTCGTCAGCTTTTATTGAGTGCACCAACGGCATTTACGCCAGCAGATGATATTTGTGATTTATTGTATCACCAAAGTCATCTTAATGAGGTGCCAGCTAAGGCTATAAACAGTTAAACATTTGACGTTAGTATTTTGAATGGTTTACTATTTTTTGAAGTGGCGCTTTTAAAGCGCCATTTTTGTATTTGGATGATTTTATATCAAACTGTGTTGGGTCGGTTTCTCTTAATATCGCAATGAACTGTCCCAGACTCAGCCGAGCAATCTGTGTACAGAGCATTCATGTACCATGACATTGCTTTTTCTAACCCTGATTTAACACTAAATTGTGGTTCATATCCTAATAGTGTTTGAGCTTTATTAATATCAGCCTGTGAATGGCGTACGTCGCCTTGGCGAAAATCTTGGTAACTGGCTTGTTTTGTATAATCAATATCGCACTGCTGTAAACTATCGCCAATGGCTTGAAACAGTTGATTTAAGCTGGTGCGATCACCTACAGCTACGTTGTAGACTTGGTTTTTACTTTGTGTTGGTGCCATCGCTGCCAATATATTGGCTTGCACGGCATTATCGACAAAACAAAAATCTCTTGATGTTTCGCCATCACCATAAATTTTCACGGGTTCATTATTTATCATGGCAGCGGTCCATTTAGGAATAACCGCGGCATAGGCACCATTTGGGTCTTGGCGTTTGCCAAATACGTTGAAGTAGCGCAAACCAATACACGAAAAGTTATATGTTTTGGCAAACACATCGGCATACAGCTCATTAACGTATTTGGTCACCGCATAAGGTGACAAAGGCTTACCAATATTATCTTCTTGTTTAGGCAGAGCAGGGTGATCGCCATAGGTTGATGACGACGCCGCATAAGTAAAACTTTTTACATTGGCTTGCTGGCTTGCTCGTAACATAGTTAAAAAGCCAGTCACATTAGCCTCATTAGTGGCTAGCGGATCGTTAATTGACCTTGGCACCGAGCCTAAAGCGGCTTGATGCAATACATGATCAACGTTTTCAAGGGCCTGTTGGCAATCTTTATTATTGGTGATGTCACCTTCAATAAAGGTAAAGTTACTCCAAAGCGCTTCGCCAACTTGTTCACGTACATCATCTAAATTCGCTTGATGGCCGGTGGCAAAATTGTCTAAGCCAACTACGCGCTGATTAAGTTTAAGTAAGGTTTCGAGTAAGTTTGAACCAATAAAACCGGCAACGCCGGTGACAAGCCATGTAGCAGGGGTTTGCGTTAATTGAGTACATACCTGCTCATATTTACTCGCTTGTTTTGCTTGTGAGCTCACCGATACTCTCCTGTATTGCTGTTGTGGTTAACGAGTTATGACGCGTTTTATAAACGCAGATCAACCGATTCGCGTGGCAGAATGTACTTTAAATCGTAAATAAAATGACCGCGACGACCCCATTCTCTGATTTGTGTTTCGCTGAGCTGCATAAATTGTTTATGAGCGACAGTGAAGATAATCGCGTCATAATGGTTCTCTTTTGGTTGCTCAAGTAAATCAAGATTATATAGCGCTTTCGCTTCTTGCTTGTCACACCAGGGATCGTATACATCAACACTCATATTGTATTCGTTGAGCTCATCAATAATGTCGATAACACGGGTGTTGCGTAAATCGGGGCAGTTTTCTTTAAAAGTTAAGCCCATTACCAAGACATTAGCGTGCTCAACGTGGGCATCTTGTTTCATCATGTTTTTGACAAGTTGCGATACTACGTATTTGCCCATGTCATCGTTTAAATGCCGCCCCGCCAAAATCATTTTAGGGTGATAACCAATTTGCTCGGCTTTTTGAGTTAAGTAATAAGGGTCAACACCAATACAGTGGCCACCGACTAAACCTGGGCGAAATGGTAAAAAGTTCCACTTAGTGCCAGCCGCTTCCAATACGTCAAGCGTATCAATATCAAGCTTATTAAAAATAATCGCCAGCTCATTGATCAAAGCAATGTTGACATCGCGTTGAGTGTTTTCAATGACTTTGGCGGCTTCGGCGACCTTTATCGAGCTTGCCATGTGCGTGCCGGCGCTAATGATGCTGCCATAAAGTTGGTCTATATACTTTGCCGCCTCGGGCGTTGAGCCTGAGGTGATTTTTAAAATTTTGGTGACGGTGTGTTTTTTGTCGCCAGGGTTGATGCGCTCCGGCGAATAGCCAGCGAAAAAGTCTTGGTTAAACACCAAACCGCTGTGGCGCTCAATAACGGGGATACAGTCATCTTCGGTAGCGCCAGGGTAAACGGTTGACTCATATACCACCACATCACCTTTATTGATGACACTTGCAATCATTTCACTGGCTTTGATTAATGGTGTCAGATCGGGCTGTTTGTATTTATCGATGGGGGTTGGCACGGTGACAATGTAAAAGTTACATTGCTTAAGATCGTCTTGATGGCTGGTAAAGGTCAGGTTTTCAGCTTGTTCGAATTGTTTTTTACTGACTTCTAAGGTTGTATCGATGTGATCCCTAAGTTGATCGATACGATGTTGCTTAATGTCAAAACCTACGGTGGGAAATTGTTTACCGAACTCGACAGCCAAAGGTAAACCGACGTAACCTAAGCCTATTACGGCTACTTTTGTTGTATTTAAATCCATGACTTGCGCACTGTTTTTGTTGTTTAAAGCAAGTATAGTCGCCATGTGCTATTTCGCAAATGTTCGGTAACTGTCTGTAAAGAATGTGCTTTATTGTTTTTTATGGGGGGTAAGATGGCTTTAGGGCAAGCACGTTGGTTTTTAATCTGCGGAGAATTTTTTCGGCGGTGTTGCCTAACACTTTTTGCCCGATACCGCGTCGGCCAACGGTGCCCAGCACCACTAATTGACAACGCACCTTAGCCGCTATCGATGGGATCACTTGCCAAGGTTTGCCTGCGTGAATATAAAATTGTTGTTCGCTCAGTTGGTATTGTTTAGTGAGGGTGTGGATTTGATCAGCAAGGGCATGCTCTGCTTTTATCTCTATCTCGTCTTTAAATTGTACCCCTAAATCTCGTAATACGGAAGAGAAGGGCGGAACGTACAGCACCTGTACCTTGACGTCGAGTCGCTTTGCAAGATGGCATGCAGACGATAAAATGTGTTGGTTGAGTTGTTGTTTGGACTCATCTTTGCTTTGTAAGTCGACGCAAGCTAGAATATCGTGACTACGTCGCCAGTGTTTTTTACTGGCGATTAAAATGGGCGCTGGGCATTCTCGCAATAACGCCCAGTCGGTCGGCGTGTAAAATAAAGCGTCGGTGCAATGGGCGGTTTTTACCACCATAGCAACATCGTGAATCGTAACATAGTGATTAACCCAAGTAGTGATATCTTGTTGCCAGACAACATCACTACTGTAGGGGAGCGGGTGAGAGAGTTCGTTCTGTAAATGCGTTGCTTTTTCGGTTAACCGTTGCATAAGCGCATCTTTAAATGCTTCACCTTTACTGCCCATGTCAGTGATATCTTCATAGTGAAAAAACACCACATGTAATTTTGCCTGTATGGCGAGAGATAAATAACTTGCTTGCTCTATAGCGTTTGTTGTTAAGCCAAAATGATCGGCGATAACCACGATTGTTTTCATTCATGCACTCCAATCTGCTCTAATGCACTCTGTACTTTATTTTTAGCATAGTATTTTTTCGCGTAGCTGTTTTGATGTTTATTGGCCGAGCATATGAAAACACGTATAAATATTTTTAATCGACATATGTTAAATGCAAATAATTTGTATGAAGATCATGATCTTAATGATACTGCTACGTGCGCAATAAAAGCACTCGCTATTACCAGCGTATTTCACAGCGGTATGTAATGAACAAGTGCTAGAACAGTTATCGTATAGGTTAAAAAATAACAGGTGAAATGTTTAATGAATTTTGCCATGATAGGCACATCTTTCAGTCGATTATCGGCTAAGTTATTAAAAATAATAATCTGCGCGTTAGTAAATGTTTGTCGCTTGTCGCTTGTCGTTTGTCTTTTATATTGTCGTGCAGCAATTTGTCGTAAATAAGGAAATTGACACGTGTCTTTGTCAACATCTCAGGTAAAAAAAGCCGTTATCCCTGTAGCCGGCTTAGGTACGCGCATGCTACCTGCAACCAAAGCTATCCCTAAAGAAATGTTACCGGTAGTGGATAAGCCACTCATTCAATACATTGTTAATGAGTGTATTGCCGCTGGTATTAAAGAAATTGTGTTGGTAACGCATTCGTCAAAAAATGCCATTGAAAACCATTTTGATAAGCATTTTGAATTGGAAACCACGCTAGAGAATCGTGTTAAACGTCAATTGTTGGAAGAAGTACAATCTATTTGTCCAAAAGACGTGACCATTATGCATGTGCGCCAAGGCGAGGCTAAAGGTCTTGGCCATGCGGTATTAAAAGCACAACCAATTGTAGGCGATGAACCATTCGTGGTTGTGTTACCGGATGTATTAATTGATGATGCTGCGAGTAACCCGAAAACTGAAAACTTAGCTGCTATGCTTAAGCGCTTTGAAGAAACCGGTAAAAGCCAAATTATGGTTGAGCCAGTACCGCAAGAGTTAGTGAGTAGTTACGGCGTGGTTGATTGCAATGGTGAACAATTAGCCGCCGGCGAATCTCATCCTATGACGGCTATCGTTGAAAAGCCAGACGTTGACGAAGCTCCGTCAAACTTAGCGGTTGTTGGTCGTTACGTATTATCAAAACAGATTTGGGAATTGCTTGAGTTTACACCTCCTGGTGCAGGCAACGAAATTCAGTTAACCGATGCAATCGCAAGCTTGATGAAAATTGAGCCTGTAGAAGCATTCCATATGACCGGTAAATCACACGATTGTGGCTCAAAGTTAGGTTACATGAAAGCCAATGTGGAATACGGTTTACGTCATCCAGCGCTAAAAGATGACTTTGCTGCCTATTTAAAGTCTTTATAATCAGCGGTAGTTTGCCAAGAACCAATAAAAAGCCGTTATACGCCTAGCAGATAATCTAGGGATAACTTTGTATAAAGGCCTGCTTAAATCAAAGCTTAGCGAAGAGATTCGAGCTTAGCTAAAATATTAGAGCTTAGCTAAAATATTAAAGCTTACCGACGATATGTGTCATCTATGTTTATGATGCGCTATCTGGTAAGCTTTTTTGATCAAAAACGGCTAATTTGGCTTTTACTATTTTATATCGCCAGCATAACGGCAGCTCGTCATACATTCATCAGCCACTGATATAGCCCGTGTTTGTTTTTTCGCGGGCGTCCAGGTTTATTTTGAGTAAACAACAGCTGCGCTTCGAAGCTAAGGGTATTGATGTAACGTTGGCTGGCAATTGGAAAGTTTTGATGAAGCTTAGCTTCGATAAACTGTCGGTAGAATTGATTTTCTTCGAGAAACAACTGTTGCCGATATCGATCTTGCCGTTGTTCATCGCAATCGGCAAGTTTTAGGTAACTTGTTGGCGCAATCAATTGCAGATTAAACGGTGCTTTACGTTGATGGTCACCTGTATGCTCAGCATAACTGGTGTAGGCATCAATGGCGTTATCATGTTGCGTGCTTTGCTGTCCGATACCATCAAGATAATACATCGCCCACATAAGATAACTATCATGCTCAACGAGGCTAGCTTTATGCCGGCCCTGAAATAATCCGCCGGTACGATTATGTCGTCTGTTCACATATCTCACATAACTGCCATTGATATATTGCATGAGCTTGGCAATAGATTCACTGCTTAACGGGGTTAGCAATAACAGTATGCGATTGTTTAATAATGCATATGCATGCAATTGCAGCCTATATTTATCGAGTCCATGATTTAAATAACGGGCAAATTGTTGGTAGTCTTGTTGAGTAAAAAATATTGACTGAGCGTTGTTACCACACAGACTAATAAGGTATGGATGTTTAGCGAGGTATAATCTGGGTTTTCTTGGCATAGTAACTCCTGTTTAATGTCCCTTTGTGTATTATTCTTTTACAGAGTTGCTAACACGAACGTGCTATATGGGTGACTTTTTGCTGAGTGTGGCTCTCCTTGTGTTAATGGGTTGTACGTAGGTTGCTACGTACATCTTCTTGCTAAATACCTAGTGACTTTTGTTCAGGATGACAGTGAGTTAACAGGTAATTGCAAGGTAGGGTAATTGCGTATGGTCATGTGATGGGCGCCTGCATATACCAAGATGATATAGCAGGAGCGACCCATCCATGTCCAAATGATACATACGAGCACCTTCGTGCGTATCAGTCCTTGCCGTCCTGGCAAACATCCATGTTTCCAACGCATCAGTGCGTTGGGCATTCCCTTGCGGGCTTCCATATAAAGTCAATCCATGACTTTAAATCTTAATAACCCCCTAAAATGGTGCAGGTGATTACTAAAACAACTGAATATCGAGACTTGATAACGACTTACGAAATAAAAATTGAAGAAATGATATACCGCTATCTCGTGCTAATGGCGGATTATTATCATGGGATAGAACATCATCATTCTTGAAGCGAATTTACTGATCCCTGTATGGTGACCTTAACTGCTCGGTAACCGAAACGAACAAACTTATAATAACCAGAGCGTTGCTTGTTCACTGCAACTTATAATAACGCGACATTGAGAATAGTTCGGTTATGATATTTTAATGCTAGTCTATGTTGCTGACTTTACACATGTTTTTTATCAATTGACGAATGTTTGCTAACTCAACGAGTCGTATAATTTCAGTATTGAAAAAATATTTTAATTGGCAAGTACAAGTGCTTAAAAAAATCATGGTTAATTATTTAAGTCATTGAATTTGTTTGGTTTTATTTTTTCAATTTTTAATGTTTTTAATACGTTTGAGCCGAAAAATATTGTAGCCGGAGTAAAAATAACAGCCATTTACAATGTAAAAAATCGCTTCATAGATTAAAATTTTTCATCTAAATATCACTTGCTTAAGAGCCAAATGCGCTTTGCTCATTTTCGCTTAAAAGTTTTTGACAAACCTTATTTGCGATCTACGATTAACAATGCGCTAAATAAGTTGTTAATCAACTCTAATAATAAAAAACTTGCTATACATATCCGAGTTTTCCTATTAACCATAAATTCCTATTCACAAGGCTCGGACACGTTTTTTGTTTTACTTTGGACTGTTGAGAGGATATTTGTCATGTGGACTTCAAAACGCATGCAAAAGCGCATTCAATTTATTGTCGGCTGTTTACTTAGCGTATGGCTGGTTACTAACGCCGCATGGCTGGCAACCACTAGCTCTATAGATGCGGTAACTTGGTTAACTGTAAGCACCATAGTCGCACTTAAGGTATTTTTATATCACACCGATTAGTAAACCAATTGCCTGATTAGCAATAACGATCAAGCACTTGGTTCGTTATTTAGTATAAGTGATTGTAAAATATCAGCTATGACTTGCTAATTTATACATTCAATGAAATTATTTGTTAGCTACCAAGGTCGTATTGATTACCAATACGTGATTTGGTGAACAATTACTTTTGCTGGCGTACTGTTATTGCTGGTATTTTAATAAGATAAACTTTAGGAACAATATAATGAAATTATTAAAACACTTTTTTATTACCGCTGTCGTTAGCACATTGATGTTAACTGCTGTGTCAGCGAAGGCTGAATTTAACCCATTTGATGCACAAAATGTTGTCGCCTCGTCAGAGTTTGACCATGACCATGGTAAAGAGGGCAAGTGCGGCGAAGGCAAATGCGGTGAGGGTAAAAAAGGCAAGTGCGGCGAAGGCAAATGCGGTGAAGGTAAAAAAAGCAAGTGCGGCGAAGGCAAATGCGGTGAAGGTAAAAAAGGCAAGTGCGGCGAAGGCAAATGCGGTGAAGGTAAAAAAGGCAAGTGCGGCGAAGGCAAATGCGGTGAGGGTAAAAAAGGCAAGTGCGGCGAAGGCAAATGTGGTGAGGGTAAAAAAGGCAAGTGTGGCGAAGGCCAATAATTGTCATCACATTGTTCGAATTCAAGAACCGGCGTAAGCCGGTTTTTTATGCGCCAATGCATATATAATGAAACATACGTACTTTGTCGACTAAGCCAAACCCTTCCCGTTAATTGATATTATGTAAGTCTTGTGCCGGAATTTTTTGGGTGTTAATTGTTTTAATACCAAGGCTTGTTAACAATACGGAGTAATCTCGTTGTTAGTCATATGTTAAATACGAAAATAATTTTTTTTGATCTGTATCAAAGTTTTTTTGAATCGTGTATTATCCGCGCAGAGATTTTTGACGGAGAGCAGTATAATGTCACACGATAATTTTAAAGAACAATCTTCTAAACGCCACCTGTTTGCTGCATTAGTAACATTAGTTGCAATGCCATTATTGCCGATGCTAATGGGCTGGTACACTTTCTTATAATCATTTGATTTGCGCAGATTGTTATCGATAAGGAGTATTCGATGAGTTTGCATGTTTTGTTAGTTGAAGATAATCCAAGCGTTGCAAAGCAATTGCAGCGGGTTTTAACTGAGCATGGTTTTGATGTTACAACCGCAAGTAATGGTTTAGATGCGTTTAATAAAGTACAGCAGCATGTTTATGACATCTGTATTATTGACCATTTAATGCCGCTAATGGACGGTCGCCAGTTACTCAAAAACATATCGCAGTTAACAGTGCATAAGCCAGCGTTTACGGTATTTATGTCAACTCAAGACTTGCGCTCGGTAGAGCAGTTACCTGAAGTACAATTTGCCGATACCTTGATATGCAAACCCATCGAAGATGAGGTTTTTATCGGGGTGATCTATTCGTTACTTGAAGAGTCGAGCAAGATTGCTTAAGTAATTTGCCACTCAGTGATACGAATCTGTTAAAAAGCTCGGGCGTTGCTCGGGCTTTTTACATTTTGTAGGCAAAATTTATTAACTTATGAAACTTTAACGTTAAGTTTTGTAATTATCGCTAGCCAATGGCGAATAAGACTATAAAAAAATGGGTAAATCTATTATCCTTTAAGCAAACAATTTGAGACTGTTGATCTATGACTGAACAAGAGATTATCTATTTAAAGAGCATTATTAAGAACGTGCCGGATTACCCTATCGATGGCATTATGTTCCGTGACATCACGGGGATCTTAGATGATGCCAAGGCGTTTCAATTTTGTATTGAACATTTGAAACAAAAATTTCAAAACCAAGGTATTACCAAAGTCGTTGGTACCGAAGCTCGTGGTTTTTTATTTGGTGCACCATTAGCGTTAGAGCTAGGGGTTGGTTTTGTTCCAGTGCGCAAGCCAGGTAAGTTACCTAGGGCCACCTTTAGTCAAACTTACGATTTAGAGTACGGACAGGATACGTTAGAAATTCATCAAGATGCCTTAGTTCCTGAAGATAAAGTATTGATGATCGACGATCTATTAGCGACAGGCGGCACCATTGAAGCGACAACCCATTTAATTCGAAATGTGGGTGCTACCGTCACAGACGCCGCATTTATCATTGGCTTACCTGACTTAAAAGGTCATGAACGTTTAAATAACCTTAACGTTAACGTTTATGCCATGGTAAATTACTCAGACGACGAATAATACGCGCTGCGTAACTCAGCGCAACAGCATCCCTTACTGCTGACAATAACAATAAGTTCATAAGGCATTTATACCATGAGTTATCAGGTTCTGGCGCGAAAGTGGCGACCTAAAGATTTTTCCGAGCTGATCGGACAACAACACGTAGTGACCGTATTGACCAACGCATTAAGTCAGCAGCGACTGCATCATGCGTATTTATTTACCGGTACTCGTGGCGTGGGTAAAACCACCATCGCTCGTATATTTGCTAAAAGTCTTAATTGTCAGCAAGGGGTGACTGCTACACCCTGCGGTCAGTGTGATGTTTGTCAAGACATCGATGCTGGCCGTTTTGTCGATCTATTAGAGGTCGATGCAGCATCTCGCACCAAGGTTGATGACACCCGGGAAATTTTAGATAACGTTCAATATGCACCAACGCGTGGTCGTTATAAGGTTTACCTTATTGACGAAGTCCATATGTTATCAAAAAGCAGTTTCAACGCCCTACTAAAAACACTGGAAGAACCGCCAGAGCACGTTAAGTTCATCCTTGCGACGACCGATCCGCAAAAATTGCCGATTACCGTACTTTCTCGTTGTTTGCAATTTCACTTAAAAGCACTTACGCAACAGCAAATCACTGAAAAGCTGAGCCAAATTCTTGATGCGGAGTCTGTTACCTATGACGATGCGTCTATTGCGCTATTGTCTAAAGCTGCTCGTGGTTCAATGCGTGACTGCCTAAGTTTAACGGATCAAGCGATAGCTCAAGGGCAAGGTCATATTGTTAGTGACAATGTCTTGCAGATGCTTGGTGGCGTTGATCAAAACTGGGTATATAAAATACTTATTGCTTTGATTAAGCAAGATCCGCAAGAGTTATTAAACCTTAGCCAGCATATCGCCAGTTATGCGCCAAGCTACCATAATTTACTAGCTCAACTTGTCCAACTGTTGCACCAAGTGGCGCTGTACCAATTGGTGCCAAATGGCGTTGATCTAGATGAACAAAAACGTCAACTTATAGACAAGTTTGCCAAGTCTATGGCACCAGAAGACGTGCAATTGTATTATCAAATTGTCGTTAATGGTCGTAAAGACATCGCCTATGCTGGCGATGAACAAGCCGGCTTTGATATGATTTTGTTGCGAATGCTAGCGTTTAAGCCGGCGTCGATTGCAGATACGATTTCTGTTCCACAAAACACACCTTTATCGGCGGTGACCAATGTAAGTGATAGCGAAAGTGCTATCGCTCATGTAGCCGTAACGCCACGTACGACAACGAGTAAACAAAGCACCCCCCAAGACACTAAGGGCCAAGACACGACGCAAATCCCGCAACAAGCTCCTGATGTGAGCCAGCCAAGCACTGATGTGCAAGCTGAAGCGGTAGAGTCAGAATTGCCTGATGTTGCATCGTCGAACCAAGCGTCAAACACACCATCAAAGGCCAATGTGTTTATCGATCGTAATCAAGCAACTGATGAACGCGCCTTAATGGCCGAACAAGAGCAGCTTGAAGCGATGGCGTCAGTGCAAAAACAACAAGCATCCAGTCAAGCTAATGTAGCTAGCGAGCAATCGCAACAGCCGTTACAAGAGTCGCCACAAGCTGAAAGCAGTGCGGGTGAGGGTGGCTTAAGCCCTGAATTAGCAAAGATGGTAGCGACACGCAATTTACTTCGCAGCAAAAAAAAAGCCGCGGAGGGTAGTGTAAAAAAGTCGCTAACCCCAACAGCGAAGGCGATTGAACCTCAAGAGCCGCAACCTGCTAGCTCGACAGCGCCGACTTACGAAGCAAATGCTGCGCAAACAGACGGCGATAAGACTGCAAGCGCTGATTTACCATTGACTGAGCGTGAAGCTAATAGTCAAACATCTCAGCCTGAACTAAGCGCTGACAACAAGCTGTTAGTTGAGCAGAATATGTCGCATGTGCCGAGTAATACGCCACCGTCAGAGCAGACTACGGTAGACGATAAAACTCCGACTCATCAGGCACCAAACCGGAACAACCAGCAAGCGGTATATCAGCAACCAGTACTAAAACACTCTAGCGAGTTTAATGCCAATGATATTGATCCGACCTTGATTCGGGATGCCAATCAAGTAGATACCTGGGCACATATGATTGATGCCATGAGCTTGACAGGACGCGTCAGGCAATTAGCGCTGAACTCACTGTTAGATAGTCAATCTACTGATGAGCATTTGATTATTCACGTAGATAATCAATGGGCACACCTTAACTCGAAAGCGGCGTATCAAGCGATTGTAGATAGTTATAGCCAGCTCAAGCAGCGTCCATGTCAGGTGACAATTAACGGTATAGAACAACCGCAGTTTACGCCACTTGCCATTCAGCACATTATTAATGACATCCGCTTAAATTGGGCAAAACAGGTAATCGCTAGCGACGAATTAGTGCGAACGTTACAGCAAGAGTTTGCGGCGTTTGTTGATGAAAACTCGGTTGTGCCACTGTAAAAAATCGGATATGAGCAGATAAATATTTTTATCGGTGTTGATAATAGGCTTGTTGGCACCATATAAATGATTAAATTAGTACGCCGTTTGTAGCCAAATCAGGGTATAATAGGCGAGATATTCAAGCATATTGGAGAGTAAGATGTTTAAAGGCGGCATGGGCAATATCATGAAGCAAGCCCAACAAATGCAAGCGAAAATGCAAAAAGCGCAAGAAGAGATTGCTAACATGGAAGTCACCGGTGAAGCCGGCGCTGGCATGGTAAAAGTAACTATGGCTGGTAACCACAATGTACGTCGTGTTGAAATTGACGAGAGCTTAATGGAAGACGACAAAGACATGGTTGAAGACTTAGTGGCTGCAGCATTTAACGATGCGGTACGCCGTGTAGAAGAAACATCGAAAGAAAAAATGGCGGCGGTAACCGGCGGCATGCAAATGCCACCAGGCATGAAAATGCCGTTCTAGATATAAAATACTGAAATTCCTAAGAATTTTGTCTTTTTTTGTTCCATGGGACAAGCGTGGGACAAAAGAAGCAGGCAAATTACGAAAGCTCAGACCTATTGTCTGAGCTTTTTGCTTTTAGTACTAATTGTTTATTAAGTTAAGAAGCTGTTTGCCCGAGCGCTTTCGCAAGCGTGTTTATGTAATTTGGTTCTTGAGCAGGAATCCACTTAGCGTAAATAGTACTTATCATACTCCAGTCTTTATGACCCATTTGTTGTGCTAACCAAGTAGGCTTGGCATTGGCCATTAACAAACGACTTGCATATGTATGTCGCAATTGATATGCCGGACGATATGGGATATCCGCTTTTTTGAGCCATATCTCCCATTGGCCAGACTTTGTCGTGACCTCTGGACGACGGTAAGGTTGATTGTCTCTATGGAGAAATACGCGACGACGATTCAGTACTTTAGTCTTGTGATTTTTGTAGTGAATAACGTCTAAGCGTTTTTCGGCATGACCAGTCTTTTTAAATTGTTCGAGCAATACTCCTTGCACAATAGGCAACATTTCAATTTTTCTGATCCCTGCCTGAGTTTTCGCAACTTTGAGCTTGCCTTTGCGCGTTAAATTGTATTTAACGTGAATAATACCGCCATCGAAATCTATATCCTCCCATGCTAAAGCTTTCAGTTCACCATGACGCATTCCTGTCCATGCTAATAGCGTTACCATTAGTCGAATGCGGTGAACGTGAATAGCTTTGAGTAGAGAGTCTAATTCCGCCTGTGAAAACGGGCGAACATCGTCATCATGAGCATCGGAATTAAAATCGTCCTTTGGAAGCTTTTTCAATTGCGGTACTGGGTTGATCTTGATATACCCTTTGTCTACAGCATGATCTAAGACCTTTTTTACGGTCTTGGTGTACTCGTTAACAGTACTTGTCGCGCATCCAGAAAATTTTGCTTTTTTATCACCTTCAACAGTTTTTTTGCGAACTTTTTCTAAAACATCTTTCGTTAGAAATTTTACGGCTTTGTCTGCGTAATTATAATGGTTCATCCAGTTAATCGCTGTGGTCATTTTATCACTACTGGGATCAGTCAAAGCACCACTGTTTTCTTCTCTGTACTCAGCAAAACATTCACGCAAGCTAATATTTACCAAACCGTGAACAGCAGTATTGGTCGGAAAGTGTCTTTCCCAGAAAGTATCTGGGTCATGTTTATATAAGCCAATGTTTATATCCCTTTTGATATTAGCGAGGGTGAGCTTTGCCGCTTCTATATTTTCAAGTGTTGCCGGATATCCAATAGCTTTGCGGACAGCTTTGACCTTATCAGGCAATTTAAATTGCACATAAAGGTTACCGGAACGGACATGGATACCGCTAGCGCTGGAGAGCGCTAGCTTTATCTGTACTGACAACGCGGCCATTACATATATTTCCTAAATGCTTTAGGATTGACATAGATTCGACAGCCCTTGCCATCTTGCTTCCAAACTTTTCCTTGCGGCATCGGCTTTGTGGGATGCCTTAGTCGCTGCCGAACAGCTGACACCGATTGACCAAGTAACTTGGCAGCATCATCTATCACCATCCAATGGTCGTGGACAGCGTTATTAAGCTGAGCCTCTAACGAGGTTACGCGCTCGATAAGCCCATTAATGGTCTCAACTAAGGTGATGTAATTCTCGTTTACATCAGTGGTAAATAACTGCATTGATTGTATCTCCACAATTAAGATCTTTAATTATTATCCTGCCTCATAAAGCAGATTCGTCCAGAGTTTTACAAAGCTAACCGCTATAGCCTCGTCAGCTATTGCAAAAACTCTTTCGCCAATTAAAAGAGCTTTTACTTTTTCCCTCAATTAAATATCTGTTAAGAACAGTCAAATCTAAGGATTCAACAGGGCAAAATAAGGTCGAAAAAATTTCGAAAAATTAATGTCGGACAAAACAGAAACACTGTTGACATTCTTAGTTTGTGAACGTAGCTGAAGTGTTTTCCTGCGAGGTTATCGCAGAGCTTTATCGTTGTGCCGTTCAGGCAACTTTTGAACATGCATCACTTTCTGCGAGAACTCGCAGGCATTCCCACTTTAAAATTTTTTAGCTATTTGATTTTTCTGCGATATATCGCAGGCAATGCAACCAATGTAAAATCTTTTTATACCGCAGGAAGTAGCGGTTCCTGCGAGGAATAATACGCTGGTGTGAATTTACTTTCGTAACGCAAATAATTTTGTGCAAAAAGAAACTATTTGAGTTTTCTATTTTGGAAGCATACAAAAAGCTCAATGGAGGAGGGGACAAGGATTAACACAAAACTTAAACAGCTGATGATTATATAAGGATAACCGCGGTGTCATCACGAGGAAGGTTTAAGTGTTTGTTTAATCAATGTACCACCATTGGGTCGACCCAATTCTTCATGATTTTAATTTGATAATAGGAGGTTTGTTTTGAAGTTGTTGCTCCGCCGCATTCAGGTGGGGCAACACTCTCAAAGGCTTAAATAACAGAGCCATTTTACCCAATTACACTCGGTTTATTATCCCGGGTGGATTTGTCGTGGTGAGATATCTACAAAAGATATTTTCAGTCAAATAAATTTAATCAATCTTTGTTTATGCAGAAATCTGCAGACTATGGGGAAACTTATTCAAAATATCGCGTGTTTCTATTACTTCGCCATTGTTTTGAGCGTTACGTTGCTCAAAAGAGTTTAATTAGAGACAAATACAATGAAATGCGATTATTTACAACGAGCGGCATGGACACTTTTATTAGCTACAGGAGCGATATCAATAGAGGAACTTGAGAGCTTTGGCATTTCTAAAGGAAGAGCTAGATCTTGGCTAAAATCAATGCCAGATGATAACCAGTTACTCAATGCGGCATCCAAAGTTTCTAAACAATCTGTGAGTGCAGATGGCCCTGGAGAAAATATTATTTCTGCCCATGAAAGTGAAGAAGGGGAGCGGGTATGTCTAAGTGAGTCTAAAGACCAAGTTGACGCGCAGCCTGTAGCAGACGAAACAAAAGTTGACGAGTCATCTCAGTCCGAGGAAATGATTACGCCACCCCCATTGTCTGCTGGAAAAAGGGTTGAAGATTCTGACCGGGAATTAACATCTGCAACCTGTAGTGTATCTGTTAGCGTTGCGGTTAGTATCAGAGCAACGAGTGGACTGCATGGAGAAATTAAAGCGTCGCTGGATCTTATACAAGATAATGGCACGGCACATGAGGTTTAAATATTAATGGAGACGTTTGGCCTAAATGACGTAACCAAGCATTGCTTGTATTAACGGCAATTATTTTGAGCTTGTGAGTTATAGGGTAGTTGATATATTATAACTGTACAAATGTACAGTGGTAAAGTGAATGAAAGTTTGTCCTTATTATATTCAAGCTGGGATCAGTGGCTTTGAAAGTCCTGCGACTGAGTATAAAGAGATAGGGTTATCGTTAGATAGTTTGCTTATCATGCATCCCAACGCCACATTTATTGGTATAGCGCAAGGTCGTTCTATGGAGCAGGTTGGGATTTTTGATGGTGATTTACTCATCGTTGATCGCTCTGTTGATGTTAATACGGGCGATGTGATTGTTGCTGCTCTTAACGGTGAGTTCGTATGCAAAATTATTCATAAGCAAAAAGCTCAGTTATTGTCGGCGTCAGCTGAATATGCGCCGGTAACCGTCACCTCTGATGATAGCTTTTCAATTGAAGGTGTCGTGGTTTCATCGATACGCCTGCACCGTCAACCAAGGGAGCTAAAGGCGTGATTGGTCTTATCGATGCAACTGGCTTTTATAGTGCTTGTGAAAAGGTCTATGACCCTCAGATACGCAACAAGCCGGTGGTTTGTGTGAGCAACAATGACGGCTGTATCGTGGCGATGTGTCCGATAGCACGAGCGTTAGGTGTCCCTAAATTTGAACCTTTATTTAAAGTTCGCAAGTTTTTAGATCAAGCAGGCGTTGTCATTCGATCGAGTAATTATGAGTTATATGCCGATTTATCTGAACGCATGATGACAGTGATCGGCCGCTTCGCGCAGCGACAACACATATACAGTATTGATGAAAGCTTTATCACCTTGCCTGACGATGCTGATTATCAACAAGTTGCGTTAGAGATCCGCAAGGCGGTTTGGCGTGAAGTGAAGTTACCTGTTGGCGTAGGTATTGCCAATACTGCAACGCTTGCTAAAGCGGCGAATCATGCGGCTAAGCGAATTGATGGTTACCGAGGTATTTGCGTTATTGATGATGAGCAACACCGTATTCAAGTTTTATCAAAAATGGGCGTCGCTGACGTGTGGGGTGTTGGTCGCAGGTTAGCGAAGAAATTAAAGCTGTTAGATTTGACAAGTGCATTGGATTTATCAAGGCAGCCACCAAAAGATATCCGTAAACAATTCTCTGTTGTACTCGAACGTACCGTAAATGAATTAAACGGTATAAAGGCGCTAGACTGGGACGACGTTAAGGCACCAAAACAACAAATATTTAGTACCCGTTCGTTTGGTGAGCCTATTCGAGATATAGATCAATTAGCGAGCGCCTTTGCAACACATGGTGCCACTGTCGCCTATAAAGCGAGACAGCAAGACTCGTATATTAAGCGCTTGATAATCTTTGCTGCATCGTCCCCGTTTAAGGAAAAGCGTTATGCGAAAACATTATCTATTGACTTAGTGAGTCCTTCAAACGATACGCTTGTGATTAATAACGCTATTCGCCGTGGTCTCACTAGCGTTTTTATGGAAGGCGTTGATTTTATTCGCTGCGGCGTTGGCGCGGTGGAGTTGCAAACCGGTTTTGTTCAAACAGATCTGTTAAGCCCGAGCAAAGATAGCCCTGCATTAATGAGTTGCCTAGACGCGATTAACAACCGTTATGGCGCCGGCGCGTTGCATACTGCATCAACTAAACAGAGCAAGTGGCACATGCGGCGAGAGTATTTATCACCACATTACACAACACGTTGGCATGATGTACCGAGGATAAAATGCTAGACTTTAAAGAACCCTTTTTCAGGTAAATATATGATTTTCTGTATTTACTTTGACTTTTTCTTATTGTCCCGTAAATTAATGAAGGAAAGTGGAAGGATGGCCGCTAAACAGTCAATCAGTACTCCCCAAGAGAGAATTACTGAACAGTCTACTTAATGCATATTTAGTCTTCAACAAGGAGCAGTAATGACCAAAATATACTTTCCTGAACGATTTGATAGAGATACTCTTGCACCTTTCTTCGATGAATTGGATTATCATCAAAACACGCCGGATGTTTGTATTGACTGTTCTACACTAAGGTATTCTTACCCAACAGCGATGCTAGTCGCAGGTTCTAAGCTAAGAAGTTGGGTCAGAATTCGGCGACAGAACAATATTAGAACGACAAAATCAGGGCATGATCGTTCAACTAATGTTCATTCTTATTTAATGCATCTAGGTTTTTTTAACTTTATCTTGATGGGAGGGGGTAACCAAGTTGGCCAAGCACCTGGTTCATCAGCTTATTTGCCGATCACTAAAATAGAAAAGCCCGCATATGATGCAAACACTCAAGAACTTCAAATTTGGTATGACAATATCATGTCAAGTGTAAGAGGTCTTGCGAGAGTTGTTTCTGGCACAGTAGAAGATACCGAAGAAAACCGACTTTATAATTATGCTCTTCGTGAGATCATTCGAAACGTATTCGAACATTCAAATGCAACAGAGTGTTATGTGTGTGGCCAACGTTGGCGAAATGGTAAAGTCGAAATTGCTGTTATTGATGAAGGGATTGGAATTGCAAACTCCTTGAGGAGGTCACACATAGTTGCTAATGATATGGAAGCTCTTTTCATGGCAATCAAGCCAGGAATATCAAGTACTACGAATATTAATCAAGCTAACAATGTTTATGATAATTCTGGATTTGGTTTATATATATTAAGTCAATTAGCATCTAGTTTTGGGTGGTTTGTTTTAGGTAGTAGTACAGCTAGAATCGTTGGGCACACGAAGCAAATTATTCAAGAAAGCCTTAACTTTAACGGAACTTATTTTGGCATGCAATTGCAACGCTCACCTCAGCAATTTAGTCAACTTCTAGAAGACATTATTAGGTACGGTGAGAAAGAAGCTGAAGCGAGTGGTATTTCACAAAAAGCATCCGGTATGTCAAAGTTTTACTGACTGAAGTTTCATAAGCTAATTTAAGTCATGCTGTAAAGGATTCGCTCATAAATATCTCTCTATTTTCAAATGTAGTGTGTCTATGAAAATGGGGGAGATCGATATCCCCCGTTGTAGATGATTTAAGTGTCAGATCTAGTCTGAACTAATACAACTCAAAGTATGCGTAGCTCTTTCTAAAGCATCATGCCGGTTGCTTTGCTACACTTTTCCCCCGCCTAAAGCATGTCTTCGCTTAAGCATTTAAGGTAATTGATATCATGGTATAACAATTTAAACATAGGCTAATCTAAGATGGTCTCTTCCTGGGAAAGTCCCTTTGCAACGCTGTACACAGTAGTTCTGCTGCAGTTCAGTTTCTTGGCTATGCTGTTTTTCGATAGACCTAATTTGAGCAACTTTTCTATTTCGCTTCTTAGTTCAGTATTCTTATGTCGGCCAAGGTGCTTGCCTTCGGCTCTAGCCTTATCTTGGCCTTCTTGCCGGCGTTGGTTTATGCGCTTTCGTTCAAGCTCGGCAAATGTCGACATGACGGTGAAAATTACATGGCCAAGATCGCTGTTAATATCTATATCACCTAGATCGAGTAGTTTAAGACCGATACCGCCTGTTTTGAGTTGTTCGGCAATGTTGAGAGCATCAATGGTATTTCTTGCCAAGCGGTCGGTTTTTGTGACTATTACGGTGTCGCCTTCTCTGGCGAAACTCATGAGCTCGTTGAGTTTTGGCCTATTTAGCGACTTTCCAGAGACTTTTTCCGCGAAGACTTTCTCGCATCCCAAATTGCTGAGTTGACTGATTTGTAATTGCAGATCTTGGTCGCTGCTACTGACGCGGGCGTAACCGATTTCATCTTAGATATCCTTTTTATTGTTCATTAAGTATGGACGCTTAGCATGTACAGTACACGAAAGCTGAATCAATACTTTTTGAACAACGTTACTGCATTTTTGAAAGCTGTCCAGTAAGGTACACCTTTTTGAACAGGGAAGGGGGACTTGGTTACTATTGAAAGATTAGGGCAAGGCTAGTCTTAGCGCGACGACTAGCTGTAGAAGAAAAGACGCAACATACCTTTTCTTTGTTGCTAAAAGCTCTCGTTTATTTATAGGGTTATAAGTTTGACTGGTTACTTGCTCGAAGTCATCAACCGGTAAAAGGATTGGATCAATTCGTTGCAGCGGTCGTCGGTGGTTGCTTGTCGATTTATGTTGCAAAAGTGAGTTATAGGATCACAGCCATTGTTTATCCGATATTCGCGACGAAAAATTGCAATTGCACAATCTCCATCAAAATCTCGATAAACGATGTTTAAAAGATTCCCAATCTCATGATACATCGACGTCACTGTATCAATCGCTCGTTTCAGAGTGACCCTTCCTGGTACTGGCGTATTCTGTTTATGAGTTAACACATCCACTACTGCTTTTTGTTCTTTTGGCGACAGCTTTAACTGAGTCGCAAGACTTGAAAACTCTTTTGAACGAAGAAGTGCCTGTGAGACAGACTCGTATAGTTGTTTTGTCATAGTGTCATTACCTTGTGTGAAGTGGAATAAACGAGAGGTACTGATACGGTAAATTAGGTTTAGGAGCTGTCCAGTCATTTTTATGTGGTTTCAAATACCATTTACAATTTTTGTGCCCTCGTTACTGATGTCGTTGTTTTTTATTTGAGCTTAAAAGCTCATTTTAGGGTGTTAGTAATTTTTAAGAAAAATACGAAAATAATTCTCATATGAAATCATGCCGTTACAAACTTTTTCGGTAATAGACAATCTCAAGTACGGCTCTAACCCCAGTGATTACGCTTGATTGAAGCAGATTGTTGACTATGCTTACCCCATTTCAAGCCGATGCTGTCACTGTTGCTGTTCATTCTGTTTGATACTTTGAGGCGCGGATAGATTTATTATTTGTATGTAGGATATGAACAATGAAAACGGGCTTTCCAGGAACCTATAAAAGTATAATTTTTTATATACTCCTTATTACTCTATCACAAGTTTTAACGGGGTGTTTTCACGATAGCGATAAAGTCAATAGCAGCGACAAAGATGATAGTGCTGTTGATAAGATCCCCCCTGTAATCACTCTTATTGGAGACAACCCTGTAACGATTGCTCAAAATGAAACATATACCGACCCTGGTGCTACCGCCAACGATAATATCGACGGCACAGTTACAGTAGAAGTTTCCGGTAATGTGGATACATCAGTCATCGGAACTTATACACTAACTTACACTGCATCTGATAAAGCAGGAAATAAAAGTACGTCACAACGCACAGTTAATGTAGTCGATGTAACCGCTCCAGAAATAACAATCGTTGGCGATAATCCAGCGACAATTGCACAAAATGCAACTTATACCGACCCTGGAGCTACCGCGAATGATGATGTAGATGGCAGCGTTACTGTAGAAGTATCGGGCAACATCGACTCGTCAATTATAGGCACTTATATACTGACTTATACAGCAAAAGATAAAGCAGGAAATCAAAGTTCTGTAGAGCGTACAGTCAATGTCGTCGATGTTACTCCTCCAATAATAACTATCGTTGGAGATAATCCGATTACTGTTGCTTTTAACGAAACGTTCACTGACCCAGGTGCTACCGCTATCGACGATGTAGATGGTGATGTTACAGTGGAAGTATCGGGCAATGTCGATTCGTCAGTTATTGGCAGTTATACACTGACTTATACAGCGACAGATAAGGCTGGAAATCAAAGTTCTGTTGAGCGTACAGTCAATGTCATCGATGTAAGTCCGCCAGTAATTGTAATTAATGGAGATAATCCTATTACCATCGCGGTTAATAGTGATTTTATTGACCTTGGGGCGACGGCTATTGATGATGTAGATGGAAACGTTGCAGTCACACCCTCTGGTACTGTTGATACGTCAACAGAGGGGAGCTACACAATCAATTATACGGCCATTGATAACGCAGGTAATGAAAGTAATAGTAGTCGTACCGTACATGTCAAGCAGGCTTCCTTAAGTGGTACTGCTGCTGCTGGGGCTGCGATTGTTGGAACGGTAACTGTAAAAGGCTCTTTAGGGAAAACAGTCTCAACCGCAATTGAGGCCGACGGCAATTATCAAATAGATGTTAGTGGGTTAGTAGCACCGTTTCGCATTCGCGCTACAGGCACTGTAGGCAAGCAAGCCTATAAACTACATTCTTACGCTACTGAAGCAGATTTAGGAAATACCATCAATATTACTCCATTTACTGACTTGATAATTGCAAATGCCGCGCGGCAAGCTACCGAAATCTTTTTTGAGTCCGAAGAAAACACCTCACTAGATGAAGAAGAGATTGACGCACAAGAAACAGCGTTACAGCGTAAACTTCAGGATATTTTAGATGCTTTAGGGGTAGATCCCGCCATTGACTTACTTAACACGAGCTTTAATGCAGATCATTCCGGTTTAGATGCTGTTCTAGATATTATAAAAATTGAAAATATTTCTGAAACTATTGTGCAAATCACTAATTTAATCGATGGCACATCGATACAAGATGATATTACTTTCGGTGATGATAATGATGAATCATTATCGGTAGATAAAGACAATCTAAATAACGCTGTATCTGATATTCAGGCAATTACTTCGACTTTCAGTAACCTCTCATCACGTCTCAAAAGTGGTAGTTCCATTTTACGTATTCTTTCTAATGATTTCTTAGAACACGATCAGGATAAGTCAACATTTATATCAGAGATAACGACTGATCCGACATATACAAGGGTAGATTTTGCGAGCATTGCGGTAACAGAGCTTGATTCTGTCATGGGTAGCGCAAATGTCAGTTTTAATGTAATGATTGATGGTGAAATAGATCCAGAAAAAATATTTTGGCTGGTGGGTAAAGACGAAACTTTAGGTTGGCAATTACGAGGAGATCAACGGATAGTCGATTTAGATGCGATAACCTACCATTGTAACGACTCTAATGGCTTTGATGAATTAGCGGGCAGCTGTGGAATAAATGTCGCAATCAGGGATGAAAATTTCGCCAATAACGGAACTGGCGGAGAGGCTATTTCCTCTGCATCCGTTACGATTTTAGACGGTAGTGATGAAAGCATTAAAGCGCAGTTTTATTTAGGAACCTCAGAAAATGCCCCAGCCGGTGAGTTACAAGTATACAACGAAGGGATTGCTGAATTTCAAGGAGACTGGCGCTCCTTTGGCAGCGCGGCAGGAGCAATAGCGTCAACTACTTTCGCTCCCAATGATATTGTACGTTACAGCATTTATACCCAACCTCTTGATTTATCTGTACCCTCGATGCCAGTCGTGAGCATAGGTAATGAAATTGCGACTTATAGTGTGCCTATATTATTTTCCCCCGAAGTAACAGGCTTATATCCTGAACTTACTCCTGAAACGCTAGCAGATCTGGACACGTACACTTTAGGCGATAGCATATCATTGACTTGGGTCTTAACGACCGGCACGGTAAGTGATGAAGTACTGGTAGAACTGACTGATGGCGCGGGCAACCAAATTGAAATTTCGAGGGAGTTACTCTCACCAACAGCAACCACCATAGCGGTTTCAGCTGACGAAATAGCACAACTGATGGTCGATAATCCTTATTTTGACCCTTATTCTGATGATATTACCATGCTCATCAGAATATATGCACGGGCGCCATTAGCAACCCAATACCATTCTACCGACTATCAATTCAACCTAACGGGTGAACAACCTGAGCTAACCTGTGGTTACGAATCTGGTTGGGATGAGAATGCAGACACCGGATTAGGAAGGCCTTTCACCCCACGCAGTTTCGCCGATTTTGAAGCACTATTAGCTGATTGTGGTGGCGGTTTAGCGTTTAGTGCTGAGGACTTTGCCGGTAAGGTTTTTATATCTTCAGAGGATGGTTATTTATTAAGCTTTAACAACGATGGTAAAGGTACTGAGGCCGAACCCAGCACTGGTTCAGGAAGCTTCCTATTTCATTGGTATGTTGAGGAGGCGAGCGATATAAGCTATTTGGTAATATATTCTGACTCAACAATTGATAGCAGTTTCCCCGAAGGATATTCGATGCGTGAAACTACAGCACTTCTTTCGATTACCGGGGCGAAGGGAGTGGAGTTGGCTGACTATTCTCTAATAACCTATTTTGAGGGTTCAAATTTTGGTGATATGGACCGCGATGCAGATAGCGATGGCGCAATAAGTCTTGAAACGATGACTTTAGGGGCAATTGAAGAGCGAAATCCACAGCTGGTTTGTGGCTACGAATCGGGATGGGACAGTGATGCAGACAATGGCTTAGGGGCGCCAATAACCCCAAATAGCTTTGCTGACTTTGAAGCGCTATTAGCCGACTGTGGAGGCGCACTTGAGCTTAACTATGAAAATATAGCAGGTAAAGCCTTCTTTAATGAAAATTTTCCATTTGGAACCGAAGACTGGGGCTTTAATGACGATGGTCAAGGGACCAAAGAGGAGCCGAATAGCGGGGCTTTTGTTATTGGAAGCAAAGGAACAATTAAGTTTAATTGGTATATTGAGCAAGCGGGTGATATGGACTATTTAGTGATGTATAGTAATTCAACAATTGACAGTAACATCCCTGAAGGATATTCAATACGTCAAACCACTGCATTGCTGGCTATCACTGATCCTTCGCGTGAAGAGTTGGGTCAACGGTACTTTTTAATTAACTATTTTGAGGGGGCAAATTTTGGTGATATGGTTCGTGATGTTGGTTCTGATGGTGAAATCTGGTTTGTGCCTATGGCTGTAAATGAGCGGTAATGACTCTTTACACTCTGAGTAAAGCCTATTTAATATGTGAGCATTGATTTTCAGGTAAACTATGTGAGACGAATTTTTGCCAAGTGACAGGATGATGACACAGTGACAATTGCATCATCATCAATTAAATCAATAGGTTGAATCGTTACCTACTAGCTTGGTCAAGTTCAAAATCCGTTGCCTTTTGAGCGAACTGACTTAAAGGGCGATAGCGGGTGGTGATCAATTGTTAACTATCAGAGGCACAATGTTAAAGGTCAAAGGGAGTTTTTATGCTCCCTTTTCGCTGTTTAAATTATATTATCGGCTCTAATTTTATTTACTTTGATTTATAATCGAGGGATGGAGTTTAGGGCTAGACCATGAGCTTATTTTATGACCTTTATATGCATAGAAGAGTATAAAGGCATAGCACGGTAGCATCACAACATATGATGATTGTACATCACCGGTAAAATCTGAAGTCAAGCCATATACAAACGGCAGAATGGCACCGCCGGAAATACCCATAATTAGCAACGCTGAGCCTGTACTCATATACTTACCGAGACCATTAAGTGCCATCGGCCATAGTGCCGGCCATACTAATGCGTTGGCAAACCCTAACATAGTTACATATAACACGACATCTGGTATCCGTTCGTTCAACATGAAGCTCAATATTGCGTTGGAAATATAATAAGTCTCTGACGGGCTAAATATAATCATAAAAGTTAAGGCTAGACCGCATATTGCCGAGGCAAGCAAAGCTGTTTCCTGTTTAATAAACCTGGGAATGCAAACCATACCAAGAATATAAGCTATCACCATAAAGAACATTGTATACGAGGTAAGAGTGGCGTAGTTTATTACCCCCATTTCTTTACCAAATAGCCCAATTGTATCGCCGGCGATTACCTCCACTCCTACATATAAAAATAACGTTATCACACCAAGAGTTAGCTGTGGAAAGCGTAATGTTGCTTTGATATCCAATCGGTCATCACGTTCATCAGTAATTTTACCAATCTCTGGTAATGGGGATTTATAAACGAACAGACTTAATACAAATAAAATAGAAGCCATCACGATGTAAGGTTGTATTAGACGCATCGACAACTCTTGCAGTTGTAATGCTTTGTCAGAAGCACTCAAAAGGCTCATATTTTCTTCGCTAAACATAGCGATATCGCTAAAGAGTAAAACAGAAAAGACTATAGGTGCTAATATACCTGCGCCTTTGTTCATTAAGCCCATAATACTAATACGGGCGGCCGCAGATTCTTGAGGGCCGAGGAGGACAATATAAGGGTTTGCAGCTGTCTGCAATATTGTTAAGCCTGCCCCTAATACAAATAATGCTGTCAGAAATAAGGGATACATTCGTTCAACCGCGGCAGGTATAAATATTAATGACCCTATTGCCATTATGCATAGCCCCATTACCATACCGTTTTTATATCCGACCTTTTTTAAAATAGCGGAAGAGGGCAGAGCAGCCACTGTGTAGGCAATATAAAATGTCATTGTAACCAAATAAGCCTCGTGATGGCTTAATTCACACGCTGTTTGTAAGAACGGAATTAGTGCACCATTCAACCATGTTACAAAACCAAATATAAAGAATAGTAGGCCGATAATGGCAACCGATAATTTATTAGATTTATTGATATTGTTAAAATCGTTCATTGGTGATCCAAGTTTTGTTAGTGATTTATTAATCAATATTGCATAAATAAATTTAAATTTAAAGGGTTTCAAAGTCTTTCGAATGGTTTTGGTTTGGTTTTTATGTTCATTTTTGTGTTGCTTTTGTGTTTCAATTTCTTTCGTTGAGAGGGCTGGGATTTACTGTTATGATTGAGAGTATGACCCACAAACGGTATAGCTAAATGATGTTGAGTACTATTGAAAGGCGCCAAGCGATCGTCGATAAAGTGAATGAATCTGGGAAAGTTGATGTCCCGTCTCTTGCTGATGAGTTTTCGGTATCGACAGTTACCATTAGAACCGATTTAAACGATCTTCATAAAAAGCGCATGCTTGTAAGGTCCCGAGGCGGCGCAGTAGCCATAAATAAAGTCGCTAGAGAGCTTTCAATCAAAGAAAAGCATACTGAAAATCAAGCTATTAAGGAAAAGCTTGGCAAGGCAGTATCCGCTCTTATTAAAGATGGTGACTCAATCATTATTGACTCAGGTACGACAACGCAAGAAGTTGCTAAAGCTATATTTAAGCATGAAAACTTAGTGGTCATGACTAACGGATTAAACATTGCATCTGAACTATCAAAAATAGATAACATTAAGGTACTAATGACGGGCGGGACATTAAGAAATAAATCTCTTTCATTCTATGGTCGCCAAGCTGAGCATAGTTTAGATAACCTGCGATTCGATAAAGTTATTCTAGGCGTTGATGGTATCGAACTTTCCGCAGGCATAAGTACTCATTTTGAGTATGAGGCTGCGTTAAATAGAATAATGTGCGAAAGATCTAAACAAATTATTGCGGTCACCGACTCATCTAAGTTTAATCAAGCAGGCTTTCATATTATCACGCCTTTAGAATCGGTAGATATCCTAGTTACCGATAGTAATATTCCTCGCGAATATGTTGAATACTTTAGTCAGAATCATAAAAAACTTATTTTGGTTGATGCATAGGGGCAAGAAGGTTTGCTTTTGGAGTATTCCTGACAGGAGCAAACTGTTTAGTCTTTAAATGTGCTTTTTTAAATTAGAAAGGGCGGTGCTAGAGCACCGCCTTTTTCGTTGTTGTATTACATTGAATATCTAACACCAACCATCACGCGTCGCTCTAGTTGCTCTAAACTTATCGGGAGTAGTAGGTTGTTTGATTGCATTTTGGTAACCGTTTCTTCCGTAATATTTAGAACATCAAATTGAACAGAGAAATTATCTGTTAAGTTGTAATTTGAAGAGAAATCTAATTGCCCATAATCATCTTGATATTTGGCTTCCGGAAAGTAATAAACATACTCACCACGCCATGCATAAGACAGTCGCGCATCGAAGACAGAATTATCGTAGTAAACTACCGCGTTATAACTATTCTTTGATAGTCCAGGCAATGTCGTACTGCGAACATCTCCTTCATCCGCAAAAGATGCAGCGCTATCTGTGTAAGTAAAGTTCAAAATAGTACCGAAATCGCTCAAACTTTCAGATATGAAAGACAGAGGGCTTTGGAAGCTAACCTCAACACCACGCACCGACGCATCTGTTCCATTTTCCGGTTGCGTAAATTCAATCGGACCAGTTACTCTGGCATTAGATATTTGGTGGCGGTAGGTTACTACTTCTGGAACCACTTTACTTTCGATAAGTGCATCAATTTTTTTATAGAACAATGCTGTTGCAATGAGTGATTCATCCGCAAAATACCACTCAGCCCCAAGATCAATGTTATTGGAAGTGTATGGAAGAAGGTCAACATTTCCTTTTTTACCTTCTAGCCGAGAGGAGTCGATCGATGTCGACGGCGACAAACTTGATAATGGCGGGCGCGTCATTGTTCTGGAGTACGCTGTTCGAAGGAACAAATCTTCCACTAACTCATAGCTTAAATTAAAGCTAGGAAGGAACTCTGTATAACTACTCTTGTAGTTGACAGGTTCAATGCTACCATCTTGCAATAAGCTGCCTGAAGATTCGATTTCAGTTTTAACAACCCTAAGTCCTATATCAAAAACAGAATTGTCTGTTTCGAAGTTTGCTTGAACATAACCAGCGAGAGTATCTTCTGTGATGCCATAGCTACCAGCTGCACTATCTACTGCTTTATAAATATTATTAGCGACATCGTTACCATGCATGCCTTGCATGTAGGTTGCCTGCATTAAATCATGATCTGCATAAAGTAAAGAGCTGGGGCCATTGATACCGTCAACGTGGAAACTTCGGTTGTCGCCAAGTACCGCGGCAAGAGTCATTCCCGCTCCAGATAATAAATCATCTTGGCCTTGAGCTGGTCCGTTACCCCAAAAATTATTCCAAGCATCCATATTGTTAGCATAGTGTTCGGGGTTCATATGCTTAACAGCGTTATCGCCCATAACCCAATAGTCATAGTCACGAGTTTTTTCTCTATCACTAAATGAGACACCATAATCAATACTAACAAGATTATCTAGATTGGTTACGTATTCAAAATCAACTTTTGCAACAAGCTCATCATCTTCATTTGCTCTGTCTTTACTAAAGACTACGTTAAATAGGAAATTTTCTGCATTATTAATGTCAGCATAATATTCAGCAGAGCTACCCACAGGATAAAACTCGTAACCAGCACCAGCTCGTTGTACCTGAGTCGCTATACGATTATAGAAAGAGTATAAATAGGTCTCTTCATCACCTGTTCGTTTTGTATACCCTAATAGAGGCGTCACGGTGAGGTTGTCATTGACCGACCAATCTGCACTTAAGACATGAGACGCAAAGGTTTCGTCTCTATCTATATTTTGGGTACCTACACGGTTTCGAACGCGTGGGAAAGCTGCGCTTACTATATAATCCTGGCCATTAATATTTTCAATGACTGCTGTTTCCGGTTCACCACCAATGTCCCACTCTAGAGTAGCGTCAATACGGTTGTACTCTCTTAAGCTGTCTGAGGTCACATATATATTATCGAAGGTGAATTGTAAGTCATTAGAAGCGTTGTACTGGAATGTTAGGGTTGTTCCTAATGATTCTCTGTTTACATCATTTCTTAAATAGCGTGGATCGTCAGGGAGCATAGCATGGCCATATTTAGGCGCCTCGTGGACATCGCCCCCCGTAGCGCGATATTCAATGTTCTGCCCTAGTTTGGCGTATTTCCATGTACCACTTTCATTCACGACGGTGTCCACTTCTGAAAATGCAACGGAAGCGGCAACCCCCCAAATGTCATCGACATTCTTGCTAAAAAATAATGATGCGCGAGGCGTTGTGTCTTCGGATAAGCTACCTTCACTTGCTTGTAGCGCAGCGGAGAATTTTGTGTCATTAGTATCAAATGCTAACGGACGTGGTGTTTCTAGAGTAACAACACCTGCTAGGCCACCTTCGGTATTTTTAGCTGATGCTGTTTTGTGAATGGTAACTTGGTTAAATAACTCAGAAGCTAAAAGACTAAAATCAAATTCTCGGCCGCCTTCTTCATCCAGTTGTCCACTAAAGCCTGATGATGTTGATGAAACTCCATTTATCTGTACCAAAGTAAACTCGGGACCTAATCCTCTCAGGTTAATGGTTGAACCTATACCAAACTCGCGTTCGATGGTGACACCGGGAATACGCTGCAGTGACTCTGATATATTAGTATCAGGAAATTTACCTAAATCTTCCGCGCTGATACTATCGACAATTCCTGTATTTAATCTCTTTTCAGCCAAAGATCTGTTAATACTGCCTCGAACACCCCTAACTTCGATTTTTTCGATATCGTCTATTATTTCGTCATTATCGTTTCCATAGGCAGTACTTAGAGGCAAAGTACCTAAACCTAGCATTATACAAGCGCTTAACTTTAGTAACTTCGAACTGGGACACTTCATGTTGTTCACCTTTGTAGTTATTAGTGTATCCACCGGTAGACAGAATAGCGTACTGCCCATAAATACTAATCGTCTATCGAGCATCTCTCATTATTTATATTAAAAACACAATGCACTTTCAAGAACTTTCTTTTTCTTTTTTTTGATTGCGTTTTATGTGTGAAACTATTATTTGAAAGCTTGTGAAAGTTGTGTATTATGGAAATGAACTATTGAGGGTATTAATAATGAAACAATTAAAGGCATTATTAGAGGCCAATAAACAGGGCGAACCACAAGGGATTTATTCCATTTGTTCGGCGCATCCCGTGGTCTTGGAAGCTGCTATTGAACAAGCAAAGCAAGATCAAACACCTATTCTTATAGAAGCTACGGCTAATCAAGTGAATCAATTTGGTGGGTACACAGGGATGAAACCTGCCGATTTTATTAAGTTCATAACGGATATAGCGGACCAAGTTGACTACCCGGTATCAAAGATCATCACCGGTGGCGATCACTTAGGACCCGTTTGTTGGACTCATGAAACGGCCGAAGAGGCGATGAGTAAAGCTAAAGTTCTTGTTGCAGAATATGTGAAAGCTGGATTTAAAAAGCTCCATTTAGACACGAGTATGAGTTGTTCTGGTGACCCAACACCGTTACCAGATGCGATCGTTGCATACCGAGCTGCTGAGTTGTGCAAAGTAGCGGAAGAAACTGCACTATCTAGTTTTGGTACGTCTGACTTATTGTTCATTATCGGTACGGAAGTTCCTCCTCCTGGTGGTGCGAGCGAAGAAATTGATACATTGACGCCAACGCCAGTTTGTCGTGTTGAGACAACTTTAAAGTTGCATGAGCAGGAATTTGCAAAACTAAATTTACAAAATACTTGGGAAAGGGTTGTCGGACTTGTTGTGCAGCCCGGTGTTGAATTTGACCATACTCACATATTCGATTTTGATCAGACAGCTGTAACTGAACTAACATCGTTTATTAAAGGGTATCCAAATATTGTTTACGAAGCTCACTCTTCTGATTATCAACTTGAAGATGCATATAAACATTTAGTGAATCATCACTTTGCAATTTTAAAAGTAGGTCCTCAACTAACATTTGCTATGAGAGAGGCATTGTTCGCATTAAGCTATATTGAAGATCAACTTATTCCAATAGAAAGCCGATCTTATTTACGTGATGTATGTGAGCGTGAAATGTTAGAACAACCTGAGAGTTGGCAAAAGTTTTACCCCAAGACGCCATCGCAAGGATTATTCTTCCGTCGATACAGTTACAGTGACCGCATCCGTTATTACTGGCATTCGCCCTCGATTCAAAAAGCTGTTTGTGTACTTTTGGATAATCTATCTGCTCAGGACATTCCGTTACCTTTGATCAGTCAATTTCTACCCGAGCAATATAAAGAGATAAGGGTGAGAAAACTGGAACCTAGCCCAATGGCGCTTATAAAATCAAAAATTAAGCAGGTATTGAGTTGTTACGCTATCGCTTGTTGGAAACAATAATTTAAATAAAAGGAATAACTTATGTCGACATGGTTAACATATAGCGACGAATACCTGAACGAAAATAACGCACTTTGGACTGCGAAGGAAATTTGTCAGCAACCTGAAATTTGGCGACAAGCAGCTGCGAACGTTGCATCTAAATTTTCAGAAATAAGTGATTGGCTTGAGCCTATCATGGCAAAAGATGATTTAAGAATTATATTCACGGGCGCAGGTACTTCTGCATATGTTGGAGAGACAATAGTTCCGCACCTAACTCAAGTATCTGGACGGAAGTTTGAAGCGATAAGTACAACAGACATCGTGAGCAATCCTCAGCAATATTTGATAGAGAGTAATCCGACGTTACTCGTATCTTGTGCCCGATCTGGAAACAGCCCAGAAAGTGTTGCAGCAGTAGAGTTAGCTAACGCTATCGTAGGGGATTGCTCTCATTTAGTCTTGACCTGCAACCCGAATGGTGAACTTGCGGCAAAGTCAGAAGATTTGCCGAATGTCTTTTCGTTGATTATGCCTGATGGGACATTAGATCAAAGTTTTGCGATGACCAGTAGCTTTACTTCTATGGTAGTAACTGCTTTAACTATTTTTTCTCCTTCACCTGAGCAACTTGAAAAAGTGACGGCGGCCACACAACAATTTTTGGATAATGGTATAAGTGATTTGAAATCTCATGCTTCTCGTCGAATTGATCGTTTTGTGGTTCTTGGTTCTGGTGGCTTGCAAGGTCTTGCACGAGAGGCCGCTTTAAAAATGCTTGAGTTAACGGCTGGCAATGTATTAAGTTATTGTGAGAGCCCGCTGGGTTTTCGTCATGGACCGAAATCTTTAGTAAATAAATACACAGAAATCATTTGCTTAACCTCATCTGATTTATATACATCTCGATATGAACATGACTTAATCAAGGAGTTAGTAAATGACGCACAAGCATCTAATGTTACAGCGCTAAATGCCAGTACATTTGCAATGAAGGATTCTGTCGATGACGTTTGGGCGGCTTTACCGTACATCGTTTACTGTCAGTCATATGCATTCTTTAAGTCATTAAACGCTAATATAAGTCCTGATAACCCATGTCCTACAGGTGAAGTTAACCGAGTAGTTCAAGGAGTGACAATATACCCTTTGCAGTGCAACTAGGAGCTAATGGACAGATGGAAGGGCACGCATTATCAATACAGCTAGATACGGAACCATTAATTTATGGCCTTGATATTGGAGGTACAAAAATTGAAATTGGGGTATTTTCTCAAGATCTTGAATTGCAAGATAAATGGCGAGTTCCGACGCCGTCGACAAACTATTCGAAGTTGCTGGATGTTATAGTGCAGTTGGTATCTGATGCGAACAATAAATATTTGCAACAAGGTCTTATAGGTATAGGGATGCCTGGTATTCTTGACTCAAATAATTCTGTCGTATCAGCGAATGTACCATGTGCAACAGGTAAAAACATAGTTCATGATTTGGAAAACTTATTAAAGGCCAACATATCAATTGGTAATGATTGTAGGCTTTTTGCGCTGTCTGAAAGTAACGGTGGTGCCGCAAAAGGCTTTGAACGTTGTTATGGCGCAATTATTGGCACGGGCGCTGCGGGTGGCTTGTGTATAGGTGGAAAGCTGTACCTTGGTAAAAACGGGTTTGCAGGAGAGTATGGACATCAGCAGGCATCAGCTTACCTTATTAATAAATATAACTTGCCCCTGTGGAAGTGCGGGTGTGGTCTAGTAGGTTGCTATGAATCATACATATCCGGACCAGGCCTAGGTCGAATATATCACCACTTTGGCTCAAAGAGCCAAGATACGAGGCACTTTGTTAAAAAGTTAAGAGAAAATGATTCTATAGCAAATGAGACGTTTCATTGTTACATGGATATATTAGGTGCGTCCTTTGCGTCGATTGTCTTGTCATATGATCCTGATGTAATTGTTGTCGGTGGTGGTATTTCACTAATAGATGAAGTCATATTCAAATTAGAAGAAGCGGTTAATGCGCATTTATTTTCAGGTGTTTATTGTCCGCCAATTAAACGCGCTAACTTTGGAGATTCGAGCGGTATTCGTGGAGCTGCAATTTTGAGGAAACAACTGGTTGAATAATAAAAAATTTTATCTCTATGCATCCGAAGTATATGCGCCCTCACAAATACTAAAAAACCATTACATCCTAGTTGATGGAGACATGATTATATCAATTGACTCGTCTCCTACTTCAGGGATACGTGTTGTTGATTTGACAGGGTTTTCAATTTGGCCAGGTCTGTTAGATCTTCATATTCATGGTAGGGAAGGAGCTGATGTTATGGATGCTACTCCTGATGCGATCAACACTATTTCAAATTCCCTAGTGAAGCATGGCGTCGTTGGTTTTTTAGCGACGACTGTTACGGCGACTTGGGAGCAAACACTGAAAGCGTTTGAAAATATTGCCTACTGTTATGAAAATCAACCAAGTGGAGCAAGAGTCTTAGGAGGATATAACGAGGGATTGTTCTTCACTAAAGATCATAAAGGTGCCCATGATGAAAAATATTTTCTTCCATTAAATAAAGATAATATTGATGCATTAATTAGAGCTTCTGCAGGTTCATTGAAAGTTGTCGCTCTAGCTCCAGAACTAGAAAGCTCTGCAGAATGTATTTCATATCTTGCTGAACACGATATTAAACCTATGATTGGACACACTAACGCCGATTATCGACAAACGTGTGATGCACTAAACGCGGGAGCTTGCGGTGGTGTACATGTTTTTAATGGTATGCGAGGGATTCATCATAGAGATCCGGGCTGTGCCGGCGCCGTATTACTAGATCGAAACGCTTATGTTGAGGTTATCGCAGATGGAGTTCACTTACATCACGGCATTTTAGATTTAATTTACCGTTTAAAGAGGGCGGAAAAAATGGGGCTCATCAGCGACTGCATTGTCGCAGGTGGAATGGATGATGGCCAATATAAATTGGGAATGTTAGATGTCAATGTATCCAATGGTATAGCTCGTACATTATCGGGATCACTGGCTGGGAGCACTTTGACTCTCGAAAAAGCCGTAAATAATATGACTACTTTAGCAGGAATCCCCAAGCTTGATGCGGTGAATATGGCGAGTTTACAGCCTGCAACATTTCTAGGCATAGAAGATTCAATGGGAAGTATTACGCCAGGGAAAAGAGCGTGCTTTGCAATTATGAGCCGTGAAGGCGATGTAGAAGCTACTATTATCGATGGGCGACTTGTCTATTCATCAGACGCAATATCAGAATGTCTTAAGCCTTTGTGTAACCCTAACTAATACCTACGAGCCGCCCAATAATTATAGAATTTTTAGCTCTTTAATGATGCGAGCTTATTGGGACAAATATGGGACAAAAACTTAACATTTAAGGATGGCTTTTAAAGCTTAACTGCTCTAGAGTGCATTAAAAATAAGCACTTCGATTTGTTGACAAACTTGTCACTAATACTTTTTCAGTCGGCATGAAAATGCCGTTTTAATAAAGATCCCTCTTAGAAATAGCGCTCTTGATAGTTAATATCAGCGGCGCTATTTTTTTGTCTGAAAATTGAGGATACCAAACTGTAGATGTAAAAAAAGCGCAAATATTTGATTTGAGCTTTAAGGGTGGCTTAATAATGAGTTTTATAACAGATTTAAGTTGGTTGCAACCTTGTTGATTTCATCACGGCCTTCATCGAACCATTTACCGTAGATGGTGCGGTTTATGTCCTATCTGTTTTGCAAGTCATACGTGATTAGCACCTAACTTTATCTGCAACACCACAGTAACTATGGGGAAGATAAGTGGCGTATTAATTCATGGCTATCAGTTAGGTATCATCAATAAACTTTAGCTCTTTGAGCTTGGTTGTTATCAACTGCTCAAACTCTGTTATTGAACATACGCCTAGTGACTCGGCTGCTACCGCTAAAGGTGTATCATCACGCTGTGCTTTCTGAACGATTTTCGCAGCCATGTCATAGCCTAGCTGTTTGGTAAGCAAGGTAATAACCGACAAGTTTTTATGCATATTATGCTGTACTTGTGCGTTGTTGAGCGTTAATCCCTTAACTGCGTTGTGTGCGAACGATGATATGGCATCGGTTAGCAATGAGATACTCTCCATGACATTATGGATAATTACCGGCCGACAGGCGTTAAGTTGTAACTGACCGTTGGCGCCTGCTAGAGACGTTGTAAGGTCATTGCCGAAAACTTGAAAACAAACCATGCTCAGAGCTTCACATTGAGTTGGATTTACTTTCCCTGGCATTATTGAGCTGCCAGGCTCGTTGGCGGGTAGTATCCACTCATTCAAACCGCATCGAGGTCCACTTCCAAGCAGGCGAAAGTCATTCGCGATTTTTAGTAAGACAGCAGCCAATTGTTTTAACGCACCGCTGTAGCGGATCATGGCATCTTCGCCACTAACGGCTGCGTAAAGATTTTCATCCTGTTTAAATGGAAGCTGTAAACGTTCTGCAAGCTTACAGGTGACCATCTTGCCAAACCCATTTGGTGCATTGGCACCTGAACCAACGGCAGTGCCACCAATGGCCAGCTGATTGATGTATTGCAAACTGTCCGTTATTGCTACTTTTACCGCTTCAAGTTGGCTATTAAAGGCTGATAATAGGGCACCTGCATCGATGGGTATAGCATCCATTAAGTGAGTTCGCGCGACAGTATATTCATGGGTGAATTCTTGCTGTTTCAGTTGCAGTTGCTGTTGCAATTCGCGAATTGCGGGGTGTAACTTTGTTTCTGTCCATTGACTAACAACAATGTGCATGGCTGTTGGAAAAACATCGTTAGACGATTGTGAACGGTTGATGTGATCATTCGGATGTAACAGCTCAGTATTGTGATGAGCGTTATCGGCGTCGCCGCTTTGATACAACTGATTTGCTATAGTGGCAAGCACTTCGTTGACGTTCATGTTCGTCTGCGTACCAGAGCCGGTTTGCCAGACACGTAAAGGAAACTGTTCGTTAAATCTTCCGGCTAATACCTCGTCACATGCTTTAACTATCGCTTGGTTTTGCTTTGCTGATAAAGTATTTAGCTCACAGTTAACGACGGCGCAAGCCCGTTTTATTTCAACCAGTGCATAGATGAAATCGGATGAAAACTTGTGCTCACCAATATCAAAATACTTTAATGATAGTGTTGTTTGTTTGCCCCAAAGTATCGGCGACGGTAACTCGTCCATTAACTGTCTCGGTTATTAGGTGATTGTCACCTCATTATAGCCAACGCACTGTTAGTCAACGTTGTTACCAGTATGAGCTTTTTTAAACGGAGGGTATTACCATTTCGATAGTTTCCAATCGCCTAGTTTTTTAAGCGCTATCAGCGGTGATTGCGCATTTAGGTGTTAATGGCACTCGTTGTGACGCAGATCATGAAAACGCAGTTTTTCCAACTGTGCTGACGCTGTTATGAGCTGATTTAGTTGCGCAGAACAATCCAAATACGTATTTGTGTCTAAGAAAATCTGGTCGACTCAAAGGCATTCCCATTAGTTGATAAGCAAGTCTTTAAATATGCGATACTCAAAAACCATCAGAAATTTACATCAATCGATTCAAAGACGCGATTAAATTCATAATAAACAAGCCACTAGAGCAATATTAAGAATAGGTTACTACGTTCTGTTGAGCTTGCTTTTTAGGAATTTATTTCTTTGTCTTAAGGGATGTAAATTTTAGTTAGATAAACTGCTTCATTAAATAACTGTATACTCTTATAAAGCTAATTCCACTAGGACGAAAGACAGGGCGTTATCGATTGACAATGGGAACGAAGTTTTTATGAGTAGAAACCAGCAAGCTAATCCAAATAACATCCGACTTCCGAAGGAATTTATTGATCGGTACAGGAACCTCTTTGTACGTTTTTTGCACATTGAGTCGGCTGGAGGGGCAATGCTTCTCTTGTTTACTATAGTTGCTCTGGTTCTCTCCAACTCACCGTGGGTCGACGCGTTCGAACATACTTGGGAGATACAGTTGGGATTTACTTTTGGCACGTTCGAGTTTACTCGTTCGTTGCGCGAGTGGATCAACGAAGGTTTAATGACGTTGTTTTTCTTTCTTGTCGCATTGGAGCTCAAACGAGAATTAGTTCTCGGTGAGTTAAACAAGCCTCGCATGGCTGCGCTATCAATAGCAGCCGCTCTCGGCGGTATGATTGTCCCTGCGACAATCTATCTAGCACTGCAATCAGGCCAACCTGGTAGTTCTGGCTGGGGCACTGTAATGGCAACTGATACGGCGTTTGTTATAGGTTGCCTAGCGCTTCTTGGCTCGCGTATACCTCACAGTTTACGGATATTTATGCTATCTTTGGCGATTGTTGACGATATCGGCGCCATCCTTGTTGTCGCTATTGGCTACAGTAGTGATATTGTCTGGTGGCCGCTGGCGGTAGCTGCGCTTGGCGTACTGATTTCACGCTTCATGGCAATGATTGGCTTTCGCAGCTTCTCTCTTTACATATTGGTAGGTGTGCTCATTTGGCTCGCAGTCGATGCGTCTGGGATCCATGCCACTATCACAGGTGTTATACTCGGCTTAATGACGCCAGCGCGCCGATGGGTAAGTGACGATCGGTTGTACTTGATATTGGATCAGGTTATTGCGCATCCAGCGAGTAGCGAAAGCAGTAGTGACACGAAAGGTAGAGAAACATTGCAGATGGCCGAGATTGCCGCGCGTGAATCACTGTCTCCAGTGGAACGTCTGGAGATAACCTTACATCCTTGGGTGGGTTTTATCATTATGCCTCTCTTCGCATTTGCTAACGCTGGCTTGCCACTCACATTAAGCGACATCACTAGCTCGGTTACCGTAACAATATTTTTAGGCTTTGTGCTAGGTAAACCTATCGGTGTTTTGTTGTTCTGTTGGTTGGCAGTACGTTTACACATTGCAACTCTCCCACCGGAACTCAGTTGGAGGTTGCTTGCCGGAGGTGGCATACTCGCCGGGATCGGTTTTACCATGGCGCTGTTTATTGCGGATATAGCTTTTAGCGAGACTATTTTAAACAACGCAAAAATGGGGATTTTCCTAGCATCTGTTTTTTCCGCTTTGGCTGGACTTTTACTGTTGATGTATTTACCCGCACGAGAAAAAATTCCTTGAGTTGTCACAAATGAAGCTATGCATACTTGCAAGCTTCAGTGACATTGAGTACTTTCGTATCATCATAGGCGGTAACAAGGCGTTTGAATCGACCTTATTTTCATAGACAGAAATAAGTGAATCGCAATTGCAGGTTCACTGAAAGTTGTCGCTCTAGATACAGAACTAGAAAGCTCTGCAGAATGTATTTAATATCTTGCTGAACACGATATTAAACCTATGATTGGACACGCTAACGCCGATTGTCTACAAACGTGTGATGCACTAAACGCAGGAGCTTGCGGTGGTCTACATGTTTTTAATGGAATGCGAGGCATTCATCATAGAGATCCGGGCTGTGCCGGCGCCGTATTACTAGACCGAAACGCTTATGTTGAGGTTATCGCAGATGGAGTTCACTTACATCAGGGATTTTTAGATTTAATTTACCGTTTGAAAGGTTCCGAAAAAATGGGGCTCATCAGCGACTGCATCGTCGCAGGAGGATTGGATGATGGTCAATATAAATTGGGAATGTTAGATGTCAATGTATCCAATGGTATAGCTCGTACATTATCGGGATCACTGGCTGGGAGCACTTTGACTCTCGAAAAAGCCGTAAATAATATGACTACTTTAGCAGGAATCCCCAAGCTTGATGCGGCGCTATTTTTTTGCCCGAAAAACAAAGCCTCTTGATAGAACCTCAATTTAAAACGAAAAACCTTATAGCAGTGACAAACTCACTTTTACTGATATAGCACTTGAGTCATTCACACCTTATGTAGCCAAATAAGTATAAAAACTACAAACAATGGGAAGCATAAAAACTGGCTGTTCGTTTGTGCTTACGCTAATAATTGAATGTGCTTGTATAAATATTTGGATATTTTAACAACGGAAATGGCCATTCATGTCTACAGGTATATCCCCATGAGTACTTATTTAGTTTATGTAATTTAATACAAAGGAGTTTCGCGTGAGTAAATCATATATCGATATTACCCAAGCTTTGTCTGCTAACCTCAGAAATCTTCGCCCGAATATAGCGGATACCATGAAAGGCTTTTCAGCCATGGCTCAATCGGCAACAGCTGATGGTGCACTGGATAAGAAAACAAAAGAGCTAATTGCACTTGCTATTGGTGTATCAACACGGTGTGACGGTTGTATAGGTTTCCATGCCAAAGCCTTAGTCGAGCTAGGCGCGTCTCGACAAGAAGTCGAAGAAACCCTTGCGATGGCAATCTACATGGGCGGCGGCCCCTCGCTTATGTATGCAGCTGATGCTCTTCAAGCTTTTGATGAATTTACTGAGAATGTTAAGTAGCTAACGTTCTTTGGAGTGCATAGCCCAATGACTTTATTCACGCTTTTATGAGGTGTTATTGAGCAGCAAGGAATTGACCAAACCCTTTATCTTTACCAAGATTCGGGCTCAGTGTGTCCTTTTCTAGCGCAATCTTACCGTTGATAAGTACATAGTCGACGAGCCCAGGATTGCGATTAACGAGTCGTTTTAAACCAAAGTTTTCCATATCGGCCCAATGCATGCGCTCAAGATCTTGGTCAAACATGTCTGGGTTAATGATGACCAAGTCAGCGCGGTCACCGACAGTGATTCGCCCAGCTTCAATACCTAGCCAGTTGGCTTGCTCACCGGTTAAACGCCACACAGCTTTTTCCATCGACATGATTGGCTTACCCTGTTGATGCGACTGGTAAATCATCTTTAAAAATCGCAAAGGCAGGTTATAGAACGCCATATTGCGAATGTGTGCCCCAGCATCTGAGAAAGTGATCAGTATGTTCTTATCTTTGACCATGTTAGCAAGCACATCGGGGCGATGATTTCCTATCGTGGTATACCAACGTAACTTACGGCCGTACTCGACGACAAGATCGAGAAACAAGTCAACAACATGGATATTTTTCGCTTGCGCTATTTCGGCGAAATTCTTACCCACAAGACTTTGGTTAGGACATTCAACAATAATGGCATCGCCAAAGTCCCGTTGCCATACGCGCGGGCTCAACTTTTCGCCGTAAAACTTCCTAAAAGTACGACGGTAGTTTTCATCTTGCAGTAGTGCGTTACGTTCAATGTGATCTTTTAAGTCCAACGCCATTTCACCCGCACCGAACTCTTCAAAAAAAACAACATCAATGCCATCAGCGTAAATCGTGAACGGCGTCGGTAATAGCTGCCAACGAAAGTCGCCGTTAAACCAATTGACCAGTTTCGAAGATAATTGGGCCAATGGCTTTACGGTCTTGTTACCTTTTAAGTCTAACAGTGATATCAATGTGGTTTTTAATGGTTTCCTAACAAAGAACCCCATTGACTCTTTTAAGTATTGAACAATCTGTAGTGGCATTGCGGCATTGGGCGCGCCTTGATGAATGCGATTATGCTTACGCAGGATCTTGTTGAGCTCGGAAATCTCGCTCCAGTGAGCATAAGTACTCGGCAGACTTTTTGACCACTCACGATCACCATCGACTTTATCCCATGTTAAACACATCGACGATAATCCCAAAAAACCTTCGTCAACGGCTTGTTGCAGTGTATCTAGCATCCATTGCATTTCTTCCCGAGTTGGTTTTTCGGTCTTATCCGTGGCTCGCGATAGTCCCATCGCCGCGGTGCGAAGATCGCTGTGACCTACAAACGAGATCAAATTGGGGCCGAGTGGCTGGTTGGCTACGAACGCTTTCCACTCTTTGGGTGTGCGCCATGTTTTGCTTTGCTTTAGTATGGGGAGTACTTTTTCACGAGGCACTGTTTCTACGCGTGTAAAAATGTCAGACGCATCTTCTGCGTCACTGCAAATCATGCTGAGTGAGCAGCTACCGACTAAAACAGTAGTTACACCATGCCTCACGGATTCGCTAAGTGATGGGGAAACAATCATTTCTGCATCATAGTGCGTATGGGTATCCAAAAAGCCAGGCATTACCCAGCGCCCCGTTGCATCGATTGTATTGTGGTAAGCATCTTTGTTGAGATCACCAGGCTCACATACCTTGGCTATCTTACCGTCTTTAATGGCAATATCACGTAAGCGTGGCTTTGAACCGTTACCATCGAAATAAAGACCACCGAGGATAATAGTATCGTAATGAGAAGACCCAGCCTTGCGCGTCGTATGGTCCATTATTTATCCCTATAAGAGTATTAATTTATTGTTTTATTTATCTTTTATTTAAGCGCTAGAGAAATACTAAACAGCCCTTCAAATAATGGCAAGTGGTTTGTTTTTTGCGCAAGCATGAGTTTAGTAACTTAATTCTTTACCTTTGAACGACACTCTTAAATTGAGGAGTGAAAAATGAAATACGTCGTCTTATTGTCTGTCTGTGCGTACTTATGCGGTTTTGTAACTGATGCTAGAGCATCAACAGGGGAGGTAATATCAAAATAGCCGATAACTTCACGTGAGGGGCAGATTCAATAGGGAGTAATGTGAATAGCTCATGGTAAAAGGGACACTTTGGATGTGCACGAATTATCAGTATCGATGGATTATCAAAAATATCAAAGCAATTAGTCATGAACCGGCAAATTCTATAAATGACGTAAAAAATTCGTATTCCAGTGCAATGAAATAACATTGATTAAGCAAATAACTATGTTCTTAATTAGGCAAGCGTGTTTCGGGTAAAGCGTTTGTTTTTCGGCTTTACTGTTCTTTTGCTAATATCTTTACTGTATCGATAAGTTAAAAATTTGTTAAGCGACTTATTTTACCTTGTTATATTTATTCTGATGCCGTTTCGATCAGCTTTAATTAGACATTTTATTTCATTGGTTAAAAGCTTATTTAGGGAGCGAGGGAGCTTTAAATGTATGGTTTGTACGTTATTTGAACATTTGTTCGGTAATTTCAATCTTTTTCAAAAAAGGTGTTGACGTCCGCGCAAAAATCACTAAAATGCGCATCCACTTCGACGGCAAAGGCCAACGGGGTGTTTTGATAAGTTAAGTTGTTCAATATGAGCCTTAACGGTCAACAAAAACTTTTGAAATTTAATTTTTAAAAAGTGTTGACATCGAAACTGAGATGCGTAAAATGCGCATCCACTTCAACGGCAAACGCCGATGAAGTTCAAGTAATAACGAATGCGATTGTTACTTCAATTCTTTAACAAATAGTTATCATGCAATTTGTGTGAGCACTCACAAGAAAATGGTTTTACCATATTGTCTTTAAGACATAACTTGATGAGTGACACGCAAAACGACATATGTCAAGTTGGTAGCAATACCAACAAGCGTAATTCATTGAGTCGATTCTTCGGAATCACGATTTAATTTTTAATTGAAGAGTTTGATCATGGCTCAGATTGAACGCTGGCGGCAGGCTTAACACATGCAAGTCGAGCGGAAACGATTCTAGTTTACTAGAAGGCGTCGAGCGGCGGACGGGTGAGTAATGCTTGGGAATATGCCTTTAGGTGGGGGATAACAGTTGGAAACGACTGCTAATACCGCATAATGTCTACGGACCAAAGGAGGGGATCTTCGGACCTTTCGCCTTTAGATTAGCCCAAGTGAGATTAGCTAGATGGTGGGGTAATGGCCTACCATGGCGACGATCTCTAGCTGGTTTGAGAGGATGATCAGCCACACTGGGACTGAGACACGGCCCAGACTCCTACGGGAGGCAGCAGTGGGGAATATTGCACAATGGGCGAAAGCCTGATGCAGCCATGCCGCGTGTGTGAAGAAGGCCTTCGGGTTGTAAAGCACTTTCAGTAGGGAGGAAAGGGTAGTCGCTAATATCGGCTATCTGTGACGTTACCTACAGAAGAAGCACCGGCTAACTCCGTGCCAGCAGCCGCGGTAATACGGAGGGTGCGAGCGTTAATCGGAATTACTGGGCGTAAAGCGTGCGTAGGCGGATTGTTAAGCGAGATGTGAAAGCCCAGGGCTCAACCTTGGAACTGCATTTCGAACTGGCTGTCTAGAGTATTGTAGAGGGTGGTGGAATTTCCAGTGTAGCGGTGAAATGCGTAGAGATTGGAAGGAACATCAGTGGCGAAGGCGGCCACCTGGACAAATACTGACGCTGAGGCACGAAAGCGTGGGGAGCAAACAGGATTAGATACCCTGGTAGTCCACGCCGTAAACGATGTCAACTAGCTGTCTGTGGACTTGATCTGTGGGTAGCGTAGCTAACGCGCTAAGTTGACCGCCTGGGGAGTACGGCCGCAAGGTTAAAACTCAAATGAATTGACGGGGGCCCGCACAAGCGGTGGAGCATGTGGTTTAATTCGATGCAACGCGAAGAACCTTACCATCCCTTGACATCCAGAGAACTTACTAGAGATAGTTTGGTGCCTTCGGGAGCTCTGAGACAGGTGCTGCATGGCTGTCGTCAGCTCGTGTTGTGAAATGTTGGGTTAAGTCCCGCAACGAGCGCAACCCCTATCCTTATTTGCCAGCGCTTCGGGCGGGAACTCTAAGGAGACTGCCGGTGATAAACCGGAGGAAGGTGGGGACGACGTCAAGTCATCATGGCCCTTACGGGATGGGCTACACACGTGCTACAATGGCGGATACAGAGGGCAGCAAGACCGCGAGGTGGAGCGAATCCCAGAAAGTCCGTCGTAGTCCGGATTGGAGTCTGCAACTCGACTCCATGAAGTCGGAATCGCTAGTAATCGTGGATCAGAATGCCACGGTGAATACGTTCCCGGGCCTTGTACACACCGCCCGTCACACCATGGGAGTGGGTTGCAAAAGAAGTAGCTAGTTTAACCTTCGGGAGGACGGTTACCACTTTGTGATTCATGACTGGGGTGAAGTCGTAACAAGGTAACCCTAGGGGAACCTGGGGTTGGATCACCTCCTTACCTTAAGTAAAACATTCCTTGTCGAGTGTTCACACAAATTGAATGATAACATTCGCATGCCTAAGTCATAGATTTAGACATGATGCTCTTTAAAAATTTGGAAAGCTGATATTAAACCCGGTATTTCATAGAAGACTATGTCGCGTAGTTCTTCAATAAAATGTGAAATACCAAAACGAAGAAGAAATTCTTCAAAAATTGATTTTTAAAATCAATTTCTTTCAAGGTCGAATTTAGTACATCCATGTACAATTCGACATCCAAACATCCGTGTTTGGAACATTCATTTATGAATGCGTGAACATGTCAGACATACATTTGGTCTTGGTTTTGTCACCAAGGCACTCGAAACTTTTTGGGGTTGTATGGTTAAGTGACTAAGCGTATGTGGTGGATGCCTTGGCAGTTAGAGGCGATGAAGGACGTGTTAATCTGCGATAAGCTGTGTTGAGCCGATAAAAGGCGTTATAAGCACAGATTTCCGAATGGGGAAACCCACCTGTCATAAGGCAGGTATCGTTAAGTGAATACATAGCTTAACGAGGCGAACCGGGAGAACTGAAACATCTAAGTACCCCGAGGAAAAGAAATCAACCGAGATTTCCTTAGTAGCGGCGAGCGAACGGGAATTAGCCCTTAAGCGGTTTGTGAATTAGTGGAATAAGCTGGAAAGCTTGACGATACAGGGTGATAGTCCCGTACACGAAAATGACCTTACCGTGAAATCGAGTAGGACGGAACACGTGAAATTCTGTTTGAATATGGGGGGACCATCCTCCAAGGCTAAATACTCCTAACTGACCGATAGTGAACCAGTACCGTGAGGGAAAGGCGAAAAGAACCCCTGTGAGGGGAGTGAAATAGAACCTGAAACCGCATACGTACAAGCAGTGGAAGCCTTCGGGTGACTGCGTACCTTTTGTATAATGGGTCAGCGACTTACATTTTGTAGCAAGGTTAACCGATTAGGGGAGCCGTAGCGAAAGCGAGTGTTAACTGCGCGTTTAGTTGCAAGGTGTAGACCCGAAACCCGGCGATCTACCCATGGGCAGGTTGAAGGTTGAGTAACATCAACTGGAGGACCGAACACACGTATGTTGAAAAATGCGGTGATGACCTGTGGGTCGGAGTGAAAGGCTAATCAAGCCGGGAGATAGCTGGTTCTCCCCGAAATCTATTTAGGTAGAGCCTCGGACGAACACCACTGGGGGTAGAGCACTGTTAAGGCTAGGGGGTCATCCCGACTTACCAACCCTTTGCAAACTCCGAATACCAGTGAGTGATATCCGGGAGACACACGGCGGGTGCTAACGTCCGTCGTGGAAAGGGAAACAACCCAGACCGCCAGCTAAGGTCCCAAAGTCTATGTTAAGTGGGAAACGATGTGGAAAGGCCCAGACAGCTAGGAGGTTGGCTTAGAAGCAGCCATCCTTTAAAGAAAGCGTAATAGCTCACTAGTCGAGTCGGTCTGCGCGGAAGATGTAACGGGGCTAAACATAGCACCGAAGCTGCGGATTTGAACTTAGGTTCAAGTGGTAGGGGAGCGTTCTGTAAGCCGTTGAAGGTGTGTTGTAAAGCATGCTGGAGGTATCAGAAGTGCGAATGCTGACATGAGTAACGATAATGGGGGTGAAAAACCCCCACGCCGAAAGACCAAGGTTTCCTGTCCCATGTTAATCAGGGCAGGGTAAGTCGGCCCCTAAGGCGAGGCGGAAACGCGTAGTCGATGGGAAACAGATTAATATTTCTGTACTTCTTATAATTGCGAAGGAGGGACGGAGCAGGCTAGGCAAGCATGGCGTTGGTTGTCCATGTGAAAGTATGTAGGCTGGGAGTTTAGGCAAATCCGGACTCCTAAGGCTGAGATACGAGACGAGACTCTACGGAGTTGAAGTTGTTGATGCCATACTTCCAGGAAAAGCTTCTAAGCATCAGATTATAAGGAACCGTACCCCAAACCGACACAGGTGGTTAGGTAGAGAATACTAAGGCGCTTGAGAGAACTCGGGTGAAGGAACTAGGCAAAATAGTACCGTAACTTCGGGAGAAGGTACGCCGGCTAGTGTGAATCCCTTGCGGAGTAAGCACCGGTCGGTCGAAGTAACCAGGTGGCTGGAACTGTTTATTAAAAACACAGCACTGTGCAAAATCGAAAGATGACGTATACGGTGTGACGCCTGCCCGGTGCCGGAAGGTTAATTGATTGGGTTAGCGCAAGCGAAGCTCATGATCGAAGCCCCGGTAAACGGCGGCCGTAACTATAACGGTCCTAAGGTAGCGAAATTCCTTGTCGGGTAAGTTCCGACCTGCACGAATGGCGTAATCATGGCCACACTGTCTCCACCCGAGACTCAGTGAAATTGAATTTGCGGTTAAGATGCCGTATACCCGCGGCTAGACGGAAAGACCCCGTGAACCTTTACTATAGCTTGACAGTGAACATTGCTCCTACATGTGTAGGATAGGTGGGAGGCTTTGAAGCAGGTACGCCAGTATCTGTGGAGCCATCCTTGAAATACCACCCTTGTATGCGTGATGTTCTAACCTGGGCCAATTATCTTGGCTGGGGACACTGTCTGGTGGGTAGTTTGACTGGGGCGGTCTCCTCCCAAAGCGTAACGGAGGAGCACGAAGGTTGGCTAAGTACGGTCGGACATCGTACGGTTAGTGCAATGGCATAAGCCAGCTTAACTGCGAGACAGACACGTCGAGCAGGTACGAAAGTAGGTCATAGTGATCCGGTGGTTCTGTATGGAAGGGCCATCGCTCAACGGATAAAAGGTACTCCGGGGATAACAGGCTGATACCGCCCAAGAGTTCATATCGACGGCGGTGTTTGGCACCTCGATGTCGGCTCATCACATCCTGGGGCTGAAGTCGGTCCCAAGGGTATGGCTGTTCGCCATTTAAAGTGGTACGCGAGCTGGGTTTAGAACGTCGTGAGACAGTTCGGTCCCTATCTGCCGTGGGCGTTTGAGAATTGAAGAGGGCTGCTCCTAGTACGAGAGGACCGGAGTGGACGAACCTCTGGTGTTCCGGTTGTCACGCCAGTGGCATTGCCGGGTAGCTATGTTCGGAACTGATAACCGCTGAAAGCATCTAAGCGGGAAGCAGGCTTTGAGATGAGTTCTCACTGGGACTTAGAGTCCCCTAAAGGGTCGTCGGAGACTACGACGTTGATAGGCAGGGTGTGTAAGCGTTGTGAGGCGTTGAGCTAACCTGTACTAATTGCCCGTGAGGCTTAACCATACAACACCCAAGAGGTTTTCCTCAGGTGTATGTGGTCTGACATAAAAAAGTTCAAGCATTCATATTGAAAGAAAAAGTTAAATATCAGATTTCCAGATTATTAAATACGTGGAATCGTCGCTCCTAGCCATCCATGGCTTCGCGACATAAATACATCCATGTATAAAAGTTTTTTGTCTGGCGACAATAGCACTTTGGAACCACCTGAACCCATGCCGAACTCAGAAGTGAAACGAAGTAGCGCCGATGGTAGTGTGGGAGTTCCCATGTGAGAGTAGGTCATCGCCAGGCTTCCAATTCTGAAAAGCCCGTTCAAAGGAACGGGCTTTTCTCGTTTAAGGTATTGGCTCGACCTACGTCGTAGTCATCGAAAAATCGCATCTATGCATTTCATACCGTCCCACTAAAGTGTGTCCCACTAGACAAATAAAAAAGTCTCTCTTAGTTTAGTTGAAAGTTTCGACCAAAAAACAATCAACAACAAACGGAGAGAGACTATGACTAATTTAACGCTGAATAGTAAGCAAATTCAAGCAGCATTAGATTCTTTAATCCAAAAGCCAGGTGGTCTAAATCAGGTATTAGAGCTCGCCCTTAATTCATTTATGAAAGCTGAGCGAACGGAATACCTAAGATCTTCTCAAGGTAACAAAGGCAATGGCTATAGACCTGTGGCAGGCTTAGGTATAGGTGATGCTCTATCTTTACAGGTACCTCGTGATCGATTAAATCAATTCAAGCCTTGGATCCTCAATGTCATGAAAGAGCAAAGCGATACACTGAACGAACTTTGTTTTGAGCTTTATGCCAAGGGGCTTACAACTCGAGAAATTGAATCAATAACTGAATCTATCTATGGCCAAAAGCTCACTCGAAGCGCCGTATCGCGCATTACTAAGAGCCTATATGAGGAAATGGAAGACTTCAGAAAACAGAAGTTATGCGATTATTACCCCATCATTTATCTCGATGCGACATTTATCAAAACAAAGCGTGAAACGGTTTCTAGCGAAGCCTACTATATCGTTTTAGCGGTAAAGCACGACATGACTCGTGAAGTGATTGGTATTTACAATGCACCGACCGAATCAGCAGCCAATTGGGATGACATCTTGTTAGATTTAAAGGAGCGTGGCCTCAAGCAAATCGACCTTGCTGTGATTGATAACCTATCGGGCTTAGATTCGGCCATTGAACGGCATTATCAATGTAAAATTCAAAAGTGCGTCTTACATATGAAACGCAACATCTTAAAAAAAGTGAAGAAGTCTCATCGTGGTGAAGTCGCTGATGATTTGAGGTTTGTCTTTAATTTAGATGATCAATCAGATGACCGTGAAGAACTTATGATCCGCGCTCGGTGGTTATATGAGAAGTGGGGTAAGAGATATTCTAACTTTAAGATGTTTATTGATAAGCCGTACTTGCAGTATTACGCCACATACTTGGACTTTGAGCCGATCATCCGCAATATGATTTATACTACCAACTGGATTGAACGATTAAATAAATCATTCAAACGAACGTTAAAAATAAGGAATTCCATGCCAAGTGTTGATTCTGTATTAACCATTCTAAGTAAGGTAGCACTGGATATGAATAAAACGACTTACCAATACCCGATAAGTCGCTTTGAGAAAAGTAACTTGTTTAACTAGGTAATTTGAAACTGAAATTAAAATAAGAGAGACACACTTTCTGGGACGGTACCATGCATTTTCGATATTCACCACATCCATGCGGCTTATCGCTAGGCTTCCAATTAAGAAAACCCGTCCTCGTGACGGTTTTTTTGCTTTCCGTATATTAATATTTTTTAAGCCTCTGCTCGCTCAACGAGGTCCCGGACATCGCTACGCGATTCCGGGATGACGTTAATCTGTTTCTAGAAAAGTGGTGCCGTCATTCCAGCGGAGGCTGGAACCTCCTGTCGTAAAAGTGTGGGTGTAACGAAGCCTTTGCACACTAAACGAGGTCCCGGACATCGCTGCGCGATTCCGGGATGACGTTTATCTGTTTTAGAAAATAGCACCCTCGTCACTCTTGTGCATCGCTGCGCTCGCGGCATTCGTACATCCATGTACGTCACCGCTCTTGCGCTTCCTTGCGCTCGCGGCATTCGTACATCCATGTACGTCATCCCAGCATGTTTTTGGCTCGGAGCTTCTGTCACAATAGCGAGCTATAACGAATCCGACCACACGATTTCCTATCCTGTACCTTTCGTAAATGTATCTGTTACTTCAACTTTGAGTTCAGTGTTTGCGCACTTTCTCAGTTGGCTGTTCTGTCTGCATTGTCTACCTTTATAAACATGTAGTTTACTATCTGCTTGCTTGCTTGCTTGCTTGCTTTCTTTATGAATTGGCAGATATCTCCTTGTAAATCGCTTAATTAGAACAGCTAAATAAAGGAAACCTAGATGAAAGACGACGATAATTCTAAGGCTCAAGGCATTTATAAGTATTATCAAAATAACCCGTCATTGGCTGATGAATATATTTTTGGTCGAAAAAGTTATCCTGATAGACGGGGATTTTTAAAGGGCGCGGGTTTAGCAACCATGGCCGCCGTACTTGGTGGGGCAATCCCATTTCATCGTAATATGCCAGCAGGCATGATCCCTGCCGCGTTTGCTGAAGGTCTTGGTGATGTGACGATAACGGGTAAAGATGGTTTAACGGTACTTAACGATCGTCCCGTCAACGCCGAAACCCCACCACATTTACTTAATGATGATGTCACGCCGACAAAAAGGCACTTTATCCGTAATAACGGCATTCCACCAGCAAACGTCAATCCAGACGCGTGGACACTGACCATTGATGGGTTTGTTGATAAACCGATGACTTTGTCGATTGCTGATTTAAAAAAGAATTTTGAGGTGGTTGAGCAACAATTATTGATTGAGTGTGGTGGTAATGGCCGTGCATTCTTTGAACCGAAAGCTAAAGGTAATCAATGGACTTATGGCGCGGTAGCTTGTTCTAATTGGACTGGGGTAAGACTAGCTGATGTGTTGAAAGCCACTGGTGTAAAATCAGAGGCAGTCTACACCGCTCACTATGGCGCCGATAAACACCTATCAGGTAAAGAGGGTAAATTACCTATATCTCGAGGTTTACCGATCGCTAAAGCGCTAGGCTCAGAAAACCTTATTGCTTTTGCCCAAAATGGTGAGCCTTTGCATCCGATGAACGGCGCACCATTGCGATTAGTGGTCCCTGGCTGGCCAGGTTCATGCTCGCAAAAATGGTTAACGAGGATTGAAGTTCGTGACCAAGTACACGATGGTGCGAAGATGACTGGTAAGGCGTATCGAGTGCCCAATCGACCCGTAGCGCCGGGTGAGAAAGTCGCGGAAGAAGACTTTGAAATCATTGAGCGTATGCCTGTGAAATCGCTGATCACGTCACCGCAAACAAACAGTGAAATTTCCGGTAAGGAAGTCGCTGTACGAGGTCACGCGTGGTCTGGTGATCGCAGAGTGACAAAAGTTGAGTTATCAATCGATTTTGGTGCAACATGGATTGATGCGAAATTGTCTGTACCGAAGAATACTGGTGCGTGGCAAACCTTTAATGCTAACGTTAAGTTTCCGCAATCTGGTTACTATGAAGTCTGGGCGAAAGCGACCGATGATCAAGGCGTATCTCAACCATTTGCGATTGCCTGGAACCCTAAGGGGTATTTAAATAACTCGTTCCACCGCATCGCCTTGATGGTCAAGGCATAAGTAACATGAAGTATATTGCTGTATCAGGAGTGCTGTTCGCTACTTTATGCATTACGAACAGCCATGCCGAAGCGGTTGATAAAGCCTTGATAGAGGCAGGTAAACAACAAGCACTCGTTTGCAAAACGTGCCATCAATTTAACGCCGATGGTAAGTCGTTAGTTGGTCCGCCATTATGGGGCTTAGCTGAGCGTGATATTGCAAGTTATCAAGGTTTTAATTACAGCGAATCACTTACACAACTTAAAGGCCGTTGGGATGCAGGATCCCTCGATGCGTTTTTAAAAGCGCCCGAGAATTATGCTCCCGGCACCAATATGCTGTTTTCAGGTGTTAAAGATGCGGGCACTCGCGCGGCAATCATAGCGTGGCTTGGTACGAGTAATCCTAACCCTATTAATTGGCGCACATCTGAAGCAGAGCAAACACCTCTGTCGGCGGGTGAGGGGGTTTTGAAATCCGGTGATAATATGGGTCTTGTTGCCAGTGCTTGCTCGTCATGTCATTCTCTGCATTTGGTCGCTCAGCAAGGACTTAGTCGCGATAGTTGGGACGAAACCTTGCAATGGATGATTGATGAACAAGGCATGGAGCCACTTGATCCTGATGATTATCAAGCTGTATTAGATTATCTTTCGACACATTACGGCCTGTAAGTTTGGTGTTTGAAAGATGTTCGTTTATTGATTGCCCAGAGCCAACCTTTTTGACATCATGTTGTTATAAAAAATTGAAGTAACAGGCAGTTCATATCGATCCGATAATTTAATTCCCATCTTAATATTATTAACCTTTTCAATGCCTTATTAATTAGCCCGAACGTTCTTCGCAACATTCCATTATGAAAACTGACGATGGTCGATGAATTAATGCTTAGCACTGTCGAGTCATAGTGATTTAGTAATCGTCCATTTAGACGAGTTATCTATTTACTGTCTACCTTACACTCAAGCACTGTCTAATAGAATGTGAGCTGAATAATGAAAAATAATAATGATAACAACGCTCGTGTAGTCCTCGTAACGGGCGGTACTAAAGGCATCGGCCTTGGTATTAGTCAAGCTTACTTAGAAAACGGCGATAAGGTCGTTGTTTGTGCTCGTAAAGAGCCTGAAGCGTTACCGCAAGTGGGCGATAACGTTGCTCATTTTATTGCCGCAGATTTGAAAGTTAGTGAAGATATTGAGCAATTATTTGCTGTCATCGAGGCAGAATATGGCCGTCTTGATGTGCTTGTTAATAATGCTGGTGGTGCGCCTGTTGCAGATGCCGCGACAGTTTCGCCACGTTTTCATGAAAGTATTATCAAACTAAATTTGATTTCGCCTCTTCATGTTGCTCAAGCGGCAAACCGCTTAATGCAGCAACAAGAATCAGGCGGTTCAATCGTCTTTATCGGTAGCATCAGTGCCGTACGTCCATCCCCAGGCACAGCTGCGTACGGCGCAGCGAAAGCGGGGGTGTTGTCGCTGGTGCAAACATTAGCGGTTGAATGGGCACCAAAAGTACGTGTTGTTGCAATCAGCCCTGGCCTTATAAAAACCGAATTATCGCATCTTCATTACGGTGATGAAGAGGGCATCAAGCGTGTGGAGCAAACCATTCCACTACAGCGCATGGGCTTACCAGAAGATGTGGCGAATGCGTGTTTATACGCAAGTTCAGAGCAAGCGAGCTATGTCTCAGGCTCTAACATCATTTTACATGGTGGTGGTGAAAAACCTGCATTTTTAGGTTCTAACGATAACTAATACACTATCAACGCCAACCATAACGCAATGGGAGAAAAACCGTGGCAGATACTACATGGTTAGATGAAATTAAAAGTATGGTAGGAAAGCAGTATGGCAAGGTCTATGCCTGGGATGCTGTAAACCCTGCGATGATCAGGCAATGGTGCGAAGTGATGGGAGTAACTAACCCATTATACACAGACCAAGCATTCGCCGAGCAATCAGAATATAAAGCAATTGTTGCCCCTCCAGCTATGTTGCAAGCATGGTGTATGGAAGGCTTGCACATGAATAACTACCCACCGGGTTCAACAGATGAAAATCCGTATGAGGCGCTAAAGCACTTTGAAGCACAAGGCTTTGAATCGGTGGTCGCGGTAAACTCAGATCTGAGTTTTGAGCGCTATGTTACCGTTGGTGAAACTCTTTACTACACGACCAAATTAACCGAAGTTGGTGACGAAAAAGTCACCGCGCTAGGCACCGGTTATTTTGTAACGTTAACTTTGAGCTTCTTTTCGGAAAAGTCGACAGGTGATGAGCCAGTCGGTACCTTGTTGTTCCGCGTATTTAAATTCCGTCCGCATAAAAAGCCAGAGCCGGTGAAACAAGAATCAGCGCAAGCGGTGCCAAAGATCAAGCGCTCTAAGCCGGTGATCAGCGACGATAACGCGTTCTTCTGGGACGGTGTCGCTAAGCACGAGTTGCGCATTCAGCAATGCCCAAGCTGTGAAACACTGCAGCATCCTCCTGGTCCAATTTGTAGCACCTGTCAGCACATGGACATGAGCTATATCAAGAGCTCGGGTAAGGGCCATATATATTCATTTGTGGTCATGCATTACCCAGAAGTCCCACCTTTTGATCACCCAAATCCAATTGCGTTGGTTGAACTAGAAGAAGGGACGCGTATTGTTGCAGGCTTAGTTGGTGTGAAAAAAGAGCATTTAAGCATCGGCCAGGCAGTAGAAGTGTCGTTTGAAACGTATGACGATGGTGAATTAACACTGCCAATGTTTACCGTAGCAAAAGATTAAGGGGAAAACGATGGATTTTCAATTAACTGAAGAACAAGTCGCCATTGGCGATATGGCCAATGGCTTGTTTGCCGATTTTTGCTCTGATGAACAACTGTTAGCCTTTACCGAAGCCGGCAAAACCTTTATGGATGATGCTTGGACGGCGGCAACAGAAACGGGGCTGACAAATTTATTCGTGCCTGAGCAATTAGGCGGTAGTGGTCTTGGCATGCAAGACCTGATGGTGGTATTAACAGCACAAGGTCGTCACTTAGTGCAAATTCCATTATGGCGCAATCAAGTGGCAATTGCCTTGCTAGGTGAGAAATTGCCATCTAGCTTAGCGCCGCTATTGGAAAAAGCCGCGGCAGGTGAAGATATGATCACCGTTGCAACTGCACAGCACATACAGTCGCAAGGGTTTGCCTTATCTGTTGATGAGAGAGGTTTAGCTTCGGGTGTTTCAGTGGCTGTTGCCGATGTTGATAAATCACGCTACGCCTTGTTACCAGCGGCGAAAAATGGCGAAACGGTATTAGTGTTAGTTGATTTAACGCAATCGCAAATTCAACTAGAGCATGGTGAAATGAACCACGGTGGCACCGTTGCCGACATTCAGTGTGATGCGGTTGAACCGTTAGCCATACTTGATCAAGATGCTTGGTTAGAGTTAAACACGCTAGCGATCGCATGCCAAGCGTCAATTCAATTAGGTGTCAGTGAACGTCAATTAGAGCGTACTGTCGAGTATGTATCTGAGCGTGTGCAATTTGAGCGTCCAATCGGCTCGTTCCAAGCAGTACAAATGTCATTAGCAGACTGCCATATTGCTGTTGAAGCGCTGCGCAGTTGTTTATGGCAATTATGTTACCGTATTGATGCCAAACAAAGCACCACATCAGAAGCGCTAGCAACGGCTTATCATGCTTGTGAAACTGGTCACATCGTTGGTCATAAAGCGCAGCATGTACACGGTGGCTTTGGTGTGGATATCAGTTATCCAATTTATCGATTTTTATATTGGAGCCGCGAGATCAGTGTAAGTCTTGGCGGTAGCAGAGCCATCCTTGAAGAGCTGGGTGATTGGTTAAGCGATAATGATGTATTGGGATGGAAGTATGATCTGGAAGAATAATATTGACTTAGCAGCCTTAGCGGTTGGTGATGATTTACCAAGTGTGGAAGTGCCTATTACAACAACGTTAATCACCTCGGGCGCTATCGCTACGCGTGATTATTTCCCTGGCCATCACTGTAAAGATGCAGCGCAAGAATTGGGCTCGCCACACGTATTTATGAACATCTTAACCACGTCGGCGCTGGTACAGCGATTTGTTGAAGATTGGGCTGGCCCTAGTGTTCGTTTTAACGACATTAAGGTAAAACTTGGCGCACCGAACTACCCAGGCGATACCATGGTCTTTAAAGGGCAAATCACCGCAATCGATGTGGCTAACAAGCAACTTGACGTATTAGTCAAAGGCAACAATGGTTTGGGTAATCACGTCACCAGTGAAGTTAGCCTTACTTTTGCAACAAATATGGAGGCCTAATATGACGGATCAAATCGCAGGAAAAACCGCCATTGTCGGCATTGGTCAAACAGAATTTTCAAAGAACTCTGGTCGTACTGAATTGCGTCTCGCGTTAGAAGCAACATTGGCGGCACTTGAAGATGCGGGTATTGACCCGAAAGACGTTGATGGTTTTGCCAGTTACTCGGTCGATAAAGTACCAGAATACGAAATTGCCCGTCTATTGGGCTGTAAGCAGGTAAACTTCTTCTCGCAAGCCCCACATGGTGGTGGTGCAGCGTGTGCACCATTGCTGCATGCGGCAATGGCGATTATAAGTGGCGCCGCCAATACCGTGGTTGTTTATCGTGCCATGAACGAGCGTTCTTGGTACCGCTTTGGCAGCGGTAACTATGGCTTTAATGATACGCCAATCGTTCAGAATGTTAATTATGGTTGGTATATGCCACACGGTTTCCATACGCCAGCAGCATGGATTGGTATGTTTGCCCAACGCTATATGCACGAATACGGCGCAACAACGGAAGACTTTGGTCGCATTTCAGTGGCGGCACGCGATTTTGCGGCAACCAACCCAAATGCATTTTTCTACCAACAACCGATCACGCTAGAAGAGCATCAAAAAAGTCGCTGGATCTGTGAACCACTGCGCTTATTGGATTGTTGCCAAGAGTCTGATGGTGCGGTGGCTATGGTTATTACTCGCGCCGATGTTGCTAAGCATTTAAAACAAAAGCCGGTGTATATTCGCGGTGCAGCACAGGGTATTGCCCCAGGGCAACAAGAAATGACCTCGTTCTATCGAGACAATATTACTGGTTTACCAGAAATGGGCGTGGTTGCTAAAACCTTGTACAAGCAGTCTAAGCTGGCACCAAACGATATCCAAACCGCCGTGTTGTACGATCATTTCACGCCGTTTGTATTACCTCAGCTTGAAGAATTTGGTTTCTGTCAACCAGGCGAAGCCAAAGATTTCGTCCGCTCTGGGCAACATACTCGCGATGGTATCTTGCCAGTGAACACCCACGGTGGGCAAATTGGTGAAGCCTATATTCACGGTATGAACGGCATTGCAGAAGGTGCTCGACAAGTGCGCGGAAGTGCGACAAACCAAGTCGAGAATGTAGAAAATGTACTGGTGACGGCGGGCACAGGTGTGCCAACCAGCGGTCTAATTTTAAGTACCAATGAGGGCGTGTAAATGTTTGTTGATTTAACCCCAGAACAAAAAAAACTACGTAGAGAAATTCGCGATTACTTTACCGATTTAATGACGCCTGAATTAAAGGTAGCTCTGCGCGGTAGCGAAGGCGGCGATACATTCCGCAACGTTATCCGTCAAATGGGTAAAGATGGTTGGTTAGCGGTAGGCTGGCCAAAAGAGCACGGTGGTCAAGGCTATCAAGCTACTGAACAATTGATCTTTTTTGAAGAAGCTAATATTGCTGGTGCACCACTGCCATTTGTAACCATCAGCACGGTGGGACCATCGTTAATGGCGCACGGTAGTGAAAAGCAAAAAGAAATGTTTTTACCGGGTATTGCCCAAGGTGAAATTCATTTTGCCATCGGTTACTCAGAGCCAGGTGCTGGTTCGGACTTAGCAACGCTAAAAACCCACGCCAAGTTAGACGGTGACGATTTTGTCGTAAACGGTAACAAGTTATGGACGTCAGGTGCTAATGAAGCGGATTACATTTGGTTAGCAGCACGTACTGATCCAGATTTGCCGCGTCATAAAGGTATCTCAATCATGATCGTTGATACCAAAGCCGAAGGTTTCTCACATACGCTGATCCCAACTTGTTCAAACAGCACCACAGCGACTTACTACGATAACGTTCGCGTGCCTCAAGATATGCTGGTTGGCGAATTAAACAAAGGCTGGAAACTTATCACCGCTCAACTTAATCATGAGCGTTTAGGCTTAGGCTCTTGGTCTGATAAGGTCGTTGGTTTGTACACTCGTGTTTTATTATGGGCAAAAACTGAAGATGAAAATGGTCAGCGCGCCATCGATAAACCGTGGGTGAAATCAGCGCTGGCTGAATGTTACAGCCGTTTAGAAGCGATGCGTTTAATCAACTTCCGTATTGCAGCCGATCTAGAGCGCGGGCAAATGGATGTTGGTTTAGCATCAACCACGAAAGTTTATGGCAGTGAATCGGCTATTGAAATTCTTCGCCGATTGATTGATATTGTTGGCGGTAACTCATTGGTTAAGCATGGATCAGCTGCCTCGTTCTTACTTGGCGAATTAGAATATGAAGTAAGAGCGTCGGTGACCCTAACCTTTGGTGGTGGCACCAATGAAATACAGCGTGAATTAATTGCGCAATTAGGTATGAATCTGCCTCGTACACGTTAAGGAGTAGTGATGAGTATTGAACAGTTTCAACAAGAAACCCGTGCATGGCTTGAGGCAAATTGCCCACCAGCCATGCGCACGCCAATCCCTGACGGTGAACTCGTATGGGGTGGTAGTCAGGTCGAATTTGTTAACGAAGAGCAACGTCAATGGTTTAACGCCATGCGTGACAAAAACTGGTTTTGCCCAGCTTGGCCGACCGAGTACGGTGGTGGCGGTTTAGATGCCAAACAAGTTAAAGTACTTGAAACCGAAATGCGTCGTTTAGGATGTCGCCCACCTCAAATTAACCTAGGCATTTGGATGCTAGGTCCGGTGGTGCTAGAACACGGCACTGAAGAGCAAAAAGCAAAATTCTTAACGCCAATGACCCGCGGTGAAGTACGCTGGTGTCAAGGTTTTAGTGAGCCAAATGCTGGCTCAGATTTAGCCAATATTCGCACTACAGCAGAACGCCAAGGCGATCATTATGTCATTAATGGCAGCAAAATCTGGACTTCTTACGGTGATAAATCTGACATGATGTACGGTGTATTCCGTACTCGCAAATCAGATTCAAAACACGACGGTATCAGCTTACTCGTGCTTGATATGAACAGCCCAGGTGTGACGGTGCGTCCTATTGACTTAATTGCTGGAAAATCTGCGTTTTGTGAAGTGTTCTTTGATAACGTTAAAGTGCCAGCTGATCACTTAATTGGTGAAGAGCACAAAGGTTGGGCGTTAGCTAAGCAATTGTTGCAACACGAGCGTATGGCGATGTCAAAGTTTGGTGAGTTTACCTTACCGACGCATTTCTCATTAAAACCAGCCATCGGTCAATATATGCAAGATATTGGCGCCAGCAAAGACAGTGGCCTTGTTCAAGAAGCCGTTGCCTGCATGATGGAAGAAGAAGCGTTTCACGTAACCTCGCAACGCATGAAAGATGAAATGATCGCCCGTCAGCATAACCCGGGTTTATTGTCCATCATGAAGTTGTTGCATACCGAGCAAGAAAAACAAAAATTTGAGTTGCTACTCGACCTTGCTGGCTTTAACGGCCTAGGTCATCAAGGTGATGGCTATAGCGAGCGCCAAATAGCTATGACCAAAGCATGGTTAAACAGTTTTACTCAGACCATTGCCGGTGGTTCGTCAGAAATTCAGCTTAATGTGATTGCCAAACGTGTGCTTGGCTTACCAGATGGCAAATAGGGAGTTAATTCATCATGTTAGTATTAAATGAAGAAGAAAGAATGTTAGCGGACTCTGCCAAAGAGTTCATTCAAGATTTAAGCCCTATTGCTGCGCAACGCGAATTACGTGATAACCCTAATGCCGACAAGTTTGACCAAAACGTATGGCAACAAGTGATTGAAATGGGTTGGCCGGCAATGCCGTTTGCTGAAGAGTACGAAGGCTTTGATTTTAGTGCCAAAGGTTTAGCGGTAATTTTTGAGCAATTAGGTAGCAACCTTTGTGCGTTGCCTATGCTTAGCTCTGTGGTACTTGCTGGTGGTTTAATCGAACGTCATGCGACACAAGAGCACAAAAAAGAGCTGTTGCCATCGATTATTAGCGGTCAATTACGACTTGCCGTTGCATTAGATGAAGGTGCACACCACAACCCTGCGAACATTCAAACCACGTTTGAAGAAACCGAGGCTGGTTATACCGTATCGGGTACCAAGACCATGGTCATCGACGCAAATGGCGCCGATGGTTTTGTGGTTGTGGCCAGAGCTAAAGACAGTGACGCATATCGATTGTTCTATCTAGCATCGGATACTTCCAACATAAACTTATCAGCACGTGAGCTTATCGATAGCCGCAATTATGCCCAAGTTAGCCTTGCTGATGTTAACGTAGCCAAATCAGCGTTGCTGTCGTCAGCAGAGCTAAGTCTTGACGATTTGCAGCAAAGCCTAGATGTCGCACGTTGTTGTGTTGCCGCAGAAATTCTTGGTGCGTGTCAAAATCTATTTGACACAACAGTGGAGTATTTGAAAACCCGCGTGCAATTTGCCGCACCGATTGGCTCATTCCAAGCGCTACAACACCGCGCAGCGTGGTTGTACAGTGAATTAGAAGTCGCGCGTAGCTGTGTCTTACACGCCGCAGAAAGCATTGATAAAGCCAAAGCTGAGCAGCTAAGCCCTGAAAAACTCGCCAAAGCAGTGAGCCTTGCTATGTACAAAGTGTCAGTGATGGCTGATAAGGTATCATCTGAAGCAGTACAGATGCACGGTGGTATTGGCGTGACTGATGAGCTAGACATTGGTCTGTTGTTAAAGCGCGTACGCGTTGCTCAAGCCATTCTAGGCGATAGAGCGTACCATCAACAGCGTTACGCTCAAATCGTGTTGTAATCGCCTACTTTATGTGTTCAATATAACCGCATATATGTAAGCGCTAATTGTAAGAGCAGATTGTAGATAAAAAGGCACATCTCTAAAGCTACTATCAGTAGCAGGATGTGCTTTTTTGATCTAACGGCTTTGTCATCAAATAGATTGATCTGACAATTTGATTTGTGCCCCTGTGATTTGTGTTAGTGACAGAAGTAAGGTGTAGCGGAGCTAACCTAGGTTAATCTTCACAGTTGTAACAAATGTATCTAAAACGTCACAGTTTGCCTTAGAACGGCAACATTGCTTAGTCTCTTTATTGCTAAAATACGCTTAGCCCTATATTCTCCGTGATCCAATCATATGGGTAGGTTTATCCAATACGCTTTGTTAAGCGATTCCTACGTTACTGTTCACCACGGATGTGTGAACCACTCAAATAATTTAAATGTTAAACATATCGGTGCGTAATTCACGCAACTGATGCTTTAACATATATACGTAAAAGGTAAACATAATGTCCGAATCTGTTTCTACGTCCCAACAAAATAACAGTCGAGTAACTGGTCAAACGGCTAATAATCGTTGGCTTGATAATTACTTTTTAATCTCTGCGCGGGGTAGCACTGTTCGCCAAGAATTGCTGGCGGGGGCGACGACTTTCTTAGCTATGGTGTATTCCGTTATCGTTGTTCCTAACATGCTTGGTGCGGCTGGTTTTGATCAAAGTGCGGTGTTTATTGCCACCTGTCTTGTTGCTGCATTTGGTTCGTTGTTAATGGGCTTATGGGCAAAGCTGCCATTGGCGATTGGTTGTGCTATCTCGTTAACGGCATTTACCGCATTCAGTTTGGTTTTAGGCCAAGGCGTTTCAATTCCTGTGGCGTTAGGCGCGGTATTTTTAATGGGCGTTGTTTTTACCGCTATTACGGTGACGGGGCTACGTCAATGGATCTTGACTAATTTACCGTCAAGTATCGCTCACGGCGCTGGCATTGGTATCGGTTTGTTTTTATTGCTCATCGCCGCCAATGGGGTAGGACTCGTTGTTAAGAACCCGCATGCTGGGTTACCAGTTGAATTAGGTGATTTTACTTCGTTTCCTGTGCTGATGTCGGTATTTGGCTTAGCGGCAATTATTGGTCTTGAGAAACGACGCGTAACGGGCAGTATTTTATTGGTTATCGTGATCATTTCATTATTAGGTTTAGTATTTGACCCTAATGTGGTTTTCCAAGGTGTATTTGCCCTGCCAACCTTTACTGGTGAACAGTCATTGATTGGCTCAATGGATATTATGGGCGCACTTAACCCGATTATTTTACCAAGCGTGCTAGCACTGGTTATGACGGCGATTTTTGATGCGACCGGTACCATACGAGCGGTAGCGGGCCAGGCTAATTTGGTTGATGACAAAGGTAATATTATTTCCGGTGGTAAGGCGCTAACGGCTGATTCGGTCAGTAGTATTTTTTCGGGCTTTACTGGCGGTTCACCTGCTGCGGTATACATTGAGTCGGCAACTGGCACAGCGGCGGGTGGCAAAACGGGCTTGACCGCGGTTGTGGTTGGCCTAGCGTTTTTATTGTTGCTATTTTTATCGCCTATTAGTTACTTGGTACCAAATTACGCCACCGCACCAGCGTTAATGTATGTTGGCTTATTGATGTTGAGTAATGTAACCAAGTTAGACTTTGATGACTTGGTCGGTGCATTAGCTGGCTTGGTTTGTGCTGTGTTTATCGTGCTTACGTCGAATATCGTAACGGGTATCATGCTGGGCTTTGTTTGTTTGGTAGGCGGCAGAGTTATGGCGGGCGAATGGCGAAAACTAAATATCGGTACTGTGTTAATCACCGTTGCTTTAGTTGCCTTTTACGCAGGCGGTTGGGCGATTTAATTTGTGTCGCTGGCGAATTAACTATTCGTCTCAATTTTATGAAAACGCTCGTTCAATGAACGAGCGTTTTTTTGTGTTTGTTCGTCGACTAACCGGCTATTCGGTCGTCATTTTCTTGCGCAGTTCTAGCGCTTTTGCTGTTACCTGTTTTTCTAGCTTGTTAAACAAGCCAAGAGCAAAGCAAACTTCAGCAACCAAAAACAGTGGACCAATTAGCAACTGCTTTAAATCGTCAAAAAAAGCCGGTTTGGCTTTTTCATAAAAGTGACCAATAAATTGAAATAACCAGCCAATGACAAATACAATCGCAGCGATAAGATAAGGGCTTTGCATCTCGACGACACTTTGTGCATGTAGCCAAATGGGGGCAATTAAGGCAATGGCTACTAGGCCAAGTTTTATATCGAGAACCAGGTAATAGGCAAAAATAACCACTGCTAACACTTGCATTAGATTGGTGCTCACGCCAGCAACATCAAATGTCACGGTTGCAAATACCAGTGCAGCGGACCACAAGATTAATGGAATACCAATAAAGTGGGTAATAATATTATTTTTATTTAAATGTACGCTTTTATAGATACTTAGTAAGTGATCAACAGACTTCATTTTTACGCTCTAAGGTTGATTTATCTTTGATAGGATGACGAAGCATTTTGCTCCAGGCAGTATCCTCAACATAATTTAAGGGTTATGCTTTGAGAATACAACGACTTTTGTTTTCTTGTGGTTTCGCTGTTAAAGGAGAACGTTATGCGAATTGCCTTAATCCTGGCTATGTTAAGTGCTTTATTTGGTTGCATAGGCATGCCAAAGTCAATAAAACCGGTGGACAATTTTAAGCTCAACAAATACTTGGGCACATGGTATGAAATTGCCCGCTTAGATCATTCGTTTGAGCATGGTTTAACCAATGTGACGGCAAACTATAGTTTACGTGGTGACGGCGGGGTAAGGGTCATTAACCGCGGATTTAACGCCGATGAACAAATCTGGGAGCAGGCTGAAGGTAAAGCGTATTTTGTTGATAGCACAGATCAAGGTTACTTAAAGGTATCGTTTTTCGGTCCATTTTATGGCTCATACGTGGTGTTTGAGCTTGAGCCGGTTAATTATGACTATGCGTTTGTCTCCGGTCCAAATCTCGATTATCTTTGGCTGTTAGCAAGAAGCCCTGAGGTAAGTCAGACGGTAAAAGATAAGTTTGAGCAAATGTCCAAGGAACGTGGCTTTGATGTCAGCGAGCTGATTTATGTCGACCACGGGGTTGAACCTGATGTGGATGTACAGAGCCATGTTGAACATAAGTAGTGGGGTGAACATAAGTAGTGGGGTGAACATAAGTAGGGTAAAGCTAACGACTCGGGACATATGGACAAACCAAGCCACATGTAAAACAAAAGCCCAAATGTGAACCACACATGGGCTTAATACCAATCACATTAAGTTATTGCCTACTCAGTGAGAGTTTAAAGGCTTTTAGGCAAGGCTTTGATTGCAGAGAATGGTTATTCCATTGTCAAAATCAGTTACGCAGCATAAAAGCCTTTAAAACTCACCCGTAGGGCGTTTACCAGAGGCCCATTTACGGTCCTATTTTTCATTAATATAGAATGACTATATCAATGAACTCTATGTTGTAACTGAACCTCTGCCCTAACTCTGAGCTGGGCACAAACTTAGTGTAATTGGTATAAGGTGAGTACTAATACAGAATAGGATTAGTTAGTTGCCTCGGTGTTATCTGCTTCACTGTTGCCATTTGTCTCAGCCGTTTTCACGGTTTGCTCACTAAGTAAGTGGCGGCTAACAAAGGCAGTTAACGCCGTTTTGGCTTGGCGATCGGCATTGTCGTCTTGACCAACGATATAACCTTTACCAATACACTCAGGAGCGTCCATCATTACTTTGGCGCGAGCGTAAGCGCGTTGACCACGATCGGCATTTTCATCAGCGTAGCTGGTTACTTTACCGTTGATCATGGGTAAGCCAGTCTCTGGTTGAAAGTTAAAGCTACAGTTTTTGATGTACGGGAAATCGTATTCTTTACGTTCAATAACGTTTTCCCAAGCATGACCGGCGCCTGCTAACATAAGGACTTCAACGTCGCTACCGGCATCGGCTAATGCTTTATGCACGATTTTACAGGCAGCAGGGTTAACACTGTTATCACTATCACCAAACACAGCCAAGTAAGGCGCTTGGGTTGTTTCATTGCTGCCTAACGTTTGATGGCAAGGGCCATAAAAATCGGCGTGTAGCGCAAAGCCAGGATGCTCTGGTGCTAAAATGTTTTTAACACGGGCATCCATAGTATAGCGAGTCGCCATACCGCCGTATGAGTAGCCAGTCACACCAATTTTATCTGCTTGAATGTACGGATGCGTCGATAACAGCTTAAGCGCAGCGTATGCATCAACGACGATGTCGGTTTCCGATGCCGTTAAGGTTTTTTGCAGATAGCTGTGATCGCTGGTTACCCCTCGCGGCTGGTAATAATCAAGCACAAACGCAGCGATACCAAGCTCGTTGAATAATTTGGCGTAGCCGTTTTCACGCTCAGGTTTCAAACCGCCACTGCCGTGGATGATAATCATCGCTGGCACCGCACCTAGCTGTTCGATATTATCTGGCAAAAACAAGGTGCCCATACCGGTTGTAACAGGTGCTTGCTCAAAATTATTCAGCAACACCGAAAAATCATAAGGACTTTTCGAGGCAAAGTAGAGTTCGCCGTGATCGCTGGCACTAAGCTGTTGCTTGAGATTGTCATAGTGTGGCAATACCGGTAAATCGACGCGGTCGTTCCATGGCAAGCCAATACCTGCATACTCGGTTTCTACATGGTAGATGCCAGCACCAATGATGGTAGCGGCAACACCCAATGTGCCAATAAGCCATTTTTTCATATCATTACATCCTTATTTTCCGGTTTATAACGTGACAGCCAATCGTGTTGCCGATTTTAATGCGCCTTCGATGTAATCAACAGAGGCTGAGTCGCCAATATTGTGCACCTTGATATCACCAGCTAGGGTTTGTGCCGCCTGTTGGTTGTCTTGTGCACCGGTAGCAATAATGACCGACGATGCCGCAACGGTTTTAGTTTCACCATCTGCTGTTTGGTAGATAACGTTGTCTTTGCTAATCTGTGATACGCTTGCCGATTTGATGATGTTAACGCTGTGCTGTTTTAAGTTCGCAAGTACCCGCCAACGACGGACGATGGAAATCTCAGCGCCAATCTCATCTTCGGCAAGAACGGTGACGTTACGACCGCGTTCAACTAAAAACTCCGCCAATTCAAGGCCAACAAGACCAGCGCCAATGATCACCACATCTTTGTTGAGTGGCATCCAAAGCTTAGACAAGCTTTGCAGTGCATCGGTACTTTTGGTGATACCAATTAACGAGCCAGACTTCATCATCATGCGTTGTTTAAAGCTTAATTTGCGCTGCGCGATTTCTTCGCCTTCACCGGTCATAAGTAAGCGCAATTCATCACCTGACCAAACGTGGTTTTGATCGGCGCCGTCAATGTCTGGCGCGTTGCGATTGGCACCAATAGCCATAATGACTTCGTCGGCATTTAGCTCTTCTAGCAAAGCGCTATCAACTTGGGTGTTAAGGCGAATATCAATGTTGTCATTATTTTTTACGGCGTTAACCAGGTAGTCGAGTAGGGCGCCGTTCTCACCGTAAGCAAGGGTTGCAAAAAATAGCGTACCGCCAAGGTAGCTGCTTTTTTCACATAAGGTGACGCGATGACCGCGTAATGCCGCAACACGCGCCGCTTCCATACCCGCAGGGCCACCACCGACGACAACAACGTGTTTGCTTTGCTCTGCTGCTGTCAGTGCAAGCTCTGCTTCTTGGCCAGTAAATGGGTTAACAGCACACTTAACGCGCTCGTTAACAAAAATTTGGCTTACACAGGCGTAACAGTATATACATGGGCGAATGTCTTGTGGACGACCCTCTAGTACTTTGTTCGGAAGTTCGGGATCGGCTAATAATTTGCGGGCAAAGGCAACAAAATCGCACACACCATCATTGATCGCTTTATCGGCGGCATCCGGCTCTAATCGACCGACAGTAATAACCGGTATATTGACATCCGATTTTACCGCTTTCGCCCAATCGATAAATTGTCCAGGTTTGTGTACTAATGGTGCTTCGGTAAACGCTTCACCTTTAGTTGGGTTAGCGTAAGCTGACACACTCACCGCATTCACACCCGCTTGTTCAGCCATTTTCGCCACCGTGCGACAATCGTCTATGGTGATACCGCCTGGCATATGCAGCTCTTGTGCATCAAGGCGCAGCCAAAGCGGGAAGTCGTTACCGACTTTTTCACGAACCGCCGCTATCACTTCAAGTAATAAGCGGGCACGGTTTTCAATCGGACCGCCGTATTCGTCATCGCGTTTGTTGGTAAACCCGGATAAGAAACCAGCAATAATATAGGTATGGGCAGCATGCAGTTCAATGGCATCAAAGCCTGCTTTTACAGCGCGTTCCGCGGCATTGGCGAACCATTGCACCATTTGCTGGATATCGTCTTTATCCATCACACGGATTTTAGGAGCAGAAGTACCGGCAGTACGAATGAAACGAGATAATTCTGACTTGGTTAAGTCGTTCATCATATCAGTCTTGTGTGGCGCTGGCATAGAGGGTACCCATAAATCTCGCCCTTCAGCTAGGTCGCGAACCGCTGTTTTACCCGCGTGTTGTAACTGGATGGCAATTTTGGTGCCGTGTTGATGTACACGGTCAGTCAGCTGTTTAAGGCCAGGGATAAACTTATCTTCGGAAATACCAACCTGATAAGGCTCGGCAGTACCATGTGGATAAGCGACTGATACCACACCCATGGTGAGCATTGCCGCACCGCCTTTAGCGCGCTCTTCATAAAAGGCTTGAATACGCTCGCCACAGGTACCATCGGTTTCCGCAAAGTTTGAGCCCATTGGTGCCATTAACATGCGGTTTTTTAGTTCAAGTGAGCCAATTTTGCCTGGCTTTGAAAGGTGAGAGAATGTTGTCATAACAATTACTGCGCCTCTTATGACTCAGGGTGAGTAAGAAAATCAATACACATGCGGTTAAAGTAGTCAGTGTGTTCTACTTGTACCCAGTGACCGCAATTATTTAGCATGATAAATTTGGCATTTTTCATATTATCTAAAAACTTATGAGTGCCCATCGGTGGGTTGAATACATCGTTAACACCCCAAAAACCAAGACAATCAACGTTGATTTCATGCAAACGTTCGGTCATGTTTGGTACCATCATGGTGCTGAATAGGTTCGCTGGTTGGGTTACTGCTACGCCAACACGCTCACGTAGGATATCATCGGTTAACGCTGATGCATCAAACAATTGCAGTTTCATTACTTCACGCATCTTGTCAATGGTCATAGGGCCTTGGTTATATACCTCAACCATGCGTTTGATGCCTTCCATTTCAAAATAGGTTTCGCGCTCTTCAACACCGCCTGGTGCCATTAAAATTAAACGTGATACCGTTTCTGGGTGTGCTAATGTTTGGCCAAGGGCTATCGCGCCACCTAATGAGTTACCTAATAAAATTGCCGGACCTAAATCACGTGCTTGGATAAATAGGTTCAAACACTCTACATAAAACTCTAGGTTATAGGCAACGTTTTCTGGCTTGTCGGTTCGACCAAAGCCAGGTAAGTCAAGCACGATATTACGAAAACCCGCTTCTGCAAACGCCGGGTAGTTGCCTTTAAAGTTACTGTGACCACTTGCGCCTGGGCCACTGCCGTGTAACCAAATAACCGTTGGACCAGTACCAACATCTAAATGGTGTACTGTAATGCCATTGCTAAGTGTGGTGTAGTGCCCTTCAGGCAAATGTTCGTAGGGATCGAATGTCATTGTCATATTTCCTTTACTAGTTTTCTCTTGATTCTAGGGAGCGGTCAATGTCAGCTCATCGTCCATTTAGACCAATGCTCCTGAATCGGCAGATTTCTAGAGCTATTAGTCAAAATGGACGATTTTTCTATAGCCCAGCGCAGGCATAGTCTCTAGCGTTAAGAAGTAACGATGTTTAACGCCAGATCGAGTGATGTTTTTATGACAACCAATGTAATGATGAAAGAGCCGAGCGAGCGTACCGTTGTCGATAGGCAAGTAACGCAAGCGAAAATGGATGCACGCAGTGCTGCGGCGATGAAAATCCACCCGAAACAATCGTATTCGGTAGCAGACAGATTAGAAGCGCAAGCAAGCCAATATGCAGATCGCGCTTTTATTATTTATCAAGGGCAAAACTACAGTTATGCTGAGATAAATAAGCAAGCGGATAAATATGCCCGCGCATTGTATAGCTTAGGCGTGCGCCCAGGCGATACCTGTGCGATTGCCTTAGAAAACCGCCCTGAATTTTTTATCACTTGGTTTGCGTTAACCAAAATTGGCGCTGTCACGGCGTTTTTAAATACTCATGTATCGGGTATCCCATTAAAACACGCGATTGAAAGTACCAATGCAAAGGCTGTGGTTGTCGGTGATGAGTGTCTACAAAATTTTATCGATACCGAAGACTTAGCAACGACGAATTTTTGGCGTTTAACGGATTCAGAAAAAACTGCCGATAGCGCGCAGACTAGTCAATTTTCGGATGCATTGATTGCCACCTTACCAGAAATTGCAGACACACCATTTGACCGCACGATTCGCGCAGATGTTGTTGCCCAAAGCCCAATGCTGTTGATTTTTACCTCGGGTACCACCGGTTTGCCGAAAGCGGCGATTTATAGCCATTTGCGCTGGTTGTGCTCAGGTGATGTTATGCAAGTAACCATCAATGCGACGCAAGACGACGTGTTTTATTGCTGCTTGCCGTTATATCATGGTGCGGCGGCAACGTCAGTGACGTCAACGGCCTTGGCCAGTGGTGCGTCAATAGTGGTACGTCGTAAGTTCAGCGTCTCCAAGTTCTGGCTAGAAATTGCTGAGCACAACATTACCGTATGCCAGTACATTGGTGAGATTTGTCGCTACTTATTAAATCGCAATATTCCTGCACCAGCGCATAAGTTACGCGCTATGATGGGGGCAGGGCTAAGTGCCGAGTCATGGCAACGTTGGCTTGACGCCTACGGTGAGATGGATATTTTTGAGGGTTGGGGATCAACCGAATCAAATACCAATTTAATTAACTTAGATAACTTTATCGGTTCATGTGGCCGCGTGCCGGATTGGCAAAAAACCAATTTCCGTTTGGTTAAATTTGATGTTGAAGCTGATGATTACGTGCGCGACGAAAACGGTTTTTGTATTTTGTGTGAACCTGGCGAAGTCGGTGAAGGCTTAGGTTTTATTGTTGATCATCCTGATGTTGGTGCCGGACGCTTTGAAGGTTACACCAATGCCGACGACACCGAGAGCAAGATCATTCGCAATGTATTTCAGCAAGGCGATGCGTATTGGCGCTCAGGTGACTTACTTAAGTACGACGAAAATGGTTATTTCTACTTTGTCGACCGCGTTGGTGATACTTTCCGCTGGAAGAGTGAAAACGTGTCAACACAAGAAGTGGCTACGGTGTTAGCACAGTACAGTGACGCAGAATTTATCAACGTATACGGTGTACTTGTGCCAGAGCATGAAGGTCGCGCCGGTATGGCGAACGTGGTTATGCAACCAGGCAAGTCATTTAACAGTAAAGAATTTTATCAAATTTGTCATAATAACCTACCACACTACGCTGAGCCGTTATTTGTTCGAGTGAGTGAGCAGGCGGATATGACAACAACATTTAAGCTACGTAAAGTAGATTTACAACGCCAAGGTTACTCTCCAGAGCTTTGTAAAGATCAATTGTTCATCAAAGATGACAAAGCCCAAGATTATGTTCCTTATTCTGAGCAGGCATTAGCGAATTTGGGCGTACCAAAATTTAACAAGGAGGAGGCTTAATGAGTCTTACAGGAAAAGCGGCCATTGTTGGTGCTGCTCAATATAAACCGGAAAAGTACAAAACGGCACCGCAAATGTTCCATCTGGAGCAGGTGGCAGATCTTGCTCATCAAGCGTTGCAAGACTCGGGTTTAGAAGCAAGCGACCTAGACGGTATTGTGGTTAATGGCGCGCAATTTCATGAAGCGGAAGTGTTCGTACCGGCGATGGCCGCTGAATACCTTGGTATTGAAGTAAACTTTGCCGAAGTGGTTGACTTAGGTGGATGTACCGGTGTTGGCATGATGTGGCGTGCTGCGGCCGCCATTGAGATGGGTTTATGTCAAGCGGTGCTGTGTGTGATCCCTGCACGCATGGCACCGTTTGCGCCAAATGAAGATCCATCATGGTTATTTGAGGCAATGAAATACGGTGGCCATAGTACTCGCTTTGGTGCACCAGAGGCTGAATTCGATCTACCGTATGGCCATATGGGCCAAAATACCGGGTATGCGATGATTGCTCAGCGCTACGCTGCCCAGTATGGTTACAATCAAGAAGCGATGGCTAAATTGGCTGTCGATCAGCGCACCAACGCTCTAAGCAATCCTAATGCGATATTTTACAACCAGCCTCTCAGTATTTCAGACGTACTAGAATCTAAGATGGTTGCCGACCCCCTGCACGTATTGGAAATCGTGATGCCAGTAGCAGGTGGTGCTGCGGTGATTGTTGCCAGCAAAGAACTACTTGAGCGCACCAACCATCGCCCAGCGGTAATCAAAGGTTTTGGTGAGCGTTTATCGTTTAAATCACCGTCGTACGCGAAAGACATGACAGTGACTCCGGTTGCTGCCGCAGCGAAAAAAGCGTTTGAAATGTCAGGCTTAGCACCGGCCGATATGCACGCAGCACAAATTTATGATTGTTATACCATCACCGTTTTACTGTCGTTGGAAGATGCTGGCTTTATCAAAAAAGGCGAGGGTATGAAGTTCTTGATGGAGAACGATTTAACCTTCAAAGGTAATTTCCCATTAAATACCCATGGTGGTCAACTGAGCTTTGGTCAGTCTGGTGCAGCCGGTGGTATGTCGCAAATTATCGAAGCTTTCCACCAAATTACTGGACGAGCGGGCGATCGCCAACTGGGTACTTGTGACAATGTGTTTGTTAGCGGTACCGGCGGTGTTATGAGTGAACAAGGTGCCTTAGTGTTACAGGGAGCATAATCATGAGCGCAAAACCATTACCAATTTCTACCCATATTTCTAAGCCATTTTGGAAAAACTTAGCTGAACACAAATTAACAGCACTTAAATGTGATGATTGTGGTGGCTGGACATTTTACGCACGTAAACATTGTCAGCACTGTTTTTCGCATTCTTTACAGTGGCAAGAAGTCAAAGGTAAAGCAACACTTTATAGCTTCACCATTGCCCGTATTCCGACGTTACCTGAATTTGCTGATGAAGGGCTACAGATATTAGCTGTGGTTGAGTTCGAGGAAGGCATTCGCATGAACAGCACCATTGTTGGTGTTAACGAACAAGATGTAAAAATCGGCATGACATTAAAGCCAGTATTTGATCATGTATCAAAAGCAGGCGATACCTTAGTACGTTTTACATCAGTTGATTCTGATTATGGTAACAAGGCCTATGCTAACCCACTAGAGAGTTTAACGCGCAATGATAAAGGCCAAGTGATTGTCCCACTTGCCAACCAAGCAGCGCTTATGGCACTCGCCGACGAACCGTTCACCGACTGGAGTAATGAACTGACCATTACCCAAGATATCATCAATGAGTTTGCGGCTTTGTCGGGTGATGACTACTGGATCCACACCGACCCTGAGCGTTCTAAAACCGAAAGTCCGTATGGTACCACCATTGCTCATGGGTCACTTGTGCAGGTATTGCAATCAAAACTGCAAATTCCATTAGGTTACGAAGTGACAGGTTTTAATACCATGGTTAACTATGGCTCGAACAAGCTGCGTTTCCCAGCTCCGGTACCCGTTGATTCTGTGGTGCACGCCCGCGCAAAAGTCAAAGATGTCAGCGTTAGCCCTAAAGGTGTTCAACTTATTTTAGAGGTGCATATTCACGTAGTGGATAATGAGCGCCCATCGGTTATCAATGAATTAGTGATTTACTATCGTTAATGAATACCAATTACACTAAGTTTGTGCCCAACTCAGAGTTAGGGCAGAGGTTCAGTTACAACATAGGTTTCATTGATATAGTCATTCTATATTAGTGAAATATAGGGCCGTAAATGGGCCTCTGGTAAACTCCCTTCGGGTGAGTTTTAAAGGTTTTTATGCTGCGTAACTGATTTTGACAATGGAGTAACCATTCTCTGCATCAAAGCCTTGCCTAAAAGCCTTTAAATTCTCACTGAGTGAGCAATAACTTAATGTGATTGGTATATACCGGTTCTCGCCACTCCCAACCAGGCGTGATAAAGGTCACTTGTCTTACGGCAAGTGGCCTTTTTTTGTGCTTGCTATTCGTTGTCTGCGTTTAGCATTGGGCTTTCAGTTGTGGTGACGCTAGCAGCAATACCGTTCATCAGTAAACCTTTAACGTTTTTTATGTTCAATTAATCAACGCATTATCATCTCTGTTAAAAGCCTGCTTAGTTCAAATGGACGATGAGTGGTGTGGTTAATATCTATACAAACGAGTTAGGTCTGTACAAAAAATGACAACAAAAGACCTGGAAAACAAACGTTATAAACAAAATTATAAAGATGGATACCACCTAATATGACCAAAACAACAAGTAACAAACAGGGACGCTTTGCGATTGCACCGATAGCTCTTGCTATTGTCAGCGCATTATCATCAGTAGCTTATGCGCAGGAGCAGGGAGAAGAAGCCGATAAAAAGGGCATTGAGCGTATTGAAGTAACCGCGCAAAAACGTGTTAGTTCTTTACAAGAAACACCCATCGCGATTACCGCATTAAACTCAGAAGCGATTGAAAATTATGGCATTGAAGATATTGGTGATATCAATTCATTAGCGCCGAATGTGAGAATTTCGCCGGCAATAGGCAGCTCATTTAACGTTGGTATTAATATACGTGGTTTGGGTGTTAGTGAACCATCACTGGCAATTGATCCGAAAGTGGGTATTTATCTCGATGGTGTTTACTTAGCACGCAATGCTGGTGCTATTTTTAATATTGTCGATTTAGAGCGCGTTGAAGTATTGCGTGGTCCACAAGGTACCTTATGGGGTAAAAACACCACGGGTGGTGCACTGAGTTTGGTGACTAAAAAGCCTTCAGATGAGTTTGAATTTAGTCAAACTTTTACGGCGGGTTCGTTCAATCAATTTAAATCCAAGACATCCATTGATACTGGTGCATTTGGGGATTTTACTGCCAAATTTACCTATTTGCACAGCGAACAAGATGGTTGGGCAACCAATACCTTTGAAGGCGCAAAAGAAAAACACTTAGGCTCTGAAGATCTTGATGCCATGCGTTTTGTGCTGCGTTATACAGGCGATACCTTTATGGTAGATTACAGCTACGACAGTACCGATAGTGAAGCAGTGTCTATTCCGACGCAAATCAGTAATGTCCGCCCATACTTTGCGGATCCAACGGTACCAACTCTAAATCTTGGTAACAACACTCTATATGCCGGCAATGTTTTTGCCATGATGGCGGCTAACGAGCATGATGCGAGCCGACAAACTGAATTCTCTCTCGATAATCATGGTCCTGAAAAAGTGGATATTGAGGGTCATAACTTAACTATAGAGTGGGATTTTGCGGAAAATCACATGTTTAAGTCAATAAGCTCCTATCGTGATTATAAGTCGCATATTCTTGATGGTGTTGATTTAGATGGTGGTGCCTATATGGGGGCGGCGCTCGATTTTACGACCATGCCACCGAGCCTCGATTATAGTAATCTTATTACCCTACCGGGCTTTCACTTTAGCGGCACCAAAGAGCAAGATCAAAAATCACAAGAATTCCAATTGATAGGTGATTTTATCAATGGTCAGCTGAAATACGTCGCGGGTTATTACTACTTTGAAGAAGAAGGCGAAGAAATCAATCCGTGGGCGCTCAGTATATTTACAGGCCGAGGCGCGAATATTCTATTTGCTGATCCACTGCCCTTTGGTAATTTTTATCATGTTAGCGCGGAATCGGAAGCGGTATTTGCCAACTTCGATTACGCACTGACTGATCAGTTAAATATCATCGCCGGTATACGCTATACCCAAGACGATAGAACACTGACCAATTTGTCAGCACCGGATGTGATGTTAGCAAACGATATTACCTCTGAAAAAGGTTGGTCAAAAACCGTTGGCTCAATCTTGGCCAATTATGTCTATGATGATGATCTCACGCTGTACGCAAGTATTCAGCAAGGTTACGCGTCGGGTGTTTATAACCCGGGCTCAATCGATCGTTTTGCCTTTTTATCAACCGGCCAAGCAAACTTTGAAGGAACATTAACGCCATCGGATCCAGAAGATACCACCGCTTATGAAATAGGTATGAAGTCGATTACGCTTGATGATCGTCTGATGGTTAACACCGCGTTGTTCTTCAATGACAACACCAACCTGCAAAAAACCGAGCTTGATGGCACTATTCGTGTATCACGTAATACCGGAGAGTCCGAAACTAAAGGTGTCGAAGTGGATGCCCAATTCTTGGCAACGCCTGACTTATCATTCACGGTTAGCTTAGGTTATCAGGACACTGAGTATACCGATCCAGAATACACTGACCAAACCACATACTCCGGGACGCTAGCGATGGACTGGACAGTAGCTGAGCTTGATTGGGGCGATGTTCTGTTTCACGCCGATTACGTGTTAGTTGATGAATATCAGTTCTCGGTTTCTGATCCAACCCTGATTGCCGATGCGTACGAGCTACTTAATGCACGCATCAGCCTAGCTAACATCGATGTGGGTGATCGCTCAAGTCTAAATATCGCGGCTTGGGGTCGTAACATTACCGATGAAGAGTATATTGTTCATGGTGCGAATATGTCATTTTTTGACGCGCAAACGTATGGTGCGCCTGCATCATATGGTATCGATGTACGATTTGACTTCTAACACGTGAGTACTTAGAGATTCGGTTAAATCGATTCTTGGTTAGCATGAATGAAGCGGGCATGTCGTTTGTAGCATGCCCGCTTTTTTGTCCGTGTTCATTGCGCTCCCAACTGCTCAACGTATCTGTATATAACGCGTTAGCAACACCTGCTGTGTTGATATCAGCAACCTTTAGTTAATTTACCTTTTAATACCGACAGAACGTTAAGTTCTTTATTAACTGACTGTTTTTTCTGCTTCACCGTTTGTATGAAGGTTATTAAAAATACCCTATTCGTAACGGATAGTGGTGGTGTTCGCGGGGCAGTTTTTTTCTCGCTGTCAGCTTTAGTCTTTACGGACGATGAGTCGATAGCGGGGTTTATCAATAATGGCTAACAACTAGAAAACCGGAGAATCTTATGGACATTCAAGCGTTAGGCTATTTTGTAGCGCAAACAACCGATTTAAAAAAATGGCAAGATTATGCCCAAAACGTACTTGGCATGATGACTTCAACGGCGCCTGACGGCGGTTTATACGTGAAAATGGATGAGCGTCCGTTTCGCTTTTTGATTTTAGAAGGCGAGCGCGACTGCTACCTATCATCAGGTTGGGAATTAGCATCGAAAGCTGATTTTGACCAAGCGACCAAAGAATTAAATGAAAAAGGCGTTGCTTGGGAAATGGGTAGTGCCGCTCTGTGCGATCAGCGTGGTGTGCAAGCGCTTGCGATTTTACAAGATCCATCAGGCAACACCCATGAACTTTACTGGGGCCATCGCTCTGATTGTTTACCGTTTGTATCACCACAAGGCGTCAATAAGTTCGTCACCGGTGAGATGGGCTTAGGTCACACGGTATTACCTGCGCCAGAGTTTGATGTAACACTCGCATTCTTACAAGACGTGCTAGGTTTTGAAACCAGTGACATTTTCAATTTCAAACCAGCACCGGATATGGATCCGCTGCCAATTTACTTTATGCACTGTGCAAACCCGCGTCACCATAGCTTAGCGATTTGTGCATTCCCTGTTGAGTCAGGTTGTGTACACACCATGGTAGAAGTAGAAAACATGACCGAAGTCGGTCGTGCGTATGACCGCTTCCAAGAGCACGGTGTCGCGTTGTCGGCAACACTTGGCCAGCACCTTAACGACAAAATGGTATCGTTCTACATGAAAACCCCATCGGGCTTTGATATGGAATACGGCTACGGGGGTTTGCAAGTTGATTGGGATGAACATTCTGTATTTGAATTTACTCGCGTCAGCTTGTGGGGACACGACTTCAGCGTTGGCCAACAAGGAGAGCAAGAATAATGAACAAATTAATGAACCCCGCAGATGTGGTAGCCAATTTAAAAGATGGTATGACCATCGGTATTGGCGGCTGGGGTCCAAGACGTAAGCCGATGGCGTTAATTCGCGCCATTTTAAACTCAGATGTAAAAGACCTAACGGTTGTCTCATACGGTGGTGCCGATGTCGGCATGCTATGTGCTGCAGGTAAAGTGAAAAAGCTTATTTTTGCTTTTGTATCATTAGATTTCATGCCGTTAGAGCCTTATTTTCGTCAGGCGCGCCAAGCCGGTAGCCTTGAGGTAATGGAAGTTGACGAAGGCATGCTATTGCATGGTCTGCGCGCAGCTGCATGGGGTTGTCCGTTTATTCCAACCGCGGTTGGCTTAGGTACCGACGTTATTCGTCACAACGATATCGAAGTGATTTCAAGCCCATACGACAACAAAGATTGGGTGGCGATGCCTGCGATCAAATTGGACATGGCATTGGTACATGTAAATAAAGCCGATGCCCGCGGTGTATGTCAAATTAACGCCCAAGACTGCTTTATGGACGAATGGTTTGTTCGTGCTGCTGATAAAGCATTCGTGAGCTGTGAAGAAGTGGTTGATAGCGAATACTTCTACGATCCAGCACAAGCAAATAAAGTTCTGTGGGAGCGTAACTGCACAACCGGTGTGATTCATATCCCAGGTGGTGCACACCCAAGTTCTTGTCAACCAGAATACGGCTTTGACGTTGATCATTTTAAAGCGTATGCAAAAACTGCCAAAGAGGGTGGTTTCCAAGCATATGCAGAGCAATACGTGTTAAATCGCTCTGAAGACGAATACCAAGCAATTGTTGGTGGTCTAGAGCACATTCAATCATTACCACAGCCGGTGTATTAATAAGAGGTAATTATGACAACCGATATTCAAGAATTTTCACTTGCTGAATTAATGATTTGTGCTGCTGCTGAAGCGTTTCGCCACGACGGTGAAAAACTGGCTACTGGCATTGGCGTGATCCCACGTTTGGCGGCAAGCTTAGCAAAAGCAACCTTTAACCAAGATTTGATGATGACCGACTCAGAAGCTTACATGCTAGAGAAAGCCAACCCACTTGGTAAGCGTCCTGCAGAATTCGTACAAGCAAATGAGTCATGGATTGGCTTTGCGCGTATCTTCGATAACGTGTGGAGTGGTCAGCGTCATGCGATGATTGGTCCAACGCAAATTGACCGCTTTGGTCAATGTAATATTTCGGCGATTGGTAAAGATTACAATGCCCCGAAAGTGCAAATGCTAGGTGTGCGCGGTTTACCGGGCAATTCAATCTCACATGCAAACTCGTTCTTTGTACCATCACATAACAAAAAAGTGTTCTTAGACGGTGAATGTGACGTGGTGTGCTCTATTGGTTATAACCCAGAGCGTTTGCCAAAAGGTTATGAGCTAAGTGATATCGATATTCGCTTGGTGATCACTGACTTATGTGTCATGGATTGGCAAGGTCCGAATCATCAGTTGCGCGTTATCAGCTTACACCCTGGTGTGACGTTTGAAGAGGTACAAGACAACACCTCATTCCCACTGCATAAAATCGACAACCTTGGCGAGACCAAAGCACCAACGGCAGAGCAGCTTGAAATTATCCGTGCTATGGATCCACACAACTTACGCGCCATGCAGTTAAAAGATAACCCACCGGGTATCCGTCGTTAATCATGGAGCAGGTTATGGAAAATCAACAAGATAACGACGTTATCGTTGGCTATGACACGTATGATGAGATCGCGGTTATTACTATGAACCGCCCTCGTTATCACAACGTGCAAAACTCAAAAATGACCTACGCCATGGACGATGCCTTTGCTAAAGCTGTGAATGATGACAACATCAAAGTCATCGTTCTTGCCGGCTCTGGTAAGCACTTCTCGGCGGGTCACGATATTGGTACACCAGGTCGTGATGTTGATCAAAGCTTTGAACGTAAGCATCTTTGGTACGATCACACTAACAAGCCTGGCGGCGAATTTTTATATGCCCGTGAACAAGAAGTGTATTTAGGTATGTGTCGCCGCTGGCGTGACATACCAAAGCCGACCATTGCGATGGTGCAAGGTGCCTGTGTTGCAGGCGGCTTGATGCTAGCGTGGGTATGCGATTTGATTGTCGCTTCGGACGATGCCTTCTTCCAAGATCCAGTGGTGAAAATGGGCATTCCAGGTGTGGAATATTTTGCTCATTGTTACGAAATGCCACCGCGCATTGCCAAAGAGTTTTTATTCCTAGGTGAGCGCATGCCAGCGCAACGTGCTTACGAAGTTGGTATGGTTAACCGATTGGTACCACGTGATGAGTTATTCGAGCAAACCATGGCGATGGCAAAGCGCATCGCGGCAATGCCACGTTTAGGCCTGCAGTTAACCAAGCAAGTGATCAATACCGCAGAAGATAATATGGGTAAGCGCAGCACCATGGATATGGTATTTGGCTATCATCATTTTGCCCACGTGCAAAACGAATTAGTATCGGGCGATAAATTAGCCGGTTTTGATGGTAAGGCTATGGCCCAATCTAATAAAGCTCAGGCAAATAAAGCACAGGCTAATAAAGCGCAAGCAAAGGAGCAGGACTGATCATGGCTGAATATCCTGCATTAAACACTGAGCTAACCAAGCGTTTAGGTTGTCAATATCCAATTATCCAAACCGCGATGGGGTGGGTATCTGATGCCAACCTTGTGACGGCAACCACATTAGCCGGTGGCTTTGGCTTTTTAGCCGGTGCCACCATCGTCGAAGAAGAGCTAGAAGGGCAAATCACCGACATTATTGCGCGCACAGGTAGCAGTAACTTTGGTTTGAATTTTCATATGTTCCAACCCAATGCCATGCAATGTGTTGAACTTGCCATCAAATACAAGCTTAAAGCGGTAAGTTACGGTCGCGGTCCAGACAAACAAACCATTGCTCGTTTAAAAGCGGCAGGGGTGTTGTGTATCCCAACCGTTGGCGCGTTAAAACACGCCGTTAAAGCGGTAGAGCTTGGCGCTGACATGATCACCATTCAAGGCAGTGAAGGTGGCGGCCACACCGGTGAGATCCCAACCGCTATTTTATTAAACCAAGTGTTGGATGCTGTTGATGTGCCAGTAATTGCTGCTGGCGGTTACTCTACAGGTCGTGGTTTAGCCTCAGCGCTGGCCGCTGGCGCCGCCGGTATTGCCATGGGTACGCGCTTTATGATGACCAAAGAGTCGCCAACACCAAAAGTGACCTTAGAGCAATACGTCAAGGTGACTAACCCCGCCGAAATCAAAGTTACTAAGGCTCTTGATGGTATGCGTCATCGCATGATCCGCAATGACTTTATTCGCAAGTTTGAATCATACAGTGGCCTGCGCCGCTTGTTGTCAGCTCTAAGCAGTGCTTGGCAGTGGAAAAGCGCAACCAATATGAAAGTTAGTCACATGTTCAATATGTTGTGGCAAGGCATTAAAGACGATCCACAAGCGATATCGGCCGTGGTTATGGCCGCTAATCAGCCGGTATTGTTGGAAAAATCCATGGTTAAAGGCTTACCACAGCAAGGCATTTTGCCAAGTGGTCAAGTTGCCGCCACCATCGATGAAGTGATCAGCGTTGAGCAGCTGATAAAGCAAATCGTTAATGACGCTGAAGCGTGTTTAAACAAATTATTTTCGCCTAACGTTGCTTGGAATATGGATGCAACGGGCGATGTGTTGCAAGAGGAGTCGATGTAAAGATGAATGCATTTACAACACAATTAAATGATCACATCGCAGAAGTTGTGATCAACAAGCCACCGGTTAACGCGTTAAATAGCGAAGAGTGGTATGGACTAGCCGACACCATCAATGAATTAGGTAGCAACCAAGACGTACGTGTGATTATCGTCCGCTCTGAAGGTCGTGGCTTCTGTGCCGGTGTTGACATTAAAGAGCTTGATGAATACCCAGAGCGCATTGTTGCCGTTAATGCGGGCAACTACGCGACGTTCAAAGCGATTCACCTAAGTCCCGTGCCGGTTATTGTTGCCGTGCATGGTTATGTATTAGGTGGTGGTATCGGTATGACCGGTGCGGCAGATATCGTTGTTGCATCAAAGTGTGCCAGCTTCGCCCTACCAGAAGTAGATCGCGGCGCCATGGGTGGTGGTGCGCATTTACAGCGTCTATTCCCAGTACAAAAAGTACGTTACATGTTTTTTACCGGTGAAGCGGTAAGCGCAGAAGACGCAGCACAATACGGCTTTATTGAGCAAGTGGTTGAAAAAGATCAACTTGCTGAAACGGCAAGAGAGATTGCCGCGAAAATTGCGGTTAAGAGTCCAGCTATGATCCGTATCGCTAAAGAAGCGTTAAACGGCATTGAAGATGGCGATCTTGAGAAGAAATACCGCTGGGAGCAAGGTTTTACGTTAGAAGCGTACACCAAGCCAGATTCTGCAGAAACACGTCGCGCGTTTGTTGAAAAACGTGATACCAAATTCTAAGGGGGCGTTATGGAACTGCAATTTACCGAACAACAGCAACAGTTTCGCCAAGAAGTACGAGCTTGGTTAGCGGAGAATAAGCCAAAGCAAAAGCTGGCTAGCTACGATACCAAAGAAGGTTTTGAGCAACACCGCGCTTGGGAAAAAGTGTTATTTGATGCCCGTTACTCAATGGTGACATGGCCGGAGCACTTAGGTGGTCGAGGTTGTGACTTAATTGAATGGCTTATTTTTGAAGAAGAGTATTACGCAGCGGATGCACCGATGCGTGTCAACCAAAATGGCCAGCTATTGCTTGGCCCAACCTTAATGGAATTTGGTACCGAAGCACAAAAACAGCGTTTCTTACCGAAAATGGCCGCATCTGAAGAGATGTGGGCGCAAGGTTGGTCGGAGCCAAATGCTGGCTCTGATATGGCAGCAATTCGTTCTAAAGCTGTTCGTGATGGTGAGGAGTATGTGATCAGCGGTCAAAAGACGTGGTCAACACGAGCGACCTTTGCTGACTGGACCTTTGGTTTATTCCGCTCTGATCCAGAATCAAGTCGTCACCATGGTTTGTCGTACATCATGGTGCCACTCGATGCACCAGGTGTGACCATTCGTCCGATCAAAGCCTTAAACGGTAAAGACGCCTTTGCGGAAATCTTTTTCGATGAAGTGCGTGTACCGGTTGAAAACCGCATTGGTGATGAAGGCCAAGGCTGGCGCGTGGCGATGGCAACCGCTGGTTTTGAACGTGGTTTATTATTACGCTCACCTGCGCGTTTCCAGCAACCCGCGAAGAAGTTGGTGCAGCTTTACAAGCAGTACCAGCAACAAGCGGATTTAGATCCAAGCATTCGCGCTGCGGTAATCGAGTGCTGGAACTTGGCACAAACCTATTCATTGTCAGCCTACAATACCGTCGGTCGTTTACAACGTGGTGAAAAAATTGGTGCCGAATCAAGTATCAACAAAGTGATTTGGTCTGAACTTGATTTACTTATTCACGAAACCGCAATGAAAATCCTAGCTGGTCAGGCCGAATTGCTACAAACCGCACCAAGTGCGTACAGCGATCACGACTGGTTAGAAGGCTTTTTATTTGCACAAGCGGGCCCAATTTACGCGGGCACCAACGAAATTCAGCGCAATATCATCGCTGAACGCTTATTAAATTTACCACGATAAGGAGGCACTCATGGATTTCACTTTTACAGAAGATGAATTGGCATTACGTGAGGCCATCAGTCGTTTCTTAATGACCGAAGCGGCACCCGAAGTTCTTAGAGAAATTTGGCAACAAGACAGCGGTCGCTCACCGCAATTGCGTCAGGCAATGGCAGAGCAAGGCTTAACAGCATTATCGATTGCTGAAGAGTTTGGTGGCTTAGGCATGGGCGACTTAGTATGGTCGTTAATGAGCCAAGAAATGGGCTATTACGCCATCCCAGATTCGATGATGGGTACCGCGTATATTGCGACGGGTATTATTTCAGCGCTACCTGATCGCGAGCCACGTAAAGCACAGTGGTTAGAGCAAATCGCCTGTGGTGAATTGCGCGTTGCTGTATCGCATCCAGCTAATACCTTAGTTGCTGATGCCAAAAACGCCGATCTTATTCTGCACTTTGGCGATGATGGCTTATACGCCTTAACGGCCGATGAGGTGGAACTAACCCTAAACCCAAGCATCGATAGCTCACGTCGTTTATATCAGTTAACTGTTAAAAACGCCGAAGCGCCGTTATTGTTAGCTAAAGAAGACGCCCAAGCATTAGCCCAAAAAGCTGTGGTACAAGGTACCTTAGCTAATGCGGGACAAATGCTAGGTTTGGCGCAACGCATGCTGGATTTAAGTATTGATTATGTCAATCAACGCAAGCAGTTTGGTAAGCTTATTGGTAGCTTCCAAGCGTTAAAGCATAAGCTAGCGGATGTCGCGAGCAAAATTGAAATTGCCAAACCGGCGTTATACCGCGCGGCGTACAGTATGGAAAACAATCATGAACTAGCCGCAGTACATGCATCACAAGCGGTGTTGTTATGTCGCCCTGCGGCTATGCTGGCAGCAAAACACGGCATTCAAGCACATGGCGCCATGGGTTACACCTGGGAAGTGGACTTACAAATGTTTATGAAGCGCTGTTATGCCTTGCAAGCAAGCTGGGGTACAGACGGTTATCATCAAGGTGTAGTTTTCGAGCATTTAATGGCAGATACCGTAGAACTTGGCCCAACAGCAACATTTGGTGAGGTGTAATCATGGCTCAAGCATATATTGTTGATGCGGTTCGAAGCCCTACGGGTAAGCGTAAAGGCAGCTTAGCCGATGTTCATGCCATTGATTTAGGTGGCTACATTCTAAAAGCCTTGGTAGAGCGTAATAACATTCCTGCCGATGAGTACGATGATGTGATTTTCGGTTGTGTTGATACCATCGGCTCACAAGCTGGCGATATCGCCCGTACCAGCTGGTTAGGCGCAGGCCTTCCAGATAACGTACCGGGTACCACCGTTGATCGTCAGTGTGGTTCGTCACAGCAGGCGTTGCATTTTGCAGCGCAAGCGGTGATGAGCGGTACTCAAGACGTTATTGCGGTGGGTGGTGTACAAACCATGACGCAAATCCCAATTTCATCGGCGATGTTAGCGGGTCAACCGCTTGGCTTTACCACGCCATTTGCGCAAAGTGAAGGCTGGCAAAAACGCTATCCGAACCAGCCGGTTGATCAGTTTTATGCAGCGCAACGCATTGCCGATCATTGGGGCTTTAGCCGTGCAGATATGGAACGTTTTGCTGGTCGCAGTCATGACCGTGCCATTCAAGCCATTGCTGATGGTAAGTTTGAGCGTGAGATCATTGCTCATGAGAAGTTGGCGATTGATGAAACCCCGCGTCAACCAAACTACACAAAAATGGCCGAACTAGAGCCTGTATTTGCTAAGTACCCAAGCATTACCGCGGCGGTATCTAGCCAAGTATGTGATGCCTCAGCAGCCATGTTAGTGGTATCAGAAGCGGCGTTAAAGCGATATAACTTAACGCCACGTGCGCGCATTCATCACATGAGTGTGTTGGGTGATGATCCAATTTGGCACTTGCGTGCGCCAATCCCAGCAACCCGTCATGCCTTGAAAAAAGCACAAATGACCATTCAAGACTTAGCGGTTGCGGAAGTTAATGAAGCGTTTGCCTCGGTTGTTATGGCATGGCAGCAAGAGCTTGATATGGATCCGGCGTTGGTTAACCCAACCGGTGGTGCCATTGCGCTTGGTCACCCATTAGGTGCGAGTGGTGTGCGTTTAATGACGCGCATGTTGCATCAATTAGAAGACACCAATGGCCGATTTGGCTTACAAACAATGTGTGAAGGTGGCGGTCAAGCCAATGTCACCATCATTGAACGATTAGGTTAATAGGATAGGAGTTGTTATGTCGTTATTAACAGGAAGAGTGGCAATTATCACCGGCGCAGGCGGCGGTTTAGGCGCAGCGCACGCAAAAGTATTTGCTGAGCACGGTTGTGCGGTTGTGGTAAATGACGTCAATTTAAACGCGGCGTTAGCAGTGGTCGAAGAAATCACTGCCAAAGGTGGTAAAGCGGTAGTTAACACTACAGACATTACCGATTACGCAGCAAGTAAAGGTATTGTTGAGCAAGCAATCAGTGAGTTTGGTGGCATTGATATCGTATTGAATAACGCCGGTATTAACCGCGACAAAATGTTTGCGTCAATGACCGAAGCCGACTGGGATGCAATTATGCAGGTGCATTTAAAAGGGCATTTTTGCATTACCTCACACGCGGTACAGTACTGGCGCGATAAAGCCAAAGCTGGCGAGAAAGTTGATGCGCGTATCATCAACACCACCTCAGGCGCCGGTTTGCAAGGCTCGATTGGTCAGTCAAACTACGCGGCGGCTAAAGCAGGCATCGCTGCGCTTACTTTAAACCAAGCAGCTGAGCTTGCTCGTTACGGTGTAACGGCTAATGCGGTTGCACCAGCGGCGCGTACCGGTATGACCATGGCGGTTGAGTCAATGGCACAGCAAATGGCGAAACCAGAAGACGACAGCTTTGATTACTGGGCACCAGAGAACGTGTCGGTACTATTAGCCTATCTTGCCAGTGACAAAGCAAGCCACGTAACCGGTAAAGTGTTTGAGTCAGAAGGCGGTCGCATTTGTATCGCTGATGGTTGGCGCACCACCAAGGGCGTAAGCCAAGACGCTCAGTGGGACCCCAATGCGCTAGCACCAGTGATTGATGAGCTGATTGAAAGCGCTTTACCAGCACAAAAAGTGTGGGGCAGTTAATCGCCCATAGACGCTAACAAGCGCCAACGCTAAATTGAAAAGCCGTTGCTGACTATACATGTTAGCAACGGCTTTTTTACGTGTAAAAGTTAACTATGCTTGATTCTATATTTGCAGTTTGCTGGTAATGTAAACACAATGCTTTAGCGGTACATGGCTTAAAGAGCGACATAAGTGGCTAGTGTTAAGCTCACGGAGGTGGTACAGATGAAAAAAATCGTTGTTGGTATGTTATTGGTTGCAGGTATTTACCTGTCGTCTCAATCTGTTGATATAACAAAGTTAGATTCGACAGTAACTGCCCCAGCGTCAAATCTCGATCAAACTAAATATGAGCGAGCGCTTAGCCGAGCATTCGAAACACAGCAAAGTGACATTCAAGTTCAAGGTTCTGGTATTGTGATCAAAGTGTTAGCTGATGATAATGACGGCTCTCGGCACCAGCGGTTTATTTTACGCTTGCCATCGGGGCAAACTGTGTTGGTGGCTCATAATATTGACCTTGCGCCTAGAATAGACACTCTTGCTAAAGGGGATACGGTAGAATTTTTTGGTGAATACGAATGGAATAATAAAGGTGGAGTCATTCATTGGACACATCACGATCCAAAAGGTCGGCATATCGGTGGTTGGTTGAAACATAACGGCAAAACGTATCAGTAGTTTAAAATATGGTATTTGAAATAGTAGCTGATGTATTCACAGGTATTTTGCGATTGTTGTTTCGCATTGTCAGCGAAGTCTTGTTGGAATTTTTACTCAAAGGTACCGGTTACTTAATATGTCGACCATTTTCTAAAAACATAGATCCAGATGGCTATAAAGTTGTGCTTGTTGGATTAGTTTTCTGGACGTTGGTGTATATAATTGCCATTAATGTGTTCAACTATGTGCAAGTCGATAAGGTTTAGACGCTGGTGGCAGTTTTAATTACCAAACTAAAACCTGTAATAACGGATGAGATTTTATGTTATCGAGTTTACTCTTCGCGGTGTGGTAATTTCAGGGTTATGCTCGTTTATTGGTGAGTAAATTACTAATTTGGGTTATCTTATGTTGTTATTAATCTAAGGGAGTATTAGGCGATATTAGGTCAACTGGCTCAAATCATAATGTAATGGATCAGAACGTTTATGTAATGTTCATATTCGCGACGGAATACAAATAAAGCGTATTTTATCATCGTCAAAGCGCATCCTAAGTGCGTGATGTTGTTCTTTGAATATCTCGATAATGGCGAGCCATGCTGGTGGCTGACTAGCCAAGTAAAGCGTATACGCTAGCAGTTAGTTAAAATTTTATCTTTACTAAAAACTCCCGGCACACACTCGATACCTGTAACTTTTCTTATAAGTCCATTTCTTTTCAGGCGTTTTTATTGTCCCTGCAAGGCATCAATCCCGATGAAGCCGCGTCGCTTATTGCCATGAAACGCTTGTTAGATACTGACGGTGTTACTATTGCTCATTAGGCAAATTGGCTTACCGTGAACTTCCCACTCTTGTAGAAAACCTATGCAAAATTTGCACAAGTCTTGTGCTGCGCTGCTGGTTTTTCTAAATCCACGGCTCTTTATAATACTCGTCATTCGCAACAGCGAACAAAATTTACAAATGAGAGTGTTGAGTATGACGACCAAATATGACAATGCAGTACGAGATGACCAAGCCCTGATTGACGGCCTTAAATCCATTAACCCAGTATGGGGCGACTTTACGGTTCGCGTTGCAGGCGAGGCATGGGGTATGCCACTTATCGATCAGAAAATCAAAGCGTTTATCACGATTGCTATCGATCAATTGGCGCTTAATGTGACGGGTGAGGGGAACCCATTTGCGGCTCACATTGATATGGCGCTTAAGCAAGGTGCAACGTATCAAGAACTTGAAGAGTTAATCGTTTTTACATCGGTATACACAGGTTTTAATAAAGGGGCAACCACCATGGCTGCGCTAAACAAAATTCGTCACGAGCGAGGAGACAGCTAATGGCTATTCCAGGACTTAAAAAACCAGACCATATCGGCTTCACTGTTCCAAATCTGCAGCAAGCTGTGAGTTTCTTCCGTGATCATTTTGACTTTGAACTGGCTTATGAGTTCGGCCCATTCGCAGCAGAAGACAGCTGGATGGCAGATCACTTAAACGTGAATCCTCGTGCACAGATCACAAAAATTGCGGTGATGAACGCGAGAGGGATAAACCTAGAAATTTTTGAATATGCCGATACCGTAGAGCGTAATAAAATAGCGCCTAATAATGCCGACATTGGTGGCCACCATCTTGCATTTTACGTTGAGGATATGGGGGACGCCGTTGCTTACCTTAAACAACAAGGTATTAAAGTTCTGGGCGAGCCAACGACCATGACCGAAGGACCAACCGAAGGTGAATCTTGGGTTTATTTTATGGCGCCTTGGGGGATGCAACTAGAGCTTGTGTCATATCCTAATGGCAAAGCATATGCCCGTCAGTCTTCGGTTGAATTGTTTGACCCGCGATGAACGTGATTTTTATTGCTTTAATTGTGGTTGCCGGTATGGGCCTGTCTTTCGAGGCAGGCCTTTTAGGACCGTTAGGTGAGAAAGTTGGTCATTTATGGGCAACGCTCAGTATCTTTGTTGTTGGCACGGCATTGCTTTGGCTGATTCGCCATTTTACCGGCAAAGGGAAGTTTACGGCTTGGCAATCTATTCCTAAATGGCAATTAATCGGCGGCATACTCGGCCCCCTTTATGTGGTAGTACTTACACTCGCTACACCCATTTTAGGCGTTGCGATGAGCATGATTTGTATTCTATTTGGACAAATAACCACGAGCTTTGCAATCGACTACTTCGGTTGGTTTGCCATGCCTAAGCAAAATACCAATCCATTGCGCTTGCTTGGTTTAGCGCTTATTTTTCTTGCGCTTTGTTTCTCCTATTTAGGGACATTGTCATGACATTAGTTATGCTCCTGGCGATAGTAGCTGGAATGGCGCTTAGCGCTCAAGCGGCAATAAATGGCCAGCTAGGCGCAAAAGTCGGCGTCGTTGAAAGCTCTCTTTTGACATTCAGTATGGGCACCGTCATTACTGGCTTACTGGTATTTTTCTTTGAGCCAAGTTATGAGCAAACGCTGTTAACGGTTCCCAAGTGGCAACTAGCCGGCGCGTTATTTGGTATTGTTTATATGATGGTGATGGTTGCGGCAGTACCCAAGGTTGGTGTTGCCATCGCAACGGTAGCAACCATTCTCGGTCAGATGGTAATGAGCTTAGTCATTGATACCCAAGGCTGGCTTGGCAATACCCCGCTCGAGCTAAATTATTGGCGTGTCGCGGCCATGGTTTGTATTGCTTGTGCGTTGCTTTGTATCTATTTAGCAAGTCGGCAAACATTAGCAAAGCCCGAAGCAACACAAACAGCAAGCTCAAAGTAAAACGAATACTTAGCGAAATGCATTTGCAAAATTCAGGCAAACCATTTATCGGCTTGCCTTTTTTATGTTTTCAACCTAAGACTAATGCTAATAAGGGGAGGCGTATCGATTTGTACCGGACGTATGTCACAGATAAACGTGCCCTGTTCAGCTGAGGAGCAAGATTGTGAATTACGATGTGTCGTTATTGGAAATAAAACTGTTTTTGATGACGATCCAGTTTGCCAGTTTTTCTGAAGTGGCGCGTCGCCAAGATATGACGCCATCGTCGGTATCCCGCAAAATGGCGCAGCTCGAAGAGAAAGTGGGCACTAAGCTTTTGCATCGTCACACGCGTTCTATTTCATTGACCGAAGAAGGCGTTGCATTCAGTAAACATTGCACAGAAATCATCAATCAATATGAGCGTGTAGTTGAGCGTATTGAGCAGCGTGCAGACACGCCGCGTGGTACAGTAACCATCAGTGCTCCTGTTGCTTTTGGCCGACTTCACATAGCACCTTACCTACCTGAATTATTAGAGCGTTACCCACTCCTTAAGGTTGAAATCCAACAGACTGATACGTTTGTCGATCCTGCTGCTGAAGCCATTGATTTGCTGATCCGCATAGGTGTACCACAAGATTCGTCGTTACGGATGAAGCGTTTTGCTAAGCAACGCTATGTGATGGCGGCAAGTCCAAGTTATCTGAGATCTTATGGAGTACCCGTTACCCCTGACGAACTAAAACCACATAACTGTTTAGTGTTTAAGGGCACTAAAGGTTTACAGCGCTGGTTTATTGGCAAGGATAGGTTAGAGCCGTATGAGGTTGCAGGTTCACTCTACAGTAATAATGCCGATACCCTAGTGGCGAGTGCCATACTTGGCAGTGGCATCGTGCTTTTTCCCACTTGGTTGATTGGCGAAGAGTTAAAAAGCGGTAAATTAGTTGCGCTGATGGAAGATTATCTTGTATCGACAAGTTTAGAGGATCAATTGATCACTGCACTTTATTTAGAGACCGAAAATCTTGCGGCAAAAGTGCGAGTCGTGATTGATTTTCTTGCTGAAAAGTTCAGTAGCACAAGCGATAGTAACGTATGCTACTGGGATGAAGTTTAGGCTCGGGTTGTAAGTTTAGGCTTTGAAACGGTCTACGAGTTTGTTTAACCAAGGAAGAAATACAAAGACCGCACAGGCCACTATGACCGCATCTACGAGGAATACGCCTACGGCGTCGCTCGCTTGAACGCTCAGCATATCAAGCAAAGGTTGCATCAGTTTAGGAACAATAAGCGTCAACGGAAAAATAACCGCCAGAACCTGACAAAATTCTCTCATGGGATTCATAAAAAAGCCGAAATAAAGTAATAAAAATAAACAATAGATAAATTTTATCGTGTTATTACAGGCAGATTAATCAGCGCTTGTAACTATCAGTTATGCAGGTTTTGCAAAGGTTATAACTGGGGCTTTTATTTGATGATTATACAGTAGTGATTTTTAGAGGCAGGTAGTAAGTCGATTACATTCGCCACGGTGATACAGGACAATGATCGATATTCGCATATAAAAAAGCCACTTCCAGTCATTATATAACGTTCAGTGGCTTTGTTTGCGATTAGCTTGCGACGAGCACGTGCTAATTAACGTATTGAAAACTTATCGGTTAACGGCTTTGGCCGAAGACGGGTTTAGTCTTTGGTGATTTGTGCGTCCATCATTGCCGCAAAGTTTTCGTTGTACGGTGGCAGTAGGCCGTAGTCACCTCGAAAATCGTAGTCTGGTGCTTCAAATACGGTACGCTTGTGTGAGAACTCCCAGAAACCGTCTTCACCGTGGTAATGACCCATACCTGAATTACCTACACCGCCAAACGGCGCATCATGCAGTGCAGCGTGTACTAACGCATCGTTAACGGTGACACCACCTGAGGTGGTATTTAATAATACGTATTGTTTTTCTGTTTCATCGTGGCCGTAGTAGTAAAGCGCTAACGGTTTGGCTTGTTGCTGTAACGTCGTCACTACCTGTTCAATGGATTGGTAGGTATTAACAATAACCATTGGCCCAAAAATTTCTTCCTGAGCAACACGCGTATCCAGTGGTGGATTCACGGCTAAGGTCATCGGCATGCGGTTATCATTAAACTCAGTAACATCGTGAGAGTAATAAAGCTCAACCGATTTGTCGTTAAGCTCAGCAATGTAACCTTGAATTCTTGCTACGTTGGCTTCATTGATCACTGGCACCACATCGACGTTACCGGTAATGGTTGGATACAGTGCTTGGTAAGTTGCCATAAAGGCATCGATGAATTCTTGTTTTGCCGACTCAGGTACATATACCGTGTCAGGGTTAACACAAATTTGACCGCTGTTGGTGCCTTTAGCGATGGCTAAACGACGCGCTGCTTCTTTAATGTCGGCGCTTTGGCTAACGATGGCTGGTGATTTACCACCTAACTCTAAAGTTACTGGTACTAAGTTTTGCGCCGCTGAAGCCATGATTTTTTTACCGGTTGCTACGCCACCGGTGAATACTAAGTGATCCCACGCTTGACTAGTAAAATCACGGCTTACTTGTGAGTCACCTGTAACAACATCAACAATATCGGTGTTTAAGTGCTTTTTCGCTGCTTTTGCTAAGGCTTCGGCGGTACGTGGCGTGGCAACCGATACTTTTAATAGCGCGCGGTTCCCCGCACCTAATACACAGGCGAGTGGGCTCAGTACGGTAAACAGCGGGTAGTTCCAGGTGCCGAGAATACCAATCACGCCCTTAGGTTGCGCCATGGCATAGGCTTTTGCGCCCATTTGATCGTATGGGGCGATCATTTCTTTTTCTCGTGGCTCAACCCATTTATGTAAGTTATCGCGAGTGTACTTAAGTGACGCCAAGCAGCCTAAGATATCGGTCATGGTTGAAAATGCTTTGTGGCGACCTTGAAAGTCGGCCTCAATGGCATCAACCAAATTTTGCTTTTCTTCAACAAGCATATCAATAACTTGTTGAATACGTTGTTTACGCTCGGCAACACTGACCACAAGATCAGCACGGGTTAGCGCTTTTAATTCTGTCACTCGTTTTGTAAGAGGGGTTACCGGTTTATCTTGATTGTAATGAGTGTCCATGCGTTTTCTCTTTTCTTTATTATTATCATTGGCACCAAGTCATGAGCGCATAAATAAGCATCTCGATGAGTTAGGTCACTAAGTAGGTCACATAAGAGTGTCTCTAACTTGAGTTACGGTGCGGCTCTAGCCTACCGATATTACCCCCTTGCTGTCTACTTTCCTCGTCCTTTTGGACCATGAAAATCCCCGTTAGTCCATTTGAACGATGAGAATTCACCCTCACGAACGACAATGATTCTATATCTAAAAGGAGTATATTATGGCGGCAAACAGCTTTGATACCCGCGCATTTCGTAATGCCTTAGGCAGCTTTGCAACGGGTGTTACCATCATTACCACAAAGGCTGGCGATGGTCAGTTAGTGGGTCTAACAGCAAACAGTTTTAATTCCGTATCACTTGAGCCACCGTTGGTGTTATGGAGCTTAGCAAAAACCGCGGCGAGCGTGCCGGTTTTTAACGACGCTGAGCATTGGAACGTACACATTTTATCGGTTGAGCAAGAGCCATTGTCGAACAAGTTTGCATCAAAAGGTGCCGATAAGTTTGCTGACGTGGAGCTTGAACACGGTATTACCGATGCGCCATTGTTGGCTGGTTGTACCGCACGTTTGCAATGTCGTAATGCGTTTCAATACGATGGTGGTGATCACATTATCTTTGTTGGTGAAGTACTGGCTTTTGATACAACCGACAGTGCGCCGTTGGCGTTCGTTGGCGGCCAGTATGCGCTAACAGCGCGCAAGCCATATGAAGGTGTTGCGTTGTCATCGTCAACCGTTGAAGAGCTTTCAAGTGCGGCCTATAACGAAAACTTATTGGGGTATTTGTTAGGTCGCAGTCACTTTCAGTTACTACACGGCTTAAAAGATCGCGCAGGTGAAAAACAATTGAGCGATCTTGAGTTTTATGTGTTGTCGGTATTGGGTGTACAAAGCGAGCTTACGCTAGCAGAGCTTAATGAATACTTACGTTACACCGATATCGAGCTGAGCATGGACGATTTAGGCAACTTGTTTGCACGGCAGTTAATTGCCTTAGGTGAAGACGGCGCGTTAATCCAACTAACACATGATGGTCGTCAAGAGTCTATTTCGCATATCGCCACAGCCAAAGGTTTAGAAGAGTCAATTAAAGAAACGCTAGGCGAAGGTGAGTTACAAGCGCTTAAGTTGCTACTTAAAAAGGTTATTAAACTGACAGATCCGGGCGTACCCGATTTGTGGGATGTAGCTAAGGCAGTAAACCAATGAACATCACCAACCAGTCATTAGACAACAAGGTCGCGATAGTTACCGGTGCGGGTCAAGGCATCGGTAAGGCAATTGCAAAAGCATTTGCTTCCCTGGGGTGTCATGTGGTGTGCACGGCACGCACGTTAGCCGACATTGAAGCGACATGTGATGAGATCAACCGTGAATTTGCTGGTAGTCAAGTCGATAACGCCACTGGTCACTTAGCCGTGCCATTTCAGGCGGATGTGTGTCATGCAGATGATCGCCAAGCGTTGGTAAATTTTACCTTAGCAAAATTTAATCGCATTACCCATTTGGTTAATACCGTCGGTGGTGGCGGTCCATGCCCATTTACAAAAATTGATACCAACACGTTAAGCAATATCTTTGATTTAAACGTGACCACAGCGGCACACCTTATTCAGCTATGCCAAGTTCACATGATCAACAGCGGTGGTGGTAATGTCATTAACATCAGCTCTGCTGCGGCAAAGCTTGTTCAACAAAACTTCTCAGCTTATGCGGCAGTTAAGGCAGCATTAGATCACTTTACCCGCAATATCGCCCAAGAGTTGGCCCCAGAAGTTCGGGTAAATGCCATTTCGCCAGGCCCAATTGCAACCAAAGCGTTGATGGATGTAGCACCAGAAGCTATGTTAGAACAAATGGCTGAAAGAACCCCAATGCAGCGTATAGGTAATGTTGAAGACATTGCCAATGCTGCATGCTTTTTTGCCACTGATGCTTCGTCATGGATCACCGGCCAAATTTTGGCGGTAGACGGTGGCGCCGAACAACCTATTTTTAACTAAAAGAATCGTTATGAAGCAAAGCACACACCAAGTTTTAGCCGATGAGCTATACCAAGCGCTACAACATAGCCAACCATTATCACCCATTAGCGAACGTCATCCTGAGTTAACCATTGATGACGCATACCAGATCTCGTTGGCGTTTTTACAACATCGCAACGACAAAGGCGAACGCGTCATTGGTAAAAAAATTGGCGTAACCAGTAAAGCTGTACAAGACATGCTGAATGTTCACCAACCGGATTTTGGATTTTTAACCGATGCCATGGTGGTCACTGATGGTGACAGTGTCAGCTTGTCAGAAATGGGGCTTATTCAGCCACGCGCCGAAGGTGAAATTGCCTTTTGTTTAGCACATGACCTAAACGGTCCGGGCATTAGCAAAGAAGACGTATTAGCGGCAACGGAATGGGTAGCACCGTGTTATGAAATTGTCGACTCGCGCATTAACGATTGGAAAATCAACATTGTTGATACCGTTGCTGACAATGCTTCGTGTGGCATTTTTGTTATTGGTAAGCAACGTATCACACCAAACGATATCGATTTGGCCGCTGTGCAGATGAAAATGCACAAAAACGCGGAGCTGATTGCCACTGGTCGTGGTGATGCGGTACAGGGTCATCCAGCCCAAGCGGTGGCATGGCTTGCCAATACGCTTGGTGAATACGGGATCACGCTAAACCGCGGCGACATTATTCTCAGCGGTGCACTTGCGCCACTGATACCAGTAACCAGTGGTGATAAATTTACCATGACCATTGAAGAGTTAGGGGATTGCAGCATTAATTTTGTTGCGTAACAAGTAGGTATTAACATGACACAAAAAATTAAATGCGCCTTAATTGGCTCGGGCAACATCGGTACCGACTTAATGTACAAGCTGCTGCGCAGTGAGGTATTAGAACCAAGTTGGATGGTGGGTATTGACCCTGAATCAGATGGCTTAAAACGCGCTAAAGACAAAGGCCTTAATGTTACCGCTGATGGTGTTGACGGTTTAATTGCCAACACTAAGCCAGGTGACATTCAAATCGCGTTTGATGCCACCTCGGCATACGTACATGAAGAGAATTCAGCGAAATTAAACGCGCACGGTATTTTCGTTATCGATTTAACACCCGCGGCGATTGGTCCATTCTGTGTACCACCAGTGAACTTACAAAAGCAAAACATGACCGAGTTGAAAAACTTAAACATGGTAACCTGTGGCGGGCAAGCAACCATTCCTATGGTCGCGGCTGTATCACGCGTGCAAGAGGTAAGTTACGGCGAGATCGTGGCAACCGTGTCATCGCGTTCAGTCGGTCCGGGTACACGTCAAAATATCGATGAATTTACCCGTACAACCGCAGGAGCTGTAGAGTCTGTAGGCGGTGCTGATAAAGGTAAAGCAATAATCATCATCAACCCAGCTGAGCCACCGCTGATTATGCGAGACACCATTCACTGTTTAACCAAAGATACGCCGGATCAAGACGCTATCACGCGCTCGATATTAGACATGGTGGAAGAGGTGCAGCGTTATGTACCAGGCTACAAATTGAAAAACGGCCCAGTATTTGACGGCAATAAAGTGTCGGTATTTATGGAAGTGGAAGGCTTAGGTGACTACTTACCAAAATATGCCGGTAACTTAGACATTATGACCGCCGCAGCAACACGTACGGCAGAAATGTACGGCGAAATGCTCCAACAAGGCATGGTTTCAACCGCACTTAACGTTGCCAACTAAGGAATTAATCATGGATATTACAAATAAAAAAGTGATCCTGCACGACATGTCATTACGTGATGGCATGCATGCGCGTCGTCATCAAATTTCAGTTGAGCAGATGGTTGCGGTGGCAACAGGCTTAGATGACGCGAATGTACCGCTCATTGAAGTTACCCACGGTGATGGTTTAGGCGGCGCATCATTAAACTACGGTTTCCCTGCGCACACCGATGAAGAATATTTATCAGCGGTTATTCCTCAACTGAAACAAGCGAAAGTATCGGCGTTGTTGTTACCGGGTATCGGTACCGTTGATCACTTGCACATGGCAAAAGATTTGGGTGTGAACACCATTCGTGTGGCAACCCACTGTACGGAAGCGGATGTATCAGTACAACACATTAACGCGTCAGCCAAACTTGGTTTAGATACAGTGGGCTTTTTAATGATGGCCCACATGGTGACACCAGAGCAATTACTAGAGCAAGCAAAATTAATGGAATCTTACGGTGCAAACTGTATTTATTGTACCGATTCTGCGGGTTACATGCTGCCTGATGACGTAACATCACGCATTGCTTTATTACGTAGTGAGCTATCAAAAGACACTGAAATTGGTTTTCACGGTCACCATAACTTAGGCATGAGTATCGCTAACTCATTAGCGGCGGTTAATGCCGGTGCTAATCGTATTGACGGCTCTGCCGCAGGCCTAGGCGCTGGCGCGGGTAACACACCGTTAGAAGTATTTGTTGCGGTATTAGAGCGCATGGGCGCAAACCATGGTGTTGACTTATACAAGATCATGGATGTCGCTGAAGATTTAGTGACGCCGATGATGGATCAGCCAATTCGTGTTGACCGTGATGCCTTAACACTAGGCTATGCCGGCGTGTACTCATCGTTCTTGTTATTTGCGCAACGCGCTGAGAAGGAGTATGGTGTGTCAGCACGTGATATCTTAGTCGAGTTAGGTCGTATGAAAACCGTTGGTGGTCAAGAAGATATGATTGACGATACGGCAATGACCATGGCTAAGGCGAGACAAGGAAAATAATAATGAAAACAACAGTGATTACAGGTGCAGCATCAGGTATTGGTGCGGCCGTTAAGAAACAATTAGAACAACAAGGTCATCAAGTGATCAGTGTTGATCGCCAAGAAGCGGATGTGGTTGCAGATTTAAGCACCGAAGCGGGTCGCAAGTTAGCGGTTGAGCAAGTATTAGCTAAAGCTGAGCGTATCGACGGTTTAGTGTGCTGTGCAGGCGTTGGTGTTACTGCACCACGTTATGACATCATCACCGAAGTAAATTTCTTTGGGGCAGTGGCGTTAATCGACGGCTTAAAAGAGCGTTTAGCCCAAAGCGATAAGCCAGCGGTTACCGTGATTGGCTCGTTTGCAGCCAGCCAGCAATTAGCCGCGCCAGATGCGTTGAGCTTAGCACTGCTTGAGCAAGACCGTGAGCGTATTGCCACCTTACTTGAAACCGACACCCAAGGGCCACACATTGCTTATTCGGCGTCAAAATACGCACTTACCGCGTATTGCCGCCAACAAGCGGTTGCTTTTGGCAAACTTGGCGTGCGTTTAAATGTGATTGCACCAGGAGCGGTGTCAACGCCATTACACCAAGCATCATTAGAAGATCCGGTATTTGGCAGCGCGGTGAAAAACTTTGTCGCACCATTGGGGGCGCATACCGAGCCTGAACAAATCGCCAACGCGGTGACATTCTTACAGTCTGAGCATGCGCAGTTTGTGCATGGTAGTGTATTGTTTGTCGATGGCGGTATGGACGCCATGATCCGTCCTAAATCATTCTAATTAGGGTAATAAGTCATGGAAGCAAACGAGATCGAATCTGAGGTGTTGTTATTGGACTTTCCGGTTGAAGGTGTTGCCCAGCTAACACTGAATCGACCACATGCCACTAACGCACTCAGTTTGACTTTACAAAATGCCTTATCAAAGCAGTTTACAGAGCTTGGCAACCGTGACGATGTGCGTTGTATTATCTTAACCGGCGGTGAAGAAGTATTTGCCGCCGGTGGTGATATTCACTCGATGGTGGAAGCCACCGCGATAGATATCTACAAACGTCACACCGAACGTCTTTGGGCGCCTATTCAACAGTGCCCTAAGCCGGTGATTGCGGCCGTTAATGGTTATGCGTTTGGTGGTGGCTGTGAGCTGGCCATGTTGGCTGATATCATCGTTGCCGGTCGCTCAGCAAGCTTTTGCCAGCCAGAGATCCGTATCGGTATTATGCCGGGTATTGGTGGTACACAGCGTTTAGTCAGAGCGGTAGGTAAAGCCAAGGCCATGCATATGGCGTTAACGGGTAAGCCTATAACGGCTGAAGAGGCCTGGGTTGCAGGACTTGTTAGCGAGTTATGTGATGATGAGGATACCTTAGCGCATGCGTTGAAGTTGGCCAAAGGTATTGCTCATATGCCACCGCTTGCGGCAGAGCAAATCAAAGAAGTGATTTTACACGGCTTAGACGCCTCGCTTGAGAGCGCTATGGCGTTAGAGCGTCGTGCTAATGCGTTATTATTTGCCACCCAGGATAAAACCGAGGGTATGATGGCATTTATCGAAAAACGGCATCCAAAATTTACTGGTAAGTAATTCGTCGAAAAGACGGCAAGATTATCGGTTGTCAAATTAGGTAACGGTACTATGTAATTATGGCACCGTTACCATCTCCCAACCTAAATTCAGGTATTTGCGCTTGTGATCAGCGTTGGCTATTAGGCCTCGTGATAACCTAGTGCCGCAACAGAATTCAAGAAGATTCTCACCAACTCAGTTTGTCGTCTAACGCCAGTTTTTGAGAAAATCGAACGCAAATGCGCACGTGCTGTGTTACGTCTAACACCCAAAGCCTCTGCTGCTTCTTCTAACGATAAACCATTGGCTAATTGCATCGATAAAGCAGTTTCTGCAGGCGTTAAGTCAAACAATTTTTTGGCAATATCTGCACTGGTGTGGGCTTTACTCACCGAATCACGGATGTAAATGACCGCCGTAGGTTCGCCAGAGCCGACAGCCCATGATGTTGCCGGTATAGGTTCGATCACCACACCAAGTTTGACTTCGCTGGAGGTGCGGGTAATTGACATCGCTTCCGGTAAGCCTGCAGATTGTTGTGAAATAGAGTCGGCAAAGGCTTGCTTGATCAATTCACGTAAACGCTTATTGTCGCTAGGGTAGGTGGCTTCTAAAGAGCCGCCTACTATTTTTAAACCGTCCTTGCGGTCTAATATTTCTTGCGCATAGACGTTTTTATCGAGGATCTTACCATTGCGGTCAATCAACAAAGTTGCTGTCGACATTCGGCCGATGGCCTGCGAATACATGACACCAAGCGAGTAATTGCGGTCAATTTGGTTGTGAATACTCAGTGCACGGCGCAGGTGTGGGATCAACTGATAGGCAAGAGCTTTGTCTTGCTCATTAAAATCTTCAGTGCCCGGTGGTCGGGTGACTCGAAACCCTAAACGACCGTTGTTCTCAGTGGCGATATCTACCGACATGACGTGATAGACATCATCAGGTACCCAGTGTTGGAAGTAATTACTGTTTTCCCATTCGTCTGCGGACATGATGTCACTGACGGTATAGATTTTATCGGGTTGTTTGTCTTTAAACGGAGTTAAGGTGTGTTGATATTGTTGATATTTTACGAAACCATCACCATCGTCGTTGCCACCAACAAAGACCATTAGGCCTAAATCGTCATTATCATCAAACGGTTGCGGTGCCTTTAATATGAGCGTCACATAGTTCGCTTGTAGCGCGTGACGGATGTTATTAAGTGGCTCGCCCCATGAGCACTCATCAATTGCAGCATCATACAGCAACCCAATGATATCGTCGTATTCTTCGATACGTAGGTTAATTCCTGCCATTTTTGTTTTCCAGATTGTCATTATAATTATGATGTCTCGCGACAGGGTAACAATAAGGTAAATGGCAGGTTAATTCAATTAGGTAAAGCGAAGTTTTACCTGTTTACTGGTCGGAACAGCTTGGCAGCTGAGTGTTAACTTCTGCTCGAGGTCTCGTTCTGACAGGACTTCGTTCTCTAATAAGTCAACGTTACCTTCTTTAATTTCGCACATGCAAGAGGCACACATACCTACTTCACAGGAAAAAGGTAGCTCAATGCCTTGACGACGTGCCGCATTTAATACGGTTTCTCCATCCGTACAAGAAATCGTGTGCTGATTACCATACAAATCAATATCAACGATAATGTCGCTTTCATTCTCGTTAGTGCTTATTGATGGTTCAACCGCTTTGGGCGCAGATGACAACGAAATAAAGCGTTCAATATGAATATCATCTTTGTTGACGCCAGCATTGTGTAAGGCTGTTTCAACGGCATCCATATAAGGACCTGGGCCACATACGTAAGCTGCGGCTTGTTGATAGTCAAAACACAGCGCTTGCAGCAAGCCAACCGACGGTACACCTTGCAGTGCGTCAAGTAGGTGAATCACTTCAAGGCGCTCAGGGTGACGTTGACGTAGGGCATTTAACTCGTGATTAAAGATAATGCTATCGACATCGCGATTGGCATACACCAAACGCACCTTACCGCTACCTTGTACTAACGCGGTTTTAAGAATCGAAAATACTGGGGTAATACCGCTACCACCGGCAAATAACAGTAAATCTTTGCTCCAATCTTTTACCGTGAAAACACCGGCAGGGCGCATCACTTCAAGCTGGCTGCCAACCGCAAGGTTGTCACATAACCAATTAGAGGCACGACCATCGACAACACGTTTCACTGCAATTTGCAGCTGCTTATCAACGACAGGAGAGCTGCACATTGAATAGCAGCGTAATAACTCGCCTTCATGATGAGGCACTTTGAGGGTAAGGAATTGCCCTGCTTGGTACTGAAAATCTTGTTGCATAGATTCAGGTACTGCAAAGGTAAAACTGCAGGCGTCGGCACTTTCGTGCCGAACTCCTATAACCTCTAACGACTGATAAATGCCACTAGACATACCAACTCCTTAAACGAACGGATCTTGGTTTGGTAAGCCTAGCATCACCGCACCGTGTGCGCGTAGGTAGGCATCGGCGTTGTTGGCAATATGGCCACGTGCTTGCGTTAAGTCACGGAAAAAACGCTCGATAGGGTTGTCTTTATACATACCTGAAGCAGCACAAGCACGTAGAATTTCATTAACCTTTTCGGCACACGACTTGGCAACATAGGCTGATTGTGCGCGTTGGAACAGGCGCTCTTCCACATGCATTTGCTGATCAAGGGCAGCACTTTGTACTACTTGCTCGTAGTTGCGGTATAGGACAAGCTTTAATTGGTCGGTTAACATCATCGCTTCACTCACCGCCATTTGTGCATTTGGATCTTGCGCAGTTGCGCTACCGTGAGCACCAACGTGACTTGCCGCGTATTCTCTAAACGTGTTGACCGCACCATCTAACGCACCGATACAAGCTGAAGAGACCGCACGTTGGAATACTTGAGCAAATGGGATTTTGTACAACCAGTTATCGTTTAATTCACGCCCAGGACACGCTGCATCGCTGTGATCGTTGGTGGCGTTGGTACGATGCTCTGGAACAAACACGTTGTCGACGATGATATCATGACTACCGGTACCACGTAGGCCCAATACGTCCCAGTTTTCTTTAACGGTATAGTCGCCTTTAGGCAATAAGAAGGTGACGTGTTGCAATTCATCTGAACCTTCTTTTTTTGGCAATAAACCACCTAAGAAAATCCACTGACAATGTTCAACGCCTGTTGAAAAGCGCCAGTGACCTGAAAAACGATAACCGCCATCAACTTTTTCAGCTTTACCAACTGGCATGTAAGTTGAAGCAATTAAGGTCGCAGGATCGTCTTTCCATACGTCTTGCTGCGCTTGCTCTGGAAATAGCGATAATTGCCAGTAATGTACACCAACAACGCCGTAAATCCATGCGGTAGACATACACGCTTTGGCAAGTTCCATTTGACAACGATAGAAAACGCGCGGGTCCATTTCATAACCGCCCCAGCGCTTGGGCTGTAAAATACGGAACAATCCGGCATCTGAGATAGCCTGAATGACTTCAGGACATACGCCGCCGTTGTCATCGGCAAAGCGTGCTTTTTCTTTTAATAATGGCGCTAACGCCTTAGCTTTGTTAATCAATTCATGTGCTTCAGCAGACATGTACTCATTTGATATATGATCAAATATTGCTGGATTTGGTAACGTACCCATGCTGGCTTCCTCTTTAAGTAAAGTATGCCTAATTCTCCGCCATTTATTGTGGTTATCATCGTCAATTCGGACTAGCCCTTTTTTGTTGAGTGTTTGCTCTAGCGCATATGGACGATGTCGCTGCGTGGTAAGTTCTAGATAGTGCGTTAAGGAATTGTAACAACACATACTAGAGGTATTTTATGCGGTTATTGTATGGTCTACTCATCTGTACAGCAGTAGCACTGGCCGGGATTTATTCATTCTCCCCTCGACACGTCCAGCCACTTGATTCATACACCTTACCTGTAAACACTATGCGTCTTAACGATATTACCAAAAGTAGCGCCGGTATCGTCGTTATTGGCGAGTTAGGTCATATACTGTATTCAAATGACGGCGGTCAACAATGGCAACAAGCAAATGTGGATAAGCCACGTTTTGCAATGTTAACCGAAGTGTTATTTATCACGCCCGACGTCGGTGTAGCCGTTGGTCATCAAGGCTGGATACTGCGTACAGAAGATGGTGGCAAAAACTGGCAAGAGGTGCATTTTGATGCCGAGCGTTACGATCCATTGTTAACGTTATCATTGGATAATGATGGTACGCTTACAGCCGTTGGTGCGTTTGGTATGTTTGCCCAATCACAAGATCAAGGTCACAACTGGTCATTTATTTCTGCACCAGAAAACACCGATTGGCATCTAAATGCGCTGATTAATACAGGCGAAATTGGCAAGCAGCTGCTTATTGGTGAACAAGGTGTTGCCTTCTTAAAAGAGGCACAAGGCAATTGGTCATCAATAGACCCATTCTACAACGGTTCACTATATGGTGGTCTTAATCTTAGTGACGATACATTTTTAGTCTACGGTATGCGCGGCAATGCCTTTATCAGCGATGACAATGGTCAAAACTGGCGCACCATAGAAAATCAAATTCCTGTTTCACTATTTGCTCATCACGTACTGCCGTCTGGCCACATTTTACTTGCAGGGCAGGGTGGAACCATTTTCTTAAGTTCAGCACATGGCGAAAAGTTGCAACCGATTCACGGTGGCAAGCGTTGGAGTATCACTGGCATGTTGCCGCTTGGCTCAAACGAGTTTTTATTAGCAACCAATGAAGGCGTAAAACGCGTGTCGTTAACGCAAGCCTTGGCTCACATTACGGGGTAAGTTATGGATCACCAAACATCATCATTATTAAGTCGTTTTATTGATGCGTGTGCGTTTCAACTATTACGTTTTCGTAAAAGTTTAGGGATATTATTCACCCTGGTGACAATCCTTGCCAGCTATTCAGCGCTCAATACCCACTTTAGTACAGGTTTCAATAAGCTCATTCCGCTAAGTCATGACTACATGAAAGCGTTCCAAGATCACGGTAATACATTTACCGGCAGTAACCGGGTATTAATCAACCTAGCTTGGCAAGGCGAAGGCGATATATTCAATGCTGAATTTATGAAGGCATTGCAAAAAGCTACTGACGAAGTGTTCTTCACACCAGGTGTTAACCGTACCACGGTACGCTCTATTTATACCCCAGAGGTCCGTTACATTGAAATCAACGAATTTGGTTTTACTGGTAACGTGGTGATCCCATCGCGGTTTGTTGCTGATGAAGAGGGTCTAAAGCAAGTTCGTTCTAATGTCTATAAATCAGGTCAAATCGGTAAATTGGTTGGCAATGATGTACGTTCAGCCTTGATTCAAGCGGAGTTGCTCGACGTAGACCCGAAAACTGGTGAGCGTATTGACTACGCTGAAGTTGCCAGTCATCTCGAAAATATCCGCAGTCAATTTGAAAGCGCAAATATTGAAGTGAACATTATTGGTTTTGCTAAAGTGATGGGCGATGTTATGGAAGGTTTAACATCGGTACTGATGTTTTTCGTGCTAGCGTTTGTGATCACTTTTTTATTACTGCTTTGGTATTCAAAGTCATTAAAATTAACCAGCCTAGCAATTGTTGTCGCCTTATTACCGGTTATTTGGTTATTGGGTATTTTACCTGTGATTGGCTATGGTATCGATCCAATGTCGGTTCTGGTGCCATTCTTGATTTTCTCGATCGGCGTCTCACACGCCGTTCAAATGACCAATACTTGGAAGCATGATGTGTTGATGGGCGAAAGCTCACAGCAAGCGGCAGAAACCGCATTTAAAAAGCTCGCCATCCCGGGTATTGTAGCATTGCTTGCCAATGCGCTTGGCTTTATGGTGATCATGATCATCGATATTCCGATTGTTCACGAGTTAGGGGTAACGGCGTGTTTAGGCGTGGCGTTGATGATCATCACCAACAAAATGTTTATGCCGATTTTGTTATCTCACTTAACTCTTGAGGCAAAGGTTCGCAAAGCAGACGCAAAAGATCATGATAAACACCCCATTTGGTGGCGCTTATCTGCATTGACTGAATCGCGGGCCGCGAGCTATTCGATAGCGGTGATGTTATGTTTACTCGCACTAGGTACTTGGCAGTCACGTTTTTTGTTAACCGGTGATATTGGTAGCGGTGTACCAGAATTACACAGTGATTCGCGCTATAACTTAGATAACGACAAAATAACTCAGTCGTACGCAATTGGCATGGATGTGTTGTCGGTTTATGTTGAAACGGGTGATCGCGAACAAGCGTGCTTAGATTGGGATGTCATGAATGCGGTCGATCGCTTTGACTTTTACATGCGTGGTGTTGATGGTGTGCAGTCGGTACAAACCGTTGCGGGTATGGCGAAACTGTTTGTTGGTGGTAACAATGAAGGTAATCCATTGTGGAGTACCTTGCATCGCGACCAAAATGCCTTGCAAGCGGGTTCGCGAGCGGCATCACCTGATAATGGCCTGAATGATAGCAGCTGTAACGTCATCAATATGATGGTGTTTTTAAACGATCATCAAGATGCGACCTTGAAGCACGTTGTTGGCGAAATCAACCATGTTTTAGCGCAAATTGATGTGCCGGGTGTGACATTTCGACTGGCTGGGGGGAACGCCGGTGTCGCCGTTGCAACCAATATTGCGGTAGAGAAAGCAGAAGCGCAGATGTTAATCTCTATTTTTGCCGCCATCACCTTGTTGTGTTTAGTCACATTCCGTTCATGGCGTGGCGTATTATGTGTTATCACGCCACTGATGCTAGTGTGTATTTTGTGTAATGCCTTGATGGCAACCTTAGACATTGGCTTAAAAGTTGCGACCTTGCCAGTGATAGCCTTAGGAGTTGGCGTTGGTGTTGACTATGGTATTTACCTGTACGAAACCATGCAATATAAACTGCGTCAAGGTTTTGCATTACGTGATTCGTTCTACGAAGCGATGCGTCTGCGTGGTACGGCAGCGGTATTTACCGCGGTTACCATGTCGATTGGTGTTGGTACTTGGGCATTTTCAGCACTGAAGTTCCAAGCCGATATGGGCATCTTGCTAGCGTTTATGTTCTTGGTGAACGTATTAGGTGCGATATTCTTGTTACCGGCATTGGCGTACTTCTTGCGAGTAGGCGCAAAATCGACGGTAGCGAAAAACGCCAAAGAAGCAAATGTGCAAACGGCGCAGGCTGCGTCTTAATTATATAGCGCAATAATGTAGAGTAGCGCGTATAGACGCTAAGCTTCACATTAAAACCACAGTATAAAACAGTAAGATAAAAGCGTAAGTTGGTTGTTGCCACTTACGCTTTTTTTATAAAACTGATGTTCTAAATTTGAGTAAATACTCTTATTTTAAATTTTGCGTGGTCTTTCCATAACCCTTGAATAATAAGGGTTTTTTAGTGGTTCATTCGATGTCGCATTGACTGTTTTTTACCTCGTCCATTAGGACGATGTTAGTGCTAGCAATAGTCTTCATTCTGGCATAATCCAAATAACAGTGAGAACGACTATGAACTCATACAGCAAAGCTTCTACGCCAGACGAAGCCGCGGGATTGTTAGACAATACCCCAAAAGTTAACTGGCGCACCCATTTCACCCTTGCTTTACTTGCCTTAATTTATGTCTTTTCGTTTATTGACCGTAATGTTATCGCCATTGTTATGGAGCCCATTCGCCAAGAATTTGGTGTATCTGATACGGTGATGGGCTTTTTATCTGGTATTGCTTTTGCGAGTTTATATGCCTTGATCAGCTTACCAATGGGACAGTTGGCTGACAAAGGGGTTAATCGTCGTAATATCATAGCCGTGTGTTGTTCGCTATGGAGTTTAGCGACCATGGCGTGTGGTGCTGTTGCCCAGTTTTGGCAGTTAGTGATTGCACGTATGAGCGTTGCCGTTGGTGAAGCGGGGGGGATGGCTCCTTCTGTGTCTATGGTGTCAGATTTATATCCGAAAAATCGTCGCTCGTTAGCCATCAGTGTGATGATGCTAGGGCCTCACATTGGTTTGTTAGCCGCCATGGTGCTTGGTGGTTACATTGCCCAAACCTATGGCTGGCGTTATGTGTTTTTTGTTTTCGGTGTCCCGGGTATTTTATTAGCCGCATTATTGTATTTCTTTACCAAAGACCCTCGTCAAGCGTCCAAGCAAGCGGTTAGCGAAACTAAACCCGTAGAACAAGCACCGCTGCATCAACGTCTCGCTAATATTATTAAAATTCCAGGCATGTTTTGGGTCTGTATGGGCAGTGGTTTTGCTGGCCTTGCTGGCTATGGCTTTGGTATTTGGGTGCCAACGTTTATGGTGCGCCATTGGGACGTCTCGCTTACTATCGCCGGTTTATCATTCGGTTTAGCCAGTGGTGTTTTTGCTGCTTGTGGCTCGATTTTTTCTGGTTGGTATTGTGATAAGCGCACCAGTAAAGATCAGCGTTGGCAGATGTTGTTACCGATCATCGGTATTGTGGTGAGTTTTCCATTTGGTATTGCCTTTTTATTCGCGCCGGCGGATTTAATGTGGCAAGTCGGTAGCCTTGCTATCCCGGGTGCGATTTTCTTAGTGGGTGTCTTTTCATTCTTTAATAGCTGGTGGCCAACCTTATCGTACGCTGCCGTGAGTCATTTAACCACGGACGATCAACGCGCGACAGGCGCAGCGCTATTGAACTTGTTTGTGACCTTATGTGGTGCCGGGTTAGGTCCATTTTTAACAGGTGTGTTAAGTGATGTGTTTTCATCACATGGTGAGGCAAAAGGATTAGCAATCGGCTTAGCGATCACCTTATGTTTCTTTTTAGTTGCTGCTATCTGCTATGCCGTTAGCGTGCGTGGTTACGTCCAGCGTATCAAGCAATTACAGCAGTAAAATCGGTAAAATTTTAAATAGTCCATACTGACTATGTGGTTATTAATGAATTCACGCAGAATGGACGACAGAATATCAATAGGAGAGATAACCAATGGCTACAACCAAAGATTATAATCTTGGGGAGTTCACCTATCCTCGAGGCTGGTTCATGATTGCCACCTCTGAACAAATTAATACCCACAAACCTGTGGCGTTAACGTTTTTCGGTCGCGAGTTTTGTTTATACCGTGGTCAAGAAAGTGGTAAAGCCATTTTAATGGACGCTTATTGCCCGCACATGAAAACGCATTTAGCGGCGCCTAACGATACCTCATACGTTATCATTGATGGCGGCGGTACGAACATTGAAGGCGACGGTATCCGTTGTCCATATCACGCATGGCGGTTTAACGCCAAAGGCGAGTGTGATGATATCCCATACCACGATGGTCCAATTCCAAAAACGGCGTGTGTAAAAACATGGCCTGTTGAAGAAAGCCTTGGTGCGATCTGGATTTGGCATGATCCTGAAGGTGGTGCGCCAGACTACGATCACCCAACATTAGCGCAATGGGATGAGCCAGATTGGGTTCAGTGGACGTTTGACGATTTAGGTGAGCTAGAGCATCACCCACAAGAAGTCATTGATAATATTTGTGATTATGGTCATTTATCACCAATTCATGGTTCGACCGTACAGCGTTACGAAAACGAATTTAAAGGTGTTTATGCAACGCAACGTCAATGTGGTCCACACCGTACGTTAGTGGGTGAAGACGGCGCAAGTCCAATTTTGCATACCATCACCACCTACAACGGTCCAGGTGTACTGATTTCTGATTTAACTGGTTATTATGAGTCGGTTCTGATGATTTGTCATACCCCTGTAACAGATGGCAAAGTACACGTATGGCATGCATTGTTGGTCAAATCACCATCAGGCAGTGCGAAAGTGACCACCCAAGATAAGATCGCAGCGGCACAGTTCCAAGAAGCAAGTCGCTTAGCATTTGCACAAGATTTTGAAGTGTGGACCAACAAAGAAGCGTGTTTAAACGGTTTGTTCTTACCAAGTGACGGGCCATTTATGAAAGCACGTATTTGGTACAAACAGTTCTATAACCCACGTGCTCGTCAACAAGAGTTCTTGGATAAATGTGAAGGCGTATACGTACCAAGAGGCGCAGAGCCGTATACGATTGAAGAGTAATTCGTAACGCTACCGTTTAGATGTAAAAGCCAAGCTTAAGCTTGGCTTTTTTGTGCCTTGTTTAAATAAAACAATGACTTAACTAATGCATTTGTAGTATGTCGATTAAAACCTGCACGAATAACATGGTTAATTGAATAAATATTATTCGGTATTTATGCCTTGGTAACAGGGATAAAACATTCATGGGGAAAGTAGGAAAATACTATGCATAACTATAATGTGTTGAGCTTGTCAGTGGCACTTGCCCTTGGCAGTGTGACAATGGCCCACGCAAACGAGGAGCAGGCGCCGGTCAATGAAAACGGTAAGCTTGAAGTGATTGAAGTAACGGCACAAAAACGCGTGCAAAACTTGCAAGAGTTACCGACGGCGGTCTCTGTATTTAATAGTGATTCGCTTGCTGAAAAAGGTGTTACCGATGTCGAAGATTTGAGTGTGTTTGCACCTAATGTGCAAATTTCAGAAGCGCCGGGTGGCAGTAATACCGCAACCATCGCTATTCGTGGCTCGGTAACCATTAATCCCGCGATTACTTGGGAGCCCACGGTAGGCGTTTATGTTGATGGCGTATTCGTGTCAAAAAATGTTGGTGGCTTATTTGATGTGGCAGCCATTGATCGCGTAGAAATTTTACGTGGCCCACAAGGCACACTTTACGGAAAAAATACCATCGGCGGGGCGATTAATATTGTTACCCGTCAACCAAGTGGCGAATTTGAAGGTGAAGTTCGCTTAGGTGTTGGTAATTATGGCCTTAAAGATTATTATCTAACGGCAAACTCTGCGACGATTAATGACAACTTAAGTTTTAGCATTACCGCCAATAAAAAACAGCGTGATGGCTTTCAAGACAACCTGTCAATGAACTCAGAGGTACATGAGTTTAAACAATTGGACTCTACGGCACTGCGTTTTGCGGCCTTGTATGAACCTCGCGATGATTTGACCTTGCATTATACCTTCGACAGCAGCGATAAAGACCTAACGCCACCGATGGGGCAAGTCAATATTCCTGCAATCATGCCTGATGACAGCAAAGAGCGTAAAGATAGTGCGGCTCTCGATGGCGTTCAGTACGATCGCTCAAAAAGCTCTGGTCATGCGTTGACCATCAGTTGGGATGTAAATGATAGCGTCACGTTAAAGTCGATTTCTGCAACCCGTGATATCGATTACGCCGATGGTAATGATTATGATGGCTTTGACTTGTTAGGTTTTCATACCTTACGAGATGTAGAGCACGAGCAGTTTTCGCAAGAGCTGCAACTGTTGGGGAACTACCAAGGTATTAACTATGTAGGTGGCTTATTTTACCTTGATGAAGAATCAGACGTATCTAACCCGTTTATCTTAGGTTTTGGTACGGTGAACAACTTCTATGGTATTGATGCACAGTCGATTGCTGCCTACGTTCATGCCGATTATAAGATCAGCGATAAAATCACGGTTGCCGGCGGTATTCGCTGGACTGAAGAAGAAAAAGATTTCTATGTTGAACATCCGGATGATTTTAGCCAGTTTTGGTTCTTCCCATTACCATACACCACAGCCAGTGATACTTGGACCAACGTGTCAGGTATGGCGTCGGTGTCGTATGAGTTGAATCGTGATGCGCAAACCTACGTGAAAGTATCACAAGGCTGGAAAGCGGGTGGTTTTAACGGCGAAGCAGCCAACCCTGAGCTTGCCACTAAGCCGTATGAAGACGAAGAAGTTGTCGCATACGAATGGGGAATCAAGTCACGATTATTTGATGAGCGTTTGCAAGCCAATATAGCCGCTTTTTATAACGATGTAACTAACTTACAAATGTCTGAGTTCTTAGGTGCTTATTCAGATATTCAAAATGCGGGTTCAGCGAAAATTAAAGGCGTTGAGCTTGAGACGATATTGGCGATAACGGATAACCTAACGGCTAACTTTAACTTCAGTTTATTAAGCTCAGATTATCAAGAGTTTATTACCTATAACGTATTTACCGGTGAGCCAAATGATGTAACCGATAGCGCTGAGTTTCCATACAGCCCCGAGCAAAAGTGGTCGCTAGGGTTAAACTACGAGCGAGATGTGGAATTCGGTTATTTACGTGCATCGGTCGATTACAGCTATGTTGGTGATCATTTTGCCTTTCATAACCAACCATCGGCGGATTTCACTCGAATTGAAAGCTATCGCATCGCCAATGCTCGCATAACCGTAGAGGACATTGCCGGTAGCGCGTTTACGTTATCACTGTGGGGGCAAAATATCTTAGACGAAGAATACCGCATTAATGGTGTGCCGATGGCCGATGCAACAGGTACCTTTATTGGTGGTATTAATTACTATGGTAACCCAGCAACGTATGGTTTAGAGCTCAGTTACGGTTTCTAAGCGAATAGCGGATAGGGTCCTGTAGGATAGGCTACGATTGATGCTTTTACAGCAGATACTGTAAACGTAAACCTATGTTAGGACGAGACACAAACAGATAAAAGGCTATGCATAATTGCATAGCCTTTTTTATGTCTGCTTAATGTCATCGATGTGCTCTGCACCGGCTACTTTTGTATGTGAGGAGCAAGTTGAGTCATTGATAACCCCTGATGCGAAGTGGGTAAATTTCGATAGGGCATAGCAATATGAGCTTACATACGGTCTTTTATAGGGTCTTATAGCGATGATGAGAGCATAGGCTAATAACTAGAGCCTACTCCACATAAGTAATTGATAACAGAGTAGAAAGGTGCCATAAAAGCTGTCCTTTGGATTCGTTTAAATGCATTTTTTCATTGTTACTTGCTCTGTGCGTAGAATAACTATGCGTATCACAAGTGCCGCGATAAAAATGCATTTAATTCGAACAAAATTTAACCCTGAAAGATCAACACGCTCTAGATAGCGGCTAAAGAAAAAGGCTACGCAATTGCGTAGCCTTTTGTGTCGCTAATAGCGATTAACCCTTAGCTTAGAACGACCACTTAACCGATAGTGACAAGTTGTCACGATCTGATAGTGGTTTTTGCTCTACAGGGTTCATACCGGTGCTACCTAAGTAGTCTAGGTATTTTATGCTAACTTGCACTTCCGATACCGGGTGAGTGAAGGTTGCACCAATGCTAAAGCGTTGATCACCTTTACCACCAACACCACCAGTGATGGTGCGGCCTTTGAGCTGGTTTGAATAAGCCACAGGAATCGACAAATCCCAACTATCAGTAATCGCAGGGTAAGCGAAGTTTACTGATGCACTAAATGCGATGCCTTTGTCGGTATAAAACAGCTTGTTTGTTTCCGGAATAAAGCCCATTGTCAAACCTTGTGGATCGAGTGTACCGTTCTCAACATTGTCGATTTGTACGTACGATACTTCAGACGTCAGGGTGGTGTTCGCCGTACCTAGCATACTACCAAAGTTGTAGATAGAGTTGAGGTTGAACTGGCGAATATCTGAACGCACAGGCGTTGGGATATACGTCGCATCTTCATCGGCACTCATCGCTGGAATAAAGGTGTTAACCATGGTCGGTGCACCTTGCTTTAAAGTAAACTCACCAGCGATTGATGCCGCGCCTGTGATGGTGGTAAAGGTTGCACCATATAGGTCAATATCATCGAAGTAATTCACTGCGTATGAACCTGGTACATACTCAGGGAAGCCAAGCATAGGTAATGGCTGCGGGTAAGTTTCGCCGGTAAAGCCAAGTGGCTCAATAACGGGTAACGGAATACGCGAGTCATAGTTCAAGTAATAAACACCGACTTCGGTGCTTAAACTTGGACGGTAACGTACGCCAACACCCCATTGGCCGCCGTCAGGCTTTTTGTCAGCTTGACGCGGTGCAAAGCCACAAAACTCAGCAGGAACACCTAGCTCTGCTGGAAAACCGAATGTTTCAGCCGACATTGGTTGCAAGCAGTATGCACCGTTACCCACCGCTTCACTGGTACTCATGTAAGAGCCCGGCGTTGATACTAAGGTTTCATGGAAATCAAATTGGTAATGCGCCAAAATTGAAAGGTCCTGGTTTACCTCATATTGAACAGAAATCTGTTCTTCAGGTAACAAGATATCACGTACTTCGGTGCCTGGAACCGACGCTTTAATGGCATCTGATGGGCCTTGTGCAAGCGACATGCTCGGGAAGAACAACGCTTCACCCCATGCTACTACGTGGCTACCAACACGGATATCCATGAAGCCTTCGTCACCAACGGCAAAGTTAGTGTAAGCATACGCATCAAGTAAGCGAGAATAGCCACCGTGATAACGTTTTGTTTCCGAAGAGAACTTATCGTCGTGGTAAACGTCATCGTAGAAGGTCGAGCCGGTTAATACCACACCGTAGCCATCGCCTTGTAAATAAGTTTCAAACAAAAAGCTTAAGCTGTTGTTGACCAGATCACGCTTATCAAAATTGGCATTACCAGAAGATAGGTTGTCTTCATCTGGGCTACCAGAGCGTACCGCAACAGAATAGTTTAATGTACCTTTGTAGCTAAGCGTCAGACCATCTGCGATCTCAATTGGTTCGCCGGCAAACGCGGGAGCACATATGGCGCTACTAAGCGCGGCTGCTACTAATGTCTTATTATAGTTTTTCATTACAGCAATCCCTTATTAGTGACTCATACGACGCAGTGACGCTGGCGTAAAGATTTTCTCATCAAGATCGTTAGTGTTTAACACGTTACCGCGTTCTTGATCTTGGGTTAGTGCATAACCTACGTAACCGCCATTTACTAAGTCGTGGTAGAAAGAGCTACCCGCTTCGTAAGACTCTGCATCAAATGCGTAGTAGTAGTTTATGTAAGCGTGTTGTACTAGCTCATCACGAGTGTCGTAAAAGTCTGAGATGATCGCATGATAGCTATCTTCATCTAGGTATAAAGTACGACGTCCGTAACGGTGGCGGTAGCCTTCTTTAAGCTTACCTTCGAGCACCCACACACGGCGTAACTCATAACGCATAAGCTCTGGATTGGCGTGAGATTTACCTAACACATCATCCAATGTCACTTTTTCTTCATGAATTTTGAATGCGTTTGCAGGAATATAAATTTCTTTTTTGCCAACGAAAGACCAATTGTAACGCTCCGGCGAACCATTCATTAAGCGATCTGAATCGATGGTCATTTTACCTGACGTTGAACCTAGTGCGGTGTCAAAACCGTATTCTGGTAACTGACGTACGCGACGAGTACCTGGGTTATAAGTCCATGCTAGACGCTTACTTTGTGCAAAGTTATTTGGCTCAACAGAAACCGTTGCGTTACCACGGTTACGAGCAGGGCGGATAACCTTAGTGATACTTTTTGCCATGATTTCGCCGTAAGGCTTGCCAATGTCTTCAGGACGCAGGGTTAAGTTAATACCTTTGAAATCTTGAGTACCCCAACTGATATCACCATCAGAATCAACTAGAGCAACATCACGCACACCATAGTATGAAAATGCACGGTATGGGAAGTTATGGTTGGCTAGCAATTGCATTGGTTGTGCTGGATCAGGAATAGGGAACGGTACCGCACCCATGTAACCAGTGAAACCAAAGCCATTATCAACAAGAACGGCTTCTTGGGCATTCTTCTTAGCTACGTCACAGACAACATCTGGGTAGCGAAAATCGCGATGTCCTGGGTAAACAGGGATTTCAAACGTTTCAGGATAACGCTCAAACATGGCAACTTGACCAGGGGTTAATTTATCCTGATGCTCTTTGTAGTTGGCCGCCGTAATGGTTAAACGAGGCTTTTCGTCAGCATATGGGTCAACCGGGTGTTGACCTACATTTGGCGTGTATTCGATACCTTCAGGGGTACCTAGCCACTTACCGGTATATGCTGGAATGGTGCCATCGGCGTTGGCTGCAGCTTCTGCACCCACACACGTTAGCTCATTACCTAACTTACTTATGTCTTCTTTGCTCGCTTGTGCAGCCGCGGTGTTCATAAAACATGGCGCTACAGCAAGTGCAATAATGAGTTTGTTGAATTTCACTTGAGTCTCCTTTGAATATGCTTGGCTGCGTTACATGCCGCTATTTGTTATCAGTATTTGAATAATGCGATATATAAACTGTTAGCAACCTAAGCTCATTCTGAATGGTTTATTTTTAGACGAATCGTCTAACAGGACTAGGTTAGAAGGGTTTAGTCCGAGTTGACGATGAGTGGATCTTTAATGCGTTGTAATAATGACGGCAAAACAAGAGGAGTCATTATGCATACCCCATCATATGTAGAAGGTCATGGCCTATTAAAAGGCAAGAGTGTTCTTATTACCGCCGCAGCGGGTTCTGGTATCGGCTTTTCGGCCGCAAAAAAAGCAGCCGAAGAAGGTTGCCGTCACCTTATCATCAGTGATATTCACCCAGAGCGCTTAGCACAATCTGTAGAAACCATTAAAGCTGAAACCGGCTTAGAAGCGGTTTTAGGCTTTTGTTGTGACGTTACCCAACAAGAGCAAGTGGATGAGTTAGTTGCGTTTGCGGAAAAAGAATCAGGTGGTATTGACGTGCTTATTAATAACGCCGGTTTAGGTGGTAGCACAAAACTTGTCGATATGACCGACGCACAATGGCACAAAGTTATTGATGTATCACTAACTGGTACGATGCGGATGATGCGCGCCATACTACCGCACATGGAACGTCGTAATAGTGGTGTGATTGTAAACAATGCATCGGTATTAGGCTGGCGAGCACAGCAAGAGCAAAGTCATTATGCCGCTGCCAAAGCGGGTGTTATGGCATTAACGCGCTGTGTCGCAATGGAAGTTGCTGAGTCGAACATTCGCATTAACGCGGTAAGCCCGAGTATTGCGATGCACGACTTTTTGAAAAAATCAGCACCAGAGTCATTGTTGAATAAACTGAGTCAGCAAGAAGCGTTTGGTCGTGCTGCTGAGGTTTGGGAAATCGCCAATATTATGATGTTCCTAGCCAGTGATTACAGCAGTTACATGACCGGCGAAGTCGTATCGGCAAGCAGTCAAAGGGCGTAACAATGACTGTTGTATTTACTAAACCACAAGAATTGTTAGAGCACATTGGTAAAGACTTAGGTCAAACCGAATGGTTGGACATTGAGCAGTCCCGAATCGATTTGTTTGCTGAAGCCACCGGCGATCATCAATGGATCCACGTTGACCCAGAAAAGGCTGCCAAAGGTCCGTTCGGTGCTTGTATCGCACACGGTTACCTAACACTGAGCTTAGTGAACTACTTTTTACCACAACTGATAGACGTGCAAGGCGCAAGCATGGGCGTTAACTACGGTTGTGATCGGGTGCGTTTTCCTAACTCAGTAAAAGTTGGAGCCAAGGTATCAGGCCATGGCGAAATCGTAGATGTCGCAGAAGTTAAAGGCGGTATCCAAGCCACCATTCGCGTCAGCGTATTAGTTGAAGGTGAGACTCGCCCTGCGTGTGTGGTCGACACCATTTCCAGATATTATCCATAGTTAATAGGATTCATTATGAGAGAAGCAGTTATCGTATCAACCGCTCGCACCGCCATTGGCAAAGCGTTCCGCGGTTCGTTAAATGATACCGAAGCCCCAGCAATGGGCGGCCATGTAGTAAAGCATGCATTAGAAAAAGCCAATATCGCACCGCACGAGGTTGACGACGTGATCATGGGCGCAGCAGCACAACAAGGTACCCAATCTTATAACTTAGGACGTTTGTGTGCCGTTGCCGCAGGATTACCTAGCTCAGTAGCGGGCATGGCAATTGAGCGCCAATGTTCATCGGGCTTAATGGCGATTGCTTCGGCGGCTAAAAGCATTATCTGTAACGAGTATGATATTGCCGTTGCCGGTGGTCTAGAATCTATCTCGCTAGTACAAAACAAGCATAAAAACGTCTACCGTAACCAAGCAAAAATTGTTAAAGAAAACGACCCGCATGCTTACATGCCGATGATTGAAACTGCCGAAGTGGTTTCAAAGCGTTACGGTATTAGCCGTCAAGAGCAAGATGAGTACAGTTTGTTAAGCCAACAGCGTACTGCATTTGCACAAGAAGCAGGCGTGTTTAACGATGAAATCGTACCGTTTACGACCACCAAAGCCGTGTTTGATAAAGAAACCAAAACCACCAGTTATGAAACGGTTACCCTAGAAAAAGACGAGTGTAACCGTGTAACGACGACACAAGAAAGCTTATCCAAACTAGAGCCAGTATGGTCTGGTGGTGAGGTGATCAATCAAGGTGAGTTCATTACAGCGGGTAACGCATCACAATTATCTGACGGTGCGTCAGCGTGTGTGGTAATGGATGCAGAGCTTGCCAAACAAAAAGGCATTGAACCACTAGGTTACTATCGTGGTGTTGCGGTTGCCGGTTGTGAATCAGACGAAATGGGCATTGGTCCTATTTACGCCGTACCTAAGTTACTTGAACGTCACGGTTTAACCGTAGACGATATTGACCTGTGGGAGCTTAACGAGGCGTTTGCATGTCAGGTATTACACTGTCAACGTGAATTAGGTATTCCAATGGACAAGCTAAATGTGAACGGTGGTGCAATTGCCATTGGTCATCCATTTGGTATGTCAGGCTCGCGTATGGTTGGTCACGCGCTACTCGAAGGTAAGCGCCGTAACGCCAGGTACGTTGTTGTGACCATGTGTATTGGTGGCGGCATGGGCGCGGCAGGCTTATTTGAAGTCGCTTAGTTGTACTAAGCAGTAACAGCAGTGGTTGGCGAGCGATTGATACAAATACACGTTAATGAGTCGCTAAGCCAACCATAAACAAATGCCTGTAGCCCTTATGAGAAAATAAATAACGACGAACGACAACAAAACACTGTTTACCCCCAAGATTTCCCTCTGTCACGTATACAAGCGTTGTCATAGTCTTTATAAAAAGGAAACCTGTTTGTAGGTTTCCTTTTTTCTATTTATAGCGTTGTTGAAATGGTTCAGGGTAATCAAATATTTCTATATCTAGCAAAAGGTTACTAAGTTTGATACTAATGTATTAGCAATCAAAATGAGTAACTTATGAACTTTTAAACGGATAGAGAATTAAGGAGCGTTATGGTCAATCATAAGGAATGCATAATGTGCTTCAGTGAGATAGACAGTCGTGCCAAAAAATGTCCTCATTGCACATCATTACAAGCGAAGTTTTCAAACTTGGAAAATAGCCCCATACTGATTGGTTTGGTAGGGCTATTCATTCTTGGAATATTTTCTTTTACTTACTATGAGACCTTTTATGTAAAGGAATTAGAGGAAAAAGCACTCAAAGAATTGCAAGTTACGGTAGCAGAATTAAGTACGAAAGTTGAACAAGATGGACTTTATGTCGCGTGTTTAGGTGAAATAAACAATAAATCTGATTTCAGCTTTGAAGATGTGAAGTATCATGTCAATTTGTTCTCTCCCAGTGAAGAACTAGTTGATACCTTTTCAATAACAGATGAAGAAATTAAACTAGCGTCAAACACCTCAACCAATTTTAGGGTTCGTGGGATTGCTCAGAAAAGTGCTGAAGCTTACAGTCAATGCCAAGTGACCATCGCAGATGCATGGGGGCGCAGCTAGCGTTGCAACACGTCAATCTTCACGACGTTAGTAGCGTTGAACATTTTATTATGGTCTTGATAGGCTGACGGCTGGTTTTCAAATACCAAGCGTCAGCCTGAGCGACGAAAATTTTCTCCCTAAGCTAATTAACCAGGAGCACTCCATGTGGTCAATTACATGGCGGTATTTACTCGCCGTTATCTTTGTATTTATTCTTACGGCTTTTGCATCTCAACAGTTGGCGCTGTTGTTGTTGGTTGAACAGGAGCGCTATCAACCGAGTGCCTTCTGGCTATTAGCGGCGCTTTTCGCCATGTTGTTTAGCGTTGTCACACCCAAAGGGTTAGCGCATGTGATTTTTGCAAAGCGCTTAGGTTTCGCTTCGCAATTATGGCGTGGCATAAATCAAAGTTTTATTGCGCTATTTTTATGTTTAACGATAGTGGGGTTGTTCGCTCAACTGATATTAGCGACTGAACTTTGGGGTTACTATAAGCTTTATTTTCAACCTGCGTTGCTTGTATTGTGGCCTGTTGTTGCAAGCTATATGCTCGATAAACGACATCATGAGAACATGCAGTAAGCGTATTATCTTAGCGAGAAATTGCTAGCGTAAGCGAAAGCAAAAGGTGGGTGGCAAATCAATGACTCGGCAATAACCTAGGCGATAAAAAGGGGACGTTCACCCGATGATGAATGTCCCTTAATCACTAATGATACGTGTCAGTAGAGCGATTTACAGTGCTTTTTCGAGTTCAGGTAATGCCGTAAATAAATCTCCCACCAAACCATAATCAGCAACTTGAAAAATGGGCGCTTCTTCATCTTTATTGATAGCAACAATCACTTTTGAGTCTTTCATACCCGCTAAATGTTGAATCGCACCTGAGATACCAACGGCAATGTACAAGTCTGGAGCAACAATTTTACCTGTTTGACCAACTTGCATATCGTTGGCAACAAAGCCTGCATCAACAGCGGCACGTGATGCGCCAACAGCCGCGCCAAGTTTGTCGGCAATGCCTTCAAGTAGACTGAAGTTTTCACCATTTTGCATACCACGGCCACCAGATATAATGACGCTTGCGGCACTCAGCTCAGGACGCTCTGACTCACTAAACTCTTCGCTAACAAATTGTGATTTAGTACTTTCAACAGCCGTTGTTAATGTTGTTATAGACGCGGTATTACCGGTTTTAGCCGCATCAAACGATGAGCTACGCACAGTCATCACTTTAACTGTGTCGGTTGATTGCACCGTGGCAATCACGTTACCCGCGTAAATAGGGCGCTTAAAGGTGTCCGCATCAATCACGTCGCTAATATCGGAGATTTGACAAACATCCAATAGCGCGGCCACACGAGGTGTGAAGTTTTTACCCGTTGTGGTCGCCGATGCCAAAATGTGCGAGTAGTTGCTCGCCAACGATACAACCAAATCAGCAGTATTTTCCGCAAGCTGGTGGGCGTAACAGGGGTTGTCAGCAACCAATACTTGGCTAACGCCATCAATTGTTGCGACTGCAGATACCACGTTGCCTAATTCATGACCACAAACGAGTAGGTCGATAGTGCCACCGATTTTTTGCGCGGCAGCGACTGTTTTGTAGGTATCAATTTTTAACTTACCTTGCTGATGTTCAGCAATCACTAAAATACTCATGAAATCACCTTCGCTTCGGTTTTAAGTTTTTCGACTAGCTCGTTAATATCGGCCACCTTGGCGCCACCACTGCGTACCGCGGGTTCTTCGACTTTGATGGTGGTCAGGGTTTTATTTAAGGTAATGCCAAAATCAGCAAGCGTGAATTGCTCTAACGGCTTACGTTTTGCTTTCATAATGTTTGGTAATGAGGCGTAACGAGGTTCGTTTAAGCGAAGGTCAGTCGTCACAATGGCAGGCAGGTTTAGCACAACCTGTTGTAGGCCACCGTCCACTTCGCGCGTTACGGTAACGTGTTGGTTTTCAATTTTTATTTCAGATGCAAACGTACCTTGTGGCAAGTCACATAATGCCGCAAGCATTTGTCCCGTTTGGTTGTTATCAGAGTCAATCGCTTGCTTACCTAAAATAACCAAGTCAGGTGTTTCTTTGGCAACGATTTTTGCTAATACCTTAGCCACATGTAGTGATTCTAAATCGTTATCTGCTTGGACATGAATCGCTCTATCAGCACCTAGCGCTAAGGCGGTTCTAAGCTGTTCTTGGCAACCTTTGTCACCAATGGAAATAGCAATCACTTCGCTAGCGATGTTAGCTTCTTTTAAACGAACCGCCTCTTCAACAGCAATTTCGCAAAACGGATTGATCGCCATTTTAACACTGGTTAAATCGACGCCTGATTGGTCAGATTTAACTTTTACTTTGACGTTGTGATCAACAACGCGTTTTATCGGCACAAGAATTTTCATGAATACCTCGTTGTGGTTATCTTTTGGTGGTCACGTGGCGCTATAGTCCAAAAGAGTTATGTCGTAAATTCATTGATACGGTAATCTGGTGCGCAAAATATGTCCTCCCTCAAACGGATTAGCTTAACGATACGGGTTTTAGCAACAATCAAATAACGTCGCAGTTGATCTGTGTGTTTATCTGGAACAGCAAAAAATACCGTCTTAAACCGCAAAAAGGGGGGCTTTAGCAAAGTAATGTAGCTCTGCGTTGTCGCAGATAAAATAGCGTGTAGCGGTTTGTTTATTATTGCGTATCGTCCTAATGGACGTATTACGCTCGTGTAAATTAACTTTACATTGGCTAGCTATTGCACACTAAATGAGGTTGTGGATTCGTTGATGGTCGCTCAAAATAAAGAATTAAGGCGAGAGCTTAAGCGCAAACAGCGTGCTGAGCTTGAGTTTCCAGATTTTGGTGAGATCAAAGAGGGTCAACCAACAGAGTTAGTGGCAGGCGTTTATCAGTTGAAAATGCCACTGAAAATGGCGTTGTCACACATTAATGTCTACCTCTTAGCTGACGGTGATGGCTGGTACATTGTCGACACTGGGTTACCAAATCAAGAGAGCAGACAATATTGGCAACATCTTGCCAACACTTTTTTTAACAATCGCCCCGTCAAAGGCATTATTTGTACCCATTTTCATTACGACCATGCCGGTTTAGCGCCTTTTTTAATGGAGCTGTTTGATGCGCCAGTGTGGATGACCATGGGCGAATACTATACGTTGCGCTCTTTGGCGGTGGAAGATAGAGAAAAACGTGTACAGGCACAAACTCAGTTTTTGTTAAAACAGGGGATGCCAAACGATATGGTGGACAAAGTCGCTAAGACATGTCGTCACGATCCTTTTGTTAGTTTCGTCCCAAGTCATTTTAATCGCCTTTGTGAACAACAAACCTTTGTCATTGGTGGTCGTAAATGGACGGTGAAAATTGGCCGAGGACATTCTCCAGAGCATGCCTGTCTATTCAGTGCTGGTGAGCAGAATCTATTACTTGCCGGCGACCAAGTATTACCCGACATAAGTTCCAACATATTTGTATCAGATACCGAGCCATTTGCCGATAGTTTATCGCAGTGGTTCGCTTCGTTGTCATCGTTGCAATTATTACCAACCGACACATTAGTGTTGCCTTCTCATGGAAAAGCATTTATTAATTTACACGCAAGGGTTGAGCAGTTGCAGCAACATCATCAAAGTTTGCTGGAAACTATCTTGCAGGAAGCGAACAAAATTGAACAGTTTAATGCTTATCAAGCAATGAACTGGCTATTCCCTCAGATAAAAAACGCAGTAGATAGTATGTTGGCTCAGAGCGAAACGTTAGCTCACCTCAATTATCTCTGCACTAATAATAAAATAAAACGAGTGCCCTCAAATCAGCATGTCCTCATGTATACAACAAGAACAAGAGCAGGCACATTTTAGGAGAGTTAGCATAATGGTTTATCAAACATTAGCGTCAATTCAACAAAAGTTAACCCAACCTGGTGCGCCATTTGAATTAGCGCAATGTCCAGAGCAACAAGTACCGTACTTTAAGCAAGCACCTGACGTGTTAGCGGACATGTTACAAGCCGTGCGTCGAGAAGACGATAGCGTGTTTTTAGTTTACGGTGATGACCGTTGGAGCTACCGTCGTTTTTATCAAGCGGTTGATCGCACAGCCGCGTATCTGCAAAGCTCGGGGATCGAACCTGGTCAACGTTTAGCGATAGCGATGCGCAATCGCCCTGAATGGGCGGTATTTTTTGTCGCAGCTGTATTTGTTGGTGCGGTACCAGCGCCGCTAAATAGCTTTGGCTTAGGCGAAGAGCTTAATGCAGCAATTAATGACATAAAACCAGACGTATTAGTATGTGATGATGCGCGCTATAGAAGAATTAGCGAATGCGCAACACAGCTGCCGAAGCTAGTTATTTGTTTACATGACTTGATCACCGATCCTGCACAACATGATGCTAATGTGATTGACGCAGAATCGGTGATAAACCAAGACAATGCTGTTTGGAGCAAACCTAATATTAACGGAGATTCCCCAGCATTAATTTTATTTACCTCCGGCGCAACAAGTCGGGCGAAAGCGGCATTGTCAACCAATCGAGCGGTTTGTCAGGCGCTATATAACATTAATTACATCACCGCGATTTCTGCGATGAGTTCACCAGAAGCGATAGCGGCTATTCAAGAAAAGGCAATGCCGCCTGTGGCATTAACAGCGGTGCCATTGTTTCACGTTAGTGGTTTGCATGCGCAATTACTTAATGGCTTGTTATCAGGCCGTAAGTTGGTATTTATTCATAAATGGGATACCGAAAATGCGCTAGAGTTGCTTGAACAAGAGCAAGTAACAGTATTTAACGGTGCGCCAGCGATGATCATGCAAATGATGCGTCATCACGAGTTTAGCGAAGGAAAAATTCAGCATCAACTAGCCGGCCTTGGTTTTGGCGGCGCAGGTATTCCGAAGAAGCTGATCAGCGAAGTACTCGAGAAAATGCCCAATAAAATGATTGGTATCGGTTATGGTATGACCGAAACCAATGGGGTTGGAGCGGCTGGCTCAGGCGCTATTTTTAATGCTCATCCTAACGCATCAGGCATTGTTTCGCCAATTATGCAAGTGCGTATTGTTCGCGAAGATGGTTCTATTGCTGAAGCCGGCGGGGTGGGTGAAATCCAACTTAAGGGTGTTACGTTAATGAGTGGTTACATGGATGCTGAACACGGTATTTGTAACCCAGCAGATGACAACGGTTGGTTAAGCACCGGCGACATTGGTTATGTGGATGAGCACAACTATTTATTTGTTATCGATCGTTTAAAAGACGTGATTAACCGAGCAGGCGAAAATATTTCTGCAGCTGAAGTCGAGTGTTGTTTATTACACCATGATGACGTTTTAGAGGCGGGTGTAACCGGTATTCCTGACGAAGACCTAGGTGAAGCGGTGGTTGCGGTGGTAAGTCAACGCAGTGGTAGCAATGTTAGCGAAGAAGACTTAATTAAGTACTGTGCTGAACGTTTAGCATGCTTTAAAGTACCCTCTAAAGTCATCTTGACTGAAGAAAAATTACCAAGAAACCCTGCCGGTAAGCTATTAAAAGTCGAGCTTAAATCTAATTTCATTAGTGCGCTAGCGTAAGGAGACGAGCATGAAAACTCAATATGATGTGATTGTTGTCGGCTCTGGCGCTGGTGCTATGACCGCGGCACTTACTGCCAAAGATAAAGGCCTAGATGTTTTAGTTATTGAAAAATCCGATAAGTTTGGTGGAACATCAGCGCTATCGGGTGGCGGTATTTGGATCCCAAATAATAGCCAATTTAAACAGCTTGGCGGCAAAGATGACTACGATAAAGCGTTAACGTATTTGCGTGCTTCAACCCAAGGTGATGTCGACGAGTCACGTTTGCACGCTTACTTAAAGTTTGCCCCAGAGATGGTCGATTACCTGCATGAAAACTCACAAGTGCGCTACGCAGTAGCAGCAGAATACCCAGACTACTATCCGCACTTACCGGGCTCGTTAGCTGGCGGTCGTACGCTTGATCCTGAGTTATTTGATGCCAGTAAATTAAATGGCCATATGAGCGAGCTTCGTGAAGCATCACCAGCAACCTTGTTAATGGGTAAAATTGGCTGGACGGCACGTGATGCGCATTTGGCGATTAGTCGTAAATTTGGTTGGCAGTTTATGATTTTAAAACGCATGATGCGTTATAAATTCGATTCAAAATGGCGTAAAAAGCACAATACCAAACGTGACCGCCGTGTTGGTTTGGGTAGTAGCTTAATTGCTTCATTACGCGCTTCGTTAATGGATCGCGACATACCACTTTGGCTTAACACAGAGTTCGTTGATTTTATCAAAGACGGTAATCGCATTACTGGTGTTAATGTGATGCAGTCTGGTCAAGAGCTAAGCTTAACAGCGTCAAAAGGTGTGATCATGGCAAGCGGTGGTTTTGAACAAAACCAACAATTACGTGAGAAGTACCTACCACAGCCAACTGACGTGAAATGGAGCGCAACCCCAGTTGGTGAAAACACTGGTAACGCGCTAGAAGCGGGCATTAAGCATGGCATGGCGACCGATTTACTTGAATGTGCTTGGTGGGCACCAACCGTATTGGTACCGAAAGAAGATAAAGCGCGAGGCTTGTTTGCTGAACGTGCTTTCCCTGGTGTTATCGTGGTCAATGACCGTGGTGAACGTTTTACTAACGAAGCAGGGCCGTATTTAGAGTTTGGTGAAGCCATGTATCAAGATCACCAAAAAAACTTATCTGGCAACATCACTTCGTATGCGGTATTTGACGCCAGTTTTCGCTTTAATTACGCCATCGGCCCATTAATGCCTGGGCAAATTATGCCAGACAGACGTCTTCCAGAAGCTTGGAAAGATACGGTCTACTATAAAGCAGACTCACTCGATGCGTTAGCTGAACAAATTAATGTCGATGCGTCTGCGTTAGCGGATACAGTGGATAAGGTAAACCATTACGCGGCAACGGGTCGAGACGACGACTTTGCTCGTGGCGGTAACGTGTTCGATCGCTACTATGGTGACCGTAATGTTAAGCCGAACCCGTGTTTAGCACCAATTAAAAAAGGCCCGTTTTATGCGGTGCCGATCCAAGCGGGCGATATTGGTACTAAAGGTGGCTTACTAACCAATGAATTTGGCCAAGTGTTATTTGACGCAGATAAAGCGCCTGTTGAGGGGTTATACGCGATTGGTAATTGCTCTGCTGCGGTTATGGGTAAAAGCTACCCTGGAGCGGGGTCAACCTTGGGACCAGCAATGACCTTTGGTTATATTGCTGCGCATCATATCGCGGGCCAGTAAGGGATAAAGCATGGACGTAGTGACACAAAAGTCGGCGTGTTTTGCGCCGAACCATCCGGCAAAAACAATCGCCGAACTGGCAACTAAGGTACCAGAGGCGTACCACGGCATCGTAGCGTTGCAAGACGAGTATCGTCAAATTCGCTATGAACAGCTTAGCGTAACGATTGCGCCGATTGCCAAAGCATTGATTGCGAATGGCATTAACAAAGGTGATAGAGTGGCGATATGGGCACCAAATACCATTGACTGGGTGTTGTGTGCTTTAGCTGTTCACAGTTGTGGTGCGATTTTGGTGCCAATTAACACTCGCATGAAAGGTAAAGAGGCCGCGCAAGTGCTTCACGACAGTGATTGTCGATTGTTGTTTACGGTCGGTGAATTTTTAAAAGTTGATTATCCAGCGCAACTAGACGACCAGCCAATTTCAACTCGTTTGAGTATTGTACTGATGGCCAATGAACAGTCGGCATCAACACGCGATGTTGTTCGTTGGAATGAGTGGCTAGACGCTGCTGATAACGTAACGGATGCAAAATGGCAAGCGCAGATGGCTAATGTAAGTTCAGAAGATGCTGCCGATATTTTATTTACCTCAGGGACAACAGGTAAACCCAAAGGTGCTGTTTGTGGCCATGGCGCGACGTTAACGGCGTTTCGCGCATATTGTGCCAATATGGACTTTTTGCCGGGTGAGCGTTATTTGATCATCAACCCATTTTTCCATGCGTTTGGTTACAAGGCGGGTTGGGTAAGTGCGTTGTTGGCAGGCTGCACTATTTTGCCAGAGAAAGTGTTTGATTCAGGCCGAATTTTAAGCCGCATCGCTGACGATAACATCAATATTTTGCCAGGACCGCCGACCTTATATACGTCATTGCTACACGATAAGGCGTTTGCAACGACAGATTTGTCGAGCTTGCGCACAGCCGTAACCGGTTCATCGTCCGTATCACCGCACTTGGTTGAGCAAATGCGAAACGACCTAGGTATTGAGCGCGTCGTGACAGCCTACGGCTTAACCGAATGTGGTGGTTTAGCGACCATGTGTTCACCCAATGATAGTGCCGAAACGATTGCCAATAGCAGTGGCAAAGCGATAGCCGGGACGGAGCTGGTTATTTTTAGCGAAGCAGGCGAGCCATTAACACACGGTCAAATTGGTGAAATTTGCTTACGTGGTTATCATGTTATGCAAGGTTACTGGCGCAATGAACAAGCCACACAGGATACGATTTGTGCTGATGGATGGTTGCACACAGGTGATTTAGGCATGCTCGATGAGCAAGGTAATCTCCACATTACCGGCCGCTTAAAAGACATGTTCATTTGTGGTGGTTTTAATTGCTATCCAGCGGAAATAGAAGCGATTGCGCAAACCCACCCGGACGTACGTGAAGTCGCTGTTATCGGTGTGCCAGATGAACGTATGGGTGAAGTCGGTTGTGTATTTGTGGTGGGTAAAGACGGTAAAACCATTAGTGAAGTGGATTTTATTCAATGGTGTCGCGCCAATATGGCAAATTACAAAGCGCCAAGATACTGTCGCCAAATTAGCGAAATGCCGGTTAACGCCTCAAATAAAGTGCTTAAAGCGGACTTGGAAACGCTGTTTAGCGAAGAGCGAAAATCCGCGTAACACTTCGTTACTAAACATGAGTATGTGACAAGCCGAGCAACGCTCGGCTTGTCTATTTTGGGCTTTTCTATTTCAGCCTTGTCCATATTGTACGTTTTATATTTTTATTCGAGCCTGCAAATAACATAGGGTTATGTCATTATGTGCGTTATCGTCTGCTCTTGTCGCTGGCATTAAAAGATGACATCGTCCAAAGCGCATTCAGAAATAACAATAAAAACCTGAGAAAACAATCATGACACATATCTCATACCAACTAACAAGTAATTTTGCAGCGTCAGCGCAACTTACCTATGACAATATGCGAACGTATTACCAGCATTACGGTGTCGATTGGCAACATGCTCACATTATTGAGCAAATCAAGGGGTTACAAAACTGGGATATTGTTATCAATGGGCAGGTGATTGGCGCAATTCGGTTAGCGTTTGATGATGCGGGGTGTTATCTTCGCGATCTACAAGTTGATGCCGGCTATCAAAATAAAGGTATTGGTGAAAAAGCGCTGTTGGAATGTCAGAGGTTGGCAAAAAGCGCCGGCGTGACGGCGCTGCGCATGCGTGTATTTAAAATCAGCCCAGCGCATCACTTATATACACGAATGGGCTTTGGCGTTGATTCCGAAGAAGAGCGCTTTTACTATATGTCGCTCAAATTATAACGACAACTCGTTTAAGGTTCAGGTATGCGCAAATCAGATAAAAAAATCGATAACCAGCTTCGCCAGGTGCTAACCGATGTCTGTGAAATGTCGTTAAAGGATATACATGGGTTTCAGTGGTTGACACATACGGTGAATTTTTCAAATTTTCCGAGCAGTTTACGGATTGTCTGCGTGTTCGATACGAATGAAAATCGACAGCGTTATCTGTCATCTGAGCACAAACAGCGTTTGCAAAGTCGCATCAAAGGAGAATTTGATGCGTTGGGCATTGCCCTTAAACATATCGCTAAGCACATCGTTTATGATAGCGAAGAAAATTGCGCTGAGCAGCACAACGGTAATTGGGCGAAACGATTGGCTTAGCCGCTAATCTTATCTCTAACCACTAACGTCTAGCTACTAGGGCACATTGCGTTGTGAATGACGTCACCAATACTTTGATAGCGCGCGGGGAGCTGTCGATTGCGCTTGTGCACCAAATAAAGGGTTTGAATGACCGGCTTGGTTGGCGTAAAAATTTGCAATTTCTGACGCGCTTCAAAACTATCAACAGCACTGCGTGGCAACACCGTAAACCCCAGTCCTTTGGCAACAGGCTGTAAAATTTGGCTGATTTGATTGACAAAGCCAGTCACCGGCAGCTCATCAATGTTGAGATCTGCTAAATCAGGCTCTTGACTCAACGAACAAAACAACGATAAATAATGTTTGGCATCAGGGTGAGCTATTAGCCCCACAGCTTTTAATGTTTCGCTGAGCCTTTGGTGGTTTATCTTGGTATTTTTCGGCAATACTAGGCACAGCTCTTCTAAACCAAGTTTTTGCACCTCAAATAAGCCATTATTGGTTATATCGGTAACGATACCAATATCAATCACATTGTTTTGAATGTCGCTGAGAATTTGATGATTTGGCGCGGCTTTGACATGGATGATAAGCTCAGGATAGTTGCTTTGTAAGTCGAGTAACTTGGGGTAAAGGACAAGTACCAACGCCCCAGAGCATGCTAACGAGCACTTGCCTTTATAAGGCTCATCAATCGCTAATTCTGCCAATAAGGTTTGTTCATTTTTACCCAGTTGCATTGCATATTGATAAACCAAACGACCTTTTTCGGTGATCTCAAAACTCTTTTTATCCCGTGCAAGTAGGGCGTGACCACATGCATCTTCAAGTTTTGCGATATGTTGGCTAACACCTGGTTGCGTCATAAATAGCTTGTCAGCTGTTTTGGTAAAGTGGCCTGTATCGACCAATGTAACAAAGGTTTTTAACCAAACTGGATTGAGCATCGCCGTACCTTAAAGATTACTTATAAGTAAAAATTATCATTTTAACAATAAATCATAATTTCAGCTAATTGTTATCTTTATCTAGAATACACCCATCAACAAATTGTATGAATTAACGATTTCTTATTTGGAGCAAAATATTATGAAAATGAATCATGTTGGTATCATGGTTGGTGATATGGATAAAGCGGTTGAGTTCTACACCAATGTGCTTGGCCTTAGAGTAGTTATGGGTAACACCAAAGTTGTTGAAGAGCGTGAAAGTGCTATCGGCCGTATGTGTATCGCCGTATTCGGTGAAGGCTTTAAAGGCTTCAATATTGCTCACTTAGTAACAACGGATGGTATCGGTGTTGAGCTTTTTGAAATGAAAGACCGTCAAGACCGTCACGTGGTTGATTTTAGCCGCTTAGGTATTTTCCACTTCTGTTTGCAAACGGATGATTTTGAAACCGTAATGCGTAAGACGGAAGAGTTCGGTGGCAAAGTGCGTATGGATGTGATGCGTTATCACCCAGAAGACGATACAAAGCCAGCAAAAATGGTTTATTTAGAAGACCCATTTGGTAACTTGTTCGAGCTTTACTCGCACACTTACGAAGAAACGTACGCGACAGACTACGAGTAATTTGCTGTACTAATACAAAGTAGCTAAACAACGTGATGTCGTCGCATCGTTGATCTGCTTAGTAATGTATATTGTCATAAAAACCGACATTGTCTTATCGATAGTGTCGGTTTTTTGTTTGTCTCATCTAATACATATCAATGAATGCTTCTACGTTAGTACATCATCCATGGTCTCTTTGAATGGCATTCGTTTTTATGCGAAGGTAAACGCTTGTAATTCGTCAATCTATCCCAATATCTAAAAGCATAATAAATCCTATCAATTGTAGAGAGTGACTATGTCTGATCTTCTAATCGCTGGTTCAACTGGCACACCATTAACTATCCTCAATGAATCACAGTATTCAACTTGGTTAGAAAACCAATCGGATTTTCATAAAAACTGGTTAACGCAAAGCCAATATAAAGGCAAAGGTTTAGCGCTACTACCAGGGACTGATGGTGCCATTGTTAAAGCGCTGATGGTGGTAAAAGATACAAGTGATTACTTTGCTTGTGGTGATTTGATTAATCAATTACCGGCAGGGCAGTATCAGCTTAATGCCGATGTCGTTGATCACGAAGCGATTGCCTTTGGTTGGTTAATGGGCGCATATCAGTTTGACCGCTATAAAAACAACGACAAAACATTAGCGGTATTGGCTATTGATAACCAAACGCTTGTGGATGATGCCATCAAACAGTTTAAGGCGACATCATTGGTACGCGATTTAGTGAATACGCCTGCGGCCGATATGATGCCACAACATTTATCTGCTGCGACCAAAGCGTTAGCTGACGAATTCGGCGCAGAGTTCTCAGAAGTTGTGGGTGATGAGTTACTTGAACAAAACTACCCAACCATTCATGCGGTTGGCCGTGCAAGCTGTCATGCCCCACGTTTATTGGACTTACGTTGGGGTGCTGACAATGCACCAAAAGTTACCTTAGTGGGTAAAGGTGTGTGTTTTGACAGTGGTGGTTTAGACGTGAAACCGGCTGCTGGCATGCGTCACATGAAAAAAGACATGGGTGGCTCGGCGCACGTATTAGGTTTAGCACGTTTGATTATGGCATTTGGCTTAAATGTGCGTTTACGCGTACTAATTCCTGCCGTTGAAAATGCCATCGCCGGTAACGCGCTACGCCCAGGTGATGTGGTAACCACCCGCAAAGGCTTAACGGTTGAAATTGATAATACCGATGCAGAAGGGCGTTTGGTGTTATGTGACGCGTTAGATGAAGCGATGAACGACAAGCCTGACATGGTCATTGATTTTGCAACCTTAACAGGTGCTATGCGCATTGCCCTAGGTACCGAATTACCGGGCTTTTTTGCAACCCATGATGCCACCGCCCACGGCATTACGGCTGCAGGCTTAGGCATTACCGATCCGGTATGGCGTATGCCGTTATATCAACCGTATCGTGATATGTTAAACAGTGATATTGCTGATATGACCAACTGCGCAAGTGGCCCATTTGGTGGCGCAATTACCGCAGCGCTTTACTTACAAGACTTTGTTAACGAAGACATTGACTGGTGCCACTTTGATATTATGGCCTTTAATATCCGTGCCTTACCTGGTCGTCCGAAAGGCGGTGAAGCGTTTGGCGTACGTGCTGTATTTAAACACCTTAAGCAAAAATACGGTTGATAAACAAGCGCTGTACAGGCACCCATTAATTGTTCGTTAAAGGCGCGTTAGCGCCTTTTTTGTGTATGGCGATTGAGTTATTGATGCTATTTGCCTTTATCTGTTGTTAGGTTTTTATCTTGTTTTACTTTCCCTTTAGGTCGCCATAACACCGGTTTATTTATGCAACGTGGTTTGCGCCAATTTAGTGCAGCAAATACAAGTTCTTTTAACCACAAAAACACCCAAAATATTATTTCGGTAATTAACACCAATAAAACAGCAAAAAGATCTAATGCTGTAAGTGTCTTTCCCGCTGGAACGAAGAGACTCGCGACGACTTCTAGTAAGGCTGTAACTAGACTAACTAAACTCTCTATAATGAAGATGAATATTGAAATTATTCCTTCGAGCATCTCTACACTTCCTTTATGTTCAGCTTATTTTTATGAATTACTTTTTAAAAGCAAATGCTGATTTGAGAGACATTTTTAAAATGAATAGTTTGTTTAATATTTTGCTAGAAGCAAAAGTAAAAAATAAGCCCATAATCACAAAAAAGCTTACAAAGATAAGGGCATTAAATTTAATTGATTCATCATTTGTTGGCACACCGTTATATACAATAGAGGCGTCAGGATCTAAATAGAACCCGAGAAATTGATAAAACATAAATCCACCTATAATGACGAACCACATACCAGTAAAACGCATTCCTTTTCTAAATCGGCGCATTGCTTTTAACAGCGATGTTTTCACTATTATCTCCGTAATTTAAAAAAAATTGAGTGGCGCCATTCCACTATTAAGAATTTAATAGCGCGATATATCACACCAGTTTTAACACACAAGTTAATGCTTTGCTACATATGGATTTTTCGTTAATTTACTGTGCATTAATATTCCCTTAGAACGGAAGGGCGTTATGGGCAGATGATGTTCTTAAGTTTGTTTCGAATACATTGACGTTGGTGAAATGCAATTAATGTCTCGCGTCAATGATGACACTGCTGCAATTCGTCATGTCTCTGTTTATCTTGTGCTTTTTGTCTGTTTTTTGTTAGCTTAATCAGAGAGCAGAATAAAAGACGAAAATAATAATAGGTGACGCATGGATTTTAGCATGGATATCGGCGCTAACTTTGGTATTTTGGGGCTTATCGCTTCGTTGGTTTTACTGACGATTTTAGTCTTTCGCGGCATGGATCTGCTGATTGCGGCGCCCATTTGTGCCTTATTAGTGGCACTGACTAACGGCCTGCCGATATTTCAAAGCGCGGATATTGAAAAAGCGGCAAACTTTTCCGATAGCTACCTTAACGGCTTTAGCGGCTTTTTAGGCGTATGGTACTTAGTCTTTTTAACGGGCGCTTTGTATGGCAAGTTAATGGAATACTCTGGTGGTGCAAGTGCGATTGCCTATTGGATTATTCATAAAATCGGCATCAAACGCTGTGTTACAGCGGTGGTGTTGGCAACCGGTATTTTAACTTACGGTGGTGTCAGCGCCTTTATTGCCGCATTTGCGGTATATCCGCTTGCCGCTAACTTGTTTCAACAAGCCAATTTACCGCATCGCTTTATTCCCGCGGCACTTGCGCTTGGCTCGGTCACCTTCACCATGACCAGCGCTGGCTCTATGGAAATTCAAAACTGGCTACCTGCTCCTTACTTGGGAACAACGCCTTATGCGGCATGGGAAGTGAGCTTAGTCACCGCTTTGGTTATGGCTGTATTGGGTATTGTTTGGTTAAACAAAATGATCCGCTCAGCGTCCGCTAATGGTGAGGTATTTAGCTTACCTGAAGGCTCTATTTTAGCATCGCTCGATGAGGCCAGTGACGATAACAAACCGCTCAGTCCAGCGATCGCATTTGCGTCATTGCTGGCGGTGTTTGTCACTGCCTTTATGTATCATGAGGAGTACAAAAATAATGCCTTAGTAATCGCCTTATTAGCCGGTTGTTTGGTGCTGGCGGTAGGTTATTGGTCACAGGTGAAGACGCACTTGAAAGCCGTTGCGGGCGAGGGCGCGCTTGGGGCCTTGATTGCTGGTGCGAATACCTCGGCTGTCGTCGGCTTTGGCACCGTCGTAAAAGCAACCCCTGCATTTGCCATTGCTGTTGATGTTGTTACCGGTATTCCCGGCTCGCCATTGGTGTCGGCGGCGATAGCGGTAACGCTCATTGCGGCGATTACTGGTTCAGCCAGCGGTGGGCAGAGTATTGCCTTACCTATTTTAGGGCCAATATATTTGGATGCTGGCGCGAATCCTGAGCATTTGCACCGCACCATATCGTTATCATCCGGTGTGCTTGATTCGATGCCGCACAATGGTTACGTGGTTACCTTAGTTCGGGCTATTTGTGGTGAGTCGCACAATACGGCGTATTTGGCGTTAGCGAAAATGACCATGGTGGTGCCGCTTATTTGTACCATTGGCGCTATTTGGGCACTGGCTTGATAACGTTTAGATAATTGCAAAGCGTTATAAATAATGGGACTATAGCGCCCTAGTGTTTTTAACAAAAATTACCTGAATTGAGTTGCGATTATGAAGTTAAGCCCAATGGTTCAAGATCTGATTGATGCCTTAAAATGTTTACCTGGCATTGGTCCAAAGTCCGCACAACGTATGGCATTTCATTTACTTGAACGTAACCGCATTGGCGGCAGTAAATTAGCCACGGCGTTGGCCATTGCGATGGAAGATATTGGCCATTGTAAAGGTTGTCGAACCTTTACCGAAAAAGAGTACTGCGATATTTGTCAAAGTCCTAAGCGAGCTGAAAAGCGCGTGTTATGTGTGGTTGAATCACCATCGGATATTATTGCTATAGAGCAAACCGGTGAATTTACTGGTCGTTATTTTGTCTTGATGGGGCATTTATCGCCTATTGATGGTATTGGTCCAGAGCAGCTGGGTTTAGATATTTTAGAACGTCATCTGCAATCAGGTCAGTTTGATGAAATGATTCTAGCAACTAACCCAACGGTTGAAGGGGAAGCAACCGCGCACTTTATTGCCGATACGGCGAAACGCTACGATATTCAAGCATCGCGTATTGCTCATGGTGTCCCTGTGGGTGGCGAGCTGGAATACGTTGACGGTAATACGTTGTCACACGCATTTTCAGGCCGTAAAGTTATTTAATGTTTTAATTGCTAATATTTGATCTTTTTCGTGGACAGTAATGACATAACTCGTGGTGCTATTGTCATTACTGTCGGTATTCGGTGTATTTTTCGCTCCCTATATTTGAGTAAATAGCAGCTATCCTAAGTCATTCATAGACAGCGACATGTTAGTCGTTGCTAGACCTCGTCGCAGACCGCCATCTAAAGCCGTTAAACCCCTTTTAGCGCAACGTGAGTTATGGACGCTGGTATTCAACATTTGTTTAAAATTTAAACTTGACTTTGATTTTTAAGTCTATTTTTTGCAAAAAATTAAAAAAAGCCCTTTAAATTGATTTTTACATCCCCATTTTTCATTTATCAGCGGCGCATTAGATGTTTTAAAACGCACAGTTCGTTAGCGCCTCATTTCGTAATTTGATATTTTTTTAGGAGTATTTTTTATGTCTGAACAAAGTCATAAAGAAGTTCATGGTTTTCAAACGGAAGTAAAACAACTTCTGCAATTAATGATCCACTCGTTATACAGCAATAAGGAAATTTTCCTAAGAGAGTTAGTTTCAAACTCGGCTGATGCGGCGGACAAATTACGTTTTAAAGCATTAGAAAATGCCAACTTATACGATGGCGATGGTAGCCTACGAGTACGTGTGTCAGCTGACAAAGACGCCAATACCATTACCATTTCTGATAACGGTATTGGTATGACCCGTGATGAGGTGATCACTAACTTAGGTACGATTGCTAAATCAGGTACAGCAGATTTCTTCTCGCGTTTATCTGGTGATCAAGCATCTGATTCACAATTAATCGGTCAATTTGGTGTCGGTTTTTATTCTGCATTTATCGTTGCCGATAAAGTTGTGGTGCGTACTCGTGCTGCTGGCGCAGGAGCGAGTGAAGCGGTTGAGTGGACTTCAGCCGGTGAAGGTGACTTCTCTGTTGAAAACATTGAAAAATCAAGCCGTGGTACTGACATCATCTTATTCTTAAAAGAAGAAGAGCAAGAATTCTTAGACGATTGGCGCTTAAAGTCGATTGTGACCAAATACTCTGATCATATTTCTATTCCAGTTGAAATGCTTACGCCTGCGGTTGACGCACAAGACGAAGAGAAAGATGAAGAAGGCAACGTTATTCGCCCTGCAATTGAAGCAAAACCAGCTGAATGGCAAAGCGTAAACAAAGCTGAAGCACTATGGACTCGTGAAAAAGCCGATATCACAGATGAAGAATACCAAGAGTTCTACAAGCACGTATCGCACGACTTCCAAGAGCCGCTATTATGGGCGCACAATAAAGTAGAAGGTACCAACGAGTACACCTCACTACTTTACGTACCAAGCAAGGCACCATTTGATTTATATAATCGCGAGCGTCAACATGGCTTAAAATTATACGTACAACGCGTGTTTATCATGGATGACGCTGAGCAGTTTATGCCAACGTACCTGCGCTTTGTGAAAGGTTTGCTTGATTCAAACGACTTACCATTAAACGTATCACGTGAAATCTTACAAGATAATAAAGTCACCCAAGCAATGCGTAAAGGTTGTACGAAACGAGTACTTGGTATGCTTGATAAACTTGGCAAGAAAGACGCTGAAAAATACCAAGGCTTCTGGGATGAATTTGGCCAAGTGCTAAAAGAAGGCCCTGCGGAAGATATGGCCAATAAAGAAGCCATTGCCAAACTGTTGCGCTTTAGCTCAACACACACCGACTCTAGCGTGCAAAATGTGTCATTAACTGACTACATTGAGCGCATGCAAGAAGGCCAAGATAAGATTTACTACGTGGTTGCTGATAGCTTTGCTGCGGCGAAAAACAGCCCGCACCTTGAAGTGTTCCGCAAGAAGGGCATCGAAGTTCTGCTAATGAGCGATCGCATTGACGAGTGGTTAATGAGTCACTTAACGGATTTCGATGGTAAGCAATTTGCCTCTGTTACCCGCGGTGACTTGGATTTAGGCGATCTAGATGATGCCGAAACCAAAGAAGCCCAAGAAAAACTTGAGAAAGAGTTTGATTCGGTGATCACTCGCATTAAAGGCAGCTTAGGCGAAAAAGTGAAAGATGTGCGTATTACTCATCGTTTAACGGATTCACCTGCATGTATCGTTACCGACGAGCACGATATGAGCTCGCAGATGATTAAGCTGATGCAATCGGTTGGCCAAGAAGTACCTGAGTCTAAACCTATTTTTGAAATCAACGCCGAGCATGAGTTAGTTAAACACATTGCTGACGAGCAAGACGATGACAAATTTGCAGAATGGACTGACGTATTATTTGAGCAAGCGACATTAGCCGAGCGTGGTAGCTTGAAAGATCCAGCATCATTTGTTGGCAAGTTAAACAAGTTGATGCTAAGCCTGACTAAGTAATCAGCTCAGGTAACTGATGTAGTCTCATTGTACACATCACATTATTGGTAAAGGCGTTTATGAGGATACACTTGTAAACGCCTTTTTTGATCTGACGCTGTAAATGATCTTCAATTTGAGTTGTCCCGATCAGCTTTTATCAGGCTGTTACGGCTGGATAACATGAGTAGGGTTAACCAACCTATGATGACGGCGAGCAATATAGAGGCGAATCGCTCTGTGTTGTCAGCAAGTGCGCTGATGCTGGTTGCTGTCACGGGATAAAAAATCAACACCACAAAACTGGTGTACATCAGTTGAATCGAGTTATAGCTCGCTTGTTTTTGCTGGGCGTGAATGCCCATATACATGGCGCTGACTAAGGTGATGCCTAGTGTACCTATAAGGTTTACTTGTAAAATACAGGCGATAAGCGTTGGAATGGCGTACAACACACTGGCAAATGTCGCCAAAAATCGCCGTGCGCCGTAATCATGGCCAACCACCGGGTCGACGTCTTTAATGATAAGACCAACGACAACGGTAATAATGGTGGTTTGCTCTAGCTCGAAATTCATACACACCACTAAAACCACCAATAGCACCAGCGCTTTAACGAATATTTGCCAGTCAAATAGGTATTGCACATTTGACGTTGGCGAAGCTTTTTGTGGTGCGAGAGGCGTGCCATCGGGAAATAGCCAATAGGCAAGGTACGCGACAAAGCCACCCACCCAGATATTGCTCCATAGCGCTTGTGGAATATCACCGACATTCATACCTTGCTGTCGAGAAAAGGTGGCAATCATCGCGGTAGAGACGATAAGCAAAATAGCAAAGACATCTTGTGGGTTTTTCTTAGTGCGTTCCATGCACCAATAAAACACGGCGAATAAGGTCAGATAGTACAGGTGCGGGTAGTCAGCAAACCGATTATCGATAGCGACTTGTAGCCACGCGGTGACAGATAACACAGCCGCCATCAATACCACCATAATAAACGGCGGAGGCTGATGTGTTGTGGTTAAAAATACCGCGCACATAGCTGGCGCAAGCAGTGGTAAGTCGGTACCAAAAACGTGCTGCCAAAATAGCAGTAATACCGGAAATAGTGCAACTCTTATGAGTGGGTTGGCGGCACTACGAAACATAGCTTATGTAGCTCCACATCCAAATCCAAAAGTCTTGCAATGTTTCACCAATGCCACTTTTGTTGGGATAAAACGCCACGGTTGCTCTGCCACCGTAGCGTAAGGTAACGTGATCAGGTAGCTCTGAAAATTCAATATTAACGGGAAAACGTTGGGCTTTAGGACCTGTGGTTGGCGAGTTAATTAGGCCGTTCCCGGTATCAACGGCAAAATTACCGTTACCACTGCTGCCCCAGCCAATGGATGAAATAGTACCAATAAATATCTCGCCAGGATAAGACTCTAAAACGATTTTAACACTATCGCCTTGCTTTAAATGACCGATGGAGTTTTCTCTAACCATGGCCGTGAGCCATAAATAACGGGTATTTATCAAGGTCATTATCGGCTGTCCCGCTGCCGCAAAATCACCCACAGCAATATCCATATTAGTGATCACGCCGTTGGTTGGTGCCAGTAACTTGGTGTTGCTGAGGTTGAGCAACGCTTGATCGAGTTTGGTCAAACCAACTTGTATCGCTGGATTGTCCTTATCCCGAGGGCCAGATTGTTGCTTGGCTTTTTCTAATGCGGATTTGTTTTGTTCAAGGTTTGCTTGTGCGGTTTCTAATTCGGTAACGGCATCATCCATACTTGCTTGGCTAATGATGCCTTTTTTAACCAATTGACGATTTCGCTCGACGTTTTTTTTGGCATTATTGACTTTAACACGCGCCGCCACTTCATTGGCTTTGGCAACATTAATTGCCGCAGTATCAGCCATAAATGACTGGCCCGCCTTTTGCAGTTCAAAGCGCGCTGTTTTTACGGCCAGTTCAAATGGCGCAGGATTAATAGAAATTAAGGTGTCACCAACATTCACTAGGCTATTATCCAGAACATGAATTTCAGATATCGGTCCTGACACTTCAGGACTAATACGTATAACTTGGCCATTGACTCGCACTTGGTCAGTCATTGGCGTAACACGATCTGCCCACAGCGTATAGCCCCATAACAATAAAATCACGAGTAATAAAATCAGGGTGAATGATCGCGCTTGTTTTATATGACTGGTATCTTGCGATGGTTGCTCGGTGTTTGTCTCGGTATCGGACACGTCACGCTCCTTGATAGGCAATGAATGGTTGCGTTAGTTGTCATGACATAAGCCTAGCGGTTAAATGAAGGCACTTGCCATGCAAATTAAGTATAGTCTTTTTCATATGGGATTTAGCCCGCCGAGTTAACGGGTTGATTTATGCAAAAAATGTCATATAAGTTACCTATCAATAGCGGATAAAGGTAAAGTTATGCAGTCAAAGGATAGCGTCGGTGCATTTATTTTGGGTAGCAGTATCGTGCTTGGCTTAGCACTGTTAGGTTATTTTTTGGCGGACGCGGCGATAAGTGTTAAGCAATATGAACGTAGCGTTGTTGTTAAGGGGTTAGCAGAGCGAGAGCAACAAGCTAATGTGGTTATTTGGCCTATTCAGTTTTCGCAAGCAGCCAATGATGTGCAAGAGCTGTATCAAGTTATTGAGAAAAACACCGAAAAAATCCAAGCGTTCTTGCTTATAAATGGCATTCAAAGTGATGAAATATCTGCAACGTCGCCGGTGATCACGGACAAATTAGCGCAACAGTATGGCAGTGCGGGTAAAACGGAGTTTCGTTACACTGGGGTACAAACGGTTACCGTTTATTCTGAGCAAATTGACACGGTTCGCTCTGTCATGACTCAGATGTCAAGCCTTGGTAAACAGGGGATCGTGTTAACGGGAGCGAATTATCAGGCACAAATCGAGTACATATTTACGGGCCTTAATGATATCAAGCCCGCCATGATAGAAGAAGCGACTCGCAACGCCCGTGCTGTGGCAGAAAAGTTTGCCGCTGACTCAGATAGTATTCTTGGAAAAATCAAACGTGCATCACAGGGGCAATTTAGTATTTCCGACCGTGATAAAAATAATCCTCATATTAAGAAGATTCGTGTGGTATCAACCATTGAGTATTATTTATCTGATTGATTAGGCCACAAAAAATTGACTATGTTTGTAACGCAAGGTGAGTGATTAACTCACTTTTTTGTGCAATGTGACTATACTTTATGTTCGTTTTCGTTGTCAGCCCACAACGTTGCAGGTGACACCGTGTCGCCACTGTTTGCAATCAGTATGGCGTTTTTTAACAATCGAAAAATGTAATAAGGGGGAAACCCCAATGTTAGGGGCAACGCCAGTCCGAATGAGGGTATAACATACGGTCATGGATTGGGTGCCTAAAAATATAAACGTTAGCTTTTAGCAACAGCACCGAAGGAGGTGTACTATGTCTGGAAAGTTTGAAGTTTATAGGGATAAAGCAGAAGAATTTCGTTTTCGTTTAAAAGCCGGAAACGGGCAAAATATTCTCGCCAGTGAAGGTTATAAAGCCAAAGCAAGCTGTCTAAATGGTATCGAGTCGGTACGTAAGAACGCGCAGGACGATGCAATGTTTGAACGTAAAACAACCGCATCGGGTAAGTTTTCGTTCAATTTAAGAGCGGCTAATCATCAGGTGATTGGCACCAGCCAATCGTATGAAGCAGAGTCTTCACGTGATGGTGGTATCTCGTCGGTCATGAACAACGCACCTGATGCGATTTTGGTTGATTTAACAGCTTAATCGAAGGCTTGGTTTAACGCATGCCTAAAGCTGGTTACTTAGGCTGTTGCTCTGCTGTTGATAGGGTAGCAGCCTGATTATTGACGCGTGATGACTGCAAGGGGTTGATTACGCTCTCTTGTTAAAGATGTTGCGATGCTAGGTCGAAACTCAAGGAAATATATTGCGACACCGTTTTTTCCATAACAATTTTCATTAAGCCCTTGTTTGCATTGTTGCCAGCAAGTATTATGACGTCTTTATAAATATAAACATTGAACTGTAACGGTTAACGACATTTAAGGTCTTGTTATGCGCATTATTCTTCTAGGTGCACCGGGTGCGGGTAAAGGCACTCAAGCTCAATTTCTAATGAGCAAATATGGTATTCCACAAATTTCAACTGGCGATATGTTACGTGCAGCGATTAAAGCAGGTACGGAATTAGGCAAGCAAGCTAAGCAAGTTATGGATGCTGGTCAGTTGGTTTCTGATGAGTTAATCATTGGTCTAGTAAAAGAGCGTATTGCTCAAGACGATTGTAAAGCGGGTTTCTTATTAGACGGTTTCCCTCGTACGATCCCACAAGCTGATGCAATGAAAGAAAATGGCGTAAATGTTGATTCAGTGATTGAATTTGACGTTGCTGATGAAGTGATTGTTGAGCGTATGGCAGGTCGTCGCGTTCACCCTGGTTCAGGTCGCGTATACCACATCGTTTACAACCCACCTAAAGTGGAAGGCAAAGACGATGAAACAGGTGACGAGCTTGTGATCCGTGCTGATGACGAAGAAGCAACGGTTCGTAAGCGTTTAGGTATTTACCACGAGCAAACCAAGCCACTAGTTGATTACTATCAAGCGGAAGCAGCGGCAGGTAACTGTAAGTACATCACTATCGATGGTACCCAGCCTGTTGAAAAAGTAAGCGCGGAGCTTGCTGAGCAATTAGCGTAATTACCTAGTCGGTATGATTGATGAAAAAGCCGCTCATTGAGCGGCTTTTTTGATCGACGAATAAACTGCCTTGATGTTGATGTTATTAGCCATAATCACCAGCGTTGTATTCCAGCGATTTAGATAAAGAAATTTTCGTCATTACCCATCTAGCTAAGTATTGAAAATGATCCTTAGCGTTTGACAGCCGTACTATCTGTGGTCTATCTGTTAAATACTCACTACATTTTGACTTACCAACAAAAACAATAGCGAACTCTGTGCAGAGGGTATTGATTTTATCAGCGATTTCAATAGTAAGCGCTTGATATGTCAGTGTTAGTTCGCCATTTCAGGTCGACTCATCGATGACATAGCGCTTAGCAGTTATATTTAGCAGGATGATGATCGACCATGCAAACTTATCGCAACGCGTTTTTTAGCAACTGTTTTTTTAAATTTTTTAATGCTACTTCTAGCATATCTCAGAGTTATCGTAGCGTTAGGCTTTTACTGTTTTTTTCGTTGCTGTTTACAGCTTTTGTTGTATCAGCACACCATACGGGGATTGTTGGCCATATTACGCCGTCCAAAAAACCGTTGGCATCGATATCGTTAAACCCCAATGTAAAACCTCAAAGTGAGCAACAAGCGCACTATTTGCGTATGCTAGCGGCATCCGAGCGAGATTTTTTTTGGTCAGCACAGCAATTGCCCAGCGATGCAGCCTTGATTTTGATCGATCTTATTGAAGATCTTGGTCTAACTCCGGTTGGCAAACTGGCACCACTGGCCACATCCGACGCCGCACAGTTTGATTACCAGCTAACCCAAGTCTTGTTTGATCTTATCAACCTAGGACAACCTATTTCACAACGCGGGAGATCAGATAACAACGACGAGTCAGAAACTGATGTTGAAGGTATCGTGACGGATGCGACTGACCTTGATCCGGAACCGGACTTTTCTGACGTTGAATTCGCCTTTATTGACGCTGCTCGCCAATATCAGTTGGCAGATTTTGTCAACAATGCACTCCCTAAGTACCAACAAATCGCTTTGCTACGCGAAGCTATCGATAGATACCAAAACTACTCTGGTGAATGGACACGCGTAAACAAAGCGTTTCGTCCTCAATATGGACAACAACATCCGCAAATAAAAATGATCAGAGATACCTTGGTGCTTTATGGTGATTTATCAGAGCAAGAAAATAACGCTGATAATACGTCGCCCGATGTCTATGATGCGGTTGCCGTGGCAGCAATAAAGCGCTTTCAACAACGCAATGGATTAATCGTCGATGGTGTCGCTGGACCGCAAACCATGACCAACTTGGCACTGTCGCCACAAGATATTTTGCGTCGCTTACAAGTTAACTTGCAGCGCTGGTTTTTATTACCAAGGCAAGAGCCAGAGCACTATGTGTATGTAAACATTCCACAGTACCAATTGCGGGTGATTGAAGAGGGAGAGTCACAATTAGAAATGAAGGTGGTTGTTGGCAAGAAAGGCTGGCCTACACCGACTATGGTTAGCGCCATTAAAGAAGTTACCGTGAATCCAACTTGGACACCGACACAAAGTATTGTAAAACGTACGCTAATGCCACAATATCGTCGCAACCCTGCGTCATTGCATCATCGTGGCTTTCACTTAGTTAAAAAAGGCAACGCAAAACAAACGTTGCGCATTGGACCTGGTTTACCATTACAACAAATGCTCGGTGAATATCGTCTTGTGCAAGCTGCAGGTCGCAAAAATGCTCTCGGACAATTTCGCTTTAATATCCCCAATAGCCAAGCCATTTTTTTACATGATACACCATCGAAAAGAGCGTTTAACCGTCACGTAAGGGCGTTAAGTCATGGTTGCATTCGTTTAGAGAATGCGCGTAAATTTGCCAATTACATACTCACACATGATGCGCTTTATCATGCCAACAACAATACCGCCCAAGTGACGAGCCAGTCTGATATGCAATTTTCAACAAGTGATGAGCAAGGGGCGTGGGTGAGTACCGCAGAATATAATGCCGTATCTGCTGATGTTGAGCGGAAATTGACAAGGAGAGTAAATCGACGCAGCACTCAATGGGTGGCGTTAAAAGAAACCATTCCAACCTTCATCGCTTATCAAACCATTTGGGTGAGGGATAATGGTAGCTTACAAATATTTCCGGATATTTATGGTTTAGATGGCGACTAGTGTTCCCGTTATAGGGCACTCAATCGTGGCGTCTTAGCGCTGGGGATATGTATTGAGAAAGGGATCGTTGACGATCCCTTTGTTATGTGTCGGTAGGATTAATTTAAAATATACCGATAATATTTACTACGGCGAGGGCAAGGATCACGACAAATGTGGTAATGGTGCCAATAAACCGCTGCCACGATGTACCGGTGGTTTTGCCTAAACCGATGGCATGAAAGAAGCGCGCCATCACCAGCAAGCCGCCTATCACATGTAATGCCATTGCATGGCCGCCGTTGTGTTCATAAAATGCCATCATCAGTAATGCCAGTGGCACGTATTCAATGAAGTTGGCGTGTACTCGAATGGCTTTAGCAAGTTCACGGCAGTTACCGCCATCGTCACCTATGCCTATCTTTTCTAGGCGGCGATGGTTAATTACCTTCATGGATAGCGCAATATATAAAATGGCTAAAATACCGGCGTAAAAACCGGTGATGATTATCGGACTCGTTGTCATGGTTGATTAGCACCTTTTTATAAGATAAAACAGTAAATTAGAAACTAAGGTAAGATAACACATTCGCCACCATAGGAAATACTATATCCTGATTTATCCGCCTCGCTCGTTTCGATGAACACAAGCTATACTTAGACAGGGTAAGAGGACTGGTTATTTACGGTGTTAGTTAAAGTCAGTGAACGTAGAGGTTGGGGGAAGTTTATCATTCCCGTGTTGTTGGGCGCGTGTATTTGCTTTGGACTTTTTGTGCTTATGGCATCGTTAATAAATCGACCTGAGGTTTATAAAGAAGAGCCTAAACAAGATACCCCCGTGACGGTCGTCAACTTACCTAAAGACAAGGACGTTGCTCGTAAACAGCGCCAATTAGAGCCACCACCAAAACCTGTGGAGAAACCTTCGGGAATGATCACCTTGACGGTTGAAACCCCCTCAACAACAACCCAAGCATTTTCATTCGACATGCCTAACATTGATATTAACACCACCCTAGATCCACAACAATTTACTTTATCTGTGCCTAAAGATAACACTGCGATGCCAATTTATCGCGCATTGCCGATTTACCCAACTGATGCCGCAAAAAACAAAATCAAAGGCTGGGTTGATTTAAGTTTTACCGTCAATACGCTAGGCAGCATAGAAAATATTGTTGTACTTGACGCAGAGCCACCGCAGGTGTTTGAGCAAGCAGCAATCGATGCCTTAAAGCGTTGGAAGTACAAAGCAAAAATTGTTGATGGCAAAGCGGTTAAGCAAGAAGGACTATCGGTGCGTATTAACTTTGGTAAAAAGTAGGATAAAGCAGGAATGTACTGCTGCGAACAGGGCTAGCTACGATCTAGTCCTGCTCGGAAACTGAGTTGTTGTTATCGAGCTCAAACGGCTTTGATCATCGCAATGTGGGGAATACCATCTTCTAAATACATATCTGATACGGTTTCAAAGCCTAACTCTTGGTAAAATGCTTCGAGGTATTGTTGTGCAGATATTTTGATGGATTGACCAGAGAAATGTTCGTTGCACAAATCAAGTGCTTTATCCATTAATGCTTTACCTAAGCCTTGACCACGAAACGTTTGCTTGGTGGTGACGCGGCCGATGCTAACGTGATCCGGGTAGGAAACACCTTTTGGTAATATTCGCAGATAGGCAGCTAAGGTATTACCTTGATATGCCATAAGATGGTGGGTTTGTGGGTGACGATCACAATCATCTAATTCAGGGTAATAGCACTCTTGCTCAACGACAAAAACATCGACGCGCAGTTGCAACGCGTCGTAGAGCTCATTAGTGGTTAGTTGATCAAAGGTTTTCGCTTGCCAGTGAAAATCGGACATATTGGCATCCATTCAAGTTTATTATTGATGCCGTGATTGTAATACCTTCATCACGTCTTTTAAATCAACTTCTTGCTCAGCCAGCAAAACCAGCGTGTGATAAAATAAATCGGCACACTCTTGCAACAATTCTTGCCGATTGTTTGTTGCGCCAGCAAGGGCGACTTCAACACCTTCTTCACCGACTTTTTGCGCTACCCGTGCCGTGCCCATTGATAACAACTTTGCGGTATAGCTATCTTCGGGCTTGTCATGCTTGCGCTGACCAATGATTTGCTCAAGCGATGATAAAAAATGTTGCTCGCTTATTGGCTCGTCAGCAAAGCAACTTGTTGTGCCTAAATGACATGTCGGTCCGTCAGGACGAGCCAATATAAGTAAACTGTCTTTGTCGCAATCGGTAAAAACGTTTACCACGTTTAAATGGTTTTTAGACGATTCACCTTTGGTCCAAAGTCGCTGTTTTGATCGAGAATAAAAAGTTGTTAAGCCGCTATCCAAAGTGACTTTGAGGGCATCGCTGTTCATATATCCTTGCATCAAAACCGCGCCAGTGTCGGCATGCTGAACTATCGCAGGGAGAAGACTTGCCATTTTGTCCCACGCCAGTCGTTCAATATCTTGTTGTGTTATTCGCATCCAGTATCCTTTATTTAAAGTTATCTAACTTTGTTTGATTACGGTTTAGTTAGGTACGCCTTTGGCGGGCTTTAAGCCGTGCGCATGGGTATGCCTTCGCCAGCTAAATAGTGTTTTAGTTGCTGAATATCTATGATCCCTTTATGAAACACGCTTGCCGCGAGCGCACCGTCAACGTCGGTCTGTTCAAATACCTCTTTAAAATGAGCCATGGTACCTGCGCCACCGGAGGCGATTAATGGAATATCACATACTTCACGTATATTACGTAACTGCGTAACATCATAGCCTTGGCGAACACCATCTTGGTTCATCACATTTAACACGATTTCGCCAGCACCAAGTTGTTGTACGTGTTGTACCCACTCTTTGGTTTGCCACTGTGTTTTGGTTGTTTTGCTCTCATCGCCGGTAAACTGATATACCTGATAGGTTTGCGTTTGCTCATCAAAGTATGAATCGATACCTACTACCACGCATTGCTGACCAAATTGGGCATTTAATCGAGAAATCAACTCAGGTTCGCGAAGTGCCGGCGAATTAATCGATATTTTATCGGCGCCCATAGCGAGTAATGTTTGCGCGTCTTGCTCGCTTTTTATACCACCAGCGACACAAAATGGAATATCGATCACTTTGGCAATTTGCTCGACCCACTGTTTATCTACGACACGTGCGTCGGAGCTAGCGGTAATATCATAAAAAACTAATTCATCGGCACCTTCCTCGGCATAGCGCTTGGCAAGGGGGACGATGTCGCCAATGATTTGGTGATTGCGAAACTGTACTCCTTTAACAACAACGCCATCACGTACGTCGAGGCAAGGAATTATGCGTTTTGCCAGCATTGTATCGCCTCCTTTACGGTAAAACGTTGCTCTAGTAGCGCCCGACCTAAAATAATGCCATCGGCACCTGATTGCGCGACTTGATGAATGTCGTCCAGTGAGCCAATGCCACCTGATGCTTGCCACGTGATGGTCGGATAAGTACGTTTGAGTTGTTGATAAAGCCCAGTATTTGCGCCTTGCAAGGTACCGTCTTTACTGATGTCCGTGCATAAAATTTGGGCAATATTATTTAGGCCATAAAAGTCGATGAGATCTTCTAACGTTTGCTCACTCGGTTTAACCCAACCATGGGTCGGTAAGAATTTTTCACCGTGTTCGTTAATTTGTACATCTAAAGCAAGGGTGATGCGATCTTTCCCGTAGTGAACAAGCCATGTCTTCACAAGCTCGGGTTGTTTGATCGCCAGTGAGCCAATAACCACGGAACTTGCACCAAGCTCTAATAGGGTTTGTACATCGGTTTTGCTGCGCACACCGCCACCCACTTGCACCGGAATAGAGGCGGCACTAATGATTTCGCCCAAACGTTTTGTTTGCCGTTTTTCGCTGTCTTTAGCGCCATCAAGATCTACTAAGTGCAGCTTCTGTGCACCGTCACGAGCATATAGTTCAATCAGTTGCTCAGGTCGTTGCTGATATTCTGTTTTTTTCGCATAGTCACCCTGATATAGGCGTACCGTTTTGCCGTCGATTAAATCGATTGCTGGGATTATCATCAGCAATTCTCCATAAAATTTGTCAGTAATTTTGCGCCGCTATTGCCGGAGCGCTCAGGGTGAAATTGCACACCAAAAAAGTTGTCTTGCTGCACACTTGCACTAAACGCTTGTCCATAGTGACAACTGGCGATGGTGGCATGGCCAACCGGGATGCCATAACTGTGAACAAAATAAAAGTAATCTTGCTTGGTGATATCATGAAATAAGGGGGAGTCGGTGATATCGTACAAGGTATTCCAGCCCATATGAGGTAATCGAACGGGCTTTGTGGTTTGTGGCTTTAGTGGCACAACTTGCAGCGGCACCACTTGGGCGTCAATCAAGCCAAGGCAGGGGGTATTAATGTTATTTTCATGTGACGTTTGGCTAAGCAGCTGCATACCTAAGCAAATACCCAACACCGGCTGCTGCAAACCTTGAATGGTGTCGATTAATTGTTTATTGGCAATGTTATCCATGGCATAAGCTGCGGCACCAACACCGGGTAAAAATACTTTGTTGGCGCTGCAGATCTGCGCAGGATCATCACTGACGAGGGCCTTAAATCCCACTCGGTTTAAGGCAAATTTTAAAGAATTGATATTGGCACAGCCTGTATCAATAATTAATGCGTGCTTGTCTTTCATGAGCAACCTTACAATACGCCTTTTGAGCTGGGCAAACGATCGCCCGATACACTAATCGCTTGGCCAAGCGCTCGACCAAATACTTTGAACAAGCTTTCTACTTGGTGGTGACAGTTACCGTCGCTTGTTTCTAGGTGTACTGTCATGCGCATGCTGTCACTCAGGCTTTTAAAGAAGTGTTCAACCATTTGTGTCGACATGCCGCCAACCTGACGATCGGTGAATGGCGCCTTGAAAACGATATGTGGTCGACCGGATAAATCAAGGGTACAGCTCGCTTTGCATTCATCCATAGGTAAGACAAAGCCAAACCGCTCGATACCACGTTTGTTGCCCAGCGCTTTTCGTAATGCCTCGCCTAATGCCAACGCGGTATCTTCAACGCTGTGGTGGTCGTCAATATGTAAATCACCCGTGACTCGGCAGTTGAGATAAAAGCCTGCGTGAGTGGCGATTTGATCGAGCATGTGATCAAAAAAACCAATGCCAGTGTTGATATCTGAGCCACCTTGTTTGTCTAAATTAACATCGATAGCTATATCCGTTTCTGAGGTGCGGCGGTTAACGCTAGCAATCCGTGCAGAGCGTAATAAATGATCAACAATAGCTTGCCAATTTAGGGTGTCTCGATGGTACTGAAACGATTTTAAGCCCATATTGTTGGCAAGTTCGACGTCGGTGATGCGATCACCTATTACATAAGAGGTGGCAAAATTTATTTTACCTTGCTGTAAATAATCCCTGACTAAACCAAGCTTCGGCTTACGGCAGTGGCAATTATCGTCTTGAAAGTGCGGACAAAGTAAAACATCTGAAAATACCACGCCTTGTGAGCTAAATAGCTCCAGCATTTTATTGTGCGGCAGATCAAAGTCGCCTTGTGGGTAGCTGTCGGTGCCAAGGCCGTCTTGATTAGAAACGATAACCAGCACAAAACCGGCAGCCTGCAATTGCAATAGCGAAGGGATGACCTGTGGTTCAAAGACTAGCTTTTCTAAACTGTCGACTTGTTTATCAATCACTGGCTCTTCAATTAATGTGCCGTCACGATCGATAAATAAAATGTTGCTATTTTCCTTAATAGAATCAAATGCGCTGATCATGAATCCTCCGTTGAACGCTTATCTTGTTGCGTTTGTATTATATTATTTGGCGATTGAGCGGCGAGAACTTGCTCGCCAGCAGAGCGCAGGCAAGCGTTATAAAATTGCTGCATTTCATCTGCTGTACCAACACTGACACGCAAACACTGCGATAAACCAAGCTGTTTACTTTGATCTCGAATAACAACCCCTTGCTCAAGAAAGTACTGGTATAAGGTACTGGCATCTTGCGCCTTGAATAACACGTAATTGGTGTTTGATTGATAGCGCTTTATCAGCCACGGTTGCTGGTCGAGAAAGGCTTCCAGTGTTTTGCGCTGGTCAATGGTTTGTTCGACTCGTTGTGTCATTATCTCAACGTTCATTAATGCTTGGCTGGCGATAGTGGCAACAGGCGTTGCAATAGGGTATGGGGCAATGACTTTACTAAGTTGCTCAATAACATTGTTGTGTGCCAACACAAAACCGCAGCGTAAACCTGCTAAGGCAAAGGCTTTAGATAGGGTACGTAACACCACGAGATTTGGGTATTGCTGTAATAAACTCACCACACTAGTGTCTGGGCAATATTCAATATATGCCTCGTCAATGACAACCAGTGCCGTGTCTTGATAGAGGTTTAGTACTTCGATAATATCGACCAAGTCAACTGTGCCACCGGTTGGGTTGTTAGGAGAGCAAATAAATACCAACCTTGCGTTGTTGATGTGCTCTGTAAGGCCAGCAATGTCGAGCGCCATATTACCTGAATCGGTTTCTTTTAATGGCACGCTAATAATACCTGCGTTTTGGCTACGAGCAGCGATGCTATACATGCCATAAGTCGGCGGGCAAATGATAATGTTATCAGCGCTTGCTCGACAAAAAGTACGAATGAGGACATCAATGCCTTCGTCAGCGCCTCGCGTTGCCAATATGTGATCAGAGGCGAGCTTAGCATAATGCGCATATGCTTGAATTAGGGCTTGCGGCTGAAAATCAGGATAGCGATTTATATCGGCTAATGACATATCGAGCGAGTCACTACCGCCACTTTCGTTGGCGTTAAGCCAAGTTTTGTGTTGATTAATGCCTCCGGCGACTTCTCGACGCGCACTTTGATATGGCACCATGTCTTTGAGATCATCTCGAACTAAGCGCTGGCCGATATTGCTATTGGAAGCCTTGCTAACCGCTTGACGATAATCGAACTTATTCATGGGCGTTCCTCATCGTTGTACTTTGTGCTGTCTTCAAGGCGAATCGTTACTGCGCGTTGATGCGCATCAAGTCCTTCGGCATCTGTGAGCTCGACAATGGTTGGCGCTAAGCTCTCAAGACCTTGCTTGGTTAATGTTTGCACGGTGTAACGACGCATAAAATCGGCGAGTGACAATGACGACAACACTTTTGAATAACCGTAGGTGGGGAGTACGTGATTGGTGCCGCTGGCGTAATCACCGGCTGACTCTGGTGTGTAGTGACCGACAAATATTGATCCGGCACCTGAAATAAACGCCAATTCATTTTCAGGTTGCGCTGTTTGAATACTCAAATGTTCGGCGCCGTAGCGATTGGCTAACTCACAGGCTTGTTGCAATGAATCACAAACGACTAAGCGACTTTGCTCAAGCGCTTTGGTGGCGATATCTTGTCGAGATAGGTCAGCTAACTGGGTTTGCAATTGCACCGCAACCTGCTCACATAAGGGGCGACTGTTTGTTGCTAGAAGGACCTGTGAGTCAGTGCCATGCTCGGCTTGGGACAGCAAATCAGCGGCAACAAACGCAGGGTTTGCAGTATCGTCAGCAATGACCAGTAATTCTGACGGGCCTGCCGGCATGTCGATAGTAAAACCAGGGACTTTCTGCGCTAGCTGTGATTTGGCTTCGGTGACAAAACGATTACCTGGACCAAATACTTTATGAACCGCAGCAATAGACTCGGTACCCAATGCAAGGGCGGCAATCGCTTGAGCTCCACCGACACGATAAACTTCACTTACCTGACAAAGGCTGGCAGCGTAGAGGATCTCATCGGCGATATTGCCTTGCTGATCGGGTGGGCAAACCAAAACAATTCGATGACAGCCTGCTAATTGCGCAGGTACGCCTAACATGAGTACTGTTGATGGTAGGGGCGCTGATCCTGCTGGAATATACAAACCAACGCTGTTAATGGCTTCGGTTTTTAAGACACATTCAACGCCAGGTGTTGTTTCAACGACAATATCTTTGGGTAGTTGCGCAGCATGGAAGCGCTGAATTTGCTGATATGCGGTATTTATCGCCGCTTTTCGCGCAGCGCTTAAACGTAATTCAGCGGCATTAATTTCATCTTCAGAAACTTGTAATTCGTTAATCTCGACTTTATCGAAAGCCAGCGTAAGCGCTTTTAGCGCTTTGTCTTTGTTGTCGCGAACGTTGTTAATGATATTGGCAACTTGTTGCTGCAAGCTTTCGCTATCGGCGATGGCAGGACGTTGCAATAACTGTTGCTGTTCAAGCATTGATAATTCTGACCAAATGATCATAGTTACCCCATCATCTTTTCAATAGGCATCACTAGGATCGAGTTACAACCCAGCGCTTTTAATTGTTCCATGGTTTCCCAAAAAACATTTTCATTAGATACCATGTGTACGGCAACACGCTCGGTGGTGTGCGCTAGCGGTAATACGGTTGGCGTTTCTGAGCCGGGCAATAGCGCCGCAACCTCAGTTAACTTATTGGTTGGCGCATGCAACATAATGTACTTACTTTCACGCGCTTTCAAGACGCCTTTAATGCGTGGCAGTAGCGTATCTAAGGTGGCTTGTTTGTTGTCGTTTAAGGTGTTCGGGCCTTTGATTAAGGCGGCCTTGGATTTAAAGATGACTTCTACTTCTTTTAAGCCATTGGCTTCTAGGGTGGTACCGGTTGAAACGAGATCACACACGCCGTCGGCTAAACCAACGCGTGGTGCAACCTCGACTGAACCGTTAAGCGTAGCGATGTTTATCTGGATGTCGTTCTCTTTAGCAAAGCGATTTAATAGGCGAGGGTAGGTGGTAGCAAGACGTAAACCGTTAAGACTGCCGATCCCTTGGTAATCGTATTCATCGGGCAAGGCGATTGACAGTCGACATCCACCAAATTTTAACGAGGTGATTTTTTCATAGTCACATGGCTCGCTCGTAAGTTGACGATCGAGCGCGTGTTCTTGCAAGGTGTTGTCGCCCACGATACCAAGGTCGCAAACGCCATCCATAACAAGGCCGGGTATATCTGAGCTACGCACGAGCATGATGTCAATCGGCATATTAGCAACATGCGCAAGTAGTTTTCTATCGGTTAGATTGAGCTTCATACCACACAGCTTAAACAGTGTTTGCGATTCATCACTAAGTCGTCCTGATTTTTGTATGGCAATGGTTAATCGGTTGCTATCTAAGGTCATTTGCTTCCCTTTTTATTGTTTGTGGTGCACTACGTATTATCGACACCATTAGCTCAGTATTGTTGATATTTCTATATTTTTCAGGCTATTAAAAGAAAAAGCCCCGAAAGATAGGACTCTTTCGGGGCAGGTATATTGATACCGTACTGAAGAGCCCAACTATAGCCCCTCAGCGAATAACAGTAGGGCTAATCGCGTGTATGATGGTGATGATGTAGCCAAATGTTATTCATGGTCGTTTACCTTTATATTTGCGTGTGTTGTTGCCGAATGTGACGGTGCGGTCAACTTGGAAATTATTCTGGGTTGATAAATAGCGCGCTTATGTATTATTAATGACACAAATAACTAACGCTTAAAAGCTATTTAGCAATATATTTATAACCTTACCTTATCAGCCTGATTATGGTTCACAACTAACAAAACTGCATAATTTATAACCTGTAGTTATATCGTAATGAAATTAAGCTGTCGCGTGGGATTGTTCACTTCCCTTAAATCGAAACAAACCATACAAGTGGTCGATAAAATATAACGCCGAGCGTAATTGACTTGCTATAACGATTTTTCGGCTGGCTTTGAGATCTCTTGACCACCACAGATAAAACTTATTAAACACATTAGCTCATCAATTAGCCATAAATTAGATAGTCCACTTTTAATTAATACGACTAACAACATCATGCCAGGAATGAAAAATGTGAGAAATCTATCTTTTCTTTGGCTAGGAAGAGCATACAAATACAAAAATACCAAAGCGAGCCCTAGCAAGCCCGACACTAAATAAGGAGCTAAGTTAATTGGCGTTAGCTCAACTTCCGAATAAAAAGCGCGCATGACAAACATTGTTACTGCCATAACAACGCATAGTATTAATGTGTTTCTGATATTTTTAACTGTGAATAGCACGGTATCTTCCTTATCGTTTGTTTATTGAGAGTTCGCTGTAACACCTAAAGGGTTAATGTTCTCGAGTGACCTTTATGTATGGTAACGACCCTAGATATCGTGTAACAGCCTAAAAATGTCAATAAGGTATTGTTTTTTAACAATAACATCATGTAATGTGTATTTACAATTTATAAAGTCGCCCAACGCTGATTTTGATCAACCATGAGTTCTTCACTTTCTAGAAATTTTCCCTTAAACAACATGCTTTATTGTCTTAATCGGAGTCGGATTGTGAAATTGATAGTTGTTTTTCTAGCGACATTATCGTTCTTCTCTTTTGCCGATTCTTGTTCAATAACTGAAGCAATGGCGCATGAGTACAATGACAGGCATCAACATAAAGTAACTGTCGAAACTGCATTAAATGATTCCGAATACATAGTGACTATAAATCTCCCAAATACTGTTGAAGGTCAGAGTTTATACTCAGTTTGGTTAGTATCAGATAGTGTGGAAGAGCCATCATTCGTTGCCCCACTGGACGTGTCTCAAGAAGGTGAACAACTTGTGGCTTGGTATAACATCAATGCAGGGATGGTACGTAGGCATTTTATCGTGGTCAGTTTTAGCGAGGGGTGTACACCAAGCATAGTTAAAGAAGTGTTTTACGGGTGATGCACTACTTTGTGTAGATAACCTCGGCGTCTTTTGCGTTACTCGCATTTATAGCGTAAGTTATTGAATTGATTTTAGTCTTGTTTGGCTATGACGAGCGAGTTACACCTTTAAATTATTTATTAAACGGACCCAAAGATGCCTAGAATACTCTCGCTTATTGTTTTTATTCTTCTCGCTGGTTGTTCTAAAGGGGGACCTTGGGTAACGCTAGACGAAAGTGAGGCAGAATTCCAAAAAAGAGTATCTCAAACAGTTCTAATATATATGGATTTAGAAACCATGTTCCCCGATGACAGTATAAGGATGTTGGCGCGGGCGGCGGGGAAAGGTGACATAAACAAAGTTCGTACCTTAGTTAAGAGTGGTGTCGATGTTAATGGCAAAGGGAGCCGTAATGCTACTCCACTGTTTTGGGCAATGAGAAATACAAAGGGATTTAAAACATTATTAGAGCTAGGAGCTAATCCAAACATTATATACGGAGACGGTAGCACTGTATTCCACTGGCTAACGAGAAGAAATGACATCACCAAGCTTAAACTCGCCTTGGCGTATGGTAGCAACCCGAATATTAAGGCAAGTCTGTTTTCTGAACCGGCATTCTTTGAAACGGTTCAAGTCGGCAAAAATAAAGGCGCGAGTGAAACATTCTATTTCTTGATAAGCAATGGAGCGGATATTGAAGCGACTAATGAAAATGGCCAAACACTTTTGCTTGTTGCAGCAACCTTAGCAAGGTATGACTATGTGATAGAGTTGCTAAAGCTTGGTGCAAATCCTTATATTAAAGATGAAGTAGGACGTGGGTTAAAATATCACCTGAAAGAGCATGAAGGCGCATTTATTTCTGGCAGTAATACTGAGAAATATATGAATGAAGTGATAAATTTCATTAACAACACATAATTTTTGAATAGTCTTTCACAGACCGTTGCTAGCACATGTCGTCGGTCACGGTTATGGCGTAAGTTGTTGATTAGTATGTAGATTTATGGCATCTGTTGCGAGCGAAGGAGATACGGTCAAACAGCTAACTTTACATAATGAAAGATATAGGAAAAAAGCACTTCAAAAATAACAAGCAACAAGCCAATTTATGGATTGCATTCATCGTTTGTTTCCCTTTCTCGTGTATTGCTCTTTATATATTAATACTGAGCTATTATCCAATTGAATCGCTGATTGAAAGCGGTACCTTAAGCCATGGTTCAGAAATTTTGTTTTTGTTGCCTCTAGTATTTTTAGTGCTGACAATTCAGGTGCGAATTTATAAAAAACTAGTGAAGCTCAATCTCCTACTTCGAGCGAGGTATAGGCGTTAGATAGATGCCCTCAATATTACGGAGAATCGTAAGTAATCTCCTGATATAGGAAAGTCAGCGGCTATATTTTGTTTTTAACTGTTTGAATTAGCTGTGGTTCTTGGTATGTTAATTAAATGTTTATAGGTATCCGTAACTTAGACGTCTACATAATATACTGTTAGGTTTTCAAAAAGGAGAAGTTTTCTATGGAAAGTATTTTTGGTGGCGTGGGCATAATGGGCATGCTCTTTTATTTAGCCTTAGTCATTCTCTGGATATTGGTGCCAGTATTCATATTTCTAATTTCAAAGCGGCTCAAGGAAGTGCGGGATTTGTTTCGCGAGTCTAGGTTAGAAGTCAAAGAGCTAAATGCGAACATCAAATATCTAAAACGTAAGTTCAACGAAATTAATGAACACCAAACCTAACAAGCTATTACTCGTCGCTTAAAACGGCGTTAGCTTAGCCATAGGAAATGTTTTATCGATATGGAAAATGAAGTACGCTTTTGTATGGCATGCAATCAAAATACTGAGCATGCAAGAGTTATTGTTAATCCTCAGCTTAACGAAGCAAAAAGTAGAAAAGAGAAAGTGAAAGAGTTTCTTTTTGCTTTTGTTGCTGGTTGGGGCGCAGGCGCTACAGCTGGTTTCATGGAATTAAGAGAATTACATGTGATCTGTACAAATTGTGGACACAAAAACATTGAAAACTATCGAGGCGACTTAAGCGAACAAACAACTAAAGATCCCTAGTATGGGCGTCAGACACCTAATTTAAGTAATACATAATGATAAAGGAAGACAAATGAAAAGTTATTTAAACGGAGCGGTTATTGTATTGGTGTCCGCTGTTTTAGGGTACCAGTTATACCCCATACTAAATGAGACAACGCAGGACATAAGTCAAGTTAATCACTCAGAACAATCGAACATTGTTCAAGCTAGCCAAGAGGCTGATTTGGAGACACCAGAGCCTAGTGTCGTTCATGAACCTAGTCAAGTGAGTGATGTAGAGACTTTAGAGCCTAGGATTGCTCAAGAGAGTAAGGCACTTTCAAATCCTGCTAACATGCCAGAAGATACGAGCACACCGTCAAATGATATTAGCGAGAGCTACGCCATTGAAAATAGCTATGCTCAGCAAGAACTGAAACAATGGTCTGTTGAACATAAAGAAAAACTCGATCAAATTATCGATGACAACATCCCGGAATCAATAGCTTCAACGATGAAGTCTGCTATTGGCAATAATAATCATATGTTGAATGAGCCTAGTTTACGGCAAGACGATATTGACGACGCGAATTGGTCGTATTTAATGGAGCAGGATATTAGGGCGTATATTACTCAACATGAATTGGCCGCTGGCTTTGAAATTTTAAATATTTCATGCAAACAACTCATCTGTGATGTGATAGGGATAGAGCGAGAGGCCAATACTTGGTTTCAAATATATAAAGGCTTTTATTCTTTTCCTAATATCTTGTTTCCCACAGACGGCAATAGACCACTAAACATACAAAGAATGGATAATGGCATTCCTTATGTTTACGCGCAAATCATGTTTAAGGCTGATCAAAGTAGTTAACGAGCCAATTAAGTTCGGGGCTGTTATGTTCAAGCCCCGCACTTGAAGCAACTCAGCCGTTGAACCTCTGATTAACCAATCGCTCTCCCTTTATTGCTCAAACGAGTGAGCTCGGTCATTAGATGAGTTAGTAAGAGATAATCAATGCATTGCCTGCAGAGCTTGTTATAATGCGCTAATTGTTTGATCGTTTTGTAATATTTGTGGGACAGCTTTGACTCATTACACGTCTACGCTTGCGTTGCAAGTTGAGCGCGCTCTGTCATTAGATGGCGAATTAGCCGAGGTTATTCAAGGTTATCAACCTCGCCAAGCACAACAAGACATGGCTAATGCGATTGTTGGTAGCTTGCAGCAACAGGTGCCACTCGTTGTCGAAGCGGGAACTGGTACCGGCAAAACGTTCGCCTATTTGGTACCGGCTCTGGCCAGCGGTAAAAAAGTCATTGTCTCAACGGGTACTAAAACCCTACAAGATCAGTTATTTCATAAAGACTTACCACTTGTCAAAAAAGCGCTAAAATCCGGCGCAAAAGTTGCTCTGCTTAAAGGTCGCTCAAATTACCTGTGCTTATTTCGCCTTGAAGAAAATTTTTCATCCACGCCTGGTAAGCGGGCATCGGCGGTCGCCTTAGATGCCAACGGCTTGCAAGATTTGGTCAAAGTGCGCCAATGGGCGAGCAGTACCAAGCAAGGTGATATCGGTGAGCTGGTTGATGTTGCCGAAGACTCCATCGTATTGCCCTTAGTGACCAGCACAATTGATAATTGTTTAGGGCGTAACTGCCCTCAATATGATGATTGTTATTTGGTAAAAGCGCGTGAGCGAGCCATCGAAGCCGATGTGATTGTGGTTAATCATCATTTATATTTTGCCGATATGGCGCTTAAGGATACCGGTTTTGGTGAGTTGATCCCTGAAGCCGATTTGGTGGTGTTTGATGAAGCTCATCAAATTGGTGATATCGCGAGCGAATATTTTGGTCAAAGCTTTTCAACCCGACAAATATTGGAGCTAGCGAGCGATTGTTTACAGCAATATCGTTTAGAGCTTACTGATGTACAACAGTTATTAAAAGCGGCAGAAAAACTATCGCGAGCAGCGGGGGATTTTCGCTTATTGTTTCCGCAAGATCCGCGCCGTGGCAATTGGCGGGAACAACTGCAATACACACAGTTCCAACGGGGTTTTGCGCAGTTGTACGATGACTTAAAATTTTTGTATGACGTTTTAAAAATGTGTGTGTCGCGAAGCGAAGTTATCGATAACTGCTTTGAACGTTGTACGCAGTTATTGGCGAAGTACGAGCTGATGCAAGATGTTGGCGCATTGGGAAGCAGTTTATGGTTTGAAACAACACGCCGTCATGTGGTATTGCATCAAACCCCGTTGTCGGTGGCCGACAAATTCATTGCTTACATGAAAAAGTATCAGCAAACATTCGTCTTTACCTCGGCAACGTTATCGGTTGACGGTGATTTTGAGCATTTTATTCGAACACTTGGGTTAACTGACGCAAAACGCTTGTGTCTTGACAGCCCGTTTGATTATCAGCAACAAGCTTTATTATTAGTGCCTCGCTACTTGCCTGAAAGTCATGAGCGTAATCGAGCACAAGCCTTGGCTAATATTGCCATACCGTTGGTGAAAGCCAGCCAAGGTAATTGCTTTATTTTGTTTACTTCCTATCGGATGCTCAACGAAGTGGCAGAGTTACTGGCGAATGATGTGGATAACGCCTTGCTGGTTCAGGGACAGATGGCTAAATCGGAATTGCTTGAACAGTTTTTAGCTGATCCCAAGGCCGTGTTGTTAGCGACAGCAAGTTTTTGGGAGGGTGTTGATGTACGTGGTGATAATTTAACGTGCGTTATTATCGATAAATTGCCATTTAGCTCGCCAGATGAACCATTATTGCAAGCTAAAAGCGATGATGTTCGCCGCCAAGGAGGCGACCCATTTAAACAAATTCAACTGCCTGATGCGGTGATTGCCTTAAAACAGGGGGTTGGCCGATTGATTCGTGATGTGAATGATAAAGGTGTACTGGCGATTTGCGATACACGTATTGTCAACCGTCCCTATGGGCAAGTTTTTATTTCGTCATTGCCCAATATGCAACGCACACGAGAATTGCATCGAGCGGTTAAGTTTTTAAAACAGCTGCATCAGCCAGCAGAATCAACCATCAGCGATTGATGCATATTGATGGTTAACCGATAATTTATTATCAATGGGCTTTAGAGCTTGATATGATTTCGGTTACAATAAAACACATACTTCATTTTATGTATTGGCCCAATATTAAGCGAATAACATGCTCATTATGCAGGGGCTAATGCTCGAACATTAAAGAGAACGAACGTGAATTTACTGGCGATAGATGCCTCAACCGAAGCTTGCTCGGTAGCCATTTCATTTAATGGCAAACAGTATGAAAAATTTGAATTAGCACCGCAGTCACACAGTTTACTGTTGCTCCCTATGATCGACGCTTTGTTAGCCGAAGCGAACTGTACTTTGGCAGATATGCAAGGCTTGGTATTTGGTCGAGGTCCGGGCTCATTTACCGGCGTACGTATTGGTATTGGTGTCGCACAAGGGCTAGCTTTTGCGGCTAATTTAAAAGTGGTTGGCGTATCAACCTTGCAAACTATGGCACAGCAAGCGTATGACAAAGATGGCAGTGCGTTAGTACTAAGCGCGATTGATGCTCGCATGGCTGAGGCCTATGTTGGTGTTTATCAGGCAGATGAACATGGCTTGATGCAGCCTCTGATGGAAGAGGCGGTGATGCCTCCAGCGAGCATTAGCGATCATATCGCCGAAGCTGTAAAAGGTCACTCGTTAGCCGGTGTTGGTAGTGCATGGCAAGCGTACGGTGATACATTAAAAGCCTTAGCAGAACCGCATATTGATGAAGCATTACAATTTCCGCGCGCCAGCGCGATGTTGAAATTAGGTGCGAGTATGTTTGCTAACGGGGAAGGTGTGGATGCCGAACACGCACAACCTGTTTATGTGCGCGATACCGTGACTTGGAAAAAATTACCTGGTCGCGAATAATGACCAGTTCTCGCCCAGCTAAACATCGTGTATCAATGCCACAGTCGACAGCGCAAGCATCACCTTGGTATCGTTGGGCGTCTAACGTCTATGTTCTGTTGATTTTTGCGATTGCGATAGAGCAAATTCCATTTGTGGCATTGCCATTTAATTGGTTAGAAACCTACTTTCATGAGTTAAGCCACGGCATCGCGGCTCTTGCAACAGGTGGTGCCATCAAGCAAATTCAGCTATTCACCAATGGCGGTGGCTTATGCACCACGCTAGGCGGGATCGGCGCGATTATTGCCTTTAGCGGCTATTTTGGTGCCAGCGTGTGGGGCTTATTGATATTCTCGATAGCCAATGTGAAGGCACAGCTGTCACGATATTTAACCTATTTGTTGTTAGCGCTGGTCGTGATTTCGACCCTGTTATGGGTGAGAGATTTTCTTACCTTGTTGATTTGCATAGTGATTTTCTCGTTTTTTGCGCTGAGCTTGAAAGTGCGCCAAGCACATGTTTTATCGGTCGTGATTAAGTTGATGGGGCTAATCGTTTTGCTTAATAGCATTAAATCCCCCTTGTACCTTATTGATAATCGCCAGCGAGGTGATGGTGCTGCGTTGGCAGACATGACGTTGATCCCTGAAGCCGTCTGGATACTTATCTGGTTCGCTATCGGTTTGTTTTCGCTATATCGTATTGTTTTAACGCAACACCGAAGATCTAAGGGCTAGTACAACACTCGCTACGATGGTGTTAATAGATGCGCACAGGGCTTGAGCTACGGTTCTGTTAGCGTCCTTTTTATCGATGACTTTTTCTATCACGTCATGTATGTTAAACACGATTTTTGTCATTGATGCTTGAAATCATGGAGCGCAGCAAACAATGGATAATATAACCGTAACTCTACCTCATCTAACGCTATCAGGCTTGCAGTTAGGCAACCCAGTCAAACCCAAAGTGCTGTGCTTACATGGTTGGTTAGATAACGCGGCAAGTTTTGCACCACTGTTTGAAGAGCTAAGCGCGACTCATCATCCGTTATTAGATGCTTATCACTTTATTGCCTTAGATTGGCCTGGTCATGGTTTATCAAGTCATCGAGGCGACGATAATTATTATCATTTCGTCGATTATGTCGATGATCTATACCAAGTGCTCACGGCCTTGTCAGATGAACAAGTCAGTATCATAGGTCATTCCATGGGGGGCATGGTAGCCAGTTTATTTACCGCCGCGTTCGCCAATAAAGTCAGCAACCTTATTCTTATCGAAGCGCTCGGGCTATTAACCGAAGATGAAGATCCGGCGGCACTGTTACAGCGTGGTGTGTTATCTAGGCAAGCACAGCGACAAAAACAAAGTGGCATCCATAAAACCATTGACGATGCGGTACTCGCACGGGTTAGAGTGTCAGACTTAGATGAAATTAATGCGCGCACAATTGTTCGCCGTTCATTAGAAGCGGTATCTGGTGGTTATCGCTGGCGATCAGATCCTAGATTACGGACCGTTTCGTTAATGAGAATGGGCATCCATCAAGCCATAAAGGTGATGCATTCTATTTCGGCAAATGTCACCTTGATCCGTGGCGACACGGGTTTTAATAGCATTAAAAGCGCTGTCGACGTATTTGCCACACACATTGGTCATTTTCAGCAACACACGATTAATGGCGGTCATCATTGTCATATGCAATCAGTGAAGTCGTTGGTAAATGTGCTCGAAAATACCTTAGAGCATCCGCCAAAAATGCGGTAACAACCTCACTATTTGCACATATGAGTGCATACGTGTACGCTAAGAATTGTTTGTTTTTTAATGGATTTGGTTGATTTTTCAGCGTACGGTGTTGTTGCAACCGCTTTTCCTGGTCTTACCTCTTGCATTTCTACGCTAATGTGGAAAGATACACCGTTAACCAAAATGATAGACTTGACTATAATGAAAGCGGTTTGTGTAAATTTCGCTGCGTATGGTCAGTTAAACAATAAAAAATAGCGGGATAATACAACCATGAGTAGTCACATTATTTGATGCTTTATTTGGTTGTCTTTTAGTGATAATCCCGAGTTCTAGGAGAAATGCTGTGGAAAAAATTTGGCTTGAAAAAAGCTATCCAGCGGGCGTCCCGTTTGAAATCGACGCGGACAAATATGACTCGTTGGCGCAGATGTTTTTTAAATACACAAAACAATACGCAGACAAAACCGCGTTCATTAATATGGACGTTTCTATTACCTATGCTGAGCTTGAGCAACAAGCAAAAGCCTTTGCCAGTTATTTGCAAAATACCCTTGGATTAAAAAAGGGCGATAAACTGGCCATTATGGTACCAAACAGCTTGCAATATCCTATCGCCTTATTTGGTGGTTTGATCGCCGGTATTACCATTGTTAATGTAAACCCTCTTTACACGGCACGGGAATTAAAGCACCAATTAATCGACTCTGATGCAAAAGCCATTGTCATTATTGAGAACTTTGCCCATACCTTACAAAAAGTATTAGCGGATACGCCAGTAGAGCATGTTATTTTAACGTCGCTTGGCGATCGACTTGGTGCCGTTAAGGGCTTTGTTGTTAATATGGTGGTACGTTACGTTAAGAAAATGGTGCCATCGTATGACTTACCAAATACGGTAGCCTTTAACGATCTACTTAGGCGTGGCGATGCCAGTAAGTTTAACGAAGTAACCATGACGGGCGATGATCTTGCCTTTTTGCAATACACTGGCGGAACCACTGGCGTTTCCAAAGGCGCGATGCTAACTCATCGCAACATGGTTGCTAATTTAGAGCAAGCCAAAGGGGTGTTGAAGCCACTTCTTGTGCCAGGTGAGGAGCTTATTGTTACCGCACTACCGCTGTATCATATCTTTGCGTTAACCGCCAACTGCTTGACGTTTTTAACGTTAGGTGGTTGTAATTTATTGATCACCAACCCACGAGATATGCCTGGTTTTATCAAAGAGCTTGGCAAGTATAAGTTCACGGCATTAACAGGTGTAAACACCTTGTTCAATGGTTTGCTTAACACACCGGGCTTTAAAGACTTAGATTTTAGTAAATTAAAAGTATCGTTGGGTGGTGGTATGGCTGTGCAACGCCCGGTAGCTGATCGCTGGCAGCAAATTACTAAAACCCGTTTACTGGAAGGCTATGGTTTAACCGAGTGTTCACCACTGGTAACCATTAGCCCGTATAACCAAGAAGGTTTCAATGGCTCTATTGGTATTCCGGCCCCATCGACTGATGTGCGCATTGTCAACGATGCGGGCGAAGAAGTCGGTATTAACGAGCCAGGCGAGATGCAAGTCAAAGGCCCACAGGTCATGAAAGGTTACTATAAACGTGACGATGCGACTGACGAGATTTTACAAGACGGTTGGCTCGCAACCGGCGATATCGCGACGATGGATGAAAATGGCTTTTTCACGATTGTTGATCGTAAAAAAGACATGATCATCGTTTCTGGTTTTAACGTATTTCCGAACGAAATTGAAGAAGTCGTTGCCGAGCATGATGCGGTTATTGAATGTGCCGCCGTTGGCGTCCCGCATGAAGTGAGCGGTGAAATTGTCAAAGTATTTGTGGTGAAAAGTGATCCTAATCTTACTGAACGAGATATTATTCAGCACTGTAAGGCTAACTTAACCGCTTATAAAGTACCGAAGCTGGTTGAGTTTCGAGATGAGTTACCGAAGACCAACGTAGGTAAAATTTTACGACGTGAACTACGTTAACTTAAGGTTTTATTGAGCCCGGTTTGTGCCGGGCTTTTTTGTTTGTATAGTATTTCAGCAATTGGTGATGAACGGCCGTTTGTTGAATGAAATCCGGTTGACATTAAAGTGAACAATGACGACACTGATGCGCAACCAATAATGCCGAGATTTACCGTGCAATATACCTATATCAATGATTTTGACCGTTTAGTGCAATGCTGTACTCAGGCTGCAAGTAAACCTTTGGTTGCTGTCGATACTGAGTTTGTACGAACACGAACACTGTTTCCAAATTTAGGCTTGCTGCAGCTTTTCGATGGTGAGCATTTATCCCTTATCGATCCAGAGGCAATCGATGATTTAAGCCCGTTTTGGCAATTGCTGAAAGACCCTAAGGTAATGAAGCTTATCCATTCGTGCTCTGAAGATTTAGAAGTGTTTTTGCGCAGCGGCAATTGTCGACCTATGAACATGCTAGATAGCCAAGTTGCCATGTCATTTTTAGGTCATGGATTATCGATGGGCTATGCCGCCATGATAAAACATTACTTAGGCATCGAGCTTGATAAAAGTGAGTCGCGTACCGATTGGTTAAAGCGCCCACTAAGCGACAAACAGCTTCAGTATGCGGCAGCAGATGTAGCGCATTTGTTTGAGATCAGTGAACGCATAATTGACGATGTTAAGCAGGCGGGCTTCTATCAGCAAGCGTTAGCGGAAAGCGAATACCAAATCGAGAAGAAGTTTCGCCCAGTTGAGCCGATGACGTTTTATCTAGACAATAAGTCCGCATGGAAATTTAAGCCGTTGCAACTGGCGTGTTTGCAACACTTAATGGCTTGGCGTTATGAGCAAGCGGTAAAGCGAAATTTACCGCTAACGTTTGTGGCGAAAGATGCCACCTTGTTCGCACTAGCGCAACGTAATCCGAAAAATGTTGGTGCGATGGCGAGCATTGAAGGTATTGAAATTCTTGATGTACGTCATAAAGGCAAAGCAATGTTGAATGTGCTCAGGCATGTTAATCAACTTGATGCGAGTCAATACCCCGCACAGCTTACCCGCATTGATAGTTACCCCAATTACAAAGCAACCTTTAAGTTAATTAAGACTAAGCTACAAGATCTTGCTGAACAAAAGGGACTTGATGCTGCCGTTCTAGCCGGTAAAAAACAAATTCATCAGTTACTTATGTGGCATTGGCAAATTAACGGCCAACAGTTAGTGGATGTTGAACTGCTAAATGGCTGGCGCGATGAGCTTATTGGTGACGAACTTAGAACGTTTTTAGCGTCGTTGTAACTAACGACGTAATCGTGTTGTTGAGCCGCTCCCGCGATTGGTGGTAGGCTCTGCAAACGTTTCGATAATTTAACCACTTCTGGTTGAACTTGTTCAATATCCTAGAGTCGGACTTTTAGCGGTTCGGCGTTAATGGTATATTGAGATCCATTCCCACTTCAGATGTTGTGAACACTTTACTATGATTTGCGTTGTTTATAAGAGCTCTAAAAAAGCGGACACTTACCTATTTGTCACCAAGCGAGATGATTTTTCCAAGGTGCCTGAACCATTAATGCAAATGTTTGGCACGCCAATGTTGGTGACCTTAGTCAATCTTGCTAAGCGTGATAAACTGGGCATGGCAGATATTGATAAAGTCCGTGTAGAACTTGCCGATAATGGCTTTTATTTGCAATTACCACCGCCGAAAGAAGATTTATTGAAACAACACCGCAAAGACTTAGGTGTTGAAGATACTGATATGGAGTAAGCATTATGTTATCACGCCTCTTGGCTGCCTCCCTTATTGCAAGCACGACGTTGTTACCATTAACGATGGCAACAGCGGCACCTACTCATCAAAGCCGAGAGATGAGTTTTGAACAATACGTTGACCAACTTAAGCAACAAGCCATTGCTAAAGGGTTTAGTGAGCAGTTGGTAGAAAGTAGCTTTGCTAATGTGACTTACCATAAGCGCGCGGTTAAAGCCGACCGTAGTCAACCAGAGAAAGTTGAAACATTAGAGACCTACATCCCTAAACGCGTATCAGAGTACCGCGTTAAAAAAGCCAAAGAAATGATGAAAAAGTACCGCAAAGAATTAACCGCGGTAGGTAAACAATATGGTGTGCAACCGCGATTTATCGTTGCTTTGTGGGGCTTAGAGTCGAGCTTTGGTAGCTTTACCGGTAAGTTCAATGTGGTTTCTGCGTTAGCAACCTTAGCGTATGATGGTCGTCGCGAAACCTTTTTCAAAAACCAACTGTTTGATGCCTTAACCATTTTAGAGCAAGGGCATATCAGCATTGACGATATGCAAGGCTCTTGGGCTGGTGCCATGGGCCACAACCAGTTTATGCCAAGCTCGTTTTTAGCGTATGCCGCCGATGGCGATGGTGACGGTAAAAAAGACATTTGGAACAATACCTCGGATGTTTTTGCGTCGATTGCCAATTATTTAAAAACCGTGGGTTGGAATGACGAGATCACCTGGGCAAGGCAAGTGAAATTGCCGGAAAACTTTGATTATTCATTGGCTATCCCGCAACGTACTGGTGGCCGAAAAAAATGGTTAGCGCATTGGCAACGCACTGAGAAAAGTTTGAGTGAATGGCAACAGCTTGGGGTAAGAAAATACAATGGCGGTGATTTACCGAAAGTCGACATCAAAGCGGCCATGGTCTTTCCTGACGGTGAGCGAGGCCGAGCTTATTTAGCGTACGATAACTACAAGGTTTTGATGCATTGGAACCTATCGTATTACTTTGTTACGTCAGTTGGTCACCTCGCAGACCGCATTAAATTTGATAAATAACCCCTGCGGATATGGCCATGTGAGTGGTATACTTAGGCACTTTGTGAATGACTATGCTCAGCACACAAAGAGCCTAATTTTTATAGCCTAGCTTTTTACAGTCACTGATACGATTAGACACACCATGAGTAAAAAAAATCGCCAACGCCAAGCACCGAAAAAATCGGCCAAGCAAACCATCGAGCCATTTTGGCAAACTAAACGCTTAGAAGAAATGACCGAGCAAGAGTGGGAGATGCTCTGTGATGGTTGTGGTAAGTGCTGTTTGCACAAAATCATTGAAGAAGAGCATCCTGATGATGCTGAGCTTCCAGATGAAGGTATACAGGTGCCTACCGACTATATTCGTGAAGGCGAGGAGATAATTTATACCAACGTTGTTTGTCATCTACTTAATGATCGCAGTTGCAGTTGCTCGCGCTACGAAGAGCGAACCAAACTGGTGCCAGATTGTGTAAAACTAACCAAAGACAACCTGCAAGATATCTTTTTTATGCCACAAAGTTGTACCTACCGTCGTTTGCACGAAGGTCGAGGTATGCCAAGCTGGCACCCGTTATTAAACAAAGGCAAAAAATCGGCGATGCATACAGCAGGCATGTCGGTACGTGGCAAAGTATTTAAAGATGATGATGTTGATCTGCAAGATTATGAAGATCACATCGTCACTTGGCCAACTGACGATATCGATTAAACCGAGTTAGAGTCTTTAACCATGCATGCGGTTCAGCAACTGTATCAATACCGAAAATCGATAAGCACGCGTCCGTTTAAAGCCCGTGGTGCGAAAACTCAGCGCTGTGAGCTGTGTCGCCTTAATATTCAGTATTGTATTTGCCAATGGCGACAAGTAAGCGACACTAAGGTGGCTTTTGCGCTATTGATGTATGACGATGAGGTGTTAAAACCAAGCAATACCGGTCGTTTAATTGCCGATGTGATTGACGATACGCATGCATTTTTGTGGCATCGCACCGACGTTAATGAAGGTTTACTTACGTTAATATCCGATCCTCAATATCAGCCGTTTGTGGTGTTTCCAAAAGACTACGCCAACCCAGGGCAACTCGTTCTTGAGAGTCAGCAACAGCTTAATGCTATTGTCGATACGGATAAAACGCCATTACTGATTTTGCTTGATGCTACCTGGCGACAAGCAAAAAAAATGTATCGTAAGAGTGCGTATTTACACCACTTACCTATGTTAAGTATTAATGTCGATGCCTTGGCTGAGCAACTTGTCGATATAAAAGCCATGACTAATGTCGGCATTGAGCGAGTATTTGATTCGCGGTATCAGGTTCGCAAAGCGGTGCAAGAAGGGCAGTTAGCCACGGCTGAAGTTGCTGCTGTCGCATTGGCGCTGTTTGAGCAAAACAAGGCCGCTTGTCATTTAAACCTGTGGTTTGAATTGTTCAGCTATCAATATCAGCGCGGCGTGATGCAAACCAATAGAGGCGATCCCAGTTCGATTGAACGTTACATGGCATTCATTGAGCAATTAGAGACGCGAACATAAAAACAGCGGCGTGTAGCCAAGCACGGTGATTACGCCGATGCAATCACCGTCAAAGAGGTGATACCTACCCCCAAAATAGCCAAACCGACGAGCATACCAATTGGTAGTAAATAACGTTTTGCGATCGTGGCGGCTTTGTCGATACCAACATGTTTAACCAAGCAAATTGCCTTAGGACTTGTGTTGAGATAATGCAATAATTTGTCTTGATGCAGTATGTGTAGCAAATTACGGACAACAAAGAACGAACCAGCTAACATACAAATGATGGGCACTAATAGCGCTTCATACATGTTATTTTTCCTATTTTATTGTACGTTATAGACAGACTACGCAGACCATAGAACATTTACCCTAACATTGCTTTATTACAATAGGTAGCCTTTTCAAACTCATCGACGTTCATCGCGATGTTCGGTGTATCTGGAAACAATGAGGTCAGTTTTGTGACCACGGCCCTTGATAAAGCAGCACGCTGCTCGACGGTTCTGCCTTGCATGATACTGGCAAACACATGGATAAAAGACTGTTGTTGCTCACCCACTAAGTAAGTCGAAAAGGCTTGCACCCGCACTTTTATGTCGCCTGAAACAAATAGGCCAGAATGAGCTGCAACAGAATATACGTGTTGATTGAACTCACTCTGTGGCATCGATTGGAGAATATCGTCTGAGCAATGAATAATAAAATGTGGCATGGGGATCCTTGTATTATGAATGCGCTGTTTTGTGTTTTAGTTGATGGTTGTGCCATTTAGATAGCGCTAATAACGCGCATATCGCGCCAATTAAGGCAAAGCCCATGTCTGATTGTGTGTCCCAAACATACCCTTGGGTACCCAAGAAGGCGTCGGCGTCCTCACCACTGGCCAGTGCTACCCACCATTCAATCAACTCATAAAAGGCACTGAATGCTAGGCATACGCAAATCACCAGAAAGTGGCACCAGTACTTTCCATTAATTACCGAGTTACGAATTAAAATTTCTCTGGCCACGAGAGCTGGAACAAAACCTTGAAAAAAGTGACCGACTTTATCGTAGTTATTGCGTTCACTACCCAACAAACCGTCAAAAAAAGGCACTTCGGCATAGGTATAATGACCGCCAATCATCAGTACCACGCAGTGAAGCAATATGAAAAAATACAATAATGGCGTTAGCTTAAATGACTTATATGTAGCGATGATTAAAACAGCCGCGATTAGCGCAGGTAGTACCTCGAGAAACCAGGTGAATTGATCTTTTGGATCGATCCCTGACCAAATAAGCGTAGTTACAAAAATGACGAGCCAAACATACTTGATATATTGCTTTGTAAACATGCCGCTTCCTTAGCGCAAAGGCTTGGACCAGACAGCAAACTCATTACCGCCAGGCTCTAAAAATTGAAAACGTCGCCCACCAGGAAAATCAAAAATCGGTTTGATAATATGTCCGCCAGCGTCTTTAACTTGCCCTAGAGTGTGCTCTAGGTTGTCGCTGTACAGCACAATTAACGCGCCCCCTTGCGAAGTGGTTGATGCTAACGCGCTTTTAAAAAAGCCACCGTCTATACCTTGATTGGCAAAAGCTGTGTAATCGGGACCGTAATCTTCAAATTGCCATGCAAAGACAGTGCTAAAGAATTGCTTGGTTTTATCGAGATCTTGAGATGGTAGCTCTACATAGTTGATCTTATGATGTTGTGTCACGGTTGTTGTTTCTCTATGGGCTAAGTGTGTATTGCTCTACCATAGCAATATTACTTTTGCTAGCCAAGCACATCATACTGGCTCAGGGAATATAGGTAAATGAGTTGCCAGTGTCATGCTTTAAATGTGCTAAGCCATTGACTTTAAGTTGATATTCCTTGAGAGTTAATGCATATATCGCAATTTGATAATAAAAATAATACTAAAATGGGAGTCTTGTTGTGTTTAGCTTGCCGTGTTTGAGTTCATTATCTCGTCATATCGCGTGTCGCAGTGTACAGACGCTGTTAGTTTCTGGTGCTTTGCTGTCTTCGTTTACATTGACGGCAAAGGCTGTGGAAGATGAGCTGATTGTAGCGGACATCGTCGAAGGTAAGGTGACGAATGTACGTAATATTACGAATCGAGTGGGCTATGATAATCAGCCACACTTTTCAAAAGTTGATAAAGCTTTGTTGTATACGTCGATGTTTACCATTGGTTCTATTGATAACGGTGAACAACAGCAAGTGCAAACCGACAGTATGCGTTTTGACTTAACTACTCAGCAAACGATTAATTTAACCAACACATTAGCCAGTGAATATTCGCCAACGATTACCCCAGATGGTGAGCATTTTAGTGTGATCAGAGTAGGGCGCTCTGGCAAGCAATTATTGCACCGCTATCCGTATAACAGTGGCGATCCGCAAGGAAAAACCTTGATGGGAGAAGTCTTGTTACCCGAAGTGTATGACGTTGGCTATCATGTGTGGCTAAACGCTGATGAGTTGTTGTTATTTGTGCTTGGTGAACCGATGCGACTCGAGCGAGCGGATGTACGCACAGGAAAAAGTACCTTGGTTGATACCAATATTGGCCGTACGTTACGCTCTGTACCGAACCAGGAAGGTTTTAGCTATACCAAGGAGAAACAAGGGCGCTGGCAGTTAAAGGTGTATAACGCAGACACCAATTCGGTATCAGAGCATACCACGCTACCTGATGATAACATGTACTATGCTTGGCACCCGGATGGTCGTTTATTATCAGCACATGGTAACGTTATTATGCAAAATAACGATTGGAAATCGCCAATAACACCACAAGATATGTCAGAAAATTGGCAACCCTTTGCCGATATGAGCGCAAGTTGCCGCGGTAAAGTAACCCGCTTAGCGGTAAATGAGCAAGGCGATAAATTAGCGTTCGTGTGCTCTGTTGAAGATTAAGCATGCAAAGATGTAAGCGCTGCCGGAGCTAAAATTAATGACCAAACACTATTGGCTGTTGGCGGCTTTCCTGCTGCTTAATGGTTGTGTGGCTAAACCTGTTATCGATAAAGCGCATAAGGGATGTGATACCACCAGTTATACCTATAAAATAAAATACGACAAAGCTGGTAAGGACCTACCGCTCATTTGCGACGGTATGAAAAATGAAGCCGCGCTTGCCTGTCTCGCTGTGGTGGGGCTTTCCTTACCAATAACCACGACGCTATATGCCGGTAGCATTGTTATATATAAAAATACTGTGCATTGGCTTGAATATCAGCAGCAATGCCCTTCAAACTTGTCAGAAAATCAACAGCATATAAGCAAGCAGGCCTAATTTCACGGTCCGGCATGCGTCGTGAATAATCACCAAGCAAACTGTAACTTAAACGTCAGCCTGTTGGCTGATACGAAATCGTCAAAGAATAATGATAGCAAGGAGCAAAAATGAGAATTCAAGCGGATGTTGGAACGATTGATATTTTAGGACACTTAATTATTTGGTTTATATTGACCCTATTGACGTTTGGGATTGCTGTATTCTTTTTCCCATATTCATTTTCAAAGTTCGTTATCAATCGTACCATGGTTATTGATGAGAACGGAAATCCAAGAAAAATGCTATGCCATACCGATATGTTCGGGAATATAGGTCACGTAATTCTTTGGATTGTTATTTCTCTGCTGACGTTGGGGCTAGGTTACGCTTTCTACTTCTACAAGGTATGGAATTACTCATTAAACAATACAACAATAGAGTAATTCGTTCACCAATAAAAAATAAAAGACAACTGTCTAACGTTTGGTTGGCGCTTATCGGTCGTCAAATGTCGTTAGTTATTTTATTGCTTTTTAATGAGGCTTTGTTGGTTTTCTGACAAAATGCTTAAGCTAAGAATTTGTTACGCAGCTTGTTATCTAGGTCCAATAAGTAACTTGCCCCATATTGGCTATGGTTACTCCCAATAAAGTCTTGATAGAAAAACTCTGATAGGTCGTTGTGATATTGCTTTGATAGCGATGCGATTCCACAAGCGATGGCGGCGACGCTGTCGGTATCGCCACCCATGCGAACCGCGATATCAATGACTTCACCTAGCGAGCGCGATTTCATGAGTACCGTGACCACCGCATCGACGGTATCATAGCCATCGCATGCACACGGTGTTGTTTTGTTATTATCCACCGGCATAAACAATTCTGTTTCAAGAAAACGGTTAAGCTGTGATTTTTCACCAAGATTGTAAGCAAAATAATGTGCAGCTAAGGCGATGGCTTTTGCTGAAAATATGCCCGCATCGCTATCGTGTGTGATTTTCGCTTGCATTTCGGCTTTTTCAATCAGCTCTTCTTTGTCACTGAGCAAGCCAAGCGGTACCGAGCGCATTGCTGCGCCATTTCGTTCGCTGTGCGGGTTAAGTTTTGCGAGCAATTGTTCACCATCAGGTACGTCAGTAAGTAATGATTCAAACTCACTTGAATAACCGACAATGGGATCGCGGTGGTAAACCTTAACAAACTGATCGGCAATGGTTATGGGGTGCCAAACATCATGAATTAATAACAATTCGGCGATGGCCATGCTCATTTGCGTATCATCGGTATAGTGACCAGCCTCTGTGTAATCAATAGGGTGGGGGAGGTATTGCGCCATGCAATGGTGCTGATCAATATAATCAAGGTCGGTAAATTCGAATGCGGCCGCATAGGCATCGGCGATGGCTAGTTCAATGAGCATGACATTTCCCAGTAATTTGAACGATTATTCCCTGTTGTTAACTTATTGTTACATGGTGACTTTCAACGTTTATTTCAAGTTTAAAAGGCTCTTGCGATACAAGCAGGAAATGACAGAGAGAAGAATATTCGACCATCGTTAAGGTGCATGGGTTATGGTTGGCGTGATCATGACTGACAGTTGCTTGGTCGTGCAAATAAAAACGGTAGCGACTGCTACCGTTTTTCATGTTATTTAGAGATAGTGGCGATTAACATTCAATGATGTTAACGGCCAAACCGCCGCGCGATGTTTCTTTGTATTTGGTCTTCATGTCTTGACCAGTATCCCACATAGTTTTTATCACCTTATCAAGGGAGACCTTCTGCGTACCGGTACCGCGCATCGCGAGACGCGACGCGTTAATGGCTTTTACTGCACCCATGGCGTTACGCTCAATACAAGGCACTTGCACTAAGCCGCCAACCGGATCGCAGGTTAGCCCTAAGTTGTGCTCCATGCCAATTTCGGCGGCGTTTTCCACTTGTTTTGGGCTACCGCCAAGAATTTCGGTTAAAGCCCCAGCTGCCATTGAACAAGCAACACCTACTTCGCCCTGGCAACCAACTTCGGCCCCGCTTATTGAGGCGTTGGTCTTGTATAAAATACCAATGGCGGCGGCGGTTAATAAGTATCGAATACAATCTTCGTCTGATACTTTCTTAACGAATTTATCGTAGTAGCAAAGTACGGCAGGCAAAATGCCGGCCGCACCATTGGTCGGTGCAGTAACCACTTGCGAGCCTGCCGCATTCTCTTCGTTCACAGCTAAGGCGAATAAGTTGACCCAGTCCATGGCGCTAAGTGGGTCGTTACTTTTTTCGACAGCCAATAATCGGTATAAATTCGGGGCGCGGCGCTTTACTTTTAAACCTCCTGGTAGGGTACCTTCGGTATTCATACCGCGCTCAACACATGCATACATGCATTGCCAGATTTTGATTAATTCGTCACGAATGTAGCTTTCATCATTTAGACACTTTTCGTTGGCCATCATAATGGAGCTGATACTAAGACCTGTTTCATCGCACAAGCCCAGCAGTTCATCGGCGCTTGAGAATCGATAAGGGCGCTCGATATTGCTATGCAATGACAAAGCTTTGTCTTTTTCTTTTTCAAACTCATTGTCTTCAACAATAAAACCACCACCGATTGAGTAATAGGTTTTATCAAGTAGCATATCGTCACCAGCATAAGCAAATATGGTCATGGCATTGGCATGCGCTGGCAGAGTTTTACGACGATGATAAATGATCGCATCGTCCTTAGGAAAAGCGACTAAGCGTTCGTTGTTGAGCATGATTTGTTCGCTAGCAACCGTTTGCTCTAAAATGCTATCGATCTTTTCAACAGCAACGGTTTCCGGTGCTTCGCCGTGTAAACCGAGGATACAGGCTTTACCCGTACCATGGCCAATACCGGTTTGTCCAAGCGAGCCGAATAACTCCACTTTAATGCGGGTTACGTGGTCAAATTGTTGCGCTTGTTTTAACGACTCAATAAAACGATTGGCCGCTCTCATTGGGCCGACGGTATGCGAGCTTGACGGGCCGATACCGATAGAAAACATATCAAATACACTGATCATCTTGTTACCTGAACAATTGTTAGGGAGCGCTTATAATGAACGTCAGCATAAACATCTGGATGAATATTAGTTCGTATTGCGCCGTATTATTGAAATTATGTTCGGATTTTAACGCTATCTATCAAATATTACTATCTTTTCAGATGCGTTACTAAATCTTTCAATATAGCCGCTGTCGCTCCCCAGATGTTGTAGTGTAAATATGGCATAAAATGGACATTATGCGTACGATTTGCCCGTTGCACATAAAATGAAACATGATTGTCTTCGTTAACAAAATGCTCGAATGGCACCTGAAATACTTCGGCTACTTCCCCAGGGTCGACAACAAATGGGTAATCATCAGGAATAAAGCCGATAAATGGACTGATGGCGTACCCCGTGGTGACGTGATGCGTTTGCAGTTGGCCAATGATATCGACATCACTTATGGCTAAGCCAATTTCTTCATGTGCTTCACGTAGGGCTGTAGCAAGCGGGCTGGCATCGTTCGCTTCAACTTTTCCTCCGGGGAAACTGATTTGCCCAGGGTGGTGTTTTAGGTGAGCTGCACGTTTGGTTAAAATAACTTGCAGCCCGCTGTTTGTCACCGCGATAGGGATCAACACACTGGCTTGACGCAAATGACCGGCATGCTCATAGGCATTGTCGATTTTATTAAGGGATTGAAAACTAAACTTTTGTAAAAACTGCTGCTTATCCATAAACCATAACAATACTATGGGTTGTTATCTTGAGGATAGCAAAAGGTAAAGGGTGTGTTGACCTTTATTTGTATTTTCTACAATGAGCTATTTTTTGTAATAGCAAAGCAGAGTGAGCAACGTTTGGTTATCCCCAAAAATAGCCATTGCCTTTTGGGCTGAGGCTAAAATCGATTTACTCTGCGTCAACATGGATCCATTTAGATGACTAAACACCATCTTTTAGCCTTGATTAAACCGAACTTATCTCCCCGTTTAATCATTAAATAAAGGTCTACAAGCCCTAGCGCTTTGAATGCTTATTGTAATCGCAGTGGCAAGACCTTTTTATGAACAGCTTGGTTTATGGGCTATTACAATTGTTTTAATGTAGGCAAGATCTTAGCCACTTTATCGAAGGTTTCTTGGTATTCACTATCAACTTGCGAGTCGGCCACTAATCCGCCACCAGCCCAACAATGAATGGTATTGTGCTCACAAACGAGGGTACGAATGGTGATCGACGTATCCATTTTGCCACAGGCCGATATATAGCCAATCGAGCCACAGTAAACACTGCGTCTATGTGGTTCAAGCTCTTCGATGATCTGCATCGCCCGTATTTTCGGGGCACCGGTGATGGAGCCGCCTGGAAAAGCGCCTCGCAGTAAATCCGTTGGGTGCTTATCAGCGGCAAGTTTACCTTCGATGGTGCTAACTAAATGGTGCACCGCAGGGAAACTTTCTATAGCAAATAATGATGGCACTCTGACACTACCCGCAACGCAGGCTTTGGCGATATCGTTACGCAGTAAGTCAACAATCATCAAGTTTTCAGCTCGGTCTTTCGGCGCATGCTGTAAATCGTCTTGATTTTGCTTATCGATAATTGGATCGTGTGAGCGTGGGCGCGTGCCTTTAATGGGTTTGGTTTCCACGCGTTGCTCAGAAATTTTTAAAAAACGCTCTGGCGAAACACTTAAAATACTGCCGTGTTCAAGGCGCATAAACGCCGAAAAGGGGGCATTGTTAGCTTGCCTTAATGTTTGATAAGCGACAAATTCATCCCCCTGATAAAGCGCAGAGAAACGTTGCGCTAAATTGATTTGATAGCAGTCACCGCTGAGCAAGTACTCTTGTACTTGGGAGAATTTTTGCCGGTAGGCTGACTCGCTCATGTTGGCCCGCCAGTCGGTTTGCAAACGAAAGCGATTATCATTTTGTTCCGCGCAATCCACAGCCTTGATAGTGTTGGTGATCATCTTGGCCAAATCAGCTAAATCGTCATGCCAGCTCAGCAAGGTATATTGCTTGGTTTTACGGTTGTAGACTAACGCTTTGGAGTAAATACCAATTGCCATATCCGGCAAACTGATGTCAATTAAACTCGTCGCTGGTAAGTTTTCAAAGCGACGGCCTAAGTCATAAGCAAAATAACCAACCGCACCGCCAACAAAAGGCAAATCGGCTTGTTCTTCGCAACCATCGACAAACAACTTAGCCATTTGCTCATCAATAATGGTTAATGGATCATCGTTATTAACCAATAAATCACCGGTTCGGTTATTTACTACTTTGCTGCTGGTGATACTGGTGGTGATAGTGACATCTGGATCAAATACCAGAATGTCATATAAGCTATCACGATGTTCACTATGGCCACTGTCAAGCCAGATAGTCCAAGCTTGGTTGGCGAAAGCCTTAGCAACAAGTTCAATGTCAGCCACTAACGGCAAGGGCCTAGTGCGCAACTGAAAATCACTAGCGCTGTGAGCGTTTTTTGGTCGGTTTGCGTTCACGAATCAGACGTTTAAGTTAATTTAGATTTAATGCAGCGCATTGTAGCAGAACATCGCCATTGAATTAAGCAAAAAGGCATTGTCTTCATGGTTAACATATTGAATATAGGTTATTGAGATAACGCCGATAGATAGGTATGATACCTGCAAATTTTTGTCAAAAAGTCGGGCTATCTGCGGTCGCTTATGTTCATAGTGCCTTGTCGTATGGCGCATATTCAATGGCATGAGAGAAAGCATTTCCCGGATCATTTCAGGTGTCTGTGTGACACGAAGGTCGCACAAAAGCATAAACGAGAAGATTATGACCGTTATAAAGCAACAAGATTTTATCGACAGTATTGAAGATGCGTTGCAGTACATCTCTTACTATCACCCTCTAGATTATATTAAAGCGCTTGAAGTCGCATATAACAAAGAGCAAAGCCAAGCGGCGAAAGACGCCATTGCGCAAATCTTAATTAACTCACGTATGTCAGCCACGGGCAAACGTCCAATCTGTCAAGATACGGGTATTGTGACCTGTTTCGTGAAAATTGGTATGGATGTTAAGTGGGATAAAACCGACATGACCGTGCAACAAATGGTTGATGAAGGCACTCGTCGTGCTTACACCAATCCAGAAAATCCATTACGCGCATCAATTGTTGCCGATCCTGCCGGTAAGCGCATTAATACCAAAGATAACACGCCGTCGGTTGTGCACATTGACATGGTGGCTGGTGATCAAATAGAAGTGATGGTTGCTGCTAAAGGCGGTGGTTCAGAAAACAAAACCAAAATGGTGATGTTAAACCCAAGCGACTCGATTGCAGACTGGGTAGTTAAAACCTTGCCAACCATGGGCGCGGGCTGGTGTCCACCGGGCATGTTAGGTATAGGTATTGGCGGTACTGCGGAAAAAGCGGGCGTGCTTGCTAAAGAAAGTTTGATGGATCCGGTCGATATTCAAGAGCTTATTGATCGCGGTCCACAAAACGCGGAAGAAGAATTGCGTTTAGAAATCTTTGACCGTGTGAACAAGTTAGGTATTGGTGCACAAGGCTTAGGTGGTTTAACAACGGTTGTTGATGTGAAAATCAAATCGGTACCAACCCATGCAGCATCAAAGCCGGTGGTGATGATCCCGAACTGTGCGGCAACGCGTCACGTTCACTTTCACTTAGACGGTTCAGGTCCTGCGAACTTAACGCCACCGAAATTAGAAGAATGGCCTGAAGTGACCTGGGAAGTTGGCGAAAATGTACGCCGTGTTAACGTTGATAATCTCACCAAAGAAGACATCGCCAGTTGGAAAACCGGTGAAACTGTGTTGTTGTCAGGTAAGATCTTAACCGGTCGCGATGCAGCGCATAAGCGTATTCAGTCGTTATTAGCATCGGGTGAAGGTTTACCTGAAGGCGTTGACTTCAAAAACAAATTCATTTACTACGTAGGCCCTGTGGATGCGGTAGGTGATGAAGTGGTTGGCCCTGCTGGCCCTACAACGGCGACGCGTATGGATAAATTTACCGAGATGATGCTGGCGGAAACAGGTTTGCTAGGCACCATTGGTAAAGCAGAGCGTGGACCAGCAACCGTTGAAACCATCAAAAACCACAAGTCAGTGTACTTAATGGCTGTTGGTGGTGCGGCTTACTTAGTATCAAAAGCAATTAAGAAATCTCGCGTTGTTGCGTTTGAAGAGCTGGGTATGGAAGCCATTTATGAGTTTGAAGTAGAAGATATGCCTGTAACGGTTGCGGTTGATAGCCAAGGCGAATCAGCACACGTAACGGGACCTGCTATTTGGCAAGCGAAAATTGCAGAGCTTGATGAGAAATTGAGTCAATAATTCGTCTTATCTTGTTAAACGCACCTCAATATAGGTGCGTTTTGCATTTTAAGGCAGACATAAATAGACCAATATCGATGACATTCAGCGTTAATCGTTTAATTAAACAGCTAAACAAAGATCACAACATGTGAACCGTCGCATGCTTTGGGGAATGAATTGAATATGAATAAAAAAGCATTATTGATGTCGCTCGCACTGGGCACTAGTGCATCAGCACTGGCAAATACATCAGAGGTATTAACTGTTGATACCTTAAACAGTTTAAATCAAGTACATAATGTGGCCATCTCACCAAATGGTCAAAGCTTGGTCTACGGTATTCGAAAAGGTCAGCAAAAAGGCAGCAACCATTTATATCTGCGTGATATTGAAAGTGGCGCCGTTAGTCAGCTGACCTCGCACTCAGCGAGTGAAAGTGCCGTCACGTGGGACAAAGACGGTAAGGGCATTTATTTCTTATCATCTCGCTCAGGCACAAGCCAGCTATGGTACTTACCTGTCGGCGGCGGTGAAGCACGTCAAGTGACTGATTTTCCATTGGCTGTTGAAGGATACAAGCTGAGCCATGATGGTAAGAAAGGCGCATTTGCGTTTACTGTAAAACCAGGGTGCGCTGATTTTCAATGTACCTTAGATGCTAAAGCTGCTGATGCTGCGAAAAAGCATAACACGCGTGCCTACGACAACCTTATGGTGCGTCATTGGGATGAATGGCTTGATGAGTACAATAGTCACATCTTTATCGCTGATCTTGAGCAAGGTAAAGTAACCAGTAAAGCCAAAGATATTATGGTTGACTGGGATACTGACTTTGCAGGCATGGGGCAAGTTTCGTTTAATGTCAGTGGTGATAAACTGGCCTTTTCTGCAAAAATACCGGGTGTTGATCATGCCTGGCAAACGAATTGGGATATTTTTGAATTTGATTTAAACAACGACGAAATAACCAACTTGACGGTCGATAACAAAGCGTGGGATGCGATGCCTCGCTATTCTGCCGATGGTAAGTTCTTAGCTTGGAAAGCCATGAGCACGCCAGTATATGAGTCAGATAAATTTACTCTTACGGTGAAAGAATTACGTAGCGGCAAAGTAAAGAAAGTCGCAGAGCTATGGGACCGCTCGATTGCCAGTTTCCAGTTTGATACCGATAACCGCTCGGTTATCGCGGTGGCACAAGACGTTGGCCAAAAATCGATTTTCAAAATCAACCTGAACTTTGGCGAAGTGACCAGTCTATTTAACGACGGTTATGCCGGTAATGTTTCAATTTCAGCTGATACCGTATATTTCACTCGTCATAATCTCGCAAGCCCTGCTGATATTTACAGTATTCGCAAAGATGGCTATGGGTTAAAACAGCTGACAGAAGTTAACAAAGACATCTTAGCAAACGTCACTATGGGTGATTTTGAGCAATTTACGTTCAAAGGCTGGAATAACGAAGATGTGCACGGTTACTGGGTAAAGCCTGCTAATTTTAAAGCTGGTGAAACCTATCCTATAGCGTTCTTAGTGCATGGTGGTCCACAAGGCAGCTTTGGTAATATGTTCCACTATCGTTGGAATGCGCAACTATGGGCCGCTCAAGGTTACGGTGTGGTAATGATCGACTTCCACGGCTCTACCGGTTATGGCCAAGCATTTACTGACTCAATCACCGGTGATTGGGGGGGTAAGCCATTAGAAGATTTACAAAAGGGTATGGACTATATCGTTGGCAAAGAAGCATGGCTAAACCGTGATAAAGCCTGTGCACTTGGGGCCTCTTACGGTGGTTACATGATGAACTGGATCATGGGTAATTGGTCAGATGGTTTTAACTGTATTGTTAACCATGCGGGCTTGTTCGATATGAAGAGTTTTTATAATGTCACCGAAGAGCTTTGGTTCCCTGAGCACGACTTCGGTGGTCCTTATTGGAAAAACAAAGAATCTTACGACAAATTTGATCCATCACGCTTTGTTGATAACTGGAAAATGCCAATGTTGGTTATCCAAGGTCAGCTGGATTTCCGTGTACCGTACGGACAAAGTCTTGGCGCCTTTACAACCTTACAACGCAAAGGCATTGATTCACGTTTGGTGATGTTCCCAGATGAAGATCACCATATTCGTAACCCTGATAATTTAAAAGAATGGTACCGTGAAGTATTTGCTTGGATGGAGAAGTACCTGAAGCAATAACTCAGGTCATCATCCAAGTGATAGACTAACCCTTTAAGGTTATTTACGATAATCCCAGCGTTTTGCTAATTGGCACGCTGGGATTTTTTATGGGGCGGTTAATGGGCAAGTTAACCGCTGAGTCTATTCAGGCGCATGTAAAATAAATACCTGTAACTCAATAAAATTATTTGCATTCCTCATGTGTTACTGTGATTATATACAGTTGTGTGGTTTGGTTTTATTATGGGTAATTTATGACGACTTTGTATATCTCTTTTTTATTAGCGCTGCTACTGGTTATGGTGTTGACGTATTGGTTAGCGACACGACAGAATCAAAAAAATCAACTGGCGTTGTCTTCTGTGAACACGGAATTGGAAGCACTAAAACTGACGAAAGCAGAGTTGGAGCAAATACAGCGGGATCTCAACGATCGCAATACCGCACTAGAAGTTCAACTTGGCAAATCAGTTAGTGAAAAACAAGCCTTGTTGGTTGAGCGAGAGCGATTAGCACAGGAGTTAACGACTAGCCAAGAAACATTAAGCAACGAGCGCGAGCAGCGACAACAAGCACAACAACGCGAGGCTGGGTTATCAAGTAAACTGGCTTCGGTTAATGAGGTCTATGCAACGGTCAGTAAAGAGCTAATGGAAAAAAACGCGCTACTTAATCGCAGCCAACAAGACCTTAGTGATGCGCGAGCCAATGTACGAGAATTAGAAGCACAACTCATTGCCACTACTGACGATAAACAGACAACAAAAGACGAGCTTAAGCAGACCAAACAAACCTTAATTGAACTGCAACAGTCATATCATCAAGTGGAACAGAGCAATGCGCGTCTGCAAACCGAAATGAAAACCAAACAATTGCATTTTGATCAGCAATTACAATTATTGCAAGACAGTAAAGACGAACTGAAGAAAGAGTTTGAACGCTTAGCCAATGATATCCTTGAGCGTAAAGGTAAAGCGTTTAAGGATATGAATACCGAAAGCATGCAACATATTTTGCAGCCTATCCATCAAGAGTTGCAAGGCTTTAAAAATAAAGTCGAAGACATCCACAGTAAAGAGTCAGAGCAACGCGTGAAACTGCGTACTGAACTAGAGAATTTACAAAAACTCAACAAAGAGATCACCGAACAAGCCAGCAAACTGACCACCGCTTTGCAAGGACAAAAGAAAGTGCAGGGCAACTGGGGCGAGTTAATGCTAGAAAACGTGCTTGATAATTCAGGGCTACGTTTAGATAAAGACTATAAACGCGAGGTAACCTTTTCTACGGAAGAAGGCCGATTACGTCCAGATGCAGTGGTTTATCTCCCACAGAATAAGCACTTGGTTATTGATGCGAAAACCTCATTAAGCGCTTATACCCGTTTTGTTAATGCCGAAGATGATGCTGAGCGTACGCTGGCGAAAAAAGAGCACGCACAGGCGGTACGTGATCGTTTAAATGAACTGGCAGATAAAGATTACTACAAATTACCCGGACTTAATTCGCCAGAAGTTGTGGTCATGTTTATTCCGGTTGAATCCGCTTATGTCGAAGCATTAAAAGCCGATGAAACCTTGTTCCAAACGGCGCTTGAGCGCAATATTTTGATTGCCACGCCAACCACGTTATTGACCAGTTTGAATATAGTTCGTCAATTGTGGCGCTTTGAAGAGCAGAATAAGCACACGGCAGAACTTGCCAATCGGGCTGAGAAGTTTTATGCCAAACTCAATACGTTCTTAACCAGCATGGATGGCGTAGGTAAACAGCTCGATAAAGCCAAAGATATTTACGACAAGGCTTATGGCCAGTTATATAGTGGTCGCGGTAATTTGATCAAGCAGGCGTCTGAGTTTAAGGAATTAGGTGTTGCGGTACAAAGTGAACTACCAGCGGCGTTGGTTGAAAAGGCCAATCTGGAGTTAGGTGCTGATCATCCACAGATCAGCGCGGCGTTGCCAACTGCGCAGGAAACCGAGGCAAATGACGAACCTGGGTATAACAGCGTTGATCCAAAGGTCGTTAACGTATAACGACGTCAGATCACTCGACGGATTGCCACCATTGAGATTCTTATCGCGATAGCTCACTGCAGCAGAACAAAGAAAAAGCCACTTATTAATGATAATAAGTGGCTTTTGTGTTTTATTTATATGGCCAATTATGGGGTAGATTACCCTGAGATGACGTTAATAAATACCAGTGACAGAAGAATTGGGCAAACAAAGCGTAAGTAATTTGCCCACAGTTTCAACCACATATTGCCTTTGAGCTGGGCATGATCAGCGAGTTTATTACCACGTTTGTATATCCAACCCACCACGATAAAGTAAAATAAGCCCATAATCGGTAGCTGAAATGAATTAACCCAGTTAATGACAGCGCCAAACAATTGTTCAAAGTTGAATACTAGGGTCATACTTGCGACCAATACAATGAAGGACACTAAGGACGTCGCTTTTAGGCGAGAGTATTTTTTATCTTCTACCAGGTACGATACCGGAACTTCGGTTGAGGAAATCGTTGATGTTAATGCAGCCATCGACATCAATAAAAAGAATACTAGCGACACATACAAACCAATCTCACCCATTGAGGCAAATAGGGTTGGTAGCGTTGAAAAGATCAACTGCGGACCACCAACGAGTTGACCATCTATAAAAACTTGTTGGCCTAGGTGCTGAGCAACAAATAAGGTTGGGATGATCAGTAAACCAGCTAAGAAAGCGATGAGTGTATCGAGTAAACCAATTGATAACACTAAACGGCCAATATTGGCATCTTTTTTCATGTAGGAGCCATATACCATCATGCCACCAACACCAATAGATAGCGAGAAAAACGCTTGGCCCATAGCGGATACCACCAGCTTAGGATCCGTCACTTGTGAAAAGTCTGGGGTAAGGTACATAGCGACACCGTCAAGCGCACCAGGTTGTTGCAAGATGTAGGCAATTAAACCAAGTAGTAGCACAAACAATATCGGCATTAAGCGTGATGACCAACGCTCAATACCGCGATGTACGCCACGGTTGATAATTAACGCACTTAAGATGATAAAAATAGGGGTAAAGGCAATGTTTCTTGCTGTACTAGAGTTGGCTAACCATTGCGACACCGAATCAAAATTGAGTAGCGCCATAAGCGGTGATAGGGCGTGTGACAACATCCAGCCGGCCACAATAGAATAGAAACTCAGCATCAATACCGCACCGAGTAGGCCAAATAGGCCGGCAAATCGACCTAATTTTCGAGACACACTTTGACAGGCATCTTCAAGCGCACCAACCGGATTTTTCTGCGCTTGATTGCCCAAATAAATTTCCGTAAACAGTGCAGGGAATGCCAATAATAAGGTAACAATTAAGTAAACAAAAACAAACGCGCCACCACCATTATTCGCTGCTTGAGTAGGAAACCCCCAAACATTACCAAGGCCTATTGCCGAGCCTGCTGCTGCAAGCACAAAACCTATACGTGAATGAAATGAGTCGCGAGTTGATGAAACCATATAATGCTCTTATTATTTGAATCGAAGTGACTTTGACGTATGTAAAATGTGATTAATATCGAGATGCTTAGCGAGCAAAGTCGATAGGTACAGGACCAGTTAACGTCAAAATAAATCTAGCTTTTAATAACACCGTATTTAGCGATGTTAAGCAAGTAAAACTTTGTATTTAGGGGATAAAATCGGAGTTTTTTAGCGACATGTCGGGTTTCTAACATGTCGCTAACATATCACTAGCATATCATTGTAGGGTGAGTTGTACATATTGATACAAGGTGCATGGTTTAAGCCTAAAAATAGGTATCGAACATGATCCCCAAGCCAAGTTTTTGTTGATTGTGGTTATAGTCGATTAAACTCTCACCATAGCCATTGAAATATTGCATATAACCACGCAGACCACTCCATATAGGAAAGGTTACCCCCACCTCTACGGCACCTTTATGTGAAGTGAAGTTTTTTCGTAACATGACCTCTAAACCTACGTCATACCATAAATATTCAAATTCAATCTGGTAATTGCCCATATAATCACGAATGTCTGGGTTATCATCGCCATCGGCATCATTTGGATTATCTTTTTCATTTTCAGGCAATCGATACCACGGTTTAAAATAGGTTTTAAAGTTACCTTTGGTGAAAAGTACTTCACCGTACAGACGATTCCAACTGCGGCTCAATGCTTGCGAACGACCATTAGATTGATGCTCTAAGCCAATACCTAAAACTAAATCACCACCAAACGGCTGCCATGGAGTCGGAGCACGGTAGAATAATTCAGGTTGATAATTGGTTTCCCTAAATGGCTTGGAAATGTCATCAGCATAAATCTGCCACCATGATTGTATGGTAATGCCAAAATGAAAACTGTCATTATCAAATAAAAAACTCGGGTCGATTAATGGGAATTTGAGACTAAGTTGATACTTCGCCTCGATGTCTTCAAAGTTATCAGAAAATAGCGGGATATTTTCGTATGCGTCGTCATGAAAATTATCGGTGCCGGTTATGGGCAATACATAATTTCGCTTGTGCGGTTTAAGAATAAAGTAGCGCGTATCGTAACGAGATGCTGGCTTAGCGTCGACTTGCTCTGTTACTGACGACTCACTGTCGCTGGCCGCTGCTGGTTGAATGAGTAGGCCAAACATAACGGTTATCAGAATGGCAAGACGATAGAGTGGGTGGTCCATAGCTTTTTGTTGTTATTAATTGATCATCAGTGTCTTGTAATTATATCGTAATAACAATTATTTACCTATAAAAGACTGGTGTAAATCGGCATAGCTCTTTATGATAATCAGCAAAACGAAACCGCCTTTATGGATTCACAAATATAAGGCCTGTAAGAGTGTGATACGATGTTGCAGTTTAAAATTATTCCCGTCACCCCATTTCAACAAAATGCCACCATCATCTGGTGCGATGAGACCATGCAAGGAGCGATTATTGATCCCGGTGGTGAAGTCGAGAGGCTCCTTGCTGAAGTTGATGCACTTGGCATCACCTTAACCAAATTGTTATTAACGCATGCCCATGTTGATCACGCTGGTGGTACGCAAGATATTGCCGATAAGCTCACTCTGCCAATTGAAGGCCCACATAAAGGTGATCAGTTTTGGCTCGATATTTTTGAGCAACAAGTACAGCAGTTTGGTTTTCCAGGTGCGCGTAAATTCAGCACTGACCGCTGGCTTGAGGACGGCGACACGGTCACCGTGGGTAACGAGACGTTGAACGTATATTTTTGCCCAGGTCATACCCCAGGGCACGTTATTTTTTATCACGAAAAATCGAAATTAGCGCAAGTTGGTGATGTGTTATTCCGTGGATCGATTGGTCGTACCGACTTCCCGATGGGTGATCATGCGACCTTAATCAATGCGATTAAAACCAAACTATGGCCACTTGGAGATGACGTGAAGTTCATTCCGGGCCATGGGCCTATGGGCACGTTTGGTGAAGAGCGTCGATCCAATCCATATGTTGGTGATAGTGTGTAATTTTGTGCTAACCCAGACATGACAAATAAACCAATAAAAAAGGAGCGATGATTCGCTCCTTTTTTATTCAATATTAGCCGCCTTTGTTATTGCAGGTAGGCGTAGCTGAGCTTCATAAATAAGCTTTTATCTTGTTGTTCAAGTGTTGAAAACTGCTCATAACCAACACTTTGTTGACTGTAGCCAAAGTAAAACGCTGTTTGCGGATTAAACTTGTAGCCATACAACAGTTTCAGACTTAAGTTTTTGCTATTGCGATCAATGGTTTCAGGATCGGCGTAAAGATAATTATAAGGGTTGCGTGAGGTATTGTTGAACACTGTGGTTAAGCGTAAAAAACTTTGTACGTTAAATTGATAAGTGGCGCGCAAATCGGTTAAGCGAGCAATAAATTTATTGCTGCCCGCGACATCCAGTTGACTAAACGTATGCTGCAGTTTCAGTTCGATATGGCGGTTGATGTTCCACTTTAGGCCGCTAAAAAAGTCGATGCCTTTACCTGCACGGTTATCGCGGTAGTCAATTTTATCGCCGTAAACGATCTCAGTATCAACGGAGATGCCAGAAATAGGACGTGCAAATGCATTAAAACGCAATACATCCTGCGTGAATAAGGTGGTATTACCATCGATGGCTAAGTTGCTTTTGTCTAGACGAGAGCCGACGACATCGCGATGGGTATATGCGATCTGCAACCAACTATCGTATTGACCATGCACTGACGCAAAAACATCCCATTCACGTTCAATCATTTCCTGATTGTCATTATGGGTCATGTCCCAATCAGAATAGATTTTTGCTTCAGTCCACCATTGATTTGGTGAACCATACCAACGACGCTCGACCGCAAATGCGACTTTGTTAAAGTCAACATGGGAAATGAAACCTAGGTCGCCACGAAAGCCTGCATTTTGACGCTCGACATTGCCACGATACATCCAATGTTGGTTTCGGTGAGTAAAACTGACTTTCGCCGCATTACCGGTAAATCGGTCGCTATTATTGGTCCGCAGTACTTGCTCGTTATATACACATCCGCTCAAATCACAGTGAGTATCGCTCATTTGTTGGCAGTCTTGTTGATCATCGCTGTTACAAAATTGGGCAAACAGTTCGTCGGGATAGTGAGTTGCTGATTGTAGCAGTTGTACCTTTAACCGATCTGCGGTGCTAAATCGTACATCGGCATCTAGACCAGTAACGACGTTGTAATAATCATCCGATGTTCTAAAGGTATTGGTCAAGCCTAAGGTTACGTCGGCATTGACGTTTTGACGATAACGTAACACGCCCGATTGCGAGTTAGCGTCAAGGACAGCAAACGATGAACTGCGGTTACCTGGTATTAAAATATTGGTGGTTTCGTCATCAGCAACGAAAAACGCAAAGGTATGCTCATCAGAGCGGCCGGTTAATTTGATACCGTAATTAGGAGCATTAATATTACGGGTGTAAATGAGATTGTAATTGCTGTCGAAATAGTCGGCGTTATCTAGGAAAAACGGGCGCTTTTCTTGATTAAATAAAGCAAAGGTATTGTTAATGCTTAACTGCGCGTTGTCGCTCTCTACGGTCGAAAAATCAGGGTTAATGGTCGCATTTAACAGAACGTCTGGCGTGATCCCCCAGCGCACGTCGAGCGAAGCTTGGTAATCGTCGCTCTGTTGCCATTGATTATTCTCATCACGTGTTTGATTTGAACTCGCCACAAGCGATGGCGCAACCGTTAAATTAGCGCCTTGTTTGGCTTGTTTAAAACCTGTCGCGCTGACATGTTGGCAAATTTCACAGTCGTTTTTGCGATCCATATAGATATTAGACAAGCGCAGTTGCACGTCACGAGGGTAGTAACGAACCAGTTCAATGCCCCAGTTTTGCATTGTTAGGTCTTCATTGAAATTAAGCATGCGCAGCGGCAAGGCCATTTCAACAACATAACCTTTGTCGGTGATGTTACCTGCACTTTCCCATATGCCATCCCATGAATCACTTTCGTGTTTGGTTACTTCATTTTCAATGCCGTCAATTTGTACCCCTAGCGGGTTGGATAAAAATCGATAGGCTTGGCGCTGATCATTAAAGGTGTCGATTTTTATACCTACCAAATCATCACCCCATGAGCGATCGCGGTCTCGGTAAAAGGCACGAATGGCATTCGGCTCAGGGTCTTCAGCCACGAATGCAATATACAATGTCGAGTCGTCAGATATTAGCCAGGCTTCAGTATCAAAATCGTTTTTAATATTGTTATAAGGTCTCGTTATGTTATTCATTTTCACTCGGCGAGCGTGTTGCCAAATGGGGTCGGATAGGTTTCCGTCGACATTGATGGTGCCGGTTTGTTGAGGAATGACGATGGCGTCGTCACTGTAATGTGCACCTGCGTAACTATGAAAAGATACGAGCGCAGCCGTTGTTAAGGAAATTATTGTTTTTAACATAAGAGCTTAGGCTGACAAAAAAGGCGCTATTGTCTATGCCTTGGTTATTGATCTCAACATTAATGCGATAAATAACGGGTATGTTACGGTTAATCTTGTCACCAAGAATTCGCATTAACATGGCGTTAACTTTACCTTGGTGAATTGCTTCATAATTGGTCGGGAGGAAGTTTGAAGACGATGCCGAGTTTGTTGAGACATTCGTCATTGTTCATGACACTTTGTCATATATGGACCATACTCAATGCTATGGGTAAATCGACATAGCCGATGGAGAAAGACATGACTGTGGTGGAAGTTGATCATCCATTAATTCGACACAAGCTTGGATTAATGCGCGAGGGCAGCATCAGTACACGTGATTTTAGGGAACTTGCCTCTGAAGTGGGGGCCTTGCTGACCTATGAAGCGTCGAAGCAATTTGAACTGGAAAAAATATCCATTAATAGTTGGAACGGTCCCATCGAAGTAGAGCAAATAAAAGGCAAAAAAGTGACGGTTGTGCCGATATTGCGCGCCGGTCTTGGCATGATGGATGGTGTTCTTAAACTGATACCGAATGCGCGCATATCGGTTGTTGGTATGTATCGTGATGAAGAAACCCTTGAACCAGTGGTTTACTTTGAAAAGCTCGTTGGTGAGATTGATGAGCGCATTGCTTTGGTGATTGATCCCATGTTAGCAACCGGTGGCTCAATGGTTGCAACCATTGATTTGTTAAAACAACGCGGTTGTCGCCATATTATCGCCTTGGTTTTGGTTGCCGCACCAGAGGGGATTGAAGCGCTACAACGCAGTCATCCAGATATTGCCGTATATACCGCGTCAATCGATAGTCACTTAAATGAGGACGGTTATATCATCCCAGGCCTTGGCGATGCCGGTGATAAGATATTTGGCACCAAGTAGTTACCAGTAATTACCAAGAATTACGTAGATTTGTCATATCGCTGATAGTTGGTTGACACATCGGCTGAGATTGTTGATTAACGATGATAATTAGCAGTGCACGTTTATTGATACGCTTACCTAGGTTTGTAACACCTATGACGTTAGCGTTTGCCTATGAGTCGATTACATTACCCTTTTGCATGATCCCTATATTTTTCGATGACCTTGTTTTGAACTATCTCACCTACGGCGCAGATGCCTGTCTGTGTAGAACATAGCAGTTGTAATGATTTTGATACAATCGTTATGTTTATCGCGATGAAATGTTTCATAGGTGGTTACAGGTTGTGGTGGTTGGTGATATGATGCCTTCTATCAAAGCGCCAAATAAGCGCTGTTGCCTACAGAACAACATTTTAGGGGAATTTGCGATGGACAAAATGCGTGTTGAACTTGACTTGCAAAAAGAACATAACGGCTGCCATGATACGTTGAAGCAGCTTGTTATTCATAAATTACTAGAGAATAAAGTGCAATTTAACGAATTGTTGGCGCGAACTGCCCATCAAATCTGTTCCCGCGCGCACGTTGATATGGCCTCGTTTGCAGTAACCGATTCAATGTTTGACGGTGATGTCGGTAAAGTGAAAATAGGCGTGCAGTACCAGAGTTATTATGGCTTTGAAGGGGTTAGCAAGCGTGACGCTATAGAGGATTCTTGGTGTTTTACGATGAGTGATAATAAAGCTATATTCGACGTATTTATGCCCGAGTTGCATGTTGTACATGAGCTGTAACTAAATTTGTAGTTTGCCTTGGAATATTACAGTTTTTGTTTTTATTTTCGGTAAAGTGGCAGCATTCTTCTATACCGCTATAAAAAACGGCGTACATGAAAATACCGATAAAAAGTTCATATAACAAAGCGTATATAAAAAAAGACCCACAGGCTAAGTTGACAGATCGAGCTTATGGGTCCAGGGAGAAATGTTATGTGCGTCTCTACAATTAAGTATGGACGAGTGCCGCCGTTTTGCCGTTATTTTAGGTGACTTTTTTTAATCGATTTTGCTATGGCTGATTACAAAAAAAGCACAATAGAATCTTTATCTGCATAGACAATAACTTAAGGTTGACAGAGTTCTTGTGAGCTGTCATTTTAAACGTGTGTTTGAAATGTTCCGAAATGTTCGGTTTTAGTGGTACAAGAAGTTATGGATACAAAAACGAAGATATTAAACGCGGCAGAAATTTTGTTTGCTGAGAATGGCTTTACCTCAACATCGTTACGAGAAATCACCAGTGAAGCTGACGTGAACCTCGCTGCGGTTAACTACCACTTTGGCTCTAAAAAAGAACTGATTAAAGCGCTGATGAAGCGTTACTTAGATGAGCTTTCTGAACCTCTCGTAGCCTCATTAAAGCAAGTGAATGAACAACAGCAAAAACCCGACTTGTATGACGTATTCACCGCATTTTCTGCCCCATTATTAGCGTTAAACGATTTTAGAGAAAACGGTACCAGCATCTTTTTACAATTGCTCGGTCGCAGTTATGTTGATAACCAAGGCTTTTTACGCTGGTTCATTACTACCAACTATCCAGGTATTTTAAATAATTTTGTCGCGGCCGTGCATCGCGCGTATCCAGAATTAAGCACGGAAGACATTTTTTGGCGCTTGCACTTTACCATGGGCACGGTTGTATTCACTATGTCATCATCGGCAGCGCTGATTGATATTGCCGATAACGATTTTGGTAACAAGGTCGATGTTGCAGGTGTGATTGAACGCATTATTCCTTATATTGCCGCTGGCGTGGGGGCACCGATCCGCTAAAGGTGAAACATTATGTCATTATTGATGATTGACGTTCCAGGTAGAGAGCTTACCGCTGAAGATAAAGAATTATTGGCCCATCCTCATGTTGGTGGGCTTATTTTATTTAGCCGAAATTTTGACAGTGTTGAACAGTTATGCCAATTAACAGCGCAAATAAAAGCTGTTAATGAACACCTGTTGATTGCGGTGGATCATGAAGGTGGGCGAGTGCAACGTTTTCGTGACGGCTTATCCGCGATTCCAGCGATGGGTGCCATTCATCGCCATAGTCAGTCACAGCTATCTAATATGAGCACGCCACATTACGTACTCGAGCATAGCAAATTGCTAGCCAGCGCATTTGGCTTTTTAATGGCCAGCGAAGTACAAGCTTGTGGTATTGATATCTCGTTTGCACCGGTACTCGATGTAGATGACATTTCCGATGTGATAGGCGATAGAGGCTTTGCTAAAGATCCTAAAGTTGTGACAAATTTAGCTCGTGCTTTTATCCAAGGCATGAACAAAGCGGGCATGAAAGCGACGGGAAAACACTTCCCTGGTCACGGCAGCGTCAAAGAAGACTCACACATTGCCATGCCACGTGATATGCGCAGCAAAGCCGAGATATTTCAGCATGATATGCAGGTGTTTCACAGCCTTATTGATGAGGGCGCGTTAGCCGCGATGATGCCGGCGCATGTGGTCTATCCTGATGTTGATGATAAACCTGTCGGCTTCTCCCGGTATTGGTTGCAGCAGGTACTGCGCAAGTCGCTTGGTTTTAACGGAGTGATTTTTAGCGATGATCTGTCGATGCAAGGGGCAACGTCAGCTGGAAGTTTCGCTGATCGTTGTGAAGCTGCTGCGGATGCTGGCTGTGATATGCTGTTGGTTTGCAATGATCGTCAAGGTGCGATAGAGGCTATCAATAATGCGAATATAAATGCAGACGATACGCTAGCGACTCAGCGAGTGCAGAGCATGCTAAATCGAAATGGCCGAGATTGGCAACGTTTGCGTAGGGATCCTCACTGGCAAGCATGTCGAGGTAAGTTGTTTACATGCTAAAACGTCAACATTTTCTGTTTATTGCGCCGGCTTTGGCGTTGATCTGTTATGGCCTGTTATCAGCATTTGGCTTTAACCATCAAAGCGCGGTTACTGCAGCGATCACCCTACTTACTGTTGTCCTATGGGTCAGTGAAGCGTTACCAATCCCAGCGACTTCTATCATACCTTTTGCGCTATTACCGATGTTTTCGGTGGTCGATCATAAAACCGTTTCTTCGGCGTTAGGTTCGCACGTTATTTTGCTATTGATGGGCGCATTTATGCTCTCAAAGGCGCTGGAAAAAAGCGGTGCTCATGAACGCTTAGCGGTATATATGGTGCGCTGGATTGGTACTCATAGCGGTAAACGGTTGATTTTAGGTTTTATGCTTACGGCGGCTTTTTTGAGCATGTGGATATCCAACACCGCCACGGTGTTGATCATGTTACCCATGGCGTTAGCGCTGCTAAATCACGTTGATAACGACAAATTGAAAGTCGCGTTGATCTTAGGTATTGCCTATGCTTCGAGTGTTGGCGGTGTCGGTACGTTAATTGGTACGCCACCAAATGTTATTTTTGCGGGTATTTACGAAGAGCAAACCGGTATAGAGTTTGGTTTTTTAGAGTGGATGAAAATCGGGATCCCCGTGGTGTTATTGGCTGTCCCTTTGATGGCGTTATGGTTAAGTCGCGGTGTTCATTTGTCAACTCCTGTTGTCATGCCCAAACCTGGTGCTTGGCGTGTTGAAGAGAAACGAGCGCTGACGGTATTTGCATTCACTGCGCTTGCTTGGGTATTTCGTAAAGAGCCATTTGGTGGTTGGACTGGCTTAGTTGGTGTCTTAGGTATTGGTGATAGTACCGTTGCATTAACAGCCGTGGTGTTGATGTTTGCCATAAGTAATGGCAAAGGCGGACGACTGCTCGACTGGCAAACCGCGAAAACTATTCCATGGGATATGCTGCTGTTGTTTGCTGGAGGTATCGCTATCGCTAAAGGGTTCGTTGCCTCGGGTCTGAGTGATATGCTTGGTAATTGGTTAGCATCGTTAGCCTATTTACCTTTATTAGCGATGTTATTGATCCTGTGCTGGGTGGTGACCTATCTTACTGAAATTACCAGTAACACTGCCACAGCAACCTTGTTAATGCCTGTGCTGGCTGTCGCGGCAATATCGATAGGCTTTGATGCGAAAGTATTGATGATCCCCGCAGCCATTTGTGCCAGTTGTGCTTTTATGTTGCCTGTTGCCACAGCACCTAATGCGATTGCTTATGGTACTAAGCAGATCAGCATCAGGCAAATGGTCACTGAAGGTGCATTGCTGAGTTTTGTGGTATCAACGCTTGTTGCCTTATTGAGTTATCTATTACTGACTTAATGTCAATCTTACGCCATATCAATTCGCGTTAATCGAGCCAGTGATGTTTGCTCGCATATTGACTAAGTTGCAGTAGTGCGATGGCGACAATCAAGACTAATATCGGCATAATCAAGGCGTTCTGACCAAAGATATCGAGGCCATCATTTAACACAAAGGCGTGTATTTGTTGGCCGATAATCCCTAGCAGAGACAGCGCAAATAAAATCACCGAAAAACGTTTTTTGAGTGCCAGAAAAAGGCATCCAGCACTGCCTGCAAAGACGGCAATAGCAAAGGCGATTAATACCCATGTGGGCATTGAAGCAAAGAACACTTGCTGAACGGCTGGTAGCTCTGCCAGCGCAGCTTGGTTATTGGCAGGTCCAGTAAAAAACGCCATCACACCGATAAGATTCCATACCAGAGCGATAGCTGCAACAGGAACAAACCATTTCGGAGCGGGCTTTAAGTGGTTGGTCATGAGTTTTCCTCTTTTTTTGCTTTAAATATGAAGCGCTTACATGTATTTCATTAAAGCACCAGAAGATAATTATGCCAACACTGAATATGATCATTTGAATGACTTTTGTGAACTCACGACTGTGCAAAGTGTTTTGTTTTGTAGCTGCGAATAACCCGATAACCCATAACAGCGCAGATAAACGCAATGACAAACACACCGATGATAAATTGGTTAACATTGCCGACCATGGCCTGTAAAGGCAATCGCACAACCACTTCGGCAATAAACGCAGCACATAACCCTATATAGCTATAGGATAATATTTCAAAATGATTAACCATCCAGTTGGGATTACTGCGAGCAAAGAGTGGGTAATACATACCCCAGATAATATAGGGCAGGCTGATGACGATAAACAGATGGAACCACCCCAAACCGTCGAACAAGTTTTGTAATGGTATTGCCGAGATATTCAACGCCAACATGGCGACTACATACGTGTAACCGTAGACTTTATGTTGAGCATTGCCTTTTTTGCGTAAAAAGACCATAGCACCAGTAATTAGGGCGACGATAGCGGATAGCGTATGAAACCCACCTAATGTACTTTGAAAGAAAAACTCCATTTTTAATTATCCTGTTTAGATGATCCTTCACATAACCTAAGTAAACCAATTTCACTTTTATTGGCGATGGACAGAAAAAATCGGCCAAGGCTTCATTCTTTGCTATTACCAGCTCATCTATCTTGGTGCTGGTTTTATAAGGCCGCTTCGATGATTGATCGCATTTCGTCGGCTAAAATCGGTTGCGCTTCAACGTTTGGATGAATACCGTCGTTTTGCATTAAGCCATCTTGTGTTGCAACGCTTTCGATGAAAAACGGCAGTAACGTCACGCCTGTTTGTTCAGCGACATCGACAAATACTTGTTCAAACATTTGGTTGTAGCGAACACCGTAGTTCGGTGGAATTTTTACTTGTGATAACCAAACACGGATATTTTGTTGCTGTGCCTTGCTGATTATTTGTAACAAATTATTTTTGATAAGCTTCGGTGGAAAGCCGCGAAGCCCATCGTTACCACCTAATTCAATCAGTAAAACATCAATGTCATTACTGGCCAAAATGTTGTCTAGCCTTGCTAAACCGCCACCTGTGGTCTCGCCACTGATACTGGCATTGACGAGACGATAACTTGCATTGTCTTGTTCGAGTTGTTGGTTCAATAGGTGAACCCAGCCTTGTTTTTGTTCCATCCCATAACTTGCACTTAGGCTATCACCTAGTAGTAAAATACTATTGTGAGCCAAAACGGTTTGGCTTAACGTAAAGGTAATAATAACAACGACGATAAGAGATAGTTTTTTAAGCATGAGTGAACAATCCAAATATATACTTGAATGCCTTAACGTGGCCAAAGTAGTTGATACTCGCCAACATTCTGGCAAGGACGATGAGTTAACAATCTTGCGAGGTATTGACTTGCAAGTCAAGCCTGGCGAAACCTTGGCAATCATTGGCGCCTCAGGTTCAGGTAAAACCACATTATTATCTTTATTGGCCGGGTTAGATGTTCCAAGCTCTGGTGAAATTTATTTAAAAGGCTTGCCTTTGCATCAATACAGCGAAGAGCAGCGTAGTCAGGTGCGGGCACAACACGTTGGCTTTATTTTCCAATCCTTTTTGTTGATCAATAGTCTCACTGCACTTGAGAATGTGATGTTGCCAGCTGAGCTTGCGGGCTCTGATACTGCAAAGCAAGAGGCGATTGCGATGTTAGAACGAGTAGGCTTGGGTGATCGTATTAGCCACTATCCGGGGCAGTTATCGGGCGGCGAACAACAACGCGTGGCCATTGCTCGAGCTTTTATTGCCAAACCTGATATTTTATTTGCGGATGAACCCACGGGTAACCTTGATACCAATACGGGTGAAACCATTAATCAGCTGCTGTTTGAATTAAACCAACAACAAGGGACAACCCTTATTTTGGTGACCCATGATAATCAACTTGCCGCTCGCTGTCAGCGCAAATTAACCATGCGCTCAGGCGAATTTGTTGACAACGTGGTGGCGATGGCGGAGGTTGTATAGTGAGTAGCGCATTACCAATGTGGGCGCAACACTCATTGCGCTTATTCAGACACGAATTACGCCGTGGTGAGCTAACCATCATTTGTTTCGCGATCATTTTGGCGGTCGCTTCGGTTTTCTCTCTGGCTGGGTTTAGTGAGCAGATCCGCTCAGCATTAATCAGTAAAAGCAACAGTTTTATCGCCTCAGATCGGGTGTTGCAATCATCTCGCCCGGTGAGTGATGACTTCTTAGCGACGGCGCAACAGATGCAACTTAACAGTGCGAAGATGCTGTTATTCTCATCCATGGTATTTGCTGGCGACGAGATGGTGCTTGGCTCGGTTAAAGCCGTCAGTGAAGGCTACCCACTGCGTGGCGAGTTACTGATCGACAAGGGGCAAGGGGCACAAGCTCTGTCTGCCCCTGATGTGGGCACGGTATGGGTTGGGACATCGCTTCTTGAAAAACTGTCGTTGCAAGTAGGACAGTCGTTAGAAATTGGTGTTGCCACCTTTACTGTCGCGGGCGTTATTGAACAAGAGCCCGACACATCGTTTTCGGTATTTACGCAAGGCCCGCGGGTGATGATGAATTGGAACGATGTTGCGAAGACGGACATTGTCCAACCTGGCTCTCGTCTCACCTATCGTTATTTATTTGCCGGTAACAAAGACGATATCGATCAGTTTAGCGACTGGCTTAAACCGCAAGTGCTAGAGACCCAGCGCTGGTACGATATCACCTCGCAACAGTCTCCGTTGGCACAGGCGCTCAATCGAGCGGAAAAATACCTGTCGTTGGGCAGTATGTTAGGCATTGTTTTAGCGAGTGTTGCCGTTAGCGTCGCCTCGCGTCGTTATGGACAACGCCATCAGCCAATGGTTGCCGTATTTAAAGCCATGGGCGCTAGTTTGCCTCACATTCGACGGTTGTACCTACTGCATTGGAGTGCTTTGTGTGCGTTTTCGATTGTCTGTGGTTTGCTGTTGGGGGCGGGGTTGTTAACCTTGGGCTTATATTTTATTGAGCCGTATTTACCGGCGCCAGTAACCAGTTTAGGTAGTTATCCGTTTTTTGTTGCGATTTTCACCGGTGTATTGTGTGCCTTTGCGTTTGCGATAACGCCGATGCAATCGTTGATCGCGACGCCGGTATTGTCGGTAATACGTGGTTTCACGTCGTTTGATAAAGATCGTGGCATTTTAGGCAATGTACCGCCGGTATTGGCCGTGTTTATCTTGTTGTGGCTATTTAGTCGCGATGTGGTACTGACCTTAGCCCTAATGATCGGCGGTGCCTTAGCTATGTTGGTGTTGGTATTTTTAGGTCGTTTATTGGTTAACGCAGGACGGCAAGTGGGCTCCCATGCTGGCCAAGGTCTGCATCTGGCGATGGCCAATCTTAAACGCCGTGGAAAACAAAATAATGTGCAATTGATCAGTTTTACGGTTGCTATCAAATTGTTGCTTCTGATGTTGGTGGTTCGTAATGATTTACTTGATGAATGGCAGGGGCAGCTACCTGAAAACACCCCGAATCAGTTTCTCGTTAATGTAACCGGACCACAGGTTGATGCGGTTGAACAGTTTCTTGAGCAGAACCAAATGGTGGCCAGTGATTTATACCCTATCGTCCGTGGACGTTTGGCGGCCATCAATGATGAGACGGTAACACGACGTACCAGCAAAGAAGATGAAAATCGTTCTGATCGTGGTCGACAAGGTATTGGTCGAGAATTGAACTTAACCTGGCATGATCAACTGCCTAAAGAAAATAGGGTCGTCGCGGGACGTTGGTTTGACCCAAGCGCTCCGCAATCTGAAGTATCCATAGAACAACGTTTAGCGGATCGTTTAGGCGTGAGTATTGGCGATAAGTTAACCTTTCAAATTGGTGCCCAAGAGGTAACCGTGCCGATTACCAGCGTGCGTGAAGTAAACTGGCAAAGCATGCAGCCTAACTTCTTTATGATCTTCTCGACCTCGGTACTGCAAAACTTTCCTGCAACCTACATCGCTTCTATTCATGTACCAGAAGATAAAAAGCGCGATATGCGACAATTTTTGAGTCAATACCCAACCATTAGTGTGGTGGATGTTGAAGCGCTTATTTTGCAATTACGTGACGTGATAGACCAAGTATCTATTGCGGTTGAGTTGATCTTAATGCTGGTACTTATCGCTGGATCGCTAGTATTGATTGCACAAGTGCAAGCCTCGATGGAAGAACGAGAGCGTGAGTTAGCTATTTTGCGCACCCTCGGTGCTCGCGGAAGTTTATTAAAATCCGCGACATTACTCGAATTTGTCGTGTTGGGCGCGATTGCTGGCTTGTTAGCCAGTGTGGCGATGGAAGTTGCGGTATATGTGGTACAAACCCGCGTATTTGACATGCAAGCAACCTGGCATTTAAGTTATTGGTTACTCGGTATTGTCGCCGGTGGCATCTTTGTTGGGTTGATGGGGCTATTCAGTTGTTACCGCTTGTTGAACTTAACCAGTGTTACGTTAATCCGTCGCACGTTATAGCGATGTCATAAAACATGGTAAAAGCTACCATGATCAAAGGCCCGGGCACGCTATCGGGCTTTTGCTTTCAACCGCTCTTTAAAACAACATGTTAAGACAAGTCAACGTAGCTAGGTGGCAACGTTTAGGGTAATGATTTAGCCTGCAGATGCACCTGAGGACCCGTTATTTCTTTACTAACGATGCCAGTGCCGGCTCTAAATCACTGTAAGTAAATTTGAAACCAGCATCTAATAAACGCTTAGGGTAGACGTTTTGGCCAAATAAAAATAAATCAGCCATTTCGCCAAACATTAATTTCAGCATGAATGCGGGCATGGTGGTAAAATTTGGACGGTTTAATACGTTGGCTAATGTTCTACTGAAGGCTCGATTACTTTTTGCGTTTGGTGCTGTTAAATTGTAGGCGCCGCGACATTGGTCGTTATTGATCAAAAAGTCTATGCCTCTAACCATATCATCAATATGGATCCACGACATATATTGACTGCCACTGGCAAACCGCCCTCCAAAGCCCATTTTGTAAGGGAGTAACATCTTTTTTAACGCACCATGTTCAGCGTCCAAAACAATCCCGGTTCGTAGCAAACAAACGCGAGTGACGTCGTCACATAAGCGGGCTTTTTGTTCCCACGTTTGGCATAAGCGATGACTGAACTCGTTATAACAATGCGCACACTCTTCATCAATGGTGTTACTATTTTGGCGACCATAATAGCCAATAGCTGAGCCTGAGATAAACACGGTTGGCGGGCTATTACTGTCGTTTATTTTTTGCGACAATTCGTGCGTTAACTCCCAGCGACTCTGGCAAATTTTACGCTTTTGCTTAACACTCCAACGTTTTTCGGCAATGGGCTCACCCGCCAAATTAATAACAATATCAAAATCATCAAGGTTGTCGAGCGCGTTTAAATCGTGAATTAACGTCACATGCTCACTATGAGAAAATAATCGATCGGCTGCCGTACGTTGTCGGGTTAGTACCCAAAACCGATATTTTGCGTGGAATCGTTCGATAAACGTTGAGCCAATAAGGCCTGTACCGCCAGTGATCAATACATTTTGCATGCCTGTTAGTGAGACTCCATAGATAGGTTATTATTCAGTGTAGAACACTCAGCATAAAATCGTGCGCGTAATCAATTCTTTGTGAACGGAAAACGGTGTCTTTGAGTGTACCTTTTCGTACTTCTTTGTTAATGTAATGCTAATTGACAATACTGATAATAATTATGAACTTAGCAACAATCAATAAGACCACGAGTGTAAAAGCTCTGCTGATCATGGCCTGTTTGGTGATCATAATGGCGGGCATAAAAACCGCTAGCAATATACTTATCCCATTTTTACTGTCATTGTTTATTGCCATAATGTGTAATCCGCTCGTGGCAAAATTGGAAAAATATCGCATACCCAAGGCGCTCGCGATTATTTTAATTTTGGTGGTTTTTGTTGGTATCGGCATGTCGTTGGCGAGCTTGATTGGTAACTCTTTAACCGAGCTCAATGACAAAATGCCTGAGTATCGCGAGCAAATCACGACTAAATTTGCCAGCTTGATTGATAAACTCGCCGATTACAATATTCATGTATCATCTGAAGTATTCATGACTTACTTAGATCCTGGTGTAGCGATGCGGTTTGCTACAGATATGCTGTCTGGATTTGGTAACATCATGGCCAATACGTTTTTGATCCTTTTGACTGTGGTATTTATGTTGTTTGAATCGAGCACCATTCCAGCGAAATTGCACTTGGCGTGGGATGATCCAGAAATGAAAATCGAGCGCATTGATCGCTTTTTAGAATCGGTCAATCGTTATATTGCCATTAAAACTTGGGTAAGTTTACTTACAGGTTGTTTAGTTTCGTTGCTGCTTTGGATCATCGGTATAGACTTTTTTATCCTCTGGGGCGTGTTAGCGTTTCTGCTTAATTATATCCCTAACGTCGGCTCTATCATTGCAGCGGTTCCCGCGGTATTGTTGGCGTTTGTTCAATTCGACCCAACCATCGCCATCATTGTCGCCGGTTGTTATATGGCCATTAACACCGTGATGGGCAATATGATAGAGCCAAGGTTTTTGGGCAAAGGTTTGGGGTTGTCAACCTTGGTGGTTTTCCTGTCGTTAATTTTTTGGGGTTGGTTATTAGGAACGGTGGGCATGTTATTAAGTGTGCCACTGACGATGATCATTAAAATTGCGCTTGAAACGTCGGAAGAGGGTAAATGGCTATCGGTTATGCTCGGTGACGAACAGCAAACCGAACGAGAGCTGGCGCTTATGCAACAAGAACAATAGCCCGAGAAATTGAGCTAAGTTTGTTGAAAGGGCGCGGATATAGAAACAGTTACGTTTGATTATAGAGCCTTGGGCGAATCATCTGGGCTTTTGTTCCATGTATTGTAACGACCGTTAATGTAGTAAAGGTAAATCAAATCTTGATTGTTGTATTCAGTGTCTTTTTACTGACCATATTTTTAATGTTTAAAGCCATTAAAAACAAATCTTGGTTTTGGGGACTTTTCGTATTGCTTGAGCTTTATTGGGCTAGTCTCGTTCTTGCTATCGAGTTAAAGTGATACGAATAGTGGATACGGAGGTTAAAATAATTGGGGCCATATCGACGTCTTACGCCATTGGCTGCGGGGACGATTTTTCAACAACACTTTAATGTTTCAACAACACTTTGATCTTATAAGGTTAAGCTGTTATTGGCGGGTTTTCTTTCTGTATCCTAAACTTGATCGCACGCTTATTCACAAAGAATAAATCTATTCGAATAACAGCGACGCTAGGATATTTAATGGTAATAAACACATCCCCCATATCGTCCGCATTGGCGAAGGCGAAAGTATGTTTTGTTTTATCGACGGTAAGCTTGAGCGTATACTCTGCAACGGCGTTCGCTAATGAGCAAGACATCGATGAGCGTTTAACTGCCCTCGAGCGGCGACTTGCTTTATTGGAGCAGATCATCGTCGATAAAGATGCACAAATAGACGATTTAAAAGAGCAAGTTCAAGAGCGAGTGCAAGAGCAAAAGATAAATCGACAGCAAGCTCAAAATAACACCACTTCTTTTCGTGCTGTACGAGCGTTCAGACAACGCTCTAGCCACAACTATAAAACACCTGAACGAAGTATTCGTTTAAGCGATACCGATACCCGCTTACAAATTGGCGGGCAAATTTGGGTGGATGCCATTTACAATCATGGCGAAATGACAAACCGAGCAGGCTTTCAACTCTCTTCAATTGCCTACGAGGCCGATACGGTCGATGACAACACATTATTAACTGCAGGTCAGTCCAAACTGTATGTGAAAAGTATTACTCCTACCGCATATGGTGAAATGAAAACCAGGTTTGAGTTTGATATGTTTCAGGCCGATGGTAATGCGAGTTTTAATCTGTTGCACCTTTGGGGCGAGCTTGGCAGTCTCGGTGCGGGGCAAACATTTACCGGATTTATGGACATTGATTCGTTTCCAAATATGCTTGATTATTGGGGGCCAAATGCCATGGTCTTTGCACGACAGCCTCAAGTTCGTTATACCTATTCATTGAGTGATGCGGAAAAAATCGCGATATCGATAGAGCGAGCCGACTCAGACTTTGCCTTGCCAAATACGCTTGATCCCAGCAGTTATCAATACGATGAAGTTAATGAATGGCCAGATATTACTGGTTTTTATTATAACAGCGGAGATTTCGGTCACGTTAAAAGCTCCTTTGTATTACGAAAACTGGGCTATCAAGCCGAGTTTAGCGATGGCGGAAACGCCAGCGATAGCACGTTCGCTTGGGGGATTAACCTAACAGGTGCTTATCAAGCATCTGATCAGGACAGTATTAAATATCAACTTGCCTATGGTAAAGGCATAAGTAAGTACCTTAATGATCCGTGTTGTAACTTTTATGCCGAGCAAACCGGTGGTGCGGATGCAGGGGTTAACAGCGAGGGTGAACTGCAAGCAATTGAAGCATTTGGTGGTTTTGTGTATTTAGATCATCAATGGAACGAGAGCATGAGCAGTGCCGTTGGCGTTGCTTATGTTGAAGTTGAGAATATCGCCAGTCAATTTGATAATGCATTTCATAAGAGTTTATATAGCACCGCAAACTTTATATGGTCGCCTATCTCGATGGCAAAAATTGGCATCGAGTTGCAGTGGGGCGAAGTCGAGAGTAAAGCTGGCAACAATGACGATAATACGCGTTTGCAGACGTCATTCGCATTCAAATACTAGGAATTCATATGATGACAAGATGGCTGTTAATTATCATTTGCATTATGCCTTTGTCGGCGTGTGCAAATACCAGTAAAGATAAAAACATTGAGCAAGTCCTAGCAGATGCTCATAACCTATACAAAAATGATACCTCGGGTGCAAATGCAGACTATATTCCCGCACTGGCCGAGGTGGATCCCGAATTGTTTGGCATCGCCTTAGTCACGACAGACGGTAAGCTTTATAGCTATGGCGATGTTGATGAGCGGTTTTCGATCCAATCGATATCAAAAGTATTCACATTGGCGTTGGCATTAGAGCAGCAAGGTGCCGATGTCGTTGCTGAGAAAGTAGGGGTTAATGCCACGGGGTTACCATTTAACTCAATTTTAGCGATTGAGCTTAATAAAGCGCGCAGTATGAATCCATTAGTTAATGCTGGGGCGATTGCGACGATGAGTTTACTCAATGGTGAGGAGCGCAGTAAATGGCAAGACGTCTCGACTTGGTACAATCAATTTGCCATTGCCAAGCTACCGGTATTGCAGTCGGTTTATGAATCCGAAGCGAAAACCAACGATCGTAATATGGCAATTGCTCAACTGTTAAAAGCGCATAAACGCTTTTATGGAGACGTGGCAATGAATTTAGATTTATATACACGCCAGTGCTCTGTTGGGGTAACTGCGAAAGATTTAGCGATGATGGCTGCCCCGTTTGCCAATGGCGGTAAACATCCAGTCAGCAACAAACAACTGATGAGTGAAGATAATGTCGAACATTTATTAGCGGTGATGACCACTGCCGGCTTGTATGAGACCAGTGGTGATTGGGCTTATAATGTTGGCTTACCAGCGAAAAGCGGTGTTGGTGGTGGTATTATTGCTGTTGCCCCAGGACAGTTTTCAATTGCGGTGTTTTCACCTCGTTTAGATGATGCCGGTAACAGTGTGAGAGCGCAAAAAGCGATTGATTATATTGCTGAGCAACTCGGAGCCAACGTGTTTTAATAAACAAATCGCGTATGCTCTGGCTTTTGTCTTATTAGAATATGGTGTTATCTGGCCCGTTTTACCCTGCCGTTATGCCATTGCCTATATGACTAATTTCTCGCTTAATTCACCAACTTAGGGTTGTTTACTGTGCGATATCACTTTAATTGTCAAAATAATTCATTGATTTTATTGGCTATTTATTGATGGGAATAAAACTTGCTTCAACAGGGTAATGCTAGATACTTTTGGAGCACAAGATGAATAACAATATCGCTTACCCGCCTTTCTCGATGAAAACCCCTTTGCTATTTTTGGCATTGACCATGTTGTTGATGCTGTTGGTACTGTACTTCGTTCAGCAGGGCGAAATCGGCAAGCCTGCGGTGTTAATTGGCCTCTTTGGACCGGCAATTATTGCCGTGCTGTTTAGCTACCTTGAAGGCGGCGGGCGGCAAGTTAAACAATTGCTTAGTCAATATGTTGCTTATAAGGCATCTTGGCGCCATTATGCGCTCGCGACATTGCTAATACCTGCGCTTATTTACCTAACCATGCTTGTCACTGAGCTAAGCGGACAGATCACTTATAGCACGTGGTTCAGTGGTTTATCGATTGCTCAATTGCTATTTATTCCGTTGATCAGTATTGGCGAGGAGCTCGGTTGGCGTGGTTATTTGCAGCCATTATTTCGCCGCCGATATGGTTTACTTGCTGCGTCTTTGTTAGTGGGATGCGTCTGGGCGATTTGGCACCTAACCGGCTATTACTTTGATACGGGTGTTGTTGAAGGGTTGCCGTTCGAGCTGTTTTTTATGTGGGTTGTTGGGGCTGCATTGGTGATGGGCTACTTGTATGAGAAAACCAACAGCGTATTACTGGCTGTTTTGTTTCACACATCCGTCAATCTTTCGCTTAATGTGTTTAAAATCATCCCTGAATTTTCAGGCTCCATTATGCCGTTTACGATGCTTATTATTTTGGTTTGGCTTGTCGGTTTAGGCCTAATTTTCTGTCATTCAAAGAAATAACGCTGTAATCATTGACGCATTACGTGAAGCGATAGTGTCATACAGGTATCATCGCTATGATCTTGATAAACTCATGCCACCTTTGTGAACGTGTAGCCGTAGGGTGACCCTTACGGTAAAGATCACCTATGTTATGAAAGAGCTGCTGTAAATATAAGGAAATTTACAGCAGCGACATCACACAGACAACCGGCACCTAGTAGCCTAATTTATAAGGTCAAAGATGGTATCATGCTGTCGCTAACGTAATCGATTGGGGAGTAAAAATGCAGCGACAATCATTGCAAGACCTATCGCAATACCAATCCATAATGTTTCTGGCGATGAAGCGAGCGAGGTTTTTCCGCCAAATATCGGTTCGAATAGACCAAAACCTGATTGCCACTCATAAACTAGGGTAAAGGCGCCTGCGCCAAGCAAACCACCGACGACAAAAAATACCGCATCTTTGCGCCCCGCGCCTAAGTTCGCCAGACTAGTGCCAGGGCACATAGCAGATAACGCCCAGCCAAGACCAAATAATGCACCACCAACGAAAACGCCTAAATACATGGTTTTAATGCTCATATGCCCAACATCAAAGACGTTAAAAGCTACACCGGCGAAAAATAAGGCAGATGATAAGCCAATCGCTGCAAGAATGGTTTTCGCAAGACCTAAATCCTTTAAGGCGAGCATGTTGAGAATTTTATCGGCATGGGTGGCACCAACACGATACAAGGCATAACCAAATAGGGTGCCAAGGACAATGGCGAGGATCAGAGTCATGATTTATCCCCCTTCATTTTATAAACGATGATTGCCGTTGGAATGGCTATCGCAAATGCGGTGAGCGCAAATAAGTAGCCACTGAGTGACGTTTGCATCATACCGCTCATCATATGGCCTGATGTACAGCCTCCGGCTAAACGAGCGCCAAATAAGGCGATAAAGCCACCGATAAAGGTCATGCTGTAGCGACTTGCTGGGGAATGGCCAAAACGCTCGACATGGGCTTTGGGTAAGTCAGGCTCTTTATGGTGGCGAGATGCTAAAAAGCCACCAAAAATCATGCTAATGACAAACACTAAGCCATAGTTGATGGGGTTGGCAATGGCTTGTGCGTATTTACCATCGGACTTGGCAAGGTAGGCATTTGAGCTACTGTAACCTGATTTGCTGTTGTTATCTTCGATAATTAATTCGTCGTTAAAAGGGCTAGCGAGAATCCCATCAAAAATAACAAATTGGGTGGATACGCCGATGGGTTTAATCAACACAATGGCTATTAAAAAAACTAACCCCAGAGCAACGGCGCCTTTTTTCCATGTTAAAGTCATAAGCAACCTCCATAGAAAATGGTTTCGCCTGTTAAGTATGGTTGAAAAGCGATATAAGGTCTAATTTGAGCGGCACTGCGTAACCTGAAAAGTCTAGCTGGGATAAGGTGTAGAGCATGTTATTGGTAGGGGTTAGACGCAATAGGGCCGCGCTGATGACAAGGACCTGAAAACCAATACAAAAAAGCCAGAGCATTTGCTCTGGCTCGTTGTGGTTATCGTCGCTATTACGCGCCTAACACTTTTTTAAAGGGTTTGACGGTGACATTTTTGTAGACACCAGCGTCGATATACGGATCGGCCTCTGCCCAGGTTTTTGCATCCGCAAGCGAATCGAATTCTAAGACGAGTAACGAACCGGTAAAACCCGACTGACCAGGATCGTTACAATCAATGGCCGGTAAGGGACCAGCGATTACTAGTCGACCTTGCTGCTGCATGTCTTTTAAGCGGGCCAGATGTTTATCGCGCACACTAAGGCGTTTTTCTAAGGAGTTATCAACGTCTTCGCTGTAAATCATATATAACATTAGTTATCTTCCTTGGTTTTTTCTTCCGTCGGTAAGTGTTTGTATATCGCCATAACCGAGACAATGGAAAACACAAAGGTCATTGCGGTTAAGCCAAATACTTTAAAGTTTACCCAGGTTTGTTGATCAAAATTAAACGCGACGTACCAGTTAAGGACAGCACAGATAATAAAAAAGCTTACCCACGCCAAATTAAACTTAGTCCAGATATGCTCTGGTAATTGGAACTGCTCCCCTAAAAAGCTTTGCAGTAAGTTTTTATTAAATACGTATTTGCCAACCAATAATGCGATAGCGAAGAAACCGTTAATAAGGCTGACTTTCCATTTGATGAAGGCATCATCATTAAAGGCGATGGTCAGTAAACCAAAACCAACGATTAACGAAAAAATGACCCACTGACGTGTTGGGATTGGGTGTTTTTTAATTTTTAAAATTGCCATATGGATAACACTGGCAATGATTAACGCACCGGTGGCGACAAAAATATCATGTGTTTTGTAAAACACGAAAAAGACAATAAGAGGAATGTATTCAAGTAAAGCAATCATATCGTTATGTTCAGTAATTAAAAATTTGACGTTTTACCGCCATTGAGGGTTGCCGTTTTACCTTAATTTACCAGAAAAAACTAGTTTTCGGTCACAAGCTTTGTAAACAGATGTTTATCGATTCGACCATTTTCCGTTGACTCTATTTTGCCAGAATGACGTACTTTATTCCATGCGATCACTTTGCCTGCGACATTAATGCGTGCAAAGTTACCATCTTGTGGCGCTGCTTTACCTAAGAAGCTGAGTAGCTTGCTGTAGGCGTCGTCGTCGCTCACATCAAGGCGCAGTAAATCATGCGGACGCTGAGCAAAATATGCTAACACGTCCGCTTGATGTCGTTGATAACAATCGCTTAAAAACGTGTCATCAGCGATATTTTCTTCGGTAAAAGGACTAAATACCTTGGTAAAGCTGTGTTTAATAAAGGTATTTAAACCGCCATCTTGGCGTAATACATTGGTTGCCATGCGTGCCAATAATTGTTTGATTGACGGCACCCAAAGGCTAAGCTCACGCTCTAGGTAAATAAAGCGACTATTAGGGTACATGGCATCTAGGTGCGCATATTCACTAAATACCGGGGTATCAGCAATGACCTCGGCGTTGGTTAAGCAGCGTGAGGTATAGCAGGTATGTGCTACTTGGTAACCTAAATTGAGCATGGCAACACAGACGCTGGTGGTTGCCGTACGTGGTAAGCCGATGATGAATATTTTGCCTTGGTTGGCTTCAATGGCAGTCATGCGGTGTTTCGTCTGCGTTTAACGGTTGTAGCCAAACGGATCATCAATACTGTATGCCGGCTCAGTAAACCACTTAGGGCCGTGCTCTGTCATATAAAAGTGATCTTCAAGACGAACGCCAAATTCACCTGGAATACACAACATAGGTTCGTTTGAAAAACACATCCCTTTGGCTAATGGCGTATGATCGCTTTTGACCAGGTATGGCCATTCATGAATGTCGAGGCCGATACCGTGACCCGTGCGGTGCGGTAAACCGGGTAGGTTGTACTCTGGTCCATACCCTTGTTGAATAAGATAATCGCGCGCGGCAATATCGACGTTTGCACATGGTGCACCATTTTGCGCCGCGGCAAAGGCTTGCAGTTGCGCTTGCTTTTCATGTTGCCATACTTGACGCTGACGCTCGTTTGGCTCCCCAAAAACGTAGGTGCGAGTAATATCGGAATTATACCCTTCGACTTGGCAGCCGGTGTCAATCAGAACAATGTCACCTTGCTCTAGCGTTTTAGGCTTAGCGACACCGTGCGGATAGGCTGAATCTGCACCAAATAATACAATGCAAAAATACGAGCCTTGCGGTGCGCCAAGGGCCCTGTGAGCACGGTCGATAAACGCTTCAACTTCACTTGTGGTGATACCTTCGCGTAAAATACGCGCTGCCGCTTTATGTACCTCTAAGGTCATGTCTTTAGCACGTTGCAATAGCGCAATTTCGCTATCTGACTTTTGCATTCGACAACCCGCGGTGATCGGCTTAGCGTCAATGAGGGTAAACTGCGTGCCAGCAAGTTGAATACCATTAGCGATAAAAAACGCGGTTGATTCATCGATAGCAAGCTGACCTTCATCAACCCCCATAGAGGCTAAGGTATTGATGACGGTTTGATAGGGGCTTTCATGCTCATGCCATGCGTTGACGCTACCATCGATGGTCATATATTGCTTTAGGGTATCGATTTCAAAGTGCGGTGCGACATATTGAACATCACCAGATGCCGGTATTATGGCGCCAACAAGGCGCTCAGAGGCATACCAGCGGGTTCCGGTAAAGTAATATAGGTTCGTCCCTGCGTTGATATAGGTTGCAGCAATCCCGTTGGCTTGCATTATTGCTTGCGCCTTTTTGATACGACATTGATATTCTTCAACCGAAATAGGCTTAATATCGGCACACATGATATTCAGTTTAGCGAGCTCGACTTCGGCGCTCGACCCACCGATACCGTTATCGTGAAGTTGCGTTAGCGATTGGTTATTTTGCTGCATGTTTACCCCATGTATTGTGATGTTGTTATTGGTTTAATGGCATGTACTGTATAGTGACGGTCGCTTGCTGTCACGATAAAGCGTTATGCTACAGCGTCCTGTCACGGTATCCTAGAGCAATAAAACGAAATATCGCTCGTATTTAACCGTTGCAGGCGTATTATTAAGCTTGGCGTTGACGCGCTTTTTTTGCCAGATATTTATCCATTGCTCTGCCGACTGCAAAAAAAGCAAAGCTCGCCGTGACGTGCGTTGCTGCACCAAAGCCGCCACTGCAATCGAGGCGCATGGCGCCATCTTGTTGCTGCTTTGCGTGACATACCGAACCGTCTTGGGCTGGATAGCGTAATTGCTCTGTCGAGAACACGGCGTCGATGGCAAACTTGCGTTTGCTATCTTTTGGGAAATTATGATTACGACGTAACTGATTTTTCACTTTGGCAAGCAGCGGGTCTTGATATGTCTTACTTAAATCGACGATATCGATTTTGGTTGGATCAAGCTGACCACCAGCACCACCAATGGTGATAACTGGGATTTTTTGACGCTTGCAGTGGTTAAGCAGGGCGGTTTTTACACGGACAGAATCAATGGCATCAATAACGTAATCGAATTGTGTGGTAATTAACTGACGCAAGTTTTCTTCAGTAACAAAATCATCGATTTGTGTTACTTGACAGTCTGGATTAATAAGCTTGATACGTTCTGCCATGATGTCAACTTTACTTTCACCAATGGTGTCAGCTAAGGCATGGATTTGACGATTGGTGTTGGTGATGCAAATATCATCCAGATCGATCAACGTAATATGGCCAATACCATTACGGGCGAGCGCTTCAGCCACCCAAGAGCCGACACCACCAATGCCAATCACACAAAAATGGGCCTGTTGAATGTCGGCCATTGCCATTTTACCGTAGAGGCGTTCAATACCACCAAATCGCAGCGCATAATCAGACATAATGTAAATAACTAGAAATAAAAAGGGCGGATATTATAGCGATAATGCAGATAAAGAAAAACTGTTCGCTTGCCGTTTATTACTGCTAAGCGCTGGTTATTCCCCTCGTAAGAGCATAACCGTGCTTAATAACGTTGTTGTCGCTCACGTTTTGCCTGTGCTAATTCTTGCGCTCGTTTGTCACCTGCTCGAGGCAAGGTTTCTGATAAGTCATTGAGACTTTGTTTCCGCAGCGGGGTCGCACTTTTTTTTACTAATGATATGTTGCCGATGATCATAAAAAGCACCAAAACACAAACAAGGATAATCAGCCAGGTGGCCATGTGTTGTCTCCAAAGGCACAGGTATTGCAAATATATTGCTGGTAAATGTGCGCAAGGTTGTTGAGTATAAGTTGTTTTTCGCAGATATCAGCCTGGCTGATTGTCTGCCTTAGCGTATCAAGGTCTAATGCGTCCTCATAGAGTTTCGCGAGCGGTTGATACGACAAGTGCCAAGGCTCAGCTGCTACGCCCCCTTGGTAGTATTGATAGGGGTGATAAAAGCCGTAGCGATTTGCATGCTTGCATAGCCATTGATATAGCTTATGCATGGGTCCACCTTGTTGATATTCCCAAGGCTCAAGTGCAAGGGTGTTTGTATTTAACGCATTTGCATCAAATACGTCGATATCACAGCCCCAATGGTGGCGACTACCTCCCGGCAAAGCCGAGTAAAGCAATATCGCATACAATGCTTGCTCTGGCATTAATTGCTGTATATCAACCACGTTGTTGTCGAGATCTTTCACCGAACGCTGGCCGCTAAGTTTACCATTGAAGATATGCAGTTGCCGAGTAAAATCTCGAAAACCACTGGCTATTTGTAAGTCGATGTCGTCTAGCGCGGCGTCTTGTTGCATTTGTAAAAACGCCGCTTGCATATCGCGATGTATACCAATGCCTTGGTTAATATAAACAATATGATCGTCGCATAAACCACACGCTTGCTGTTGTCGGTTGTTTTTGAGTTTCTCTGTATAAATGGGTAGTTTGCTCATGATAGCGACGGTTAACTCATCAGATAGTGTTTACGTTAAGTATGATCGACCAATAACGTTTTCATGATCAAATAGTACATTTCAACCAGATCCTCTAAGTCGTTAACGTTGACACATTCATTAACTTTATGAATGGTTGCGTTAGTCGGGCCAAGCTCAACGACTTGCGCACCGGTTGGCGCGATAAAACGACCATCGGAGGTGCCTCCCGACGTTGACGGGGTCGCGATCACACCGTTGGTTTCCTTGACGGCATTGACTACGGCACTGAGCAAGGCACCAGGCTCGGTTAAAAACGGTTGACCATTAAACGTCCATTCAATATCGTAATCTAGCTGGTGGCTGTCTAAAATTTCGGTGACTTGATTGATGATGATGTCATCATTGATTTCGGTGCTATAGCGTAAATTGAACACCGCATGCAGTTCACCAGGAACCACATTGGTTGCGCCAGTACCGGCATGAATATTTGAAAATTGCAAACTGGTTGGCGGGAAGTATGCGTTACCTTGATCCCACTGATATTCACTTAATTCAGTAAGGGCAGGTGCAAACTGGTGAATAGGGTTTTTCACTAAGTGTGGGTAGGCGACATGGCCTTGTACACCGTGGATGGTTAAATCGCCGGTAATTGAGCCTCGGCGTCCGTTTTTTACTACATCACCACATTTATCGGTGCTTGATGGTTCACCGACAATACACCAATCAATTTTCTCGTTGCGCGCTTCGAGTGTGTCAATCACCCGGGTGGTACCGTTAACAAATGGGCCTTCTTCATCCGAGGTGATTAAAAAAGCAATCGAGCCGTTATGGTAAGGGTAGTCTGTAACGAAACGCTCTGTCGCAACAATCATTGCCGCCAAAGAACCTTTCATGTCCGCCGCACCGCGACCGTACAACCAACCGTCTTTAATGACTGGCGTAAATGGATCCGAATGCCATTTGTCGAGATTACCCACTGGCACAACATCGGTATGCCCCGCAAAACAAAATACTGGCGATTGGTTGCCACGACGAGACCACATATTAGTAGTATCGGCAAATATCATGGACTCGTTATCAAAGCCAAGAGCCGATAGACGCTCAGCCATTAATTGCTGACAACCTTCGTCCAGTGGTGTCACAGACGGTCGGCTAATCAATTCTTCGGTGAGGGTGACGACTTCTGAGACTTTAGTCATTGTTGAAAATCTCTTGATACAATGGATCTTTAAACCCTAAATGCAGTTGCTCATTGTGCAGAAGTAAGGGACGTTTTAATAACGTGACTTGCTCTTTAGCGACCTGTTTTGCCACATCCTCGGTCAGGTTGTTCTTTATTGCGTTATCGAGGCCGCGGTAGGTCGTGCTGCGCTTATTGATCAATTGATCACTGTCGGCCATGCTGAAAAAGCGATCGAGTAATTGCGCATCTAAACCGTCCTTACGAAGATCATGAAAGGTATAGTCAATGTTATTTTTATCTAACCATTTTAATGCTTTTTTTACTGTGTCGCAGTTGTGAATACCGTAGATGATTGTCATAGGCTTCTCGTTTTATTGTTACTTGTTAAGATCATTTATCGTTGTTGATAACCAGATAGTCAGCGCGGCGCAAGGCATTAATGGCACGCTCTAAAGTGTCATTTTTTACCAAAATATAGTCGGTATCAAAGGTGGATATGGCAAAGATACTGATCGCTTGGTCTGCTAAAACAGCAGAGATATTGGATAATATACCTGTTAAAGAAAAGCCTAAAGGCCCTAATACTTCTAACGCACGCCAATCGTGCTCTTGCTCAAGGCTATTTAACGTGTTGTCACTAGGGACCACGATAGACAATTCATCGTGTGTTTTGGCGATGAAATATACATCAGAGCTAAACACCTGGGTTGGAAGTGCGGTTTGTGGTGTAAAACTGTGAATCGAAAACGTTTGTTCTAGCACTTGGAGCGTTTGATTGGCCATAGTTTATCCTTGTTTATTGATCCTTACCTGCGTCAGAAAAGTAGTGTATATCCATGATCATGTTGCTTGCAGGCTGTTCACCGATTTAGGCTACTATAACGCAGGCTTTAATGGTTTTGTATAGGGTTATGATATTTTGTCCATTTCTTGATGTTGGATCGTTAATTTGAACGTTTTTAATAAAACAAACAAAAAAATCACAAAATAAGCTTGTTTATTTTAAGGTTTAGGTGTGTGGGTTATCGATCCATTATCCACACAAAATGTGGATAACATTGTACATATCCTATGTTCATGTTTGTAAGTTGTTCATTTAAATGGGTTTTTCACGGGTGGTTAAAAAATACCCTGCAGGGGTGTTTGTGTATAAATACATTATTCTTACTTTTTTACATTGTTGAACGGGATTATCGTAATTTGACAGTGAAAGTGGTTAAAAAAGATCTTTTTTTAGGTGGATTTTAACCATTCGACTAAAATCTTTTGGTCGAGAATTGTGCGGACATACGTTGAGCGAGACATTTGCAAAATAAATTATCGAAACATTTATCACGCAAAGTAACAAACTAGGGGCAATATTGTTATTCGAAATAGCCTCGTTTATGGTATCTTTAATAAGATACTGTACTAGAGTATGGCGCTATCTATATGGGTCTATTATCGCCTACAATACAGCACCTTGTGGGCGTATTTGTTCAGTGAGCGATCTGGATTCGCTTTTAGTCAGTCATCAGTGAAGAGATTTGAAAAGAGTAATCGTTATGCAACCAACCGTAGCAGATACGTACAAACTAGGTCGAGACTATATAAAGGCCTGGCCGGAGCGTCCTGAGCTTGGCAACTATTTTTCGCAGTATCAAGCGGTGATGATGAGTCGCTTTGTCATAAAGTATGCCTATTCGCTTGCTTTGCTGGCAACGATCTTGCCATTAATGTTTATTGGTATAGAGCAGTTAAGGGTCGCGATATTTTACGGATTGTTTATCGCCTCGATGCCCGTTCAAGCGGTATTCCTGATGGCCAAACAGGCTAAACAGCGCTTGCCTCAAGCTCTTGCTATTTGGTATCGACAAGGCCTGGAAAAACTGCAACTGCAGATAAAAGACAAAGGCCAACAACACATCAAACTTAAGCAAAGTCGACCGACCTATTACGATCTTGCGAAATTACTCAATTATTCATACAACCAACACCCGTAAAGCTTGGCGCATGAGGTGGCGGTTAATCGTAGACCTAGATTTAATGAGATATTGTTTCTTGCCGTCTATAGATGAGAACTGTTTAACGTATGCACAGGTGAGGCGCTCTGCGAGCAAAGCAAGCGCCTGATGATTATCTGCTAAGGTGTTTTTTGATATAAACGGATAGTAAAGTCAGCCTGACAGCGGAAGTTACTCACTTTGGATAATGACTCAACCAGTTGTTCACTGCTTTTAAAGGCAAATGGTGTCATTGCCAGCAACGTCAACGCTTGCTCGCCGTGGTTAAACGCCATTTCATAGCGTAAGTGTTGTTCATCACACAACGTAAAGCCTTCAATGTGATGGTTTTCTTGATTGTGCTCACGCGGATCCTGGTATATCAATTGTTTAAGCTCCCACAAATGCTTGGCACCAGGGGTAACCGTTAACAAGTAACCATCATCAGCGAGCAAGCGATGGAATTCAACCGCTTTAATTGGTGCATATACACTGTATAACCAATCGGCGTAGCCATTAGCAAATGGTAACTGGGCTATGGATGCAACACTAAAGTGGCAAGTTTTGTAACTACGGGCCGCTAATTTAATGGCTTCTTTAGCAATGTCCACCCCATACACTTGAGTGGTCGCACTCTTGTGAGCGTGCGTGTAATAACCTTCACCACAACCAGCGTCAACAATACAGCCATTTGGCTTATACTTTTGTTGCAGGGCTACGATGCTGTCGCGCAAAGGTTGATAAAAATTTGCGGACAAAAAGGCGCGTCGAGCCATCACCATGTCTTTGTTATCACCAGGGTTCAGTGAGTGTTTAAACTGTACTGGTAATAAATTGACATAGCCTTGCTTGGCAATATCAAAACTATGTCTATTTTCACAGACATATTGTTTGTCATGCTGTTCAAGTGCACTTTGGCATATCGGGCACAAGTAGTTCGGTGCGGTAAAAGAAGGCTGTGTTACATCCGTCATCAGTGTGATTTCACTATGTTGTCGTGTCGTTTGATTGTCACTTGCGTGTTATTTAAAAGTAGACCAAATAGGTGCATGATCAGATGGCTTTTCGATACCACGTAGCTCATAATCGATGTCTGATTCAATACAACGTTCAGCTAGTGATGGCGTTGCTAAGACAACGTCTATACGCAGACCACGGTTATCATCGAATCCTTTAGATCGATAATCAAACCACGAATAACGATCGATGGTATCTGGATTGAGTTGGCGGAAAGTATCGATGAACCCCCAATCAAGCAACGTGGATAACCATTGTCTTTCTTCAGGTTGGAAACTGCACTTACCCGTTTTTAACCAGCGTTTGCGATTAACGTCACCAATACCTATATCTAAGTCAATAGGTGAAATATTAATGTCACCCATAACAATCAATTGTTCGTCCTTGTTGTGATTGTCGTTTAGATACGTCATTAAATCTCGATAAAATTGACGTTTATATGGGAACTTTGTCTCGTGATTAATATTATCACCTTGCGGGAAGTAACCATTCAGGACGGTAACTTTATTGCCATCATCATCCAGTGTTGTCACCATAATCATGCGCTTTTGGTGCTCATCCGTATCGCTTGGAAAGCCTTTTTGGACGCTAATTGGTGGCTTTTTACATAACATAGCGACACCGTAGTGAGCCTTTTGACCGTGGAAGTAGACGTGATAGCCCATGGCCTCAACCGCTTCGAGCGGAAAAGCTTCATCGTGTACTTTGATTTCTTGCAAGCCGATAATATCTGGTTGATGTTTATCAATGACCGCTTGTAATTGGTGTAGTCGAGCACGTAGCCCGTTTATATTAAAAGAGATTACTTTCATGACTGTTATTTTTGTCTACTTTAGATGGCAAGAGTTTAACAGGTATTGCTGGTCGCTAAAATGCTCTTACTGGGGTTAAATAATGAATTTTTTTGGAAATAAATTTAGTCTTTATAAATCAATTCACTAAAATGTAACCAAGAACAAAGCAAACACACTTGATTCCCCTTACGGTTGCCTTGTTAACGTGTCACTATGATGCGTTTGCCTAGGTGAGCGTCAGCAGCGTGATAGGGCGTATCGCAATAAGGCGATGTAACGGTGTTGTTTTGATGTTTTCTTTTTCGGTGTTGGTCTAACGAACGGATAACTTGGTTGAGAAAACTTAGGATGTAGTAGCGGTAGGAGAGGCGTAATCATTCGTGCAGTCGGCGAATATCAGGATAATGATAACATAACTTAGTGGAGCGATGACCATGGCAGACAATAAACCGAGCTTGAAAAAAATATTGTTGGTTGAAGATGATCGTCAGTTGTCAGATTTGATCAAAGATTTTCTGGTGAGTGAGGGCTTTCATGTTAAACAAGAGTTTCGCGGCGACACGGTAGCAAAAACCGTAGAAAATTTCTCGCCAGATTTAATTGTATTGGACGTGATGTTGCCAGGTAAAGATGGCTTTACAGTATGTCGAGAATTGCGACCAACTTACAGTAGCCCGATATTAATGCTTACTGCCAAAAGTACCGATTTTGATCAAGTACTTGGTTTAGAAATCGGTGCAGATGATTATGTAGCAAAGCCCGTTGAGCCAAGGGTGCTATTAGCGCGAATAAACGCATTGCTGCGTCGCGGTCAGTTACCCAAAGGTGGCAGTGAAAAGGCAGCGATCACCATTGGTAAATTACATATCAATCGTAACTCACGACAAGTGACCTTAGACGCTGAAAATATTGAACTAACTAGCCAAGAGTTTGACTTATTGTGGTTACTCGCTACTCGTGCAGGCGAAGTACAAAATCGCGATTATATTTATAAAGCGGTTGTTGGTCGTGAGTATGACGGCATGGATCGTAGCGTTGATGTGAGGATCTCTCGATTACGCAAAAAATTGCATGATTCTAATGAAACACCATTTCGCATTAAAACCATTTGGGGTCAAGGGTATTTATTTGTACCCGATGCGTGGAACTAAGGTATTTTTCGATCGAGCTTCACCTAGTTCGCAGAGCCCTAGATGGTTAGTATCTAGTGTGACTATGTCATTCAAACTATGAATTATTTGGATCATCGTGAAGTACTTTTGGGGGTATCGCCTAAAATGACACATCGTCCCAACTTGAACATGCATTGCCATGTTCAAAGATCATGTTCGCTAAAGTAGAGTGTTAGCGTGAAGTTGAGCCGATCTTTTTTCACTTTATATTTTCTCATTATTGCTTGTTTTGGCGTGTTAAGTTATGCCCTTGATGAACTATGGAGTAAAAACGTTGAGCAAGACGTTGAGTCATATACCGGTTATAAAACCTTTCTTATGGCAATTCGAGAGCAATTGCTAGCGCACAACGATGAGCAATGGGAACAACTTGTCAGCACCGCCAGTCAGCGTTATCAGTTAACCATGACGTTGGTAGATGAAGCGGACGTGGAGACCTTAAACCCCAGTCTCCAGTTCATTAAAGGCGAAGATGTCACGGTTTATTACGATGATGACTACGTTACCTTGTTCTTACCCATAGCGAACAGTGAACGGGTACTGATATTAGGTCCGGTACAATCGCCAACGCGGCCAAAAACCGAAGCTCTCGTTCGTGTTGCTATTTTATTACTACTGGCTGTGGTGGTGTTTTTTTGGATATGGCCTGTGTCACGAGATTTAGACCGCTTAGCCGTTGCGGCGAAAGCCTTTGGCGATGGTGAGTTTAATGCCACTGTGAATAAAGCCGACTCGTCCCTTGTTCAGCCCTTGATTGAAACCTTTAATATGATGGCGAGGCGCATTAATCATTTAATTGGCGCACATAAAGAGCTCACCAATGCGGTTTCTCATGAGTTACGAACGCCCTTGGCACGCAGTAAATTTGCGCTTCAGGTACTGCGCAGCGCCAACGAGGCACAAGTTCGGGAAAAATATACAGACTCTATTGATAACGATATTTGTGAACTGGAAACCTTAGTCAACGAACTGTTGATGTACGCATCATTTGATAGCCAGCAACCAAATATGGCCCTGCAAGCAACGGATATCATTGCCTTGGTTAATTATCAAGCTGTGGAGTTTGCTGATCAACCGGCGAACGTTCACATCGAAACTCCAAAGCATGATGTTATGGTTAGATGCGATCCTCACTATGTTAACCGTGCGGTTGCTAATTTACTCCGTAATGGCATTAAATATGGGCGAGGTGAAGTGCGCATAAAAGTGTCTGTTGTTGATGGGTATTGTCGAATCGATGTGGAAGATAATGGCGACGGGGTCGATGATAGCTTCAAAAAAATAATCTTTGATCCATTTTCACGGTTTGATCAAAGTCGCGGTAAAGATACCGGTGGCTTTGGCTTGGGGTTAGCTATCGTTAGCAAAATTATGTTGTGGCACAAAGGCAAAGTGGATGTTTCTGACAGTGAACTAGGTGGTGCAAGATTTAGCCTATATTTACCCGTAATGAGTGCATAGAACTATATTGGTACGGCTAGTTTATAGTCTCGACTGATTAGGCAAAGCGGTTATTTACCACAGCAGCGTTTCAATTTCTTACCACTTAAACAGGGACAATCTTCGTTTCGGCCAATTTTTTTAATGACGTTGTGTTCAATAATGTCGCCGTCGATATAGCGCCAGTGTTCTGACTCGATAACGAAGCGAGATTTCTCATGCATCACGCAAAGTTCACTCTGGTGCAGGTAATACGCTTTAAATTCGACATACTGTTGTGTTGCGTGATTATCTTCTTCAGTGGCGATGACCTCTAATTTTAACCACTTTGTTTGTTTCATCCAATCTGAGATATCATCGACGGAGTTGTCTGCTTGCTTGCTACTGGCATACGTATCGGCAACATATTGTGCATTGCCAAGTACATACGCCGTGTAACGAGAACGCATTAATGCTTCGCTATGGTTGGGCTTGAGTAAACCATCGATAATCGGTGAGCAACATTCGGAAAATGGGCGGTTTGAACCACACGGGCATAGGTTGTTTGTCATCGCAAAGTTTGTTTGAAACGGAATTTAGCGAACTATAGCAAACCACCGTTAACGATCAATAGCAATACTGATATTCAATGGTATGAGTTGCATTGTTATCTAGCCTTTAGGTCGCAATGTATTGTTTATGTATTAGTATCTTGCGTTGCCTACGTTACACCTATCGACGTGTTAAATATAAGCTTAGTAACATGCTGTGAGTCAGGTCGTGTTAACAGTAGCCGCTTATTTTTACCATTAATGAAGTCGATTTTGACGCTTTATGATGCACTCCGTCCTGCCATGTTCAGCACAACGTTGTAAAATCGCTAACTGGCTTTGGCTAAAGTGAGCACTACCGATGATGACGGTTGAGCAGTTACCCCGTTGCAATGTCGTCATTATTTTTTCAAATGATATGGGTTTCCCCTCACCGTTTACTCGCAATAATTTACCATGATCAACATGCTTGGCTAGCCCTTGTACATCATTACTCTCAAGGTCAATACACAGAATCCATCTCCGTTGATGTTGATTTTGTTTACACACCTTATTGATATCGAAGTCAATCGCTGAGTATTTAAGGTCAGCTTGTATTGGCAACCAATGATTGCTTGTTGTTCTATTAACCTTTTGTTTTTTCAATGTGAGTTGGTTCATAGTGCATCCCAATAAGTGATTAGATATACTGTATAAATAAACAGTATATCTGTTTTGGTTAGTCGTCAAGCTTTTTGTTGAACATTTATACAGTAAGTAGTGGGTGACTTATGGTGATGCTTGAGCGCAATGAATGGTTGTTATGCAAAAGCGAAGGTTGTTCATCGAGCAGTAAACACGCGTGACTCGTATTTGCGTTGCGATCGTTTCGTTGTGAAGGGATAAAAATATTTACTGGCATGAATAAACCACGATGGTGGCAATAATTATTATTCAGAGCAGTTATGAAGTGATATATACAGTTATCACGAATGGAGCAGGTATGGTTCAGGTTATTTTGATACAGAGTGAAGTTATCTTCGCAGGTATCAATCCCACTGTATAACCAATACAATGGGATTGATAATGGCATTATTTTTTACGAAATAAAGCGATAAAAAACACCATAAAGGTTAGCGCCAATCCACCTAATGCACCGCCACGATATCCTTCTCTAAACGTTACGTTAGCTGTTTCTGGATTTGACTTCAAAGAAGCCTTAAATTTTTCAAGCTGTAACTTTAGATTGCCAATCATGGCATTTGTCGCTTGTTCGAACCCTTCAAGGCTATCGGCTCGCAATTCTTGGCTAAGATTAATTGGCGTTGCGCTACCAACTACTTTACTGGTTCCAGGTGCTCGAAACAGCAGTTTTTTACTATCAATGTCATAAACAACCGTATCTATTAATGTGCTGGTATCATTTTTTTCGCCTGAAACGACATAAGCACCGACAATGGTCCAGTAACTAAGAGATAACATGCTTTCATCTGTAAACTGTACTTGGTCATAGGAAACGAGCGCGATGACGTCAATCCCGTACATTGTTTTTATTTGCTCAAGGTTGGCAAAACTGCCTTGCGGCGTTAAATAAGCGGTCGGGATCACTTCAATATCACTAACGACATCTAATTCTTTAAAATTGTCCGCAACTTGTTGCAATAATTGGTTTTTATGTGCTTCAGTTAGTGCGCTTGAATACTGCTTTCCTGTCCAAAAATTTTGTGCATAAGAGCCACTAGTGCTTTCAGGAACAAAGGCAATGCCCACCCGTAATGGGATGGTTAAGTTTGGAATTGAGGGTTCAACATAAGTTTCTACAGTTTTTGGATATAAGTAATCCATGACGCTACTTTTTGTACTCGCACGTTGGCTAGCGCATCCGCTGATACCTAACGCTATCAAAAGTAATATCATGATTTTCGTTATGTGTGATGTAGGCATTATTTTTATTTTCCTTTTAACCCTATTGGTTGATAGTAAAGCACGGTAACAATGTAGATGCTTAACAAGCGGTTAACATTGATTTGAAAGTATCAGAAAAACACGTTAATTCAAAGTCTTGGTCGATATGAGTAACGATTCTTGGTGTTTGCTATGTAGGGAATATAGGCTCTTGTTAGCTTCAGTTAACATAGCCGGACCATTTTATGCTCACAGCTGAATATTATGGATTCATCATTAGATAGGCTCAACTAGCTATCCCAATGGCGTGAGTGTGTTGATATAGTTCCCAACGCTTATTGACGTATTTGCTAAGCATCCAGGCAGTTAGAATACACTCACGATTGATTACCTAAGTCCAAACATGACTTGATCCTAATGACTTAAAACCATACTCTAGCAGGTATTGAGGTACTGACCGCGATGGTGTTAATGCTTTTACGTTAAAGCGACCATCTTCAGTCAAGGTTTTTAAACGCAGCAGCGGCTGATCATAGAGTTTTGGTAAGCATGAATTCCCCGTATACAGAGCAACAAGTTATTTCCCAGTGCAAAACATGGATAGAGAAAGTGATTATTGGCCTCAATTTTTGTCCTTTTGCCAAAAAAGACTACGTCAATAATCGAGTCCGCTATCGTGTTGTTGAAACGTCAGGTATTGACCATGCGCTGCAGGCGGTACTTGATGAAATGCATCATTTACAAACGCATCCTGAAACGGCAACGACGTTAGTTATTTTCCGTGAAGGCTTTGCATCCTTCGACCGCTATCTTGATTTGCTCGATTACGCGAATCAATTACTAAGCGATGAAGGTTTTGAAGGGGTTTATCAATTAGCGAGTTTTCACCCCAACTATTGTTTTGAAGGCGTCGCTAAGGATGATGTAACCAATTATACCAACCGTGCACCTTGGCCTATTTTGCATTTAATTCGCGAAGATATGGTGGAAAAGGTTGTTGCTTTGCACCCAGATCCCGAATCTATTCCAGAGACGAATATGTTGGTGTGCGAACAAAAGGGCGCTGAGTTTTTCGCAACAATCCTTAATAACTTAAATCACAATCATAAAAATTAACCTCACAAGGACGTAAATTGATATGCAGTTGATGCAATACAGCGCTGAGTTTATAACCATCGCTATCGCTCATTTATTGGCTGTTGCTAGCCCTGGGCCTGATTTTGCTGTGGTGGTTAAACAAAGCTTATCTCGTGGGCGCAAAGCCGCCCTCTATACAAGCGCAGGGATAGGTACGGCAATTTTGTTGCATGTGTTTTATTCGTTGGTTGGTATCGCCATCATCATTAAAAGTAATCCTCAGTTGTTTACCTACTTAACGTATGTCGCCGCCGCGTATTTATTTTATATCGGTGTGATGGGGTTGAAGGCGTCTCCATCTAAGCCCTCGGCTAACGCCACTGAGACGCAACGCGTTACGGAACAAACGCCGTGGCGAGCATATATGACCGGTTTTTTAGTGAATGGCTTGAATGTGAAAGCGACCATTTTCTTTTTATCATTGTTTAGTGTCATCATTTCAACCGACACCCCTATGTTGATTAAATCGGCTTATGGGCTATATATGGCGCTCGCCACCTTTGCGTGGTTTGCGTTTTTATCAACGATGCTTACCATACCTCGTTTTCGTTCGGCGTTACAAAATAATGGCTACTGGATTGAGCGATTGATGGGCGCGGTGTTAATTATATTAGCCGTTAATATCGTCATTGCTTAGTAAGTATGTGCCGAGGTTTTCACCACGCTATCGAGTTTTGCTGACATTTGATATAATCACCGCTTATTTGAATTTATTGTAGTTAGTTGTTGTGACAGATAAAAAAATTATTCACGTTGGTTCAACCCTAGAAAAAGCTCAGCGCGGTGAGTACACCATTAACGTAAGCAAGGTGTTAAAGGAAGGCTGGGCGTTAACTAAAGTGCACAAAATGCCCATTGTATCGGGGTTGATGCTGGTGTTGTTGATTGGTATTTTTGTGTCCTCAGTGATAATCCAATATATGGGTGGCGTTGAGGCTGTGCAAAACGACCCACAGGCGCAAGTGTTAGCCAACTTGTTGGCGACCATTATTATTTGGCCATTTTTAGCGGGTATTGAAATGATGGGGCTGTCGCACGCAGTGGGTATCAAAACCCGTACAGGATTTGTGTTTGCTTTTTTAAAGCGCAGTGCATTTGTTGCTATTGCCGCGCTAATTATCAGTTCATTATCTTCTCTTGGCTTTATGTTAATTTTACCAGGCATTTATATCGCCGTGGCGCAGTCTTTAACCATTCCGTTATTAATCGAAAAAAATATGTCGCCAATGGCCGCTATTATTGTGGCGTTTAAGGCAACACGCTTTCAGTGGTTGAGAATTTTTCAGATATATTGCGTGCTATTTACATTGTTATTGCTTGCTTTAGTTCCAGCATTTAGTGGTGCGCCAATTGTTGTTTCAGTGCCAGTATTGGTCATCGCATTAGTATTTTTGGGCCCGTATTTTTACAATGTAAAAGGCATTTTATATCGAGAAATTTTTGGTATATCAATGCAAGTCGTTGATAATAATGGCAAACAGGATACATACTTTTCTGCGTAAACGCAGCGATGTTGTGACGTAGAAAAGCTAAAATAAAGGATAAAAGTCGCCATGAAGCAGGTATTATCTTCTGACAAAAATATTAACGTTAATCGCAGACGCCACAAAACCATAAAAGGGGTGTTGCTATTAATGGTGTTCGTCATGATGATGGCGCCATTTATATTCTATCAGTCACAGGAAGTCGATATAGAGGTTAGTGAAGCGCAGATTGTTGATAAGATACCTAAGCAAGAGCGACCATTACATTCTGTCGACATCCCCGATTTTATGGCGATAGCTGATATAAATCAGCGTAAGCAGGCGTTCTTTAATTTTTTGAAGCCGGCAATTGATGCGGAAAACCAACGCTTGGCTACGATTAGAAACCGCTTGTTGTCGATACAGAGCGAATATCAACAACAGCGGGCATTAGACACGGTACAGGTAGAATGGCTTAATAACCTTGCAAAACAATACAAACTTGATGATGCCAATGCCATAGACGTTTCAATAGCGAAATTATTGCTAAGGGTCGATGAAATTCCTCGCGAGTTGGTATTGGTGCAGGCCGCAAACGAGTCCGCTTGGGGAAGCTCTCGCTTTGCCCGCATCGGTTTGAATTTCTTCGGGATTTGGTGCTTTAAAAAGGGCTGCGGTCTGGTGCCGAAAGGGCGTGAATCGGGATTACAGCATGAAGTGGCTAGTTTTTCGTCAGTAGAACAAATGATCCGCCATTATTTCCACAATTTAAACACCAACGGCGCGTATAATATGCTGAGAAAAATACGAGCTCAGTTACGTCAACATAACCTTCCGTTGCGCCCCAGCGTGTTAGCAACGGGCTTATTACCATACTCCGAACGTGGTATTGATTACGTTGTTGAAATCAATACCATGCTCCGCCACAATGAAAAGTATATAAAATCATGAAAAAATTACTGTTGTTATCTTTAGGTTTGTTTGCTAGTTCGGTGCAAGCGGTTGATTTGGAATATAAAGGATTTTACCAACGCCTGACGTTAATCGAAGAAAATAACCTAGATAAAATTACCATTGGCTTTTACTTAGTGGATTCTTATACGCGTGAGCGTTGCCCGTTAACTGGAGCAAAAATGCTTAAAAGAGATGGTAGTAAAGACCCTATTGATATTGCCGCAGATGGTCAGCTTATGGTGCCGTTATCGCAACAATACTACGATGAATTTGCGCTGTTAAGAGTTGAGCAAAGTGATGACCGTCAAAATTGTATTTTGCAAATGCAGATGCAAGCAAGAGATAAACAACAGACGGAATTTAGCTATCAGCAGTTGGCGACGATTACTTGGCAGCTACAGGAATTGGTGGATGAATTTGGCGGCTTCTTGTCGTTTATGATGCCCGATGTCCAAGGTTTGCATATTCAGTTGCAAAACCAGCAAGACGTGGCTTATATCGCTAGCGATCTGAAACAACAGCTAAGCTGTGAGCAAGATAAATGTCAGCTTTTGATGAAACAAAATGACGAGCGTGAGCAAACCGCAATTCGCTTTGCTAAACCGCCAGTAGTGATATCTCCCTGGATAGAAGATTAACTCAACAAAATTGGCAAAAAAATCGAAGTGCAGATAATTTACTAGACAGAGTTACGTACCCGATACCTGAAGCCAACAAAAAGTTTCCATTAAAAAAGCCAGTGCATTGGCTAATGCGCTGGCTTTTCCGTTTTTGTAGCGTGCTATATGGGCATTATCCAATGTCCATCTACTGTGTTATTGGGGCATCGCTAATACTGGAACGGGCAAGATAATAGGGCTGTTATCTACCGGTCCATTACTTAAAAAGGCTTGCATACGCTTTAACACATCAGGAGAGGATAGGAACAAGTTGTGACCGGCGTTTTCAACCATGATTTGCGTCACATTGGTTAAATTACTGACTGCTTGAGATTGCTCTTGAGGGTAAGTTCTGCCGTCGAGAGAGCCTGTTAGCAACAACGTAGGAACATCAGATGTAGGCTTTTGTCGAAACTCACTGCCTAAGTCGAGTTTTGAGTCAATATTATTGAGCATAGGCATAGGGAAATTCAAATAGTCTTCTAAAATCGCGCTTTTTGCTTGTTTTTGTATTAGGCTAAGGCGCTGTGTTGATACACCAGACGCGACATCCATGGCTAACGACATCAGTTTGAAGCCAATGGGCTCATCTTTAAAAATACCGCGGCTGATTATTTGCGTGATCAGTTCGGTGTTACCCTGGTCAAGCTGTCGGTACATTTCAATCAACATCGCCACGTATTGATTGGGGTCGGCAATCATCATACTGGCCAGCATTTTTAAATGCACAGACTGTAATAAAATGTCATTGTTGCTACCATCTTGGTAGGTTGGTTTTACACGCACTGGCTTATTATCAAGCGACGCATGTACACGGCGCATCATCGCCGCTAAATCAGGCACCTGTTGTTTTAACGGTTGCTGATTAATAATTGATTGAACCTTCGTAAAGTAAGCGTCGTTTTGTGCAGGCAATTTGACGGTTTGATCTAACCCTTCAGCACTCGCGATAATAACTTTGTCAATGTGCTCTGGAAACAGTTTCACTGCACTCATCGCTAAATGACTGCCATAGGATATGCCCCATAACGTGATTTTCTCAGCACCTAAATGCTGGCGTAAATCATTAATATCGAGCGCATTTTGCACGGTTGTATAGCCGTAAATATCAACCCCTTGTTGCTGCCATTTTGCGAAACATTGCTGTGCTGCTTGTTGGTAGCTATTTGTCAGTTGAACTTTGCTGATTATGCTACTGTGGTCAAGTGTTACGTCTGATACACAATAATCCGCTTGCTCGGAAGCACCGGTTCCTCTTTGATCTAATGCAATCACATCACCATGTGCTCTTAGTGCTTCAAACAATGGAAAACGGCGCCATTTTGCCGTACCTATTCCAGAGCCGCCAGGACCGCCTGCAAGGTAGACTATCGGTGGGCCTTTTTTATCGGTTGTCGCTGGAAAACGCACGTAGTTAATACGAATGTTACGGCTGCTCGCATTATTGCGATTCTCTGGAACAAAGAAATGCCCGTCAATAGCATCGGTGGTTTCACCACTGTTGGCTTTAAACGTGATTGGTGTCTCATTGGTATATAACGCTTCGTTGTCTGCATATGCCAACGCAGAGGCAGTTAGTGATACGGTTAACATTAAAGAAAGATAGTTACGCATGGGGGGGACTCCATATCCATTTTTGTTGATTTACGTTTATTAAATCGGTGATTCATGTTTAGAGCGAGAAAAACTCTTTAAGAGGCGGAAAAACAATGCTTTAATGGACCAAAGGTAGTAAATAATCGGTAAACGGTTAAACAAAAATGCGTAATTTAGCCTATAAATTGGCCAGTTTGTTCTCTATGTTAATGATATTGGTGTTGACGGTAAACAAGGCTTTTGCCGCGCCAATCATTCTCCCTCTTGGCCACGATAACGATGTGGTTGTTTGTGAATTTGCTAAATCACAACAACATATCCCCCAGTTTAATGAACCCGAATGTCAGAGCATGAGCTTAGCTCAAGTCGATCCACAAGGTAGAGAGCTGTGGCTGTCAATCTCGTTTGAACGCTCCGAGCACTGGCAACACATCGACCCGCCATACGGATTGTTTGTTTTTGCGAAAACCTCAAGCAATGTCTTTTTAAATGGCGTGCCGTTAGGTAAAAATGGTAGCCCTGGAAATAAGTCCATTGAGCAAGTCGGCAAAATGGACAGCGCATTTTATGTTCCTGAGCACGTAGTAAAAGCACATAACAATGAATTGGTGATGCACCTATCAGCGCAACACAGCCTGATCGCGTTGAATCATCCGCTGCATTTGATTGGATTTGGTCAATATGGAGATACCAAACAGTTTATCCAAACCTTTAGTGGGTTTGGGTTGGTACTGGTTGGTGCGTTTTTAGTTGGCGCATTGTATTTCTTAATACTGAGTGTCGGTAAACGGGGGAGCACAGATCATCGTATTTTGACCGCGCTTTGCTTATTAGCGGCGATACAACTGTTGACTGAATTATCGCGGGGGTTGATCAATTATGATTACCCAATACATGATGTACGACTAGTGTCGGTGACTGCCTGTTCGTTTATTTTTGGTGTGTTGTTGTTGGCATACAGTTCATTTAAGGTGGCGGGTAAGCATGCCCTTCATTGGATTTATATTGGTATTATGCTTAGCGTGCTCGCCGTGTTATTTGCTCAAGGGTTTGATAGCAAAACCACGCTAGGGATATTTATCCCGTTGCTGGTGAGCTCTTTACAGTTATTATTTTACTGGTATCAAAACAAACAGTCGCGTCTTTTGCGCTGGTTTTGCGTACAAATGCTTATTGGCGTTACGATACTCATTAGTGCGTCGAGTTTTCACGAAATTACGTATTTTGCGGTTATTGCTGTTTTGCTTTGCTACTTATTCATTCAACAGGCTCGTGAATATCGTGCCCAGCAACAGCTATTAGCCAGTGAACAATCTCGTATTGCCAAGTTGGAATACTCGCTCGCGCAAAATGCACAAGTGCAACGGCCTACAAACATCGAAATTAATTGGCAAGGAAAGACTGAGTTCATTGTAACTTCGGATATCACGTATGCGAAAGCGGCGGGGGATTATGTTGAATTACATTTAACCGATGGTGCAAGTAAACTGTTTACAGGTACTTTAAAGCAATTAGAGCAACATTTACCAAGCACGTTTATACGTGTGCATCGCTCCTACGTGGTTAACCTCGCGCAGGTTGTCTCATTAGAGAGCAGCGATAAGATGAGCGCTAGTCAAAATGTCTTGTGCTTACAGAACGATTATCAGGTGCCAGTGAGTCGTCGGCTTTTGCCGGTCGTTAGGAAGTCATTAAAGTCAACGTAGATATGTTGGCGTGTAGTATGATGATTGTAATCGAGACAGCAATATTTCAGGCTTTACTAGCTCCATCGTGGAGCTAGTAACTGTGCACAAGCACAAAGATAAGGTTTACTTATATTGTGATGATTATAAGTGCACTTTAACCATAAAGCTGAAGGTCGATTCAGTATCAAGACCAGGGAAGTCTAAACCGAACTTGTTAACCCAGTACGAGTATTCAACACCTGCTTCAAATTTCTTCGGTACACCGAAGAACTTACCAACATCCATACGTAATTGTGGGTTGAAGTGGAAATCTGATGCGTGAGTCTCTTCAGCTGAAGACCAATCAATGTAACCGTCAAACATGAAATCCGCATTTTCTACGCTAAATGGTAAACCCCAAACTACAGTCAATTGTTGGTCGTTGTCTACTAGCTCGTTGTTCGCTTGGTAAACGTTAACATTGAAGTAAGCAAAGCCAGGAACGGCGATGTCAGCACCAAAACCTACTAGGTAGTTATCAAATGTATTGTTGAAACCATTTGATACGAACGTAGAGTGTTCCCATGTGGTTGATACGTAAACGTCAGAGATCACACCGTACTTTAGCTCAGAGCCAGTTAAGTAGCTTAGACTAAAACGTGGTGACAATTCAGAGTAGGTTTCTTTTGCGCCATCGTGGTTGGCATCTTGTTTGTAATCAAGACGATCAGCAAAGAAGAATAAGTCACCCCAGTTGTGACCTGATGCGTGCTCAAGTGTTACCGTAACAACGTCATCATGAGTGTTTACTTCGTATTCGCTGGCGTTTTTAAGCAATGATACCGAGTTGTCGCTCCAGAACATTTCAGCGTTAGCAACAGACGAAGTGAAGGCTGCGCCTGCAATCATTGCAGATGCAAATAAAGATAAAATTTTTTTCATGGTATTACCTAGATATTACAACAAATGGTGGCGTAGGTGATGTAAACACCTTGCCTAAACGATGGTAGGGTGATGACACCCTACCTAAATTGAGTTTATGAAAAAGCGAATTTAGCAACGAATAGAGCAGACAGTACCCAAACGCTGGCGCTTACTTCATTAAGACGACCGGCAAATAAACGCACAGCCGCGTAGCTGATAAAGCCAAAGGCAATACCATCAGCAATCGAGAAGGTTAATGGCATGCTCAGCAATACAACGGCAACTGGCACGGCATCCATTAAGTTATCCCACTTAACTTGCGCAAGGCTGCCAATCATAAGCACACCAACGAAGAATAATGCACCTGCGGTAGCGTACGCTGGGATCATGCCAGCAAGTGGTGAGAAGAACAGCGCTAAAATAAACAATGCAGCAACGGTTACCGCAGTAAGACCGGTACGGCCACCGGCAACAACACCCGCAGCACTTTCAACATAACTGGTTGTTGTTGAAGTACCTAGTAGAGAACCAGCAACAGTTGCACCTGAGTCGGCAAATAGTGCCTTTTTCAAGCGTGGTAAGTTACCGTTTTTATCTAGCATGTTGCCACGTTGGGCAACGGCGACTAAAGTACCAGAGGTATCGAATAAGTCGACAAATAAGAAGGCGAAGATAACGCTGATCATGCCGACTTCTAACGCACCTGAGATATCAAGTGCCATAAAAGTAGGTGCAATTGATGGTGGCATAGACACGATACCCGTGTAGGCAACATCGCCAAAAATGATACCTAAAATGGTGACGATTAAAATCGCAATCATTACCGCACCTTGTACGTTAAGGCTTATTAAACCAACGATTAAGAATAAGCCTAAAATCGCCATTAATGGACCAAATGAGGTAATGTCACCTAGCGTAACTAAGGTGGCAGGGCTGGCAACAATGATACCTGAGTTCTTTAAGGCAATTAGCGCTAAGAACATACCAATGCCCGCCGCGATAGCGTAACGTAGTGCATGCGGAATTGAGTTGATTACCCATTCACGTACTTTAAATGCACTTAGCAAGGTAAAGATCACACCTGAAATAAATACGCCACCTAATGCGACGTTCCAGCTATAACCTAGCTCCATCACCACGGTGAACGTGAAGAAGGCGTTTAAGCCCATACCCGGTGCTAAGGCAATAGGGTAGTTAGCGTATAGACCCATGATTAAACAGCCAATCGCGGCTGCTAAACAGGTTGCAACAAATACCGCACCCTGATCCATACCGGTCATTGCTAACATTGATGGGTTAACAAAGATGATGTAACCCATGGTTAAGAAGGTAGTAAAACCTGCCAGAATCTCTTGCTTGACATTGGTGCCATGTTCAGCAAGTTTGAACAGTTTTTCAAACATGTATAGTATCCCAAAAATTGTGTGGTTTTCGACCTGTTACGCTTACCGCTGTGGCGCATTTTATAAAGCGCTTTCTTGGTGTGCCAGGTTCGATTAAAAACGCACGCATTTTACGACATCTTGTTACTAAATGTAATTAAAATGTCGTTAAATTTCATCAAAAGCATCTGGGATACAAGGTGGTTACTCTTATTTCATGTTTTGCTAACATTTATATGAGGCTTACCTTACATGTGTTGCATTCGTTCAACAGTTGCCCAATGTTTGGTTATAACTTGAACGTTAAGTGTTGGTTTGTTGTCGGCTACGATTTTAAAAATGGCGATTCATAACCGTTGGGTTTGAGCGCTAACAAGTCACAATTAAGTCTATCAATGACCTGCTCAGCGGTGTTGCCGATTAATACCGCAGATAAGCCGGTACGGCCAATGGTGCCGAGGATCACCAATTCGGCATCAATTTCTTTCGCGACGTGATCAATCACATCTTCTGGTAGGCCTTCTTCAACATGCAAGTGCTCGGCATCGATGCCATATTTGTGCGCATGCTGTTGCATCACTTCAAAATGATGCTTCTTCATTGTCTCGTTGTATTCGTGAGGGTCGAACTCTGGAATTTCTATGGCAATATTGACAGGGGTGCCAGGATAAGAATTAACGAGGTGGACGTTGGCGCTAAGTAGATTTGCCAGCTGTAAGGCTTCTTCGGTAATTTTGTTATTTAACGATTGGTGCTCTGGCTCTTCACTTCCCGCATTGATGGCAGCGAGAATATGACCGTCTTTAGGCCAACTATGATCTTTAACCAGTAATAACGGCACCCAGCACTTGCGAATTAAATGCCAATCGGTAGGGGTAAATATCACTGACTTTAATGTCGGATGCTCATGGGTGCTTTTGATCACTAAATCATAATAATGATCTCGAACTTCAGATAATGTCGCTTCAAACGGACGATTGTGCCAAATGACTTTGGTATCAATTTCTTGGGTATAGTGATTTAATAGATTATTGAGCCAAGCGTTACGACCCTTTAGTACCGTTTCTCGCATTGCTTCACGTTCATCAACCGACAACATAGTGGTCATTTCGTAAGAAAAATCATATATCACTAATAATGCCGTGATTTTAGCGCCATTATGCTTGGCAAGGGTACATGCACGCGCGAGCGCTTTTTGCTCGTCTGTGTCGGGATCGATGACCACTAAGATATTTTGATACGTTTCCATAACCATTACCTACCTGTTGCTCGCGCTGTTGTCGTGAAATACTCAACTAATGAATATCAGTAAGCTTAACGTGTTAGCTAGAGGGTTACAAATTTGTTAATGGTAAAACGCTAGAAAATAAAAAAGGTGTTGATATAAATCAACACCTTATAACGTCCACTTAATAATTTTGGGTTATTTTTGTATACCCGCTAATCGAGCTAAGCCGTCTTTATCAATAATGGTGATAAGTTTGTTTTCCACTTGAATTAAGCCATCTTTTTGAAAACGTGTCATGAGACGAGAAATGGTTTCGATGGTTAAACCAATGTAGTTGCCTATTTCACTGCGAGTCATTGGCAAGTTAAATTGCAGTGACGACAAATGACGGTTACCCAAGCGGCGACCGTACTTAACCAAAAAAGTCGCTAATTTTTCTTCGGCATTTTTACGATTTAGCAATAGCAACATCTCATTATTACAGGAGATCTCATCGCTCATTAAGTTCAGCATTTGCGCTTTTAAACGCGGAATTTTATTTGATAAGCTATCGAGAACTTCGTAAGGTATTTCACAAACCATCGATGTCTCTAATGCTTTAGCAAAGCTAGGGTGGGTTCGGCTCGCTAGGGCATCAAAGCCCATTAAATCGCCCGCTAAATGAAAACCTGTAATTTGCTCTTCGCCTTGTTCAGAAATCACAAAGGTTTTGAAAGTGCCTGAGCGAATTGCATAAAGCGTTTTTAATGGCTCACCGGCTTTAAAAATTTGCGTATTTTTTTGTATTGGTTTTTTACGCTCAATGATTTCATCTAATAGATTTAGTTCGTTTTCATTTAAACTAAACGGTAAACACAATTCACTGATACTGCAGTTTTGACATTTGATGTTTGGAGCAATCGACGATGCCATAAGTTTATATCACCAGCTATAAAATTAACTGGCGACAGACTACTAAAGAATTTGATTTAACGCAATTAATAAGCTGTAAAAGCCATAAAAAATCAATAGCAATCCAGTTAGCTTACGGAATCTATCATTACGTAGTACTTGTGTGACAGATTGCAACGAGGTGGAGACGGCAAGCAACGCTGGTAAGGTACCAAGACCAAAAGCAAGCATAATTAACGCGCCATCAATCGCATTGCCACTGGCCATTGACCAGGTTAGGGTAGAGTATACTAAGCCACAGGGTAACCACCCCCAAATAGAACCCAAAGCGAGCGCTTTTAACGGCGAGTCAACGGGGAGAAGGGGCTTACTCAATGGTTGAATGTAGCGCCAAATGACTTTGCCAATGGATTCTATATGGGTTAACAAAAACCAAATTCGTGCGACATAACAGCCCAGCAGAATCAAAAACACACTAGCAATAACCTTGAGCCAAATCACTTGTGCACCAATCGACTTTACCGCGAGAGAACTGCTAAAGCCAACAACCGCGCCAATTAAGGTGTATGAGGTAATACGCCCCATGTTATAGCAAACAATATACAGGCGTTGGCTGCGGGCATGGTTATTGGGGTTAACAAGTAATGACGATATACCGCCGCACATGGCGATACAATGGCCTGCACCAGCTAAGCCTATTAACAGTGCCGATATAAAATCAAGGGGCATTAGCGCGTTTGATCCGAATCTTGCGCTTGTTGCGGTGATTTTTCGTTACCACTTTCCGATGCATCGTAGTGGTTACTGTGTTTTACTGACGATTGAGGTGCGTCTTTGGCGGTTTGTTGTTTATTGCTTTTTTCATCATCAAACAAAATACTCATACCTTGCTTTTCTAAATCGTCGAATTGCTCCGTTTTTACCGCCCAAAAAAACAAATAAATAGCAATCGCAGTAAATAAAATCGCAATAGGGATCAGAATATAAATAACGCTCATGGGTTTATTTTCTCAACAATCGTAATGAGTTAGTAACAACGATAATCGAACTGGCCGACATGCCCAATACTGCCATATATGGGGTGATAAAACCAGAGACAGCAAGCGGTAAGACAATCGCGTTGTAGGCAAACGCCCAAGCGAAATTCTGCTTTATGATACGTCCGGTTTGGCTCGATACATTAAACAACTGTAAGAGACTGCTTAGCTTATTGTTTAACAGAATAACATCTGCGCCACTTTTGGCAATTTGTGTACCGCTACCCATGGCAATGGCAACGTGCGCTTTGGCAAAAACAGGGGAGTCATTTACACCATCACCGACCACAGCAACCGTACGCCCAGAGGCCTGTTGTTGCTCAATAATCGCTAATTTGTTGTTGGCCGTGCAGGTATGGTGATATTCATCTAAGGTTATATGGTGTTTAAACTTATTAACACCACCGGCGTTATCACCACTGATCATTAAAGTGTAAATGTGTTTGGCTTTGATTGCCTGCAGAACCGTTTTGCCATCGTCGCGTATGACGTCGTCAAGATACAGTGCTGCAAGCAGTTGACCGTTACAGGTGAATAAACATTGCGCATTGGCGATGTCATCACTTACTGCTGCTGATTCATTAATCCAGCTCACTTTACCTACGCTCAGCTCTGCATCGTGGTAGCGCGCCTTGATACCACAGCCAGGAACAATCTCCACATCATCAACTTGAACTGAAAAATCTCGATATTGGCTAAATGCCTTTGCAATAGGGTGCTCGGAATGACTTTCCATGGCGGCAATGAGTGTCAATAGATGTTGCTTATCAAGATCGGGGGCGAGCAGTTTGACATCGGTTAGACTGAATTCACCGTTGGTTAGCGTACCGGTTTTATCAAACGCGATCGTGTCGATTTTCGGCATACTTTCCAGTACGTGACCCGATTTGATCATGATACCGTCGCGATTTAACCGAATTGTGCCGCAAGTAAGCGCCGTTGGCGTGGCAAGCGATAAAGCGCAAGGGCAGGTCGCCACCAGTACCGATAAGGTTATCCAAAATGCTTCACTTGGCTCATGCTGATACCAATAAATGGATGTGCCTATCGCCGTTAATAAGATGATAGCAACGAAATATTGGGCTATGGTATCAGAAAGCTGAGCGATTGCCGGCTTATGTGCTTGTGCGTGTTCGCTCAAGCGAATAAGGTTGGTTAAAAAGCTATCGGAATTACTTTTATTAATTTCAATTTGCAAGTTACCGTCGCCATTGACCGTACCTGCAAATACTTGCTCGCCTATCGCTTTACTGACGGGCTCATGTTCACCGGTTAGCATCGACTCATCGATACTGGACTTGCCATGGTAAATGGTACCATCACCAGGAATGGTTTCGCCTGGTTTTACCAATACGCGATCACCTGCTTGCAGTGTTTTGGCACTGACAACGGATTCTTGTTCATCATTGAGTAAGATAGCACTAAGTGGCATCAGTTTGAGTAAATTGGCCGACACTTCTGCGGCACGGGCTCGGGCACGAAACTCTAAGAATTTACCGATTAACAGTAAAAACGTGAACATAGCCAGTGATTCGAAATAGACTTCACCGGTTTGGAAAAAAGTGGCCCATGCACTGGCACAAAACGCAAGTATAATGGCAATCGATACAGGCACATCCATGGATAGTCGGCGTGCACGCAGGGCACTTATCGCACCGGTATAAAATGGCCAGGCTCCGTAAGTCACGATCGGTAAGGTTAATACAAAGCTGGTACCGCGCAAATACGTTAAATTATGCTCGGCTAAGTCGGAAAATGCACCAAAATATAACCCAACGGCAATCATCATCACTTGCATAGTTAATATGCCACTAACGCCTAGGCGACGGATGAATTGTTTGCTGTGCTTGATATTGTTTTGTTCAACTTGATTGGCCTTAAAGGGCAGGGCTTGATAACCAATGCGAGCAATATCTGTGATGATATCACTGAGTCTAAGTTTTTCGTTATCCCAAGCAATCGTGGCGCGTTGAGTTGTAGCATTGACTTGCACTTTAGCTATGCCGTCTTTATCTCCAAGGCGCTTTTCGATTAACCAAGCACAGGCCGCGCAGCTCATGCCGTCGATGGATAAGATGGTTTCTTTGTGATCATCGACATCAAAGGTGAATTCGTTTTGTAAGTTGGCGTCATCGATGAATTGGTTAGCTTTTAGGGCATCGGGTACCAATGCCTCGGCTTTGTTACCTTTTTCACTGCGAAAACGATAATAATCTTCTAAGCTATTCGCGACGATGGTTTCAGCGACAGCTTGGCAACCAGCGCAACACATGTCTCGTAATTGGCCTTCAATGGCGACCGATAAATTTATACCTGGTGGAATTAACTCGCCACAATGGAAACAGTCCTTAGCTACAGCGGTCATAGACTCAACAAACCCTATTAAAAACGAACGAACATCTTATGTTATTGTGTGACAATGTATTGAATCGTGATCAGTAACGCAATTCAAATTCTCTAAAGTTAGCTTGTGGTAACGCAACAATTGTTTGCATTTTCCATTTGTCATCAAATGGCTCTACGACAATGCGCCATTTACCATCAATGTTGGTATTTATGCTTTGACGCATCCAACCATTACCGTCAGGGGTCAATTTTAAACTAAAGTCTCTATCGGCTAGGGTGGCATGATAAAAATGAACGTTAAGGAGTGGGAACGATTTTTCAATACCTGTTGGTTTGAAAATTACCTCTTGGTCAGTGATTTTGATGTCAAAGCGGATGCCTAGCTTTTCTGCCAGTTTGATTTTGCGGATATCTTGGTTGATTGCTTTACCTTTTTTGTAATAGTCATCCACAACAACCGTATCGGCACCTGTATTGGCGATAATTAGGGTGGTGATACCAGCGATAACCGCTGACAAAGGAAGTGCAAAGACGAGGTAAGCCCAAGGCTCTTTATACCAAGGTGTTTTCATGTAAGTGTTCCAACTTCTAATCAAATAGTACTACGTAGTGATATTATTTTCTGATCAGCTTTGCGAGCAGGTAAAGCATGCAAATGTTAGCAAACATTGCGCTTTACACGCGTTCAAAACAGTCAATTTATACAGGTTTAACAACATTGCATATTATTAAACCTGTGAAAACTGGCTCGCTTACAAAATAAAACCCTGCAGAGCAATGTCATGCAGGGTTTTGCATTAGTAATAAAAAATTACTGTGGTTGATTCGATAAGCTGTAAACGTAAGCACTGATCACGCGGATCTTATCTTCACCTAAGATAGATTTCCACGCAGGCATGACACCAGCACGACCGTTACGGATAGATTCTTGTACCGCTCGCTCACTACCACCGTATAACCAGTAGTTATCGGTTAGGTTAGGTGCGCCGAGTTCAATACCCATAGCTGCAGAGCCTTTACCGTCTGCGCCGTGACACGCTGCACACATAGCAAACTTATCTTTACCGGCGGCCGCTAATGTTGCATCAACGTTATCAGCGCGATCAGGGTTCAGGCTAAGTACGTAAGCCGCAACTTCTTTAACGCCTTGTTCGCCACCTAACATGGTTTCCCAAGCAATCATACCTTTGCCTTGACGGCCGTACAGTAGTGAATGCTCGATCGCTTCCGGTGAACCACCATATAACCAAGCATTGTCAGTTAAGTCAGGGAAGCCTGTTGTGCCTTTGGCATCAGAGCCGTGACATTGCGAACAGTTTTGTAAGAATAAACGCTGACCGATTTTCAGAGCTTCTTCATTTTGCGCTAAGTCAACAATCTCTTGTTCAGCAAATTGCGCGAAGATAGGACCGAAACGCTCGTTAGCCGCATCGATTTCACGGTCGTATTGAATCGCTAATCCGTTTTCTTTTGCAGCTGCGTTTTTCACGGCAGAGTCTTCTAAACTCATTACATCTTGGTTCGAGCTCTTCCAACCTAGTAGACCTTGGAAGTTACCTAAACCTGGATATAGGGATAAATAGCCGAAACCCCAGATGATGGTTACTAAGAAGAAGGTACTCCACCACTTTGGTAGTGGGTTGTTTAGTTCTTGGATTCCGTCAAACTCGTGATCCATTGGTTCGCCTTCAGGAACGCCCGCAAAGTTTTTCAAACACCAGCGTAACAGTATCCAACAACCAACCAAAGTACCTAAGGTTAGAACGATTATCCATGCACTCCAGAAGCTAGACATTATTATTAGTCTCCTGTTTCTCTTTCACTTGCTTTTTATCGTCGTCTTCAAAAATAGAATTGGCGGCCTCATCAAAAGATGATTTACGGCGTTTACTGAATGCCCAAATCACAATGATAATGAACAACACAAAAATCAGAACCGTAAAAATGCCTCGTAAGGTGCCTATATCCATAATTATTTCAACGCGTGACCAAGTGATTGTAAATAAGCGATAAGGGCGTCCATTTCAGTTAGACCTTCCTTACCAGTAATACTCTTTGTGGTAGCAAACTCTTTACCAGCGTTAGCGATATCTTCAGCCGAGTAAAGTGGGATAGGGTTACCATCCGAGTCTTTATGGCTACGATTTTTCGTTAACATGTTAAACAGTTCCATCTTATCAGCAGATAACTTGTTGCTGATAGGAGTTTCTGCTAACCACTTGTACGATGGCATGTTTGACTCAGGTACAACTGAACGAGGATCCATCAAGTGAGCATAATGCCAGTCATCTGAGTAACGACCGCCAACACGGGCTAGATCAGGACCAGTACGTTTCGAACCCCACAAGAATGGGTGTTCCCAAACAGATTCACCAGCAACAGAGTAGTGACCGTAACGTTCGGTTTCAGCACGGAATGGACGGATCATTTGTGAGTGACAGTTGTTACAACCTTCACGGATGTATATATCACGACCTTCCATTTCAAGCGCGGTATAAGGACGTAAATTGTCAACCGGCTGAGTCGTTTCTTTTTGGAAGAACAATGGCGTGATTTCTACCAAACCACCGATACTGATAGCAGCGATAGTTGCTGTAAAGAACCAACCAATGTGCTTTTCAACTTTTTCATGTTTATTTTGCATCGTTCAACTCCTTAAGCGATAGCTTCTTTTTGTAAACTACCTTCTTTGGCGCCGATAGTTTTAAACATGTTGTAAGCCATTAACAAGAAGCCAGCCACTACGAAACAGCCACCAACAAAGCGCATGAAGTAGAATGGGTAAGATGCTTGTAACGACTCAACGAAGCTGTAGGTTAAGGTACCGTCGGTATTAACCGCACGCCACATTAGACCTTGCATTACACCTGAAATCCACATCGCAACAATGTATAGAACGATACCTGTTGTGTGCATCCAGAAGTGAACGTTGATAAGTTTCACGCTGTACATACGACCTTGACCAAATAGGACAGGGATCAAGTGGTACATCGCACCGATAGATACCATCGCAACCCAACCAAGTGCACCAGAGTGAACGTGACCAACGGTCCAGTCAGTGTAGTGAGATAAGGCATTTACCGATTTGATCGCCATCATTGGACCTTCGAAGGTAGACATACCGTAGAAAGACAATGACACGATTAGGAAACGTAAAATTGGGTCATGGCGAAGTTTGTGCCATGCACCAGACAGGGTCATGATACCGTTGATCATACCACCCCAAGACGGTAGGAATAGAACAACTGACATCACCATACCTAAACTTTGCGTCCAGTCAGGTAGTGCTGTGTAGTGTAAGTGGTGAGGACCAGCCCAAATATATAGTGATACCAATGCCCAGAAGTGAACAATTGATAAACGGTAAGAGTAAACCGGACGCTCAGCTTGTTTTGGTACAAAGTAGTACATCATACCAAGGAAACCTGCGGTTAAAAGGAAACCTACGGCATTGTGACCGTACCACCATTGCATCATCGCATCGATTGCACCTGAGTATAGCGAGTATGACTTAGTGAAGGTTAATGGCACAGCCATTGAGTTACCAATGTGCAATACTGCAACGGTAATGATGAAGCCGCCGAAGAACCAGTTAGCAACATAAACATGAGACGTCTTACGTTGATATAAGGTACCAAAGAAAACGATGATGTAAGATACCCATACTAAGGTGATAAGAATATCAATTGGCCATTCTAGCTCAGCGTATTCTTTAGAAGAGGTAATACCTAAAGGTAATGTGATAGCAGCAAGCACGATAACGGCTTGCCAGCCCCAGAAGGTAAATGGCACAAGAGCGCCACCAAATAGGGTGGTTTTACAGGTACGTTGTACAACGTAGTAAGACGTTGCAAATAACGCACTGGTACCAAAAGCGAAAATCACCGCATTGGTATGTAATGGACGTAAGCGAGAGTACGTTAGCCAAGGTGTTTCAAAATTAAGCTCTGGCCAGATTAACTGAGCAGCGATTAACACACCTACAAATGTGCCAACTATACCCCAAATTACAGTCATTACAGTAAACTGGCGCACAACTTTGTAGTTGTAATCCATTTCTGTCAGATTGCTTTGACTCATATTAAAGGTTCCACACTTATAGTTATTAAGTTGATGTGAGCATAAAAGGTTACTTAAATCGGCGTAAACACAGGGCCACACACTATTTGTTAACCTATAGTTATAGTTCAAAAAAACAACACACGCATATTGTTATTTTTCGGAGGCGATGATATAGAGTTTGCTAGGCAATGTCACGTCATGTCTAAGGAAATTATGACCTAGATCAACAAATCGTTGTAATTTGTAATTAAAATGTAGAAAATCCCCTGCGCTAAGTCAGTATATGCAGTATTAGAGGAATATAATTTGTTTAAAAATTATGCGGTTGGCGTTATTTTATTGGCGTTACTATGGGCTGTGGTGAACAATCACCAATCGTTACCTGGCCTATCTGATGATAGACAATTTGAAGGTTGTGACTTTCAACAAGGCTCGTGTATAAACCAACAATGGTTGGCACCGATTGAATTAAGTGCTGAGCCAGATGTGATAAAGTCGGAAAGCGAGGTTGTGTTCTACTTGGTGTCTGAGCGTTTCGATGAGTCGGTTCGTATAGAGGGGTATTTGGAAGGCAAAGATATGTACATGGGGAAAATCCCACTCGTGTTTCACTTCCGAAATGGGCTGTTTTACGCCAAAACTATGATTGGTGCTTGTATTGAGCAGAGCATGATTTGGCAGATGCAATTAACCATTGACGACGGTTCAGGCCATGTGTCGTCAGTGTCCTACGAGTTCATGAGTTATCAATAACCGATACCTTGATTTCGCGTTGATGCAGGCGCAGGTTGATTGGCTAGCCCAGACAACCTTTTACCTGCATCGATATGGTTCAGTCGTTGTCGCTTAGTTGGTTTACGTTACTTGGTATCATTTTTATAACACCATGGTAACTGATTAACTGAGTAACAACCACAGTGCCACAAGGGCCATTAATAGCGCTGACAGGCGATTTACCATACGGACATTTTCCGATTTTGCGATCAATAAACCTAAGCTTTTGCCGCCACTGGCGTAAATCATCATACAGACAAATTCTGACAGTAAAATGATGCTAACGAGTAGGCTAAGCTGTGGTGTTAATGCCTGCCCTGGATTGATAAAGGGCGGTAATAATGAGATCATAAACGCCCAACCTTTGGGGTTAGCGATTGCGGTGAAAAAGCCTTGGCTAAATAAGCCTTTACGAGACACTGACTGCCTCTCATCAAGGCTGTATTGAATTGCCATCTTACCTTTGCTTAACCACATCTGATAGGCCAAAAAGATGAGATAAGTGGCGCCTAAGAATTTAAATACCGTAAAGAATGTTGGAAAGGCGAGCATCATGGTCGCCACACCTAGTACAGAGGCGATAGCAACGCTGGCAACGCCTAACAATTCACCATACATCATCCACATAGTGCGACGAATACCAACACTCATACCTAACGTTAACGCCAGTGTCATACACATCCCAGGGGTGATACTGACAAAGAAAAATGTGGTAACAAAAAGTGTTAGCTGGGTAATGTCCATATGTAGATACTTATCCTCGTAACTTCAAATTTCGCTCGTTCAGCGCCTAGATAAGGGCAAAACTCGATAATATGCATCAAGATTATCAGTGATACGCGCCGATAATTTGCATCGATATAAGACGGGGATTGTACAATGGTTTATTGGCAAAAAAAATTAAAAGGTTTGCTTGAATTTGTTAACGGTCTCTATGGATTAAGCTGAAGATATTATGGTCATATCATTATTTAGCAATGCACTAGAATACGTTATTAACGATATGAGCCCTTTCCGCCCTAAAAATTTAATCGTTAAATGTCATGTTCTTTACACTATTCATATTGTTTGTTGAGCGGTTCGTTAATGATAGCTGAGATGTTTATCTTTACTGACGCGGCACTATTTGCAAATGTACTCAGGATTAAGCAAAACCCTGTGATTAAAAGGCACGTGAGTGATGTCGTTGGTTACCACTTACGATTTTTTTCGCACAGTTGAAATAAATGTCGCAATTAAGTGAATCAACAATAATGCCGCAGCTATCATTGCAATTTTGGTAGCGTCAGGGGCAGTGAAGAAGGTTACTATAGATAATAAGAAACTCATTACGTTATGAAGTGGGCCAGTCGATTGCAGTGTCGTAATACCAGCCTCTTGAGTAGCGTTAGGTACTTTTTTAGGCTGAGCGTCAGAGCTCATAGCGAGTTTAGGGTTAGTATCGTTTAAACGACGGTTATCCTCGTCTAATTGAGGGCTGATCTCGTTAAACTTGAGCGCATTATCTGCTTCGTTACGTAACCCTTCTAATAAATCGGTTGGTGAGGTTTCGGCTTGACGACTTTTTTTTTCGTGTGACAGTTCTTTAAGGCGATCATAATCGGATTCTATAACGTTGCCCAACACATCCATATATTCTAGGGGGTGTTGATCTGTTTCCTCTATCGGCGTATTGCTATCGGCAAGCCCATCACTTAAATTTATGGAAGCATTAACCCCACTGGTTTTCATGCGCAATTGAGTATTGTTGTTACCTTTTATCATATCAGTAACAAGTAAATCGATTTGATCATCAGGTTTTGATGTAGTGTTCGCAGGCGCCTCATCAAATAACAGACTTCTGATATTTGATGAGGATTGGTTAAAACTATTGCTGTTAAAGTCTAGATTCAGTTTATCGCGATTTTGAAAGTTAAGATCTTGAATTTTTGGGTCATTCTCTGTTTTTGAAGAATTCGCTTGGCTAGCACCTGAAAGTAGGCACACAGCGACATATATTATAATAATGTAGAATTTCATATTACCTTCTGATTTTTCAATTAAAGATAATGCTCACCTTTGACTAACTTAAGCAAGCATCATTCCAATATGATTTAAGCTTTATATCAATGGCTTATGTGTAATAACAAGGGGAAATCTATCGGCATGTAAAATTTGTCGACACCTATAATGGTGTCTTTTGTATCCTATGTCATTGTCTGTAAAAGCAGCTTCCCATAATGATATTAATCAAAGATTTACCTTTGCATGGTTGCATTTTCAGTACGGAACAATCACTGTTTGCTGTTATGTCGCTATAGAGAAGGGGATACAGGCGCTATTAAGGGGACAATCTGTGGTGAAATTTATCACATAAAAAAGGCCTGCAAAGCAGGCCTTGTAATATGGCTCCCCTGGTCTGATTTGAACAGACGACACATGGATTAACAGTCCACCGCTCTAACCAACTGAGCTACAGGGGAATAATTTTTTGATAACCGCTTTTTATATAATAGAAGCCATTATCTAAATATGGCTCCCCTGGTCTGATTTGAACAGACGACACATGGATTAACAGTCCACCGCTCTAACCAACTGAGCTACAGGGGAATAATTTTTTGATAACCGCTTTTTATATAATAGAAGCCATTATCTAAATATGGCTCCCCTGGTCTGATTTGAACAGACGACACATGGATTAACAGTCCACCGCTCTAACCAACTGAGCTACAGGGGAATAATTTTTTGATAACCGCTTTTATACAATAGAAGCCATTATCTAAATATGGCTCCCCTGGTCTGATTTGAACAGACGACACATGGATTAACAGTCCACCGCTCTAACCAACTGAGCTACAGGGGAATAATTTTTTGATAACCGCTTTTATACAATAGAAGCCATTATCTAAATATGGCTCCCCTGGTCTGATTTGAACAGACGACACATGGATTAACAGTCCACCGCTCTAACCAACTGAGCTACAGGGGAATAATTTTTTGATAACCGCTTTTATATAATAGAAGCCATTATCTAAATATGGCTCCCCTGGTCTGATTTGAACAGACGACACATGGATTAACAGTCCACCGCTCTAACCAACTGAGCTACAGGGGAATAATTTTTGATAACCGCTTTATATAATAGAAGCCATTATCTTTAATATGGCTCCCCTGGTCTGATTTGAACAGACGACACATGGATTAACAGTCCACCGCTCTAACCAACTGAGCTACAGGGGAGTAGTTACGCGCTAAGCGTTAACGGAGCGGAATATTATATATCTCATCACAGCCTGTCAACACTAAAAATGATAATATATTTAACATTGCGATCGCATGCTGATTTTACATACAATTCGTTGGCAAATTAAACACTTGTTAGTTATTCAATATCTTAATCAGTTATCCACTGAATTTGTGGATAACTATGTGAATATAAGCGGGCGCTAATCCTATCCTATTGTTTTTATTGGTGTTTATAAATATCAAGTTTATCCTCTTTAATTTTAATGTACTTTAAAATCAATGTATTACAGTGGCTTTGCTGTTTTTTGTTACAAAGTGGCGATTTTGTCACCTTTCGATAAAATTTAATTAACTACTTTACGTTTGGGACTTGTATGGGTTTGCCATGATTTATGTAAATATTAGGTGTTATGGTTCATAGTAAAGGGTAGAACGGTGATTTTTGTTAGCCACAACAATCACAATCTTTTACAATAACCATCTTGGTACTTTTCTCATCTGGTTACAGCATTTCATGACCAAACAAACCGATAAAAATAAACGAAGGCAACGTGATTTGCTTAACGGCTCTGTGAGCCTGACGTTAAAGCAAATGACCGTACCCATGATTTGGGGCATGATTTTGTTAATGACGTTCAACTTAGTTGATACGTTTTTCGTTAGTTTATTGGGTACCGCGCCGTTAGCGGCGATCAGCTTTACCTTTCCAATTACCTTTACCGTGATTAGCATGGCAATAGGACTTGGGATTGGCACATCAGCGGTCATTGCCAAAACGCTTGGTAAAGGCAATAAAGATGAAGCACGTGATGTTGCTACCGTGGCGTTACTTGTCTCTTCCTTAATCGTCATTGTCTTATCTTTATTGGGTTACGCTTTTTCCGAGCAAATATTTACTCTACTGGGTGCAAAGACTGATTTATTGCCACTTATTCATCAATATATGGATTTATGGTTTTTAGGTAGTGTCGGCTTGGTCGGACCTATGATAGGTAATGCGGTGTTGCGAGCCTCCGGTGATACCCATACCCCGAGTATGATTATGGGTGCGGCTGGGTTAATTAATGCCGTTCTTGATCCGCTTTTTATCTTTGGCCTTGGGCCAATACCTGCGATGGGTATTAAGGGAGCAGCAATTGCCACTCTCGTGTCATGGGCTTTTGGTTTAGTGTTTATTACCTATATATTGGGGGTGAAGCGTCAGCTTATTCATTTAACGTTACCATCCATTGCGATAGTGACAGACTCGACTCGCCAAATATTGAAAATCGGTTTACCTGCGGCTGGGGCAAATATGTTAACACCCATTGCCGCGGCGATTATGACGGCAATTGTCGCAGGTTATGGCGAGTCGGCGGTGGCGGCATTTGGTGTGGGTTCACGTATAGAGTCAATCGCTTGCTTAGTGGTGCTAGCTATGTCGATGACATTACCACCATTTATTAGCCAAAATTTTGGTGCAGAAAAGTTGCATCGTGTTGAAGAGGCGTATCGAGTATCTATCCGCTTTGTGATGATTTGGCAATTCGGTATCTATCTTGTGTTACTGGCTACAGCACCACTGATTGCCGCCGCGTTTGCTAAAGAGCAGGCTGTGGCGGATATGATCAAGTTGTTTATATGGATATTACCGCTCGGTTATGGCTTACAAGGTATTATTATTTTAACTAACTCGTCTTTTAATGCGTTACACAAGCCTATGATGGCACTGGTGCTGTCGGTATTACGTTTATTTATATTTTATGTTCCACTTGCTTATTTAGGTAGCGTGCTGTTTGATCTTACAGGCTTATTTGTTGGCGCTGTAGTGGGTAATTTATGTATGGCTATCGTGTCTTATGTTATGTTTCGCAAACAATTTGACAGCGATAAATCATTAGCATCGAGTGTCTAGGAGGGGCAAATGAGTAAAGATTTTCAACTTGTATCAGATTATCAACCCAGTGGCGATCAGCCGACAGCCATTACTCAATTGCTTGATGGCTTAGATGCTGGCCTTGCTCATCAAACCCTATTAGGGGTAACAGGGTCGGGTAAAACCTTTACTGTGGCTAATGTGATCGCCAAACAAAATCGCCCGACGATGATTTTAGCGCCCAATAAAACGTTAGCGGCGCAGTTGTACGGTGAGATGAAAGAGTTCTTTCCGCATAACGCGGTGGAGTATTTTGTTTCTTATTATGATTACTACCAGCCGGAAGCCTATGTGCCAACGACCGATACCTTTATAGAGAAAGATGCGTCGATTAACGATCACATAGAACAAATGCGGTTGTCAGCAACCAAAGCACTGATGGAGCGTCGTGATGTGATCATCATCGCCTCGGTTTCGGCGATTTATGGTTTGGGTGATCCAGATTCTTATTTAAAAATGATGTTGCATTTAAGGCAAGGCGACATCATTAATCAGCGTGATATTCTGCGTCGACTAGCAGAGTTGCAATATACGCGTAACGATGTCGCATTTCAGCGAGCAACGTATCGGGTGCGCGGTGATGTGATTGATATTTTTCCTGCGGAATCTGATCGTTTGGCCTTACGCGTCGAGTTATTTGACGAGGAAGTTGAACGTATTAGCCAATTTGATCCGCTCACCGGTGAAATTGAAAATGTGTTGCCAAGGGTTACCGTTTACCCTAAAACCCACTACGCGACGCCGCGTGAACGTATATTGGCAGCGGTTGAACAAATTAAAATTGAGTTAAAAGAGCGAGCGCAGCAACTTAAAGAGAATAACCGCCTAGTCGAAGAGCAACGTATTGTTCAACGTACCCAGTTCGATATCGAAATGATGACAGAGCTTGGTTATTGCTCGGGTATTGAAAACTACTCTAGGTATTTGTCTGGACGCGAACCCGGTGACGCGCCACCGACGTTATTCGATTACCTGCCTGATGATGGTCTACTTATCATTGACGAGTCGCATGTCACTGTTCCGCAGCTTGGAGCAATGTATAAAGGCGATCGTTCTCGTAAAGAGAACTTGGTGGAGTATGGCTTCAGATTACCTAGCGCGCTTGATAACCGACCGATGAAGTTTGATGAATTTACTGCGTTAGCCCCACAAACCATTTATGTCTCGGCGACGCCAAGTGATTACGAACTGGAGAAAAGCGGTGATGAAGTGGCCGAACAGGTTGTACGGCCAACGGGATTATTAGACCCAGAAATTGAAGTTCGTCCAGTGGAAACGCAGGTAGATGATTTACTCAGTGAAATTCGCATACGTGTTGAACGTAACGAGCGCGTTTTAGCGACGACATTGACTAAGCGTATGGCTGAAGATTTAACCGATTATTTAACGGAACATGGTGTTGCCACCCGTTACTTGCATTCGGACGTCGATACCGTTGAGCGAATGGAAATTATTCGTGATTTACGGTTGGGTAAATTTGACGTACTGATCGGTATTAACTTATTGCGAGAGGGCTTAGATATGCCCGAAGTCTCCCTGGTAGCCATTCTTGACGCGGATAAAGAAGGCTTCTTGCGTTCTGAACGCTCGCTTATTCAAACCATAGGTCGTGCTGCTCGTAACTTAACCGGTCGGGCAATTTTATACGCGGATAGGATCACCGGTTCCATGAAGCGCGCCATCGATGAAACAGAACGACGCCGACAAAAACAGCATAACTTTAATGTGGCCCATGGTATTACACCTAAAGGCTTGGTTAAGAAAATTGCCGATGTTATGGGCGTTGATACGTCGGTGAAGCCTGATAGAGCGTTGGGGCAGGTGGCTGCTCCGAAAGCGGATATGGAATACTTATCAACAGACGAAATCGATAAACAGGTAGCACGTTTGGAAAATGAGATGTTCGAACACGCGCGAAATTTAGAATTTGAACAGGCCGCGGCATGTCGTGACAAAATCGCTAAATTGCGCGATAAGCAACTGGTGAGCTAACTATTTGAGTAGGCAAGGGCACCTACTCTGACCTTGCCGTGATAACTTTATCTTATGCGCCGAGTGTGGGTATAGTACCTTTTATGCTCGGCTGACATAAAAAGCGATGATTTTAGCAATGTCTTCGTTATTGCAGGTTGCTAAGTTTGAGATATCCTCGATGATCTTGTCTTGTATATCGACAGGAAACAGCATTAATTGCTCCAAATATAAGTGCGCTTGAAGTTCATCATTCGCATTAAGTATACTGTGTAACCGCTCAGCATGGTGAATCCAAATTGACCCCATACACCCTCCAATACGACCGTTGAGTCATCTTTAAGCATAGGTTAAATATCGCTGTATTGCTTGTTATATAAGGGCTGTAGCGTTTTATCTTCATTTATTAAGAGGTTAGCTGATATTTATCTAGTCGATATAAAAAAGCTTTATACGACATATGTAAGAATTTAGCTGCATTAGTCTTATTGCCACGACATTTACTGAGTGCTTGTGATAAACAATATTTTTCAAATTCATCCCAAACAAAGCCCGAATCAGGAAAGCGTAATTCAGGTAAGGGGATTGTTGTGTTTGCTAGATTATTTGCGGTGATAATGAGTTCACGTTCATCATCAAGCAGCAGATAACGTTCTAAGCGATTTGATAGCTCCCGTACATTTCCTGGCCAGTGATAATCGAGGAGAAAACGCATGGCATTAGGTGACAGTGTCAAGGTTGGTAATTTGTGATTTTTTGCATGTTGTTTTATAAAGTGCTCTGCCAGCAGGGGGATATCTTCTTGGCGCTCACGCAACGCTGGCATGGTGATCGGTACCACATTTAAACGATAGAACAAATCTTCTCGGAATCTACCTTTGCTTACTTCTTCGCTCAAAGAACGGTGGGTTGCAGCGATCACCCTGACATCAAGACTGATTTCTTGATGTGAGCCTAGACGGCAGATGGTACCTTCTTGTAGAAATCGTAGCAGTTTAACCTGCAATGTTAACGGTAATTCGGCGATCTCATCAAGGAAAATGGTTCCGTTATGAGCAGCCTCAAACTTGCCTATTTTTAGTGCGTTAGCACCTGTATATGCACCTTTTTCAGCACCAAATAGTTCAGCTTCGGCGATATCTTCAGCAATAGCGCCACAATTAATGGCAATAAAAGGTTGATGACAGCGATTTGATTGACTGTGCAATGCACGAGCTGCAAGCTCTTTACCGGTCCCCGTCTCGCCATGAATAAGAATTGACGCATTAGTCTGCGATACCCGATCAATACGCTGATAGACTTTTTGCATGCATTTGGCTTTGCCGACTAAGCCAACCAACGACGTTTGCTCTGAAAGTTGTGAGCTTAAGTGCTTGTTTTGGCCTCGAAGTTGTGTGGCTTTAAGGGCTTTATTTATGGTGAGTAATAGCTCTTGGCGTTGAAATGGCTTGGCCAAATAATCGTCCGCACCGAGCTGTAATGCCTCGACCGCATGACTGATGGTGCCATGTGCCGTTGCGATCACAAAACCTGGATCATGCGTTAATTTAACGCTTTGTTGATTACGACAAAACTTAAGTAAATCAATACCGGATAAATTACCTAGCTTCCAATCTGAAAAGACAACATCGATATGATTATCCTTGAGCAGCAACATCGCTTGCTCACAACTATCCGCACTTAAAACCTGAAACTGAGATGCTTGCAATAGCTCTACGATAATTTGTCGTTGTACGGGATCATCTTCAACTACGAGTATTTGTGTGGTTTGATTATCATTGATGCTCATTATTTGTGCTCTGTGGTGGTGTTTATAAACTGAAGATGCGCTAAACAACCTTTAGCATTATTGCTTAAGGTGATGTTGCCGCCATAATTAATTCCAATAGCGCGTTTGGCGATATATAGTCCCATTCCTGCACCCTCAGGTTTATTGGTGCAATGTGGCGTAAAAAGATTGGCCAAGATGTGGTCACTGATCCCTGTACCATGATCTTGTACCCAAACGCTCAGATCATCGTCCTTAACTTCGGCTTTTATATCGATGACATTGTTTTTGCCGGAAGCTTCACACGCATTGATCAGCACGGTATGGATAATACTGCGTATTTCAGACTCATTTCCTTGTAAATGTAATTGATTATCGATATCAACAGTGAAGGTTAAGGCTTTTTCATCAAAACTTTTATATTCCATGATAATGTCTTGTACAACCGCTTTTATAGGCACTTGTTGCTCTCGACTCATACCGGTCGTGGTCAATCGCAACATCGCACTGATGGTGTTGTTAATGTGGGCTATTTTTTGTTTTATATTCAACAGCATTTGCTTGTCATTTGCTGAGCCAGAGTCATTGATGTGTAATTGCTCAAGACTCAAGCCTATGGTGTGTATCGGGTTTCTTAAGGCATGGGCTAGGCCTTTTGATACCTCGTTAAGTTCAGCAATTTGTTGTATCTGCTCTTGTTTTACTTGGGCTTTGGATAACGCATCGACACGATGAACCATGTCGTTAAACTGGTTCATGGCCTTACGTATTTCAGCAACGCCTTGCGGTGTCACTTGATGCTGATAATTACCGTTGGCGACATTTTCAAAACCCGTTGCCAGTGCTTTTAGCGGACGATTGAATTTATCACTTACCCAGTATGCAAAGCTTATCGCGACAACAGCAGACAGGATAAGCATATATATGATATTGCTGACGAGATGGGATACACCGTTGTCATCGTTATCCACGGATGTGACAAAACTGGTTTCAAAGGTTGCGTTTTGAGGCTGCAGCGGATCATCGACTTGTTGATGCAATTGCGCGACGACTTGCGAAAACTGTTTTACATAAAAATAGTTGTTGGCCTTATCGGTATCGATTTGAGTAACGTATTGGTGGTTTTGTTGCGATAGAGGTGCTCCAGTATAAACCGACTTTGTTGGTGACGTCGGTTGACTGCGTTGATTTGAGTCCTGGTGTTCTGAAACGTCTATTCGCTTTATTGCTGTATCGGTTTGTGATGTGCCAATGGCGAAATTCAATGCATTGCTGTTGCCAGTATGAATTACGACCTCATTCTCTGATAACTGTGTCGTTTGTTGGGCTAGGACTCGCTCTCTAAGCTCAATAAATTTGCGACTTTCATCAGCACTTATATCCAGTTTTATAACCGGCGCTTGGTAGGGCGTTAACGTACCGTTATTTAAGCGAATGACAAAATTGGTGTCTTGAAAACGTTCGCTAGCAAACTCGATGACTTGCTTAGATAGTTTCTTTGCTTGGGTGTTCACTTGCTGTTGATAATTACTTTGCAAGTAATTAAGAAGCAAGACTTGGCTAGCAATCAAGAGCACAATTAACGTGGAAATGAGCAAAAATAGGTAACGCTGTAACGACATAGTTCTCTCTTATTAATGGTGTTCCCTAGAGGATTTTGATCTTTTCGGTATGAATTTTGTTCGAATTAAAAAGCTTTAATCAACGTGCGGTAAGCGCCGTAGGGTTATTTCATACGAACGAACTGCAACAAAGATACAATGCCTTGTAAACGAATCCATAGGACAGCGTTTGTTGAAAATGTTTACCGCGTTATTACTCATTCATGTGGAATAACCGCACATCATAAGCCCTACGTTTTAAAAACACTCACTAACCTGCTGTGAAAATATACAGAAACGGCCAACAGACCCTAGTTATATAACAACATCCATGCCATTTTCTAGTATTTATATTTTCTAATAAATACATTGGCTTATATAGCATATAAAGCATGCTTCGTTTTAGGTAAAGGTAAATTTCCCCATATGGGGATAGATTATCCGCAATTGCGAAAGTATTGTGCCTATGAATAGCTCTTGGTGATGATAATCTTTGCTCGCATAGTGTTAGACGAGTAGCCCCAAGTGACTGACGTTAGGCCGATTAATGATCAGTTTTAGTTACTAAGTAAAACTTGGTACGAACTTTGATTGAAACAGAGAGCGCCTTGTAGGGCGAATCCCTTAACGAATAATATCTAGTATGGAGAAAACGATGAGAGCTATAAACACAATAAATAGGGCGAGTAAAAGCACGCAACCGTCTGATAATACCGGTTATGTGCAACGCCGTTCGCGTAAAAAGTGGTTGACGTCGATTTTAGCGACACTGGCGTTTACGACGTCATTTACTCATGCAAAGGATGATGTTCAGCTTAAAATGGAGATAGTCAATGACAATAGTGACTATGCCCAAGTCATTGTTGTTGAAAATGGCAATACGCAAAACTTTGAAATACCCAAAGATGCTATTCACGATGAAGAGCAGTTGCGTGCAGCAGTAGCCGATTTATCAAAAGAGACGCAAGATCTACTGATCCGCACACTAACGAATATGCCAGTACTTGAAGAGGTCGATGGTAAAAAAGTGATGCTGATGGGTAAGCATAAACACGTTATTAAACAAGGTGAAGAAGGTGAAGCATTTGCCTGGACAAGTCAACTTGGCGATGTTGATAATGTGATGGTCATAGACATCGACACCGATGGTGACACAGCAAAAGCAAAGAAATTTATAAAACACATTAACGCCGATAAAAACTTTGTGGTTAAGTTCGCCGATAACGGTTCACCGGTGGCCGCCATAACGAATATCCTTGAGCATGGCACGTTTACGACTGAGCAACTTGATGAAATTCAGCAAGCGCTCGATAAAAAAAGATAGTCAGGTGATAATGCTTACGCCTCACTCATACCTATGGCGTTAAAACGTTAATGCATGAGCATGGTGGTTGCCTATCGCTATTCTCATGCATACTTTATTTTGTTGTTTCTGTACGCAGAACTGTTTTATCGAATTTTTCCGAGAAAACCCATTGATCGACGCGTAGCGGCGTCGATGGGATGAATCGGAATGGCTAACCTTGCTCTTGAATGTATTTTCTAATTGTATCAGCAGATGCATTACCAACAGAGCAAACAAAATACCCGTCAGACCAAAATGTTTTTTCAATCCAGAATTGCTTTTTTAACCACTTAAATTTCGACCATAGGCTTTGCGTCGTCGATTGTTTGATCCTGCGAACGTAACTCGCAACGCAGATGGTGGGCGATATCGTCAACAATATGTGTATATGATCTTTGTCCACCTCGAACTCTTCAATATTAAACTCTGAACGCGCTTCAAGTTCAGATATTTTTGTTTTACAAATTCACCTAAATCACCTTGCAGTAATTTTTTTCTATACTTCACAACTAAGATTAAATGTAACGCTATTAGATATTTACAGTGTGACTTTGTTTCATATTCCATCTTGACAACCTCGCCATACACAGTATCTTATACAGTATATGAAAAAGACGCTTAGATACAACTATAGGCTTAACCCTACGCTGGAGCAGGAAGTTAAACTCGTTGAGTTTGGCGCGACAGCACGTGGGATTTGGAACTTGCTGTTATCTGAGAATATCCGCCGATATGAGTACGACAAAACCTTTCTATTTTATAAAGACATGGCCTCATTACTCAAAGAGTTAAAGCCATTCGAAGAGTTTTCTTGGATTAAAGCGTTTGACTCCGCGGCAGGACAACAAGTTGCACGTGACTTGGAGGTGGCATTAAAGAGCGCATTTTCAAAGAAGCGTTTGCAACGATTTCCAAAGCATAAAATATCTTACAAAAAGAAAAAACTTCACAATGACTCGTTTCGTGCTGTCAACAATTCAAACTGCATCCGCATTGAGGATGGCACAATCAGCATCCCTAAAGTTGGCAAGGTGCCAATCGTTTTGCATCGTGAACTAGCGAGCAAAATTAAAACTGTCACAGTTCAATACCGCCACGGTAAATGGGAATGTAGCATCACTCAGGAAGTTGAGTGCAAAACAGCGCTGCGAGTTTTAAAGACCATCACGGGTTTTGATATCAACTCGAAACAAACAGTTGTCGGTTCGAACGGATATGTGGCCGACAACCCGAAGTTTTTAAAGCAATCGATAGATAAGCAAAATCAACTACAACGTCAGCTTGCACGCCGGATTAAAGGCTCAAATCGCTGGCACAAAACCAAGCAACGCATCAATAAATTACACGGTAAAATCGCAAGTCAAAGACTCGACTTTGCGCACAAAGTATCACGACAGATAATCAATGAAAATGATATTGCGTGTTTTGAAGATTTAAACGTTAAGGCGATGCAGAAGTTCAATGGTTACATGGTGGCCGACAATGTGATGGGCTTGATAACTCAGCTTACGAAATATAAAGCAGAGTTAGAAGGCAAGTTGTATCACGAAATAGGTCGATTCGAGAAATCCACTGGGATTTGCGCGGAATGCGGTCAGCACCATGTTTTAACATTGGGCGAAAGATATTTCACCTGTGTGACTTGCGGAACCCACCAAAGCCGTGACCTATCAGCGGCTAAAAGCATAGCCAAAACAGGTGAAACTGACTTAATTGCGGCTGGAATCGTCGCTAGGGTAAGACCCACGTCTCAGCAGAAATCAGCTAGTAAAGTGAAAGTCTTCGAGCTATCGGAGTTTGCTGTTGGAACTGAGAAAAATGAAGCAGCCTAGCTTTAAAAGCTAGACTGTTGAAGCCCATTGATCGACACGTAGTGGCGTCGATGGGTAGTTCACTGCATCACCAACCATGATGAATGAGCGACGTTAGCGCTGTGTTATTGATAACCTGAGTCCCAGTAGCAGAGAAGTAAATCTATACTTATAGGAATATGATGATGAGTAATGTTACCCGTTGGCTTATTTTGGTCGTTTTATTCGTTGTTGCGCTTGCTTTTTACCTTGTTGGTAGTCGAAAGGGCATGTTGATATTTACTGTTGTTGGTGGGGTGTTTGAATTGGCGTTTTGGCTAGGTGTGTTTAAAAAAAACAAATGATGTCGAAAAACAATATATCTTTAAAATCTTACTTGGTGGCATAGCTGTTATTATCGAAAAGGGGTAGCAACGATGTATGCGGTTATTTTTACTGCGACAACGGCCGTTTTGGATGATGAATATCATTCAACTGTGGCGATAATGCGGGATCTGGCGATGACAAAATATGGTTGCTTAGATTTTGTTGCATTAAGTGATGGTATGAAAGAAATAGCCATTTCTTATTGGCCGAATGAACAATCAATAAAACATTGGAAGAATGATCCCCAACATTGGTTAGCACAACACAATGGCCAAGACCGGTGGTATGACTCCTACCGTGTAGAGGTTGTAGAAATAAAGCGTGTCTACACGGTTCCTGCCAAGGACTGGAATTTACGCTAAATATCGTTGGGCATTACCCATCTATCTTGACTCAATTGGAGAAGATCTGATGAATCTATGGTTTGTATTATCTGGGATGTTAGCGTTATTTACGGTTGTTGGCCATTTTACTGTGGGGAAAAAACAGTTTTTAACGCCAATGTTAACGGCGAATGTGCCAACCGTTGCTAAGCATGTGATGCATTGCGTGTTTCATTACGTATCGGTTTTTCTGTTATTGTCAACACTTGTATTGCTACTCGCTGGATTCGGAGTTATTTCCGTGGCAAGCGGTAAAGTTCTGGCAACGTTCATTGCGAGTAATTACTTAGCGTTTGCACTTTGGCAGATCATCATCGCCTTGAGATCCGGATTAGAAAAACCGTTGCTTAAGTTATTTCAGTGGCTGTTCTTTGTCGCAATAGGGGGTTTTGCGATGCATGGTGCAATGATTTTATAAGGCCATCATTGGCGATAACGTATTTTCCTCTTATGCTTAACACATACTGTGTATTTATGTTGTATATCAATGGACTTACTCGTTAACGTGACAAGCCAATAGGAGACTTAAATGATGTTTACTACGCCATCATTAATGACACGCATTGCCATAGGTAAGTTTCTCGGATTTTTGTTTGGTTTAGTCGGCTTTTTTTGTTTACCGTATTTCTTACCCGATGCAAATGAATTGTTGCGATGGGGGCTGTTGTTTTGGTATACGACGGTAGGCGCTATCATTGGCGTGTTTGGTGTATTTACCTATCATCCTATTTTAAAACTGCCTATGCCATGGTGGTTTAGGGCACCGTTAATTGGCGCGTGGATGAATTTTGTCTTAGTGTTTTTTGCTTATGATACGATGCAAGCCCTACTGTTAGCGGTGTTTGATGAAGCCGGTTTGTTTTCTTCACCGTTTTGGTTGACGCTGGAAGGGGCGATTATCGGTTTTATTATTGGTTACTTAGCAACTCACTTTGGTGGTGAAGGTAAAGATACCGTTGGTCATTAACGGCAGATATCACTGAGTCCATTGCATTAGCATTGCCCAATACGTAAAAACCATATCGTCTCATAGAGGATTATTGAGGAGAGGGTTAAAATCCAACCAGACACAGTTATCGCTTTTCGCGGGCACTGTGTCTATGGGTCTAACAATGCCAGCTAATGACTATTCGTAAGCGAGCGGATCGGTTTGATTATTTTCGCTGAACGCCTCGAGACGCTCTTGACACGCCCCACACTTACCACAGGCTTTTTCACGACCGTTATAACACGTCCACGTTTTACTATAATCTAAGCCCATGCGCAGACCGTCCGTTAAAATCTCAATTTTTGATTGGAGCAGGTATGGACTATGGATTGTTACTGGCTCGTAATTGGCTATTTGGCACACGTCATTCATTTTTTCAACGAACTCAGGTCGACAATCTGGGTATATCGCATGATCACCTGAATGGGCGCCGTAGTATACTTGTGATGCACCAACGGAAACGGCATAGCCAACTGCAAGCGACAATAGGATCATATTGCGATTGGGTACTACAGTCGATTTCATCGACTCTTCTTCGTAATGACCTTCCGGGATATCAATGCTATCGGTAAGTGACGATCCGGCAAGCAATTGGTTGATCGCAGTAATATCAATGACTTTGTGCTCTATGTTTAGTTCATTACAGACATTCCGTGCGTATTCAATTTCTTTAACGTGCTTTTGTCCATAATCAAAAGTTAGTGCGTAGACATTTTTACCGTCTTCTAAAGCCCTGTTAAGAACGGTAAACGAGTCCATCCCGCCTGAATAAATGACCACTACGTTGTTTGAAGGAGTGTCTGACATAATTACGCCTTTTGCTTAGTAAGCATTTTGATGAAATAGTTAATCAACTTAGTCGCAGATAAGGTATACTGACCGACATCTGCAAAAAAGTTCTGCTAAAAGCATAATTTTACTCGAAATGTCCCATTTTTGAAAAACATATTATGACTGTTTATAAAATCAATGAATTATTTGAAACCATTCAGGGTGAAGGCTCGTTTACTGGGCAGCCGTCTATTTTTATTCGCTTACAAGGCTGCCCCGTAGGGTGTAGTTGGTGTGATACTAAGCATACCTGGGAAATTGATCTTGACAAACAAGTCTCTGCTCAAACGGTGCTTAATAAATCATCAGAGACGGAAGAGTGGGTGGCAATGACGAGCGAGGATATTCTCCAGACCGTACAAGATCAAGGTTATCATGCACGTCATATTGTTATTACCGGTGGCGAGCCAGCGATGTATGACTTAACACCGTTGTGCACTTTATTTGAGCGCCAAGGTTACTCGACACAAATTGAAACATCGGGGACCTTTGAAATTAACACAACCGACGCATGTTGGGTAACGGTATCTCCCAAAGTGAATATGCGTGGAGGCTATGAGGTGCTTGCAAGCGCGATGCAACGCGCCAATGAAATTAAGCATCCAGTAGCAACAGAGCAACACGTTAATGATTTAAAAGCGTTGATAAAAGAGCATAACGTAGAAAATACTCAAGTTTATCTTCAACCAATCAGTCAAAAAGAGCGAGCGACGAAACTTGCCATTGATACGTGCATTGCCAATAACTGGCGTTTGTCGATTCAAGTTCACAAATACATTGGTATTGAGTAATATCGGCTAATCCAATCAGGGTTTATATAGCTCAACGTATTGTCAGCACATTTGCAACGATAAGGATATCCACCTGTGACGTTAGAAATTGTCGTTTTACTGTTATTACTCGGCTCGGTTACGGGTGTGCTTGCTGGATTACTTGGCATTGGCGGCGGTGCCATTATGGTACCGATGCTGACCAGCATTTTTGTTATGATGGGCGTGAGTAGCGAGCACATTGTTCATTTAGCGCTTGGTACGTCGATGGCATGTATCATAGTGACGTCAATATCAAGTTTGAAAGCACATCATAGACGACAAGGTGTACTCTGGCCGGTCGTGAAATCAATGGTGCCGGGGATTTTATTAGGTGCGTTCTTTGCCACCTATATCGCCGCTTACAGCAAGCCGATATATTTAGCGGTATTTTTCGCTCTGTTTATGGCGTACGTTGCCATTAATTTATTTATCAATAAACCCGTTGTTGAGTCAAAACAACTGGGCTCTAGGCGCTCATTGTTTTCTGCTGGAGCGGGCATTGGTGCTATTTCGTCACTTGTTTCCATTGGGGGGGGGACGTTAACCGTACCATATCTTGCTAATCGTAATGTTGATATCAAGCAAGCGATTGGTACTTCAGCGGCCTGCGGATTTCCTATCGCCTTAGCTGGTACTTTAGGCTATATCGTTAATGGCTGGCCGGTGACGATTAACCTTGATAATCATTGGGGCTTTGTCTATTGGCCCGCTGTGATCGTATTATCGTTTACCAGTTATCTCACCGCACCGGTGGGCGTGAAATTGGCACACAGTTTACCGATAAATACGCTACGCAAAGTCTTTGCTGTTTTTGTTATGCTAATCAGCGCGAAAATGGTGAGCCACGTCCTATAGCTGGTATTTGCGTCTACGCTAGCTCATGCTTGTCAGCAAACATGAGCTCGTACAGACAGCACTACGTGTTTTTATTATGATAAATCAGATATGTATCGGTAAGCGTTCGAGGTAAACTCACGCCTCAATATTTAAGCGGTAAGGGGGCAGTGAGTTAATCAATTCTTTGCCATAACGCTTGGTCACTAAGCGTCGATCTAAAATGGTGATCATACCGGTATCTTTTTCATTACGCAGTAAGCGCCCACAAGACTGCACCAATTTTTTTGATGCATCAGGTACAGCAATTTGCATAAACGGGTTACCACCTTTGAGTTTTATGTATTCCGCTTGAGCCTGTTCAACGGGCGAGGTTGGTACGGCAAATGGCAATTTTGTAATGATCAAGTTGGTTAAGTATTTACCCGGTAAGTCCAACCCTTCACTGAAACTTTGACTGCCAAAAACAATACTTGTTTCGCCTTTATTACAGCGGGCCTTATGGGTATCAATGATTTGCTGTCGTGATTCTTCACCTTGGACCAAAATATCTTGATACTTTTTCTTTTTTCTCAGCGCGTCGACAACCTGCTGCATTTGCCAGTAAGATGAAAATAGTACTAGGTTGCCTTGTTTTTCACGCAGCAGTTTAGGCAGTTTACTGATCAGCTCTTGGGTGAATGCATCGCTAGCGGTTGGCTCATATTGCATTTTAGGGATAAACAATACGGCATTTTCTTGATAATTAAACGGTGAATTTAACTTCTTGTATTGGGTACCATCGTTGATGCCAAGGCCAGCTTGACGGCGAAAATGTTCAAAGGAGTTCAGCGCGCAAATCGTTGCTGAGCATAACACTGCACCATCGCATTTATTCCATAAGGCATCTTGTAACATAAACCCGACGTCAATGGGGGAAGCACTGACTAAATAGTCATCGCGCTTACCGCTGGTTTTCTCAATCCAGCGTGCTAACGGCGCCCCTTTATCTGAGTCTTGCTTGGCGTACATTTGCCAAATTTTCTCTAAGTTTTCTAAGCGCTGAATTTCAAAACCCGCTTCACCGAGTAACGGCTCGGCTTTGTGCATTTGCACATTGCCGTCTTTGACTTCCTCAAGCAACAAATTATAGAGTTTGTTTATTTCAGCCAGTGCTTTATGCGCTACGGTTTGAATATCATCAGCAATATGTCTTAGCTCATCGGGAATGACGCCATTTTCAAAGCGGTATTGACTGTCTTGGGCAAAAAATAGGTTTTGGTTGGCGTCAAAAAATTCATTTACTTTTCGTAAATCAGCGATCATCTCATCCGAAAAGTCCGCCAGTTTGATGCTCGGTGATATGCTACGATCCGAGCTACATAGTTTATTGATTTTATCGCTGGTGACGGCGACACGCTGGAGCCACTCAATGGCGCCTTTCACGGTTGCCATGGCTGACGCATGATCCCGGGTTATATCAGGTAAATGATGTGCCTCATCTATCACGTAGATGCTGTCTTCAGGATCAGTCAGAATTTTTCCCCCACCTAATTCAAGGTCGGCTAATAACAAACTGTGATTGACCACTAATACATCGGCAACATCCATAAGTTCACGAGCTTTATGAAACGGACAATGACTGTGCTCTGGTAAGTGGCGCAAGCAACTGTGTTTATCACACTGAATATGTTGCCAAATATGATTTGGAATAGGCGTTGGCCAGGTATCGCGGTCGCCTTGCCACTTACCCTCATTAAGGGCTTTGTCTAAACGCCTTAATAGGTTGATGTCTTGTTTATTGGGCTTTTGCTCAAACATGACGGTTTGGCTTATGTCCTCGTCATCAGCATTGCCATGATTGGCGAGTGCCAGTTTTTGTCTACAGACATAACGTTGACGTCCTTTAACCAAGCAATAGTTAAAGCTGATACCTGCGTGTTTCAAAATGAAAGGCAAGTCTTTATCAACCAGCTGCTCTTGAAGAGCAACGGTTGCACTGGAGATGATGACCTTTTTTTTGCGTTTCAACGCAAGCGGTATGGTACCCAGGCAGTATGCTAACGATTTACCTGTCCCCGTGCCGGCTTCAATGACGATGTGACGGGTATCTTTACTGTATTCACCGGCCAACGTTTTTGCAATTTCAGCAATCAGGTATGCCTGCTCTTTACGAGGACTAAAATTTTCCAGACTTTTGCCAATATTTTTATAGGCGCTGCGAATGGTTTCCTTGGTTTTTTCACCTAACATACAACTTCAATTTCCGCGGCGCTTTTTTTTATCGCCATAAACCGTTACCATGTGCTGTATATATTAACAGGTTTTTATTTTAATTCGAGCCAAAATGCAGTCACGCATCGAAAAAGGTTTTGTACTCACTCGCCAAGCCCGAGACGTTAACGGGGCATTACAACTTACCTATTGGTTACAAACCGATATAGGACCCGTTGAGCTTGTTATTGCTGATCAACAGGCGGTATTTTTTGTCGAGTCGGTCAGCATTGATAATGCTCGCCAATATTTGCTTAATGCCAACATTGCCGTTAAAGATAAAGCCGTACCGATGAGCACATTCTCTGAACAGCCTGTCTACGCACTGTATTTCAAGACTCTGACCAGTTTTTTTCGTGCTCGGGACATACTGAGCCAGGCGTCGATAAAATGTTATGAGGACGATATCCGTCCTGAAGATCGCTATGTTATGGAGCGCTTTATTAATGGTGGATGTGAATTTACCGGTTTTGCAAGCGTTGCTCATGGCTTTTCACGAATAACAAAAGCTAAGATGCGCCGTGCAAACTATAAACCCTCGCTATTGATGCTTTCAATAGATATTGAATGCGCGTTTGACGGTGAGTTGTACTCTATTGGTTTCTATGGTCAAACAGCTGACGGTGCCAATATTGAAAAAGTATTGATGATTGGCGAGAAAGAAGCCGATGCTAGCGATTACATAGAATGGCTTGACGATGAATACAGTCTGCTAATGCGCTTTATTGGTCTGATAAGTGAGCTCGATCCCGATGTCATGATTGGTTGGAACGTCATTAATTTTGACTTTAAGGTATTACAACGTCGCTTTGATTTAAATAACATTAAGTTTGCGATTGGACGTGATGGCAGTGCGCCGCATTGGCGACAAAATCGATTAAGCCCTGAACAATCATTTATGGATATTGCAGGGCGTGTGGTCATTGACGGCATTGATATGCTTAAGTCGGCCACCTATAGCTTTGCAAGTTTCGCGCTTGAAAATGTCGCCCAATCACTGCTAGGGCTTGGTAAGGCGATTGATGATGTCGATAACCGCATGGCGGAAATCACTCGGAAATTCTTATATCAAAAGCAAGCGCTTGCGGAATATAACCTTGAAGATTGTCGTTTAGTGTGGCTTATTTTTGAAAAGACACAACTACTGCAATACGCTATTTTACGCACTCAATTAACCGGACTTGAGCTTAATCGGATTGGTGGCAGTGTGGCGGCATTTACCAACCTTTATTTACCCAAACTGCACCGGGCTGGCTATGTGGCGCCAAATATGGGGGATGGTGAGAGTGATTTGGTCTCACCAGGTGGTTTTGTTATGGACTCAATTCCTGGGCTCTATAAAAATGTCCTGGTACTTGATTTTAAAAGCTTGTATCCAAGTATTATTCGCACCTTTAAGATTGATCCGATGGGGATGATCGAAGGCATAAAAGAGCATGTAAAGACGAATAGTGACCCTGGTAATGAGTTAATGGTGGATAAGGACTCCATCGATTTGACTCACGCGTCAAAGATGATGTCAGATGTGGCAAGCTATTCACCGATCCCCGGCTTTGATGGCGCGTATTTCTCACGAGATAAACATTTTTTACCAAAAATCATCGAAACCCTGTGGCAGGAACGTGATAAAGCCAAAGCTGACAATAATGCGCCATTGTCACAAGCCATAAAAATCATCATGAATAGTTTTTATGGGGTGTTAGGATCAACTGGGTGTCGATTTTTCGATCCGCGTCTATCGGGCTCTATTACTAAACGTTCACATCAATTATTGTTACTCACCAAACAATGGATTGAAGTACTGGGCTATAACGTGATTTATGGCGATACCGATTCGATATTTGTTCATGCCGGCGATGATAAAAGTGATGCCGAAAGTATGGATATTGGCGAACAGATGATGGCCTTAATAAACGATAAAATGACGTCGCATTTGCAAGAGCACTATAGTATCACTTCCAAACTAGAAATTGAGTTTGAAACTCATTTTCATCAATTTTTGATGCCGACGGTGCGAGGCCAAGATATTGGCACGAAAAAACGATATGCCGGCCTTGTCGGCCGAGGTGATAATGAACGCTTGATTTTCAAAGGTTTAGAGTCCGTCCGTACCGATTGGACGCAATTGGCGAAAGATTTCCAGCAAGCGCTTTATATGAAGGTGTTTAAAGGGGAAGCTGTTGAAGAGTATATTCGAGATATTGTGGAAAAAACCTTACGAGGTGACTTTGACAAAAACTTGGTTTATCGCAAGCGGATCAGGCGAGAATTAGCCCAATATCAAAAAAATGTGCCACCACATGTTAAAGCAGCGCGTCATGCCGATGATAAAAATGCCACTTTAGGGAAGCCACTTCGCTATCAACAGCGCACCTGGATTGAATATGTGTACACGGTTGATGGACCCCAAGCAATAGAACACATTGACGCGGCGATTGATTACCCCCTGTATATTCAACGCCAGTTAGGTGCTGTCGCTGATGGTATTTTACCGTTTGTTGGTAAACAATTTGCGCAAATTGTTGATGAGCAAATGTCTCTATTTTAGTTCACGGTGGTTCGTCATCACGTAATCGAGGCACCTTGCTCAGGTGTAGGAAATGACCAACACTGACGTATGACTTGGCTGTTACCGTGGGATGTTCCGATAAATAGGAGGATCGTGAAAAGGGGGGCCGATTGAGCATTTTCCTAGCAATGCTTCACTGCAACCCTTCAGAGCAATGCAAATGTAAAGGTTGTTGCTAGGTTGCCATATCCAGCTATTTTGAACGTCAAATGTTAACGTGAAATAACCCCTCTATTTAATAAACAATAAAAATTCGTGCTTTTTACTATGATGTTCGGTATAAAAATAAGAGTTGTTTAGATGGCTAGATTGCCAATTATTGTGAATCAAAAGCTCACGTATAATTATCAGTGTTTGTTTTGGGGATAAATGACTATGAAAAAAGATACTAAGATTGTCAGCGCGGGGCGTAGCAAACAGTGGACGCAAGGTATGGTCAATCCTCCAGTATATCGTGCATCAACGGTGGTGTTTGATAGTGTTCGCGAGATGAAACAAGCGACTGCAAAACGTGCTGAGCGAGTACCTTTTTACGGGCGTCGTGGCACCCCTACAACGTTTGCTTTTCAAGAAGCAATGTGTGAGCTCGAAGGGGGAGCGGGCTGTTATGTTTACCCTTGTGGCACGGCAGCAATTACTAGCGCGATTTTAGCGTTTGTAAAAAATGGCGATCACTTGTTAATGGTTGATAATGTCTATGAGCCAACTCGTGACTTTTGTAGCAAGACCTTAGCTAATCTAGGTATCGAAGTGACGTTTTACGATCCGATGATTGGTGCTGACATATCGACGCTTATTCGAGACAATACTAAGGTGATATTTTTAGAGTCACCTGGCTCATTAACGATGGAAGTGCAAGATGTGCCAGGAATTTGCTCTGCGGCTAAACAGTGTAACCCTGATATTACCGTCATCATGGACAACACCTGGGCATCGCCACTTCATTTTCAACCGTTTGATTATGGCGTTGATGTTTCAGTGCAAGCAGCAACGAAATACATAGTTGGTCATTCAGATTGTATGTTAGGCACGGCAACAGCGAATGAAAAATGCTGGCCGACCTTACGCGAACATTCCTATTTGCTCGGACAATGTGCATCGCCGGATGATATCTATTTGGCGATGCGAGGAATACGAACACTCGGCGTGCGCTTGAAACAGCATCAACAGGCAGGGTTGCAGGTGGCTAAGTGGCTACAAAAACGGGATGAGGTCGAAACGGTGCTGCATCCCATGCTCGCATCGAGTCCAGGGCATGAATTTTTTAAGCGCGATTACTTGGGGGGCAATGGTTTATTCTCGTTTGTCTTGAAAGACTCTGATCCCACAGCCATAGCGGCAATGCTTGATCACATGCAACATTTTAAAATGGGTTTTTCTTGGGGAGGATATGAAAGCTTAATTCTTGCCAATAGCCATATTGATACTATGCGCACGGCGACAACGTGGCCAAAAAATGTTACGCTGGTCCGTTTACATGTTGGCTTAGAAGACGTCGAAGACTTAATTGATGATCTAGAGCAAGGGCTTGAGCGTTTTAACCAAGCCCTAGCGGCTACTTGCCGTTAGATATACGGCAAGCTATCTGCTTGCATTTGCAACTCTTTAATGCGCTTATTACGTTGATGGTAGCGATATAACCCAACGATGGTGGCGAATATCCAGAACACTTCAATCACAAAGCTGGCTAAGTTGAAGTGAATAGATAAGCTGATCAGCAATAAAATTGCACCAACTAAATTCATTATATTGTACGGAAGACCTTTAGGGTCAATGCGATCAACTTGGTTTAAGAAAAACGCGGCGACGGTAAGTACGGTACCAATCATGCCGACTATATCAGCAAACATTTTATATCTCGATAACTAAATATATTGCACAAAGCAATAGGGCATGTCAGGACATTCATCGTACGTCGTAGCTTGCCTGTCCGACAAAAGCAAGTTCCTCTGCTACTTGGTATTACGATGCCAAGTGAATTGAGGTGACGGAGTCACTAAATCAGCGCTATTGTATTCGTTTGAGTTCTTTATGAATATGTTAATAATGTTATTTTATGTGACATAGTTGTTCGTATTTCGTGCAAACAATGCGGCATTGCTTTGATTTTTAATATCAAATCTTTTATAACAGAGAAAAATAAGGTGATTGTGGCAACATAAATCACTGCTAATAATCATTTCGGAGCTCTATGAAAACAGAACAGAACTACATAACCGGTTTTTTCAAACTGGAATCTGCTGGTGGTATTATTCTTATGCTAGCCGCTATATTGGCGATGATTTGTGCCAATACCGCCTTGTCCACCTATTATGATTTGTTTTTGAATACCCCGGTTGAGGTTCGGGTTGGTCCATTGGAAGTCGCGAAACCGTTATTGCTATGGATTAATGATGGTTTGATGGCGATTTTCTTCTTCCTTGTAGGTTTAGAATTAAAGCGCGAACTTGTTGAAGGCGAGCTGTCTGATAAAAAAAATATTATTCTGCCAGGGGTTGGCGCCATAGGTGGTATGTTGGTACCTGCGCTGGTGTATGTGTATTTTAACTACGATGATCCGCAAGCCGTTCAAGGGTGGGCAATACCAGCGGCAACCGATATCGCCTTTGCATTAGGTGTGTTGTCATTACTTGGCTCTCGTGTACCAGCAACGGTAAAGATATTTTTAACCTCGTTGGCTATATTCGACGATATTGGCGCCATTATTATTATTGCAGCGTTTTATACCGACGATATTTCAATGACCAGCTTAATGATTGTCGCAGCCTGTGTACCGATTTTAGCGTTGCTTAATAACCGTAAAGTGGAAGCACGTAGCTTGTATATTGTGATTGGGCTTATTATGTGGGTTTCGATGTTAAAATCGGGTGTTCATGCGACCTTAGCCGGCGTGTTACTGGCGCTGTTTATTCCTCTAAAATCGAATACAAGACCCAATTATTCGCCATTAAAGTCATTGGAGCATGATTTACATTCGGTTGTGGCATTCTTTGTTTTACCCGTATTCGCCTTTGCCAATGCAGGATTAAATTTAACCGGGATAACCATGGATAATGTATTACACCCAGTGCCAATCGGTATTGCCTTAGGTTTGCTTATTGGTAAGCAAGTTGGGGTTTTTGGCTTTTGCTGGTTGGCGGTCAAGATGAAATTAACCGAACTTCCTAACGGCATGAATTACAAAGTACTTTATGGGACGTCTGCCTTGTGTGGGATTGGTTTTACCATGAGTTTATTCATTGGGTCGTTGTCATTTGATTCGGTTAACTTTACCAAGCTGTTCGATGAGCGGTTAGGTATCATCGTCGGCTCACTGTTATCCGGTGTTATTGGTTTTGTTGTATTGCGAATGTCACTAAAAAAACAACCAGAAGCTGTGGCAGCGGCAAAGCCAGAAGTACATACATAGCGGCAGAATCAAGATATTGTAAATAAATTAATGTTATAGAAAGGGCCTTTTCACATTAAAGTTTGATGTGACAAGGTCTTTTTTTATATCCGTTTATAAAAATTTAATCATTCACATGATGGGATTTTGTATTCTGATCGTAACGTATTAAAAGTTATAGCGTTTTTACGTTAAAAATAGAACGCTGTAAATGGTAATGAGATATTTCAAAAGTAACATTTTTTGACATTTCATGAACAAGGTGTTGTCTATCAAGGCCTTATATAATCGAGCTCTTAGCGTTTTAATGACTTGCTACTTAATCGTTGGTAGCGGTATTACAAATACCTCTCTTTAACCAGTCGAGTTGCCTATAGAAAATGGACATGATCAGAAATTTGTCCTTAAATTTATAGACATACAAAAGAATTTGAGTGTTGGTGTTCCTAAAATTCTTACTAATAGTAACAAAGGAATAGGATGACTGGGTTTAAATTCAAACGCACGAAATGGCTTGTGTCATTATGGCTCGTACTCTCTTTGTCTGCTTGTGGAGGTGGAGGGGGGGACGAGGGCTCTGGCGGTGGTTCCGGAGGGGGATCTGGTGGCGGTGGGCAAACAAATAAAGCGCCTACCGTAAACGCAGGAGTTGATCAAACTGTCACTGAAAACGCATCAGTATCTTTGTCTGGCACAGCTTCAGATGAAGATGGCTCTATTTCGAGTTACAGCTGGACCCAGACTGCGGGTACCTCTGTGGCGTTATCTGATAACACGAATGCGTCCTCAAGTTTCACTGCGCCAGATGTATCAGCGGACGAAACCTTAACATTTAGTTTAACTGTTACCGATAATGATGGCGCTACGGCGTCGGATACAATTAATGTTTTCGTTCGCCAGGTCAATCAATTACCGACGGCGAATGCGGGTGACGATCAAGTCGTTGATGAAAATACTGTCGTTTCACTGTCCGGAGTCGGTACAGATGAAGATGGCGCCATTGCCAGCTATCTCTGGCAACAGGTATCCGGGACATCGGTGTTGTTGTCGGATACAACCTCTGCAAATATCACGTTTACCGCGCCAGATGTTGTTGCGAACGAAACATTATCATTCACATTAACAGTAACCGATAATGACGGAGGCGTTGCATCAGATAATGTCGATATTTCTATTTTACACATCAATAAATTACCTACAGCGGACGCCGGTTTGGACCAAGTTGTAAATGAAAATACCAAGGTTACACTGATGGGAGCGGGCAATGATTTGGATGGCTCTATTCGTTCCTATCAGTGGACTCAGACTGCTGGTAATTTGGTTACTCTTTCCGATGATACCATTGCCCAACCTACATTTGCGGCCCCAGAAGTGGTGTCACAAGAGCTATTGACGTTTCGTTTAACCGTCACTGACAATGACGGCGCCAGCGCCTCGGATAGTGTTAACGTCAGTGTGAATAATTTAAAGACATTTTTTATTACTTCGATATCGCCAGAATTCGGTACGGTTGGTGAAAAGATTACCATTGTTGTGAATGACAAGGTGTCAGCCGATACTAAAATTACTTTATCAGGTGAGGTAATAACGCCTGATTTAATCGACTCGAATGTACTTGAATTTACGGTGACGACAAGCATGACGTCTGGGCCACTGAATGTCAAAGATGGTGCTTCGGTATCCAATGATGTGTTCTTTAGTGCAACAAATGACGGCCTTGTTAAGTATGACCCAGCAGCGGTTGTTAGTGATGCCGCGGGGACTTTGTATGTATTAGAATACCTCATAGTGACGTTATTGCCAGAGCATAACACATTGGCAACCGCAGAAAGGCTTGCATCGTTAGTTAACGGTAACATCATCGGCATGTATTCCCCCTTAAGGTATTGGCAAATTTCAACTAATGCGACCACAATCGATGAAATAATGGCATTAAGGCAAACGTTATTGGCTGATCCAACCGTAGACAATGTGCGAATAGAGAATGTATTGCAACCTGATGCCATCGATTGGAGTAAAGACCCCGACATTGCTGAGCAGCGAGATAGAAACAGAGTAGAGGAAGGAGCCACGCTGTATGCGGAAAAAGTTGGTTATGAAGCAGCAAAAATATTACCTTACTTTGCAGCCATTGGTGTTAGAGAGCAGGGTATTGACTTCACCTTGCCTGATTTTTCACGTTACACAAAAAATAATCGCACAGATTTGTCAAATATTACGGTGTATAGTGTTCAGCAGCCAAGTTCTGTGGGTAGCCCTGAAATAGGTAATCATGGCAGTAATGTTGCGGGTATTATGATTGGCCAGCTCGGCGATGCGGGTAATGCGGGACTTGTCGCGGCAGTGGCAAAACATCATGGTGGGGTCAATGTTCAAATTCAAGGTGGCGACCCGTTTAACAGCACCCTAGAAATGATTAAAAACGGTGCGACGGTTATAAACTGGAGTTGGGGCATTCACCGTCAGGTCGCTGAAGACATCAACAGCGACGGAGCTATTTCGATTGATGAAATCAGTGATGGGCCACTGACATGTAGTGGTGCATTTGTTCGAAATAATATTGTTAACCAAGTCCAATTCGATTCGTATAACATAGCCTTAAATAATTTTTTTGCGGTGTTAGAAAAAGATCACCCGCACGTGGTCATCGTCAGTTCAGCTGGGAATGGAGCTACCGATTCTGGTGATCAACTCAACCGTATTCCTTCGTCATTTACCAGTGAACAGTTGATTGTGGTGGGCGCGCATAGTGCTGGTGGAAACTATACTGATGCGCTAGCGGAAGATGATGCAGAGGCAACCAGTTTTACGGATTCTTGTTTTGATAGCAGTGTCGTCGCTGATGTTAAGCGTTCGAGTTACTCGAATTTTGGTAGCAACGTAGATATCGCAGCAAGTGGCACGATTGTAGGCTTTGAAAATAGTTCGCTAGTTGAGATTCAAGGCACGTCTTATGCTGCTCCTTTGGTCACAGCAACCGTTGCGTTAATGCAATCGATAAACCCCAACCTGATACCTGGTCAAATTAAAAATTTGCTGCGCCAGTCGGCGTTGCCGATAACCAACAAGGTAACCTTAACTGATGATCAAAGTACGGTATTCACTCGTTCTTTAACGGCCCAAGAAAATGAAATCCATGTCAATCAGGGGGCAAGACTTAATGTTGAAGGCGCAATTCAAGCAGCGATCGATAGTTTAGAAAGTGTTGAAATCAGTAAAGATACGCCATTATCTGTTTCGGTTCCTCTCGACATTGATGAAATCACGCAAACGGTGGAGATAACCTTCCCAAGTGATACCAGTGTGTTTGATATGGTTGACGTGGTGTTTGTTGTTGATGTGTCGGGGAGCTATGATGATGATATTGCAACGTTTCGAAGTAAAGCCAACGATCTAATGCAAGCGTTCGCAAGCGCGGGTAAAAACGTTCATATCGGTTTATCAAGCTTCAGTGACTTCCCGATAGCGCCATATGGAACCGAAAAAGATTATGAATATCGTCTCGATCAGGCGTTAACCAGTGATTATTCCTTAGTTACGGCAGCCTTAAATAATTTAGCAACTCTAGGCGGTAGCGACTTTCCTGAAAGCCAACTTGAAGCGTTATATCAAACATCGAAAAGCGTTGTCGGCTGGCGTTCGGGGGCCCTGCCCATCATATTTTTAGCAACTGATGCGATGTTTCACAATTCCGATGACAATGTCAGTTATCCGGGCGCAGGCTACACTGAAACGCTGTCAACGTTGCGCTCTCGTGGGTTAAGGGTGTTTGGTTTGCAGTCAGGAGGTGAGGTTGAGGATGTTGTACGTATTGCAAATGATACGGGCGGCGAGTCTTTTAGCCTATCTCGCAACAGTGATGAGATTGTTGACGCGATACTCTCTGCCGTGAACAGCATAGAAAGCAATATTACGGTATCTATGGTTGCTGTCGGTGACTTTGCAAATACCATAAAAAGTATAAGGCCAACAGATATGCCTTTGGCACTGTCAGGTACGCCGATCGAAAATGTAAATCCTGGTGATACCATTCGCTTTGATGTCACCTTCAGTAAGGGCGACTTTGATGACGAGAAAAGTCATACGATTGTTTTTAGATTATTGATCAACGCCGATCAAGTCGCGATTGTTAGAGAAATTCCGGTTGTCTTAACGGTGAATTGAGGAGCGTAATGAAGAATATAATCTTGGCAATGGTACTCACTTTATGTACAACGAGCTTTGCATCGGCTTCTGACAGCTGCTCCCTTGCGGTATCTGATAATGGAGCAGATATTAAAATATATAATAAAGAAGGGCTATATTTGGGGTATGTTAGCCCAAATCGTGATGGCAGTTGGTTCGTATGGATAGCGGGTAAGGGCGCCCTAAATGAGCAGTTTGCTGATAGGGAGTGGGCTATTTCGACGGTATGCTCGTCACACACCCCTAACGAAGATCCCGAACACTGATGCGATAGCCTTTTGTTGTTTGCACATCCGTATCCCCTTTACGATGTGAAAATGTGGTTGCTATATTGGCTATTCCGTGTTGAGTAATTGTCTATTTTTAGTCACATAAAGTCGTATAAAAGATCATGAGTAGACGATTGAATACATGAAGTCATGCGAGTTATATGGTATAGGAAATTTGTGTTTTTAATTACGTGGCTCAGGCTCTGAGCCACGTAATTAAAAAATAACGAGTTTTCAAGCTGAGTGCTCAAATTAAGTTTTCGCCATATCTGAGCTTAATTGTTTAGGTGGTTAAAAATTTTTGCCGCGATATCAATGTTGTCTTGATGGCCGATGAAAGTATGTGCACCAGGGCCAAATGCGAAAACCGGCACATCGACCGCAGTATGGCCGGAGGTGGTCCACCCCGCGTTAGTACGATTGTCTATAACTTCTTTAATGAAATTATAATAACGATCACTAAGATCACGTTGTTGTTTTTCGCTTGGCCATTGTTGTTGCTGGGCTTGCTGTTGGTTTTCAAGTTGTAGCGTGGGCAGGTGATTACGTTCACTGTCATCCAAAGTAAAACCAAGTTTTTGCTGTAAGATATCGTTATCGATACTGTTATTTGCCAGTTGATTTGCTAACGATTTAGGGCTTGCAGTGATGTTATTGAGGTAATGAGGCTTAAATTGGTAACGACCATTTGCCGCGATACTAAAGCCACCTGTTTCATGGTCGGCCGTCATTATCACTAAGGTATCATTATCCTGTTGGCTGTATTGATATAAGTACTCCATGGTTAATGCCAAATCATGCATTTCACCCATCGCATAGGCAATATCATTTGCGTGACCACCCCAGTCAACTTGTGATGCTTCAATTACGAGAAAGAAGCCTTGCTCGTTCTGAAGGGCAGTTATCGCTGCTTTACTCATCTCTAATAACGGATTTTTAACGGGACTATTGATATTTGGCTTTAGGGCAATCGGCGCAAACAACCCCAATAATTTCTCGTTGTTTGTAACCGTATTCAATTGTTGTAAGTTGGTTAAATGGCGATAGTCGTGTTGCATAAACGCTTCAACAAGATTTCGGTCTTGGCGAATAAAATAATCACTACCCCCACCTAACATAACATCTGCTTTGAGTTGACCGTTGACTCGTAAGTCAAAAAAATCATCGGCGATGGCGTTGTAATTGCGTCGACTGTCATTTTTCGCAATATAGGATGCCGGGGTTGCGTGAACAATTTGCGATGTGGCGACAACCCCCGTTTTCATATTCAGGGATTTTGCTACTTCCAATACGGTGGGCAGGGGTTGGCCGTTAATATCCACACCTATTGCACCATTGAATGTTTTTACGCCTGTCGCAAGAGAGGTTGCGCTTGCGGCCGAGTCGGTGACGTAAACCTTGTCTTTTGCACGTTCAGTCGATGATGACGTTTTGCTGTCCGCTAATGGGTAGGTACTGGAACTGCCAACTAATGTGCGATCAAAGATGGTTGTTTCAACATGCTCTGTAGTGGGGTTATCTTGCCAGTATCGATAAGCAACCGGATAGGCGTAGCCCATGCCATCAGCGACGACCATAATAATGTTTTTCGGCTTAATGCTGCTCGCGATAGTCACAGACGTTGCCGATGAGGCGCTTGGGTTGTCTTGTTCTTGGCCTTGCTTGTGATTTTGTTCTGCACCGTTGCAGCCAACAACAAGTAGGCTGGCGGTAATCACACTAACTAATTTTTTCACGTACTAACTCTGTTTTGTTTTTATTGTGAGTCAGATATTAACATATCAATATTTATTTCGTCAGTGCGCAGAGCAATAGGCTGTTTATGTGTTGCCGTTATGAGCTTTTCTGTAGCTTATTCGGATTTTTCCCAAACGGCCGCTTTAAAATGACGTCGGCATAATGCTTCGTACATATCGTTACCACCGATTTGCACTTTACTGCCCTCAAGGACAACTTGACCATTTTCATCACGGCGAATAACGAAATTGGCTTTTTTGCCACAATGACAAACAGTTTTCAGCTCAATAAGTTTATCTGCCCATGCCAATAGTGCGGCACTGCCGTCAAAAGTTTGGCCAAGAAAATCGGTGCGGATCCCGTAAGCCAGTACCGGAATATTAAGATAATCAACAATATCTGAAAGCTGTTTTACTTGCTGCTTAGATAAAAATTGTGATTCATCAATTAAAATACAATGAACAGGCTGTTTTGTGTGTGATCTATCGACAACCTGATATAGGTTGGTTTGCTCGTCAAATACTAAGGCATCAGAGCTTAAACCGATACGAGAACTGACTTTGCCTTGCGCTAGTCTGTCGTCTATTTTTGCGGTAAAGATCAGGGCGTTCATCCCACGTTCTTGGTAGTTGTACGCCGATTGTAACAGTGACGTCGACTTACCAGCGTTCATGGTCGAATAATAAAAGTATAGTTGTGCCATAGCCTTGTGCGGTTGCGCTTATGAAAAGTAAGCCCGCATTGTAGCGGGCTTAGATAAGTTTTGACAGTCATTGTTACCAAGGTCTGTCATCTGTTAATGTGATAACGGAGTTTACCTTGTGATGACGGCTGTCTTATGCAATGTTGCGCTTTTAGTAGCCTTGGCTTTCTTTGATCTCACTGTGTCCTAAGGTTGCCAATAAGTTGTTTAACAGGCTACTCGCACCAAAGCGAAATTTACCAGCTTGCAACCAGTCATCACCTAATATTTCACGGGCCATATCTAAATAGATTTTTGCTTCTTCGGTTGTCCGTACGCCACCAGCAGGTTTAAAACCCACGCTTGGCTTATTGTCGGCGATGGCTTGCATCATGATGCGAGCAGCTTCTGGTGTGGCATTAACAGGTACTTTACCTGTAGAGGTCTTAATAAAATCAGCACCGGCGTTAATTGAGATTTCGCTGGCTTTTTTGATCAGATCAGGATCCTTTAATTCACCCGTTTCAATAATGACTTTTAAAATAACATTGTCAGGGCATGCTTGTTTACAGGCTTTTACGAGATCGAAACCGATTTGCTCATCACCGGCCATAAACGCACGATATGGAAATACCACATCCACTTCATCCGCACCGTAGACGACAGCCGCCTTGGTTTCGGTAACAGCGATATCGATATCATCGTTACCATGAGGGAAGTTAGTCACTGTGGCAATTTTAATACCTGTGCCGGCTAAGTTTTTCTTTGCGGCCGGAATAAAACGAGGGTAAATACAGATAGCGGCTGTATTACCTGCAGGTGTGCGAGCTTGCTGACAAAGATTGGCGACAATCTCATCGGTATCGGTATCATTTAATGTGGTTAAGTCCATGTAGCTAATTGCTTGTTTGGCTATATCTTGCATTGTTTGCTCAGTCATATACACCTCAAAAAAAGAAACCCCGTCCAAGGACGGGGTTTGTATTTAATTAGGCTAGTGAAATAAACACACCAGCGATTGCAGCACTCATTAAGTTTGCTAGGGTTGCAGCAAATACGGCTTTCATACCCATTTGCGCGATATCGTGACGACGATTTGGTGCTAGAGTACCTAGACCACCGAGTAATATCGCAATTGACGATAAGTTTGCAAAACCACACAGAGCAAAAGTGATGATGGCTTGTGTACCTGCGCTTAAGTCTGCTTTGTATTTAATAAAGTCAACATAAGCAACAAACTCGTTTACAACAATCTTCTGGCCAAGGAAGCTACCGGCTCTGAATGCTTCATCCCATGGAACACCCAAGATCCACGCAACCGGTTGCAGCACATAACCTAAGATCATTTCTAAAGTTAAGTTTTCAGCACCAAAGAAGCCACCAACCCAGCCGATAAGACCGTTTAACAAGGCAATAAGAGCGACGAATGCCATTAACATCGCACCAACGTTTAGCGCTAACATCATACCTTTAGAGGCACCTTCAGCGGCTGCGTCGATTACGTTAACAGGTTTCTTGTCTAACTCAACTTCATCAAGCTCAGATAGTTCATTCTTTGGCTCGCCAGTCTCAGGCATGATAAGTTTTGCCATTAGTAGACCGCCAGGAGCCGCCATGAACGATGCAGCGATCAAATATTTTAGCTCTACGCCCATACCGGCGTAACCAACCAATACAGCACCAGCAACGGATGCTAAGCCACCGGTCATAACCGCGAATAATTCAGAGCGAGTCATGGTTGGTAAGAACGGACGAACCACAAGTGGCGCTTCTGTTTGACCAACGAAAATGTTCGCTGTCGCTGATAATGACTCTGGGTCCGATGTTTTCAAAAGTTTAGCTAGCGCGCCACCTAATACGGTTACGATTTTATCCATGATGCCGAGGTAGTAAAGCACGGCTATCAAAGATGAAAAGAACACAATTACCGGTAGAACGCGGATCGCAAATACAAAGCCTACGCCATTGGCGAACATCGCATCAGTACCTAAGCCACCAAATAGGAAGGCGATACCGGCGGCAGAATAGTCGATAATACTACCGACAGCACCAGATACGGCTTCCAGTATGCCACGTCCTGTGTCACTGTATAAAACAAGAGCAGCTAACGTTATTTGAATCGCTAATGCACCAATAACGGTACGCCAATTGATGTTCTTTTTGTTGGAGCTTGCTAAAAACGCAACGGCCAAAATGACCACCACCCCTAAAACACCACGTAATGTATCAAAATCCATAATTGCACCTATGGGTTGTTAAACACAAATGTTTAATTCGCAAGTTCGCGAATTTTTGACTTAATTAACTCGAGCGCCATACGATTACGGCCCCCTTTGGTTATTACGATATCAGCGTGCTCTTTTGATGGCTCGATGTATCGGTAATACATTGGTCGCACAGTTTTCTGGTATTGATTGACCACAGAATCGAGATCGCGACCTCGCTCTTCGAGGTCACGTTTAATGCGACGAATTAGACACACATCCAAAGGTGTGTCCATGAAAATATTAATATCAAAACGATTACGTAACTGCTTATCAGTAAGCAGTAAGATCCCCTCAACCAACACCACTTTTGCTGGGTTTACGATTTCAACTTCTTTACTACGGGTGTGACGTTTGTAATCATACGTCGGTACTTCAATTGAATGACCTTCACTGAGTTGAAACAAGTGATGAGCTAATAATTCGTGCTCAAATGCTTTGGGGTGGTCATAGTTGGTTTTGACACGTTCTTCCATCGAAAGGTGATTTTGACAGCGATAATATGAGTCTTCTTTGATGATCGTCATTGAGCTTGTACCAAGCTCTTCGGTTAGCTCATTGTAAATGGTTTCAGCAAATAAAGATTTGCCGGATGCAGATGCGCCAACGATTGCAATAATGGTCAAATTGTTGATAGACACCACAGAATCTCAAATGTTTTCGTATGAAGAAAGTATTGCTTATTTTGGCTTAAAAACTAGTAATAGTGGAGGAAAAAGTCTTTTTCCGTACGATTTAACATAAGCTTCTATACTAAAGTTACAAACTGGTAAATGTCGTTGCGCGGCTTTGTTAAAAAGTTTTAACGACGCGACAAATATAAGGGGATATCATGACACGTGCATTAATTTTGGTCGTTGATGGTTTTGGTCTTGGGGCAGCTCCCGATGCCGAAAAGTTCGGTGATGTAGGCAGTAATACATTCGCGAATTTAGCGGATGAGTTTTATAAAGACTCAGGACGTAAACTCAATTTACCAACATTATCCAAACTTGGTTTGATCAATGCAGCTATCGCTGCTGGAAAACAAGCACCTGCCGTAAACTGTGTTAGACCAGTAACCGGCGCTTACGGTTATGCCGCAGAAATTAGCTCAGGCAAAGATACCCCTAGTGGTCACTGGGAAATGATGGGGGTGCCCGTGCTGTTTGAGTGGGGGTACTTTAGGGATAAAGAAAACTCGTTTCCAGAAGATTTATTGCAAAAAATTTACGACAAAACCGGTATTAACGGTTGTCTTGGTAATTGTCATGCGTCGGGAACAACGATTATTGCCAATTTAGGCGAGGAGCATATGAGCAGTGGTGTACCAATTTGTTATACCTCTGCTGATAGCGTCTTTCAAATTGCCGCTCACGAAGAGTCATTTGGCCTCGATAACCTGTATACGTATTGTGAACAAGTTAGGGAGTTGCTGACTGAGTTGGATCTCAACATTGGTAGAGTGATCGCTAGACCGTTTGTTGGTAGCAATAGTAGTGATTTTCAACGAACAGGCAATCGTCGCGACTACTCAATCTTGCCCCCGTCGCCAACAGTGCTGGATAAAATTGTCGATAGTGGCGGTAAGGTGGTCAGCGTTGGCAAAATCGCCGATATTTTTGCGCATCAAGGGATCAGTGAAAAGTTTAAGGCAACCGGTCTGGAAGATTTGGTGAATACCAGTATTGAACAACTCATATCACAACCGGATAACACGTTAATTTTCACTAATTTAGTGAATTTTGACCAAGACTATGGTCATCGCCGCGATCCTGTTGGGTATGGTAAGGCCTTAGAGTATTTAGATACTCGATTAACCGATATTGGTGATAAATTAACGGATGATGATTATGTGTTTTTAACGGCTGATCATGGCTGTGATCCAACTTGGCACGGCTCGGATCATACACGTGAATATGTACCGGTGATGGCTTATAAACGGAATATGCCATCCATTGATTTAGGTGAGAGGGATACCTTTGCCGATATTGGTGCGACAATAGCTGAGTTGTTTGGCGTTGACGCACCTGAATATGGCACCTCGTTCGCATCCAAACTTGGCTAACCGCTGTTTACATAACCTGGAGAATTGGTGTTTTCGAAATAAATACACATCAATTAATGTACAAGCCTTGGATTGCCAAGAAACTACTCGATACTGCAAATGCTATAAAAACAAAGCCGGTTATTTAACCGGCTTTGTTTATAAGGGCTTAGACTCACTTAACGTTGAAAGTCTACTTATTAACCTTAATTTTTGATGCTTTGCTTGAATCGTTACTCTAGTAATAACGATTCAAGGGTCATGATCATCATTTCTTTGAATGTGGTTTGTCGCTCTGCCGCTGAAAGTTCTTCACCACGAATGATATGATCGCTTACTGTTGCAACACACAGGGCTTTTTTACCATATTCTGCAGCTGCGCCGTATAAGCCTGCGCCTTCCATTTCAACCCCGAGAATACCGAGTTTTGCCATGGTATGGAAAAACTCAAAATTTGGCGCATAAAATAGATCGGCACTGAAAATATTACCCACTTTAACATCGATGTTATGATTTTGGGCTGCTTGAACAACATTTTTGAGTAGGCCATAGTCCGCAACCGCGGCAAAGTCGTGATCATTAAAACGCATGCGATTACACTTAGAATCGGTACTCGCGCCCATACCAATAATCACGTCTCGTACATTGACGTCATCTCGTACTGCGCCGCAACTCCCAATACGGATAATATTCTCAACATCATAAAATTTGTATAGCTCTGTTGCGTAGATCGATGCCGATGGAATACCCATACCAGAGCCCATAACAGAAACGCGTTTGCCTTTGTACGTGCCGGTAAAACCAAGCATGTTGCGCACGCCATTAAATTGCACAACGTCTTCTAAGAAGTTATCGGCAATAAATTTAGCTCGTAGCGGATCCCCTGGTAACAGTACGGTTTCTGCAATGTCACCTTTGCTTGCTTCAATATGTGGTGTGGCCATAGTAGATTCCTAATTGATGTGTATTAAATGGTTTGTTTATTGTGCAGCAGTTGCTTTCGTTCATAGTCAGAAAGAAACGCTGCGGCTAAAGAGTTAAGTTGTAATTGGCGAAGTTCACTATCGGTCAATCCAAGGTGTTGCCTTGCCATGTCGTACTCGTGGGCAAGTTCAATCCCCTCGACACCGGGATCATCAGTATTGAGACAAACTTTGATATCGTTATTGATGAATGTGTGTATCGGATGATCAGCAATGCTCCGAATAGTGCCGGTTTGATAATTTGATGTGAGACACACTTCAAGACATATATTATTTTTTGCTAAATAAGCCATAAGCTTAGGATCTTTATAGCTATTAACACCATGGCCAATTCGCTCAGCACCCAGCATTTCAATGGCTTTCCATACACTTTGTGGGCCATCGGCTTCACCAGCGTGGATAGTCACATTGAGATTGGCGTTAGCAACTTGTTTAAAGTGTTCAACAAAACACTCTGCTGGTTGATTTAACTCATCTCCAGCAAGATCTATGGCAACTAACTTGTCTTTGTGAGCGAGCAGGGCATCCAGCTCCAATTGACAATGGTGAGTACCAAAAGTTCGTGACAAAATGCCAATTAGATTCACGTTCACAGTAAAGTCTTTGCGAGCAAGATCTACGCCATCGATAATCGCGGCGACAACATCTTGGGTGTTTAGCTTGTGAGTCATGCCCATATAATGAGGGGAAAAACGTAACTCAGCGTAGTCAATGCCAGCTTTGGTTAAATCTTCAACATTTTCGTATGCGACTTGTTTTACGTCATCGAGAGTCTTTAAGACTTTAACACCCCAATCTAATTTTTTTAAAAATTCCAGTAAATCATTGGCTTTATCTTCAATGGTGATATGCGGCATTAGCGCATCAAGATTATCAGCAGGTAACGCTATTCCGTTTTTATGGGCAAGATCCCATATGGTGTTCGGGCGAATATTGCCGTCGAGATGTCGATGCAGATCAATTAGAGGCAAATCTTTTGCAGGCATAGCTCGCATGGTATTGTTAATGGATTTTGTGTTTTAACTATAGGTCAGATTTGCTCGTTTACAGTAGTTTTATGACGAGAATGTTCATTTTCTAAAAGTCTTTTTATGGGCTAAATGATTCTGTTGCGAGATAGTATGCGGATATCATTGATTACAGGTAATGCAATTAGAGTATTTACTGAAAAATTGCGTTGCATTTATTACAAAGCTTGTTAGATTAGGAATATTCTTTACTTCAATAATAATAATTATGCTACACCAAACCGATGACGTTAGAATTTCACGTCTTAAAGAACTTCTCCCACCCGTTGCATTACTTGAACGTTATCGTAATAACGAAAAAATTTCTGAAAGTGTGTTTCAGGCACGCCAAGCGATTAGCGACATTTTGAATAACAAAGACGACCGCCTATTGGTTGTTATCGGTCCTTGTTCGATTCACGATCCGATTGCTGCGTTGGAATATGGCTCGCGCTTAAATAAATTGCGCAATAAGTACAAAGATAGTTTAGAAATCGTTATGCGAGTGTACTTTGAAAAACCACGTACTACGGTCGGCTGGAAAGGGCTGATTAATGATCCAAATTTAGACGGTAGTTTTAAAATAAACGAAGGTCTGCGCAAAGGCCGTAAGTTACTGCTCGATTTGAATGATATGGGCTTACCAACTGCTGGCGAATATTTAGATATGATCACCCCGCAGTACATGGCTGATTTAATGTGCTGGGGAGCGATTGGCGCGCGTACAACAGAATCGCAAGTGCATCGCGAGTTAGCATCAGGCTTGTCGTGTCCAGTTGGTTTTAAAAATGGTACCGACGGCACGATAAAGATTGCTATCGACGCAATTGGGGCGGCGAGTGCACCGCATCATTTCTTGTCGGTGACCAAACTTGGCCATTCAGCGATTGTTGAAACTAAAGGTAATAGTGACTGTCATATTATCTTGCGTGGTGGCAAGGAGCCTAATTACAGCAAAGAGCATGTTAATAAAATTACTGAACAACTGAGTAAAGCTGGGCTTTCTGAGAAGGTTATGGTCGATTTTAGTCATGCGAATTCAAACAAGAAGTTTGAAAATCAAATGTTAGTTTGTGATGATATTTGCCAACAAATCAAAGACGGTAACCAGTCCATTTTTGGTGTGATGGTCGAGAGTCATTTAGTGGAAGGTCGCCAAGATTTGGTCGATAATAAAGCGCTGACATACGGTCAAAGTATTACTGATGCGTGTATTGGTTGGCAAGATACTGAAGTGTTATTAGAAAAACTCGCGCAAGCAAGTGCTTGTCGTATCAATAAGTAAGGCAATTATGGTTACCATTGATAAATACAGTTTAAATTTAACAGATACGCAACGTTATGAGTTGTTCATGCAACAATTGATGACCGAGCGTGAAGCGTGGATATTAACGGATGAGCATGGCGCTGTTATGTTAACCGAAGAAGGGGAAGACTTGGTCCCTTTTTGGCCGACAAAAGAAACAGCACAAGGTTGGGCAACCGATGAATGGGATCATTGTCAGCCACTTAAGTTGACATTGGACGAAATTCAACAACGCTGGTTACCGGGCATGGAAGAGGATGATCTTTGTTTGATTATTTTCCCTAATCAAAATTTAACAGGACAGTTACTTTACCCGTGGCAATTTGCCGATGCCATCAACAAAAAATTGGCGAAACTTGCCCGTAAAAATTAATCATATCAGTGACAGCGTCTACACTCTAGTTATCATACCTAGCAATGGAGATAACAATGACAGACGCTGTGTTTCATTTAGGTGTTAGCCAAAAAGATATTGATGGTGCAACACTCGCTATTCTTCCCGGTGATCCTAATCGCGTCGAACGTATCGCTTCTTATTTAGATGATCCTCAATTTATCATTGCTCAGCGTGAATATACCTTGTACAAGGGTAGCTTAGATGGCAAAGCTGTGGTGGTTTGCTCGACAGGTATCGGTGGCCCATCAACATCCATTGCCGTGGAGGAACTTGCGCAAATTGGTGTGCGTTCATTTCTGCGTATTGGTACAACAGGGGCTATTCAGCCCGAGATTAACGTTGGAGATATTATCGTCACCACAGGCTCCGTCAGGCTCGATGGCGCCAGTCAACACTTTGCTCCATTGGAGTTTCCCGCCGTTGCGGATTTTTATATTTGTCAGCATATGATAACGGCGGCAAAGCAACAGGCCGATGTGCATGTTGGTGTTACCGCATCAAGCGATACCTTTTATCCAGGACAAGAACGTTACGATACGTTTTCGGGGCGCGTGCTCAGTCGTTTTGTCGGCTCAGCCAAAGAATGGCAAGCGATGGGGGTGCTTAACTATGAAATGGAATCCGCCACCTTGTTGACCATGTGCGCTAGCTCTGGACTCAAGGCAGGTTGTTTAGCTGGCGTTATTGTTAATCGTCACCGTGGTGAAATACCGGATCATGAAACGCATAAGTTAGTGGAAAAACGTTCCATTTCTGCCGTTGTTGAAGCGGCAAGGTTGACGTTAAAAGACAGTGATTAGCGTCTTAGCGCGTTGCGTTAACCAAGCTTAATGCTTAGCAATTCTGGCATAGCACGTTACTTTGCTTTGCGCGCCATGTAGAACATATGTTTTTATCTTGATCACTAAAATCTAACGCGGCATTAAACGGCCGCGTTTTTTTATTATCTCCTACGATTATGGACGGATAAACTTAAACCATAAACGGCCCATGATATACGGCAACCTCTTTTGAGACGCTTGATTTGATAAACATACAAAACTATACTGTATAAATATACAGTTGGTGTGGTTATGAACAATATAATAGAACGTCTTAAAGAAAAGCAGCTACTTTGGTCAGCCAAAAAAGAACCATTATTGGCAACTGATTTACAATCAACAGGCTATGTTGAGCTTGATCGGCAATTAGGTGGTGGCTTTGTTAAATCTGGTGTCATTGAGCTGATATCTCCTCGAGGTATTGGCGAGCTACGTTTGTTGATGCCCTTATGGCAACAAGCACAAAATGAACAGCTATTAGTATATATAAACTCGCCAGGCATCTTAAATGCCGGTTTGTTAGAGCAAGCGGGTATTGATTTAGAGCGTATATTGTCTATTCATGTTGATGAACACCATCAAGCTATGTGGGCGGCAGAGCAATGTTTAAAAAGTGGCTGTTGCTCTGATGTTTTACTTTGGCATGAACAAGCTATCCAGATCCATCAGTTAAAGCGTTTGCAAATGGCTGCAGAAGAAGGCGGTTGTCGGCAACTTATTTTGCGCACCTCAAAGCAAGACAATATCGCGTTACCCGTTGACTTGAGCCTGTCTTTGTTTGCGCATCGCCAGGGTTTGCAAGTAGTGATTAATAAACGTAAACGAGGTTGGCCGTCGGCGCCATTTATCGTCAATATGGCGCATTATTGGCCACATTTATGTAAGCCGGTTGAGCAAAACAATATTGTTTATTTTCCAGATCTAAAAAAAATCGTGTCATGACGCTTTGGTTGTATTTACATTTCCCTAGTTTACAGCTCGATAGCTTATATGCGAATAACGAGCAAACGCCGATTATTATTGTTGATGAAAAAAAATATCATGTGTTACAAGCAAATAATATGGCACATGAGAAGGGCATTCAACTGGGGATGGGGCTAGGCAGTGCCGCTACTTTAGCGCAAAATCTCCAAGTAATCCCTTATAATCGAGATCTTGAGTATCAACGTTTAACACGAATTGCTCGTTGGCTGTATTTATTGAGTGCTGATATTTGTGTATATCCTCCTGATGGCATTTTACTGAAAGTCTCCAATATGTTGACCTTATATCATGATTTGGCACGCTACTGGGAAGCTATATCTGAGCATTTAGAGGCAATGAGCGTTCGTTTTCACTATGCCTGTGGCTATTCGGTATACAGCGCTATCTTGCTAGCGAAACATAATGCCGCTTTAATCAGTGATGATAAACATCTCATTGAACAAAAATTGGCACAACTACCATTAACCCTCACTGGGTTAGCGAGTTCCACATTACAGTCCTTGCAACGGCTGGGTATTTCCCATATGTCTCAACTGCTGGGTCTGTCTTTAAGCGAAATAGCCAAGCGCTTTGATATCGAACTCGTTAATTATATTGGTCAATTGACAGGACAGTTACAACATCCGGTCACGTTTTATCACCCAGATGAAACGTTTCAACATCATCTTGATTTATGGTTTGAGGTAACAAATTGTCAACGTTTACAAAAGCCGCTAGAAAAAGTCTACCGGCTTTTACAACGCTTTTTGTCATTGCGTGATCAATGCTGTCATCAGTTGCAACTGATGCTACATTTTCGCGATGTTGAGCACCCCCCTTTATGTATTGATATTCACAGTGCTAAGGGGGAGTATCGCGCTGACAAATGGTTAGCCTTAAGTGAGTTACGACTGCAATCCGTGTATTTGCCTGCGCCCATTATTGCGATTGAGGTGCGAGTATTACAGGTGCATGGCAATGATTACCAAGTAATGGATTTACTTCAACACAAACACGCTAGTGTATCTGTTGCTGACTTGGTATCTAGATTGTCGGCAAAACTTGGGCAGGCTAGTGTACGCGGGATAAACGTTGTCGATGATCATCGTCCAGAGCAGGCATTACAATATGGTGAGCCATTGCAACGAACTAACTCATTAACTCACCATAATGTCCCGCAAGGTATCAAGAAAAGTAACAAACCTCAGCTTTCACAGACAACAATATTACCGCAATTGGATGCCAGCTTACGCCCCTTATTGTTACTTAATAGCCCTTTACCTCTGCACGAGCATGTCAGTATTGAGCATGGCCCAGAACGCATTGTCAGTGGTTGGTGGGATGATGATATGGTGTGTCGGGATTATTTCGTCGCTGTAACCTGCAAAGGTCAGTGGTTGTGGGTATATCGTACGCCAGAGCATGAATGGTTTGTGCATGGAGTGTTTAGCTAATGGGGTATGCTGAACTTTTTTGTCAAAGTAATTTCTCTTTTTTGCAAGGCGCATCACATCCCCAAGAGTTGATCGTTAAAGCGAGCTCAATAGGCTATCAAGCATTAGCGATAACCGACGAATGTTCGATTGCTGGTGTGGTTCGTGCGTATAGTGAAATCAAAACACAAAAACTTGATATTAAGCTTATCGTTGGTAGCTTGTTTTGTATGCCAACGTTACGTATTGTCATGCTTGCTCCGGATCGTAAAGCTTATGCTGAACTATGCCGTGTTATCACGAATGCTCGGCGCCGCAGTGAAAAAGGTGGGTATCAGTTATCTGAATGGGACCTTATGTCGGTGAAGCATTGCTTAGTCCTATGGTTACCTGAGCAGCACGAGCAAGATAATCATTGGGGGCCATGGCTTAAAAAATATCATCAAGATCGATTATGGATTGGCTTTACGCGACATTTGCAATCACAAGATGGGCAATATCGACGCTATTGTCAGCAATTAAGCGAGCAACTTTCTTTGCCCATTACAGCGTGTGGTGGTGTTTTGATGCATTGTCCATCACGTTTAAAACTACAGCACACATTATCTGCCATTGCAGCTGGAAACACGGTGCAACAACTTGGCCAAAAGTTACAAGCTAATGCCGAGCGAAGCTTACGAAGTGAAGATAAATTACAAAAACTTTTCCCTAAAGCTTGGTTAGATGAATCCCTAAATATAGCTGGTTTATGTCATTTTGATTTAGCGAGTTTACGTTACGAGTATCCTAACGAGTTGGTGCCAAAGAACTTAACGGCGATGCAATACTTACGTAAACTAACGGAGCAAGGTGCGAATGTTCGTTTTCCTGATGGCGTACCTGACACCATTCAAGCGATTATCGACAAAGAATTAAGTTTAATTGAAGAGTTGGATTACGCCTATTTCTTTTTAACCATTCATGATGTTGTGCAATTTGCTCAGCAGCAAGGGATCCTTTATCAAGGTCGAGGCTCTGCAGCTAATTCGGTGGTGTGTTATTGTTTGCAGATCACCGCCGTTGATCCTCGGCAAATATCAGTTTTATTTGAACGTTTTATATCGAAAGAACGTAATGAACCTCCGGATATTGATGTCGATTTTGAACATCAACGGCGTGAAGAAGTTATTCAATATATTTACCAAAAGTATGGTCGTGAGCGAACTGCGATTGCGGCGACGGTTATCAGCTATCGATTAAAAAGTGCGATTCGTGATGTCGGTAAAGCCCTTGGTATGCACAATACACAACTGGAGTTTTTTATCAAAAACATCAATCGCCGTGATAAATCTCAGCCCTGGAAAAACCAGCTTATCGAGTTAGGCCTTGAGCCAAATAGTAAGCAGAGTCATAACTTTATCACCTTGGTGGAAGATATTTTATCGTTTCCGCGACATTTATCACAGCATGTCGGTGGTTTTGTCATCTCTGCCGGACCGTTATATGAATTAGTCCCTGTCGAAAATGCTGCTATGGCAGAGCGCACGGTCATTCAATGGGATAAAGATGACTTAGAAACCTTAGGATTACTCAAGGTGGATATTTTAGCCTTAGGTATGTTAAGTGCTATTCAAAAGTGCTTTGCCATGATTGCTAAACATTATAATCGTCAACTCTCTATAGCCGATATCACCCGTATGGCGGATGATGAAAACGTGTATGCAATGTTACAAAAGGCAGATACGGTAGGTGTGTTTCAAATTGAGTCAAGAGCGCAAATGAGTATGCTACCAAGGCTTAAGCCTCGTACTTACTATGACTTGGTGATCCAAATAGCCATTGTTCGCCCAGGTCCCATACAAGGTGACATGGTTCATCCGTTTTTAAAGCGGCGAAATGGTCAAGAAGCCGTGCAATATCCTTCTTCAGAGGTTAAATCGGTGTTAGAGCGCACATTAGGTGTGCCAATTTTTCAAGAGCAAGTTATCAAACTTGCTATGGTAGCTGCTGGCTTTAGTGGCGGTGAAGCGGATCAGTTACGCCGGGCAATGGCGAATTGGAAGAAAACTGGCAAGCTTATGCCGTTTAAAGATAAGCTTATTACAGGCATGCTCAATAGGGGGTATCAACGTGCTTTTGCTGAACGCTTGTTTGAGCAAATCTGTGGTTTTGGAGAATATGGTTTTCCCGAAAGTCACTCCGCTTCATTCGCGGTTTTAGCGTATGTTTCTGCATGGCTTAAAACCTATTATCCAGCCGCCTTTTACACCGCTATTTTAAACAGTTTACCTATGGGGTTTTATAGTGCCTCGCAGTTAGTGCAAGATGCTAAGCGACATAATATAACCGTATTGCCCGTTTGCATCAATCAGTCCAATTATGAGCATGTTTTAGTAGAAAATAACCATAAAAAAGTAACGCGTAACCATTGTGGGCATGCTATTCAGTTAGGCTTTTGTTTGGTTAAAGGGCTTTCTAAACAAGGGATTAGTTGTATTTTGTCCGCTCGGCCACAACAGGGGTACAAGAGCATGCTGCAAATAAAAGCGTTGCGTTTAAATCAAGGTGATATGGAGAAATTGGCCAGCAGCGATGCTTTTAAATCTATCGCTGGTAATCGTTATCAAACCCGTTGGGCGATAATGAACAAAGATAATGAGTTACCGTTATTGGCAACGATGCAATTAGCAAAAAACAATCTCCTAGATAAAGACAAAGAAGAATATATTCAAGGTTGCCTTTTTGCCCCTGATGATATGGCCAATGTGATTGAAGATTATGCTTCAACAGGACTAACATTGAATAAACACCCGATCACCATATTGTCTGAATCTTATCCTTTTACACACGTTACGCGATCACAAAATTTACGTAGTAAAGCTCATAAATCCTTAGTTACCGTTGTTGGTTTGGTTACAGGCAAGCAATCGCCAGCAACTGCAAGCGGGGTGACATTTGTCACTTTGGAAGATGATACGGGTAATATCAATGTCGTGATTTGGTCTGCAACAGCAAGAGCACAGAAAAAAGCTTTCCTGCAGGGGAAGGTTTTACAGGTGAAAGGGGTACTAGAACGCGATGGCAATGTTATTCATGTTATTGCAGGGAAATTAACCGATATCAGCGACAAGTTAGTCATCAACTCATCATCTCGTGAGTTCCACTAAATAGCGTATGGTAGCGTATTCTTGGGTTGTCGATAACATCTAACTGGATTAAGGGGGAATGATGCAGCGTCATCGTTTAAAACGAAACAAAGCTTACCAGATAAAAAAAACGGGCATAAAAGATACCTATATTGATAAACAAATCCTCATATTGCACATTGCGATTGCTAACAAGCTATTAAACCATCCCGAGCTTATCGATAGCGTCAAGCAAACTTAGTGCATTACTTAGAAACGGGAAAAATACGCTATGGAGCCTACATCACTTGGCTAAGCATTTTAGAGCTAAAAGATGATCGCAAATTGTTCTTGCAAGAGATCAGTGCCGATACAGAAAAAATGCGACGCTACAGGCGCAAAACCCCTTTTGTTGGTATTTTAACGGAAGCCGAGCGGCAACAAGCCCTTTATAAAGATGCGATTGGTGATATTGATGACATTCGTTGTTTATTCTGATGGATCAATGTTTTTATAAGCCAAGGCTTTATAGGAAACTGTGTTATTAATAGAGGCCAACTTGATAGACATTGTTATAAATCACCGTGAGCAATGCTTCTTTCACTGTGTTGAATTCAGATAATAACTTAGATAGTAAGCTAGGCGAAAAAAAGGAGCTTATTAAGGCCATAGCCAAAGCTCCATTTATATCATTTGCGACATAACTTAGTCGTTATCCCGCATATTTCGTGCTATTGACACTTAGGCCCGTTACCTTTACACGGCTCCGGTTCAGGCTCTGGATCAGGATCTGGCGTTGTACCACAACCATTAGCGGTTAAATAAGCATCTGCCGCTACGGCATCGACAATACCATAACCAAATTTAACATCATGACCGGCATCACCCGCGTCTGAAGCTGATTGCTTTAACGCATTGCGAATATCGCTACCCGTACAGGCGTTGTGGTTTGACCATACTAACGCAGCAATACCCGATACGGCAGGTGTTGCCATCGATGTACCGCTCATGTAGCCATAATCACTGTTACTAATGGATACCGATGCAGATATTGCATTAACGAGTCCATCACGATCGGCTAAGTCGGTACCTACGGTAGGGATCGTCGTATTGTTAGGCTCACCTAATGTGCCATATAACATACCAGGCTCGTTGTTGATGATGATCGCGCCTAAACCACCTGAGTTTTCACAATTAAGCACTTTGTCATGAAAGCTAATGTTACCGCGGTCTATTACACAAATTTTGCCGTTAGCGCTACTATCTGTGGCTTCGGCGGTGCCCATAAAATAGGTATTGCCGGACGCTGAGCCAGAATTTTCCATGGCAGCTGATGCATATGCTTGTGCATCGGCGCTAACATTAGACGCGGTTGCCATACCAGCAGGGTAAGTTGACAAGGTATCAACACCACCGGCGGTTACCTCAACACAAATACTGTCGTTAAACGTTGCTCGTTTGCCACGCCCTGACTCACAAGATGGAAATTGTGAGAATGTAGCAATGTTATTATCGGCATCGTTTGCTCCGATCATCATTACCGACTCATAACCAGCAGGGTAACTACGAACGCTGTTTCCATCATTGCCCGCGGCCGCAACCACTAAACCACCATTGGCAACAAAGTTGGCGAAGGCATTTGATTCGGTGCTATTCGCGCCACCACCACCAAGACTCATTGAAACAATATTAGCGCCAGCTTGAGCACATAAATCGGTGGCATGCGCTAAATCTGAAGAATAACCCCAGCCTTCAGCATTAAAAACTTTGATGATATGCATATCAACACCTGGTGCCATACCAACGACACCAATGTTATTGTCAGCAGCACCGACAGTACCCGCAACATGGGTGCCGTGCGGGCCACCGTTTTCATCCCAATTACCGGTGCCAATATCGTTGTCACCGGTTATTGCACCCCAATTAAAGTCAGGATTAGAGCGATCAAGGCCAGAATCAATCACACAAACTTTCATACCGGCTTGGCTATTAAAGCCCAACTGATCAGCTTTTGATTGGTAAACAGCATACGGCGTAAGCTGCTGTTGCATCGCATCGCCCAAGTCATCGTTATATAACGCTGTCGGGTAGCGACGTAAGTCTTCTTCGACCAATTTAACATGAGGGTTGTTCAGTAACCCTTGTACAGTCTGCAGATCTTTGCCAACAAATTTAGCTACAAAAAAGCCATTTGCATCCAGTTTAATATCACCGCCAAGTTGCTTAGCAAGTGCCTTGACGACACCTTTATTGTTATTGTCGACTTGGACTATATATCTGTCGTCAACAGCTTGTGCTGAAAAACTTGAACAGATTGCCAAAGCTAACGTAGTTTTTATCAATGTTTTTAACGCCACTTGATTGTCTCCTGTGTTATTGGGATGGTGCTTGCTAGTATTCACACGAATACACTTGTAACAAAATGTAACAGCAAGTGAATTCAGTGTACGGCAAAATAATGGAAAGTCACTGTTTATTTTACATTTTATTAACATTGTGGCGGTGAGGTATCGGCTAAAATAATCCGTAAATAACGCCTATGTTGTACTTGGCTTAGCTGATAGATAAGGCTAAGGTAACTACTAGCGGATAATCAATTAGACACTAAAATCCTTTACCAAACCTTTATCAGATATTGACGGAGGTTTGTCTTTAATAACAATAAGAGAGTGGGTTAACTGGAGAATAACATGAATAATAACGATATCGATTCCGTGCTCTTTGTGTGTATGGGTATCTCAGAACAGTAATGCAACCCCTTATTTTACAGGGGCTGTAGAGCTTTCCCTAAATTATATCCTACCTATATCCAAAGTTTTTGTTACTTGTAAACTATCAAATTAAGTTATAGAAAGAAGCATGAAATTTAGGTAGCATGCTTTCTTCAAATAATATATGGAAATAAGTATGAAATATAATCTGTCTTTATCGGTTTGTATGCTGGCATTTTTAACATCATGTTCTTCTACGAAGCCACAACAATCTCCCCCCGTTCAACCCAAAAAAAGTATGCTTACGTATGATTACCCTAACAGTAATTCATTTGAAGAATTCCATTTACAGCTAGCTGAACAACTAGGTGTTACTGTAGAGGAAAAATCTTCAATATACGGTAATTTCAAAGTTATTAAGACAAATGAACTTGATGGTTATGGGCCTATTGGTAGGTGGGATATAGAAAGTAATTTATTTCGTGCTATGAAAAATAGCTGTTCATCATTTTTTTCAAATCATGAAGATATAGAAATCCCATATATACAAGGTAAGTTTAACCCTTATTTATATGGTGTTAATGATAATCAATTAGAGTTCTTAAAAAAATATATTCCTGGTTCAGGAGTACTTTATAAGGATCTGGATACAGGAGAAAGAATCAGTACATTAGGTGAACATATATTCTATCGAGGTAAGGGATATGATGGAATAAACACATATACGTACAAGTTGTTGGGAAGAAAGCGCGGTCTCTTTCTCGGAACTAGGGCTACTTATTCCTGTTTAGATGGTGGAAAATTTAAAGAATCGATAGCCTTTTCTACTGGTGCCGATAAAAATTTGTATGTTATATATATCAGTGAACCATTCTTGGATATGGCAATTCAATCTCATTTGAATGATGCTCTTGAATATGCCAAAACCGAAACTAAGGCAAAAAGAGACTTGAAAGAAAAAGAGCGCCAAGAGTTCATTAAAAAAAATCAAGATTATTTCGATGCTAAGGCTAGAGCTGAAAAACTTTGGGAGAATCGTTTGGATAATGCTTATACCATAGGGCAAGGCATATGTTCATACGATAACAAAATGGGTTTTGTGGAGCAGTTATCGGGAGATAGAGTAAAAGTGATGTGGAAAGGAAAATTAGTAAAGTCTAGTGCTGGCTACTTCTTTGGAGGAAAAAGTTTGTATGATGGTAATGATTTTAACTATGAGCCACTAACAAATATAACCTGGGTAAGTAAATCTGATATATCTTACTGTCATGTAAACTTGTAATTTGATTAAAACTATTACTGAATCGTTATGGTTTTCCAATCACTCCCGCGTAAATCGTTGTATCTGTCGGTCATTTTCTGTTGAGAATGGCCGCATAGCAGTCGAGTATCGACGCCTTGCTCGCGATATAAACGCTCAGCTAATGATCTAATTTCATGAAATGTGGCAGGGCGACCTTGCCACTCAATGTTTGCATCAACTCGAGCGCGTTTAAAGGAACGTGAAATTGAGTCGGGATGAAGCGGGTCGCCTACTTTGTTTGTGGTTCTGGCTGTTGTGTGGTGAAGCACAAAGTCTGATTCATCACAATGCATAGCCTTATCGACTATATCGGCAATGGATAACCCCTGCGCATCTAATTTTAGTGCCATTGGAATTTTAATTAACTTGCCGGTTTTAATTTGAAATATATGCAAGTAGTCGCCGTCAATAAACGAGTAGGGTGCATGTTCAACTAAGCTTGCAAAAGAGCCGTAGTCTTCACCGATTTTTATAAAGTGATTAAGGTTATCTCTGTAAGCTTTATATTTTTCTTCCCAGTCTGTTCCTTTTTGTTTGCGTAGCAACGCTAAATCTGTGCGTCTCTGTGCAGTTACTAATGCTAATAAGTAGCTGTATTTATGCGGAAGATACTTCTGATGTTTAACGATTTGTGTAAACTGCTCAAGAGTCAGTCGAGATTTTGTAATTTTGGCGTTCGGATTTTTAACGACGGTGGCAGGGTTAACGCTGCCATCAATTTCTCCGGCTTGAGCTGCTTCAGCAAAAATATCAAAAGTCGAATTCGACACAAGCACGCCACAATGCGAAGCAATACTCTTTGCTAGATTGGATTTATCGCTTTGGTTTTACGTCGGTCTCTGTGATTGAGTTGCTTTGGGACGTTGACCGTTCTGTTGTTAATCGAATGGTCAAACGATTAGTTAAAGATGATGTCATTAATGAAGTTGCAACCTATGCAACACGAGATAAAAGAATTTTTCTATTAAAGCCCAAAGCGGTACGAATGTTGAAAGAGCTTCATAATGAACATCTAAAATACAATATCAAGCCAAGTACCATCAATCCAAAATCAGTAACCCATGACCTCATTGCTCAAGCAATTGTGGCTATAGGTGTTCAACAAGGTAAGTATGCCTTCTTCATTACGGAACGTGAGCAGGTAAAAGACTCAAAGGGAAAAAGAAGGCGGGTCGATGCCATTTGTTATCAAGTGTCGGACGATGACAATAATTCTGGCGAGGTTGTCGCCATTGAAGTTGAATGCTCAAGTAAGACGATAATCCATCGTTTAGATTTGTTGAGGCGCTATAAACGAGCCATTGATTCTGGAGAAAACTTCAACAAAGTGCTTATATTTTCTCATAGAAGGCGATTTGTTAAAGATGCCGAGAGGGTAAACAACAAACTGATTGACAAGCCAGAGAATGATTTGGATCGTGAGTTTTTTTCACAGTCAATCAAATACATTTATAGCAAAGAACTCATTTCGATTCTCTACAACAAGTTTTGGTAAAAAGCTTTATCAACATTGCAGACTAAATGAAATAAGCCGCTAACAAGCGGCTTATTTCGATGTTCTCTGATTTTAATCTATGTCCGTTTATAACTGGGGGAACGAATAACAGCGTACCGCCGAGACCGCTCTAGTGACCAGGGTTCTGCGTACCTAGTTTTTAGTAGTGCCTAAATAAGGCCCCCGCTTGCAGCAGCGAGAAAGTAATATCCAGTTATTTATATATATATGCCGGACTGGAAATTAATGCAGTTTCATTAAAAAGGAGCCAATGATGGCTCCTGTAAGTTTTCTCGATGATTATTCGAAGTTAATTTGTTTTACATAATTATTGTATGCTAACGCCCAATAGGACTTGGATACGTCGTTAAAGAACGCATCTTGGTTAAGCAAAAACACTTCTTTGAAATCTTTGGTAGACACATTATCGATACAGTATTGCTGTATTTCTTCTGCAAATACATGCATGACGATGTCTAAACGCTCGAATACCAGGTATTGGCATTGTAAGCCATCTGGCATTTTTTCTTGAAACGCTTTACTTAAACCAATCCCGTTAATACCAAAAGCGCCAAGATGCAAGTAAATGCCTTGTTTCGATTCTGGTTGCCACAGCATAGCCACTCGCGCAGCATCATCCCAAGGGGATTTGCTTCGGCGAGAGTAATTTTTGTAAAACTCTATTGTGTCGCTCATAGTTGTTACCTTTAGTTTAAAGTCCTAAAGGTAACTAGCGACTTACGAGGGGAATTAGGTGCTATTTATAGTCATATTTTCATCTCCGAAAAGTACCTGCGACGTCAAACAGGGGATTAATATTGGCTAACCGTGTACTTCCTTGTCCTTGTTAACCCTGCGTATCTCGCTGACCTTGGCAGTCCGTTTTTAAGGCATTGCTGGGATAATTAATTAGGCGCGCCCCAGATACCTTTTGCCTTCAGCTCGATAAGGAGATGATAAGTTAAGTGCTGTTTTTAACTTGCATAAAATTATGCTGAAATTAAAAAAATTTAAAATTTTTACCAATCGTCAAAGCCTGAGCAACCTGAATCAAAAGAGCTAAAAGAGTCATCAAAACTACTCGAACTATCAATAGATGAAAACGAATCGTCAATTGAGCACGAAGAATTCAAGCTATCATCTACCGATGTCACACCATAAGGGTTACCGTTAATATCAACCGAGCCTACCATCGGCGTACCGTCAATATTAACGCTAGGCTCCGATGAACTAGTAATATCAACAGAGCCTGTTGTACCAACATCAGTAGAGCTAGAAATCCCACCAAACAAGAAATTGAACAACCCCATAAACACCTTCCTTTTAATAACTGATTAAAATTTTGGTTTCTTTACTAAGTATAAGAATTCTGATACTTTTTGAAAGCATTTTCGTTTTAAAAAAAACTATAAATGCTTGCCTTATCAATAGATTACTTTGGAATTGTGGACGTTGTCTGTCTAGGTACTTTATATGCAGGCATGGTAATATGAAACCGTGGCCAATTTAACTTGACCACTACATATTTGCGGGTTTATTGAATAGGCATGGAAAAAGTGGACGATGCCAGTTCGAAATTGTAATCGGCCTCAAATCGCTTTATCATTGAATTTGAAGACCGAATTACAGATTACATATAAATCAGTTAGTTACACAGATTGTGTTACAGGGGCGTTCAAAATGTTATTTAGCCTTAATATAATGGCCCGGAGCAATTACGTACCCGTACCCATCATCACGCAATGTTAAGAAATCAGGTGGACTAATAGGAGTCAATTTTAAATAACCCGACTCGATATCCCAGTGAGGAATTTGTCTACAATAAGCAATATCAGTTTCTGCCTCAGGATCATACTCTGCTACCCAATGATACAATGTATTTGGGCTAACAGTTTCAGTAGAACCGTTCAATACAAAAACTTGACTATTATTAATTTCAGTGAAGACATAACCGAAAAGATTCAAATATCTCTGTAATCCAAATGTCTGCTCTGATACTACCGCTTCGCTACAATCACTGTCCAAATATTTAATATCTGTAAATGATGACTCAATATAATTGCCATCGAGATCCGCCATGAAGTCGTCAGTATAAATCCTTCCACCTCTACCTCTTGCTAAAAGCACATTAGCAATCTTTTCACCATCGCTGTTGACCAGTATAAATGAAGCGTTAGCTTGAGCTAATGCATTGACCTGTGAAACCTCGTCAATCAACATTGCAATGTCGTCTCTATTTGCCTCAATTGCAGCTTTGTTTTCTTGGGTAGCTTTATGCAAAACTTTAAAGTTTTTGTTGAAGTCTGCCGCTGTAGCGATATCACCTTTATTGAATTCTTTAATTTCTTCTGCATTTACAGTTCCTGCCAATGCTAAAGCAATAAGTAAGCTTAAACGTTTCACTATCCTAACTCCATCTCACCAAACCTTTCTTCGTCAAATACTGCGATTGGAAAAGCTGATATGGTTACATTTACATTTATCGTTGTGGTTTGATTGTCATTGTCAGTTACTGATAACTTCAAAGTGACTTTTTGATCAATATCGATATTACCAATAGTTATGGTAACTTGATTCGAATCGTTGCCCGCAAGCGTGATACTAGGGCCACTAATAACTTCCCATTGGTATGATACTATACTGCCATCAGGATCGTTCGCATTTGCAATAATCGTGTGGCTCGATTTCTCATGAAAACTTTGATCCGGTATTTTTTGTATAACGGGTGCCTTATTCAATGGGCTATTAACGTCCTCATTTGAAGAACTATCTCCACCCCCACATCCTGTGATTGCAGAAACCATTGTAAGGGCAACTAAAGAATGTCGCATAGCATTATCAATCCTCGAGTAATCAAGGCCCGCATCATATGTGTTGTTTGATATTTAAACAATGCTGGGCATGTAAAATTTATGTAAAAAACTGTAATAGTAACAAGTTGGTTTTTAACGTAAGTGTTTAGATATACAGGGAATTTATACATCCTGATTGATGAAAGTATGTGCAAAAACTGTTGTGACATAGTTATTTGCACCACCTAACGGCAAATGATTTCGCAATTACTAACGCGAATCGTGAAGCGTATAACATTGAACGGCAGGCTCGGTCGGGTGAAATCTTTAATCCAAAGCCCTTATTAAATCCACTTTAAGTTTTGAATGGATACCGACACCCCAATAGAGTTAATAAGAGCCTGCTCTTATATCTCTATGAATAGATCCACAGGTAGCGCCGACGCGCTCGTTATATAGCTTTTCATTGTGTTAATGGCTATTCAGATACATTTGTTTCAAATCGTTTTTTACTTTGCGTGATCTTCAAAACAGCCTTGCCAGGGATTTACCTTGATATTGGCCCATCTGTTTAGATTTATTTAAGTCTTGTACGCCAAAAATACGCCAAAAATACGCCAAAGAAGTATGCATTTACCCCAAAATAAGTTAAGGTTTTAGCAGGTTAGTTAGTGTTTTTATTGAACAGGGTTCTTGTAAGTGTCTGATAATATTAATAATAACAAAATTGATTCCGTACTGTTTGTGTGTATGGGTAATATATGTCGTTCCCCATCAGCTGAAGCGGTTTTTCGTCAAAAAGCATTTGAGTATGGTATTGATGTAACGATTGATTCAGCAGGCACGTTAGGCGCTCATCAAGGTGAACAACCCGATCCAAGAGCGCAAAAAGCTGGATGTGAACGCGGTTATAACTTCAAAGGTATTCGTGCACGCAAAGTGCTTGTTGAAGATTTTGGGCAATTTTCACTCATACTAGCGATGGATACGGATAATATGAAGAACTTGTTAGCGATGGCACCTGAAGAACACCATCATAAAGTACGTTTATTTCTTGATTACAGTGAAAATTTTGTTGAGCAGGAAGTGCCAGATCCGTATTATGGCGGCAGTCGCGGCTTTGAGTTGGTACTTGATTTAATCGAGGACGCCAGCGAAGGCCTATTACGTCAATTACAACGATAGGATTTGTTATGCGCAAACAAATTAACTTCGCCTTAATTGTGGCTTTGATTTTAGCCATTATTTCAACGGCCCTAGAAGTATACCGAGCAGCCAATGATGTTTTTTATAATGAACAAGGTTTGGTTTGGCAGCGTGTTTTTGAAACCTTTTTTATGTGGTTTATGCCCTTGGCAGTTACCATGGCGATTGGTGCTGCTTTAGCTTACGGCATTGTAAAGCTTGGTAAGAAACGAAAATAATATCTAATGTTTTCTGGATTCGAGAGCTGCTAGTTATATTTATCTAGTAGCTGTAGATTGTTTCTGTTTAGCTGCGTCCTTTCTCTTTCTTTCTCTTTTCTCCTGTCGAGAACCTTTACAAAACTTGTTTTTTACTAGTTGATGTTGTCATAAGTTGCTGTTCTAAAAAGTAAAAATTTATTGGCTTGTATCTTGCGTGTTGATTTATATCGAAACAAACACATGAATAAACCGACTCATTAAAGAGTAAAAAGGCATGAAAATGAATATGTATTTTATAAAAATGGCATTTTTTTCTGTACTTTGCTGCGCAGGAACGTTTGCTAACGCAGAAATGATTACTTCTGATCCTCAACCTAAAATGGTATCTGCATCAAAACATCAAGAGACCAAAGGTGAAGACTTTATTTTTACGTTTAACATTGACGATAGGGCAGATGATACCGATTCATTTTTGAAAGTCTTTGTGATGGGCGATCTCGACGCCAATGTTGTCGACGAGAACGTTACAGTTTTTATAGATGACCAATACTATGGGCTTACCGAGCATGTTAGTGGAGGTACAAACTACTCCAATGATAAAGGGTATACTGTAAATCCAATTAAAAGCTACTATTTAGGTAAGGATTCACACGGTAATGGATTGTATGCTAAAGAATTTTGGATTGACATGAGTCTAGGCTCAATTAAAACAAACGAGTTTTTAGCGGATGGTCAAATTACATTCAAAATAGATTTTGGTCCAGGAGTGAATCTATTGACTGATATTGATCCTCATACAAGCTTAAAAGGTTACGCTAAAGTTGAATATACTTATTATTCTGGCGGTGGCGACCCAAAGACTGGCGTTCCAGAGCCTTCAACTATTGCAATGTTTTTATTAGGTCTAGCGGGATTAGCTTCTCGCAAATTGAAGCTAACGGTTTAGAAATTAGTTATCTTTATAATAAAAAACCACTGCCAAAGCAGTGGTTTTTTACGTTATTTTAAGCTGAACTGAAATATCTATTGCGTTCTTATTTGAACAGCTTGTTGCAAAATATCGAGCATGGTTTCGCTTTGGGTTAAATTAACGCAGGCATCGGTGATGCTTTGTCCATAGGTTAAATCGTTTGGATTAATAACGTTTTGTTTACCCTCAACCAAAAAGCTTTCAATCATCACGCCAAAAATACCATGTGAACCTTCCTTAATTTGCTCGGCTAGCTCAGTTGCGACATTATGTTGCTTTAAATGATCTTTTTCACTATTACCATGTGAGCAGTCAACCATAACACTTGGTGTAATGTTCGCTTGTGCTAGCTTTTTACAGGTGTTATCGATATCGTTTTTAAAATAGTTAGGCTTTTTACCACCGCGTAAAATGACGTGCGCATACGGATTACCGGTTGTACGGTAAATACACATCTGTCCGGTTTTATCCGGTGAGTACAATACATGAGGTACCTGTGATGCGTGAATTGCATCAATGGCAATTTTGATATTGCCGTCGGTACCATTTTTAAAGCCAACAGGGCATGATAAAGCCGAGGCGAGCTCGCGGTGTACTTGTGATTCGGTGGTACGTGCACCAATTGCGCCCCAACTGATCAAATCAGAGATATATTGACCGGTAACCATATCGAGAAATTCGGTAGCGGCAGGCAATCCCATATCATTAATTTTCACCAGTAAATCGCGGGCAAGATGCAGACCTTTTTCCACATTGAACGATTTGTCCAAGTCAGGATCACTGATCAAGCCTTTCCAACCGACCGTGGTACGCGGTTTTTCAAAGTACACTCGCATAACGATGTACAATTCGTTTTTGTATTTCTGCTGTAGAGCTTTAAGCTTTTCAGCATAATCTAACGCGGCTTGCGGGTCGTGGATCGAGCAGGGGCCGATAACAACCAATAGTCGCTTGTCTTTGCCGCAAATGATCTGCTCAATATCGTGCCTGGCGTTGATGATGAATTGCGCCGTGCTGTCACTTAACGGAATATCGCGGGCTAATTGAGCCGGCGATATCAAATGATCGATAAGCGATGTACGCAATTCGTCAGTTTTTAAAGTCATGTATTTGTACCACTTCATGTCAATGCAGCAAATATAAGAAAAAACAGCGCTTATTGAAACCGTTTTCTTATAATAATGATGACTAAATCAGTACAGTTAACAATATTTTAGTATTTATAACGCTGTAAGCCTGTATCGGCGATGATTTTGGCGGAAATTTCTTCAACTGAGAACTTTGTGGTATTGATGTAGGGGATTTTTTCTTTTTTAAATAATTTCTCTACTTCTCTAATTTCCATACGACATTGCCGTGCCGATGAATATTTGGAGTTGGCCATTCTGCCATCGCGTATTTCATGCAAACGGTTTGGATCTATGGTTAAACCAAAGAGTTTCTTTTTGTGTTTTTTTAAAAATGCAGGAAGTTTGAGATCTTCCATGTCATCTTCGGTAAATGGGTAATTTGCCGCTTTAATCCCGTATTGCAGGGCTAGATACAGAGAGGACGGTGTTTTTCCCGATCTTGACACGCCAACGATGATCACGTCGGCGTGTTCATAATCGGTTATTTTACTGCCGTCGTCGTTAGCGAGCGCAAAGTTTACTGCGTCAATTCGGTAATCGTAACTGTTTTCGTGGATAGAATGCGTACGGTGAGATTTAGGTTTAGCGCTAATGCCGAGCTCACGTTCAATCGGGCTAACAAAATGCTCTAAGAAGTTATAAATAATAGCATCGCTAGAGTCGATGATCTCTCGTATCTCAGACGTGACAAAGGTATAAAATACAAAGGGTTTTTGTCCTGTACGCTTTGCGGTTAAATTGATTTGCTTTTTTACTTGCTCCGCTTTTTCAACGCGTTCTACAAAGGGAATGGTAATGTGTTCAAATTCAACAGGAAAAAGCGACAACAACGCGTGTCCAAAAACTTCAGAAGTAATGGCTGTGCCATCAGATATATAAAATGCAGCGCGCATGTTTAGATTAACCTTGTAACTCAAAATAAAAACTTACATCATGGGTTTTAGTTTATCGCTTATCGGTGTAGAATGTCGATGAATTTAAGAGGTAAATTACTGGTTTATTTCAATAAACAAAAGTAAAAAATACCCGTTATTACAACTAGAACTTTCTTGTTAGGAGAACAACGTGCAGGAAAATGTACTTTGGTACCAAGATCTTGGTATGAGTGATGTCGACCGAGTCGGTGGTAAAAACGCGTCATTAGGAGAAATGATCTCAAATTTGGCTAATGTTGGCGTTCAGGTACCGGGTGGTTTTGCAACAACTGCCTTTGCGTTTAACGAATTTTTAGAGCAGTCAGGAATAAATGAAAAAATTCACGCTGAGCTAGATACCCTTGATGTTGATAACATCCAAGCTTTAACCGAATGTGGCGCAAAAATTCGTCAATGGATTATCGATACGCCGTTCCTACCTCAGATGCAAGCGGATATTGAGCATGCTTATCAGCATCTTGCAGGAGAGCATGGTGACCAAGCATCATTTGCTGTGCGTTCTTCAGCCACTGCTGAGGATATGCCAGACGCGTCGTTTGCCGGCCAACAAGAAACGTTCCTTAATGTGCGCGGCTTAGACGCCATATTAGTCGCTATCAAACACGTATTTGCCTCATTGTTTAATGATCGTGCTATTTCTTATCGCGTGCACTCGGGCTATGACCACCGAGGTGTTGCGTTATCTGCTGGTATTCAACGCATGGTACGTTCAGATATCGCCTCAAGCGGTGTTATGTTCACCATCGATACAGAGTCAGGTTTTGACGACGTTGTTTTCATCACATCAAGCTTTGGTTTAGGTGAAATGGTGGTGCAAGGTGCAGTAAACCCAGATGAATTTTACGTACATAAGCCAACCTTAAGTGCAGGGCGACCAGCGGTATTACGCCGTAATATTGGTTCAAAAGCCATAAAAATGGTGTACGCAGATAGCCAAGAGCACGGCAAGCAAGTGAATGTTGTTGATGTCGATGAATCGGTTTCGAATACTTTCTCAATCACCGATGAGGAAGTACAAGAGCTTGCCAAACAAGCAGTCATCATTGAAAACCATTATCAACGACCTATGGATATTGAATGGGCAAAAGACGGCCTCGATGGCAAGTTGTATATTGTCCAAGCACGTCCTGAAACCGTTCGCTCTCGTGAAAGTGCCAATGTAATTGAACAATTTAAGTTACAAGACAAGTCAAACGTCATTGTTGAAGGTCGCGCAATTGGCAACAAAATTGGCAAAGGTACGGTTAAGATCCTTAATTCAATCGACGAAATGGATAATGTGCAACCAGGTGACGTGCTGGTTACGGATATGACCGATCCTGATTGGGAACCCATCATGAAACGTGCTTCGGCGATTGTTACAAATCGTGGTGGACGTACGTGTCATGCGGCCATTATTGCCCGTGAAATGGGCATTCCTGCAGTCGTCGGCTGTGGCGATGCCACGGCTAAAATTGCTGATGGCTGCGATGTCACGGTATCTTGTGCCGAAGGTGACACCGGTTTTATTTACGAAGGTCAGTTGGATTTCACCGTCGCCACATCGCAAATCGATGACATGCCGAATGTTCCTATTAAAGTCATGATGAACGTTGGTAATCCTGATCGTGCCTTTAGTTTTTCTCGATTACCACATGCAGGCATTGGCTTAGCACGTGTTGAGTTTGTCATTAATAAAATGATCGGTGTGCACCCTAAGGCACTATTAAACTTTGAAAACGAATCTGCTGACTTGCAAGAAGAAATCAAAGATATTATGGCGGGTTATGAAACCCCACGTGAGTTTTTTGTCAGTAAGCTAACAGAAGGTATAGCGACATTAGCGGCAGCGTTTGCGCCAGAGCGAGTTATCGTTCGTATGTCTGACTTTAAGTCAAATGAATACGCGAACTTGGTCGGCGGCGATATTTATGAGCCAGAAGAAGAAAACCCTATGATTGGCTATCGCGGCGCATCACGTTATATTTCTGATGATTTTCGTGAGTGCTTTAAAATGGAATGTGAAGCCATCAAACGCGTTCGTAATGATATGGGTTTAACAAACGTGGAGATCATGATCCCATTTGTTCGAACCCTTGAGGAAGCGGAGCAGGTCATTGCCATTTTGGCTGAAAATGGCTTAGAGCGCGGTCAAAACGATCTTAAAGTGATCATGATGTGTGAGCTCCCATCTAATGCCTTACTTGCCAACCAATTCTTAGATCATTTTGATGGATTCTCTATTGGTTCAAATGATTTAACGCAATTAACCTTAGGGCTTGATCGTGATTCAGGTTTAATTGCACATTTGTTTGATGAGCGCAATCCGGCCATTAAGGTGCTACTTGAAATGGCCATCAAAGCGTGTAAAGAGCGTGGTAAATATGTAGGGATTTGTGGTCAAGGGCCGTCAGATCACAAAGACTTTGCTGCTTGGTTAGTTGACCAAGGTATTGACTCAGTATCGTTAAACCCAGATACCGTTCTTGATACCTGGTTATATTTGGCAGAGCAAAACAAATAATCTGTAAATTATCATAGAAGGCGCTCATTGAGCGCCTTTTTTGTCTATCCGTTAATTATTCTACTCATCACTTATAACATTTAAGTACTAACCCATAAATTCGTCACGCATTTAATTATGGCTTAGACAATTTGCTTTAAAATGATCCAATCAGCGAATATACGGGTATAAAGCCATTGTTTTTAAGAGTAAAATTTAGCATTATTAGCGCCTACACGTTTTCAAAGGCTACGTAGTCATGTTACCTCGAATTGAAATTTCCGATATTAGCCAACCAATATATCAAAAGTACCTTAAAACCATTATCAAGCAGGGCTTTTCTGGTGATGTAAGCTGCGATTACAGTAGTCGATTAGCTGTCGCTACCGACAACAGTGTATATCAACAGATCCCACAAGCGGTTATTCACCCTAAATCGGTCGAAGACATTAAAATCGCAACACAGGTCGCCAATACAGATGAGTTCGTTGATATTCAATTTAGTGCGCGTGGCGGTGGCACCGGCACCAATGGTCAAAGTTTAACACCGGGTATTGTCATTGACTTATCACGTCATATGAAACAGATCATCGAGGTCAACAGTGAAGAACACTGGGTTCGGGTACAAGCTGGTGTGGTAAAAGATCAACTGAATGCGTTTTTAAAGCCGTTAGGCTTCTTTTTTTCACCGGACTTATCGACCAGTAATCGTGCGACGATCGGTGGCATGATCAATACCGATGCATCAGGGCAAGGCTCTCTAGTCTATGGTAAAACATCGGATCACGTCTTAGGATTACGCTGTGTTTTGGCTAATGGTGAAGAGCTAACTACGGAAGCGGTTGGCAGTGACGCTGTAAGCCGACATGAACCGGCTTCATCATATAAGCAAAATATTCTTAATACCGCTTACCAGGCATGCTTTGAAAATCGTGAAAAAATCATCGCCAAATTTCCAAGATTAAATCGCTTTTTAACCGGCTATGATTTAGAAAATGTGTTTAATGACGATTTAAGCCGTTTTGATATTGGCCGCCTTATCACCGGCTCTGAGGGGAGCTTGGCGATTGTTGCTGAAGCAAAATTGAATATTACGCCAATTCCAAAGGTGCGGGCACTACTTAATATTAAGTACGAAAGTTTTGAGTCAGCATTACGCCATGCCCCAGAATTAGTCAAAGCGGATGCCTTGTCGGTTGAAACTATAGATAGTCGGGTATTGAACCTAGCGAAAAGCGACGTTGTTTGGCACTCGGTAAAAGCTCTTATTACCGACGTGCCAGGTAAAACCATGGATGGCTTAAATATCGTCGAATACGCCGGTGATAGCGAGCAAGAAGTTGCTGATGCAATTGATAAACTTCAACGGCACTTAGACAGCTGTGTTGAGGAGCGCGACTTTGGTGTTATTGGTTATCAATATACCTATGATTTAGCCAGTATCAATCGTTTGTATGGCATGCGTAAAAAGGCGGTCGGCTTATTAGGCGCAACAGAAGGGCGGGCTAAACCGATTGCTTTTGCCGAAGACACCGCTGTACCACCTGAAAACCTTGCCGATTTTATTCTTGAGTTTCGTCAATTATTAGACAGTTATCACTTAAATTACGGCATGTTTGGTCATGTCGATGCCGGTGTTTTACATGTTCGTCCAGCTCTCGATTTATGCGATCCCAAACAAGAGCAAGTTATGCGCGAAATCTCTGATCAAGTGGTTGCTCTTACCGCGAAATATGGCGGGTTAATGTGGGGCGAGCATGGAAAAGGCTATCGTAGTGAATACGGACCAACATTTTTTGGTGAAGAGTTATTTCATCAATTGCGGGTGATAAAAACCGCCTTTGATCCTAAAAATAAAATGAACCCTGGAAAAATATGTACACCGATAGAGTCGACTGATCCCTTAGTGAGCGTTGATGCGACTAAGCGTGCTACCTTTGATCGCCAAATACCCATTCAAATGCGTGACAGCGTGCCTGCTGCAACCAATTGCAACGGCAATGGTTTGTGTTTTAACTTCGATCCTAAATCGCCTATGTGCCCATCGAGTAAAATTACCGGTGATCGTCGTCATAGCCCTAAAGGAAGGGCGGGGTTGATGCGTGAGTGGCTGCGCCAGTTAGCAGCAAAAGGCAGCGACTTTAACGAACTTTCCCAACAATCGCACAGTAGCGTAAAAAGTCTCGCTCTGCGCACTGTGAACAGTTTAAAAGGTAAAGTTGGTCAATATGACTTTAGCACCGAAGTGATGGAAGTCATGAATGGCTGTTTGGCATGTAAAGCCTGTGCCAGCCAATGTCCGGTTAAAGTCGATGTACCCGAATTTAAAGCAAAATTCAGTGAAGTTTATTATTCGCGCTACTTAAGACCTGCAAAAGATCACGTGGTCGCTAATATTGAAACGCTGGCGCCCAAATTAGCGTTCGCGCCGTCACTGGTCAACTTTGCCATTGATAACGGGGTGTTTAAGGTATTTGCTAAGCATGTATTGGGCTATGTCGATACGCCGCTACTATCAAAGCCAACACTTGCGAAACAACTAAAAAGCACCAACTACCCTCGCTTTGACTTGCAAACGTTGCAAGCCATGTCCGAGCTTGAACGCGCTAAACTGGTCGTGATTGTTCAAGATCCGTTCACGAGTTTTTATGACGCCAATGTTGTCAGCGATCTCATGTTGTTAGTTAAAAAACTCGGTTTTGAGCCGATGCTTATGCCATTTATGCCGAATGGTAAACCGGAACATGTCAAAGGTTTTTTGAAAAAATTTGCGAAAACAGCAGAAAATTCGGCACAGTTACTTAATCAGCTAGCCAAGCTGAAGGTCACCATGATTGGTTGCGATGCGTCCTTGGTGCTCTGCTATCGAGACGAGTATAAGCAAGTGCTCGGTGAGCGACGAGGCGACTTCAATGTCCTACTCGCGCATGAATGGATAACCTCAATTTTACCTGAGTTAGTACAGCAATCGACTAAGTCGGTTCCGAGTTATCAGTTATTCAGTCACTGTACTGAAAAAACCGCATTGGTGTCATCAGAGCAAGATTGGCAGCGAATTTTTGAATTTTTTGGCCTGCAGTTAACCCCTGTAGCCGTGGGGTGCTGCGGAATGGCTGGTACGTATGGTCATGAAGTTCAAAATCAACAAAACTCTAAAGGCCTGTATGAATTAAGTTGGCAGCAACCAATTAGCTCAGGTGACAGTCATTATCAATTGGCAACCGGGTTTTCTTGTCGCTCACAAGTGAAGCGCTTTGGTCAAAAACAACTTCGTCACCCATTGCAAGCACTACTTAGCCATTTAGATTAATGCACAGCATAGATCACATACTCTGGTCTATCAATGTTGTTGGACTATGAAGGTAACAGCCAAGGTTTAGGAAGTTAACCTGAAACTAAGAACGACGCTTTTAATATATTGGTGAAGTAATAAAGTTTAGTATTGAAACGATACAATCAAAAAGGGAGCCTGAGCTCCCTTTTTATAGCGGCGTATTCACCAACGCTTTTTACAAAAGCATTTCGAGATTACTTGTGGCCTGTTGCAATGATTTCACGTGCCATTTCATCAGCCACTTCACCCGTTGGGCGATTAAGTTCACCAGCTTTGACAAATACATCCATTAGGGTGTTGTAAATGTTTTCAACAAGGCGTGTTGCAGCGTCTGCACAGTACGGCTCTGGATAAATTTCAAGCGCAACATTAATGATACCACCAGCATTGATTACGTAATCAGGGGCATACAAAATACCTAAGTCCGCCAACGCTTTATCATGACGAGCTTCGGCGAGTTGGTTATTGGCGCAACCTGCAACAATGCTTGCTTTCAATTGGTTGATGGTACTGTCGTTAATGCTTGCACCTAATGCACACGGAGAAAATACGTCAACATCTTGGCTGTAGATTTCATCGAGGCCCACAACAGTCGCGTTCAATTCCTTTTCTGCCTTAGCTAAGGTTTCTGGGTTGATGTCAGTGACAATCAGCGACGCACCGGCAGCGTGAAGCTTTTCGCACAACGAGTAACCAACAGAGCCTAAACCTTGAACGGCCACTTTGATACCGGTTAAATCATCTTTGCCAAGCTTGTACTTAACCGCAGCCTTAATACCTAAGAATGTTCCTAGTGCAGTAAATGGCCCAGGGTTACCACTTTTACCTTCAAGGCCTGACACGTAGTCAGTGACAGTATTAACGATCGCCATATCGGCAGTCGTAATATTTACGTCTTCGGCAGTGTAGTAACGACCACCTAAACGATTAACAGCGCGGCCAAACGCTTCAAATAACTCGGTCGATTTTAGTTGCTTTGGGTTGCCGATGATAACGGCCTTACCACCGCCTAGCTTTAAACCGGCCATGGCGTTTTTGTATGTCATGCCACGAGATAAACGCAATACGTCTTTTAATGCGTCTTCCTCATTTTGGTAATCCCAGAATCGACAACCACCTGCAGCAGGGCCAAGGTTGGTATTGTGAACGGCGATAATCGCTTTCAAACCGGTTTGTTCATCGGTGCAGTAGACCACTTGCTCATGATGATCAAAGTCTGTTAAGTTAAATACTGACAACGTATTCTCCCACGATATGTCTTGTTGTTATGGAGCAAATCAAACGACCATAACGGCTGTTTTCTAATGAGGCGCAAACATAGCATTTTCAAACGAAAGACTCTAGACGGCGCAGTAGATTTCTGTCTCAAATTGTAGTTTTTTTCTCGAATATTTCTGTTTCGTTGTAAAAATAACCATACAAACACTTAACACTTGTGTTTACTGGCTAATTCCGCCATATTGTTTTACCTAAAAATAACGTGATTTACATGCGCTTAGTGTGTTTTATGACGATATAAATAATAAGATAGATAGAGAAGTACTACCATGACAGATACAACACAGTCACCACAGTTAACTGAAGAGCAACGCGCTGAATGGGTGCGTGAGCAATACCAAAAAGCCACTCGTTACTTAGCCGAAAAAGGTGTTGTTACCGAAAGTGTCGCACCTGAAGATAGTCGTTATATCGCACCTCTTGTTGCGGTTTGGCGTTTACAAACTATGAATAAAGAAAAAGTTTGGGTGATCAGCGGTGATGTGCCTTGTGACCATATCAGTGCCAGCGCAGCAGCAGATGCTCGAGAAGCGCTGCGTAACTTTTCTATGAAATGGCAATTACAAGCTGAGAGCATTCGTCAAACGGCGAAAGAGCCTGCACAAATGCAGTACGCACATTATTTGATCAGTCGCGCGGAGGGTTTATATCAATTATTTGATGATGAGCGCCTTTGGCAAGAACAATAACTAACCGAGTTAGTCTACAAAACTATAAATCAGCGCTTTTACCAGCTTGCTTAGTGCGATAGGTAAAAGCGCTTAATGTTTGCATCGGCCAAATCGCACATCATTCGCTGTCTTGGCAAACCCGCTTCCATAAACACACCGCCGACCGGCTGGAAATTATGTTTCGCGAAATAATCAACAGCATCAAGAGAGCTGTTGATAAACACTTCTTTTAAGTTATTTTTGCGAGCGATATCGAGTAATGTGGCAATAACTTCTTGGCCTACTGGGGATTTGCGTTGCGAGATCACCACGCAAACACGGGATATTTCACCTTGTTTAGTAATGCGTCCTGTTGCAATGGGCTCTTGGCTTTTTTTATCGATGACCAATACATGGAAGGCTCGACGATCACGCCTATCAAACTCGACATGACGTGGAATACGTCGCTCATAGACGAATACTTTTTCACGAACGGTTTTTAGTTGCTGCTCTGCGTCTTCCCAATTGACTACTTTTATCTGGTAAGACATTGTTTGCCCCATCGATACATTCATCGGTTAACTGTGCGAGGCAATGGATGTAAAATATTTTTGCTAAACTCAACGCCAGTATTTACCTATACGATACTGGCGATTGAGCGTTTAGAAATTTCACTCAGAATAGGCAAACACCTACTCGAAAGACCACAGCCCCTTATTTATAACACTAGTTAACAGTTGTTGATTTTTCAACGAATCAAGCGAACTTTCTAGGTTTTCTGCGTTCAGGGGCGCCGTTTGTGCTAATTTTTCAGCAAGTTCTATGGTTTCGTCGTACAACTCAAATGACTCACCGTTGATATATAAACGCTTAAAGGTATCTTGGTTAATAATCAATGCTTTTGATCCAAGGACGGCATTGAGCTCTTCGCCAGCTTGCAATATGTCCAAAATAAGCGCAAAGGATAGTGGTTCTGTCGGGATCAATAGATTCAGCGTATGGTGAACATTGGTTAGTTGCTTACCAAGAAAGTCAGCAACAATATCGTTATGTTGCAATGCATCGACCATAACATTGGTCAGAAGTTTAATATCGTCGCTAGTTAAAATATGTGGGGTTTTTGTCGCAATACGCGCGCTGTCATCGAAGCGCTGCTCAAAAAGATTATTATCCAGTAAATGATCGGCAAAGCCCGATGTGAGCTCTTGAGCATTCGGTGCTTGAAAGCCCACGGAATAATTTAAGGAGTTATCGATTGCAACACCATCATGCGGGTGATTCGGTGGTATGTAAAGTAAATCACCTGGCTCGGTAATTTCATCAATAATCGCCTCGAAGTCACTTACTTGTTTTAAATCTTCGTGTGGTAACAACTGCTGTAAGGTGTCATCTGGCTTACCAACACGCCAGCGTCGCTTGCCTTCACCTTGAATAATAAACACATCATATTGATCTAAGTGTGGGCCAACGCCACCACCTGGGGTAGAAAAACTTACCATAACATCATCGATACGCCATTTCGGTACAAACATAAATGGTGTAATAAGATCGTTAACCCCAGCGAACCAGTTATTTACGGCTTGAACCAGCAAGGTCCAGTTGTTATCGCCAAATTCACTAAAGTCTTCAAATGGACCGTGCTTAACCTGCCATTGATTGTCTTTGTTGGCAATAATACGTGATTCAATAAATTCTTCCATCGCCAAACCTGCCAGTTCATTGGCATCGATAGGATCGACAAAATCTGGAAATGCACCTTTGATGATGAGAGGTTGTTTTTGCCAATATTTTTCTAGGAATAGCTCAGGAGTTAGGTCGTTCAAGTGTAATTTCATAATAATAAGGTAAACAAAAGTTTGCTGGCTATTATAGCTTCCTATCGGCCTAGTATCACCGATAATATATTATTTAAATCAATAGAAAATTACTTGGCATAAAAAAGGCCGAATTAGAAATTCGACCTTTCTGAGAATATTAGAAACCTTCGTTAGTTAGTTACTTTGGATGCAACGATACCTGAGTCGTTATTGTCCTTACCATGTCTAGGGTGATATTGCCCAACTGGTAGTGAAGATACGATTTGACTGTTAACCTGTCTAGCTATTGGCACGTAATCGACCAAAGCTGTTGTTAATGCTGTTGAAATGACATCGACGAGCAGGTTGCCTGAATTTCCGGACGTATCATGAACGATGATGTCATCATATTGCCATAACATATTGTTCGTTTTCGTTGATATTAATTCGAATTTTGCTGAAACCGTAACATTGCCACCGGTTATATAGTAGTTTGTATCCCATGAGTTTATATTTACGAATAAAACAGCATCGGCACCAAATAACTGTAAAAATTTCTCAGGAGGAATTTGCTTAGCTTGTTCTCCATCAGATATTCCTTCACGTTGCAAAAAGTGCTCAACAAATGGTATCGAAACAACATAATAACCAGCTTCACTTAACGGCTGAGCAATTGTTGTCGAATACAACTCAGCAGCATCTGCTGCAGTGGTATTGTTTACTGCTGGAACAACTAAAATTGTTTTTGGTTTCTCACTATACAACTTAGGGAAAGCTTCGTTTTTAGTGATGGTTGCTTGACAACCGGACAGAAAAATTACCGTTATAATGGTCAAAAACTTTTTCATGATTTCTCAATCTCCTTTAACGCCATGTCAACCGCGGTCGTCGACTCTGGAAATAACACTTTTTCCGTATTCAACAACGAAATGGCTTTTTCTTGTTCACCATCTGCCAGTTCAAGTAAAGCTAATTCAAAATGGATGCTCGGTGGGACTTTCTTTTTCTTTTGCTTTGCGATTTCTATTATCTTACGTAGCTCCGATTTATGCTGAGATCTTGTTTCGTCAGTAGGTTCATTTTTTAAGTTATAGAAAGTGTTAGAATAGTCACCCCAATGATACATTGTTGATTTACATCCCGATAAACCGGTAATAAATAATGTTATGGCGATGGTATAAATTAATCTTTGTTTCATGGTACAACTACCTCAAATACATTCCCGTTACTGCTGTAAAAAACTCGATTCACGATCATTAAGCCATCCTTGAATATTTTTACACTATGTTTTCCGGTACTAATTGGAAATTCAACAACTTGCTTATCATTTAGCTCGTAAATTTTTACCTTTTCATCAATGATCACGTTGTCTCCGCCATCAATGGATAACTCTGTATTAAGAAAATTACCTGACAGTTGAAGTAAAGCCTGATCGTTAACTTGGTTAACACTTCGATAATGAGAACTACATGAACACAACGTGAATAGAAAAAGGCATGCGATTATGATGTTTAATGGCTTCATTTGAATTCCCTATAGTTCACGAACGATGTAGTTTGACAATTGATTATTGTCGATATTGCCCGATTCAAGAGAGGTTATAGATAGAGCGTTCGTCCCTTGTCCAGCAAAGCCTACCACCTTAATGCGAGCGGTTTCTTTACCAGGCATCTCTATAAGCATCCCTGTTTGAGGGTTTTTGATTTTCTTACCTTTCGTTAAAACTCTAAATGTATCGTTTAAGCGAACACCTTGAGCTTCACCTCCGGATAAAAAATATTGGCCTTCTTGGTGATCGAGAAGGTAGGCTTGCCATGGAGCATCCATAAGATTTTCCATTAGATTTGAAACAAGCTTGGATATTGCCGCTGATAAGGCTGCATCATCAAGGGAGGTATCGTAACCTGCACGCTTCCCGACACCAAGTACTCTGTTAGCTTCAGAGGTTGCTGCGCCAGAAGCCTCTTCAGAGAAAATTATTTGTGAGGTCTTCGTGTCGACAAGGCGGACGTTTACTGTGACGTTTGCTTTTTGCACTTTATTACGTGAGAAAACCCCAACATCACTTTCTGTTGAACGACCAAATTCTGATACTGAGCCTATGATCAAATAATCAGCGCCAACAGCTTCATATTCATTACCTTCAAGTTGGTTTTCCGCTATCAAAGCATTTAAATCCGAACGTTCAAGCATTAAAAACTGTCCGCTATCCGTCAGTCTCGATGACAATATATCGGACGCTTGCTTGCCTATTCGATTATTATCTTGGTCTAAAAGAAATGTATTACCACGTTTCGTTTCATCGGAGAATCGACCGATTGCGACTACTCGCTTTAATCCTTTCACGCTTTCTTGCGAAATGCTTTTACTAACCGTTGGAGTATTGCTAATTGGCGTATTAACGACTTGATGCGTCGCGCTTGTACAAGCAGATAAAACGGCGACGGATGTTAGTGTCATTATAAATTTTTTCAAGGTAAACCTCCCTGTATAATGTTTGTACAAAGTTACATTATCATTGAAAATATTTAATGTCATCAATATTTTATAAACCATACTGATGTTCGGTTTGTACCGTTACTAAGAATCATTTACGTTATGAAAAAAAAGCCCAGCATTTGCTGTAATGCCGATCAGTTAGGCATTATTAAAAGGATCAGTTGAACGATCCGCACAGTATGTAAAAATCCGATAAACATCGTTTATCGGATTTTTTTATGCACGTATCTCAGGCTCTAGACATCATCAACAACTTCAAGCCCAATCAAGTTGAAACATTGGCAGACATGCTGCCGTTAAAACTCATCGAAGAGGCCTATCAGCTTTCGGATACTGTGACGCTGAGAAAGCGAAAGTTAACTTTAGAATCTATGGCATGGTTACTTGTCGGTATGGCTATTTATAACGACAAGTCTATGGCAGATGTAGTAAACATGCTTGATATTGTTGATAGAGAAGGTAAGCCTTTTGTTGCTCCAAGCGCGCTCACTCAACGTCGAAAGGATTTAGGAGAGGCGGCTGCCAAAGCTTTGTTTGAATGTACGGGACGTCATTGGTATGAACATGCAAAATTACCGACGTGGAATGGGCTAACGTTGTTAGGCGTAGACGGGGTAGTTTGGCGGACAGAAGATACGCCACAGAATAATGAATCCTTCCTTAAGCCAACTAACCGTGATGGTCTTGAAACCCAGTATCCACAAGTACGTATGGTCTGCCAAATGGAATTAAGCAGTCATTTAATTACCGGCAGCGCATTTGATTGTTATAGCGTGAATGAAATGGTACTGGCCCAGCAATTAATTGAAACGACACCAGATAATAGTCTGACCCTATTTGACCGTGGTTTTTACTCGCTTGGCTTGCTGCACAAATGGCAAACAACGGGGACTGAACGCCATTGGCTTATACCGTTAAAAAAGAATACTCAATATGAAGTTATACGTAAGTTAGGTCGTCAGGATAAGCTTATCAAACTGACAAGCAATCCCCGAGCGAGAAAACTATTTCCTGAGTTACCAAAAGAGCTTATTGTCCGACTGATATCCAGAACGGTAAAGGGAAAGCAATATGATGTGCTTACATCCATGGTTGACCCTATGCGCTATCCTAGTGCGGACATAGCCGATTTATATAGTCATCGATGGGAAATTGAAATTGGCTACAGGGAGCAGAAGCAATATATGCTTGGCAACAGATTGACATTGAGAAGTCGTCTACCCGAACTCGTCAAACAGGAGCTCTGGGGCGTACTGTTAACCTATAACCTCATTCGGTATCAAATGGTCCAGATGTGCTACAGTCTCAAAGGCGACTATTTACCGTATCAGCTCAGCTTTAATGGCGCGCTTGCTCATATTATGAGATTGCTAGTCGGTCTTCCTTACTCATCGCCAGGCGCAGTTCCACAGCACCTTAAAAGCTTCTATAGTATGGCTGGAAGCCTCATATTAGAACCGAGAAGACAAAGAACATTCCCAAGGAGTGTAAAAAAACGACCTAGTCGTTATCCTAGAAAAAACAATGCCGCTCACCTTAAGTGAACGGCATTACAGCATTTGCTGGGCTTTTACATAGTTTGCCGCGAACGGGCGTTTAATTAATGCTTAGATTTCAGCGATAAACTCGATTGCACGACCGATGTAGCTAGCAGGTGTTAGCTTTTTCAGCTCATCTTTAGCGTCTTGTGGCATATCTAGGGTATCGATAAATGCACGCATAGAGTCAGCATCAACACGTTTACCACGAGTAAGTTCTTTTAGTTTCTCGTATGGCTTTTCAATACCGTAACGGCGCATTACTGTTTGAATTGGCTCAGCTAACAGTTCCCAGTTTTGATCCAGCTCAGTTGCTAATGACTTCTCGTTAACTTCTAACTTGCTAATACCCTTCAACGTCGCTTGGTAAGAAATTAAAGAGTGTGCAAAACCAACACCTAGGTTACGAAGTACCGTTGAGTCAGTCAGGTCACGCTGCCAGCGAGAAACAGGTAGCTTTTGCGCTAGGTGAGCGAATAGGGCGTTAGCGATACCTAAGTTACCCTCTGAGTTTTCAAAATCAATCGGGTTAACTTTGTGTGGCATGGTTGAAGAACCAATTTCACCAGCAACCGTTTTTTGTTTGAAGTGACCAAGGGCGATGTATGCCCAAATATCACGATCAAAATCGATTAATATGGTATTAAAACGCGCTACCGCGTCAAATAATTCAGCGATGTAATCGTGTGGCTCGATTTGTGTGGTAAACGCATTCCAGGTAATACCTAGTGATGTTACGAATGATTCCGAGAACTCGTGCCAGTTTACTTCTGGGTATGCTGATAAGTGCGCGTTGTAGTTACCGACTGCACCATTGATCTTACCTAATAGCTCAACGTTAGCGATTTGATCGCGTTGACGTAATAAGCGTACGTAAACGTTGGCCATTTCTTTACCCATGGTTGTAGGGCTAGCTGGCTGACCATGAGTACGTGCCATCATTGGAATTGATTGGTACTCTAGTGCCAGTTTTTTCAACGCAGCTAGAACTTCGTCCATAACGGGTAAAATAACTTGCTCGCGTGCTTCTTTAAGCATTAACGCATGAGATAGGTTATTGATATCTTCCGAGGTACAAGCAAAGTGAATGAACTCAGATACCGCAGCAAGCTCAGCGTTGTTAGCAACTTTTTCTTTTAATAAATATTCAACCGCTTTCACATCGTGATTGGTGGTCGCTTCAATTTCTTTAACACGCGCAGCGTCTTGTTCAGAGAAGTTCTCGACAATGGCGTTTAATACGGCATTTGCTTCGTCAGAAAAAGCTGGTACTTCAGCAATTTCAGCCGTTTGAGCAAGTTTTTGTAACCAGCGCACTTCAACTGTGACACGGTATTTGATCAGACCGAATTCGCTGAAGATAGGGCGCAAGGCCTTAACTTTGCTACCATAGCGACCGTCTACCGGTGAAATTGCACTAATACTTGAAAGTTCCATAGGTTATCCCAAAAATGATAGGTTGATATTAATATTTTAAGAGTTGTTGTGCCGCAGCGACGAACTTGCGGCGACTAAATAGTATGGTACGTCGCTTACCACCAACTTGGCGCCATAATACCGCTGCACGAACTGCTGCGAGTAACAGTGCGCGAATTCGGTGTTGGTTGCCTTGTTGTTTTAAAATTGTTGGTTCGCCCGCTACCTGAATAGGCGGAGCAAGCGGACTGATGAGATCGGTATAGATGCTAGCAAATGCATTTTGCATCACATCAGAGTCAATCGCATAATGTTGTAGCTGACGCTGGCACTGTTCTATACGTTCACCAAGTTGTTGCATCACCCGCTTGTTACGAGCTAAGCGGCGTTCAATATTTAAGATGCTGACAATATAGCGAGTGATTTCAGGGTCTTTTGCCGCATTAGTATCACCTAACTGACTGGCAATCAGTTTTAGGCCGTCAGTTAGGTTCGCTACGTCACCACCATAGACATCAAGTGTGTTATCAGGCGAGGTGTTGATGATACTGTTCAGCATCAGAGCAAACTGCTCGTCATTTAAATGATTTTTACGAGCAATACCTTGTACCATTGCTGCAGCTTGACATATTGCTGCAAACGTTAACGATTGTTGTTCAATACTCATTGCGTCCGATTTTATGTTGTTATTTATATTTATTCGCGGATCAAGGTGTCGATGATACCACCACCAAGACAAACCTCATTTTGATAAAATACCACTGATTGACCTGGTGTTACTGAGCTTTGCGGCTGGTCAAACATTACGCGGTAGTTTTGTTCATCAACGCGTGTTACGGTACACGCCACATCGGCTTGGCGATAGCGCGTTTTTACTGTACAGCTAAAACTTTGGCCGATGTTCACAGCTTGACGATCAACCCAGTGAAGCTGTGAAGCGATTAATCCGGTTGAGAATAAGCGTGGGTGATTTTTACCTTGGCCAACGATTAACACGTTACGTTTTAAGTCTTTATCGACAACGTACCATGGTTCGTCACCGGCATCCGCCATACCACCAATTAATAAGCCTTTGCGTTGACCTAACGTGTGGTACATCAATCCTTGGTGTTCACCAACTTCTTTGCCTTCAGCCGTTTCAATTTTACCAGGTTGCGCTGGTAAATAACGACCTAAGAAATCGCGGAACTTGCGCTCGCCAATAAAACAAATACCAGTCGAGTCCTTTTTATCGTGGGTCACAAGACCTTCACGTTCAGCGATTGCACGAACTTCTGGCTTTTCAATATGACCTACTGGAAATAGAGTGCGGGCGACTTGCTCATGACTTAAGGTATATAAGAAGTAACTCTGGTCTTTGTTGTTATCCAGACCACGTAGCATTTCATATTGGCCGTTGTCGTTTTGACGACGTTGCACGTAATGACCAGTCGCAATGTAATCCGCGCCTAAGTCTTCACAAGCAAATTCTAAAAATGCCTTGAACTTAATTTCCTTATTACACATGATGTCAGGATTTGGTGTGCGACCGGCTTTGTATTCCTCAAGGAAATATTCAAAGACGTTATCCCAGTATTCAGCAGCGAAATTAATGGTGTGCAATTCAATCCCTAACTTATCGCAAACAAGTTGCGCGTCTTTTAGGTCTTCTGCTGCAGCACAGTATTCATCGTCGTCATCTTCTTCCCAGTTTTTCATGAAAAGGCCTTCTACCTGATAGCCTTGCTGTTTAAGCAAGTAGGCAGAAACGGATGAATCAACACCGCCGGACATACCGACGATAACTTTAATTTGGCTGTTATCTGTATTTGAGTCGCTGTTCAAGGAGATATAGTTCCACGGCTAGTAAAAATGGCGCGCATTTTAACATACAAAGCTTAAAACGACATTAAATTTTCTAGGTTTCTATGTTAATTTTCGTAAAGTTGTTTGTTATGGGCCTATTAATGCGTCAACAACGCAAAGTGATGTTAAATCGACCGGTTAACACTATAAATGATTTTTTAGAATATCGAGTGGATAACGCTGCCCTGTAAGGTAATCATCGATGCATTTTTTAACCATGATACTTCGCATTTCGTCCGCTCTGTCGATGATTTCTTGGTAGCTTAACCAGTGCGTGGTGATGATATCACTGTCTTCTGGTGTGCCCTGAACTTGCTCGGCGAGCTCTACCACAAAGGCAAAGCGCAAATAGTAAATATCAAGATCAGCACGGTGATTGTAGTAAATGCCTGACAAGCTATCGGCAGTAAGTTGTAATCCGGTTTCCTCGCGTACTTCTCGTTCAAAGGTTTGAACAATACTTTCACCGGCTTCCATATGCCCTGCAGGTTGGTTGAGTACGCGTTTGCCATTATCAATTTCTTCAACAAGTAAAAACTTGTTATTGCAATGAATGATGGCTGCGATAGTGGCGTTTGGTTTAAATTGGGACATGGCCTGCCTTTTGATTTATCAACGAATTTTATCGGCTAATTGTTTACGGATAATACGATACTGTCCTGGTTGCAGATCGCCCAGCTGATAATGACCGACACTTTTTCTAATTAAGCGCAAAGTTGGAAAGCCCACATGGGCCGTCATACGCCTGACTTGTCGATTCCTACCTTCACTTAACGTGATCTCTAGCCACGTCGTGGGAATATTTTTTCGCTCACGTATTGGCGGTATGCGTTGCCAGATAGTTGGTTCAGAAATCCGTTGTACTTTGGCGGGTTTCGTTGGGCCGTCTTTGAGTGTAACCCCATGTTGCAGAGCACTGATGGCCTCATCATCAACATCACCTTCTACTTGAACCCAATAGATTTTTTGTTTGTCGTGCTTAGGGTTGGCTAATTTGTGTTGTAGCTTACCATCGTTGGTTAACACCAGTAAGCCTTCAGAGTCTTTGTCTAACCGTCCAGCGGCGTAGACATCTTTAACATCGATAAAATCTTTTAACGTTTTACGATGTTGATCGTCACTAAACTGAGTCAGTACGTCAAACGGCTTGTTAAAAAGCACGACAATCTGTTCGGTAATGGGCGGCCTTGAATCGCTTTGCTTACCGTGTTGTTTTGACTTGGGTGCCCTGGTGGTGTCGCTACCATAACCTTGTCCCGGTTTACGGGGCTGTTTTTTATTGATGCGAAAAGACGAAGTCGAGTTTCGATTACTGTGTTGAGGTTTTGATCTATTCATTAATGTAGAAATCAACGTGACTTGCTAAAGTGGCTTAAATCAATGCTGTACCAGGCGGCCCATAATCATTATTAATAGAGCATAGGTACAGTTGCAAATTGTGACTAGCCATCATTATGACATATTCATAAGATAAGTAGAATGAATAGTGTATATCACTTACATGACTAGGTTAATTGTATTGATGTTGATATACTAGCGGTCGGATTTAATTAGAATAAATGCTCTTTAAATTCATTGTATAGTCTTCAAAGTACTATAAAATTAGCGTTACGCTAAAGCGTGGCAACAGTGACTGGTACGAGTTGATGTGTCGCATCAATACAGTATAGTTGCCTCGCCACTAACAAGATTCCAACTAAGCGACAGAGCTTCGGCATTATCTGTCAGGATCATGTTGTTTAGGACATTATAAGAATGCCGTCACTTGTTTAGGTGACTAGAACAAATAGGAAATCACATGACTACGGAACATTCTAACATCATTTATACCATCACTGATGAAGCGCCAGCACTGGCGACTCACTCGTTTCTACCTATCGTGCAAGCCTATGCTTCGACTGCTGGTGTTGATGTATCAACCAAAGATATTTCTTTAGCGGGTCGTATTTTAGCGCACTTCCCTGAGTACTTAACAGAAGAGCAACGTGTCTCTGACGCACTTGCAGAACTTGGTGAGTTAGCAAAGCAGCCTGAAGCGAACATCATTAAACTGCCAAACATCAGTGCGTCTATTCCACAATTGCAAGCAGCCATTAAAGAATTGCAACAACAAGGTTACGCGTTACCTAATTTCCCTGAAGAGCCAAAGAACGACGAACAAGCAGCAATTAAGGCACAGTACGCAAAAGTGCTTGGCTCTGCGGTAAACCCGGTACTTCGTGAAGGTAACTCGGATCGCCGTGCACCGGCTTCGGTAAAACAGTACGCCAAAAACAATCCGCACTCAATGGGTGAGTGGCAAAGTGACTCAAAGTCGCACGTTGCGAGCATGACTGAGGGCGACTTTTTTGGTTCAGAGCAATCGGTGACGATTGACAATGCGACAAAAGTGAACATCATTCATCGTGATGTTAACGGCAACGATACAGTGCTTAAAGCAGACTTAGCCTTAGAAGATGGCGAAATCATCGACTCATCTTGTATGAATAAGAATAAACTTCGCGCGTTCTTAGCAGAGCAAATTGACGTTGCTAAGCAACAAGGTATTCTATTTTCATTGCACATGAAAGCAACCATGATGAAGGTATCGGATCCGATTATCTTTGGTCATTGTGTATCGGTTTTCTATCAAGATGTTTTACAAAAACACGCAGAATTATTTGAACAATTAGGTGTTGATGTAAACAACGGTATTGGCGATGTATTTGCTAAGATTGGTGAATTGCCAGCTGAAAAACAAGCTGAAATTGAAGCGGATTTCGCAGCGCTATACGAGCAACGCCCAGATTTAGCGATGGTAAATTCACACAAAGGGATCACCAACTTGCATGTACCATCTGACGTGATCATTGATGCGTCAATGCCTGCTATGATCCGTTCATCAGGTTGTATGTGGAATAAAAACGACGAATTGCAAGACACTGTTGCTGTAATTCCTGACCGTTGTTACGCCGGTGTGTATCAAGCGACGATTGATTTTTGTAAAGAGCACGGCGCGTTTGATCCACGTACCATGGGTACTATCCCTAACGTTGGTTTGATGGCCAAAAAAGCTGAAGAGTACGGTTCACACGATAAAACATTCCAAGTAGCAGCAAGCGGTACTATGCGCGTTGAAGACGAGCACGGTAATGTGCTAATGCAGCACGATGTTGAGCAAGGCGATATCTGGCGCATGTGTCAGGTAAAAGATGCACCAATTCAAGATTGGGTAAAATTAGCGGTTAATCGAGCTCGCTTAAGCAACACGCCTGCGGTATTTTGGTTAAACGAAGCGCGTGCTCACGATGCACAGTTAATCAAAAAGGTAAACGCATACTTGCCAAATCACGATACGGATGGTTTAGATATTCGTATTCTTGCACCAGTTGAAGCAACCATGTTCTCGTTAGAACGCATGAAAAATGGTGAAGATACGATTTCAGTAACCGGTAACGTTTTACGTGACTACCTTACTGATTTATTCCCAATCTTAGAACTTGGTACGTCGGCGAAAATGCTGTCTATCGTGCCATTAATGAACGGTGGTGGTTTATTTGAAACAGGCGCTGGCGGATCTGCACCTAAACACGTACAACAGTTTGAAAAAGAAAACTACTTGCGTTGGGATTCGTTAGGTGAGTTCTTAGCATTGGCTGCATCATTTGAGCATTTAGCCAATGTAAATGGCAATAAAAAAGCCCAGGTGTTAGCAGATACACTGGATGCTGCAACGGCGACTTTCTTAGCTGAAAACAAATCACCGGCACGTAAGTTAGGCCAAATTGACAACCGTGGTTCACACTTCTATCTAACGATGTACTGGGCGCAAGAGTTAGCGGCACAAGATGTTGATGCAGAGCTAAAATCACGCTTTGCACCACTTGCTGAAACATTAACAGCAAACGAAGCGCGCATCGTTGAAGAATTGAACTCAGCACAAGGTGAGTCGAAAGATATTGCTGGCTATTACAAGCCAAATGATGCGTTAGCATCACAGGCAATGCGTCCTAGTAAAACGTTTAACGACGCAATCGCATCACTTTAATTCTATCTAGCCAACTGGCGCGGATATTTGACGACATACGATGTTGTTAGATATCTATGTAAAAGGTAGCGAAATGGTAAAAAGCTGAGACTGATCTCAGCTTTTTTTATGTCATATGATCAGCAGTTATGCTGCGTCCTAGTTCAAATAATATCTACGCACCACGATTTAAGCTAGCACCATTTGCATGCGTTGTCGCAAGGCGTTAATACAAGGTATTTTTCGGCATAAATAAACGTGTGGTATAAACAGCGTTTGCAAAAGACGAGCGGTTAGAGACATGCTTGCACGAGAAAATCGCACTGAAAGGTTATTGGGAAGGGCACAAATTAAGCGCTACGCTTAATTTGCATTGCCCAATCGGTGTTACTTACTCATTTTCAACAGGAGTAATACTTGCTGCATGTTGGCCTTTTGGACCATGGTTTAATTCGTAATCGACAGGTTGTCCTGCCTTAAGCGTTCTGTATCCGTCCATTTGAATCGTCGAGTAGTGAGCAAAAATGTCCTCGCCACCGTCCTCCGGACGAATAAAACCGAACCCTTTGGCATTGTTAAACCATTTTACTGTGCCGTGTGCCATACTTCTAACTTCCTTCTTTCCCATTTGGTATTTTGTTATGATTTACGATCTGGCTAGCGTATAATTGCCAACGTGAGACGGCAACGAGCGCTGTATAGATCGTTCTTGTGATATTCGCAGTGAAATCCACAAGTTATGGCTAAAAAGTAGCCATATGTAAAAATTTAGATAATCTGTGTAATTAGTCAAGATAAATTATTGGTTTTTTTTAATAATTTTTGAAAAAACTGTTCTCCATAAGCGAAACATAGGGCTATAGTAAAGTATGGGAAAGGTCAAAGAAGACATTGGCACAGATCAACAATTACTGGAAGATGAACAGCAAGATATAAAGCGTCCATCGATGTACCGAGTAATTTTGTTGAACGACGATTACACGCCAATGGACTTTGTTGTAGATGTTTTGACACGATTTTTTAACATGGATAGTGATCAAGCCACACAAATCATGCTTACAATACATTATAAGGGTAAAGCAAGTTGTGGCATTTTTACTGCCGATGTTGCGGAAACTAAGGTGGATCAAGTTGCAGGTTATGCACGAGAGCACCAGCACCCGTTAATGTGTACGATGGAAAAGGTATAACGTCAAATGATAGGATGTAACAACATTTCAAGCACAGCAGCAAAATGCGCGTGTGACAAAGGAATGTTTATTACAGGTTGGTAGTATCAGGAGTACGCCTATGTTGAATAAAGATTTAGAAATATCGCTGAATTTAGCGTTTCGTCAAGCAAAGGATTCACGTCATGAATTTATGACGGTGGAGCATTTGTTGTTGGCGTTGCTGGAAAACCCCGAGGCTGTTGAAGCCATAGATGCATGTGGTGGCGATATTTCGAAGCTAAAAACGGAATTGCTTAACTTTATCAGTGAGACAACCCCCGTGATCCCAGCTGGTGACGAAGAGCGCGAGACACAACCAACGCTTGGCTTTCAGCGTGTGCTACAACGTGCCGTATTTCATGTGCAGTCATCTGGCAAATCGGAAGTAAACGGCGCTAATGTACTGGTGGCGATTTTTTCCGAACAAGAATCTCAAGCAGCTTACTTTCTGAAAAAGTCGAGTATCACTCGACTTGATATCGTTAATTATATTTCTCACGGCATTTCCAAAAACACACCATCAGATGATCCGGTATCGGCTATTGAGCAGCAAGGTACCAATAACGCTGAAGAAGCGAAAAGCATCGAAACCTATGCGTCGAACCTAAACGTTTTAGCAAAAAATGGCGAAATCGATCCCATGATTGGTCGAACCCAAGAGCTTGAGCGCACCGTTCAGGTATTGTCACGCCGGCGTAAGAACAACCCGTTATTAGTTGGTGAGGCTGGTGTTGGTAAAACAGCCATTGCCGAAGGGCTAGCCAAACAAATTGTTGAAGGTAAGGCGCCGGAAGTGTTAAGCGACGCTACCATTTACTCTCTCGATATGGGGGCCTTATTAGCAGGCACCAAATACCGAGGCGATTTTGAAAAACGATTCAAATCGTTGTTAAAAGAATTGGAAAAAGATAAGCACGCGATTCTGTTCATCGATGAAATCCATACCATCATTGGTGCAGGCGCTGCATCAGGTGGCATGATGGACGCGTCAAATCTAATCAAACCATTGCTATCATCAGGTAAGTTGCGCTGTATGGGCTCGACGACGTATCAAGAATTTGCCAGTATTTTTGAGAAAGATCGTGCTTTAGCGCGTCGTTTTCAAAAGATTGATGTGGTGGAACCGAGTATCGATGAGACCACAAAGATCTTGCAAGGTTTGAAAGAAAAGTATGAACAGCACCACGGTGTGAAATACAGCAACAGTGCATTACGAGCGGCTGCTGAGTTGTCGAGTAAATATATTAACGATCGTTTTTTACCTGATAAAGCTATTGATGTTATCGATGAAGCGGGCGCGAAACAACAATTACTCGCGGCAGATAAACGCAAACGAGATATTGATGTTACCGACATTGAAACCGTTGTTGCGCACATTGCTCGAATTCCGGAAAAATCGGTATCGTCGACTGAGAAAGATAATTTGATGAACATCGATCGCAATTTAAAAATGGTGGTTTTCGGTCAAAACGAAGCAATCGATGGTTTAACTTCGGTGATCCGCTTAAACCGCGCAGGTTTAGGTCAGGAAGACAAGCCGATAGGCTCGTTTTTATTCTCTGGGCCAACTGGTGTTGGTAAAACCGAAGTAACAAAGCAGTTAGCCAAGCAAATGGGGATCGAACTACTGCGATTTGATATGTCGGAGTACATGGAAAAACACGCGGTATCACGTTTAATTGGTGCACCACCAGGTTATGTTGGCTATGAACAAGGTGGCTTGCTTACCGATGCCGTCATTAAGCACCCACATTCGGTCGTATTATTGGATGAAATCGAAAAAGCGCATTCCGATATTTACAATATCTTATTGCAAGTCATGGATCACGGTACATTAACGGATAACAATGGTCGTAAGGCCGATTTCCGTAACGTTATTTTGGTGCTGACGACTAATGCTGGTGTACAAGAGACAACGAGAAAATCAATAGGTTTTCAACAACAAGATCATTCTCATGATGCGATGAGTGAGATCAATCGTGTGTTCTCGCCAGAGTTTCGTAATCGCTTGGATTCGATTATTTGGTTTAACCACCTGCACAGTCGTGTTATTGAGCAAGTCGTTGATAAATTCATTGTTGAGCTTCAAGCCCAGTTAGATACCAAAGGTGTCTCGCTTGAAATTAGCGATGGTGCTCGGGCTTGGTTAGCAGAGCATGGCTATGATAAGTCGATGGGTGCTCGTCCGATGGCGCGATTGATTCAAGAGAAGGTCAAAAAGCAATTGGCTAACGAACTGTTGTTCGGAGAGTTGATGCAGGGGGGGATCGCCCGAGTCGATGTTGGCAAAGACAAGCAGACGTTAACGTTTACCTATGAACCGAAAAAAGAGCTAGTGTCACACTAGCGATGAAATGAAAAAACGGAGCTTAGGCTCTAATGCCGTTCACTTAAGGTGAGCGGCATTGTTTTTTCTAGGATAACGACTAGGTCGTTTTTTTACACTCCTTGGGAATGTTCTTTGTCTCCTCGGTTCTAATATGAGGCTTCCAGCCATACTATAGAAGCTTTTAAGGTGCTGTGGAACTGCGCCTGGCGATGAGTAAGGAAGACCGACTAGCAATCTCATAATATGAGCAAGCGCGCCATTAAAGCTGAGCTGATACGGTAAATAGTCGCCTTTGAGACTGTAGCACATCTGGACCATTTGATACCGAATGAGGTTATAGGTTAACAGTACGCCCCAGAGCTCCTGTTTGACGAGTTCGGGTAGACGACTTCTCAATGTCAATCTGTTGCCAAGCATATATTGCTTCTGCTCCCTGTAGCCAAGTTCAATTTCCCATCGATGACTATATAAATCGGCTATGTCCGCACTAGGATAGCGCATAGGGTCAACCATGGATGTAAGCACATCATATTGCTTTCCCTTTACCGTTCTGGATATCAGTCGGACAATAAGCTCTTTTGGTAACTCAGGAAATAGTTTTCTCGCTCGGGGATTGCTTGTCAGTTTGATAAGCTTATCCTGACGACCTAACTTACGTATAACTTCATATTGAGTATTCTTTTTTAACGGTATAAGCCAATGGCGTTCAGTCCCCGTTGTTTGCCATTTGTGCAGCAAGCCAAGCGAGTAAAAACCACGGTCAAATAGGGTCAGACTATTATCTGGTGTCGTTTCAATTAATTGCTGGGCCAGTACCATTTCATTCACGCTATAACAATCAAATGCGCTGCCGGTAATTAAATGACTGCTTAATTCCATTTGGCAGACCATACGTACTTGTGGATACTGGGTTTCAAGACCATCACGGTTAGTTGGCTTAAGGAAGGATTCATTATTCTGTGGCGTATCTTCTGTCCGCCAAACTACCCCGTCTACGCCTAACAACGTTAGCCCATTCCACGTCGGTAATTTTGCATGTTCATACCAATGACGTCCCGTACATTCAAACAAAGCTTTGGCAGCCGCCTCTCCTAAATCCTTTCGACGTTGAGTGAGCGCGCTTGGAGCAACAAAAGGCTTACCTTCTCTATCAACAATATCAAGCATGTTTACTACATCTGCCATAGACTTGTCGTTATAAATAGCCATACCGACAAGTAACCATGCCATAGATTCTAAAGTTAACTTTCGCTTTCTCAGCGTCACAGTATCCGAAAGCTGATAGGCCTCTTCGATGAGTTTTAACGGCAGCATGTCTGCCAATGTTTCAACTTGATTGGGCTTGAAGTTGTTGATGATGTCTAGAGCCTGAGATACGTGCATAAAAAAATCCGATAAACGATGTTTATCGGATTTTTACATACTGTGCGGATCGTTCAACTGATCCTTTTAATAATGCCTAACTGATCGGCATTAGAGCTTAGGCTCCGTTTTTTTTCGCTTGAAAGCCTACACTTACGTGAGCGCATCAAGTATATATGCTGAGAAACAATCCTTATGTTGTCATTTTTACCTGTGTTGATGTTAATGGTGGTATTTAGTCCGTTAGCCATTGATATATTCTTGCCTGCTATGCCTGACATGGCCAACGACTTACAAACTAGCCTAACTACATTGCAATGGAGCGTCAGTGGCTTTTTATTGGCGATGGGCTGTGGTCAGTTAATTGCTGGACCACTTGCCGATAAATACGGCCGAAAGCCAATCGCTATGATTGGCATTGTTATTTACTTTATTGCTTGTTTGGCCTGCGTTGCTGCCGACACCGTAAGTTGGCATTTATTTGCTAGGTTTGTGCATGGCTTAGGTACGTGCGCCATTGTTGTCAGTGCATTTGCCATTGTACGAGACCGCTTTGATGCCGTACAAAGTGGCATGATGTACAGCTATCTCAATGGTGTCATATGTTGCATTCCAGCGCTAGCACCTATTTTAGGTGGTTGGTTAGCACATGAGTACGGCTGGCGCAGTACGTTTTCGTTTATGGCAGCTTATGCGGTTGGAGCGGGTACCTTAGTTGCGTTGTTTTTAAAAGAGACGAATTCCACTAAACAGCCTACACAGGTTACGTTATTTTCTATGGCTCGCTATAAAAGTGTCATAACAGACCGTATGTTTGTATTTCACGCGTTAGCTGTCATGTTGGCAATGGCGGTGATCATCGCTTATGTGAGTAGCTCACCAGCGTGGCTAATGGTGGCTTTGCAGCAAAACCAAGATGAGTTTATTTTTTGGTTCAGTTTAAATGCCGTTGTTAATATTATCGCTTGTCTAACAGCACCCAAGTTACTGACACGCTGGGGGGTTGCGTTCACCTTACATATTGCTTTTACCGTGCTTATGTTCGGCGGCATATTAATGTACGGTTTACTTAGTATTAAGGAGGCCTGGGCATTTATGATCCCAGTCATGTTCAGCTCAGTTGGTTTTTCGTTACTGATGGGCACCTGTGCTGGTCAAGCACTCGCGCCTTTTGCAGAAAAAGCGGGCACAGCATCAGCAATGTTAGGCTTTTTACAAATGGCAGGCAGTGCCGTGTTGGTCGGTGTTGTACAACAACTGCCGCTACCTATTCCAGCACAAGTTGCGTTGTTAATGTGTGGCTTTATCGTATTTATGCTGATTTGGCTCATCCCCAGCATGCAACGACGACTTATCTCATAGCAGCTGTGATGCAATGACTAATACCTTATAACAGGCAAGTTTAGCATCGGTTAAAACTGCCATAGCCAACGACGTTGTTATTTAAGACGATGGGTGATCATTTTGATAAAACTGTTGCTTAATGGCTGCAAGAGCAGGGTGCGTCACTTTGCGTTTGTTGCTTATGATATATAGTTGCTCACCAATCTCTTCTGTTCGGCCTATGACTGTTACAGGATAGCTATTTACTATGTATTGCTCTACTAATGTCGGGGTGCAAAAAATGCCAAACCCTGCTTGACCAAAGATATTGATCAACGCACTGTCATCAAACTCAGCAATGATGTTAGGTGACAGTTGTTTATCATCAAGCCATGATAATAACGCGTTTTTAAGTGATGATTGTGCCCCTGGTATTAATAATTTTTGGTGCTGTAGATTCTGTGGGAAATCACCTTTTAGCGATGTGAGTTGGTTGTTGGCAACATAAAAGCTGATACCACTATCAATCGCTTTGAAACTGTAGGCTTTAACCTTATGGCCTACGGGTATAGGACTGTCAGATAAAATGACATCAATTTTATTCAGCGCTAAGTCGGCTAACAATTGTTTTAGTCGACCCTCCCGACAGATCATTTTTATTGCAAAATCCTGTTCAAACGCTGGTTTGAGCACCTCATAAATAAGTGCCTTGGGTAATACGTCGGTTACGCCAACGGCAAAAGTCAGTTTTTGATGTTGATGATCTGGTTCAAGGCTTTGTAATAGCTCATTGCCGAGGCTAAATATGTCATCGGCGTATGCGTACACCTTTTTCCCCTGATCATTTAACAATAAACGTTTTCCGTGGCGATCGAATAAGCGTCTACCCAAGTAACTTTCTAAGGTCGACAATTGGCCGCTAAGTGTTTGTGGGGTTAGATGCAAGCGTTTACTGGCTGAGGCAATGCTGCCTTCTTTTGCAATCAGATAAAAGTAATGTAAATGATTATAATTTAGTTGCTTCATCGTTTTAGCCGCCGTGAGTTATTGTTTTATAGCAAAAATTCTAATTCGATTTTATCGATGTTGAAATACGTATAATTCGAATATTAATTTATAGCAAAGTTTCGTACTGTATAAAATCGTTGTTTGCTTAACGTAGGAGATGTATGACTAAAAAAGATTTCCGACAAATGGTTAACCATGACGCCGCAGGTGGGGTGTTATTGGTTTTAGCCTCTTTAATGGCAATGATTGTTGCTAATACGGGGCTGAGCGACTTATATAAAGACTTTCTCAATTTTCCCATTGCCATCAAAGTAGGCGAGTTTGCCATCGCTAAGCCATCACTGTTGTGGATTAATGATGGGCTTATGGCAATTTTTTTCTTTTTAATCGGTCTTGAAGTCAAACGGGAAATCATTGAGGGCCATTTATCAAGCAAAGATCAAATCGTTTTGCCGGCGGTTGCAGCCTTTGCGGGTATTATATTTCCGGCACTTATGTATCTGGGGTTTAACTGGCAAAATCCAGAATCGATAGCGGGCTGGGCAGTGCCATCGGCGACCGATATTGCCTTTGCATTAGGTATATTCAGCTTATTCGCCAAGCAAGTTCCATTATCGTTAAAGTTATTTTTATTATCGGTCGCAATATTCGATGATATTGGTGCCATTATCATCATTGCGTTATTTTATTCTCAAGATCTATCGACAACGTCACTGTTAATAGCGGCACTGGGGTTAGTGCTGTTGTTTTTCTGTAATCGTCACAACGTCGCCCGTCAGCGAGCGTATTTGCTTATTGGCTTAATGGTGTGGGTAGCGGTACTCAAATCAGGGGTTCATGCAACATTAGCCGGGTTTGTCATCGCCTTGTTTGTACCGTTAAATGTGAACAATAAATGGGGCAAGCCGATGTTATTGCATATGGAACATACCGTACAACCATGGGTTGCTTTTGCCATCTTACCAATATTCGCGTTTGCTAATGCGGGGATAAGCTTACACGGGATCAGCGTTGAACATCTGCTACACCCGATGACCTTAGGGATTATTGCTGGTCTGTTTATCGGTAAGCAGTTGGGGGTATTCGGCGCGTGTTGGTTGGTGATTAAGTTGGGGCTGGCTAAGTTACCGCGTGGTTCAAATTGGATGCAACTATATGGCGTGTCGGTATTATGCGGTATTGGTTTTACCATGAGTTTATTTATTGGTTCGTTAGCATTTGAAGGAGCCGATTCGATTTATTATGACCAAGTAAAACTTGGCGTATTGATATCATCTATCTTGGCAGCATTGTGGGGTGGTTGGATGATAAAAATATCACAACAATCAACCAGGGAGATTTATTATGAGACACACCACTCTACTCGTTAGCTTAGCGCTCACATGTTATCCGTTGACTGCAATAAGTGATGGCGCACGCACGCTGTGTCGTGCGCCTGATCAAGAGCAAATGTGCCAAATTTATATCCAAGGCATCGTCGAAGGCTATCTTGCCAGCAAAACGGCTAATATTAGTCATTTTTCGGTTAACGAATTAGCAAGTGATTATGAGCAACGTGCATACACCACGCGAGGCAGTTACCGACGTTTACAACACAATCAACAAACCGCCATTTGTATTCCACAGCAGTTAGATGTGGCAACAATTGCTTCGCAATTTAGTGATAGCCTGACTATTGAAGAGGTTCAAGAAGATATCACCAGTCAGTTTGCCCAATATCTTAAACAACATTATGATTGTAAATTGAATAGCTAAGTATTGATTATTGTCTTAGGTAGGCCGAGTTCAGGTATTATGCAAGGTGATATCGTCGGCTTGCCAAGCGATAAAAGTCCTCGTAAATTTATGATAAAGGGTTTACCATTAGAGTCTCGAAAGCAATCCTTTAAAAATTTATGTCATTTCCTCCTTGCCCAAAATGTGAATCCGAGTTCGTATACCCGGATCAAGATCAACTTATCTGCCCTGAATGCGGTCATGAATGGAACCCGTCAGAGGTGGTTGTCGACGAAGACAAGCCAACTGTTTATGATGCCAACGGCACCTTGTTACAAGATGGTGATAAAGTTACCTTTGTAAAAGACCTTAAGGTTAAAGGCAGCTCTTTGGTACTTAAGATCGGCACAAAAGCGGTTGTTAGGCGTGTTCTTGATAAAAAAGACCATGAACTTGACTGTAAAGTCGATGGTGCAGGCGAGATGATGATAACGGCTAAGTTTGTCAAAAAGGCATAACCGATCATCAACGCTGAAGACAAAAAGCCTCGCATTGCGAGGCTTTTTGTTTTTGTAACCGATAAAGCTAGTCAGTGTGACCAATTGGCTCTATCGAGATTATCTAGCGCGGAAAATAATTCGGCCTTTTGATAAATCGTAAGGCGTTAATTCAACGGTTACTTTATCGCCTGTCAAAATACGGATATAGTTTTTGCGCATTTTGCCAGAAATGTGAGCTGTTACAACGTGACCGTTTTCAAGTTCTACACGGAACATAGTGTTTGGTAGTGTGTCCAACACCGTACCTTGCATTTCAATATTTTCTTCTTTCGCCATTGGGCGTTAAACCTCATTCATATAAATGGATAAATTTTGCTGACGAGATAATGCCGAAAACTGGTCAATTTGTAAAGGAATAGCGCAAACAATTTTAATATTATTCATTATTTCTACGATTTTTCGGTGAATCTATGCCATGTTTGACCGACTAAGCGTTCGTGCGGATAGTATTGATTCTTATAATTCATTTTCGCGCATGCATCAATTTGATAGCCCAAATACAGATAGTGTTTGTTAAGCTTTTGCGCTAATACAATTTGCTGAAGAATTGAAAACTTTCCTAATGAGCGTTTTTGTAGCTGCGGATCATAAAACGTGTACAAGGCCGATAATGCATGAGGTAAGTTATCGCAAACGGCGACAGAGACCAACTGATTATGTAAGTGTACTTCTAAAAACAGTTGTTCAACATGGTGTGAAAAAATAAAGGATTCGTATTGCTCTTTATTGGCAGGGTACATTGAACCATCACGGTGAATGGTATCAATATAACGTTGATACAGTTCAAAATATTCTTCTTTAGGATGTAAAGCGATACGAACATCAAGATCTTTGTTGCTATTTAATAGCCGTTTTTGGCTACGGCTCGGCTTAAACAAATAGACCGGTATCCGTAATGACTCACACGCTCGGCAATTAACGCAATGGGGGCGATATACTTGATCGCCACTGCGACGGAATCCGTTGAGCATTAAACGTTGATAGTTTTCGCTGTTAATATCATCAACGTTAGTGACGACAATCAACCGCTCTTGTTTGTCGTTTAGATAATTGCAATCAAACGGACGGGTAATACCAAACTGAAAAAACTTTTTCGATTCTGACATAAGTTACTGCAATATTCATTTGGTGACGTTAAAAATCATAACCATACCTTGTTGATTTTATCATAAATTCGTCAATGATGGGGCGGTTGTTAGTATCGTTGATCTAAAGACCAGAGACAACGCTCTATTAAGTTTGTCTTTCAGCGCCAGCAGAGTTTAGCAATATTGTTCTAAAACGCTTGTCGCTAAGGCCTTAGATTGCCAAAAGTCGTTAGGTATTTGTGCTGCAAGAGCGTGTTGCTTGAGGCTAAGAAACGCTTGACGTGAGATCTCGACAGCGCCCATTGACGCTAAAAACGGGTTTTGCAGCTGACAATCGATAAAATTAACACCAATCGATTGCAAATGCTCAGCTAACGCAATGAGTGCCAGCTTAGAGGCATTGGTTTGTTGGTAAAACATCGACTCGCCACTGAATAGGCCGGCAATGGCCACACCATAAAGACCACCAACCAACTGATTGTTTTGCCAGATTTCAATCGAATGAGCATAGCCTAATTGATGTAAGCGTTGGTAGGCTTGCTGCATTGATGGCAAAATCCACGTGTCGTCATTACGAAACGGTGCGTTACTGCATTTGCCAATAACATCATTAAACGCGCGATTAACACTGACTGTATAATCACATTTTTTCAAGAACTTACGTAAGCTTCGATTTATATGAAGCTGGTCTATGTTGATCACAGCACGCGGATCGGGAGACCACCAAAGGATAGGGTCGCCATCACTAAACCAGGGAAAAATACCATTGCTGTAAGCAGTGATAATGCGCTCTGGCGCTAAATCGCCTCCCACGGCCAATAGACCGTTAGGCTCATTAAGCGCCAAATGCACAGGAGGGAAAGCCAACACGGTATCATCAAGTACACACAACGGTTGGCTCACTTACTTTCCTTACTTTTCGCTAGCTAACGCGTCTAAGTAGCGTTCGGCGTCAAGCGCTGCCATACAGCCTGAGCCTGCAGAGGTGATCGCTTGGCGGTAGATATGATCTGCTACGTCACCAGCGGCGAAAATACCTTCTTTGCTGGTTTGCGTCGCATTACCATTGGTGCCACTGTTAATGGTTAGGTAGCCATCTTTCATTTCTAGCTGACCTTGGAAGATGTCAGTATTTGGCTTATGACCGATGGCAATGAAACAGCCTGCTACATCGATTTCTTCGGTTGCGTCAGACTTGGTGTCTTGTAAACGTAAACCTGTTACGCCTGACTCGTCACCCAATACTTCATCAAGTGTACGGTCTAAGTGCAGAATAATGTTACCATTTTCTACTTTATCCATTAAACGCTTGGTTAAGATCTTTTCACTGCGGAACGTATCACGACGGTGAATTAAGTGAACTTCAGAGGCGATGTTCGCTAAGTATAAAGCTTCTTCTACTGCCGTGTTACCACCACCAACTACAGCAACTTTTTGGTTGCGGTAGAAGAAACCATCACACGTTGCACAGGCCGAGATACCTTTACCCATGAATGCAGTCTCTGACTCTAAACCGAGATATTGTGCCGACGCACCGGTACAGATGATAAGCGCATCACACGTATAGGTACCAACACTGCCCTTAAGCGTGTATGGTTTTTTCGAAAAATCGACGTCATCAATGTGATCAAATACGATTTCAGTATCAAACTTCTCAGCGTGTTGTTGCATGCGAACCATTAAGTCTGGGCCTGTTAAGTCAGACGCATCGCCCGGCCAGTTTTCAACTTCTGTTGTTGTGGTCAATTGACCACCTTGTTGCATACCGGTGATCAGTACTGGTTTCAAGTTTGCGCGTGCTGCATAAACCGCTGCTGTGTAACCAGCAGGACCAGAACCAAGAATCAAAAGAGGGCAATGTCTTACATCACTCATGAATTACTCCAAAATATTTTCGTCGATAATTTGTTGTGCCTGTGCACAAAACGGCCATTAGGCTGTTAATACGATATGTTTAATGATTGGGATGATATGACAAGATCACAAGTGCGACAACCATAAAAAAACGCAACCATTGATGGTTGCGTTTTTAAAAGTATCAATTTTGTAAACTCTACGCTACTGACATGACCGAACGTTCGCCAGTTAGTGCATGTTTATCAATCAATTACGCTAGAGCTTGTTTTGGTTCTACGTAGTCAAAACCAAGGTTTTCTGCAACTTCTTTTACAGTTACTTGACCATTAATTACATTCAAGCCGTTAAGTAGGTGCTCGTCTGCTAATAGGGCATCTTTGTAACCTAAGTTTGCTAACTTGATGATGTACGGTAGGGTCGCATTGTTTAATGCAAACGTCGATGTACGAGGTACAGCACCAGGCATGTTAGCTACACAGTAGTGAACAACGTCATCTACGATGAAGGTTGGTTCTGCGTGCGTTGTTGGCTTAGACGTTTCAATACAACCACCTTGGTCAATTGCAACATCAACAATCGCCGAACCAGGTTTCATGTTTTTAATGTGTTCAGCGGTTACAAGTTTTGGAGCTGCTGCACCTGGGATCAATACGCCACCGATAACAAGGTCTGCTTCCAGTACGTGCTTCTCTAATGCATCAGCGGTTGAGTATACCGCTTTGATACGATTACCAAATTGTGCGTCAAGACGACGTAATACATTGATGTTACGGTCAAGCACAACAACGTCAGCGCCCATACCAACAGCCATTTGTGCCGCGTTGTTACCAACCATACCGCCACCGATAACAACCACTTTGGCTGGCTCTACACCCGGAACGCCACCTAGTAGCATACCGCGACCGGCGTTAGATTTTTCAAGAGCTTGTGCACCAGCTTGGATTGACATGCGACCAGCAACTTCTGACATAGGTGCTAATAGTGGTAAACCACCGTTCGCATCGGTCACTGTTTCATAGGCAATACAAATTGCTTTCGACTTAATCAAATCTTCTGTTTGTGGTAAATCAGGTGCTAAGTGTAAGTAGGTGAATAGAATTTGACCTTCACGTAGCATCGCACGTTCAACAGCTTGTGGCTCTTTAACTTTTACGATCATTTCTGCTTTAGCAAATACTTCAGCAGCAGTATCTAAAATAGATGCACCGGCTTCAACGTAATCAGCATCGGTAAAGCCAATGCCAGCGCCAGCATTAGTTTCAACGTACACGTCGTGACCATGGTTGATCAATTCACGAACGCTAGCAGGTACCATACCTACGCGGTATTCGTGGTTTTTAATCTCTTTTGGTACACCAATAATCATAATTTTTCTCTCGACTTGGTTTAAGTTATGGCAGAAATGTCAATAAATTCATCAACGACAAAATCTACCTAGTATTGATTAATAAGCAATTTGCCTACTGTTTTATAATCTGTGCATTATAACGGTGTTTTCTTGGGGGAAGTTATTGTAATTTTTAGTTTTGTAGATGAAAATATCGTAGTAAACTGTATTTTTAGATTATTTATCTAGGGTGCTTTTTTTATGAACAGAAAGCTTGATCGTATCGATAAAAACATTTTAAAAGAGTTACAAAAAAACGGTCGGTTATCTAATGTTGAGTTATCTAAGAGGGTAGGGCTAAGTCCTACGCCGTGTTTAGAGCGAGTTAAGAAATTGGAAAACGATGGGGTGATCACTGGCTACAGTGCTAATTTAAATCCTAAGTACCTAGATGCCGCGTTATTAGTCTTTGTCGAAATCAAACTAACGCGTACATCGCCAGATGTTTTTGATGACTTTGCGAAAGCGGTGATGCGTTTCGACGAAATTCAAGAGTGTCACTTAGTATCCGGTAACTTTGATTTTTTATTAAAGACTCGTGTATCCGATATGATAGCCTACCGAGATCTGCTAGGTGATACCTTATTGAAACTACCGTCTGTTGCCGAAAGTCGCACTTATGTGGTGATGCAAGAGGTTAAAACTGATAATAAATTACCCATTCAGTTTGTTTAATGAGAATAACACCAGACAAACAGTTTTATCATTTGCTGATTTCTGCTAATTTAGGGGAATAATCTGCTTTAATGAAGCGCTGTTGCGAGATCGGTTAAGAAATTGGACCGCGCTGTCGATGTTGCAGGAGCATTTAACAACAATGTTTCGAGCATCGATTAAAGAAATATGAAGTGAACAGCAGATACATTTATAAAAAGTACATTTGTATAACAATAATATTCGATGGGCCAAACCTTGAGCGCTAAAGAGTCTTCTAAACTATCCGGTAGTCAACGCTTATTAGAAGCGGGATTGATTTTTACTACCGTGTTCTCCTTGTATTTGATCGTAGCTTTATTTTCATTTGATCCGTCCGACCCTGGTTGGTCACAAACGGCATATCATGCCACAGTGCAAAATAAAGGTGGCACAATCGGTGCCTATTTATCGGATATATTGCTATTTACTTTTGGTGCCATCGCCTATGTTTTGCCATTTGCACTTGCCGTTGGTGGCTGGCTTTTGTTTCAACGCATTCACGTGTTACTTAAAGTAGACTTTTTTACATTAGCACTTAAGTTGCTTGGTGTAATCATGTTGCTCGTTGCCATGACAGCAAGTTTTGCCATGAATGTTGACGATTTTCATGGCTTTTCCTCCGGTGGTTTAGTCGGTACCTTTATCGCCGACAGCTTATTGCCTTATTTAAGCATTCACGGTAGCTCATTGTTATACATCATTATGATCGCCACAGGTATTGTGTTAGTTACCGGTATATCTTTATTTACCATGATTGACTTTGTTGGCGAGGTAGCCATTAACATATTTAATATGGTTAAGTCGGGGGTTAGTCGGGTTGTTGGCCATTACAGCAGCGTTGCGCCAAGCAAGTCAGCGAATCAAGAGAAGCAACCGCCAAAACAAGACAAGGCGACCGCCAACCCAGTTGTTGCCAGTGCCCAGGTTGAGACTGTCGATAAACGTGCCGATAAAAACAAAGCACAAAAAAGTTTGGCTGAGCAGACGGCACAACCGACAATAACAACAGGTGTTAACGAAGACACCAACGCTCAATTCGCGCAAGCTAATGTAGAGCCTGAACACGCAGCCACTGAAAATTATGATAACACCATAGAGGCTGAGCAAGATTTAGCAGCCAAACTCTTTGGTCAATCAAATAATGCAAATGCTGAACGTGTTAGCGAAAAAGATAAAGCACCATTTATTGGTGATGATAACACGACAAAAATCCCTCAAGTCAGTGACGACGGCTTTATTGATATCGATGAATTGATTGATGAACCATCGATTGGCAATCTAGACGATAGCTTAACAGAAGAGGCATTAGATGTTGCTCTGGCTCCTGTGACCAAGGTAGATGTTGCTGATGACGATACATTCGTGGAGCCTAATGTTATTGAGCAGGCGATTGCCGCTAAACGCGAAAAATTACCATCGGAGCTATTAGCCGATAAATACGATGGTATGCCAACCATTGATTTATTGGATCGAGTAGACAAGGCTCAAAACCCAATTACCCAAGAAGAGCTCGACCAAGTCAGCCGCTTGGTTGAGGCTAAGTTGCTTGACTATGCTGTTGAAGCCAAGGTGACGGACGTATATCCAGGCCCTGTTATTACCCGTTTTGAGCTTGATTTAGCGCCAGGAGTAAAGGTGAGTAAAATCACCAACTTGTCGAAAGACTTAGCACGCGCATTATCTGCTGCAAGTGTTCGCGTCGTAGAAGTAATTCCTGGAAAATCGGTTATTGGCTTAGAAATACCGAATAAACATCGTGAAATGGTACGTTTGTCGGAAATCATTTCATGTGATGATTTTAATAATGCTAAATCGTCACTGGCGATGGTGATAGGTAAAGATATTGCGGGTGATCCGGTTGTCGCAGACTTGGCAAAAATGCCGCATATCTTAGTTGCCGGTACCACGGGATCGGGTAAATCGGTCGTGGTTAACGTGATGATTGTGTCGATGCTATACAAATCGACACCTGAAGACGTGCGCTTTATCATGATTGACCCGAAAATGCTTGAGCTATCAATCTATGAAGGAATACCGCACTTATTATCGGAAGTCGTAACCGATATGAAAGATGCGGCAAACGCTTTGCGTTGGTGTGTGGGTGAAATGGAACGTCGTTATAAACTAATGTCTGCATTAGGCGTTCGTAATTTAAAAGGCTACAACCAAAAAATTAAACAAGCGATTGAAGCTGGTGAACCGCTAGTTGACCCATTATGGCAACCGACTGATGGTTTTGATCAAACCCCGCCTGTATTGGAAAAACTGCCTTCTATCGTAGTTGTGGTCGATGAGTTCGCTGACATGATCATGATTGTTGGTAAAAAAGTGGAAGAGCTTATCGCGCGTATTGCACAAAAGGCACGTGCAGCGGGTATTCACCTTATTTTGGCAACACAACGCCCGTCGGTTGATGTTATTACGGGTTTGATCAAAGCAAACATTCCAACTCGTATGGCGCTTACCGTGCAGTCACGAGTTGATTCACGTACTATTTTGGATCAACAAGGCGCTGAACAATTACTAGGTCATGGTGACATGTTGTACTTGCCACAAGGCACTAGCGTACCTGTACGTGCTCAAGGTGCGTTCATTGACGATCACGAAGTACACGCCGTGGTTAACGATTGGAAATCACGTGGGGAACCAAATTATATTGAAGACATCTTATCAGGAGAGGGTGGAGAAGATACGCTGTTACCTGGTGAGGTTGCCGAAAGCGATGATGCAGAAACCGATCCTTTATTTGATGAAGTCGTGGCGTTTGTTACTGAATCACGTCGCGTATCGATATCTAGCGTTCAACGTAAATTCCGCATTGGTTACAATCGCTCTGCCCGTATCGTTGAAGATATGGAAGCAGCAGGCGTTGTAAGTTCTCCTTCTCACAATGGGCAACGCGAAGTCCTTGCACCACCACCGGTTAAAATGTAGATAAATAATATGTTAAAAAAATTCAAAAATACCGTCATCACAACCGCCGTCAGTGCAATGTTGTTGTGCAGTGCCAGTACAGTGGCGTCACAAGTTAGCGATATTAAACACGAGTTACAGCAAAAATTAGCGAGCGTGGCTGGCTTTAAAGCTGAATTTAATCAAGATGTGATTGATGCAGACGGTAACCTAATTCAACAGTCTAATGGTCACTTAGCTGTTAAACGACCAAACTTTTTGCATTGGCAAACGTTAGCACCGGATGAAACCTTGGTGATCAGTGATGGCCAAACACTGTGGTTTTATAACCCATTCGTTGAGCAGGTATCGGCGTATGCCATTAATAACGCGGTCGCGAACACCCCCATTTTGCTGTTAACCGGTCTTAATGAGCAGGCATGGGATGACTACCGAGTTGAAAAGCAACTAGACGATCGTTATCTTATCGTTTCTAAAGATGAGAATGCACAAGTTATCTCGTTGCAATTAACCTTTGCTAATGGACTTATTTCCACCTTTACTGTGACTGACGCGACAGGGCAATTAAGCCAGTTTCGTTTAACAGATATGGTGACCACACCACAGCCGAGCCCGAGCCTATTTATGTTTGAGTTGCCTGAAGGTGTCGACTTAGACGATCAACGCTAAACCTTGTTGGTATACTCATAGGTATTATGGCTTCTCTTGATTTAGACTTTCACCACCAAAATCAGTTTATTCCGTTGGCTGCTCGATTACGGCCAACATCGCTCGAGCAATATATTGGCCAACAGCATTTGCTTGCGCCGGGTAAACCACTGCGCTTAGCCATTGAGCAGGGTTTATGTCATTCACTGATTTTTTGGGGACCACCTGGTACGGGTAAAACCACCTTAGCAGAGCTGATTGCCCGTTATGCCGATGCTGAAATTCAGCGTATTTCCGCGGTTACCTCTGGGGTGAAAGAGATCCGCAGCGCCATAGAGCAAGCAAAACTGGTTGCCCAAGCTCAAAATCGACGCACCATTTTGTTTGTTGATGAGGTGCATCGCTTTAACAAATCGCAACAAGACGCATTTTTACCGTTTATCGAAGATGGCACCATTACCTTTATTGGTGCCACAACAGAGAACCCGTCGTTTGAGCTGAATCAAGCGTTGTTGTCGCGTGCTCGTGTTTATTTACTGAAAACTCACAGTGAGCAAGAGCTTGAACAAGTTCTTGAACGTGCGTTAACCGATAAGGTTGATGGCTTGGGCGAGTTAGAGATCAGTTTTGATGACAAGGCGCGATTAACGTTAATGGGACTTGCTAATGGTGATGCGAGGCGTTTGCTTAACTTACTTGAAAATTGCGTTGATATTGCTGAGCATGAAGGCAACAAGGTTCATATCAGCCTTGATATCATCAATATGGTCGCCGGCGAAAAGCAAGCGTTGTACGATAAGGGCGGTGATCATTTCTACGACTTGATCAGCGCGTTTCATAAATCGGTGCGTGGCTCAGATCCCGATGCGGCGTTATATTGGTATTGCCGAATTTTAGAAGGTGGTGGCGATCCCCTCTACGTTGCAAGACGATTATTAGCGATTGCGAGTGAAGATGTTGGCAATGCTGATCCGCGCGCTTTGCAATTGGCCGTTAACGCCTTTGATACCTATCACCGAGTCGGTCCGGCTGAAGGTGAGCGGGCGATTGCCCAAGCCACCGTTTACTTAGCCCTCGCACCAAAAAGTAATGCAGTTTATACCGCCTTTAAAGCGGCTCGCCAATTGGCAAGAGATACCGGGCACTTAACGGTGCCGTTGCATTTGCGTAATGCCACATCAAAACTCACAAAAAGCCTGGGGCATGGCCAAGAGTATCGCTACGCTCACGATGAACATGGCGCTTATGCCGCCGGTGAGAACTATTTTCCTGAAGACATTGCAGACGCTGCGTTTTACCATCCCAATGAACGGGGCATGGAAATTAAACTCAAAGAAAAGTTGGAGTACCTGCACAGCCTCGATTTGATGGCAAAAAGGCGACGCTATGACTAGTCTAAAATTGTATTTATTCGTCGCCATTGGCGGTGCATTAGGTGCCTGTTTACGGTTTTTTATGTCCCATATGGCATTAATTTGGTTAGGAAAGGGATTCCCTTTTGCCACCTTGATCGTTAATATAACGGGCTCGCTCATTATGGGTGTTTTATACGGATTAATCGAACAAGGTGTAATTGACGTTGTAGTCTATCGTACTATGCTTGGTATTGGCTTTTTAGGCGCATTTACGACCTTTTCAACGTTTTCATTAGATACCGTGCTGTTAATTCAGCAGGGGGATTTAATTAAAGCGATGGCAAATGTAATACTCAATGTTCTGTTGTGCATCGGCGCAGCGGCTTTGGGTCTTATACTGGTAACTAACAAATAACACGTGATAGAAGATGCTAGATTCAAAATTACTAAGAAGTGACATCGACGCGGTTGCTACCAAGTTGGCAAGCCGTGGGTTTGAATTGGATGTTGCTACATTCAATGCCTTAGAAGAAGAACGCAAGGAATTGCAAGTACGCACCGAAAACTTACAAAATGAGCGTAATGTACGTTCCAAGTCTATTGGTCAAGCCAAAGCCCGTGGTGAAGACATCAAGCCTTTGCTAGATGAAGTAAGTCAACTTGGCGCTAAGCTAGACTTAGCCAAAGAAGAATTAGCAACATTGTTAGCTAAAATAGATACCATCGTTTCGTCAGTACCAAATTTACCTGCAGATTCAGTACCTGCAGGCGCTAATGAAGACGATAATGTGGAAGTAACCCGTTGGGGCACGCCACGTGAGTTTGATTTTGACGTAAAAGACCACGTTGACATCGCCACAGCGCTTGATAAAGGCTTAGATTTTGAAAGCGGTGCAAAATTAAGTGGTACTCGCTTTGTGGTAATGAAAGGTCAAATGGCGCGTTTAAACCGTGCGATTGGTCAGTTTATGTTAGACCTTCACACCGATCAACACGGTTACACCGAAGCAAATGTTCCGTTATTGGTTAACCACGAGTCGTTATATGGTACCGGTCAATTACCAAAGTTTGGTGAAGATTTGTTCCACACCGATCTCGGCAGCAAAAAGTTCTCGTTAATTCCAACGGCAGAAGTACCACTAACCAACTTGGTGCGCGATGAAATCATCGAAGAACACGAGTTGCCAATTAAACTCACTGCATTATCTTCATGTTTCCGTTCAGAAGCGGGCTCATCAGGTCGTGATATTCGCGGGTTAATTCGCCAACATCAGTTTGATAAAGTTGAACTAGTTCAATTAGTGCATCCAGAAAAATCATTTGATGCATTAGAAGAGTTAACATCGCATGCTGAAAAAGTATTGCAATTATTAGAGCTACCGTACCGTAAAGTGACGCTATGTACTGGTGATATGGGCTTTAGTGCAACCAAAACCTACGATCTTGAAGTATGGTTACCAGCACAGAACACGTACCGTGAAATTTCATCATGTTCAAACATGGGTGACTTCCAAGCGCGTCGTATGCAAGCACGTTTCCGCGCCAAAGATGCGAAAAAACCAGAGCTATTGCACACCTTAAATGGCTCAGGCTTAGCAGTAGGTCGTACCTTGGTCGCCATTTTAGAGAACTACCAACAAGCAGACGGTCGTGTTGAGATCCCTAAGGTATTGCAACCTTACATGGGTGGCTTAACCCACATCGGTTAATCCGTTCCGCACCGTTCATTAAAAGGCACCAACAGGTGCCTTTTTTATGCCGAGTTGAATTCACGGCATGATCTTGGCAACTATAATTAATCAATATTCAATTTCAGGAACAGTAAAATATGACAATTCGTATTCGCCATGAGAATAGTAATGATATTGAGGCTATTCATGATGTGACGACTTCCGCATTTTTACATGCACCGCATACTGGCCATACCGAACAATTTATCGTTAAGGCTCTTCGACAATCTGGTGCGTTAACAATTTCTCTCGTTGCCGAAGAGGTGCCGAGCGGTGAGATTATCGGCCACGTCGCACTGTCACCGGTAACCATCACCGATGGCACAAGTGATTGGTATGGGCTAGGGCCAATATCTGTCCACCCGGATCATCAGCACCAAGGTATCGGATCGCAATTGATGAATACCGCTATAGAAGAAGTGAAGAAGATTGCTGGCAAAGGCTGCGTATTACTTGGCGATCCAAACTACTACCAACGATTCGGCTTTTTACCAAAAGCAGGCTTAGTGCTTGCTGATGTGCCGAGTGAGTACTTTCAAGCATTATTACTAAAAGGCGATATACCACAAGGTGAAGTGTTTTATCATGAGGCGTTTTCAGCGACGGGTGAGTAAGGTTGATGAGTGATCTATTTTGCTATATCGCCGACCGTTAGTACTTACCTTATTATTTACGCTAACTTAAGCTTAATGTACTGCATTTGCGCCAGTTGGTTAAATAGCGTAATTTATTGATAATAAATGCGGTGGCGAGCGGCGGTCATTGTTAGTATGGAGAGGTCAATGAAATTTATTGCACTATTGTTTAGCACCTCAATATCATTAAGTTCGCATTCATCAGAGCCATTGGAAGCCCTAGCTGATTTGAAATTCCTTGCAGATACTGGTGTTGAATCCACAGTAATGTGCATTGATGACCAGTGTGATACGTGGGCCACATTTTACTTATATGAGTTGGAAGTAAAAAAAGTGTTGAATGGCGAACTAGCCGACAACAAGTTTAAAGTTATTTATGGTAGGCACGCCGAATTAAAAACAGATATGAAGGGTGTGGTCGTTGTTTTGCATCATTTAAAAGAGATATCAATCCATAACGCCCAATATCAAGTTTTAGAAATCGATTAGGCTGTTATGTGATGACTACCGACCTTTGCATAAAACGTCCTCGATATTACTGAGAATTCTCAGTAAATACCCAAAATGTCAAATCCCTACCTTTAACATCATGAAATAGCGCTATAAAAATGGTATTTATAACGGGATATTACTATGAAGTATCAGTAATATCCCACTAGAGGTAGATCAGAGGTTGTGTTTTATTGGTAACGGATTGAATTAATGCAGATTTTTGTTAATTTAATTAACTAATCGTAGACTGACATTACTGAGACGTCTACATAATAAGCTGTTATCTGCAATCGAAAACTGACGAGTCCATATACAGTGTAGGCTAAAGATAATTATACTGTATATTTATTCAGTATAATTAAGCCTGTTTATAGAACGACAAAATCTAATAGGAAATTTGACAGGGACTATACTGTTTTCTATTCCCCTTAAGTATTGTTTAGGCTGCTGAAAGAGTCGGTGGTTCTTTACAGACAGACCGAAACAATACTTAAGGAATCGAACTCCCTCTCAAGTGCTAAATTTTCGCCGTTTTCTTCAGTTCGCAGCCAAAGCAGACTAAGGTCTGACTGCCAGATAACAAGAAATATCAAAGGGTTATTTATAAACGCTACGCTAAATGCTATAAGTAACCTTTGTATTGGACGTTAGTTGCCAAGGGAGTCATCGTGTCACAAGAAGAAATTAGACAACTACATAACCAGCTGAGAACCTCTCAAGATAAATATGTCTATTTTCTGTTAGCCGTAACGGCTTCTGCAATAGCTTTCTCGGTACAAATAACGAAAGATAGTGTTTTTTCTCTTACCCTTCTACCGCTTGGGGTAGCTGTTGTTTGTTGGGCATGGAGCTTTTTTTGTGGCTGCCGTCAAATCCAATATGTAAATTCAATCTTATATTCTAATACTGAATATTTGCGTATAAAAAATGGTACTCATCCAGAAGTAGGTAATAGTCCTAACTTTATTAAGGCTGCGTCCGAAGGGTTAATGGAAGCAATATCAAGCAACCAAGACTCAGCTAGTAGTCACGCTAACTGGCAGTTTAGGCTCGCTATTATGGGGGGAGTTGCGTTTATATGTTGGCATCTATTAAAAATGGCAGCTAGGACATATGGCAACTAACAAGCGCCTTATGTTGCTCGTAAACTCGCTGGGACAAATTTTCGCGGGCTTTTCGCTTCGCTCAAGTTTAGCCCACTCAATTTGCCCCATAGGCGGGCGTTATCTGCAATCGAAAACTGACGAGTCCATATACAGTGTAGGCTAAAGATAATTATACTGTATATTTATTCAGTATAATTAAGCCTGTTTATAGAACGACAAAATCTAATAGGAAATTTGACAGGGACTATACTGTTTTCTATTCCCCTTAAGTATTGTTTAGGCTGCTGAAAGAGTCGGTGGTTCTTTACAGACAGACCGAAACAATACTTAAGGAATCGAACTCCCTCTCAAGTGCTAAATTTTCGCCGTTTTCTTCAGTTCGCAGCCAAAGCAGACTAAGGTCTGACTGCCAGATAACAAGAAATATCAAAGGGTTATTTATAAACGCTACGCTAAATGCTATAAGTAACCTTTGTATTGGACGTTAGGCAATTCGTCACATTTCGCATAAGGATTCACAATGGTAAAGGAAGATTCTTTTAACAATTGGCTCGATCAAAAAGAGTTCGATGTAGAGCACGCTTTAAGCCTCTATGCTTCAAGTTATTGTACACTTCCAGCTGAGTTTATATATGACAAAGAACTTTTAGCGCAATATGAGCATGTGATTAAAGATTGCCATATCTATTTAATAGGTTATTTACCTAATGTAGCTATTGAAAATATCATTGAGCAAGATAGTGAATTAGAAATCACCTTCAAAGTAGCGAATGAAATCAAGGTGATAAAATTACCAATTCCTGAAGATCATAAATTAGTCCAACTAGACGGATATAGTTACCTTGAGCGGAGTGATGGAGAAAAGTTTTCCATATCACAAGAAACACTACTTCAGTTTGTTTCTGACAGTATGTTTTTTGAAGTAAAATACATTGGTCAAGCATATGGAAAAGACGGCTCAAGAAATGCTCTTGATCGTCTTAAGAAACATGAAACTTTGCAAAAGATATCTCTCAAAGGTGTTCCTGAAAACTACAAGCTATCACTATTGCTTTTATCTGTAGAATCAAATAATCAATTAGTTACAATGTTAAACCCTAGAGCGCAAAAGCAAGATGATGGCTCAAGAATAAAGGCTGGTTTAGACAAACTTTTTGATACAAGTGAACCTGAACGAATATCCTTGTTTGAGGCTTCTCTGATCCGGTATTTCTATCCTGATTTTAATAAAGAGTTTAAGGATAGTTTTCCATCCACTAATTTAAAACTTTTACAAGATTGTTATGAAAAGGATTTTTCAGCTGTATTTTCAGAAATATGTATAGATGAATTACCTTTCCAGTTGTACTCAGAATCGGCTCCTGCAACTCATCATCATTTAGCCAAATATAATCTACATGACGATGAAGCTAGAAAGACATTCTTTTTTAGTAGTAGTTAAAAAATTGCCTAACAAGTCGTTTAAAAGGACAAAAAACAGTTGGCTTTTGCTCATTCGTCGCTAATTTTAGCCAACTATTTTATTGCCTCTTAACGAGGCGTTATATTGCTCGAGGTTAAACAGTCCTAATGTCCCCCAAAAGTGATGAATTCCCAGATTTTAAATATCTGTGTAAAGTAGTCCTCATTGGCTCTATTATCACAAGCCAAGCAATGTATTTGCTTCTTTTTGTCGTAAAAACAGCTTCTTGTTGGGGTTGTACGTCACTTAAAGAATTGGGAAAAATGTGGCTATATTTTACGGGTATATCTGTACCTTTAATGTTTCTAGGGATCTTATCTTTATTATTTATATGTAAATTTCTCTGGAAAGTTGTTAAGACGTAAAGCAATATAACAAGCTAATAAACAAGGACAAAAAACAGTTGGCTGTTTTCGTTCCTCAACATTTTAGCCAACAATTTTTTGCCCATTATTAGGGCGTTGGTATGACTCCCCACGTCAAGAAAAATCACACTGTTCCCTAGCATTTATTTTCACGCCATTGCTTATTTACTTTCAAATAAATGAGTTAACACATTGAATGAAGCCAGTAATTTCGTCGGTTATCTTGCTGGTATTCGTGGATTATTAATCTGTTGATTAACAGAGCCTACCTTACTTGTTTCGTCGTGGCACCGTGCTTCAGTCTATGTTCGCGGTTCAAGGTTAATGGGTTAAACTTGCCAGCCTAACGCCCTCGGTGGTTGTGCCACAGCCGATGCTTGATCCAATGTGCTATCTCAAATCTTTCAATCATGCCGGAACCCTAGAAATACGCAGTTCAGGTTTTACTGGCGCTACGGCGACTTCCCTAGATATTGCCCAAATATAAGCAATCAGCTCTCTGGCGATAGCCGTTACCACCACACTTCGGTGTTTGCCTCTTGCCATCAATCGTTGGTATCGACGGCATAAACGTAATTGAGCTTGCCAAGCGATATCATTAACTTCTTTACTGATGGATTCTTGCCGTTTTTTAAGCTCTGTCGATACGTTTGGTTTGTGTTTATAGGAATGCGCGCATTCCACCAATAAGCGCCTTGCGCGGATGTTTCCAGCTTTGGTAATGCTACCAAGTTTTCGCTTGTCGCTGCTGGTATGCTCTGATGGAACAAGACCTAAGTAGGCCATTAACTTTCGTGGATGATCAAAGCGGCGTAAGTCGCCAAGCTCAACAATGATCCCAGTGGCGGCAACAATGCGAATACCTCGCATAGCTTGAATGGCTTTTACTACAGGATAGAAGCGCCAATTTTTGATTTGATGATGAAGTTCATTATCTAGTCGCTACAAACGCTTCAACCGTTCTGTAATAGTGCTAATGTATTCTGTTAGGACGATTTGCTGACTCGGGTGAGGCAGAACCAATTCGGTTAACCAACGTAAGTGTTGATTGCTCCAATTATCATTACCTTGCATTGAATATGATTGCGCAGAAACAACGCCTTGAGTTGATATTTGGCATCTTTTAAATCGTTCATAGCGCGGTCTCTTGCGCGAGATAAGTCGCGGATAGCTTCATCATCTGGTTCAGGCACATAGATAGCGGTTAGCTCTTCATCTTTGAGTAATTTAGCTAATTTCAGTGCATCGCGTTTATCGGTTTTAATTCGCTCGCCAGGTTTTTTGGGAATGAGAGAAGGGGTTACCACATAACAACAGTGTTCAAGGCTTGTTAGCAACCGATAAACCCAATAGCCACAGGGACCTGCTTCATAAACAAAATGAAGTGTTGCCATTGGGTATTTTGATTGAAGTATTCTAGCGAGTTTAATAAAGGATTGTTTGTTGCTTTTTATTTTGCCGTAATTAACAGCTTTCACACCACGCCCATCTTCAAGTAGTGCGACTTGAGAAAATTCTTTATGAGTATCTAACTCTATGAAAAGTATGCTATGTTTATTCATGCTAGCCTCCGCTTTAGTTATTTAACAAACTAATTATGGCTCTGGCTTTAAGCTAACCCACGATTGGAGGCTAGCACCTCGTGGGGAGTCATTATGTCTATGTTTACAAGCGTATGGATGAAGAATTACAGAAAAAAATAGATGCTGTTGTCGGTTTAGCGAGGCTTGCAGGTGGCACATTAATAATAATAGGGTCTATATTGGTATTCTTTTTTTTTCAATCTGCTTTTTACCCAAATGCAGTTATTGAAATTAATGGCGTACCCACTACTGACCAAATTTCTAAAATAATTGCCGTTTTATTTGCTGCCATAGTTCCATTATTTGGAATGGTTCTATCTTTGACACCAAACAAAACAATGGATAAGTGGGCTAGTAAAATAATTACCCATTTAAGCTAATAGTCAACATAACAAGCAGTTAAAGGATTGGACGTCTAAAACTTGGCTGATGTTCTTTCCTCACAATTTGTATGTATTTCATTCATTTATATACTTTGCAACTGCTCTATCTTTTATGCTCAAAGTTCAATAAAGTGAAAAGGAAACATATTATGATCTTGGCAGAAAAAATCATCCGGTTAAGGAAGCAGTTGGGTTGGTCGCAAGAAGAACTAGCAGAAAAAGTGAGTGTATCTCGTCAGTCAATTTCAAAATGGGAAAGTGCTAACAGCATTCCTGAACTTAATAAAATTATCGCACTTGCAAAAATTTTCAATGTATCAACAGACTTTCTCTTACTTGATGAAAACGAGGTGTTCCAAAACAATAGGACTGATACCGCATCAGAGACACCCGTTATTAACTTAGACCAAGCAAACGTCTATGTCGAAAGCAAATTGGCGGTATCTGCTTTAGTCACTAAAGGGGTTATTTTGTGTTTGTGTAGTGTGATCCCGTTATTATTTTTGTTGGCGATGGCGCAAAATCAACGCATAAATATCAGTACAACTACGGCGGCAGCGTTTGGCATTGTTGGCCTTTTGGTTATGGTCTCTATTGCCGTTAGCTACTTTATTAAAGCCAATAATTTTAAAGCTAAGACAGCGATTGTAGATGATAAATCGTTTGACTTGGCTTATGGCGTTCACAGTGTGTTCAGTGAAAAACTAAGCAAATTCCAATCAATTTACAACAAAAAACTCTCTATTGGTGTCGGTCTATTCATTCTCAGCCCATTGGCCTTAATATTTTCAGCCATATTTAATCAAGGAACAGATATTCTCATTTTAATGCTGATTGTCTTAAAGCTCTGCATTGCTGCCGGTTTGGTACTGGTGATACCAGTGTCAGCGAGATCAACAGCGTATCAAAATATTTTGGCAGATATAAAGCTAAAACATGAAACGGCCGAGCGCGATAAGAGAATAGAAAGCTTTGCGACATTTTACTGGCCTTTACTTACGGCAATATTTTTAGGCTGGAGTTTGTGGACAATGGATTGGGGCACCACTTGGATTTTGTGGCCTGTGGGAGCGGTTCTTTATATTGCCCTGGTTGGTTTAATGGATTTACTGACCAAAGATTCGGTAGAGTATTAGGTTTATGGTGAAAGGGTGATTATGCCAACATACGTCATATGTTCTCTTTCATAAATATATCCCCAGCTTCAATGACAGTATGCCATGAAAATGGGGTAAGACAACAACTCGATCCTAAACCACATACTCCATCTTAATAAATCACAACGAAACAATTAACCTAATTGCACCAGATAGTTACCCACGTATTTATTGTAAGGTTATCTTGTCTTCTTGTTGCAAAAACGTATACGATCTTTTTAAAGTATTTCATTTAACAAATTATTTTAGGCTGTACATATGATCCGAGACGTAGCAGATAGTGATTCAGCAGACATAGCAGCAATATATAACCATTATGTTGCCAATACCACAGCGACGTTTGAAGAAGAACTGGTAGATGATTTTCAAATGTCATCACGGATTGATAAAATTATCTCATCCGGTATGCCGTGGCTTGTAGCGGAAGAAGACGGTAGGGTATGTGGTTTTGCTTATGCTAAATTTTGGCACGACCGCTCTGCTTATCGCCATACGGTCGAGGTGACTATTTATGTTTCACCAACGGCGGGTTTAAAAGGCGTTGGTAGCCGTCTATATTCTCAGTTGTTCGACCGCTTGCAGGCGTTGAACATTCATTGTGCCATAGCGGTTGTCACCTTACCTAATCCACCAAGCGTGGCCATTCATGAAAAGTTTGGCATGGAAAAATCAGGCCATTTTCGAGAGGTTGGCTTGAAGTTTGGACAATGGCTAGATGTTGGTTACTGGACAGTTCATTTTGATCTTAATGGGCAATAATATTTTAAGGATCTTATAAGATATTTGCGATGATAGGCCGAGACATTTTTATATTGGCCCTAGCGTATATAGGGTGTGAACCTTGCCATTCAACCATGAAACCATGGTTTTTATAAAGGTGTACCGCAGCTTTTAGCTTAGTGTTTGATATCAAATAAACGTGCTTAGCCTTAATCTTGGCGAGTTTATCCAGACAGGTATTAATAAGTTTATGACCATAGCCTTTACCATGATAACGTGGCTCCACCGCCATACGAGCGAGCTCAAATACGCCACCTCCCTGATTAAAAAGAGCACAGGCCCCGATCACTAAGCCTTGATCTACGAGGGTAAATACATAGCCGCCATCATCAATGATCACTCTTGGGTTGTCCGCCAGCTTCATATCAACAGGTTCAAGCTGAAAATGCGCGCTTATCCACTGCTCATTTAAGCGGATAAAGTCATTAAGGTGGTGGATTTGGTTTTCGAGTATATTTGCCATGGTTGTTTATTGCCTTTGCATAAAACTGATACCGACTTAGCCTATGACTCGTTTATTTTAGGCTAAGTCGACCATTCACTAAAGTCTACGAATCAACCTTAGTACATAAACTGCCCGCCATTAATTGACAGTGTTGATCCAGTAATAAAGTCGGCGTTTTCACTCACTAAAAAGTCAACGGTTCTGGCGATATCTTCCGGCTTACCTAAACGGCCCATAGGAATCGTTTTAATGATTTTTTCAAGAACATCTTTTGGAACTGCGCGCACCATGTCGGTGTCAACATAACCCGGTGCCACTGCGTTGACTGTGATGCCTTTACTGGCATTTTCTTGTGCAAGCGCTTTGGTAAAGCCGTGAATCCCCGATTTAGCTGCAGCGTAGTTTACTTGTCCGTACTGACCCGCTTGGCCATTAACTGAGCCGATATTGACGATACGACCATAACCACGCGCACGCATGCCACCGATCACCGCATGGCAGGTATTAAAACATGATGACAGATTGGTATTAATCACTGCTTGCCAGTTTTCAGGTGACATTCTGTGCATGGTACCATCGCGAGTAATGCCGGCGTTATTCACTAATACATCGATACCACCAAAGTCTGCTTCAATATCGTTAACCGCACGCTGCGTCTCATCAAAATCTGCAACGTCAAATTTCAACGCGGTGATGCCATGCTTTTTGCTGAACGCTTCTGCTGCCTCAGTATTGCCAAAGTAATTGGCAACAACTGTGTAGCCTTTTTCTTCTAAACTTACGCATATCGCTTCACCAATACCTCGTGTACCGCCAGTAACCAACGCAACTCTACTCATTATTTTCTCCTTTAAAAGCGTATTAGCGACAGTCTCGCAAAGAGCGTACAACGTCCTGTCATTCGATAAATATCTATTTACATAGTATATTTACTCTATTTTGTGCAGATAATATACATTCATTTGCATTAGGTATGAATTGACAGCCTAAAACGTAAGTCAAAAAACGCATCGCTTTTACGTTAGTCATAGACTGGGGCACTAAAGCCTTGTGTGATGTACATCGAAAGTTATCGACGTTATACCTTGACCTGTCTATAACTTTATAGTTTACAGTCTCTATCAGCTGGTAAATATGTGGGGTTTTCTGTGTATCGAATATCGGAATTAGCGTCGCGGGTCGGTTTATCGAGGACAGTACTACTTTATTACGAAAAGCTTAATTTAATTGTGGCCAAGCGACAAGACAATGGCTACCGATATTACAGTGATAGGGATGTGCAACAAGTTCGTTTGATTCAACAATTGCAAAAGGGCGGCTTAACATTGGCCGAATGCAAGTCGTGCCTCGAGCAAAAACTAGATCAAACAGTACTTCGCACTCGCTATCGTGAGCTTCAACAGGAGATCGAACAAAAACAGTCATCTCTGGCTTTGTTATCTTCGCTGCTTGGCGAAAACCCCAGTAAGTTTTGGCACCAAAAACTTGCAGAAATATCCCCCGATGCGCATTTAGATTGGTTAAAGGTGCAAGGGTACGATGAAAAAGAGGCCCTTCGAGTAAAATGGTTATCAAAAGATATGAATGAACATGATAAATATATGCACGATTTCATGCGTGTTTTTGAAGCGCTTGATGCGTGGGGGCCGAGTTGCGAGCAAGACACCATCAGAGCGTTTAATGCGCTACCGATAACGGCTAAACATATTCTAGAAATAGGGTGTGGCAAAGGCAACTCAACAATTACGCTAGCAAAACATTCGGATGCAACGATCATAGCAACCGACAATGAAGAATCTGCGCTAGCGGGATTAAAAGCGAAGTTGGCACTGAACGGCTTGAGTCATCAAGTATCGGTGCAATGCAAGAGTATGACTGAGTTAGATTTCGATAAGGCCACATTTGATGTGATTTGGGCCGAGGCATCCGCTTACATCATGGGGGTCGAAAATGCGTTGGTTAATTGGAAACCGCTACTAGCAGAAGACGGTGTGTTAGTGTTTAGTGACTTAGTGTGGTTAACCGACGCACCGAGTAATGACGCTTTAGTTTATTGGAAACGAGACTATCCCGATATTCAACGGGTTGATAAACGTATCGCACAAATTCAAACAGCGGGTTACAAACTTGTAGAAACCTTCACGGTATCGGAACGAGCCTGGAAGAATTACTATGAGCCGCTTCAAGCACGCTTAAATGTTGTAGCAGGTAAGATGAAAAACTCGCAAGCAGTGAGTGACATCCAAAATGAAGTGGATCTGTATCGACGTCATTTGGGTGAGTTTGGCTACCAATTTTTTGTCGCTCAGAAGGCCTAGTTGGTAAAACAACGCGTATGGATAAATCTTGCGATAATTGTGTCGACAGCTGGAAAGCATCTACTCGCGCCGCGCAAACATAACGCGAGTAGATGAATACTGTGTCATTGGATTAGTAGTTGTACTAATACCAATTACACTAAGTTTGTGCCCAACTCAGAGTTAGGGCAGAGGTTCAAATCCTACTGTATCAGTACGTTAGTTTTTTAAACCAAGGTACTTTTAATGTTAAAGGACAGCGATGCAGTGCTTTACGTAGGCTAATTAGGCGATGGCCGCCGATAATATTTCTCGCACTTCGCTTGGTGTAATGCTTTGGTTTTCAGATAGTGCTGTAAAACCATGTTGTTCTAAGCGTTTAACGACTGCCTCGATCGCACCTTGTTTATCGTTACCATGTTCAGTTAATTGCGTAGCTACGCCCAATGTATGATACATAGCTTCTACGGTGTCAATGGTACGCTCTGCTAAGTCGTCACCTGGTGATAGGTTGAAAACGTTTTGGCCCATTTGCTCTAGCTTTTCGCGTTTGTAGTTTATTTGGTTGCGTAACAATGAAGGCTGTACGATAGCCAATGATCGCGCATGGTCAACATGCCAAAGAGCCGTTAGCTCGTGACCAATCATGTGTGTTGACCAGTCTTGGGCAACACCACAACCAATAAGGCCATTTAGTGCTTGGTTTGCAGCCCACATCAAATTACTGCGCCATAAGTCGTTGTCACGCTGCTCATAGCTTTGCGCTAACGTATGTAATGCACGCAATAACGCTTCCGCGTAGCCATCTTGAACCAGCGCCCCTTGTGGCTTAGTCAAGTATTGCTCACACACATGGACCCACGCATCAACAATACCGTTGGCCAGTTGTCGCTCTGGTAGCGACTTCATCACATCCGGATCCATCACCGCAAAAATTGGTAATACACAAGGGACTGAGAAGGCCATTTTTTGTTGTGTTTCGGCTTTGGTGATCACCGAGTTGGTGTTTGACTCGGAGCCCGTTGCCGGCAACGTTAAAATCGCGCCAATGGGTGTTGCTACTTCAGGGCTATAGTCACCGGTCAAAATATCCCAACCATCACCATCGTAATGGGCTGCAGCGGCAACGTATTTAGCGCCATCAATCACAGAGCCACCACCAACCGCAAGAATAAAATCGATATCTTGTTCTTTTACGATAGCAACGGCTTTATCTAAGGTTTCCTTGGTTGGGTTCGCTTCAACGCCTGAAAACTCGAGCCAATCATGTGCTTGTAATGCATCAATGGTTTGCTGATACACGCCATTGCGCTTGATTGAGCCACCGCCATAAAGAATAAGAATCTTTTTATCGGCTGAAATGGCCTCTTTGATACTCGCGATTTGCCCTTGGCCGAAATGGATCGCCGTTGCGTTGTGATAAGAAAAAATCATTTTTACCTCATTAAATTCTGGTTATGCGACTAAAGCTAATTGAAATTTTTCGCTATTTAAGCGGTACCCACTGATACCTCGAGCCTCATTTAGGAGAAATAGGTGCGTCTTGACACTCTCAGTCGGTACGTAAAGTTTAGCCTTTAGGTTTATGTTTTGTATTCGTTGTTTGTGTTGATCATTCGTACCAGTGCTTCACCTACAGCATGCGCACTGGCAGGGTTTTGCCCTGTGATCAGTCGATCATCTTCAATAACGAATGAACCCCAAGGTTGTACTTTGCTAAATCGTGCGGCCGCGCGGGTAAGTGCTTCTTCCATCAAGAACGGCACATCGTTGATGGTGCCATAGTCAATTTCTTCTTCACGAGTAAAGCCCGTTACCGATTTTGTCGACAATAATGATTCGCCATTACTCAGTTTTATTGGTAATAAAGCGGCTGGACCGTGGCATACTGCCGCGATGATCCCGCCTTGTTCATAGTGCTCGGCACTCAGTTTTGCAAACGCTTCGTTTGTCGCCAAGTCCGATAGCAAGCCAAAACCACCCGGATAAAACACCGCATCGTAGTCAGCGACGTTGAGTTGTTCTACGGCAATTGTATTATTTATACGCGTTTGAAAATCTTGATCCGCGATAACGTCGGCATTTACGTTATCACCTTCAATATCGGTGCCATATATTGGCGCTTTACCGCCATTGATCGATGCCAGATCATAATCCAAACCCGCTGACGTTATGACATGGACAACGTGAGTCAGTTCGGGAGAATACGTGCCATTGACTTGATCTGTATCACCAAGCGTGGCGTGATTGGTCACTGGAATAAGTACTTTTTTCATCATAAGTCCTCTGCTTTGTATTTGGTTTAGGTATGCTTAACAGCTGATGAGTACTTTAAGTTATTACCATTTGAATGATAATATGGCATTTCAATAAAATACTTTTGCTGTATAGCAACAATAGTTGGGGTTATGGAAAGTTTTGAGGGCATAATTGAATTTGTCGCCGTTGCTGAAAGCCAAGGCTTTTCTGCCGCAGCGAAACAACTAGGCTGCAGTACGAGTCACGTCAGTCGTCAGATTTCTCGCCTTGAAGAACGATTAGGCTGTGCACTGTTGGCAAGATCCACGCGCGTGGTCACGCTCACAAGGCCTGGTGTACTTTATTATAAACAAGTAAAGGAACTCGTTGTTGGCCTTCAGCAAGCGAACGAACAAGTTAATCAGCAACAGTTTCAGTTAAGTGGTACGTTGAAAGTCAGTGCCGCTGGAGGGTTTGCTGAACACTTTGTAGCGCCGGCATTGATGGAGTTTGTTAGACAGCACCCTGAGTTACGGGTCGATCTTGATTTAAATAGTCGGTTCGTGAATTTACTTGAAGACGGATTTGATTTTGCGATACGTTACGGCGAGCTCGATGACTCTAACTTAATTGCCCGTAAATTGGTGAATCGCTCAATGATGGCTGTGGCTCATAAAGATTATTTAACACAGCACGGTATTCCCAAGCATCCGCATGACTTAAAAAATCACCGTTGTATTATCGCAAACAATAATAATTGGGATTTTAATGTCGGTGGCCGGAAAGAAACGGTTAAAGTGACAGGGTCATGGCGTAGTAACAATGCCAATGTTGTGTTACATGCATGTACCAAGGCGCTGGGTATTGCCTATATGCCAAAAAGTACCTTTAAAGACGCATTAGACGAACAAGTTTTAGTGCCAGTTTTAGAGCCGTATTGGGGAGATGGTACAACAAGTTGGATTATCTACCCGAATAAGCGATTTATGCCGCAACGAGTTAGACTGGCGATTGATTTTTTGATCCAATACTTTTCCGATTGGGATGAATCAATTAAGTAACGTTTTATTGTGGGGTTAACCGACTTGATATCTGTCTTTTCATTCAAGCTTGTTTAAACGAATTATAGAAGTAGGGGGCGGTGGTGTAATTAACCGATAGAACGAGCGAGTAAATAGGTGGTGCATCACAGTATGGTTAACATGAGCGAGCTTAGCGGTAACAACCGTAAACTCGCCCATGTGACAAACCCTTGATCAAATACAAAGGGCTTTAGTAGACCTTATATCGATACCCCTTTTATCGGTAAGTCGCGATAACGCTTACCTGATGCGGCATAAATGGCATTGGTTAATGCTGGCGCAAATGGTGCAACCCCGGGTTCACCTAATCCTGTTGGGCTGTTAGCCGAGTCAATAATGTGCACATTAACATTTGGCATTTCATTGATTCGTAACACAGGGTAATCATGGAAGTTGGAGTTGACAACGGCACCGTCTTTAAAGCTTATTTCAGTGTAAAGGGCTAACGACATGCCCATAACCACAGCGCCTTCCATTTGTGCCCGAGCACCATCGACATTTAAAATCTGGCCACAATCTATGGCGCAGTCAACATTTAACACGCGAATGTTATCACCGTCGACTTTAACGTGAACGGCCATCGCCACATAGCTTTGAAAGCTATAGTGAACAGCAATGCCCAAGCCTTCGCCTTCTGGTAATGGTTTACCCCAACCCGCATTGTTGGCAACAGTGTCAAGAACAGCTTTAGATCGTTTCACTTGCTCTTGTTGTTCGGGGTCTTTGTTGGCGTCATACAGCTGATGCAGCATGGTTACTGTATCAACGCCCTTAGCAACCGCTAATTCATCCGCAAAGCTTCCATAAGCAAAACCGTAAAATATCGCATATACAGCGCGGTACCAACCAATCCGTGTGTGTGCCGGTGCAAGGCCCGATTCACTACGAAAGTTACTGACGTTAAACGGATGACTGTTCACATCGGCAAAGGCACGCTCAGGTGCACGCTCAAGGCCTGGTACAAACAATGAGCTGATCGATGGAAACGCGACACGTTGCAGCCAACCATCGACATCACCTTGTGCATTAATTGAGGCTTGAATGTGTTGGGCATTAATTGAATGATAAAAGCCCGTGCGCATATCCTCTTCGCGACTCCAAATAAGCTGTACTGGAGCTTTGATGTGTTTTGATATCACCGCGGCTTCATGAACGTAATCACACTTAAATTTACGACCGAAAGCGCCACCGCTGATCATCACATGGACAATGATATCTTTTTTATCACGGCCAAGAAGGGTAGCTAACACCGTTTGAATATCATCGGGTGATTGGGTCGACGCCCATACTTCGCAACTATGGTCAGTTACCGAAACCACGCTGGCGTTTGGCTCCATAGGCGCATGGCATAAGTGCCCACCAGTATAGGTTGCTTTCACTAGTGTATTGGCTTGTTGTAGCGCCTTATCGACATCACCGCGCTCACCCATCTTCTCGGCTGGCTGTTCCACGTTGGTAACGAGTTGCTGGCGATATGCTTTGGTGTCATAGACTTTATTGGCGCCTAAATCCCACTCAATCTCGAGTTGTTTGAGTGCTTGCTGTGCCGTCCAACTGTTATCGGCAACAACGGCGACCCCACCAACGGAGCTAAACGGGTGCTTGATAGGTGCGACTTCGACAACATCGATAACCCCAGACACCGCTAGCGCGGCCTTTTTATTGACGCGTTTTAATTTACCGCCAAGCACTGGGCAGTGAACGATTGCAGCATACTTCATGCCGTCGACCTTGGTGTCTACGCCGTAGGTGCGTTGACCCGTAACAACCATATTAAGATCATGACGAGGTAAATCCGTGCCAATATAACGGTATTGCTGTTTATTTTTTAATGTAGGGTTTTCAGGTATCGATAACCCACTTGCGGCATCAACGAGCTCGCCATAACTTAGCCTGTCAGCCGTTAGCCTGTTGACAATAAAATGGTTTTCGGCATAAACATTGTCTATACCCGTACCCCAGGTTTGTGCAGCGGCAAGCATTAACATTTCTTTGGCGGCCGCGCCGGCCTTGCGCATCGGTTCGTACATCACTCGAATGCTGGCTGAGCCACCGGTCGCCTGAGGGCCATATTTTTCTTGGTCTCCATCGGCTTGCTTTACGGTTACGCGTGACCAATCTGCTTCCATTTCGTCCGCAACCGCAGCGGGTAATGCAGTGGAAATACCTTGTCCCATTTCACATCGACCACAATAAATGAGTAAGTCACCATTAGGCTTTAAATGAATAAACGCATTGGGGTTAAACTCGTCTGAAGCTTTGAAATTAGCGTCATCGGCAAGGGCGTTGTTAGGTAAATGCAAACCGATTAATAGACCGCCACTGATGCCTGCCGTTAACTTTAAAAAACCACGTCGAGAGACACCTGTGCTAACGTCATTTTGCGAAAATTCATCTTGTTTGGTGTTTTGTTTTTGATAAAACAGATCGAGTTCTTGCTTTATGTGTGGGTGCATTAGCGTACCTCCGTAGCCAATTCGTCGGCAGCCTGGCGAATGGCTTTTTTAATACGCTGATAGGTGCCACAACGACAAATATTACCTTGCATGGCATTGACAATGTCATCATCGGTTGGATTTTTATTACTGTTAAGAAAGCTGGCGGCATTCATAATTTGTCCAGCTTGGCAGTAACCACATTGTGGCACTTTATTGTCTACCCACGCTTTTTGCAGCGGGTGATCACCATGCTCTGATAATCCTTCGATGGTGGTGATTTCTTTATTCGCTAATGTCCCGACCGGCATAATACATGAGCGCATGGCAACGCCATCAATATGAACGGTGCACGCGCCACATAGTCCAGTACCACAGCCAAATTTGGTACCTGTGATAGCTAGGTGGTCGCGTAAAAACCACAATAACGGCATGTTTTCATCGACATCAATATCGACTTTTTGACCGTTTATTATCAGTTGTTTTGCCATTGTCTTCCCCATCATTTATTGATTACTATCAATACTATACGTTCAAAACGAAAAATAACAATACGATATCTTAAGAGCCGTTATTTAAGTGTAACGAAGCATGTCATCATGAGGGCTGGTTAGAATGTTGGCTAAGGACATCGTAGCCTGCGTTAGGGCATTGCTTACGTCAGGCTATTAAAAGCGAAGAGGGGATTTACAAACAGCGTTTAGGTTTGGGTAACCCAGCGATTTTAGTGGCTTGTTTTGCTGCGCCTTTAGGGAATAAACGATGCAAATAACGGCTATTGGCTTTGTCTTCGCCAAACTCTTCTTTCATCGCATTGATTAACGCGCGAATCGCGGGTGATGTCTTGTACTGTAAATAGAAATTACGAACAAAGCGCACGACTTCCCAATGATCATCGGTTAGCTCGATATTATCATCTGCTGCCAATAACGGCGCCATCTCTTCCTGCCATTGGGTATAATCAAGCAAATAGCCCTGTTTGTCTGTCTCATAGGATGTGCCGTTAAATTCTATTGCCATGTTACTACCTTCTTTGCTTGCTCGGTCAATACAACCAATTGATGCATATCTGTGTTTATTACCTGTGTGTTGTCAATACGTAAACCTCGAGCCAAAATATGGTCGGTTAATGCGTATATCGATAGACGTGTTTTAGCTGATGTTAACAGAGGATGCACGAGATTATATACACCGTCATCAATCAAGAATAGCGCGTCACCGTTTTGGGTAAGCTGTATACAGTTTTTTAGTTTGCTGTCACTAAACGCACTCGTTCGGACAATATGGAGTATGTTCATTGCTGCTTCCTTTAAAACACCAGTGTGACATCTGCTTGATCTATGACGTCGCGAATATCGCTTAGGGCGCATAATGTCACGTCATTAAAAGGCATGTTCGTTGACAGGCCGCGCTCAATAAGGCATTGCTCACTGACAAACACTTGTTCAATATCGTAAAAATGTAGGGCTTTCATCGAGGCGATGAAATCTTTAGCGCCAATACGCTCGGGCTCTTGTTGACTTTGGCTTTGGAACACGCCGTCGCCGATAAAGCATAAACTGACGTTAAGATCATAACTTGCCAAGATAAGGGCAGCATCGAGAGACTCACGAGCTTTTAGCACATCAAAACTGGCACTGGTGTTAACGATTGCGTAGTGTTTCGTTGGGTGGCTCATAATTGTACAACCTTATCGGCTTTTGCGGTTAATACGGCTAACTCACCAAGACCAGAGATGGTAAATTCTTTGACAATGTTGTGATAAAAATCATCGTCATTACTGTCCGTTAAACCTCTGCGCTCAGCGGCAGAAATACAAAGATGTAATGGTGTCTTCGTTTGCTGGTGAAAGCGTTGCCATAGCTGTTTCATATTGACTTCATCAGATGGTGTTTGCACAAAGGTATTGGCGTTAAGCACACCATCTTGATAGAAAAATATCCCATCGATACGATGGCCAGCATCAAGTAATGCTTTTGCAAACGCTAAAGATGTATGGGTTTTATTGTCGGTCGGTGCGGTGCTGACGACGATGGCATATCTGCTCAAGTTAACAATGTTCCTATAAAAATTCTGCTCAGGTAATGACTGTGATACAGTCGATAAAATTTAGCTCTAAAAATATACCTGTAAAAAAGGCCCCCAGATGGGAGCCTTTGTATTATAAAGCATTCAATTGTAAAAATTAATCGTCGCTTCCAGCTAAAGACATTAAAATGTGAAGTAAGCTAGAGAAAATGTTGTATAGCGAAACGAATAATGTAACGGTTGCCAAAATGTAGTTGCGCTCGCCACCTTTGATGATTTCACTGGTTTGATACAAAATAATCGCCGATGAGAAGAAAATAAACAACGCACTAATTGCTAACGATACAGCAGGGATCTGCAAAAAGATGTTAGCAACCATGGCGATTAGTAAGAACCAAAAACCAACATTAAGCATACCAGTTAGGAACGACATGTCTTTCTTGGTCGTTAGCACGTACGCTGATAAACCAAAGAAGATAAGACCGGTAGCACCTAATGCAAAAGCAACTAAGTCACCTGCGCCAGAGCCTAACGCGTAGCCTACCATTGGGGCAATGGTGTAACCCAAGAAACCGGTGAATGCAAAAACAGAAACGATACCCATACTGGTATTGGCTGTTTTGTAGGTTAAAAACATTAAACCGTAAACACCGATCAATGTGACGATTAAACCAGGGCTTGGTAATTGAAGGGCAATAGTAGCCGCTGCGATTACTGCACTGAAGACTAACGTCATACCAAGCAACATATAGGTGTTGCGTAAAACTTTGTTGATTTCAATAGCAGAGCTTTGCGATGCTGTTGAATAACCCATTTGTGATTGCATAAAGTTTCCTTTGTACGTTTAGTTACTGTTAATTAGATTGGGATATTGGCGAAAAATTCAATAGCTGTGATGATTGTTATTGTTCTTTATGCCTATCCCTCCTTGAAAGTTTATAACTTAAAGACTCCCAAGGGTAAACTAATGTGACATATTATGACACAAGATTTTTTACTTTGACAACGTCAGCCTGTAAAAGTTTACTCGTAGTTATCGATAATTTGTTGTCGGCGATAACAATCCATACTGTGATCGTTAACCAACCCCGTCGCTTCTAGGTGCGCATAGATAATGGTTGAACCGACAAATTTAAAGCCACGCTTTTTCAAATCTTTACTTATGGCATCTGAAACATCTGAGGTGGCAGGGTAGTCTTGTAAACGTTCTAGCGTGTTGACAACGGGTTTGTGGTTTATAAATCCCCATAGATACTTACAGAAACTACCAAACTCATTTTGCACCTCAATAAAGCGCTGAGCGTTATTAACGGCCGCCTGTACTTTTAAACGATTTCGAATAATACCTGGATCTGTTAACAGGGCGTCAATTTTATTCTGATCAAATGCAGCGACTTTATGTACATCGAAATTGGCAAACAGTCGGCGATAATTTTCACGTTTTTTTAATACCGTATACCAACTTAACCCAGCTTGTGCCGCTTCAAGCGTTAAAAACTCAAACATCGTTTTATCGTCATGCACTGGCACGCCCCATTCATGATCATGATAGGCAACATAATCGTCTTTTGAGCAATCTAACCAAGGACAACGACATAAACCATCCGCTGTTTGTTCATTTTTTGTCATAACAAATCACCTAAAAATAAGGGCTTAGCAGCCAATTTAGCAGAAAAGACAAACAATGTGTTTAAAAAAGTTACAAACAAATGTTTTTTTTAAATTAATGCTTTACAAGGCCAGAAAGAGTCCTTAATATGCGCATCAACTTCAGGTGAGATGGCTGAGTGGTCGAAAGCACCGGTCTTGAAAACCGGCATACGTTTGTAGCGTATCTAGGGTTCAAATCCCTATCTCACCGCCATATTTAATTAGGTTGGACGTTAATGCGTCCAACCTAATATCTTAAAGGAAAATATGAGCGGCTGAAGTAATGCAATAAAATATGGTGAGATGGCTGAGTGGTCGAAAGCACCGGTCTTGAAAACCGGCATACGTTTGTAGCGTATCTAGGGTTCAAATCCCTATCTCACCGCCATATTCAGTTAGGTTGGACGTAAACGCGTCCAACCTAACGATTGAATAATTGAATGTGGCTTATTTCTATTGCAACACATATTTGGTGAGATGGCTGAGTGGTCGAAAGCACCGGTCTTGAAAACCGGCATACGTTTGTAGCGTATCTAGGGTTCAAATCCCTATCTCACCGCCATATTCAGAGAAAGCCCCGCTATACGTAGTGGGGCTTTTTTGTAATCAGGATTCTCTAATATATCTCTAGCCTTTAATACGACGAGTCAAAGGTGATAGAAGCTCATCGTGTTAAATTGGCTTACCAGTCAAAACCTTATCAATTATCAGTTGCTCTCGTGGCGTATTAAAGAGCTGTCGCTAAAGCTGTGGCATGCATTTTTGATCTATCTCATAGCGTTTTTGTATTTTCCAAGCCGTTCACTAGCGACTATTCTCGCAGCTTTTACATTAAGCCTTTTCGGTCAATTTATTTAACGCCATGATTCTTAGGATAATAAAATGAGTTTTGCATTTGTCAGCTCTTTAATCATTTTTTCCGCTGTGTTGTTGTTTCTCTTTAGGCAACAGCAAAAAGGCCGTACCTTGTCACGTCTTGTACTGCTTGGCTTAGTGTTGGGCTCGGCATTTGGCCTTGGGCTGCAATTACTTTTGGTTAACGCGCCGGGTATCGTTGAGCAGTCGTTACAATGGATAGGCATTGTTGGTAAAGGCTATATCGCATTACTAAAAATGATCATTATGCCACTGGTGTTAGTGTCAATGATCGCGGCAGTCGTAAAATTGGATAACGTGGGTTCGCTTGGTAAGATTTCGAGTTTAACCATATTTGTATTGTTATTAACGACCGCCATATCGGCACTGGTTGGTATATCGGTGACAAGTGTATTCGATCTGTCTATTCAGGGGCTAACAGAGGGGGCTCGTGAATCTGCGCGAATGACTGAGCTTGAATCTAAGGCCACCGGTATTCAAGGTCTCACTATTCCACAAATGCTTGTCAGTTTTATCCCAACCAACCCGTTTGCTGATTTAACCGGTGTGCGTTCTACATCGATTATTGCTGTGGTGATTTTTGGTGTCTTAATGGGCATCGCCGCACGAAAAGTAATGAGTGAAAAGGCGGAGCTAGAATCACCCATTCGTACGTTTGTTGACGCTATGCAATCTGTCGTTATGCGTCTTGTTAAAATGATCATGGCATTAACGCCATACGGGGTTGCCGCCTTAATGGCCAACGTTGTTGCAACCTCAAGCGCTGCTGATGTATTAAATTTGCTTAGCTTTATTGTCGCATCGTACGTGGCAATCATCATTATGTTTGCCGTGCACGGTTTGTTGGTGTCATTGGTAGGCATGAGCCCGCGTGAATATTTTAGCAATATTTTACCGGTGCTGAGCTTTGCGTTTACTTCAAGAAGCTCCGCGGCAACGATCCCGTTGAATGTTGAAACCCAGATCAGCAAATTAAATGTGCCACCAGCCGTTGCTAATTTATCGGCATCATTTGGTGCGACGATAGGTCAAAATGGCTGTGCGGGTATTTATCCTGCGATGTTGGCGGTTATGATTGCGCCGTCGGTAGGTATCGATCCGTTGAGCATGCAGTTTATTGTTGGCTTAGTTGCCATGATCACCATTAGCTCTTTTGGTATTGCCGGTGTTGGTGGCGGGGCAACGTTTGCAGCGCTTATTGTATTACCGGCGATGGGCTTACCTGTGACCGTTGTAGCTTTGCTTATTTCAATCGAGCCGTTGATTGATATGGCGCGCACAGCACTCAATGTGTCAGGTGCGATGACAGCTGGCACCATAACCAGCCGCTTGTTACCGTCAGAGAAACCTCAGCACGGTATGCAAAGCCAAGAAGCTTAATATATGCATCATCAAAGGGCTCTTATAAATGAGCCCTTTATGGTGGCTTGTAGTTATTCTATACCTTTAAAGTCGAGTAGACTGATCACCGGTACAGGATCTTGTGTTTCATCATCGAGCGTATATTCGTATTTTTTCTCTTGAAAAACCCTTAACCGCAATTGCTTTATTTTGCGTATAGCCGTGTCACTTAAATTTATTTGGACGGTACATTGTGTTTGATAGTCACTAATTCTGCACAAGACGGGTTGGACAGGAGCTTGTTCAGGTTGTTTTTCCTGCCATAAAAACGAGTCTGTACCATCACATTCTTCAACCTCGATAAGCAATTGCGCTAAAAAAGATGCATCACCAGGATAGGGAACGAGCTCGTTATCATTGGTTCTCACATACCCAGATACTGGTCCTTGTATTATAAATTCAAACCTGTCGATATTGAGCCAACTTTGATCCGCTTCAGTGAACCGCGGAGACACGAAGTCGGTATATATCCATCCACTATCAATATGAAGGTAAGAGACGCTCAAAATTTGAAAGCTAATAGCTCCTTCTAAACCATAGCCTCCATGGTTGTTAAAACTGTCGGTAAGTCGTTCTGAGTTGCTATCAGCGTAATACCCCTCAGGTACTTGATACCCATTTGGCGGTACCCGATCTATTGTAAAAGGTAATTTGTATGTGCCCTCTGCAGTCCAACCTTGAAAATCCCAATAAGGAGCAGGCAGATCAGCTTCAAAGTCATAATGAAAGTTTGTCACAAGTTGCGGAACATTCTCTATAGTAAAGGGTTCGTCACCACACGCACCAAACTGCTTTATCGGCGCATTAATTTTCGGGCCATCAGGCTGAACTACGGTCTTCGGTTCTTCTTTTGCAAAAGGGTCTTTTACTTTCCCTGAAGGACGCTGTGCAGTGATGTCGGTGGGTATATCATCAGGTGGAAATGGACTTTTTACTTTCACTGACGTTATCGCTGTTCTACCTACTGCAGTATTTGACGCCTTAGACTTTGATTGAGAGTTTGCCATTTTTATTGTTTTTGGAACGCTATTTACTGGTTCAGTTTCGCTTACGGGCGAGCTTTCAGTAACGCATCCGCTAAATAAACACATTGCCAAACTAGCCGTCAGTGTTTTTTTCAAGGGGCTTAATTGAATCGAACTATCATCACACTGTATTCTCATAATTTAATGCCATACGGTTTGCTTACATGCCACAATGTTAAATCTAGTACTCATTTTAGAATTGACCAACCACGCTGAGTCGGCATCAGAGTCGACATTATGAGAGTCACTATCGGGCCCAAAAGAGCCGGTGTTTTTCCACTTGTTAAGAGACAACCGGCAACCGGTGTGATAGATAGCTGTTTGTTGCATATAGAAACGTTAAATTGTGGCAAATACGAACGGTCGTGCTATTATATTGCTATCAACGAATAGGGCGATGTATGAGTAAAGGCAAAGCAACTCGAGATAATATTTTAAACCGCGCTTTTATGTTAGCGAGTGAGAATGGTTTACAAAGCCTGACGATTGGTGAACTTGCTAAGCAATGTAATATGTCCAAAAGCGGATTGTTTGCGCACTTTAATTCAAAAGATAATTTGCAAGTTGCGGTACTTGAGTATGCCAATGATACCTTTATTAACAAAGTTATTGAGCCGGTTCGACGCCAGCATTTGGGCGATTGTGAAAGCAGGCTCAAAGCGTTATTAGAGAATTGGTTGAGCTGGAACCATGCGTTCCAAGGCAGTTGCATGTTTTTAGATGCATGGAAAGACAATTGTTCAGAGCAGAGTGATACGCAAGACACATTAAAGCGTATTGTGAACACGTGGTTAGAGTATTTGCAGATCCAGATCGGTAAAGGTGTTAGCGACGGTGAATTTAACCAGTCGTTAGATTCTAAGCTAGCGGTATTTGAATTATACGGGCTGTATTTAAGTGCGCATTTATACGATTCGATTCATGGACCTCACATCAGCTATAGCATGTTTTGGCAAGGTGTCGATCGATTGATCACAAGCTGGAAGAAAATACGTTAATAAGCAATAAAACTGAGCTAGGCTTGTTTTTTCTACCATGAAAATAGTACGACCGTTCGCATTATGAAAGCAGTAAGTAGTAAGGTAACAAAATGAGTGACAAGATATATTTCAATACGGGTGACAAGTTCAGCTTTAAAAAGAGCATGGTGAACTTGACCACGCGTTTACATCACCGAGTGGCACCGGCGCACGCAGAAAAAACAGCACGAAAATTGTTGTTAACGCCGGTTCGTATTAAGGCCAAAAACCCAGAGCCCGCAGGATTAATTAAGGGCACCGTGTTGTGTAACGAAGGCGAGTTAAAAACCTATCAACTTGGCTCTGGACCTACTTGGGTACTCGTTCATGGGTGGTCTGGTCGCGCGAATCAGTTTTTTCCACTGATGCAATACATTGCGCAGCAAGGATACACGGCTATTTCGTATGACCACCCAGGTCATGGCCACAGTGAAGGTGACATAGGCCATATGCCAGCTTTTGTACACGGATTAGAAACTATATTGGATTCCATCGACAATGTTGCTGGTGTGGTCGGACACAGTATGGGGACAGCAAGTGTATTAGAGTGCCAACATCCGAAACTTCAAGATAAACCGCTTATGCTCATCGCACCGGTGTTAGATTATTTAGATAATTTACTTGAGACGATTAAACGCTCAGGCTATTCAATGCGCTTATTTAATGCGGTTGTTGCAAGAGTTGAGCAACAATATGACTATCCGTTGGACTCAATAGATCCGTTTAACAAATTAAAAACGAGAGCAAACACCACAATCATTGTACATGATCCCGCAGACAGGTTTGCCAACTACCGTGAATCTGAGCGAGCTGAAACGGAAATTGCCAACGTCCAGCTGATTAAAGCCCAAGGACAAGGTCACGGGCGTATCATGAAGAGTCAACATGTGATCCGCGCATTTGATCAACTATGTAAATAAATTCACATTGAGCAAAGGCGCTAAACCATAGGAATATAGCGTATTGATTCCGTAGCAAGATAGGAAGGTGACTTATAAAACTGGATGTTTACGATGTGTTTGTCGGTGAGGCAGCAGCTGGAAACCCCTGCGGTGTTATAGAGCTTAGCTCTTGGCCGTCAGACGCCGATTTACTTGCCATTACTCGAAAAGCAGAGCTCCCTGTGACCTCTTTTTTTGTTAAATCGGGCGAGCAGTTTCATATTCGATGGTTCGCATGTGATGGTGAAATCAATCTATGCGGTCATGGAAGTTTAGGCGCAGGCGCTGCCATTATGGCTCACTATGCGCTTGAGAAAGTCGTTCTTTATAGTAAATACGGTGACGTGCTAATTTCTCAACAAGACGGCTTGTACACGTTACAGTTACCCAGTTGGCGTGGCGAACCTTGTAGCGTACCAAAATTGTTAACCCCGTTGCTCACTGATGTGAAAGATACTTTTGCAACGAGAGATCTGGTGTTTGTTATGGATTCATTAGAATCGGTAAACAAGTTCCAGCCTGATGATGTCTCATTGAAAAAGGTCAAAGAATATCACGCATTAATCGTAACTGCTCAAGATGGTAATAATGGTTACGTATTAAGATATTTTGCGCCCAAAATTGGCTTATCCGAAGATAGGGCTACTGGGTCTGCACAATGCTCGCTTGCGCCTTATTGGTTTGAAAAGCTCGGCGTAGATAAACTATCCGTGCGTCAATTGTCGAACGCAGGCGGCTACTTTGAGGTGGAACAAACAACCGCTAGTAGCATCACGATTTATGCACAAGCGACGTTGCGGACTAACACGATTTCATAAGGTTGTAGAGTAGGCTAATTAGCACTAATTTCAGTCGATAATATACAGGTATTATAGATTTTTCATCAGGGCAGCTATTTGATTGCGGATGAATTTTCTAACGGGATCTACATGAGTTCGCTCGTGCCAAATTTGATATATATTTACGTGAGGTAAGTCGATTGGCGCATCGTAACTCCGTAAGTTAGGGTGCAGTGTAAGGGCGATGTCCGCGATAGACGCTAAGCACGTTAATAACACATCAGACTTAGACACTATGTAGGGCGGCACGACAAAGCTAGAGATCCCCGCAATTACTTGTCGTTGCATACCGAGCGATTTTAACGATTTATCAACCACGCCATCTAAATTACCATTGAGCGTGGTGACGATATGTTTGGCGTTAATATAATCCTCTAAGCACAAGGTATCGTTGCTAAAGTTGCATGTGCTATTGGCCAGTACTTTAAATTGTTCTTGTTTGATTTTTTGTTGAAAAAACGACGCAGGTAAATCTTCATAAAAGCCGGCGATAGCGATATCGCAGTCACCTTGTTCCAATTCCGTCTTAGGGAACTGTCCCCGGGTATTCAGTGTTACCAGTTTGAGCTTAGGCATGCTCTGATGCACGACATGAATCAGCTCTGGTAGCAATATACTCTCCATGTAATCGGTTGTGTATATATACACGGTTTCTTCAACATCGCGTAGTTCTATCTTACTGTCAGCTTGATAAAAGCTCTCTATTTGTTGTGTTAACTCGATAACTTTTGGTGCGAGAGCATGGGCTTTTGGCGTCGGGGTAAGCCCCTTTGGTGAGCGAACAAACAAAGGATCATTAAACTCCTGTCTTAATCGTGCTAACCGATGACTCAGCGCGGGTTGGCTAATAGCCAATTTTTCAGCGGCAATAACCGCCTTTTGCTCCTGGTAAAGTATTTTAAACAACAACAATAAGTTTAGGTCTCGCGTCGCGATATTCATTTTTTGAAATAATACTATTGATAAAATTCAATATATAAATGTTTGTTGTTTGCATAGTATAGCCACATAAATTTTTTGTGAGGTATACACATGAGTAATTCAGTTTTAACACAAATGCTAACGCGTCGTTCAGTTCGCGCTTTTACTGGTGAATCGGTAAAAGAGACTGATTTAGAAAAAATCATTGAAGCCGCCCAACAAGCGCCATCGAGTATCAATGGTCAACAAGTGTCATTGGTGGTGATCAAAGACAAAAGCCGAATTGAAGAAATCGCTAAGATTGCCGGTGGCCAGCCACAGGTTGCCGGTGCCGAGGTATTCATTGCGATAGTTATCGATTACAACCGTACAGCAATTGCTGCACAACTTGCGGGTGAGCAACATGTGATTGAGCGCTCTGCCGAAGGATTGGTTGTCGGTGCTGTTGACGCAGGCATTATGTTAAACGCGTTGCAAACAGCAGCCAATTCACTTGGCTATGGCTCAACGGCTATTGGTGGCATTCGCAATAACCCTAGTGCGATGATCGAATTACTTCAGTTACCGGAAAAAACATTTCCAGTTGTGGGCATGACCCTCGGTGTGGCCGATGAAGCTAAGTTAGCACAGGTAAAGCCGCGCGTAAGCAAGGCATCATTTGCCATGAACGAAGTGTATGATAATGACGCCGTCGTTCGTGGTGTTCATGACTATGACAAAACATTAAGAGCTTGGTGGGATGCACAAAACATGACAGATATGCCAAGTTATAGCGGTTCGATCGCTGGTTTTTATAAGTCCATTTATTTTCCTAACGTCGCCTCTGTGCTTTTGCAACAAGGCTTTGACTTTGAAAAATAGAGTTAGCTAGTCTTTTTGAGATAACACACATGAATCAGATTTTACACACCATGCTTCGCGTTAATAACTTGGAGCAATCAATCGCTTTTTATCGTGATGCGCTTGGTATGCAAGTGATCAGCCGTTTTGACAACAGTGAATATCAATACACTTTGGTTTTTATGGGTTATGAATCACAGTCAGTGACCATTGAATTAACCTATAACTGGGACCAGTCAAGCTACGAACATGGTACAGCGTTTGGTCATATTGCAATTGGATCTGATGACATTTATGGCGCCATTGACCGTGTTCGTCAAGCCGGTGGCACAGTTACTCGTGAACCAGGCCCTGTGCTTGGTGGTGATACCGTGATTGCCTTTGCTAAAGATCCGAATGGCTATGCGATAGAATTTATCCAAACAGCAGGTAAACAGTGATGACAAACCCGTTATTAACGACATATCGATTAAACGACAGCTTAACCCTAGCAAATCGTATTGTTATGGCACCTATGACCCGCTGCATGGCCGATGACAACTTGGTTGCAACCGACGCTATGGCTGACTATTACGCCAAGCGTGCAAGTGTTGGTCTTATTGTGAGTGAAGGCACAATCATTCGTGCTGATGGTCAAGGGCATCCGAATGTACCTGGTATTTATACCGATGCTCAAATAGCTGGTTGGCAACGTGTTGTTGATAAAGTTCATGAAAATGGTGGCAAAATTTTTGCCCAGCTTTGGCATACTGGACGCATGTCTCACAGCCATTTTCATGGTCAAGAAGTGCTTGCACCGTCAGCTATTGCCGCGCAAGGGACAGTGCCTAGAGCACGGGAGTTAAGTTTTACAGAACCGCGTAGCTTGACGTTTTCTGAAATCGCTCAGTTAGTGTTTGATTTTCAAAAAGCTGCGAAAAATGCCATAAAAGCAGGTTTTGATGGGGTGGAAATTCACGGTGCAAACGGCTATTTAATCGACCAATTTCTCCATTACAGTGCAAACACAAGGCAAGATCTCTATGGTGGAACGCCACAAAACATGGCGAGATTTGCTCTTGAGGTTATTGACGCGGTTATTTTAGCCATAGGTAAAGAGCGAACGGCGATTCGTTTATCACCTGGAGCATACCATGGTATTGAAGGTTGTCATGACGACCGCGCGGTATTTGACTATTTACTTTTGCAAATTGAACAGAGAGATATTGCCTATGTCCACGCCGGCATGTTTGATGACTCTATGACGTTTGATTACCTTGATGGTCAAGTATCAACGTATTTACGCAAGCAGTATCGCAAAACCTTAATCGGCTGTGGTGGCTATACAGCGGATATGGCTGAGCAGGCGATATCGACACAAGCGTTTGATTTAATGGGGATCGGACGCCCACTAATTGCAAACCCAGACTATGTGCACAAACTAGCTGATAACCAAGACCTGTGTGAGTATGATGTAACTATGCTCGATACATTGACTTAGTACACATTAAATTCAGGTGCGCGTCATTAACGTACCTGAGTCTTGTATTGTGTTGATTTTTTGGCGGTTATCCTCGGTTTATCTGTGATGTTATGCGTTATCATCTAAAAATGATGATAGACTTAACCCTGTGATATCAAATAACTGGGGATCATTATGAAAAAATTGGCAACAATCATTGTTACTTTGTCTTTTGCACTAGCCGGTTGTGCACCTGAAGTTGGCAGCAAGGCCTGGTGTGAGAAAATGAAAGAGAAAGATAAAGGTGACTGGACGGCAAAAGAAGCAGGCGATTTTGCTAAGCATTGTGTATTTCGCAGTGATGATTAGCCACCGTGCGTCATCCTTATAAAGGCTTCTTCGGAAGCTTTTTTTATTTTTACGGCGTTTTTGTTGAAAATAGTTTGAGCTTGTTGGCGATTGCAGAGGTAACTTAATGCGAATAGACAATACGTTATAAACTAAATAGTTAGTTACGCTTACATATGTAGTCGGAGCACTTTAGTCGCGTACCTTTACTTCAATAATCGCTCTGTAGCCCAGACAAAACAAGCATATCTTTACTTTGGTGCTATTCTTAAGGAGCCAATGAGTAGACTGTAGGGGTATCAAATGAAACATTATATTGTCGCATTCACACTAATTGCTTTACTTACGGCCTGTGACACAGCCAATAAAGCTGTCGACAAAGCACAAGAAGCCGCAACCGACGCGGTAGAAACCGCATCTGATGTGGTTGAAAGTGTACAAGAAGCCGTAGAGTCGTTCGAGTTTGATCTTGACCAATTTAATTTAGACCAGTTTGGCAGCGCCACAGAGCAAGCGAAAGCATTTGTTTTATCGGCACAAGAAGCTGTTAACGTTGACTTTGATGATGCTGATGCGGTTGCAACGGTAAAAGACAAAATTGCTAATGCATATAGTTGTTTAGTGCAAGCGTCGTCAGATATGGAAGCAAGCGAGTTAATCAGTACGTTAATCGAAAAGGTTAAAAACGAAGACGCTGTTACGCTAATACAACAAGCCGTTGAGAAAGGTGCAAGCCTAACCGAGTGCATGACTCAATAATACGTGTAATGTTTAACAGTAAAAAATACCGAGAGGGAGGCTGTTAGCCTCCCTTTTTGTATGCTCAGTTTATCCTCTCAGGGGGCGTATGTTCTAGCGCGATTTTTTAACCTGTATAAAGTCGTTGCGAACACCTTGTGCCTACCCGTTATTTCCTCCATCAATAAACATATAAAACAATAGCTTGCAGGGTAAGCTTGTCATCCCGTATATTGAAACAAACATACGACAATGTGCGCTTAGCCAAGAGTGTTATCTCGGTAGTTGGTTAATGTCATCATTGCTCTAAGCTAAATAGTTAACTATGCAAATTTAAATGTCGTTTGATCAATTCTCTCAACAACTGGCAAGGCTTTTACCGCAACATGCCATCATAACCGACTATGCAAAGCGTTATGCGTACGCAACCGATGCCAGTTTTTATCGGCTTACGCCTAAGCTGGTATTAATCATCGAAAACAGCGAGCAGCTGAGCCAAGTTTTGTCGCTGGCACATCAAACCTCGGTCGCTGTCACATTTCGCGCCGCTGGTACCAGCTTGTCAGGACAGGCGATCACCGATTCGGTGTTGATCACCTTATCGGATGGCTGGCGAGGTTACACTATCAGTGAACAAGGACATAAAATAACCTTACAGCCGGGCGTTATTGGCGCAAAAGCAAATCAGTTATTAAAACCTTATCAACGTAAAATTGGGCCAGATCCTGCGTCAATTAATAGCTGCAAAATTGGTGGTATTGCCGCAAATAACGCGTCAGGTATGTGTTGTGGCGTTAAGCATAATAGCTACCACACCTTAGCAGATATGACCATTATCTTTGCTGATGGCAGTGTGCTCAACACGGCAGACGAGGGCAGCAGGGCGAGTTTTTTAGCAAGCCATTCGCAATTGGTAAATAGGCTTAACCAATTAAAAGAGCGCGTTACTGGCAATAGTCAGCTAAAAAATTTCATCCAACACAAATATCGCTTAAAGAACACCACCGGTTATGGCATCAATGCCTTAGTTGATTTTAACGATCCCGTCGACGTTATTAAGCATGTGCTAATAGGATCAGAGGGCACTTTAGGTTTTATTGCCGATATAACCTATCACACAGTGGCCGATGCGCAGCACAAAAGTAGCGGCATATTCATGTTTGATAGTACTCGTGAAGCCTGTGAGTTGGTTCAACAGTTAACGGATAATCTTGTTAGCGCCGTCGAACTACTCGATAAGCGAGCATTATTAGCCGTTGCCGATCAACCTCTTATGCCGGCTAACATGAACGACTTAGCAGACGCTGGCGTGGCATTGCTGATAGAAGTGACTGCGGACAGCGATTCACAGCTGGCGAGTCGAGTAAATCGTGTCGCCGAAGTGATTGAACGTTATTCATACATACCGTCTTTAACGCTTGGTTTTGACAGTGACCTGCGTCGTAACGAGCAGTTATGGCAAATACGAAAAGGCACCTTTCCGGCTGTAGGAGCGAATCGAGAAGTAGGCACGACCGTGATTATCGAAGATATTGCGGTATCGTTACACCATTTGGCTGCGGTTATCACCGACTTACACACTTTGTTTGATAAGCATGGTTATAAAGAGGCAATTATTTTTGGTCACGCGCTGGCAGGTAATTTACACTTTGTCTTTACGCAACGCTTTGACAACCAGCAACAAATAGAGCGCTACAATCATTTTATGACAGACGTGAGCCGGTTGATTGTTGAACAATATCAAGGCTCATTAAAAGCGGAACATGGTACAGGGCGAAATATGGCGCCTTTTGTTGCGCTTGAATGGGGAGAGCAAGCGTATCAAGTCATGTGCGACATAAAGCAATTATTTGATCCCAAAAATATTCTTAATCCAGGTGTCATCATTAACGATGACCCTAACGCCCATTTAAAACACTTAAAGTCTTTACCAAAGGCAAATGATGTTATCGACGCGTGCATTGAGTGCGGTTTTTGCGAAGCTGTGTGTCCGTCGAACGGTTTAACAATGACCCCTCGACAGCGCATTGCCGTTTGGCGTCGTATTGTTGAATTAGAGCAGAATATCGTTGCCCTTAAGCACGATCCGGTAAATAAACAACCTAGCCAACAACTATCGACACAAATCACTGACTCGAATTTTGACGAGCTTGAACAAGAGCAAGCTGCGTTGCTCAATGATTTTGATTACTTAGCTATTGATAGTTGCGCAGCAACTGGATTATGTGGCTTGCAATGCCCCGTTGGTATCAATACTGGTGAGTTCATTCTGCAACTTCGTCAACAACGGTTAAAATCATTGCCGTTAAAGGCAAAAGCAATGAATTACCTTGCTAAGCATTTTGATGGCGCAACCGCAATAGCGCGAGCGGGCATTAATATGGTGGGTACAACGCAACAATTGATAGGTGAGGAAGGAACAAAGAAAGTATTAACTGCGCTTAATCATTTAACCGCGGGGACCGTGCCACTTTATTTTAAACCATGGCCCAAAGCGGCTAAACCACACCGTAACGGATTGCTTGTATCACCGTACCGTCAGGCAAATGACAAACCTAAAACGATCGTCTATTTGCCATCATGTGCAGGGCGAATGTTATCGCCTAGTAGCCAAAATCAAGCAAGCTCGTTAACGGAAGTGGTTGTTCGGGTACTGCACAAAGCCGGCTATGACGTAGTGATCCCAACCGAAAGCGCTTCATTGTGTTGCGGTTTATCGTTTCATAGTAAAGGTGATGAACAAAGTGCTAAACAAAAAGGCATGCAAATGCATCAGGTCGCGTACCAAGCCAGCCAACATGGTCGACTTCCTGTACTGATTGATAATGCATCGTGCGCGCTGCACATAATAGAGTCTATGCAGGCAAGTTTGGCTGATATCGGGTCTTTCAAGGTTTACGAGCCAGCTCAGTGTATTGAGCAACTCGTTTTACCTAATGTGACCATTAATAAACGGTCGTCAGACGTCATGTTACACCTTGGTTGTAGTAGCAAACGGCTGCATACACAAGATAGCTTAATGGCGGTTGCCAGTGCATGTGCAGAACACGTGCAAGTTAGCGAAGATGTCACGTGCTGTGCGTTTGCTGGAGATAAAGGTTTTTATTACCCTGAGCTTAACCGCCACGCGCTACGACATATTGATGTTAATCCAGTATGTGACCATGGCTACAGTAACAATATCGGTTGTGAAATTGGCTTATCTCGGCATACTGGTATGTCATTTCAGTCGATTTTCTATTTGCTCGATCGCGTATTAGATTAAATGTTTTGTGAACTGTGAAAGTCACAAGAGTATTCGAGAGCGGATTACGGATAATAAATATACTGACCACAATATTGGTTGCTTACATAATGTGCAAACAGTGTGGTTTGGACAAAAAAACACACTTTTTTTTCGTTTTGCTCTTTACAACGAGGCAAAGTGACTTTAATATTCGCAGCACTTCTCAGGTGAGATGGCTGAGTGGTCGAAAGCACCGGTCTTGAAAACCGGCATACGTTTGTAGCGTATCTAGGGTTCAAATCCCTATCTCACCGCCATATTGAAAGCCTCGCTATTTGCGAGGCTTTTTCTTTTTTAGCGAATTAACCACGCATACAAGCATTAGACATTACGCTATTAAATAGTTAGCTCGATTATGAAGTATAAGTCGACCGCATTCGTTGTAAGTTCAACGGGTAATACTTCGAACGCATTAATCAGCAAGCGTTGTTGTCTAAATGGTTTATAATTCGCTTATTAAATTTTGTTTTATCAGGTTACAGGTTATTAGTAAGATGGATAAACGTTTTATTACCGCACAAGAATTATTAGAAGACTCGTTCCGCGTAGCACACAAAGTATATAAAGACGGGTTTCGACCAGATTTTATTATTGGGATCTGGCGAGGTGGTGCACCTATTGGTATCGCTGTTCAAGAGTATTTCGACTTTCGTAAAATAGAAACCGATCACATTGCGGTGCGCACGTCTTCGTACTATGGGATTAACCAACAATCAAAAGAAATCCGCGTACATGGCTTACACTATCTTGTTGAAAATGCCAACGCAGGCGATAAATTATTAATTGTTGACGACGTGTTTGATTCAGGTCGCAGTGTTGTTGCCTTAATTGAACAAATTCAACAGTTAATGCGCCTAAACACGCCAACCGATATCCGTGTAGCAACACCTTGGTACAAGCCACAAAACAGCAAGGTTGATTTAGTACCGGATTATTATGTACATGAATCTGATGAGTGGTTGGTATTTCCGCATGAGCTATCAGGTTTATCGCGCGAAGAGATTGCCAAAGGTAAGTCCGATGTTAGCAACATCATGGATTTATTATTTGAAGAATAATGATTAAAAGGAGCTTCGGCTCCTTTTTTATTACCCTAAAATAAGTCGACAATATGTACAAAGGACTTAGCAAATAACGTGAACCTTGTTATTCCTGGGATTATTGTAAAAGGCCATCAAATCGCATCGGGAAAAGCTCGCGATTGCCCTTATATTGGCGGTAGTATTAGCCAGCAATTACCCTTTTTTAAACGTATCGGTATTGATATCACGGGTCTTTATTCAGGTACGATTAATATCGATATCTCGCCTTATCAACTCGCTTTAACACACCCCGATCAGCAAATTGAAAAATTAGCATGGTACCCAGGTGTTGAGCCTGAAACATTTAGCTTCTGTCATTGTTCATTAGCTTTTGCCGAGCGATGCTACCAAGCTCTTATTTATTACCCGCATCCAGAAACTAAACCAGCTCACTTTCATCCAGCTCATATCGTTGAGGTACTCGCGCCATACATTGACGGTATCGCTTACGGTCAAAAGGTTTGGCTGAGCCTGTCGCCAAATCACGTTAATAGGAGCTTGGATAAAAATTAACGACCACCATGAAACAACAAGACACAATATCACGCTGATCTTTGCTGATATTACAACGGCTCAAGTCGATGCGATTGTTAACGCTGCCAATCCAACATTGCTTGGCGGTGGCGGTGTTGATGGCGCTATTCACAAAGCCGCAGGCGCAGAGCTTTTGGCTGCGTGTAAAAAGCTAAACGTTGATCAAGGCGTTCGCTGTCCAACGGGGCAAGCACGGATCACAGTGGCGGGAAACCTCGCCGCTAAGTTTGTTATTCACACCGTAGGGCCTGTTTATCATCGACAAAATGATAGGGTGGCGCAGCAACTATACTCAGCCTACATCAGTACATTAGAATTAGCATTACAACATCAATGCCGAACACTTGCCTTGCCCGCTATTTCCTGTGGCGTCTATAACTACCCAGCACACGAGGCGGCAGATATCGCTTTTCAAGCATGCACGGCAATACAATATCAACATATTCGCTGTACTTTTTATCTTTTTGACAGAGCTGTATACGAGATATGGTGCAAACAGTTGAGGCAATATTAACTGTAGTTATGTGGTCGGTTTGTGTGGAGTGTTTTGTGATACCAATGACTCAGACTTGCTATTGTCAAGCTTTGCATCACACTGAAGATATATCGCCCGAAAATGATCAACAAACTACACGATGCAACAAACGCAATATGCCTGTGAACAATGTGATGCATTAGTCGAAATAGACGTTCTTGAAGAAGGGCAAGTTGCGTTGTGTCCGCGGTGCAACCATTTGATACTTGATCGCAAGCATAATCCGATCAATAGAACGATAGGGCTATCAATTGCCGGATTAATGCTATTTTTACCCGCAATCGGCTATCCATTAATGTCCTTACAAGTATTATCCGTAGAGAATGCCGCGAGTATTTTAGCGGGTATCCAAGCGCTATGGCAAAGCGAGCTATATTTTGTTTCGGTGTTGGTATTCTTATTTTGTGTGTTAACCCCGTTCGTAAAATTACTATCGGCACTGGTTGTCAGTTTAGGCGTAAAGTATCGACAAACTAAGCGGCCCTGGTTTAATCATTTTATGGTGTATTACCACTATGTTGATTCATGGGAAATGCTGGAAGTCTTCCTTATCGGCATATTGGTATCGGTGTTTAAACTCAAGGATCTTGCCGAGTTGCATTACGACAGTGGCTTAGTGTGCTTCGTCGCTGTCATGTTATGTGTCATATCGTTGAAAGTCACATTAGACAAACAGTTGATTTGGGATAAAGTAGCATGAACCAGCACTGTACTTCAGCAATGGAAAAAGGGCTTGCTCGTTGTCACGTATGTCAGCAATTGGTTCAATCGCCATCATCTAAGGCGACTCGTTGTCCCCGCTGCCACACAAAAGTACAGCAACGTATTACCGATTCAGAGCAAAAATGCTGGGCATGGACGATATGCTCCCTGATCGCCTTTTTCCCAGCAAATGCGTACCCCATTATGACCATATTATATTTTGGTCAAGGACAACCAGACACCATTTTATCAGGGATTTTGTTACTAACTAAGCTAGGGATGTATCCCATTGCTATAATTGTATTTATTGCCAGTTTTGTTGTGCCATTAGCGAAAATTTTAGGCCTTTTTATGTTACTCGTTTCGCTACAACGACCAAGCCGGCTAAGCCAAAAACAGCGTACCATATTGTACCGACTGATTGAATTTTTTGGGCGTTGGTCAATGTTGGATGTGTTTGTTGTGGCATTATTGGTTGCGCTAGTAGAGATTGGTAGCGTGGTTAACGTAGTCGCGGGACCTGGCGCAACGGCGTTCGGCATCATGGTCATATTAACCATATTTGCCGCAAACAGTTTTGATCCGCGATTACTTTGGGATCAGCAAGATGGACTCGAATCACTAGAAAATAATTATGAGTAAACAACAAGCCGTCATCACCAGTAAATCGCGTTTATCTGCAATTTGGCTTTTGCCAAGTATTGCCGCGTTGATTGGTATCTGGTTGCTTTTCAAATCATACAGTGACGCGGGGATAGATATCCAAGTTCGAGTTCACAGTGCCGATGGAATCGTCGTAAATAAAACCGAGGTTCGTTATAAGGGTATCGCTGTAGGTCTCGTTAAGAAACTTAAGCTCGAAGATCTGGATACCGTACTAGTGACCATTGAAATGGACGCCTCAACCAAACCTTATTTAACCGAAAACAGCAAACTTTGGTTAGTTAAGCCAGAGATCAGTTTATCTGGTATTTCTGGTTTAGACACTGTCTTAACCGGGAATTATTTTGAATTTATGCCAGGCGATGGTGTTCAGTCTGTACGCCAATATGACGCACTAAAACGGCCACCGCTACGATCGGCCGATGCGCCGGGACTGCACTTGACTCTATATGCCAGAGAACTTGGCTCCATATCCCACGGCACCGGCGTTTTTTATAAGCAAATTAAAGTAGGGGAAGTATACGGCTACCGATTATCAGAAGATAACGATCTGTTAACCATCAATGTGTTAATTGACGAGGAATATCAACATTTAGTGGCGGCTAATTCTAAATTTTACCACGCCAGTGGTGTCGAGTTTAGCGGCGATTTATCTGGGTTCAAGGTGCGTACAGAGTCGTTTTCTGCACTGATCAGTGGTGGCATAGCCTTTCATACGCCGCGAGCGAGAAGCGCTGATGAAGTTGAGGATTTTAGTGATTTTCGTCTTTATAAAGACTTTGACGATGCAAAAGCAGGTGTATTAGTAACCATGCATTTTCCGCCAAACTCGGGGATCAAAGCGGAGTCTACCAAAGTTATTTTTGAAGGGGGCGATGTCGGTGAGGTGGTCGATTTTGCTTATAGTGCAGCCCATGGGGGCTTGACGGCACGCGTGTTACTCGATCCTCGGTTAGAACCTTATTTATTATCAACGATGCAATTTTGGTTAGAAAAACCAACAATAAGCCTGCAAGGTATTGAAAATATAGAACATTTATTGAGTGGTCCCTACGTCACGTTCCGACTTACTGGTAAAGGCGAGCCACGACGAGAATTCACGGTATTAGCAACGAAACCGCCGTTAACATTCAATGCCCCAGGCTTACACGTCAATTTGCTCACTGATAATATTGAGTCGGTTCCGGTTGGCGCTACAGTGTACTATCGCAACATGCCTGTTGGCACGGTTCAGGGACATCGCCTTAACGATGATAAACAGCAATTTACTACACACATCCATATCCAGCCTAAATTCGCACATTTAGTCAATGCCAGTAGCGTATTTTTTGAGCAAGGGGGGGTTGAATTGTCAGGTACTCTTCGTTCATTTAAGCTTCGAACAGCACCGTTAGAGTCATTAATTTCAGGCGGAATTGGCTTTCAAACCCTTGATTTTAATCAGGCTAAATCGATCAATGATGGTCACACATTTGTATTGCGTTCAAGCTTAGATGACGCGTTAAATTCACAATATATAACCCTAGAAGCGGCTAATCAATATCCTCTGATCAAAGGCATCACCAAATTAAAATACGGTGAAAAAGACATAGGTATAGTCACCAATGTCAAAGCCAAGGATGCAAATACAAACCTTGTTACGGTGGGTTATCGCCCTCATTACAAAACATTATTTCGGCAGGGCAGTCAAATATGGATTGTTGAACCCGAGCTGAGTAGCGCTAATATATCCGGACTAAATGCCTTTATAGAAGGAGCATTTTTACAACTCAAACCCGGTGACGGCGCATTAAAACAACAATTTTCCTTGTTGAGCCAGGTACCCGATAATAAACCGAGTGATACGGGATTGCAGTTGATATTGCACGCCGAAAGTACGTATGGATTAACACGCGGAACGCCTATCACATATAAATCGATGGTCATTGGTCAGGTAGATAAGGTTGATCTGAATGAGGACGGTTCAAATGTGGTGATTTCTTTAACAATAGATGAGGCTTACCGACATTTAGTACGACAATCATCGAGTTTTTATAATGCTAGCGGCATTTCATTCAATGCAAACTTGCAAGGTGTCGATGTGAAAACTGACAGTTTAGATACCATAATACGTGGTGGTATCGCGTTATATCTGCCAAGTGTTTCCGGTGAAAACGAAAGCGCTAACGAACTTGCACAAGAGATGCAGTCGTTTACTTTGTATTCCTCATTCGATTCGATTGGCTATGGTAGTAATAAAATCACCATAAACTTTGACCAAGTGGTTGATGTAAAAGCTAATGCGCAAATACAATATCAAGATCATGTGGTAGGTAAAGTCATTGATGTTGTTCTCAATAAACAATTAACAAAGACCAAAGTTACCGCGCTCATCAATGATAAATATCAAGGACTCACTCGCCATGGCGCTAAATATTGGTTGGTGACACCAGAAGTGAATATTGCCAAAGTAAAAGATCCCATCGCATACTTTGTTGGCAACTTTATCAAAGTTTTGCCAGGTAACGGTGCCAACACTGCAATAGAGTTTACCGGACTATTACGAGAGCCTGTTGTTACCTCATTAACACATGGCTTAAATGTGGTTGTAAATGCGTCGCACCGAGGATCGATAGACAGAGAAAGCCCAATATACTATAGGCAAATCAAGGTTGGCGAAGTGCTCGGGGTTGAGCTGAATCATTTTGCTGACGGTGTGCGAATTTATGCGCATATTTATGAAGAACATGCGCATTTGTTGCGTTTGCAAAGCAAATTCTACAATGTCAGTGGTATCGACATTGATGCCAGCTTGATATCAGGTGTTCAAGTGTCAACCGAAAGTATCGACAGCTTGCTTGCCGGTGGCATTGCTTTTGTCACACCAAATGGTAAAACAGACGGAATCGACTCTGGTCATCAATTTTGGTTACACGACAAACCGCAGTCTCAATGGCTAGAGTGGCAACCAGTACTAACCAAACCCGTTAACTGATAATGGCCGCCTAAACCACGTAATCGACAGGATAGACCTAAATAAAGGGTCATTCAAATCTTTATAAATATTGCTGTAGGCTAATAAAATCAACACATTAAGAGCTTTTTAGGATGAATTTGCGCGCTTGTACGTAAAAAATAAAATTGTTTTGGCTGTCATCACACCCAGATTTTACACAGACGCGCGTAAATGCATGTTATATTTGAGGTTAATTTTAATTTGCTGATTTATAGAGAAACGCATAAACAGCCAAACACAGACTTAGTGATATACATAGCCACAGGGCATGCTTTCACCCAATCAAATTTCCGTTAATGTTAATTAGTGGACATTTGGATTTTGGCTGTTATTATGACGTTATTACACGTTGTGTTCATGTTCGCTGTTTATGATGATGATTATCAGATATCAGTAACTTAACGATACGTCTTTCATCATGCGTCTATGCGCGTTAATTATTTTGCGTATGGATTGTGATCTCTTTACGATATTAATAACTATAACGAACTTATTTTATGTCTCATCAAAAAACTGATAACAAACTGTTTATCGCCGAGCCGTTGTTCGACTCGCATCGCTACTTTCAATTGTTAACTAAAAACCAATTGTTTAATGATGACACGCCTAATGTTAAACACTTTGTCACAGAGATAGATTGTTCAGTAAATGGCGCACTTGAAGATTACCGCGCCACCAAAGAGTTCCTGCAGTCTAAAGGACGTCGTAACGAAGCGACCTATAATTTGTTTCGTGGTGAAACAGAAAAACTATTACTTTGGAGCTGGTTGATCTGTAAAAAATCTGTGGTGCATTTAAAGCGCCGTGATTTAGAATCGTATATCGATTTTATCCATAAACCGCCGGTTGAATGGATTTCGGATAATGTCTATCGACGCTTTGAACAACGTAACGGCATTCGTGATATAAATCCCTTATGGCGACCATTCACGATTAAGATCCCGAAATCTCAGCGAGCTGACGACATTGATTTTAATAAAAAAAAGCAAAATTATCAGTGCTCGCAAGATGCCTTAAAAGCTACATTCTCGGTACTCAACGTGTATTACGATTATCTCGTTACTGAAGATTATGCTTTTGGTAATGCCATCGCCTCAGTTAAAAAAGATTGTCCATATTTGATTAAAAATACTTCCTATACCGAAGTTAAACGCTTATCGTCGTTGCAATGGGATTTTATCTTGGAGTCGACAGAAAAATTGGCTGCGGAGAACCCTGATCACCAGCGTACATTATTTGTCATAGCCTGCTTAAAAACCTTGTATTTACGTGTTTCAGAATTATCTGAGCGCCCGAATTGGACACCTGTTATGGGCCATTTTTGGCAAGACAAAGACAAAAACCACTGGTTTAAAGTGTTTGGTAAAGGTGCAAAACAACGCGATGTTACGGTTCCTAAAGCGTTTTTACCGTTTCTAGAACAGTATCGCCATAGTCGTGGCTTATCTGGATACCCTTTGTCGAGCGAAACAGATCCCTTAGTGCACAAATTAAAAGGCTCTGGTGGCATGACCTCTCGACAATTACGTCGTATCGTCCAAAAGGCTTTTGATAATGCTTACCAGCAAATGATTTGTGAAGGCTTTAAAGAAGAAGCTCAAGCATTAAAAGAAGCCACCACCCACTGGTTAAGACACACCGGTGCCTCTATGGATATTGATTCTCGCCCATTAAAACATATGGCTGACGAGCTTGGTCATGCCAGCATGGGCACGACTGACCGAGTTTACGTACAGTCCGATCATCTTGAACGTGCTAAGTCCGGTAAAAATCGTATTATTGAAAGCCGCTAACAGACGATAAATGGCATAAAAAACCGCCTTCAAATGATTTACTTATCTTGGGCGGTTTTTAATATCAATGTTTGTAAACTTAATACTACTGAGATAGTTCAGTCTTTTGCTTAAAGGTATGATAATTCGGTAGTTTCAGTGCTAATGCCGGATCAAGACGAACATTATACCAATTAATGCGCCAATCTAGATGCGGGCCAGTTGACCGCCCTGTCGAACCAATTTCAGCAACTTGTTGACCTTGAAGAACCTTATCACCCACTTTTACGTTAGCTGCACTCAAATGAATAAAGCTCGAAGTAATGCCATGACCATGGTCAATCACTAAGGTACCACCCGAAAAGAACATGTCGGGTACCCAAAGTACGACTTCACCAGCTGCTGGAGCCAATACCGGCGTGCCTTTGGGGCCTGCGTAGTCAATGCCATAATGCGGATTTTTCGGGACACCATTATAAATTCGCTGACTACCATAAACACCGGTTATTGGCCCGGTTGCGGGTGCTTTAAAACCATGAGCAAAATCAATGCGATTAGACGTTGTTGCCCGAGCAGCGCGAATTTGTTTATTATCCTTTTTAATTCGCGCTAATGCTTCCTTACTTGGCTCCATGATTTTTTGATCAATGCCTTCGATACGCTGGATCTTGTATTGACGAGCACTTGGCGTGAGCGACTTAACACGTTGCTCGCCATTGTCGCCAATAACTTTCAACTCATGTGTCGCGGTATCATCACGAGAAAAACCAAAGACAAACAAGCCGTGGCGAGAAACCTTTAATGGTTTGTCATTAAGGAATACTTTATTACCCGCCTCGGTTTGGCCAACCAATAAACCGCCTTGTGTTAATTCACCTTCTAAACGCAACGATACGTCTGCAAGCGCTTGTGCAGAGCACAATAACGCCAGCATAACACTGCTTAATGGCTTAATGAGTGGTTTAACAAACGATTTTAATTGGTTCTTAGGCACAGGCAATGGCTCCTTTTCCAACCCCTTCATAGGCGACCACTTGGTAATTATGCTTTGAATCACGCTGTTTTAATTGCCGTGCGATATAATCGGCTAACAATTCAACGGTAGAATCACAATCAACCACTTCCAACACCGCCGAACGAACAGCAATATCAAAACGGCCTTGCGGAGCATAGTAACTGAAAAACTGGTGGTCATCGGCTAAATGCTGACGTGCATGTGCTGATAACTCAACTTCATTAACAGTTACGGTATCACTTTCACTGGCAAGGTAAATATCTTGCCATCGCTGGCACCAATAATGCTCTAATTGTGGCGACGGCTCACCGTCACAAAAAATATCAATTGTTGAGCGGTGTCCGTGCGCGATACGCTGACAATTACCATCATGCTTTTTTAGGCCGTGGGTGTAATGGTAGTAGTCACCATCAATATTCTCAGCCCGCAAGGTCAATTTTAATCCTTGAACGTTTTCTGGAAGTTGTTGTTTTATAACATTTTCCAAGTAACGCGTTATTGACTCTTCGGTGATTTTGTCGGTATCGATAAAAACAAATGCTTGAGAAGGAGATTGCAAAAACAACTGAACGTCATTATCAATAAAATCGACAAATAGGTGATCATCTCGATGAGAATTACTCACCGTTAGGGCTGAGCTTTGCTCTGCAATAACCAATTTATGATCAACACTGTCATCAATAATGGCCTTTATTTGTTTTTTTACAATACCAAAATCTAGAACCATACTTTCGGCGTTTAAATCACCCGCTAATAGCACATCAACGATCCAGCTTTCACCGACAACGCCCCTGCTTTCACACAAATATGAAAAGTCGATTACCGTTAGATCATTAACGAACAGTTGCATGTTTTTCATCAGGTTACCTTATTTTACCTGCCAGTGAATTTGTTCACCCGCTTTAATTGGCACCACTACGTCACCACCAAATGGCATGGTTTGTGGTACATCCCAGCTTTCTTTTACTAAGGTGATAGTCTCTGTATGACGTGGTAACTTGTAAAAGTCTGGACCATTGAATGACGCAAACGCTTCTAGGTACTCTAGCGCATTTTCTTGTTCAAAAACTTCTGCGTATAGTTCAATAGCGGCATGTGCCGTATAAGCGCCTGCACAGCCACACGCTGCTTCTTTTTTATCTTTCGTATGTGGTGCAGAGTCCGTACCCAAAAAGAATTTTTTGCTACCACTGGTTGCCGCTTCTACCAACGCGTTTTGGTGAATATTGCGCTTAAGAATTGGTAAACAGTAAAAATGTGGGCGAATACCACCGGCTAACATATGGTTGCGGTTATACATTAAATGATGTGCTGTAATTGTAGCGGCAATGTTATCGCCAGCTTGATTTACAAAATCGACAGCGTCTTTCGTGGTGATGTGTTCGAGCACAACACGTAGGTTTGGAAAAGCTTTTACTAGCGGCGTTAAAATGGTTTCGATGTACTGCTTTTCACGATCAAAAATATCAATATGGTGATCGGTCACCTCTCCATGAATTAGCAACGGCATATCGTGAGTTTGCATTGCTTCAAGCACTGGGTAGATATTCTTCACATCAGTAACACCTGATGCGGAATTTGTGGTCGCACCAGCTGGGTATAATTTAGCCGCATAAACGATACCACTTTCGGCCGCATCTTTAATATCTTGAGCGGTGGTATTGTCGGTTAGGTAAAGCACCATGAGTGGTTCAAAGTGTGCGCTGTTATTCTCAGCCTGGATACGGTCATAGTAACCCTTTGCTTGTTCTGCATTCATTACCGGTGGCACTAAGTTTGGCATAACAATAGCTCGACCAAAGTAACGGCTGATATCGCGAACGGTATCTTTTAATGCCTCGCCGTCACGTAAGTGTACATGCCAATCGTCAGGTCGGGTAATGGTTAAGGTTTGTGTCATGGGTCTCTCTACTACGTTATTGTTAAAATCAGTTACAGACGTACTGTAACTTTAAAAGTTTGTGTTAAAACGGTGCACTATCATCATCTGATGCAGGTGCCTGACTCGCATCATCTGATGCAGGTGCCTGACTCGCATCGTCTGATGCAGGTGCCTGACTCGCATCGTCGTGTTGCGAGTTAACTGAAGGCTCCGCTAATAACTTCAATAGTTGATCTTTTAGGTTTGGTGGCACTTTGTGAATCGTTAACGTGCCTTTATCGGCATCGTAAATCACATCACTGCCAAAATGTGAGCGCTCGAAGCTCACACTGATCCCAGCGCCATAACCCGAATATTTAGTTACTTTATTAATGACCGATTGCTCGTGAGGAAAGCTTTCTTCCAAAGCATAATCATTTTGCTGGCAAAACTGGTAAAAATTTTCGCCGTTGTCATCAACGTTAATGGCGGCAGCAACATCTTTAAGTTTAACGTCCTGGCCCAGCTCTTTTTGCTCTTTACAATAAGATAAAAGCTCTTTGCGGGTATTTTGCTTTTCTTCAGGGTTAAGCTGGTTCACATTGACAAAGTCTTCAACCGCCTGAACGAGGGACTGAGACTGTTGTTTGGCATCGATGCCTTCTTCACAGCCCAAAAATTCTAGAAAGAAATCTGCGACTTTGCGCCCCGCGCGACCTTTTATAAAACTAATGCAACGATTTGATTGCGGGTTCTGTTGATATTCAAACAGATCAATTCGGGCCGCCAATTGCATTTTTGTGGTGTCAATGTGACTATCGGCAGCGATATTTAATTCGCCATCTACATAATAATGCTCAGATACCGGCAACAAACAAACGAATAAATAGCGACCACCTAGCATTTCATAATGACAGGTCACTAAATACCCTGTTTCAGCCAAGTCATATTTTTCCAGCTCCTGCTTCAAACGCATCACCGCCTGATTTGAAAATGGAATAAACTGTGTCTGGTCATCTAAGTAGTCTTGCATTAGCTTCATAAAACTTTGTGCATTATCAACTTCAGGACCAAACTTAAAGCCACCAAATGACTTACTGCCTTTATTGTTGTAGGTTTTATGAAGCGCTTCCATAAAGGCATTGATGTTATCGTTAACTTCAATCATGCCTTTATTTGACGTGACGGTGACGTCCGAAGAGCTTTCGGATTTAGTGATATAGTGCAGATCAATGTTCGTTATAATTAAACTCATGGGCTTTGGCTTGTTTTATCTTCTGTAAGCTTTTGATAAACTAAAAACTGTTATCTATCCGATGCGTCCTGATAAGGGCCATCTTCCAACAGGATTTGTAAAAATAATGCCTATTGTATCGAAATATTCTAACCAACGTGTAGAAAAAATTGTTCAGGATGTCCTTGATGTTCTTGTTAAAGAAGAAGTATCAACAGATTTAGCACTGATGTGTCTTGGTAATGCTTTGTCTACTATCATCACCAATCAGGTTCCTGAAAAGCAACGAGAAGCGATTGTGCAAAACTTCGCAAAAGCACTACAACAGTCTACGTCGCAATAAAATAACAAAATTTGGCGATCAATTACATGGTTAACACAGAAAAATCTCCTTACAGTAAGCGATTACTGAAATTAATTAGTTGGGGCCATTGGTTCACCTTTTTCAATATTGGTGCTGCCATTTTGATCGCCTTTATTTTTCTCGACGCTGAAGGCGTACCAGCGACAGGGTTAAGTAAAGCATATATGTTAACCACTTGGGTTAGTCATATGGCATTTTTAACCTTCGTTGCGTACTTACTAACGGTGTTTCCTCTTACCTTACTGTATCCGGTAACACGGGTGATACGTGGTATAGCCTCGTTAATATTTACCGTTGTGTTAAGTTTGTTATTGTTAGACGGATTTACCTACCATCAGCTTGGTTACCATCTAAATTTAGACGCCAGTAGTCAAATTATTGATTTGGTTAGCGCCCGTTTAAGTGATACCGAGATCCCGTTTGCAGCGATTGGCTTCGCCTCAGTCATCGCGATTTTAGCGTTTGAACTTCTGGTAAGTAACTACGCATGGAAGCACCTGCGTGAACTGCAGCAACGTATGTTCCCTAAGTTTGTTATTGGCATTATATTGATTTGTTTTGTATTTAGCCACGTTACCCACATTTATGCGGATGCGAAGCTTGACTACAATGTACTGCGCCAAGACAACATGTTGCCTATGTCTTATCCGGCAACGGCAAAAACCTTATTAACGAAATATGGCTTATTTGATATCAATGATTACCAAGAACGCCGTAATAGCCCATACCGACTGACTCAGTCGGCGCCGACCTATCCAACCTTGTCAGCACAATGTGCAGCCAATCCTGCCAAAAACCACTCAGTGTTTGTTATACTGAGTGATAAAGGATTATCGACAACGCAAATCGAACGCTTTAATAGTAGCTCAGCTATTAAGGGCAGCCCGTTACTCAATCACATTGACAACGCGACAGAGCACGATGCGTGGTTTAATTTAATGTTCTCGCTACCAACGATTTATCAAGATGACATGCGCAAGCAAAACGCTACACCTATGCTGTTTCAACAGATGGCGGCAAGTGAGGTTACAGCAAGTCTGAGTATCATCAGCGATGAACAAAATGACGAACTTGTGCCCTCTTGGTTACAACAACACTTTAATCGAGTGGAGCAGCACAAAGACATTTCAAGGTTTGTTTATGCCGATAAGCTTAATGGGTTAGAACAAGGCCTACACCTATTTTATTTCAAAGCAACCAGTGACTATCAATTTGAGTTATTCATAAATGCGTTGTTACTTGCACAACAACAAAAAGCTCAAAAAGACGTGGTGTGGATTGCATCGCTTGGTGACAACCAAGAGCTAAACGCGATATCCATCAAACCGTCATTGCTGATATGGCCAAACAAACAAGGCCAAGCGATTACTCGTGTCACGTCCAATATGGATATGCAAACCACCTTAATGCGCTATTGGTTTGATTGCGGCCAAGATTACAAAAGTTATGGCAATGGCGTAAATGTTTATCGAGTGCGTGATGACCGAGTGTTTGCCAACACAACCAGCGACGGCTTAATTGTCGTCAAAAAAGACAAAAACATTTTGGTTGATCAGCAAGGTAATTTCACCAGTTATTCGACAACCTTGGATACGGTAATCAGCGAAGAAAGCGATTTGCCGATGCTGATCGATGGTGTGAATCAACTCAATCTATTTAGTCAAAAGAACAATCCTACTGAACAGTAGTTGACCAGAGTGGTGTTAATTTAACCGAACAAGTCAAAACGATAAAAAAGCTATTGCAAATCAACGCACTTTTCATAACAATTGACGTCGTTGCCAACAAAAACAACATTTCGGGATATAGCGCAGTCTGGTAGCGCGTGCGTCTGGGGGACGTGAGGTCGCAGGTTCAAGTCCTGCTATCCCGACCATATACTTGTCTTAGGACATCTGAAGATGTCCTAAACACCATAATAAACATGGGATTAGACAATTTTTAATGTCTGAATTTGTCCAGTTAGTCTCGTGACATCCAGAATATCTTGCAGTATTCTTAGCAGTACCAGACAAAAATAGTAGCTAATGGTACTGCTAAACGTGGCAAGAATCGTTAAACCTCTTACCAATACCGAAGTAAAACAAGCTAAAGCCAAAGTTAAAGTTTATAAGTTATCAGATGGTGACGGCCTTCAATTGCAGGTAAAACCCAATGGCTCAAAGTCATGGATTTTCAACTATACCCGCCCATATACCAAAAAACGTACCACAATAAGTTTTGGCCTCTACCCTCAATTAATATCGCAGAAGCTAGAAAATTACGGTTAAATGCTCGTGAGCTACTTGCTAAGAACATCGATCCAAAAGCTGAACGCGATAGTCATAATGAGTTTGAGAAAGACAGCTTGGAAAATACGCTAGGAGTCTGGGTTGAGCATTGGCGAGAGAAAAAAGCTAAAGAGGTTAAGGAAACGACAATAACCAAAGCCTATAATTCGCTAAAAAATTATATCCTCCCCTACATAAAAGACTTACCTATCCGTGACGTCAGAGTTAAGCATATAACCCCTCTCATGCAACCATTAATCCTCGAAGATAAGAGGGAAACAGCTAAAAGAATATCGATGTTTTTGAACGAAGTTATGCGCCTAGCAGTAGCTTCAGGTGTCATAGAGTTCAACCCTTTAGCTGACTTAACAAAAACGCTTCCAGCGCCAGCTAAGCAAAGTCAATTAACAATTTCACCAGACGAATTACCTGAGCTTATGTCACGGATATCCGCTGCCAGTATTTCTAAAAATACTTACTGGATGTTTTTATTACAACTCCACACGATGGTACGCCCTATTGAAGCGGCTACCATGCAATGGATATATATCGACTTTGATAAGCGCTTAATTACTTTACCGCCAGAACGGATGAAGATGAGAAAACCGCACATTATTCCAATGTCTGAGCAAGTCTTTGCTTTGTTAAAACATATTCAATTAGTAAATGGCCATCGTCCTTACTTATTCCCAAGCAACAAAGATCCCCTTTCACACGCGAATAGCCAAACAGTGAATATGATGCTTAAGAGAAATGGTTTTAAAGGCCGACTAGTAGCCCATGGCTTGCGCGCGTTAGCTAGTACCACCTTGAATGAACATGGCAAAGACTATGACGTAATCGAAGCAGCATTGGCGCATGTTGACCAAAACCAAGTGCGAAGAGCCTACAACCGCGCCGAATACATAACCCAACGCCGAGAGTTAATGCAATATTGGTCTGATCATATCGATCAAAACTCTAAGTTTGATGGCGCTATAACAAACATAATAGGAGCGTATTAATGAGCATATTAAGAGTACTTGATGGGACCCACAACCCAATGTCACTATTCAAACTGCTTATCCGCAGAGATATTAAAACTGTGGACGAAGGCGATCAATGGATTATTGATGGTTTGCAAGAGGTATTTTTTTACTTATTAAAAGAACTAGACGAGACTGATATACCTGAAAGCCGAAAACTACAGCTGACCGGCCGTATTATGGCAAAGCACTTTACTATGCAACTTAAGAAGACTGGCCACCCCTACTCTCCAAGTGAGAAATACAATGAGGTTGGCAAGTTAACTAGAAAATCAAACACTCCCTTTGATGTTAAAGAAGCTAGGGTTATATATGTAAAAGAACTTTATTTAAAAATTAAGTCTGAACGCCCTCAAATTACTAATGGTGACTTGGATAAAATGATCAGTGATCAATCATTTAAGGATGGCTTTAATTTAGGAATTCAAACAGTAAAACATTTGCGTCAGTTATTAATCAAACGGGGTTATTAATTTAAGCTACAACGGTTATCTTGGCTGAATAACCTGCCAGCCCTCCTTCTGAGCTATTCATAAAAAGGTAAGCACGACTACCATACTAAATCTAAATTTTGGAAGTGAAGCTGGTGAATATGAAATACCTGAAGTCGATGGTTGTAGTGTTGCTGATTAATAATAGGGGGCGTAAGCCCCAATTAACACTATAAATTGTATCTTACCCAATCGGTAAATATACATATTTATTATATAGATTTACTCAGTTACCCACCCTTATAAAACTGTGGCCAATTTAACTTGACCACTACAAATAAAATTAACTAATCACATACTAAACCAGCTCTTTCAATTAGCTAAGCATCTTGACAAACGGCACATATTACCTCAAAACAAAATATATTAAATTTTTAGGTGTTCATAGGTTCATTAAATTAGTCATATGTTGAGACTTCCCATGGAACTGATTTATTAATCGTTTTATCACTATTCAGACACTCTACCCGCGACGTCTCAGTTATATAACAAACCTCAGGCCCTCCCATATCTCTTAAAAGTTTTTTAGCTTTTATTTCAGTACGATGATGCCAAATATAGTAACGTAAAGTATGGTCAACATCTTGTCCGTTTTCGCTTGTAATATCGAAGTATGTAATAAAGCCATCCTTATCAATAAAGCCAAATTTGTTTGGATAACTATGCAGCTTAACCATAAGGGAACCTTCAGAGACTAGTGGCTTGAACGCTTCTAGTGCGGTTACTTTTTCTTCATACTTTTTTGCGTCAGGCCTAACATAATAACCAAAACCATTTTTATCGGTGTATATAATAATGTCCTCTAAATCAAACTCAAGAATACTTGTTATAGAGTTTGAAGTATCACATATTTCATCGTTATACATTTCTGGTCTAAAGCACTCTATTCCACCACTCTCCAAGTATGCAACAGAATGCCAACGGTCATAATCTATCGGTGATGATCTCGTTGTTAGTTCATGAGTATAGTAATCCCCATTATCATCTCGATACAGTACAACAATTCCGTAACTATGAAGAAAAGCACTTCTAATTGCTTTTAAGTAATGGCGACTAGGAAAAAGGGAAGTATCGATAGGATCATCCCCCCAAACATCAGAACAATAAATCTGTGCGCCTATAATGTAACAAGCATCAAAATAATTGACGAAAACAGATTCAACATCCTTCCAAGTGAATCCAAAATCTTGAGGGCCAGTATCACCGATAATGTGCCAGCAATCATTATAGTGTTCAGATAAAATACATCCGTAGTCAATGTCACCGCCGATAAATATATCCTTAAAATTGACAGATGGATCTACTGCAACCATTACATCTTTAGATACTTGACCACTATCACCATTAGCCGTGACAGTAACCTTATGCGTTAACGGCTCTATACTGGAAGTATAAAAGCTCAAATAACTGCCTGAGACATTCACAGTTAACAATTCCGATGAGCTGGTCACTTTAACGCTGACATTATCTCCAGATACTTCTATCGGAATATCGGTATTTATACGACTCTTAATTGTAACATTCTCGTCTACTATTAACTGTGTATATGTTGGAGGTAAGGGAACATCTAGCTCCGGTTGTTCCTGTGCATTTTCAGAGCCTCCACCACACCCACTAAATATGAGAGTAACCAATATCAAAAACATGATCTGACTTTTTAAACGCATTATTCATTTTACCTAAAGAACTATTCGCGAGTAGATTACTCTTAGAAAAAGTTACATACCGTATTAAATTGTACTTATTTGATATTGTTGGCCCTAGCGGTGTCGAGATATAGGTACCGAGCAAGTTTGTACTTAAACTATCGTCACTGTAAAGTAAAAGATCTTCCTAGTAGAAAGATCTTATATTAAACAATTATCTATTTTGGGAGGGTATAAGTATTCAGACATACCCTTTGGAACTGGCGGCGATATTTCTGCTACTAACGGCTCATCAGGAGATGTATACAATGGGGATCAACCTATATATGCAACTTACGTGAGAAATAGGGAGTCGGCGGTAGAAATAAACCTAAAGCAACGTCAAACCAACCCCCCGTAAAACCTAAGTATTAAAAGTATTAGAAGTTTTAAATAAGCCATTGTTTTTGTTTTTCATCTAATACTCTTAATACTTTATATACTTCACCCCACACAATGGCTAAAAGTTGATGAGAAGGTGATAATGATATGTGTTTTTATCACCCCTAACCCTCTTCCAACGATGTCCTTTGCTATAGTCTTCACCAGAATGGATTCTTAAAACCTTGCGAAGCGTTTGTTTGGATATATCCGACTCGTTATTAGCATGGTTAATAACGGCTTCTGTCTTGGTTATACCTGATTCTATCGTGCTTGTTATCGCTCCAATTGCTTCTTCATTACCCAGAAGCAATAGAGAAATTGCTCGCTCCTCAGCAATTCTTTTAACTTCGTCATTATCGACTTTTCTGACACTATGAAACAAGTCATTGTATCCATGGCCTGGCACTTTCTGATATTTGTATGTTACTTCTGAGAGTACATCTCCACGGCTTTTAAAGTTCTTAAATGTTATACAGCGCTCTATGACACCATTGTCATTTTCGTCAGACCTAAGGTCGAGTATATATACGCAATCGACATCAGCGACAATATCAGCAGTACCCTCAAAAACAGGTTCGCCATCTGAGTTACGGTGCTTATTTGTATGTGCCAGCGCAATAAGTGTTCCGCCCAGTGCAACAAACTTCCTGGTTTTATTTCCAAAGTTAGAGCTTACTTTCTTATCCATTAAGTCTGTAAACTTCTTTAGAGTATCTAAAACTATAATCTTGCCTTTCGCTTGGCCTGATTCACACAATTGATCCAGCAAAGACAATAACTGATGAGCTTCAAAACCTTTATAGCCTGGTGCTAACATATGAAAGCCATTTGCTTTAGCGATTTCTCCTTTTATCGTTAACCCTGAAAGGTTATCATCGGCATTAACATAATAAACATCTTCACCTTTGATATTGCCATCCGATATCGACTCTGCAAGTAACTTTAATACTATTAGAGTTTTTCCTGTATTTGGTGCAGCATAGAAAACGGTACCTTGTCCAAGTATTGCCATCCCCGAAAGTACATAAATATCATTTTTGAGCTGGGTTTTCATTTCATCTATGTCTGGACATATTGAAAATTTGGACAAGTCAACAACGCAATCTTCTGAGTTATCGCCAATGTTATGTTTAACGCAATTATTATGATTGCTATCTAGAGTAGCTTGATTACTTCGGTGAGCTTCATTCCATGATTGACCATTTACGAATACCCAATGATCGCCTGCATCTTTTAATGCTCTATCTATATCACCATTATGGAATAGAACAGTAAAGGCACTGAAGCTATCATGTGCACCTTCTTCCGAAAACAAAGGGTCGGCATTGCTTAGTGAATGAACTCTCCCATCTAAAACTCTTGCACTGAAACTTCCTGATTCGCTGGCTGGATGTCTAAATTTATCAGCACCTAGCTGCTCATAATTTTTCATAAGTAAAATTTTTTCAACCGGATAATCTTTATCAAATTGGTCTATAAGTGAAGTTTCTTGAGCATAACTTGATGCTTGTCTAAGTTGCGTTTTTTCATGCATACGTTGGATTGATGTTTGCTCTCTTCGCTTTTCTTCTTCTTGAAAATGTACCATTTGGCCTTGCCAAATATTTATATCAAATAGTGCCTTAGCACGTTCAGAAATAGAATCGTAGTGTTCTCCCCTATTAGGCAAGTAACATAATTGAGTTGGACGCTCTGCACATTTGTCGGTAATTATCGAATGAGTCTGTAAAAACGTTGATAAGCATTTTTGAGACAACACCCAATTAACCATTGTGATTGGGTAAGGAAGTGGGATTAATATTCGAAACCTCGGCTTTTCAATTATAGAGCTTTTAGTCGTATAAAGTTCAAAACAACAATCCAAGGTCCCAACTATATTAGCTAACTCGTTTATCGAGTAATGACTTTCATCTATGTCTGCCCATAAAAAATAGTAACTGCCATCTATTGATTGCTTATTAGAATCGCGAGTGAATAATGAGCTAGGTATAGCCCAAAGGGAATTCTCTTTACTAACTTGTTGAGGTGAGTCAACTAAGTTTTGAATATGCTCAAAAGTAACGCCAATCAACGGGCTCTTTTTATCTGTGTGATACGGGCCGTAACCCGAACATAAGGGGATATCTTTCATAAGTATGTTATCCTTATGATGATAGTGCGTTTACGTCTGCAAAACATCCACGCACTGTTTAGAAGGATGCTACTGTTGTTTTTACTTCAGTAGCGTTTTTTATTTCTTAGAGGAATACTCCGAGCGATTTGATTTAAGATCGGCTACAAGTTTTCTCAATTCCTCATTAGATTTTCCGGCAATACGTGCCTGAATGAGAGCTTCAACTTCCTCTTCAACAAAAGCTATTGAGCGGTTACCAATTGTGAGTTGTGGTGGGAATAGTCCATCATTGATATGTTGGTATAATGTGGAGCGTGGATATGCTGTAAGTGTTAGTACTTCGTTGAGTCTGATAAGTTTTCTCATCTTCGTTGTCCAATCAATATAAGATATTTTTAGACTAGTTGGACTTTTTAGATACTCACGTTATTTAAAAACTGTTTTTAAATAACAAAAGAATGATAAGGTTTTATTGTATTTTGGGAAAAACAAGCTATTTTCGCTGGCTTAATATGAGTTTGATCAGTACATTTAAACAGTATTTATAGCAGTAAACTCAACCTAAGTATTCATAAAAAAGCTTTTTAATTAGATAGTTACAAACGAGGTTCAAGTCCTGCTATCCCGACCATATTTAAGAGCCCTGACTATGTCAGGGCTTTTTTGATCGAGCAACACTTTGGGGTATTCAAATAGAACTCAATTTCAGACGCCTCAGATATAAGTTTCACGTATTCTTAATTATGATTCGCTTGTATCAAGCGGGTTCTTTGTGAAGTAACTCCATTAAGCCAATCAAAGTGGCAAATAACAGTGCACCGACTGGCCAAATTATCCACGTAACACCCCAATTCATAGTCCACAAGCTCCAACCTAGAAAAATGGCAATGAGTAAAGGCCAATAGAAAGCTGCAAGTTTTGTGAACCGTTGGTTGCGAAGATATTCTTTGCTATTAGCCTTATTTTCTTCAACAAGTTTGTCGAACGCTTGTTGTTTTGCCGCCACCGGCGATATTACAAATATTCCCAAGGCAACTATGAACAGCAGTGCAATGATTGTTAATAGTAAAATGTCTACGCCATTAAAAAATATAATGGCTACCATAGAAGGGATAAAGCTTGCGATAAAAAGAAATATTCCAAGCGATAGTTGTGTGCTGTAGCGCGCTTGAAACTTTTCCATTTTATCTTGAATTATACTGTGTACCCCATAAGCCAGTTCAAAGCTATTTTGCTCAATGGCATCTACAGTTTTTTTAAATTGATTTGTTTTTAAAAAGTTATTTATCCCCAAAGCCACCATAACCACGACACCGATAACGCCAAGCAGGTTTGCACTATCGAACGACAGTCCTAAACGATCCGTTTGTGCCATCGCTAAAAAGAACAGCAAGGGGGCTGGTGAGCAGATACATAAAATAACACCTTTACTTGTGAAGTCTGCTACATTGATTTTGGTCTGAATATAGTGCTCTGCTTGGTCGAGAGACACCTGGTGATCCTTTACACGTGATGGAACGTGTTCTATCTGAACCATGTCATGCTCATCTTTAAGTAAAAAGTCAGTTGACACCTCAAATACTTCCGCAAGTTTAATAATTTTATTGAGCTCGGGGATGCTTATATTACTTTCCCACTTTGAAATGGACTGTCTAGAGACATCCAGCTTTTCTGCGAGTTCTTCTTGCGACCAGCCTAATTGTTTCCGTAATTTACTGATTTTTTCAGCCAATATCATAAATCCATCCGTTTTCGTAAAATTGTTACTTCATCCTATAGAATCAGTAAATTGCATGCTAGCAACCAGGCTAAATAAGTTGTCAACCACCGGTTGCAACTCGCTAAATGCTGCAACTGTTCGGTACATAAGCGAAATTTAAATGCTAGTTTAGTTCTTTAATATCTTTATCTTTGTTAGCAAATAAGAACAGCAGTGGATAGCGCAATCTTTTAGCCCAAGACAACTCACTATGATCATCTCCGGGAAAGAATTTACTATGCCATGAATCACTTGATAAGTTTTGCGGTAACATTGTATCCACCTTAGCTTGCAATGATGGACACAAGACATCAAGAGTTTTATCGCCATAATCAAAATATATTCGATTTCCATCGAGCCGGTTGAGATTATCTTTCATATAAGCGATATAAGGATGGCACTTGAAACGGTATAACAACGATTTATCCATATGTAGGATTGTTAGTACTAAACCATGTGCTAAACAGGTATGTGTAGAAAGAGTTTGGCAAGAGAACAATATACCGCGTTGGGACATTGCTCTACTCTACGTTGATTATCGATATTTTAGCTGTTGCTAGATTTTGACAAATAAAAAGAGGCCAAATTTAGGCCTCTTTTTAAACACATAACCAACTAAAGTATAAATACTTTAGCGCTCAATGGCATTATTACCATTTAAAGCCTAATTGCATGCTAGCAATTGCTTTATGATCATTAGCCGCTGCACCAACATCTAGTGTTAAACCAAGTAGATTTAAGCCAAGACCAGCACTAACTAAATCGCTATCTGAACTTTCTAAGTCTTGTTGGTAACCTACACGAAGCTTTGCAACATCCCAAGCATCTAATTCAGCTCCCATTGCAATAATCTGTTCATCAGCAGAAAACGGTACTTTATTTTTCGTTAGGTCTGCATCGATCGCAAAAGTTAACCAGCCATACTCAAAAGCAACACCAGCCCTTAACTGAGGTGAAAGTTCCACTACTTCACCACCCTCGGTGATCGGAGTGACCGTTTCAATTTCTTGTGACAATATATTTGTTAGCGTAACACCAAAATTTACGTACTCGTTGACCTCTACCAACAGACCTAAGTCAGCATTGAAAAAAGTGTCATCGCTTATGTATTCATCTTCTGATGCATCATCAAGATCAGCATTTTCTACGGTATCATTATAGTGAAAAACACTAATATGTTGCATCTTCGGCATCACACTGAAAGAAACAGGCGTTTCGCCAAATTTATGCATGTGAGTGAATGCTAAACCAACCTCTCCTACAACGACACCCTGTGCGAGAACTTGTGACTTTAGATCTTCATCTACATCAAAGTTTACGACACCAGTCTCCAGGTCAACATAATTCATAGTTAAGCTGTCAGGAATACAACTGCCAGGAACTAGGGCATTGGCCGCATAACATTCTTCATAAGCATTTAGCTCACTCGTTAAATCATTAATTGTATCAGCATCACGATATTGGATCTCACCACCTAAGCTTGCGCCAACAGTTGCTTTTAACGCAAAACCTAATGTTTGACCCGGAACTGCAAGTGATAACAATGCCCCTAGATCGGCTTCAATACGTCGATCAGAAAGTTGCGCTAACTCACCCGACAAACGCTGTGCGACATCAGCAGCATAACTGTAGCTACCAGGTAAACCGGCTGAATCAATAGCAAGTTCCAATTCATCAATACTGTTGGTATCTTGAAACTCGTCTAAGGCATCGATAAAGTCGTCTTCATCACTCGCACCAACGGTAATCGTTGGCAATGATAAGAACCAACCATCTTTGATTTTCCCAGAAGAAAGCACTGCAGGATTATGCGTTACCGCACTGGTAATATCAGTAACCGCTATACCGACGCCACCCATTGCTAAAGACTTTGCTTGACCCGCTTTAACAAGGTTCGACGCAGTTGCATTAAAAGTTAACAAGCCTAAGCCAACGCTCATCGCTATTTTTGTTTTCATATGTACCTTACTACACAATTAATGAATTACTTAACGATAAGAGTAACGAGAGTTTTGAATAACTAAGGCGTACAGTACGTTGCTTATTTTCTCTTCCCAAAGTTACTTTTTACATCGTTAAGTTATGAGAAATAAATTGGAGGGCGAATTTACATGAAATGGTTACTTAACTTATGCCTTTTTGTAATAAATGGTTCGATTTAGTACTAAAAGTTACAATTTACGTACAGTTGTATGCAAAATGTTCAAGCCAATACAAATGGTGGCAACGTTTCAAACTCAACATACAAAGACAATCGTACGTTATTAAATGGGAAATATTTAGAACGATTGTCTTGTGAAGGGAGGATATGTTGGATTTTTTATCAACTAACTATTATCAGACGAGATAATATTGATCTCAACGCGACGATTGCACTGGCGTTGGTGTGCTGTATTGTTACTACAAATCGGCTGGGTCTCACCAAAGCCTTCAGCGATTAAGCGATTACGGGCAACCCCTTCCTGAGTAAAATAGCTCATTACCGCCATAGCGCGTTGTTCAGATAATAGTTGGTTTGACTTTAAACTACCGACGCTATCGGTATGGCCACCAATATGAATACGAGTTGCCGGAAACTCTCTAAGCACTTCAATCACACCCTCTAGCGTATTCATTATCTTTGTTTGTAAGTAGTATGATCCGGTATCAAAACCAATGCCATTACTCATAACCAATTGCAGTTGATTATCGTTAAGACGTTTCACTTGAACACCTGAATTGCGCATTTTGTCACGCAATAGCCGTTCTTGTTTATCAAGATTATGACCTATACCAGCACCTACCGCCGCACCGCCTAGCATGCCTTGTACAAGACCTTTCTTTCTATCACTTTTACTTGATACTGCAGCACCAATAATTGCGCCGGTGATCGCTCCGCCAATCACACCGATGGTTGTTGCGTTCGTTTCTGACTCACCTGTATGGGCATTTTCTCGAGTCGTTTGACAGCCCGTTAACAATAGACTGCTGATCACTAATGTTACTACTGACTTTTTCATTCGCATTACCTCGTTATTGTTGTTAAATGTCTACGTCATTCGTTACGACTTACGTAATTTTAATAGAGCGCATAATACCTTTGAATCGGTTTAACGCAACATGATTCTTGATCATAAAACTTGGTGCTGAACTGTTTTGAAAACTCACAACACTTAACGTTATCTCTCCAACGAAGAGCGACAATGTTCAGCGAAAAACGATAAATATCACTACATAGCAATCCAAATATCTACTTCATAAATAAGCTCTAATAACTCTCAGATTTCGTTTCATTATCGTCGCTTAAATCGATTCCTATTTGAGCTCTACAAACATCAATATATAAGCACGCTAAAACTCATAGCCAATATTATTAGAACCTAAGGGTTACGTGAGTAGTTACACACATCGGTCAGCAGAGTTATCGGAGTTGTCAGCAGATGCCTGGATGGGGTTATCGGAGTTATTGTGAATTGAACCTATAGGGTTATCAGGGTTATATTGAAATCCTGATACGGAGTTGTTAGAGTTATCGAATTGTTTGCTATTTTTACTGGAACACAGCATGAGATTCCCTATCGTTTTACTGTTTAACCCTGAAAAGAATGACTATAAAGTTGTGGTGCCAGATCTGCCAGGGTGTGAGTGTCGCGCAACGACAATGGATAATGCGCTCGATCAGGTGATAAGTGTCATTGAGTCACACTTATCGTTGTTGGCTGAATACGCGGAAGACATACCTGTTGCCTCAAGTTTTGAGCAACACGTGAGTAAGATGGAATTTAGGGGGGGCGTATGGGCCGTGGTTGATATCGATATCACCCCATTCCTTGGTAAAAGTCACAAAATTAATGTCACGCTACCCGAGCTATTAATAAAGAAAATAGACGAACGCGTCGCTACAGATGGAAACTATCAAACCCGATCGGGTTTTTTAGCAACAGCAGCGATGCATGAGTTAAATAAGGGGAGTCAGCGCTCGTAACGAGCAAAAGCTGGTATTGTATTTAAAAAGTAATTTGTGCGCATTTAGTCACATGATTGAGGTTCATAAATGCGCAAGGTTTGCTGATGACGAATCAACCTAGATTAAAGTAGGTAAATCTAGGTTTAGGCTAATGAGTACAGTTAAGCTTTGAGAGTTCGATAAACTGCCCTGCTTGGTTTGGCTCATTAAGATATGGGATTGTTGCCAATAACGGTGCGTTTATCGAAAGGCTTAAATGCGCTATATTTTCTTGGTGGTATGCCATTGGATGTTCACTTATTTGATTCGCCACCCAACCGATAACATTTAAGCCATCAGCTTTTATCGCTTGGTATGTTAACAAAGCATGATTCAAACAGCCCAATTTCATGCCGACAACAAGAATAACATCCATCGACTGCTGGCGCACAAAATCAGACAAGTAGCGATCATCGCCCAGTGGTAAACGCCACCCGCCAGCGCCTTCGGTAATAATGATCTCGGGTTTTAGATATTTGATAGCGGATAAACCTTGATTTATGCATTCGATATCAAGGGTATCACCGTACTTCGCCGCGGCAATATGCGGTGCTATCGCCTCTTGATAAGCGATGGGGTTGACGCTTTGTACACTTTGGCCAATATTGGCTGCCTGTTGTAATTGATACGCATCATCATTAATCAAATTGCCATCAATGTCTTCACAACCGGCTGATAAAGGTTTGTACGCGCCGACACGATACTGTTTCGTTAGTTCTCGAATTAACGCGCTCGCAAATACTGTTTTACCTGCATCAGTATCGGTTGCCGTAATAAATAATTGTTTCATAAACCTATTCCTTGTCGTATAACAAGCCCATAAACACAGCTTAACAAGTCAAAGGCTTGATTAATTTCACGCAGCATAATTGGTATGTTGCGACAATGTTGTCTTGGCATAGCTGCTCATACACCGTACTCATCGCCTGCCAACGACGCCGGCTAGCTAGCCCTTTGTTTTGTTTACCTGGCACGTGGCTTGCGCCAAGCGCTTTTAACTCTTGGGCAAGGTGTTTAACGCTGTTATAAGGTAAAACGATAGCTTGTTTCTCTAGGTGTTTTACATCAAATGCACTTTGCAGCACACATTGGTTGAGATCATCAAATTGGAGAAAATCCAACACGTGTTTATCATTGTCCACGTGTTGCCACGCTCGTTCTAGTTCACATAAGGTACCGTCGAGCAACGTGGTGAACACGAACGTGCCCCCCGGTTTAAGTACACGATGAACCTCAGTGAACAGAGCAGTTAAATCATAACTCCACTGCACAGCAAGGTTTGAAAATACCGAATCATAGGTCTCGTTATAAACCGGTAAGTGATGCATATCGGCTTGATAAAAATCAATGTCGGGCTGTCTATGGATTTTGGCGAACTCAAGCATCTGTCGCGATAAATCAACACCACTGACGCGATCAAATTGCCTTGCCATGATCTCGGTAAAATACCCTGTCCCACAACCTAAATCTAAAACATTGAATGAGTGTTGCTTTGTTAGCATTGGCAATATTTTTTGACCACTTAAACGCTGCAATCGCGCCGAGCCGTCATACGATTGACATGATTTACCAAACGTATTGGCAATTTTTTGTTCTAACATTTCATTGACCATTGTCGTTGCCATTTATGGTTGCTCGGTTTTGGATTTCACCAAAAACCTCATTAATATTAAGGGCTAGCGTACACACGTCAGCTTCTGTATGATTTGCTGTCAACGTAACGCGTAACCTGCATTTGCCAGGCTCAACCGTTGGTGGGCGAATTGCTTTAACAAAAATGCCTTTTGCAAACAGTGCTTGTTGGCAAGCCAATGCATCAGCTTCACTGCCGCACAACACTCCGATAATAGCACTATCGCTTTGGGTGACTTCAATACTGGTATCGAGTTTGAGTTTAAACAGTGTGGTAAGAATGATTAATTTTTCACGACGCCATGCTTCACTTTGGCAAATCTCAATACTCTTACTGGTAGCCCTAGCTAACGCAGCCGGTATTGCGGTTGAATAGATATATTCTCGGCAATAGTTACGCAAATATTCGATCACATCATCACCAGCACAAATCGCGGCGCCTTGAGTGCCTATCGCCTTACCAAAGGTGACCATCTGTACAACGTTACGTTTGTTTACTATGCTCGCAGCATGTAATGATCCCGAACCATCGTTGGCCAATACACCGATACCGTGTGCATCATCAATATATAAGTGGGCATTATGTTTTCGACTTAACTGATACGTTTCCGATATATTCGCTTTGTCGCCGTCCATGCTATACACACCTTCAACAATAATGGTGTTATCGATGGATGAACTTGCCTGCAAATATTTATCGAGGCTTTGAGGGTCATTGTGTAAAAACCGGCGGCTCTTTGCGTTGGAAAGGAATGCACCATCGATTAATGATGCATGACTAAGTTTGTCCAATAAATACAAGCTGTCTTTGTGGCCAAGCGCTTGCAGTGTACCTGTGTTCGCCGCAAAGCCGCTACTAAATAACAAGGTATCACCAAAACCCAGCCAATCGCTCAATTGTGACTGCAAATAGGCGTGGGCTTTAGAATAACCACTTATTAAACTGGCAGAGCCAGAGCCCGTGCCGTATTCATCAATACCTTGCTTAAACGCATTTTTTATATCGGGATGACTGGCTAGCCCTAAGTAGTCGTTACTCGAGAAATTAAGATAACGTTGACCATTGATAATAATTTCACGGCCAACATTATTGTCGGTTTGCAGGGGGCGACGAAACCGGTTAGCTTGCTTTGTGGCCGCTAGCCGCTCGTTGAAAAAACTGTAGCTCATCTAACCATTTAACCCGCGTTATAAAATAAGTCTTTATTTTGCTCATCAACAATAGCGGTTTTAAGCGCGCGTTCTTGTAAGGCTTGCTCAGCTTCGGTTGTTGCATGAATGCGTTCCGTATTGATCCCTAGCTTTTTAAACAACGCCATATCACTATCTGCTTCTGGGTTACCGGTAGTTAATAGTTTACAACCATAGAAAATTGAATTGGCTCCCGCCATAAAGCACATGGCTTGCATTTGCTCATTCATGGCTTCGCGCCCAGCAGATAAGCGCACGTGTGATTTTGGCATCATAATACGCGCCACGGCTATACAGCGAATAAAATCAAAGTGATCCAAATCATCAACATTGGCAAGTGGCGTTCCTTCAATTTTTACCAACATATTAATTGGTACGCTGTCTGGGTGTTTCTCAAGGTTCGCTAATTGCATTAATAAAGACGCACGATCGACCGCTTTCTCGCCTAAACCGACGATGCCACCGCTACACACTTTCATGCCGCTTTCTCGCACATTAGTTAAGGTATCTAATCTGTCTTGATAGGTACGTGTGGTAATAATTTGATTGTAATGCTCTGGCGAGGTGTCTAAGTTGTGATTGTAATAATCAAGCCCTGCGTGTTTTAATGTATCGGCTTGCTCTTTGGACAACATGCCGAGTGTCATACACGTTTCCATGCCAAGCTCACGCACGCCTTTTACCATTTTTACAATATGTGGCATATCGCGATCTTTTGGATTACGCCAGCCGGCACCCATACAAAAGCGGGTTGAACCTTGGGCTTTAGCTCGTTTTGCCGCTTCGAGCACTTTTTCAACTTCCATTAATCGCTCTTTTTCAACGTCAGTACTATAACGTGCGCTTTGTGAGCAATACTTACAATCCTCAGGACAAGCGCCGGTCTTTATTGATAATAAAGTCGATACTTGTACTTCATTGGGGTTAAAATGTTGACGATGTACCATTTGTGCTTCAAACATTAAATCATTAAACGGCATGGTAAATAAGCGGTTAACTTCATCTAATGTCCAGTTATGACGAATAATGGCTTGGGAGTTGGTTTGAATCGACATGGATATCCTTAAGACGTTATTTGCAATATGCGCCAGCTAAAAATGTTCCTGTACGCCATGTTGCTTTTATCATTATAAGTCGCTAGTCTAGCCACCATCGTTACCCTGTCAACCTACCGAAAACACATTGGTTAACTAATGAGTGAAAAACATACAGATCTATTGCTATTTGACGCCAACCACTTATGGCACCCTTACACGTCAATGACTCATCCCTTGCCTTCATATTTAGTTGAACATGCAGAAGGTGTCTGTCTGCAATTGCATACGGGAGATAGAGTTATCGATGCCATGTCATCGTGGTGGTCAGTAGTACATGGATATAACCACCCGGACATCAATAAGGCAATTAAGCAACAGGTTGATTCGTTTTCACATGTCATGTTTGGTGGTTTAACCCACGAACCAGCCATTGAATTGGGAAAAAAGTTAATAGCCTTGGCTCCTCAGGGGTTGGATAAGGTGTTTTTAGCCGACAGTGGTTCCGTTGCCGTCGAAGTTGCGATGAAAATGGCCATTCAATATCAACACAGCTGCGGTAAGCGTGGCAAAAATCGCTTCATTACCGTTAAAAACGGCTATCATGGCGATACCTTTGCTGCGATGTCCGTTTGCGATCCGGTTAATGGGATGCATCAATTATTCAATGGTTTTATCGCTGAAAACTTCTTCGCTGATGCGCCGGAAATCCGTTTTGACCAAGCGTGGGATGAGGGCGATATCGATTCTTTAGCCACAATATTAAAGGATAATCATCAAGATATAGCGGCGCTAATTATTGAACCCATCGTACAAGGTGCCGGTGGTATGCGTATCTATCACCCGCAATACCTAACAGCGTGCCGTGATCTTTGTGAGCAATACGATGTATTGTTAATCGCCGATGAAATCGCTACTGGCTTTGGACGTACGGGTAAAATGTTTGCGTGTGAACATGCACAAGTGACCCCCGATATTTTATGCGTTGGTAAAGCATTAACGGGTGGGTACATGACATTGGCAGCGACCTTGTGTACCAGCGATGTAGCAACAGTTATTAGTAACGGTGAAGCCGGTGTATTTATGCATGGCCCTACCTTTATGGGCAACCCGCTCGCCTGCGCGGCTGCAAACGCGAGCTTAGATCTACTTATGCAAAATAATTGGCAGCAAAAAGTTCAGCAAATAGAAGCGCAACTAAAGCTGCAATTAACGCCGCTTGCTAACCACCGTCATGTAGAAGATGTTCGTGTATTGGGTGCTATCGGTGTGGTTGAAGCAAAAAGACCTGTCAATATGGCATTGATCCAACGCCGATTTATTGAACGTGGCGTGTGGATCCGCCCGTTTGGTAAGCTTATCTATATTATGCCTCCCTTTATTATCAGTGAATCTGAACTAAGCTGTGTGACAAAAGCAATCAATGACGTGGTTAATATGGACGATGTTTGGCAGTAATAACGCTTTGTTGTGTTTATGCTTTTATGACAAACAAGCCACGATAATGATGATTAAATAAGCAAGTATGCAATTTTAGCCACTTGGCTACAAAAAAATTGCTTAAAATCGACAAAACTTGTTAACTATTGCTTGAGTTAGCGACAGGCACAGGTAAACTACGGTGTCTTAAAATTTAATTTTCATTCGAATATCAATAATGAGGTCAATAATGTCAGTTCCTGCAATTACTGATGTATTAGCCGGTAAAACACCAGTAGGTGAAACGGTAACAGTCCAAGGCTGGATTCGCACGCGTCGTGATTCCAAGGCCGGTATATCTTTCTTAGCCATTCACGATGGCTCTTGTTTTGATCCTATTCAGGCCGTGGTGCCGAATGACCTCAATAATTATGAGAATGAAGTATTAAAACTAACCACAGGCTCATCAGTAAAAGTAACTGGTACATTGGTTGAGTCACAAGGTCAAGGTCAGTCTTTTGAAATCCAAGCAACTGAAGTGGTTGTATTAGGTTTTGTTGAAGACCCAGACACTTACCCTATGGCGGCCAAACGTCACTCGGTTGAGTTCTTGCGTGAACAAGCACACTTGCGCGCCCGTACTAATTTAGGTGGAGCAGTAACACGTGTACGTAACTGTTTAGCACAAGCAATTCATCGTTTCATGCACGAAAAAGGTTACTACTGGATCGCGACACCACTTATCACCGGTTCAGATACCGAAGGTGCAGGTGAGATGTTCCGAGTAAGTACCCTTGATCTTGAAAACCTGCCTCGTACAGAGCAAGGCACTGTAGATTACAAAGAAGACTTCTTTGGTAAAGAGACGTTCCTTACGGTATCAGGTCAGTTAAACGTTGAAACCTACGCATGTGCATTATCAAAAGTATACACGTTTGGTCCTACGTTCCGTGCTGAGAACTCAAACACCTCTCGTCACTTGGCTGAGTTCTGGATGGTTGAGCCAGAAATCGCCTTTGCTGATTTATCAGATGCGGCAACCCTAGCGGAAGAAATGCTTCGTTACGTATTTAAAGCCGTGCTTGAAGAGCGCGCGGACGATTTAGCGTTTTTCCAACAACGTGTTGATAAAACCGTTATTGATCGTTTGCAGTCTGTGGCTAATTCAGAATTCGTACGTATGGACTACACCGATGCCATCGACATCCTTCTTAAATCAGGCAAGAAGTTTGAGAATATAGTTGAATGGGGTGTTGACTTAAACTCTGAACACGAACGTTACCTTGCAGAAGAATATGTTGGTGGTCCAGTTGTATTACAAAACTACCCGAAAGACATCAAAGCTTTCTATATGCGCCTAAATGATGACGGCAAAACCGTTGCGGCAATGGACATTTTAGCACCAGGTATTGGTGAAATTGTTGGTGGTTCACAACGTGAAGAACGCTTAGGCGTGCTTGATCAACGCCTTGAAGAAATGGGCTTAGACAAAGAAGACTACAGCTGGTATCGCGACTTACGTCGTTACGGTACCGTACCACACGCTGGTTTTGGTTTAGGTTTTGAACGTTTAGTGGCATACGCAACAGGTGTTAGCAACATTCGTGACACTATCCCGTTCCCACGCGCACCAAAAACAGCTGATTTCTAATAACTAGTTATTAGATTTTCAAAGATAATAAAGGCGCCCTATTCGGCGCCTTTTTGATGGGCTCTTCTCAAACTATATGGAGTAACGCTGTACGTCCGAGTTGTGCCAAAATCGGCCTGTCAGTAGTTTTAATATAAGATAATTTTGTGGTATTAATCGCCTACACTGAGACAGATATTTCCATATATTCCAGCTGACTTATATCTAGCCCAGATATCATTGTGCAACACACTATTGGAATCACGATAGCTTGCAGGCATTTTCTGCTGAAATCCCTGTTTATTGAGGATTGCATCCTCTGCTTCCGAAACGCGCACAATCACTAATGCTTCCGTTAGAAATTGATGAATCTGTTCGGCTAATTCAAACTTAGGCTCATCTAAATTTAGTTCCAGCAAGGTTTCCATAATTTCTTTCACTGGTATTAAGTGCTCTTTGATAACTTTGTCACCTTCCTTGAGCAGCGTTGATTTATATTGTTTCTGCAACCCCTCCTTTGTTAATGGCTCGCTGAATTTTCTAATAAGATGATTAACTACAACTTTGCAATCATTAACAGTTCCTAGATTATCGACACGGTAAGTGTAAAGAGAAGAAACTATTTGATGTGCTATACCCATTGTTGATAAAGGCAATATTGTCTCCTTAGTGTCTAAAGGTTAAGTTAAACAGGGCTGCGATTTTTGCGGCGTCCATTTTTGAACACATTCTTAGCTTTGCTTAAAATCTTTCCATAATTCAATTATGTGACGTCCTATTGAAGAAGCCTCATAGAAAAGTTCACCTGTGTCATTCCATGATTTGCCAGCAGAAATCACAGTCATTCCCGAACTAAATAAGGCTTTCATGAATTGCTTTTGGGAAAGTATTTCATCTAAACCAGATTTAAGGAACAATTCAATATCGTCAATGAATGCTGTATCAATTGCTGCGGCTATTCTTTTGAATTGATATTGATCTAGATGCCCACTTAGAAAACAGGAGTAATAAAATCCTAGTAGTTCAGCTTTCTTAATATCTGATAGTTTATCAAGAACTAATAAAGTAGTTTCCCCAACGTTTCTCATCGCCTCCTCGTCTGAAGTAATTCTTTCATTAAATTCTAATATTTCTTCTTTTGAAAGATGTTCAATTTCCAGTAAGAAACGCTGTATTTTTGACACAAATATCTTGTCTCGTAAATCCCGAGTGCCAGATAATACTTTCAAGGCAGTACCAACCACAGGTATGCTTTTGATAATTTCACTATCTATTAGTGAATCGGCGATTACCTCGGCAGCTTCGAGAGAAGCTTCCAAAAATCTATTGGTTTCTTTTGTCATATATGAAGCTAACGTCCATCATTTATTCATTTTTCAATATGTTAAAGGTTGGTTACGAGGTGTTTTCTGGGGTTAATGAAAATTCTCAGAAATGTCTAGGGCGTTTTATGTAACGATCTGTTGTTCGCTCGCAACAGCCGTTCGCCACTGCATTTATTAATCAATAACTTACGCTATTTAACCGACAGGCGCAAATGTGCCAGTTTCAGACCCATTTAGTCCCAGAGGCTTTCTTGAAAATGATATAGAGCGGACTCTCGGTTATTGCCGACAAACTCAAACGCACCATTTTTGGCCGTTCATTCAACTAGCAAGCAACCTATTAAATGCATTTGTAAACGCTTGTCCTAAATCCTGCATTTGAACATTTGATAGCGCCCTCTTCATGGAAGCGTATGATATTGCTTGATGTGTATAGCAAACCAATTCAGCTTGTTTCCAAGCGCTTTTCAAATCTTCGAGCTTATATAAATTCGACCACTGCGATAAATAAGTATTAACGATGATGTCTTTATCTTTACCTTCAGGCATCCTGAATATATACGTGCCATCAATGAAGGGGTGACTAATACATGCATCACTCCAATCAAAGAAAAGAAAACGGTCACCAATCTTTGCTATGTTTTCAATATGAAGATCGCCATGGACAAGCGTGTTAGGAATATTGAATTTTGCTAACGCTTCCACGGACTGTTTAACTTTGAATATTATCTCTCTTCTCTTGATTTTAAACTGTTCAGGCAAGTGCCGAACAATGCCATTATCGCTAAGGATTTCATCTAATTGTTTAGGTATATCATGAATTTCTCGTTGCAAGCAGCCATTTTCAATTAATTCATTAATATGATTGAAAGAGAGTTTTTGTAATTGAGCAAATGTCTTAAACGCTTCAACCCAAAGAGTAATATCAGCACCTTCGGGAAGACCGCCGCCAAAATCTCTACTTATCATCCATTGCTCGCTTTCAGAACAACAAATAGTATTCGGGACATATTCTGGTGTTAATTCAGCAAGCTTTAAACACAGTAATGATTCATTTGAAAACAACGGGAGAAAAGCCGTTGCTTTAAAGAAGTAAAACCCATCTTTAGTATTTTGTTTGAATATCTGACCTAGCGCCCAACCCGATACTTTTGTTAAATTACCAACAGGTTCAACACCTCGTTGTTTTAAGTTTTCATTTACCCACGTTTGAGCAGACTCAATCCACTCTGGCGAGTCCCATTGTAAAGAATTTCTCATCGTATTTTGCTGTCGTTGTTGCTAACAGGAACACGCAATTTATCGCTCATTAGATCCGTTGCTACTATTCATTGGTAGTGGGCAAGGCAAATTAACAATAGCTAATTAGCGCGTCACGTGTTTAACCCTTAAGGTACAGGGCCATTAATTGGTTTGTTTTTCTATGGCGTAAATATCGTCGTCAATAGACTGAACCCTTTGTTCAAATACCGCACGAGCGTCATGTAGGCCTTGATTATAATAAAAGGCACCAAGTTCGTTCGAGAAGAAGTCCAACAGAAATTCCGCATCAAATTGGCCTAAATCTTGATGTAACTCTTTGTCAAAATAAGACTGTAATTTTGCAACCATTAACTCTTTTTGTTGCTTGGTAAATTCAATATCAGACATAGATGAAACGAGACTCCTAGGTTCAGTAGCAAAGAAAGCGCTGGTACTAGCTTGGCTAAGATAATGTTATTCTAGCGTTTTGATCATGTGTAGCATTTCTGGCTGAAAGCCAAGATTTTGATAAAAGTGCTGTGCCTTTGAATTATTGGCAAATACTTCGAGGTGTAATAAACGACAACCCAAATTCTTGGCCCAAGTTTCTGCGGCACTCATCAAAAGCTTACCGACACCGAACCCTTGTGATTCAGGAGACACCGCTAAAAGAGGCACAGTGCCACAGGTTTCACCGGTAATACCATCACGGTGAGTACGAACATGGATAAAGCCTAGCGGTGTACTATCCAACTCTGCAATTAAGGTGGTATTGGGCATCGACGTTTCAGCAAGCATTTCAAAAATATAGTTATCTTGCATGTCTTGCACGGCCTCATCCGTATGCCAACCAAGTTGCGCAACCTCGGCTAGACGCGGAGAAAGCTGAAAAATAAATGGGTGATCGTTTGTATTTGCTTTTCTTATGAGTACTGGATGATCCATATAATTTACTACTTTTCCTTTGTGAAATTGGCTTGGCTGTACACTCTATTACCATGCAAATACCCGTAGCTTCACTTGCAACGCATTTTGCAACTAGTCCGCCTGTTTGATTTTACGTGTGTCGCATGTTATCGAGCATTGGCAATTTCAATCATGCTGTGCCAACAAAACTTTTTAACATTGAGATGAGAGTGCTGAGAGTACAAGACAAATCAAAGGTTTATACTTTAGCGAGGAATGAACGCAAATCCAATTGCTTTTTCGGATAAAGTTTAATAATAAATTAGGATAATATTGTGAGGTCCAAGCTTTTACCACTCTAGAAACATTGATAAAACGCCAATCAAAGAATGTTAAGTCTGCAAAATCCATACTTATGTGGGTCTCTATCTGTGGGTTTAGAATAGCCCGGGCAATAACCGATAACGCACGCGTTGCGCATAATCCCGATAACCTGGTAATTCTTGCTGCAAGGTTTTGTCTTCAAGCATGATCCTAATGATTGTAATCAAAGTTGCTAATAGTGCGGGTATCAATGTCCATACCGATCCCAACGCCAGCGCAATCCCAAATAATGGTAGCAGGCTCCCAGTATAACCAGGATGGCGTACAAACTGGTAAGGTCCTGTATCACACACTTGATGACCGCGCTCATGTTGGATCCGTACCACACTTATAAAAAAGCGATTCTCTGCCATCGCCCATGACGCGAAACCATAACCAAGCGCGACGAAGAGCAAGCCCAGTATATTAAGCCACAAAGGAAACTCGGGCGAGAGTTGGTATCTATGATCTAAACCGGCAACAATCAATAATGGAATGACAATGCTTATCGCCATCAAAGGCGCCAGTATTTTGTCCCAAGGCTTGGCGTGATGGAAGCTCTTTGCGCTTTGTCTTGCCGTAATGATGCCAGGGTGTCGATACTCAGCCCACATATGGCCCACAATTCCGGCAACCACAAGAATTAGAGAATATACCCACGCCTGCCACCAGCCAAAATCACCACCACATAACAATAATATAAGTGGCATAACAAGATAGCTCACTACGATTTTTCGCCACTGCCGAAAAGATAAGGTGTCAGCTGTCTCGTTATGAGATATTTTCTCTGTCATTGATATGCCTAAGCGCTGTTTCAGGGCCAGTCGAATACGGTGCGGGTTCATGTTATCGACAAGGTATATCTTAGATATTAGCTAACTTCTCATATATCAGCGCAGGTGAACGTGCACCTGCATTCGTTTTATCCCTCCTTTTAAATAGTTATTTTCGCTAACAATTGGTTAGAACACTTAAATACATCGCTTTTTACTCACTAAAGCCATGACAAAAAAGCATAAAATAACGTTTAATTACAGTGGGTTAACAAATTGGCACAATTACTGCTCTTAAAGTTCGTGAATGGTGATTTTTGCCATGTTTTTAATTTAAGAGATTGAACAGTAACCACTATGGATAGAAAAATAGAACGAAAATCAAATCCTTGGGCCAAGATTGCAGTTGGCGCAAGTGCCGTTGTTGCCATCGCCTTTATTGCCAATTTATATTCCGCGCAAACAACCGGTAAATCATTATCGCTTGCGGCACAAAATATCACGGTCTCGGACGTTAAATTTGGTACCTTTGAGGATTTCATACCGGTACGCAGCAAAGTCACGCCGTTAAAAACCGTCTATTTGGATGCGGTTGAAGGTGGCCGTGTCGAGCAAGTGCTTATCGAAGACGGTAGCTTAGTCACACCGGGCCAAGCGATTGTTAAACTCTCCAACACCCAATTACAACTGGATGTTATGCGCAACGAAGCAGCGGTTACCGAGCAGCTCAATAACATGCGCAGCATTGAATTGTCGTTAGAGCAAAACAAATTGAGTCACAAGCGTAATCTCATTGAAATTGACTATCAAATTAAACGCTTAAGTCGCCAAGTAGAGCGTGAACGCGCGGTGTTTGCCAAAGGCGCAATCTCCGACAGTGCGTTACGGGAAAACGAAGACTTACTTGAGTACTACAAAAATCGCAAACAAGTTACCATAGAAAGCCAAAAAACCGATGCCCTGATGCAACAGCAGCAATTGCGCTTTTTGAAAGATACCGGGCAACGTCTTGAAGAAAGCCTTCTGTTTGCCCGTCAAAACATGGATAACTTAAATATGAAAGCGCCGGTTGCCGGCAAGTTGTCTGGATTTAATATCGAAGTCGGCCAATCAATCCAACGCGGTGAGCGTATTGGTCAAATCGATGATCCCAATAACTTTAAATTAGAAGCGTCAATCGACGAATTCTATCTAGAGCGCGTTGATTTAGGTCAAATCGCCATCATCAGCAAAAATGGTGAAGACTATCAACTCGAAGTGTCAAAAATATACCCGCAAGTCAACAATGGTCAGTTCCGTGTCGACTTAACCTTTAGCGACGAAAAACCTACTGGCATTCGTCGTGGTCAATCATTACAAACCAAATTAACGTTAGGCGATCCAAGCGATGTACCACTTATTGCCAACGGTGCATTTTATCAAGACACCGGCGGTAACTGGGTTTTTGTACTGAGCGCCGATGGTGAAACCGCCGTGCGTCGTAACGTACGTTTAGGGCGTCGCAACAACCGCTTTATTGAAGTACTTGACGGCTTAGAGGTTGGCGAGAAAGTGATCACCTCACCTTACAGTAGCTTTATTGACATGAGCCAACTCAAACTGACCTCGTCCTAATCGAGATCCATTTTATAAAAACTTCTGATAATAACATTTATAAACAATTAACTTAGACAGTAACAAAAAGGGATAATCTTATGTTAACACTAGAAAATTTAAGCAAGCGTTTTCAAACCGAAGACATCGAAACCACGGCACTTGATCGCATCAATTTAACGATTAAAAAAGGCGAATTTGTTGCCATTATGGGGCCAAGTGGTTGTGGTAAATCTACCCTACTTAACACCATTGGCATGCTCGACTCACCAACAGAAGGTAAGTATTTGTTCAACGGTGAAGATATCGCTAACTATTCAGAAAGCAATTTAGCGAATATTCGAAAGCAAAATATTGGTTTTATTTTCCAAAGCTTTAACTTAATTGACGAGTTAAACGTTGCTGAAAACGTCGAACTGGCATTGCTTTATCACGATATTTCAAAAAGTGAGCGCAAGCGTCGTGTTGCCGAGGTATTGAAAAAAGTGGGCATTGATCATCGCGCCAAGCACATGCCAAGCCAATTATCCGGTGGTCAACAACAGCGTGTCGCTGTCGCTCGTGCTGTGGTGGGTAACCAAAGCGTTATCCTTGCCGATGAGCCAACCGGTAACCTTGATACTGAGCATGGCCGAGAAGTCATGGAAATGTTGCAACAACTTAACCAAGAAGGTACCACCATCATCATGGTAACTCACTCACCAAGCCATGCAGAATACGCTAGTCGCGTGGTTAACTTACTGGATGGTCAGCTGCAATTACAACAACTAAAAGCTGCATCGTAAAAGGAATTAATTATGTTATTGTCTAATTATTTAACAACCGGATGGCGCAATATGCTGAACAATAAACTGTTCAGTGCCATCAACGTGTTTGGTTTAGCCATTGGTTTAGCTGCGGTGGTGATGATTATTTTGTACGTTAATCACGAAACCAGCTACGATAAATTTTGGCAAAATGCTGATCGCATTCATCGCACGCATGTGACCTTTAATGTGCCTGGTCGTGATCCTGTCAGTGGTGTTTCATCGCCGGGTCCTTTGATCCATGCTCTAAAGAAAGACTTTGCTGAAGTTGAATACGCCACACGTATCGCCGGCTGGGGCCCTACCATTACCCTAGGCGATGATGTTTACATTGAAGATGTGAAACTAGTCGATAGCGAGTTTGTCGATGTTTTTGATGTCGAGGTGGTTAAAGGTGACTTAAAAGCGGCACTTTCGGATAACCATTCCATTGTGTTAAACGAAACCATGGCTTATAAATTTTTCGCCGATGAAGAGCCTTTAGGTAAGGTGTTAAGCCTTGACTTTAATCACTTCCAACGCGATTACAAAGTAGCGGCCGTTATCAAAGACTTACCGGATAATACCCAATTGGATTTACCCATGTTGGTATTGATCGACGAAAAAGATTGGGAAGATCAAAATTATATGTTTCATGCATGGTTCTCAATTAACGCGCAGATGTACTTCACCACCAAGCAAGCGAGTGACTTACAAACCATCAATGAGCAATTTGATAACTTTGCCAACAACAACTTCCCACAAATGCCTATTGGCGGTGACGATGCAAAAGCCTCAGACTTTATCGATCTAAGCGCAATGAACATCAAAGATTTGCATTTAAACGCTGAAGGCTTTGGTGAAATGCGCCCACAAGGTAATCAAGCCATGGTGGTCACCTTCTCAGCGGTAGCGGCATTAATTTTATTAATTGCCTGCATCAACTTTATGAACCTTTCTACCGCGCAAGCAAGCAAGCGAGCTAAAGAAGTGTCTTTGCGTAAAGTGTTAGGCGCATCACGCGGCAACTTAATCGCACAATTTTTGGGTGAATCAATTCTAATGACCTTGTTTGCCTTCGTGTTAGCGTTTGGCTTAGTTGAATTAACGCTACCGTTTTACAACGATGTGCTGAACAAAGACTTAGCGGTGAGTTACAGCGCGAGTAACCTGTCTGGTCTGGCATTATTTGCCATTGCGGTTGGTTTGTTAAGTGGCCTATACCCAGCGTTTGTCTTATCAGGTTTTCGCCCGGCCATGGTGTTAAAAGCCAATAAGTCTGCTGATACCAAAGCATCACTGAGATTAAGAGCAACGTTGGTTGTGATCCAGTTTGCCGTATCGATTGGTTTATTTGTATCAACCGCCGTAGTGTACAGCCAAATGCAATACGCTTTAAACATGGATGCTGGCTACAACAAAGACAACATGATGGTGATATTTCGCCTAAACAGAGACGAAGCGTCTGAAAAGCGCGAGGTGATGATTAACGAATTACGTAAACATCCTCAAGTTACTGACGTGACATACTCTAGCGAAACTCCGGGTAATGGTAACGAAAACAATACCATGATGCGTACTCCTGATATGGCAGAAGAAGATGCCATGCTAATCGGTCAGCGCAGCGTTGGTTACGACTTTTTCAAAACCTACCAAATCAAATTGATCGCTGGCCGTGCGTACGATGAAAACCGTAATGATGAAAGCCCAAGCACTGAGCAATTGCGTAACGGTGAAAAAGCAGAAGGCACCATCGTTGTCAATGAATCGGCGCTACAACGCTTAGGCTTAGGTAGCCCAGAAGAGGCCATTGGTAAAACCGTTATTATCGGTCGAGGCGATCCAGGTGAAAATCTACAGCTTAACTTAACGGTAATTGGCGTGGTAGCAGACATTCACTTTGCAAGCTTGCGCTCGAGTATTCGTCCAGAGGTATACCCGTTAAATACAAACTTCGTGCGTAGCATCAGCGTTCGCTTTAAAGGCAACCCAGAAACCTTGAAAAACGATGTTGAGGCGATGTGGCGAACTCAAGTGCCTAACATTCCATTTGCGCACTCGTTTGTTGAAGACGATATTGCTGAGCTGTACCAGCAAGAACAAGGCGAAGCGACATTATTTGCGGCATTTTCTGGCCTGGCTATCTTTGTCGCTTGTTTAGGGTTGTTTGGTTTAGCAAGTTTCAGTGCGGATCGTCGCACCAAAGAAATCGGTATCCGCAAGGTCATGGGCGCTAGTGTGTTTAATGTGGTATCGATGTTAGTGATGCAGTTTTCTAAACCAGTCCTTATTGCTTGTTTGATTGCCTGGCCTGTCGCTTTCTACTTTATGATGGATTGGTTAGAGACCTTTGTTTATCGTATTGAGCCAAGCAGTATCTTGGTGATATGTGCTGTATCTGGTGCATTCGCTTTATTGATCGCTTGGCTAACAGTTGCCAGTAATTCAATTAAAGTGGCTCGAGCAAACCCTATCAAGGCGCTGCGCTACGAATAAAGTACATTGCAAAATGTTTTGATTAAAAAAGGGAAACCAAATGGTTTCCCTTTTTACGTAGACGAATATTCGCTGCTATACAATGTAACGAATATCGGCATTTTCCAATCGACGAGGCTTTTTACCAAGCTGTTTGCTTATCGAGCCAACATATAAAAATCCCACAACTTGCTCTTCTAATGCGATATTCAAACCTTGTTTTACAATCTCACTCGTTGCCATGTCACCTGTACGCCAAATGGCGCCAAATCCCAATGCCGTTGCCGCCATTTGCAGCGCATTGGTAGCAAGGCCTGCGGTGATCAGTTGCTCAAACTTGGGCACCTTAGGGTGCTGTTGATATTTAGTCGAGACAACAATGATCATCGGTGCCCGATAAGCCATCTTATGTGCTTTGGCAATTTTTACATCATCGTCACTTTTGTCAGTAACCGCCTCAACAAAAATGTTGGTTAACTCATCTAGTCCGTCCCCCGTAACGACATCAAAGCGATATGGCATCAGTGCTCCATGATCAGGCACAGCGACGGCCGCAGCAAACATTTGTTGCAATTGTTCATGATTAGGTGCTGGGGCTTCTAAAAAGCCATTAGATTGACGGTTAATAAGAAATTGTAATGCGTTAGACATGATTTTTATACGTTATACATTGAGATAAGCCAAGAATATCATAATGTGTATTTATTCTCATTATCGGTTATTGAACGTTAATATGATTTACAGCTTTAGCTGTATGATATTCTTCTGTACGTGAGGCGACTTGTTGATGGACAATCATTTAGTGACAATAATCTAAAAAAATAGATAAAAAAGTGATCTACTGAGTTTGCACACACGTTTATATAAACGATTTAATTTTCAACAGCCCTTTTTAGCCCGACCTGTTCGGGCTTTTTTTTATCAGCAACAAAACATGCGTAGTGCTCTGTTTGTCCATGGGTTGTGTCGCTACTAACCTTGTACTAACGCCTTTTTGGCACATCAAAAGTTACGCGTTACCTCCGTAACCAGTTGATAGTTAGGATTACTTTTCACAACTATGACATTAAGCGTAGATCAGCAACAAATACCCTGCTTCCGATACAGAGCAACACAAATACATTAATTTACTGTGATTTCACCCGCCTACAAAACCAATAATCGACACTAACAAAACGCCCCGCACCAATGAAAAACAGCGCAAGTAACAGAATGAAATACGTTGCCGCAAATTCAATACCATTATTTAACAAGACAACATTACCTTTTTCATAAAGCCATTGAGGACTGCCATGTTCATCGACGATAGCTTTAATTCGCTCCAAGCGCTTACTTGCCTCAACACTGTTCGCTAAACTTTCGTCAGCCTGTTCAATCCCTAACCAAGAAAAGACTTGTGCTGAACTTGTACTCGCATCGGTTGGCGTAATGGCATACCAACCATTTGATAAATGGACGGTTGTCGCGGCAACAATCATGGTAAACATTAAGGGAATACAGACAAGCCGTGTCAAAAAACCAATGAGTAACAGCCAACCGCCAAAAAACTCCGTCCACGCCGCCAAGTTGGCTAAGACCTCGGCAAACGGTAAACCAAGCCCCCATTCTGAGTTACCAAACCAAGCGATGACGTTAGGATCGGCAAAGAATTGGTCAAAAAAGTTGAGTTCCTGATCACCAAATTGCATTTTGTTATATCCGGCGATGATGAACACGGGCGCTAAAAATAGGCGAATTAGCAGTGCAGGCAGTGCATCGAATTGTAATAGCCAACCAACTATACGTTGGTAAATTGTGATCAATTTCATAATGATTCATTTTATTGTTGAGAATAACTAAGAGAACAGTTTAGTCGACGGAATCTTTCAAGGACTAGCAATAAATGTCCAAAAGGGCAAAAATCGTTGGTAAATCAAAGAAAAAGCCTTAATATTTGTAAATATTTCTTAATATACTGGGTTCATTAAAGATCTTTTTTGGCGACCACGGTATATTGATAATAATAATTTCTATTCCATTTTGATTCGAAAGTAGACGTGAGGGTGTATGTCAGAAAAACCGAGTGTTATAAAACGGATATTTAAAAAGTTGTGGGTTATTTTAAATACCTCTCGAAAAATCTTTTTAAATCTCATATTTTTTGCTTTTATCATCATTTTATTCAACGTATTAACCGACGACTCTGATAAAGTCTCCGTACCCAGCGACGTAGCGTTAGTTCTGAATTTAAAAGGCGATATCGTTGAACAAAAACGTGAAATTGATCCAACCGCGCAAATAATGCAAGAGGTATTAGGCGCTGAAGAGGAAGCTCCTGAGGTGCTTCTTAGTGATGTATTATTAGTCATTGAAAACGCCAAGAACGATGACCGAGTAAAGTCATTGGTTATTTATCCACAAACCATTGGCCGCAGCGGTTTGCATCATTTGCAAGTCATCGGCCAAGCGATTGCTGACTTTAAAGAGTCTGGCAAAGAAGTCATTGCCTTTGGTGATTACTTTAGCCAATACCAATATTACCTTGCATCGTATGCCGATCACGTATGGATGAATCCAGAAGGTGCGGTATTGCTTGAAGGTTTCGGTCGCTACCCTACGTATTTCAAGTCAGCACTAGACAAACTTGAAGTAACACAGCACGTATTTAAAGTTGGTACCTATAAATCAGCTGTTGAACCGTATACTCGCGATGACATGTCCGATGCGGCGAAAGAAGCCAATAAAGCGTGGCTTGATCAACTTTGGTACAACTTCAAAGTCGATATTGCTAATAATCGCGGAATGGATATGGCGAGTTTCGATGAATCAGCCGCACAAGTCTATGCCAAACTGCAGCAAGCTGGCGGAAGTTTTGCCGATTACGCACTAAACCTTGGATTAGTGGATGATTTAAAAAATCGCGAGCAAATCCGTACAACAATGATTGATAAAGTTGGAAAAGGTGACAATCACCATAGCTTTAATCAAATAGGTTTTAAAGATTACTTAAAAACGGTTAAGCCCCCTATCCCTGTGGTTAATCCAATGACTGATAAAGTTGCCGTGGTAGTTGCTAAGGGGACTATTTTAAATGGTACCCAGAAAGCAGGCACCATTGGCGGTGACTCAACGGCTAAGTTACTACGCAAAGCTCGCCTTGATGACAAAGTCAAAGCGGTTGTACTGCGAGTCGATAGCCCGGGTGGCAGTGCTTACGCATCTGAAATTATTCGCCAGGAAGTCGAATTGCTTAAGGCTGCAGGTAAGCCGGTAGTAGCCTCTATGGCTAACTATGCAGCGTCTGGTGGTTACTGGATTTCTGCGTCAGCCAATGAGATTTGGGCATCACCAAACACCATTACCGGTTCCATCGGTATTTTCGGTATGTTTATGACCATTGAAAAAGCGCTAGACAAAATCGGTATACACACTGACGGTGTTGGTACAACAGACTTCGCTGGTTTCGGTATTAGCCGTCCACTGCCTGAAAACATTGGCAATATCATTCAATTAAGTATTGAGCGTGGCTATAACGAGTTCATCACGCTGGTTGCTGAAAACCGTAACATGACCCTAGAGCAAGTTGACGCCATAGCCCAAGGCCGTGTGTGGACCGGTGCTAAAGCGCAAGAGCTAGGTTTGGTTGACAAGCTAGGTGATCTTAATGACGCGGTGAATGCAGCGGCGGATCTTGCTGGACTGAAAAGCTACGACACATTGGTTATAGAAAAAGAACTGTCTGCAAAAGAACTTTTCTTGCGCAACCTATTTGAGACAGCAAGTATTTTTATGCCAGAGCAACAAAGTGCCATTGAGCAAGCAGCGAATAACCCATCGCTGAAACAGCATATTCTTAAGTTAATTAACGAGTATGAGCAAATTAATCAGCTTAACGATCCAAAAGGGATCTATTCATTCTGTTTAACATGTGATGCTCAGTTTTAATTACAAGCCGTAAATTAAAATATATAAAGCCCAGTCTAACGTCTGGGCTTTTTTTTATTGCTGTATCGTCCTGAAATAGGTCTACACATTTAGAACGTATTTATGGACGTTTCAAACATCAAAAGAGTTAAGCCGTTCACATCCCTTTCAGTTGACCACAACAGGTTACCTTCATAAGCTTTGAACATATTTGAACCTTGCCTTAGCGTTTTTATTTAAGGATAAAAAATGCCAGCCTTTATAAAAGGCCAGCATTGATGATTAACAACACATTTTACGTAAACTGAGGTTAATTTCGCTTGCGTTACGTTATAAGATTACTTTATGAAAAGCTTTTTTACCCGAGATACATAACCGATATCACGTTTGGTAAAAGCACCATGTGCTAGCCAACGTTTTAACAGTTCATCAATATTGTTACTCGCTTGCATTAAGCTCTCTGATAACATGTGTACTTGCACCTGCATGCGCTGCGTCTGAAACTCGGCGGGTGATTCGGCATTCGCTGTGATCTCGAGCATCAGCGTTAGCTCACCGCGATCTTTGCTGGGCTGACGTTGCCCCTCTTTCAGCAACTTTTGCCATGCGCTTGGAATAGCTGTGTTCTCAAGCGCAATATCGTGCCCTAGCGACAGCTGCTCAACGACGTCAAACAACTTATGGTAGCGTTCAGAACGCTGTGCTTGTTGTTTCTCGTACAGCGCTTTTTTCGCTTTGACTCTTGCTTGTTCAGCACGAGTAAGTACCGTTTTAGCGACAGGTTTTTGCGATACAACATGGTCAATAAATGTAGACAAATCAGCGATATATTGCTCAATACCGTTAACAGCCTCGGTGTCAGCGTTTTGCACTAAATCAACAAACGTTTGCTCAAGTTTAGTAACAGCCTCTAGCGTCACTTGTTTTTGCTGTTGCTTTTGCTCTTCGCGCTTAGCAAACACGGCATCATTCACTTTACGAAATGACTTCCAAAGTTGGTTATCAAACTTTTGGCCAGCAAAACCCAGCGATTTCCATTTGACTTGCAATTGCTTTAACTCTTCTATCGCAGCGTGTAAATTGTCGTTTTCAAGCTGAGCTTTGGCTTGCTCTATCAGTGCCTGCTTAGCCTCTTTGTTGGTTAAATGGTATTGCTCGATGTGCTTAACGAGGGGGGCTACGCTCTGTTGATATTGTTTTTGCAACTTATGATAGACACTACGCTCTACCTCGCCAGTTTGTCGCCATTCTTGCTTAAGTTTACTCAGTTGATTTTCTAAGTGTTTCACTTCAACATCACCAACAGATAACTGCTGTTCGAGGGCTCGCAGTTTTTCCAACACCTGTTGTTTTTGTGCTAAATGCTGTTGTCGCAATTGTTCTTGCTCTGCAAAGTATGCGCGACATGGTGCGAACGCCCGTTCACACGCATCATTAAATGCATCATTAAGAGTATCTTCCAATGCGTCGTCGGCTCTGCCCAGTTTATTCCAGTGTTGACGATATTCTTTAACTTTTTGCGCCTGTTGTTTAGGATCCGCTAATGGGGTATCGGCTAATAACTGTATCTCATCCAATAGCATCTGCTTACGAGGCGTGACCACAAAATGTTCAAGTTCATGTAGCTCGTTTATCTTCTTCGTGACATCGTTAAAGTCATTCGCAAGGTATCGTTTTTGCGTTTCAGATAAGTCCTGCATCTGGAAGCTAATTTTTTTATGCAAACCAAAAGCCGATTTGTATTTACCACTGGCAATTAATCGCTTAAGTTCTGCGATTTTCTTACGCACGTGCTGATACAAGTTAGTCTGCTCGCTTTGCAATGGGCGCACCGCCTGTTGCCACTGTGTGTCTATTTCTTGGCGAGCTTTGTCGATGGGATCCGGTAATAAACCAGCAACCGTGTTATCAATGTGTTGCCACTTCTTTGTCCATTCATCATACAAAGGTTGTTGTTCGTTCCATTCACTCATGCTATTTGGCACAGTAACCGTTGACAATTTCGTCACCAACGACGTGGCTAAGACAATGGCATCAGTGATTTTCGGGAGACGCGTCAGCTTGTTTTCTAGGTCGCGTATCGTCGCTAATAGAGTGCGGCGATCAGTGTCTTCTATCTGCGAAGCGTCCAATTCGGCACGAATGCTATCAAGATTGCGTTCAACAGCAGACCCTTTAAATGACGTTTGCTCAGCTATCGCAGCGCCAATTTGCTGTGAAATAGCGTGTAAACGTTGCTTGATGTCGTCATATTGCTGTTGTTTTTGTTCGTTAAGACGTTCAATCGCTCGTTGGTGTTCATAGCTTTCCTGCAACGGTGCCATATGACGGCCAACCGACTTCATGATGGTTACATATTTTTTGTGATAACTTTGTTTGTCGTTATCACTTAGGTAGTCAAATTCCGCTTCTAACTTTTGCCATTGCTGCATCAAGTTTTGTTGCTTAGTCACTAAGGCGGGGTAATCAAATTGCTCTTTAAGGGCATTTAATTTCGCCAGTATTAGTTGTACTTGCTTGGCAATAAGTTGAGGTTTTTCTGATGCTTGATACATCGCCTTTAAGCGTCTATCCACTTCATCCTTAACCGAGCCATCGGTTAGTTTTTTTGCAATTTTTTCCAACTGACTTTGTTCAACTACACGCTGTAATGCTTGCAAACGTAATGTTTGATTATCACTGTGGACAACAAATTGTCTAAGCTGATTAGGCTTTTGTACTTTATCGAGCAACGTTGCTAAAAGCTCACTGTCTTTTTCAAGGTGCAACCATTGTTCGATAAACGCCGTTTTGGCATGATGTAGCAAGTAGTCGTGCTTTTCTTGTTTGGTTATTAAGGTGTTATCAAGAATATGTTTTTGCAGTTGTTGATCACAAAAGGCTCTAATTTTGGACGACGAGTTGTGCGTTAAATGATACAAATAACGTTCAGCAGACGCTAATGTCAGCAAACCACAACGGCGTACCAAGTCACTGCTATCTGAGTGAATCATCGAGTCAATGATGGCTTTGTTATCGGCATTATTGAGATCAAACTCCTTGATCGCACGTATTCTTATATTGGCGTCCTGATGTTGCCATTTTGCTTTAAACAAATTCTTAAAAATCATAACTCTGTAAACCTAGCGATGTCCTCTGGGCTCTTCTTGCATGTTGATTCAGTAACCGGTTTTTTAAATTGATTGCGAAGCTCAGCTTTACTCTTATGAATAATTTCACCATCGCTACCAATCGTAAGCATTTGATCATTATTCATGTGCATTGCTTGGTATGCCATGGTCAACTGTATTGCTGAGTCTCGCTGGGTTTGGTCCACAGGCGTGCCATCAGGCCACTTGCCCGTTTCGGCTGCGTGTTTTAGTCTTTCATACATGTCAGGTGCCATATTGGCAACCACTGCTTTTACATCCACATTATTACCTATTGAACAGTATATTATTTACGTTTAAACATTAAGATCCGTACACGATTAACGATGTACCAGATAAAGCCGACACCTGTGGCGCCTGCAGCAGCGATATATTGCAATGACTCAGGTTGAGGCTGGCCCCAATACATAAAACCAACGCCTGCACAAAACAGCAACATCGCCAACATCGATTGGGTATTTAACTGTTCTTGTTTTTTGATTTTTGCCATTTGCGACATGGATTGGCGCTGCTCGTCACTCATGTCGGTCAAGACGGTGTTGCAGCCTTGGCAGACTGCCGCTTTTGATGAGATGCGTTGCCCGCAACTTGGGCAATTGATTAATGCCATAGATTACCTCAGATAATAATTGAGATCATAGATGGCTATGATTTTACCTAAAAAAAGCGCCCCGTGGGGCGCTTTTTTTTAAATTATTGGGTTATTTTTTCTTTTCCCAAAGTTCAGCACCTTCAATACCGATGCTCTTAGGGTCAAAGCTAAAGGCTTTGACACCAGCTTTACGTTGTCGGTCATAATCTTGTAATGCTTTTATCGCAGGTTTTGCAACAAAGAAAATGATCAATAGGCCGACAATGTTTAACCAAGCCATAAGACCCACACCAACATCACCTAATCCCCAGGCAACATCGGCAGCCTTAACTGTGCCGTAAAACGTGGCTGACATGATCACGATTTTAAGGGCTGTCATTAAACCCGGTACATCGAAGCTGCGCTTTATGTAGGCCACATTATTTTCGGCGATAAAGTAATATGCCAATATGGTGGTAAACGCAAAGAAGAACAGCGCCATGGCAATAAACGGTTTACCGATGCCTTGGAACATACTTTCGACAGCAAGCTGAGTAAACGCTGGACTATTTGCGGCAGCGGTTGCTGCTACATTTTGGACGATAAAGGCATCACCTGCGCCATGGACGTTATAGCTACCTGTGATAAGGATCACAAATGCGGTTGCTGAACAGACAAACAAAGTATCGATATAAACGGAAAACGCTTGTACCAAGCCTTGCTGCGCTGGGTGATCAACTTCCGCGGCTGCAGCAGCGTGAGGGCCGGTACCTTGACCTGCTTCATTCGAGTAAACACCACGTTTTACACCCCAACCAATTGCTGCGCCAATACCTGCCATAGGAGAAAATGCATCAGAAAGGATCAAGCTGATCACTCCTGGTAATGCACTGATGTTTAGCGCAATAATAACCAAGGCAATAATGATGTAAGCCAATGCCATAAATGGTACGACAATCTCAGTAAAACGCGCGATACGCTTAACACCACCAAAAATGATAAAACCTAGCAGTAACACGATACCGGCACCCGACATAATTTTCGCCGAGCTTAAGGTACCGATTGCTGTGTCAATCATAGGACCTGTACCAAACGCCATCTCAACCGCGTTACCGATACTGTTTGATTGTACCGTTGGCAGCAATACACCGGTTGCGATGATAGTAGCAATAGCAAACGTCCACGCGTACCATTTTTGACCTAACACTTTTTCAATGTAATACGCTGGACCACCGCGGTATTGACCATCGTGCTCCTCTTTATAGATTTGTGCGAGCGTCGATTCGACATACGCTGTTGCGGCACCAAAAAAGGCAACGACCCACATCCAAAAAACGGCACCTGGACCACCGAAACCGATTGCCGCGGCAACACCGGCAATGTTACCGGTACCTACGCGCCCTGATAGCGATACTGATAGCGCTTGGAAAGATGAAATACCCTTTTTCGAGCTTTGCCCTGAGAGCAGTAAACGCCACATTTCTCTGAAGTAGCGCAGCTGCACAAAGCGGGTTAAAAAGGTATAAAATAGGCCGGCACCCAAACACAAATAAATTAGTGCTGGACTCCATATAATGCCATTTAAAAAGTTAACTATATCAAGCAAAACAAACCCCTTTAATTTGATATATTGCTATTATTGTGTTGGCTAGTGTCACTAGCCTTATACATTTTTATCGTTGTTATGACTATCATACGCGCAATAGCGTGCATGTCTCAGCGCCATAAAAAACAACACTGAGCACGCACGTTTACCGTATGATTAATTAGTTTTTATCGCAGGTCGTCAACCACATGATAGATTGCGGTTAAAACATCGCGACCTAATAATGCTGAACGCGTATCATTCCAACCTACCACAGGATCGGGTAATAAGTCATTATCCTTGAATGGCATTTCAACGGTATAAGCCAAACACTTAAATGTCTCACCTACCCAGTTTGACCCAACCGTTAAATTGGCTTTACCCGGTTCGTCTTTGTCATAACCGCGGGTATCTTGAAACTCAGGTGTGATATTTAATAACGCTTGCTTGAAACTGTCTTCCAATGCTTTATGACGAGCATCATACGATGGGATGCCTTCACAACCAGCAACAAAATTTACTGGTAACGCTTCATCACCATGAATGTCTAGATGCATATCGACACCCACCTGATGCATTTTCTGGGTAACTAAAAATACTTCAGGGCTCTTTTCCATCGATGGATTTTGCCATTCGCGATTTAAGTTAACGCCAGCGGCATTGGTACGTAGGTGACCGCGAACACTGCCGTCAGGGTTCATATTCGGTACTAAATAAAACACTGCTTTATTTAATAAGGCTCTTGCAACACCGTCGTCTTCATCAAGCAAGCGATCGATAAAGCCTTCCATAAACCATTCGGCCATGGTTTCACCAGGATGTTGGCGAGCGGTTAGCCAAATATTCATTTTTGACTCACAAGGTTGGCCAATACGCAATAAGCTCATATCACGACCGTCTAATGTCTGCCCCAACACTTCTAGATGGCAATCGTTATCGAGTTGAGCTTGGTGAATTAAATCTTGGTGGCGTTCGTAGCTATAAGGCACGAAATAGGCAAAATACATGGCGTCGTATTCTGGGGTGACGGTAATCGTGAGATTTTGGCCGTCAAATTCGGTTGGTACTCTGAACCAATTTTGGCGATCGTATGACGCTACCGCCTGATAATCTTTCCAGCCATCAACATAAGCAGATTGACCGGCATTGGTGATTCGCATTTTGTGTTCACATCGCTCGGGATTGTATAACTTAAAATGGAACCATTGATAAAACTCGGATTGATTATCGTGTTTAATTTCGAGTTCGATATCGTCGGCTTTTTCGCACGTAACAACGCGAATATTACCGCTATCAAAATGAGAGGTGATTTGCATAAGGTATCCCCGTAATATTTTGCCCCCAGTTTACACAACCTTGACCGATTTAAGAAGAACCGAAGAAACAAAAAATCTTTGCAAAGAATACCTAGTGTTTGATAGTGGTTAATTTATCCGCATCATTAAACCAATTTGCGTGGAATAGCCCATAGAACGATACTCAATAGTATGCTGCGGACTTAACACATAGTAACTTGGATAAGCTGAAATTTGGTATGCTTGTTTTACTTGCTCGTTACCAAGCAGTACCGGCATGGTCAACTGAAGATCCAATATAAAATCATCTACCGCCGTTTTGTTGGCAAAATCCAGTGCAACCGCAACAATGTTAATGTCGTCATTATCCTCATAAATATCTTGCAAGTTACCCATACTATACCGACAAACGGTGCACCACGGTGCAAAGAAATAGACAACGGTTTGTTGACCATTTTTGGCTAATAGGTGTTGCGGTTGATAGCTCACATCCAACAACGTAAAGTTTGGTGCGGCTTCGGTATCTGAGTCCAGCATATTGGCTTGCCGATACATAGTTACGCCCTGAAAAATCACGATGATAATGAGCAGTTGTAATATAAAGCTCTTCAAAAGTTCAATCCTTGATAAGTGTTAACGATAAAACATTAGGGTGTCGATTATAAAGCAAGTTACGTGGACCGCTAAATAGCTTATACGCCTATGCTAAACATATATTCGTCTACACCTAAAGAATTCTAAGCGACTGTAATTTGCGATGTTCGTCACTTACGTTTTTGAAAACGGGCACTGTCCTCCACCATGTTTTGGGATGGACTATCTTGCTGCATATATGTTAACCACTACGAAAACCAACTGTAAAGATTGACCCTCTGTGATGGTTAGTGAACTTGCCATAAAGCCAAGGTAAATAAAAAATCATTAGTAATACGAAAGTATGAGATAATAGCGACTGAATAATTATCACATGGTTTATTATGAAACTTTTAGTTCGCAACCTTGCACGCTCGACTACAGAACAAGAAATCCGTATATTATTTTCTAACCACGGTTTGGTAACGGAATGTAATTTAGTTTTAGATCAACAAACGGGTAAATCCAAAGGTTTTGCTTTTGTTGAAATGCCAAACCAAGATGAGGCTAAAACGGCGATATCAGCCCTGCACGAAACAAGAGTTGCAAAGAACAAAATCAGAGTAAAAGTAGCCCAAAAGTAAAACGGTTGGGCCCAGCTATCACCTCAAACACTGCTGAACAATAAATGACAGAGCCCCATCTAAATCGCTGATTTAAATAAGTATCAATTTATCGCGAATGGTGTTTTGCATGTTCGGTTTTTTATATTGTCAACTTCACATAGAAATAAAAAGGGAGCTTAAATTTTAGCTCCCTAGTAAAGTATCAGCCTAAGATGAACCTGGCTTTATTTGTGATGATAGGCGTTAACAAGCGCTGTTATCAGCTTCTTGGTAAACTTAAAACTTTCACACCAGACATTTGATGCATGACACTGACAACCTGACAGCTGTAACCAAATTCGTTATCGTACCACACATAAAGTACCGCACGGTCACCATCAACGATGGTTGCCTGTGAGTCAATAACACCGGCAAAACGTGAACCGACTAAGTCCGACGATACGATTTCAGTTGATGCGGTGTAATCGATTTGATCGCGCAATGGCGAATCAAGTGATACGCCACGCAAGTAGTCGTTCAACTCGTCACGTGTTGTTGCACACTCTAGGTTTAGGTTCATGATCGCCATCGAGACATTTGGCGTCGGTACGCGAATCGCATTACCCGTTAGCTTACCGTGTAACTCAGGTAGCGCCTTTGAAACCGCTTTTGCTGCACCGGTTGAGGTGATAACCATATTTAATGGTGCACTACGACCACGACGCTCTTTGCTGTGGTAGTTGTCGATTAGGTTTTGATCGTTGGTGTACGAGTGAACGGTTTCAACGTGGCCGTTTTTAATGCCGTACTTGTCGTTTAGCGCTTTTAACGTTGGCGTAATAGCGTTAGTTGTACACGATGCCGCGGATACGATCTTGTCATTATCTTCGATCATCTCGTGGTTTACACCGTAAACAACGTTTTTGATCTCACCTTTTGCTGGCGCGGTTAGCAATACTTTACTTACACCCTTAGATTCAAGATGTTGACCTAAGCCATCTTCGTCGGTCCAAATACCGGTATTATCAACCACTAAGGCATCGTTGATACCGTACTGGGTGTAATCGATTTCACTCGGTGATTTAGCGTAAATGACTTTAATGTAAGCGCCGTTCGCACGGATAACGCCCTGCTCTTCATCAACAGAGATACTGCCGTTAAATGCTCCGTGAATTGAGTCACGGCGTAACAACGACGCGCGTTTTTCTAAATCGCCTTTTTTACCTGGACGGATAACAATTGCACGTAAACGTAGGTTAGACATTGGCCCTGTTTTATCAATTAACAGGCGCGCTAAGATACGACCAATGCGTCCAAAACCATATAAAACAACGTCTTTAGGCTCAGCTGCAGCTTGCTCTTTTAGTGGGGACAGTTGCTCTTCTAAATATTGTTCAATTGTTAGCGCGTTAGCTTCCCCATGATAAAGGTAACGGTAGGCAAGCTTACCAATATCGATATTTGCTGGACGCAGTGACATGTTACTTAACGCTTCCACAAATGGAAAACTTTCACGCAAACGTAACTTAGTTTCTTCATGGATACGCACTGATTTATGTGCTTTGATGATATCGATTGCTGATGCATTCACCAGAGGACGACCGTATACAGACACTTCGACACCGAAGTTACGGTATAGCTGACCAATGATTGGCTGCATTTTTTCCGCGAACTCCTGACGTTCTTGCCAGCTTTTTTGATAATTTTCCTCGTGTTGACAAGTCATTACACTACCTTTTAAATTTGTTGTAATAAAAATGAGATATATCCAACAACACGAAGTAGAAATGCCCTAATTGTCATCAACCGTCATCAGCTAACCGAAGGAAATTAAGCTTGCTTCTTACCTTTAACCAGGTTGAACAACAAACAATCGGGGTCGACATTATTATTGTTTTTAGGTCGTTATGCAGCTAGGCGCAAATCTATTCGTTAAGTTGGATTTGCAGGCGGTAATTCTGCGTTACCACTCTGCAAAATCGACGCCATTGTAACTAAGAATGTAACCATACACCACCACTTTCACTGCAACTTTCATAAAAATGAGGTCGCACCCGCTCAAACGAACAAAAAATATACGAAAACAGCTATGCAAAGCCAAATGCTTTTAAATTATTTTGTTGTTATTAGTCTTTAGCGGAAATGTTTACTTTGCACTTTCAGTAAATTGCAGGCTTAACGAGTTTACGCAGTAGCGCTTACCGGTAGGAGCTGGACCATCGTCAAAGACGTGTCCTAAATGAGAGTCGCACGTTGCACATTTTATTTCAGTGCGTACCATATTATGCGAAAGATCTTGGTGATAAGTGATGTTATCGGCAATGGATTGAAAGAAACTCGGCCAACCGCACCCTGATTGGAATTTACTTTCAGAGGTAAATAGTGGTGTTTGGCAACAGGCACACACATAAGTGCCCTGCTGCCAATGATCAAAGTATTTGCCGGAGTAAGGGGCTTCGGTAGCCCCTAAGCGGCAAACACGATAGGCATCAGCGCTCAGTTGTTGTTTATACTGCTCGTCATTTGATGCCATATTCTATCCTGTAATTACAGTTTAATGATTGGGCGCTCAGTATCGGTCCATTCAACGTGATACTTTTGGCTCTCTGGTTTGTCAACACGAGCAAACGTATGAGCACCAAAATAATCGCGTTGACCTTGCAATAAGTTGGCTGGTAATACCGCACTACGCATTGAATCATAGTAGCTTAATGATGCTGAAATTGCGCCAACCGGAATACCCATCATCGTTGCTTTAGCAACCGCTAAGCGCCAGTTTTGCTGACACTCACTTAACTGGTCAGCAAAGAAATCATCCAATAATAGGTTTTCTAATTTTTCGTTACGCTCAAACGCATCGGTGATCGATTGTAAGAATGCTGCGCGGATAATACAACCTGAACGCCAAATTTTGGCAATTGAACCATAATTCAAGTCCCAGTTTTGCTCAACACTTGCCAATTTCATTAATTGGAAACCTTGGGCGTAGGCACAAATTTTTGCGCAATATAACGCATCGTGTAGTTGAGCAATGGTTTGTTGTTTTTCTTCAGCAGTAAAGTTTACCGCTTCTGGTTGTGATAGTTTTTGCGACGTTTCACCGCGTAACTCTTTAAATGATGAAATCGAGCGAGCGTAAACAGCTTGCGAGATTGTTGGTGCTGGGCAGCCCACTTCTAATGAACTTACCGCAGTCCATAAGCCCGTGCCCTTTTGGCCTGCCTTATCTAGAATAAGATCGACTAAATGACTGCCAGTTTCTGCATCTTTATGGCGTAACACTTCTACCGAAATTTCCATCAGGTAGCTGTCTAACACGCCTTCATTCCACTGTTCAAAAATATTGGCAATTTCGTCACATGATAATGATAAGCCTTCACGTAATACATGGTATGCTTCACAGATCATTTGCATGTCAGCGTATTCAATACCATTGTGTACCATTTTTACATAATGACCAGCGCCTGCTGGACCAATGTAATCGGCACATGGTTCACCAGTATTAACAACGTCACCAGGTTTTGTGCGTTCAAGTGGCTTACCCGTTTGTGCATCAACTTTAGCAGCAATAGCACTCCAAATTGGCTTAACACGAGTCCATGCATACGCAGAGCCACTTGGCATCAGTGCTGGACCAAAGCGCGCGCCAACTTCACCACCAGACACCGCTGATGAGAAAAAGATAAAGTTATCTTTATATTTCGCTTCGCGCTCAACCGTATCTGTCCATAAGCTATTACCAGTATCGATAACGATATCATCAGGGTGAATACCCGCACCAATCAGGTTTTGACATACTTGATCAACCACGGCACCAGCCGGTACAGATAATACGATTAAATGAGGAGATTTAAGTTGCGATAACAACTCTGTATATGAAGAACAACCAATAACGCGAGCTTCCTTAGTAGGATTTTCAGCAACGTCTTGTGCCATCGCCGCAGCGACTTTTTCTGAATCAAGATCAAATGCCGCGATCTTGTAACCATTATCTGCTAGGTTAAGAACCAAATTCTTACCCATAACGCCCAGGCCTACAAAGCCAATGTCACACTTGGTGGTGTTTTCAGACATATTATAAGTTTCCATAAAAATACAGCGATTTTATTTTGCGGTGTGATTTCATCGGGTAATGGTAGCGCAATCAAGATCTTAGCAAAGGATAAGCGCTAAGCGAGGCACGCCTTGAAATAACAATAAGTCACAGGCCACAAAATTTTGCGCGTATTCTGCCATAATTGAAGACAATATGTAATATTGATACCTAAGTTTTTACTAAATCTAATAAAACTACATAAAATGGTAAATAAAACTTGATATATTCTTTATTTGTTGTAATTTTACTACATTAATTGAAAACGAAGGATTTTTCCGATGAAAAAGATTGCAATCAATGGTTTCGGTCGAATTGGCCGCTTGGTTTTTCGTGCCGCTTGTGAGCGAGATAATATTCAAGTTGTTGCTATCAACGATTTGATCGATATTGAGTACATGGCCTACATGTTAAAATACGACTCAACTCACGGTCGTTTTAACGGTACGGTTGAAGTAAAAGGCAACAAACTGATTGTCAATGGCAATGAAATCCGAGTCACCGCAGAGCGTAACCCAGAAGATTTAAAGTGGGATGAAGTAGGTGCTGAAATTGTTGTAGAGTCTACGGGACTTTTCCTAACCGATGAAACAGCACGTAAGCACATAACAGCGGGTGCTCGTAAGGTCATTATGTCAGCACCATCTAAGGATGAAACACCAATGTTTGTTGCTGGTGTGAACTTTGATGCGTATCAAGGTCAAGACATTGTGTCGAATGCCTCATGTACCACCAACTGTTTAGCACCGCTTGCTAAAGTACTGCACGACAACTTTGGTATCGAAACCGGTCTAATGACCACGGTTCATGCGACCACTGCAACGCAAAAAACCGTTGACTCACCAAGCTCAAAAGACTGGCGTGGTGGCCGCGGTGCTGGTCAAAACATCATTCCTTCATCAACGGGCGCAGCAAAAGCTGTTGGTCGTGTTATTCCTGAGCTTAACGGTAAACTTACCGGTATGGCATTTCGTGTGCCAACACCAAATGTATCGGTTGTGGACCTTACTGTTAATTTGAAAAAGCCAGCAACCTACGCTGAAATCTGTGAGGCTGTAAAAGATGCGTCAGAAGGTGCTTTAAAAGGTATTATCGGTTACACCGAAGATGCCGTTGTGTCTAACGACTTTATTGGTGAATCATGCACTAGCGTGTTCGATGCCACTGCAGGCATCGCCATGACGGACACGTTCGTAAAAGTTGTATCTTGGTACGACAATGAAATGGGTTATTCACAAAAAGTATTGGACTTAGCTGAGCATATTTTTGCCTACGATGCTTAAGGCAACGCAATTCTGATTGAAAACGAGCCCATAGCGGCTCGTTTTTTTTGCCAAGAAAAAAGACAATCATTAAACACTAAGTAAAATTGATACTAATAGTGAAATCACACTGTTCAGGTGTAAAGCTCCAAATGATGTAAAAAAATAGTTAATAATAATTATTTTTCTGATATCGTGTTTACTCCTGTATCTACAGGTATTTCTTTATCTTCAAGGAGTTAAATATGATTAAGAAATTAATGCTGGCAACCAGCATTGTACTATCAGGATGTGCAACCGTTACCATACAACCAGAACAAACGGTGAAGCTTTCAACCAAACCATCATACCAAGAATCAAAGCACTTTTTTTTATGGGGACTTGCTGGCGAGCATAGAGTAAATGTTACTGAGATTTGCGGTGATCAAAAGGTTACACAAATGCAATCTCAACAAACATTTATTGACGGCGTGTTAGGTATTGTCACCTTAGGTGTTTATGCTCCTCATTCGGTAAAAGTTTGGTGCCAGGAATCTGGAGTAGAATCATGAAAAAGTTATTAATTTTAATCGCTATGTTTTCTATGTCTGCATGTACGACCATTCACTTTGATAAAACACCGATAAAAACGACAGCCAGCGTGGCAAAAGAACAGTGGCATCACAACTTTATATTGGCACTGTATGAAGGCTCATCTCCTGTTGATTTGAAAAGTACATGTGACGAACAGGAATGGGTAACGGTAAAAACAGAAACGTCATTTGTAAATGGCTTAGCAGACTTTGGTTCTCAATTAGTTATTGGTCCTTTATGGTCACCAAGGACAGTAAGTATCAGCTGTAATGAGTCATGAGTTCTATACCGAGGTGTTAATGTGATTATTGAGGACTGATATCACCGCGGTCCCGTATTTAACAAATACCGTCAAGAGGAATATAAAAAAACCGAGCAGAGCTCTAATGCCGATCAGTTAGGCATTATTAAAAGGATCAGTTGAACGATCCGCACAGTATGTAAAAATCCGATAAACATCGTTTATCGGATTTTTTTATGCACGTATCTCAGGCTCTAGACATCATCAACAACTTCAAGCCCAATCAAGTTGAAACATTGGCAGACATGCTGCCGTTAAAACTCATCGAAGAGGCCTATCAGCTTTCGGATACTGTGACGCTGAGAAAGCGAAAGTTAACTTTAGAATCTATGGCATGGTTACTTGTCGGTATGGCTATTTATAACGACAAGTCTATGGCAGATGTAGTAAACATGCTTGATATTGTTGATAGAGAAGGTAAGCCTTTTGTTGCTCCAAGCGCGCTCACTCAACGTCGAAAGGATTTAGGAGAGGCGGCTGCCAAAGCTTTGTTTGAATGTACGGGACGTCATTGGTATGAACATGCAAAATTACCGACGTGGAATGGGCTAACGTTGTTAGGCGTAGACGGGGTAGTTTGGCGGACAGAAGATACGCCACAGAATAATGAATCCTTCCTTAAGCCAACTAACCGTGATGGTCTTGAAACCCAGTATCCACAAGTACGTATGGTCTGCCAAATGGAATTAAGCAGTCATTTAATTACCGGCAGCGCATTTGATTGTTATAGCGTGAATGAAATGGTACTGGCCCAGCAATTAATTGAAACGACACCAGATAATAGTCTGACCCTATTTGACCGTGGTTTTTACTCGCTTGGCTTGCTGCACAAATGGCAAACAACGGGGACTGAACGCCATTGGCTTATACCGTTAAAAAAGAATACTCAATATGAAGTTATACGTAAGTTAGGTCGTCAGGATAAGCTTATCAAACTGACAAGCAATCCCCGAGCGAGAAAACTATTTCCTGAGTTACCAAAAGAGCTTATTGTCCGACTGATATCCAGAACGGTAAAGGGAAAGCAATATGATGTGCTTACATCCATGGTTGACCCTATGCGCTATCCTAGTGCGGACATAGCCGATTTATATAGTCATCGATGGGAAATTGAACTTGGCTACAGGGAGCAGAAGCAATATATGTTTGGCAACAGATTGACATTGAGAAGTCGTCTACCCGAACTCGTCAAACAGGAGCTCTGGGGCGTACTGTTAACCTATAACCTCATTCGGTATCAAATGGTCCAGATGTGCTACAGTCTCAAAGGCGACTATTTACCGTATCAGCTCAGCTTTAATGGCGCGCTTGCTCATATTATGAGATTGCTAGTCGGTCTTCCTTACTCATCGCCAGGCGCAGTTCCACAGCACCTTAAAAGCTTCTATAGTATGGCTGGAAGCCTCATATTAGAACCGAGAAGACAAAGAACATTCCCAAGGAGTGTAAAAAAACGACCTAGTCGTTATCCTAGAAAAAACAATGCCGCTCACCTTAAGTGAACGGCATTAAAGCAGAGCTCGGTTTTTTATTAAAACGATAATATAACGCGCAAATTACTTAAATTTTGCTGCGGCTTCTACCGCTTTCTTGGTAATTTCAGTAATGCGATCCCAATCTTTATTTTTCACCGCATCATCAGGGACCAACCACGAACCGCCAATGCATTTAACACTGTTAAGTGATAAATAGTTGCCCATATTATCTTGATTGATACCACCTGTTGGGCAGAACGTAATATTTGGGAACGGACCCGCAATCGATTTGATCGCCTTAGCACCACCAATAGCTTCAGCTGGGAAGAATTTAAAATGATCAAAGCCTGCGTCAATACCTACCATTAGCTCAGAAATTGAAGCGATACCCGGGATCAGAGGTACGGTTGATGACTTAGACGCTGCTAATAACTCGCGAGTCAAACCCGGGCTAATTGCAAATTTAGCACCCGCTTCAACAACTTGTTGAAACGTTTCAGGGTTAATTACCGTACCAGCACCAATCATAGCTTCAGGTATTTCTCGGGCAATTTCACTGATAACGGCTAAGGCATTAGGTGTACGTAACGTTACTTCCAATACCTTAATACCACCTTTCATCAATGCGCGAGCAATAGGTACTGCATCTTCAACGTGCTCAATGACCAAAACAGGGACGATAGAGCCCATAGCGAAAACATCTTTTGGCTGAGTTAGCCATGTATTAGTTACAGTCATAAGGCCTCATTACTGTTCATTTGTAAAAGGTAAGCGCTCGCGCCTAAAATACCTGGTTGTGATTCAGTGATCACATACGTTGGTATCGCTTCGTTGAATGCTCGGAAACGATTTTTTGCTTCAAAACGCTCACGAAATTCACTGTTGTCTAAAAATTCGATAAAGCGAGGTACAATGCCGCCAGCGATGTACACACCGCCAAACGCAGCAGTTGTAAGCGCCAAATTGCCTGCAAAACTGCCTAAGGTCTTACAGAACTGATGCAATGCTTGTGAACAAATATCGCATTCACCATCTAACGCACGAGCAGAAATGTCTTTCGCAAGTAGCGATTCGGCATCAACGCCTTTAATGTGGCATAACGCTTGATAAATTTGTTCAATACCTAAGCCACTTAATAGTTGCTCGTACGATACACGTGGGTATTTGCCATTTAAAAATCGTAAAATTTCAATTTCGGTTTCGTCTACGGCGGCAAAGTCGGCATGACCTCCTTCACCACCTACGCTCACCCACTGGTCATTGCCCCAAATAACGTTAGCAACACCTAATCCAGTACCCGGACCACAAATCGCGATAGGCTTTTGCGCAACAGACTCGCCACCACCTACTTTAACTTTCTGATCATCTCTCAGCTGCGGTACAGCCCACGCAATCGCCGTATAATCGTTAATCAAGTATAAACGATTCAATTGCAAGTTTGCTTTTAATTGAGATTTTGAAAATTCCCACGGCAAGTTGGTCATACTGATCAAGTCTTGATCAACAGGACACGCAATCGCTAAGCAGGCATTCACTTGGCGACTGTCAATGTTAAACTCATTAAAATAAAGTTCTAACACCTCTTGTAAACTGCCGTGCTCAGCGCATTGGAATAGCTTTAAATTTTCGATGCTCGCATCGGCTTGAACCATACCGATGCGTAAATTAGTACCACCAATATCAGCGACTACATTAATTACACCTGCCGACATTTATAGATCTCCGTCATGAAATAGTGAACAAGCACCCGTTTCGGCACTACTTAAATTCATTCGCATGAAGCCAAACATTTCACGACCAACGCCTTGATGCTCTGCGTATGCGGTAAAACGTGCTTGTTCACGCTTAGCAAGTTCTTCTTCGCTGACCATTAAGGTGAGTTCACCTGTAACGCCATCAATTAAGATCATGTCGCCATTTTGTACTTTATTAATGAGCCCACCGTCTAATGCTTCGGGAACCAAATGAATTGCAGCAGGCACTTTACCTGAGGCACCAGACATACGCCCATCGGTTAACAGCGCCACGTGGAAACCTTTATCTTGCAACACCCCTAATGGTGGAGTTAATTTATGTAGCTCAGGCATACCACGGCTTTTCGGACCTTGGAAACGAACGACAGCCACAAAGTCCTTGTCTAAGTCACCCGCTTTAAACGCTTTTTCTAAATCATGTTGATCTTCAAACACAACGGCAGGCGCTTTAACAACTTCGGTACCAGGACGCAATGCAGAGGTCTTTAACACTGCGCGACCTAAGTTACCTTTAAGAAGTTTTAAGCCACCATCGGCTTTAAATGGTTCACCATCTTTTGCGATAATACCGTCATCACCGGTTACATCCGGACCATCAACCCAAACAAGTTTACCGTCTTGTAACGTTGGTACTTGCGTGTATTTATCTAAACCTGGGCCACAGATTGTTTGTACATCTTCGTGTAAGCAACCGTCAGCAATAAGCTTTTTAAACACTAATGCCATCCCACCAGCTTCTTGGAATTGGTTAATATCGGCAAAACCGTTTGGATAAATACGGGTAATTAATGGCACGGCATCAGATAAGTCAGCAAAGTCATCCCAGTTGATGATGATACCCGCCGCTTTTGCAAAAGCGATAATATGCATTGTTAAGTTGGTTGAGCCGCCTGTGGCAAGCAATGCAACAATCGCGTTAACGATAGATTTCTCATCGATCATCTCACCAACCGGCATAAAATTACCTGATTGCTGAGTTAAACGCGTAACCTGACGAGCGGCCGCTTTGGTAAGCTCTTCACGTAACTCGGTATTTGGGGCAACAAATGATGAACCCGGTAAGTGCAAGCCCATGATCTCAACAACCAATTGGTTTGAGTTGGCAGTACCATAAAAGGTACACGTGCCTGGGCTATGATACGATGCAGATTCCGCTTCAAGTAGCTTGTCTTCACCAACTTCGCCTTTAGCAAATTGCTGACGCACACGCGCTTTTTCTTTGTTCGGTAGCCCAGATGGCATTGGACCTGCTGGAACAAACACAGTCGGCAAGTGACCAAATGTCATTGCCGCAATCAATAAGCCCGGCACGATTTTGTCACAGATACCGAGCATCAAGGTACCATCGAACATATTGTGTGATAAACCGACAGCACTCGACATGGCAATCACATCACGGCTCATCAAACTTAAATCCATACCCGGTTGACCTTGGGTAACACCATCACACATCGCTGGTACACCACCAGCAAATTGGGCCACGCCACCGGTTTCCGCTACCGCTTCTTTAATGATAGGCGGATACGTTTCATAAGGCTGATGTGCAGATAACATATCGTTATAAGCCGATACGATAGCAATATCGCTGTGATTTAAACCAGTAAGCTTTTCTTTGTCTTGCTTTGAACAAGCTGCAAAGCCATGCGCTAAGTTACCGCACGACAATACAGAGCGATGAACTTTGTCAGATTTAGCACGATTAATTTTTTCCAGATACTGAGCACGCGTTGCTCGGCTGCGTTCAATAATACGCTCAGTAACGGCTTGAATTTGTGGTTTTACCATGGTTATTCCGCCCAAAAGATATCTATAGTTTTTTCCGGATGATGTAAGAATGCACGTATTGGCATAGCCATCGCGTCTTTCGATGATAACGCAGTCTCTAAGACCTGCTGTTTACTGTCACCAACAATGTGAAGGTACAGGTGTGACGCATCGATTAATGCCGGAAAGTTAAAAGTAATGCGCTGATATGGCGCTGTCGTTGGTTGCGTAGCCATTAAACAAGGTGCAACAGACTCATCTAAGCCCTGCTCGACTTGCTCTGAACACGGAAATATTGACGCCGTATGACCATCTTCACCCATACCTAAGATCACCACATCAAGTGGTAATAATGATTGAGCTTGCTGATTTTTATTCGCTAGGATTTGAGAATCAAAGTCTTGATTTTCAACCAAAGAGAACAGGGTCGCTTTTTTCGCTTTATTCTGTAATAAGTTTTCGCGTAACAACTTGTCATTCGAATCCTGATGGTCCGTTGCGACCCAACGATCATCGGCTAATGTCACGGTCACTTTATCCCATGCAATATCCTGCTCGGACAAAGCCGCAAAAAATCCCTTGGGTGTGCTACCGCCAGAAAAGGCAATACTCGCTTTACCATTTTTGCTAATGGCATCTTGTAACTGCGCTGCTACTTGCTTTGCAAATGCATTGTCAAGCTCTGCGCGAGAGCTAAAATTATTATTGTTAAACATTCATTCGTCCCAATTTCTGTCGTCGCGTGCAATCAATGAAATAGAAGATACCGGACCCCAAGAGCCTGCGGCGTAACCTTTAGGTGGTTCGTTTGATGAATCCCATGCAGCCATGATTGAATCAACCCACTCCCAAGATGCTTCTACTTCGTCACGACGAATAAACAAGCCAGCATTACCATTGATGGCACTTAAAATAAGGCGTTCATAGGCATCAACAACGCGCGTTGCATCGGCAAAGTCTGAGAAGCTCAAATCTAGCTTCGCTTCGCGAATTTCTAATTCTTTACTAATACCAGGCACTTTGTTCATTACCGATAACTCTACGCCTTCATCTGGCTGTAGGCGGATAACTAACTTATTCGGAGGTAATTCACTATAACTGTCACCAAAAATATTATGCGGTTGATGCTTGAAGTAAATCACAACCTCAGAGTATTTTTGTGGCATACGTTTACCTGTGCGCAAATAAAACGGCACACCTGCCCAACGCCAGTTATCAATTTCAGCTTTAATGGCTACGAACGTTTCGGTTGTACTGTTAACATTCGCCCCCTCTTCCTCAAGGTAACCTGGTACTTCGCTACCATTTAAGAAACCTTTGGTATATTGGCCACGAACTGTCTTGTCATGAACATTGCTTCGATCAATTTTGCGCAACGCTTTTATGACTTTTAATTTTTCGTCACGAATATTTTCTGCTGACAAATCTGTTGGTGGTTCCATTGCTAACAAACTTAAGATTTGTAGCAAGTGATTTTGAACCATATCTCGCATTTGCCCTGTGTCATCATAAAAACCCCAGCGGCCTTCTATGCCCACACTTTCAGCTACCGTAATTTGCACATGATCGATGCAATTGTGATCCCAATTGCTGCTAAATAACGAGTTAGCAAAGCGTAACGAAATAAGGTTAAGAACGGTTTCTTTACCAAGGTAATGATCGATGCGATAGATTTGTGGTTCGTCGAAGTGACGGCTAACGAGATCGTTAATAACTTTTGACGATTCAAGATCAGAACCAATCGGTTTTTCCATTACCACACGGGCAAATTCATTATTAAGTTGTTGCGATTCTAAACCATCGGCGATCATGCCATAAATGCTTGGCGGGGTAGCAAGATAATACAAAACGTAGGCATCTTTGCGGATTTTTTTAGCTAATGCCTTGTATCCCTTAACGTCAGAGAAGTCTAATTTGGCATAACTGAAATGAGTAATAAATTGTTCTACTACATCATCGTCTAACTGGTCTTTTATAAAAGTCTGTAAGCTCTCTTTGACAAATTTTTGAAATTCTTTATCGTCCATGTCAAGTCGAGCTACGCCAATAATATTGACGTTTTCAACCAGTAGATTTTCCTTGAAGAGATGATATAACGCGGCAAAAAGTTTTCGTCTTGAAAGGTCACCCGCTGCACCAAATAAGACGATTTGTTCGGCAGCACTGGGGTTTACTTGAATCATAGGAAAGTATCTCTAGTTCAACTGAAAATAAACTACATTTTATATTAATCTAAACATTTTGTCTTGCCAGGTAAAGAGTTTTCTGTAATTTAATTACAGCGCAAAGTTTCACCGAAAACACCGATATTTATAGGTTTGTACTAAAACCACTAAATAAGACAACAAAACATAGGTCAAAGTATGCAAACCTTTCAATAAAATGAAAGTATTTATGAAATTTTTTTACAAAATGCTATGTTATTGTATAGAAATGGATTAAAGTAATGTCATAAGTCTTAACCATCGACACGCCTAACATCAAGGCAAGTACAGTATAACTCATTAATAAGTATAACAAGTGCGGTCGAATGGCTATTGTTTTGTAAGTGCACAAGTAATTGTACGTACGAGGTCTGATTGATGAATATATTAGAAAAGATTACGAACGAATTTGACTCGTTCAGTAAGTCAGAGCGAAAAGTTGCCGAAGTTATTTTAGCAAACCCTTCAAGTGTTATTCACGCAAGTATCGCATCACTGGCTAAACAAGCCAGTATCAGTGAACCAACCGTTAATCGCTTTTGCCGTCGCTTAGATACCAAAGGCTACCCCGATTTTAAATTGCATCTTGCTCAGTCGTTGGCAAATGGTACACCATATGTAAATCGCCACGTTGATGAAGACGATAGTGCCGAAGAGTACACTAATAAAATCTTCGAATCGACATTGGCTAATTTGGAGATGGCGCGAAAAAGTCTTGATCCTAATCTCATTAATCGTTGTGTTGATGTATTAACGCAAGCGAATAAAATCTCGTTCTTTGGTTTAGGTGCTTCTGCCATCGTTGCCCATGATGCACAGAATAAGTTTTTCAGATTCAATGTCCCTGTCGTCTATTTTGATGACGTGTTAATGCAACGTATGAGTGCGATTAACTCTAATCAGGGTGACGTAGTGGTGGTTATTTCTCACACCGGTCGTACCAAATCGCTAGTCGATGTTGCCAGTGTCGCTCGTGAAAATGATGCTATTGTTATTGGTATTACCGATGAACATTCACCTCTGGCAAAAGAATGTAACATTGTCTTATCGCCAGCCGTTGCGGAAGACACCGACTTATACATGCCGATGGCTTCGCGTATCGCTCAGTTGACGTTAGTCGATGTTTTAGCGACCGGCTTTACCCTTCGTCGTGGTGCAAAGTTCCGCGATAACCTGAAAAAAGTCAAAGATAGTTTACGTAGCTCACGTTTTGAGCGCAGTGATAAATAGTAATAGATAAGGTATTAACTCATGCCAAGAAGAACCAAAATTGTTGCCACGCTAGGTCCGGCAACTGATGATATTAATGTATTAAAAGACGTGATTGCCGCAGGCGTCAATGTTGTTCGACTCAATTTTTCTCATGGCAGCCCTGAAGACCACATGCAACGTGCCGAGAACGTACGTAAGGTTGCCAAAGAGCTTGGTGTCTATGTCGCCATCCTAGGTGATTTACAGGGTCCAAAAATTCGCGTTTCAACCTTTAAAGATGGTCCAATCCAACTTGCAATTGGTGATAAATTTACCCTTGACGCACAAATGGGTAAAGGCGAAGGTCACCAGCAAGCTGTCGGTATCGACTACAAAGAGCTGCCAAAAGATGTATCAACTGGTGATGTTTTATTGCTTGATGACGGCCGTGTTCAATTACAGGTTGAACGCATTGACGGCGATAAAGTGCATACGGTTGTGACCGTTGGTGGCCCACTTTCAAACAACAAAGGTATTAACCGTCAAGGTGGCGGTTTATCCGCTGCAGCCTTAACAGATAAAGACAAACAAGACATTAAGCTGGCTGCCAAATTAAATACAGACTTCCTTGCGGTGTCATTTCCTCGAGATGCTGCGGACATGCGTGAAGCACGTATGCTGGCACAAGAAGCCGGTTGCCAAGCAAAATTGGTATCAAAAATCGAACGTGCAGAAGCAGTAAACGACGAAAAAGTCTTGGATGATATCATTCTGGCATCGGATGTTGTTATGGTTGCTCGTGGGGATTTAGGCGTTGAAATCGGCGATCCCGAGCTTGTTGGCAAACAAAAACATATCATTGCGCGTTCTCGTCAATTAAACCGTGTTGTGATCACCGCAACACAAATGATGGAAACGATGATCACCCAGCCAATGCCGACTCGTGCAGAAGTAATGGATGTTGCTAATGCCGTTCTCGATGGTACCGATGCCGTTATGTTAAGTGCTGAAACCGCGGCAGGTAAATACCCTGTTGAAACCGTAAAAGCGATGGCAAAAGTCTGTATCGGTGCAGAAAAACAACGTTCAGTTAACACCTCTAAGCACCGTTTAGATTGTATTTTTGAAGATATCTCTGAAACTATTCCGATGGCTGCCATGTACGCTGCTAACCATATGGAAAGCGTCAAGGCACTGGTTGCGTTAACTGAATCCGGTAAAACCGCAAAAATGATGTCTCGAATCACCTCTGGCTTACCTATTCTGTCGCTGTCTCGTCATGACAAAACACTATCGAAAACAGCTATTTACCGTGGCGTTTACCCAGTTTATTTTGACACCACAACGTCAACCTCAGACAAGCTGTCACGAGATGCGATTGCAGCAGTTAAAGCGGCGGGTATTATTGAGCTAAATGAAGGCGATCAAGTGATCATCACCCACGGTGACACTATGGAGACGGTTGGTGCGACCAACACGATGAAAATCATCACCATTTAATGCACCTATCTAAGCCTCAAGAGCATAAAACGAACAAGCCAGCATTACTTGCTGGCTTGTTCACACTTATGAGCGGGTAAACCGACAACATCTGACTTAGCACAGCTAAAATAACATGTGCAGATAGTACACAAACAGACCTAAACAACATCCGTCATTAACTATTAAACAATATCTGGATTAGAGATCTCGATAGTCGCAATAACCGCGCACATTGTATCGCATAACCAGCCGCCCTTTTTGGGTTTTGCTATTTAATTCACCTTTATCACGTTTTGCTTTAGTCAACTCCATACTACCCCAGCTTTTCACGTCAGCCTCTGACGTGCTCTAGAAGAGTATGACCAAACGTTTACCCTTCAGCTTTTAATCACCTCGTCATCGAACCACGATAATCTAATACCAATCACATTAAGTTATTGCTCACTCAGTGAGAATTTAAAGGCTTTTAAGCAAGGCTTTGATTGCAAAGAATGGTTATTCCATTGTCAAAATCAGTTACGCAGCATAAAAGCCTTTAAAACTCACCCGTAGGGAGTTTGCCAGAGGCCCATTTACGGGCCTAACTCTGAGTTGGGCACAAACTTAGTGTAATTGGTATAAATAGCTTGCATATTGATTAACATCAAATTAACCCGTTAACTTTCGCTATTATAATAGGTTAACGATAACAATGCGTTAGACTATACATAACAGCACGATAGGAGCTTAATAATATGCCAAGTAAAACCATAGGTATTGTGACAAGCGGTGGTGACGCCCCTGGTATGAATGCGGCAATCCGTGCAATCACACTTGCAGCACTCCAACAAGGGTTTCGTGTATTAGGCTTTGAGCACGGCTATTATGGTCTGATCAACACGCAATATCGCACATTAACTGAATCTGACGTGCGAGATATCATTCATTGTGGCGGTACAATGTTAAAAAGTGCTCGTTGTGCGGAATTTAAAACGGAACAAGGGATCAAGCGTGCGGCGAAGACATTACATGACTTAGCCGTTGATGCGCTTGTGGTAATTGGTGGCGACGGATCGTTTAATGGCTTATTAAAGCTTGACCTATACTATGACGGTCAATTAATTGGCATACCGGGAACCATCGACAATGACATCGATGGAACCGACTATACCATCGGCTTTGCAACGGCAGTAGAAACGGCAATAGAAGCCATCGATAAAATTCGCGATACTGCGGAAGCATTTGAACGAATTTTTATTATCGAAGTCATGGGTCGACACAGTGGCTTCTTGGCGCTCAATGTTGGTATTGCCGTTGGCGCAGAGCAAATCATCACCTTTGAAAATTTCGAAAACCCAGGGAAACACTTACAAAAGCTCGCGCATCACATTAACGATTGTAAAAAATTGCGCGGTCGTTCAAGTTATCTGATCGTTACAGCAGAGAACTTATGGCCAGGTGGTGTTCAACAGCTTGCTAATGATCTCGAAAATTATGCCAACATAGACTGTACACCATGTATATTGGGCTATATTCAACGTGGCGGTAATCCCATTGCCAAAGATAGAATACTCGCTACTAAATTAGGTGTTGCTGCCGTTGAAAGCATCGTTCACGACAATTCGATGATAATGCTTGGCGAACGTTCAAGTCATGTTGTTGAAGTACCACTTAAAGACGCGGTAACAAAGAATAAGCAAGTGAACAGCGAGCTGATGAACGCCCAAGAGTCGGTATTAGATATTGCTCGACTCGCCAATAATCAAGTCCTCTGACTTTTTCGTCACATCGGTTTTGCATTAAATGACGTGTTATATAATGATTGAAACGCTGTAAATACCTTCGTCTGTCATTGTGCTACTAACGGCTGATTGGCGATTTATGGCAACAGCTCAATGTGCTAACAATAGCTGGTACTATGGTAACGTAACCATGTCGATTAGCCTATCCAAGCAAGACATGTTTTACCTTATCCTTATAGCTGCGTGATACTTTAAGCTCTTTGTGATTCGTCAATATCAGATAATATTCACCATTGACGTTATTGCCAAATTTATCAATATAGTTTCGGTTTACAATGGTTGAGCGATGAATACGAATAAAATGTCGCGGATCAAGCAACTCTTCAAGCTCTTTCATGGTTTTACGCAAAATGTGCGTATCACTATGAGTATGAACACACATGTAATCACCAGCAGCATCGATACAAACGATATCTTTGGTTGGTAACAAGGTTGTTTCGCCGACATCTTTTATCGCCAGCACATCGGAGTACTGGCTAACATTTACTGGCGAGTTGCTCGCAAGATCTTCAAGAATTTGCTGGCAGTCATTGCCCGTTACTTCACTGACCAGTTGTACTAACTTTTGTTTATGCTGTGAGGCTTGTTTATCAGCCATCGCACTTTTTACCGTACTAATGGCCCTAGTTAAGCGCTCATCGTCGACAGGTTTTAATAAATAATCAATTGCACGCACATCAAAAGCCTTAATCGCATAATGATCAAAAGCCGTTACAAACACTATCATTGGCATTTCAATCTTCAAAGACATCAGCTGTTGAACCACGTCGAAGCCATTAAACCCTGGCATTTGAATATCTAAAAAGACGATATCTGGTGACATCGTTTTTATTGTTTCAATCGCATCAATCCCATTGGCGCATTCACCAATAATGTCGATATCAGGATTCTCCTGCAATCGGATCTGCAGGCCTTTTCGTGCTAACGGCTCATCATCAACCACCAAGGTCCGTAACTTTGTCATGGCAACTATTGCTCTCGTTGATATGGAATTCGAATGTTTATTTTAACGCCTGTAGGTACGTTGTCACTGATCACCATCGAATAATTTTGATCGTATAATGCCGCCAGTCGTTCTCGGGTGTTTTTAAGACCAACGCCCTTTTCTCTTGATAATTCACCATTAACGATATCAGCGCCGGGGCCATCATCAGACAACTCAAGCAGTAAATCGTTGGCAAACCGAGACACTTTAATGGCAATCACGCCGCCATTTGCGCTAACAGCGACGGCGTATTTAATGGCATTTTCAACCAAGGGTTGAAACACCATACTCGGAACCAAAGCGTCTTGGCAATTTGCTTGGATCTCAAATTTCAGCTGTAAACGGTCCTCAAAGCGGACTTTTTCAATATCGAGATAAAGTTGTAACGCCTTTATCTCCTGAGCCAAGGTAACCTTCTTCATAGGATCCATATCCAATGAATAACGTAAAAATTCGCTCAGACGCGTCACCATTTTGTTGGCATTGTCATTTTCTTTAACCAAAATCAGTGTCGAGATGGCATTTAAGGTATTAAACAAAAAGTGCGGGTTAAGCTGGTAGCGCAACATTTTTAACTGCGCTTCGTTAGCCATGCTGTAAGCACTCAGTACCTTCTGCTTTTCGGTTTGCAACATTTGGTAGTATTTAAAAACAAAATACAAACCACTCCACGATAGCATGATATAAAATGACCATAACGTGCCATTGGTGTAATACAGCCAAAAATCAGGACGCCAACCGTGCTTGTATATTTCCCAGTAGGTAACGTTTTTTATCACTTGCCAACAAACACCCGAGATGTATGAAGCCAGCACGACGACAATAGCGATTTTTAATGGTGAGCTATTCCATACACGGCGATATACATAACGCAGTGGTAAAGAAAACAACGCCCCTGCATAAGCGCTTAAGAAGATTACCCAAACAAATAAGTCACGTAAATCGTGTAACAGTGAACCTAAGTAATGAACAAAGGCAAAACCTATCCAGCCACCGATGTGTAAAAACCAAAAGAAACGATTACGATTTTCAAATATTTCTTGCCAATTCAAAATAATACAAACTCTAAATAACACTGACATTCATTATCTGTTATCAGCTTGAGAAACGCACGGTAGTTAGTCGTAGCAATTGCGTATTTTATCGCATCGACCATCTATGCAACATCGATTTAGCTGAATCGATATGACCTAATGCCACCTTAATTTGTGAAATTTGATTAATACGAGAAAATTCAGGAAAGTACCATAATGCATTGATTAACAAACAAATATCAAGGTAACGCGTAACCTTCTCATGTTCAATTTTCACATCTTTAGGCTCTATGCCGGCTTGATAATGGCGTGCAAACGCTAATCGTTCATCATCAGTTAATGCATTTATCGCCATACACATCGCAATATCGTATTCAGGCTCAGCTAAACAAGCACAGTCCAAGTCAATAAACCAGGGGTGGAGATCTTTGTCTGCTATGATCACATTGGCCATATTTGCATCGCCGTGATTAACACATAAGCGCTGCTCGTCGATCTCCAGCGCATCAATCAGCCGCTCGCTCAACTGCTTGATCTGCTGACGCCCATAGCCTAAAAACCTTAACAACTTTTCATCATCAACCTTGGATAATAAATTGGTGAGCAACGCAGACAACGACGAGTGATCTAATCTGGTAATATTTTTAAGCGATGCTGATAGTTTTATTTGATGTAAGCGACATAAACGTTGTGCTAACACATTGATTTGTTGTTGCCGTGTTATGCCCTGTTGATCTAATTGTTTCCCGTCAATGTGTACAAAAATCGCTTCAGCTTGTTCAGCGTTATAGTAAAGAGCTTCAATGGTTATGTTGTTTTTATATAGGATATGCAGTAGCTGGTCAGACAAAGGCCATGGTTCATTACCTTTTTGGTAAACATATACACCACGTTCGGTGGTAAACTTCCATGTTTGCTTGCTTAAGCCGCCGTGTAATATAACCACCGAATGCAACATAGTCCCTATGTTGCATTGAGCAATCAAGTCTTCGATACGCGTGCTTATCGCCGCTATATCTGCATCAACTGCGTTCATGGTTACCAGTGGTTTCTTGCACTTGATAATCTGCATACCATTTATGTATGCCGAAAAAGCACATGACAACATTAAATATTGCCAGCATCGCAGTGGGCTCAAGACCTTTTTGTAAATAGAGATAAACCGATACAAGATTGATCACGATCCAATAAAACCAATTTTCAAGAAGCTTTATGGTGACTAAATAGGTCGTGGCTATGGCAAATACGGTGGTAAATGTATCAAGATAGGCATAATCGGCGAGCGTATAGTTATCCATAAACCACCCGAGTACCACGCTTATCACCGATAACATGGTAATAAGCAACACATGTCGTTGCCAACGCCAAGTGCAAATACGTAAACTATTGTCACCTAAAATAAAGTGGGCATTTTTCCAACGGTACCAACCATAAACAGCCATTATCATGTAATACGCGTTTAATAACGATTCCATTAATAACGACACATCATAAAAAATGATGGTGAATATCAGTGTGCTAACTAATGCCGCTGGCCAGCACCAAACATTATTACGAGCGACCAATACAACGTAGGTAACCGAAAGCGCTACCGCCAGTAATTCCCAGGCTGGGGCGTTAACGAAGTAATTAAAACTGTTTTCAAACACAGGACGTCCTTTATTCTATGTTAGTAGGTTCATTTTCAGGGTGTATTAATGGCTGTTCGGCAGCAATAAATTTAACAACAAAAACCGCACTGCCGAGTTGTTGATGAGCGACTTTAATTTGCTTCATCACATTGGTAACAGCAAGATCATAGTCGCCAAATACTTGTGTGCTCATACCGTTGGTGATAACAGTTAACCCTTCGACCTCTCGTAATGCGAAAATAAAGCGCCAAATGTCATCTTTGAATGAGTTTTGCGCTAATGGATAAAGGCTAATATCAATTGAAGCTTGCATACCTACCTCACCAATACATGAATAAATAAAGCAACGTTCGGGAAGCTAATCATTAAAATACATACTCCAGTGTTAAACCGTATTCCGCTGGTGCGCCAAACTGATAGTAGCCTTTCGCTGTATAGCCATCACGTGGATCATTACCAAAAAAGAAGCCTCGCGTTTTATACTCTTTATTGTTAATGTTTCGGCCCCATAGTGTCACCAAAAAAGGCTCAGCATCATAACGAATAGATGCATTTAGCAATGTTATAGAATCACTTTTATCGCGATGCGTATCAGAGAAGTAGTAAGCAGCCTTGCCATCAATATTGACGTTAATTTTGAAGCCGTCAAACGGATAATAATTAACGCCGAGATGATACTGATAATTAGGTGCATGAGCTTGCTGCTGACCACTATAATCTTCGCCATTGGCATTAATAAATTGCTGATATTCACTGTCTAATAATCCCAAGGATGTATAAAATTCAACGTCTTCACTGACATCGACGTTGGTTTCCAATTCCGCCCCCCAGTTTCGACCTGATGCAGCGTTACTCAAATAGGTAATAAACTCGGATGAACCATCTGGGCGTGGTAATTGTAAATAGGTTTTTACTTGCATGTCAGAGCGTTGCATATTAAACACGGCCAAGCGAATGCGCACTTCGTCATTGACAAAGCTCGACTTGATGCCAAGCTCGTAATTTGTCAGGTGCTCAGTAGAAAATGGCATTAGCTTCTCATCAAGTGAACCGTCGGTATTCATACCGCCGGCTTTAAAGCCTCGATTAACCGACCCATACCACAAAGTATTGGCTGTTTGTTGGTACGCCAAAACAATCTTCCCCCCCCACATAACATCGTCAATATCGTTACGTAAGGCTTGATTATCTCGATATGTCAATTGCCAATGCTCCATACGTAAACCCGTTGTCAGTTCAACTCGCTCTGATAGGTATGTATCAAGTTCGATGAAACCAGCTAGCGTCGATGTTGAGTATTGTGAGCTAAAATCTGGTGCGTAGGTATATCGTCGTTGTAAGTCATTATCTTCGTGTTTCAGATAAACGCCTGCAACCCAATCGGTGGTGTCAAATAACGGTGATGATGGTTTTGATAACCAGCGCACTTCCGCACTGGTTAATTGACGATTGCGAAAATAATGATCGGTTGACGCGTAATCACCATAAGGACACGAATTCTCACGGCACAGCGTTGGATTGGACCAATCTTCGTCATAACCATAATCAAGGTTACTTGAAGAATGGGTGGCGATCAATTCCATATTGGCAAAGCCCACGTCTGATAAACGTGCTTTGATACTCGCGGCGAAGGTTTGTTGATTATCAAAACCTGGTTTATCCGATCTTGTTTCCCTCGTATTGTCTAAGCTGAAACTGTCATAGCCATTATCGAAGTTGATGTATAATAACGTCGTGTCGACCTCAACATGCTCACTGGGTTTATACGCCAGCTTAACACGGCTAGAAAACTCATCTCGTCGATTAGTATCGTCGCGATTTAAATAGACATTATCGATAAAACCATCGTTGTTATATTGCTCTACTGCGACTCTGTAAGCCAATTGATCATTGATGGCTGCGGACACGGCACCAGCAAGTGCTGTTGCATTGTAATTACCGAGCAGTGCTTTGAATCTTCCTTGCAGATCAGAGCTTGGCGCCTTACTTACCATGTTGATGACGCCAGCAAGTGCGTTGGCACCGAATTTGGTTCCTTGCGGTCCACGCAATACTTCGACTTGGTCAATATCGAACAAAGATGTAACCCCACCAATACCAGTAAAGTCAATATCATCAATGATCACCCCGACAGATGGGTTAATAGGCTCACTGTATTGACTGCGCTCACCGATGCCTCGTATTTGATAATGGCGCGCTCTATTCGAACCACTGGCAAAATTAACGTTCGCTGTGGTTTGAATAATTTCTTCTAAATTTTGTGCTTGCCGTACAGCAATAGCTTGCTCATCAACAACAGACAAACTGGACGCGCTTTGCTGCAACGTCTTTGCCCTAAATTCACCATGTACGGTTATGGTTTCTATTGACTGCTCAGCGTATGCATAATGCGCAAAGCTAGCCACAAGTGACGTACTGATCACTGCAGCCAATATAGATTTGTTATAAAACATTTAGATCTCTTGTGTTTGTCGTTATATAAGTCGAGATCCGGCTAGAAAAAGGCAGTGTACGTTGCAATGCGTTGTATACAAATCACGCTCGTACTCATTGGAGAAACTGACCATTCCTACGCCGGTATTATCCGGTTCAGGTTCAAAGGGTTTGCTACGCATCTCAGTTTATCTCGGCATAATCCTAGATAAACACCCCCTGGTTCGAATTAGATTTTAACAAGTAGATTAATAAAGGCAATGAAAATTATTGGCTAATTTTGGCAGGCTTCAACAACAACGCCATGTTGTAAACAGCTAGCGCTAGGCTGACACAAAAAACAAAGACCTAGACAAAGCATTGCATCTTATTCAGTGGCGATTAAATTAACATACGCTAGCAAGACTGATTCGACCGTAGAAAACCAACTAACAGCTCATTAAACCCATCAACATCCCGCTCTGCTTCAGGAATCCGCAAGTCAAATTGTGACACACGCTCGATATTACTCAATCTACGTGGGCAATGTACATGATAACGAACGCCAACAACATAGTCGCCTGGCGGCGTATATTGCGTCTGCTTGAGGTGCAGACAACCGGACGTCCCTCTATCGCCACATTCAAGTCTATAGGCAATGCCAATTGCTGGAAATGCGTGTACCAATTGCACCCCTGGTGGTAAGCCTGTTATTTCATCGATAACAATCTCTATATCGCCATGATGACTATCATGAACAATCATAGGATATGGTAAGGCATAAGCGAATGCCTCGGTGGAATGTGGTCCCTGCCAATAAAAGCTTTGCTTGCTGACAGTCTTCCATGTTCGCGTTAAATGGTCATCGTACTCGGGAAGATCCGCTTGCTCATCGACATCTTCGGTTATTTCAAAATCTTCGGGAACGACATAAATATCAGCGTACGTCGCCCAGGGTTCCCTTTCGTAAATTAACACCACTTTTTTCTTGCCTTGTTTAGGGATCCTGAGTGGATCATGCTCATTAATTGTCGGATCGCCATCAGCATCGGGATTTTTCCAACGTTGTAATGATTTTTTTCGCTGCTTTTTCACATCAGGTTTACTGGCGGCTTTACCGGTTGCTGGATCAATAATTTGATTACCATCTTTATCGAGCCAAGGTGAACGGTCTTCATGCGCTTTGGGCCCCATACCACCATCGTCACTTGGCCACCATGGGTTATCTGAAATGACAATAGTGATATCATCATCCGACACATTTTCTATTTCGAACTCTAAATGATATTCTTTCGAACCATCTGCCTTGGTGATCACTTTTTTATTGATAGAGCTGGATTTAATCTTCGCTTTAGGATTTTTCGTGGACATCACTAGCCTCCTATTCTTGAGCAATATACAACGCTTCTGCTAACTTCATAGCTAGCCACGTACTTATCGAAAAATCTCCTGACGCGGTAAGCAAGTCGCCAAAGCGTTAACTGACGTAAGTTTGACTTGTTTGGAACAATCATCAACGGCCACCTTAGCTTTGCACAAGTTTTGAGCTGATACATAGCTACTGCGCATATCACAAGTGACAGTACAAGCTATGCACATTTAAGTCATCGATGCCGTAGACTCAATTTTCACCATACGTTGAATCAATCGAGTTTAGCTACCAACAGTGGAGACAAATCACATAACGTAATGCCGACATATTATTTGCTTTTGTTAACTAAGTATTTTGCTACGGCATGATATGCTGGTAATGATGTCGGATCGATATAAGCGTTTTTGGCAATAGGAAATGATGAAAAGCGAACAATGACCATCTCTGCCGTTGGATCAATGTATATGGTTTGACCATGTACGCCACGCGCCGCATAGGCACCGTGCTCATTGTGGAAAACCCACCACATACTGCGATAACTTCCCCCCTCTAAACTACCATAGCCTGCTTTAGCAAATGCGTCTTTGTCACCGCCTGAAGCAATATTGTCGACGACGGATTTGGCGAAGAGTTGTTTACCATGTAATTCGCCACCGTTTAGCATCAATTGACCGATACGACCTAAGTCTCTTAAACTCGCTGTTAAGCCACCACCTGCAAACGGCACTCCTTTACCATCCACTGTCATATAACCGTCCTGCTCTGCACCAATATGACGCCATACTTTCTCAGATAGTAGTTCAGTGATGCTTTTATTCGCTGCACGCGAAATGATCCAGCCGAGTGCATCGCTATTAATTGTTTTATAACCGAACGCATCACCGTGTTTACCTTCTTTTGCAACGGTTTGTAGATATTCAAAATAGCCATTAGGGCCTTGATAATCTTTAGGTTTAGGTAATGGACTAGCCGCCGCTGAATACACCCAAATGTCGGCATTGGGATCACCGTAATCTTCGCTATAACTCAATCCTGTCGTCATATCCATTACTTGGCGTACCGTGGCACTACCAAACGCGCTATTGGCTAATTCTGGCACTATCGTCGCTACAATAGAGTGTTCATTAAGTGCTCCCTCGGCGACCAAAATTTCGGCTAATAATCCCGTCATTGATTTAGTCATCGACATCGCCGCATGCTTGCCTAATTCATTAAGGCAACCGATATATTTTTCATAAACTATCTTACCTTTATGCAAAATTAACATACCATCGGTATAATTTGCGGACAGCGCCTGTTGCCACGTCATGCTGTCTTCTGATCCTGTTGGCGTAAAACGAACCGCATCAATAGCATCGTCTAGCGCGTATTCAAACGGTATTGGTGCACCCAGCCCTCGGCTTACTTGTTTGGTTGGCAATAGTTCGCGAATGTGACATACCGTCCAGCGTAAGTTGGGAAAACTAAAGTAGTTTGTTTGCGGCTGCATTATCAATTTATCAGCACTAGGTGGGAACCCTTGCATTAACCCCAAGGTTTTCGGGTCTGAGTCTTCTGCACTAGCAAACTTTGGTGATTTATCAGCAGCTTGTGTAAACGCGATAAAAGCGATACTTGCACTGATCAGTAGAAGTTTTGCATATAATTGTCCGGTTGCCATAATCGCCCTCATATATCATTTAGACATTTTTATTACCTTGGTTGCCTAAATTAACGTGTTAACAAGATATAATCAGCGTAGTTCATAAACAACGACTTTTACCAATTCAGACGCATTAAAACGCTGTATCGCCTAATAAAGTTTACCGGCGGTATGAAAACTGCTCGTTCACTAATGAATTGTGCTAGGCAATTAATTTCTCCTGCAATACGTCAAAGCCATATCCCGTCAACACACATCTGACGTGTTTTCTTTGATACGCTCATTTAAACCAAACCGAAGCTTCCAGCATCTTAAACGATAACAACGTGTTTAACTTGTAAGGCCATCTATGTCACATATTTTTATCCTGACGCTAGTCACCTTTTTCTTAGTTTTTTGCCCTAACCTTTATGCGCTTGATCTTGAACGCCTACAAAAAACGACAGACTATTTAGCATCTGATGCCTTAATGGGTAGAAAAGCCGGTACCGAGACTGCCGATAAAGCGGCACAGTTTATCGCCGATGAATTTAAAGAAATTGGCCTACGACCATATGATAGAAATGGCTACTTACAAAGGTTCCCGCTTAGCGATAGTGCATCGTTTGATGCCAATGTTATTGGCTATATAGCTGCAGCTAATGACACCGATAAATCCATTGTTATCACGGCCCATTACGATGGCCTTGGAGTAGACCCATCACTACATGGTGAAGACAAAATATTCAATGGTGCGAGGGATAACGCCGTTGGCGTCGCTGCACTTATCGCCTTAGCTAATAAATTAAGTCAAATGACTGAGCCGACGTACCACATCGTTTTTATTGCAACTGGCGCTGAGGAAATCGGTCATCAAGGTGTTCACTACTACCTTAATAACCCTTTATTTGATAGACAACAGATCATAGCGAACCTGAATATCGACGGATTTAATGTAACAGGTAAACGACTCGACTTTTTTGTTATGCCCAAACGCCCTTCAGCGCTTTTAACCAACATTAAACACGTTGCAGAAAAACTTGGCTGGCAATACTTATCCCCTGGCTGGGAAAATAGCATGGATGATAAATTTGATACGGCACAATTTTTAGCACATAACATACCCGCTGGGACAATTTGGACAGGCACTAAATTATTAAATGGTCATGAGGCGCCCGGTTTGCCTTTTGGTGCGATTCACTCCGTTGATGACGAAGTAAACATGCACTGGGACTGGAGTGGTATTGCAGATCATTTGACACTTTATGAGATGGTTATCAAGCGCATTTTAACGTCAGATACAAACACTCAGACTAAATAGCATTCAAGGGGAACGTACCTTAAACGAACGAATATCCACCTCCCACAAATTCATCTGGGCATGCCTTGACGTTCAATAGTTTTGTCAATTCTGTTGTTTGCGAAATGGTATCACGACCCATTCATATAAATACGTTATGACATAGACAAGTCGGATCTAAATTTGGCATACCGACATATAGCAAAAACATATAAACTCCTCCGCAATAATAACTTTTGAACATATGAAATGAAGTTTAATTTAATCCAAGCAACGATTCTCTTTACGAGTATTTATTCAGCAAGCGCACTGGCCACGAACGGCTATTTTCGCCATGGGTATGGTCACAACAATGCAGCAATGGCTGGGGCAACAACCGCGTCAGCACAAGATGCGATTGCTGGCGCCTATAATCCTGCCAGCATATGGCAACTTGAAGATCAAATAAGTATGGATGTAAGTATCTTTCTTCCCGACCGTCAATTCTCAGTATCTGGTAAACAACCTGAAGACATTTCGGAACAACAGATGCCGTTGGCAATTGGTGCAACCGAATCAGATACTAACGCATTTTTTATTCCAAACATTGGCTATAAAACCACATTAAATGACAAGTGGGCGATGAGCATTACCGCGTTTGCTCAAGGTGGCATGAATACCAATTATACTCAGTCGGTATTTGGTGCTGGAGATGCCGGTGTGGATTTAACTCAACTGTTTATTTCCACCTCTTTTTCGTACAAAGTCAGTGAGCAAACCCAATTAGGCTTTGCCCCGATCGCCGTCCAGCAAAGATTTGCAGCCAAAGGCTTAGCTAATTTCGCCAGCTTTTCATCAACCCCAGAGGCGCTGTCAGATCAAGGATACGATAACAGTTATGGTTATGGCTATCGTCTAGGGTTGGTGCACCAGCTAAACGAACACGTAACATTGGGTGCGAGTTATCAAGATATTGTCTCGTTAACTAAATTTGACAAATACCGAGGCCTATTTGCTGACCAAGGCTGCTTCGATATCCCAACGACGTGGAATCTTGGTATCGCATGGCAACACGAAAACTTAACCGTCACATTCGACCATCAAACTATCGAATATGCCAAAGTGAGCGCTATTGGCCATGGTTTTATGCCAGCATTTGCCAATATTATGATGGGCTCAACCGATTTTCTATTAGGCGCTAAACAAGGGCCTGGATTTGGCTGGCGTGATATGCGGGTCAATAAAGTGGGTATGGCATACCTACGTGGTAACGGTACCATTCGAGCGGGCATAAGCTATGGTAAACAGCCTATTCCAGAGTCAGAAGTTTTGTTTAATATATTAGCGCCTGGTGTACAAGAATGGCATTTCACCGCAGGTTACGAATATCAATTACGCAATAACGACAAACTAGCCGTAACGGTTATGTATTCCCCGAAAAAAGACGTCACCGGCATTCACCCGGCGAATCAACAACAACAGATAAACGTGTCTATGGAGCAATTTGAATTTACCCTTGGCTATCGCTTTTAATTAGGGTTGGTAAATGTGAGCTACTCAATGCCTTTACCTTATTATCAATCTTGATTGCGGGCTTGGGCTTGAACGTTAACAAAAAAGGCTGGCGATCCCAATGGAATTCCCCAGCCTTTTTTACATCTTTTCTTGAGCCTTTGGTTAAATGTTTAACATTGTCCCTAAGGGCTCACCACCGACAAGATGCATGTGAATGTGATATACCTCTTGACCACCGTGTTGGTTGCAGTTGATGATCAATCGATAACCATTTTCAGCTATGCCTTCTTCTGCTGCGAGTTTTTTTGCAACGGTGATCATTCGCCCTAACGCAACTTCGTCATCTTCTGTTACGTCATTAACGGTCGGGATCAGTTTGTTGGGTACGATTAATATGTGACTGTTTGCCTTTGGTGCAATATCACGAAAAGCCGTTACTAAATCATCTTGATACAGTAACGGCGTAGCGATCTCTTGACGAATGATTTTAGAGAAAATCGTTTCTTCTGCCATGGTTCATCCTTAATAAATAGGTCGTTTTTGTTATTCAAATTAGGGTTGTGATTCTGTAGGGCGCTTAAAATCAGCAAGCATCGTTGTAACTAATGTGCGTATTCTTGCTTGTCGTTCGACCACTGGAACATTCTTACGAACGGCTTGGGATACAACAGAGCGCCAAATTGACTTTTTGGTGCTTGGATCCATCATATCAATGATTAAGGTGCCTTCTGTATAATTGCGCACTTTCACTTCTTGGCGCATACCAAATGGTCGATCATAAAATGGATCACAATACCAACAATGATGAAAGCCGGTATTATAGGTTCTAATTTCTTGTTTTTCTTTAGTGATTAATTTAAAGCGAACCAAAGTGTCTGCCAAATCTTCGCTTGTCTCTTGCATACCTTTATCCAGCAAGGTTGCGCGAATTGCATAAGCAATACGGTCATAATCTAAACTGCTAACAGAACTTGATAATTGATCTACTTTAGCGGTTTCAGTAAGCGTATGGTCCAATATTGCAAAACTGTTTACGGCACTAAAATCGTAGTCAAGCTTATAATCAACATCCGGCTTGTAGCTTGTTGCGCACGAAACCAAAAATATAGTTAACGCCAATATCATTAATACTCTTTTCATCATACATACCTCATTCTCACCGCTTGCTGATGGTGTTATTGTTATTATTTTAACTACTATGTTTTTAAACGTCGGCTCAGTACTATGAGCCTTGTTCAAATTGGTCAATAAATTTTTGCGATTGTTCAATCGATGCGTTCATTTCTTTGATCAATGCATCGACATTTCGCTTAATCAAGTCATACTCCCCTTGTAAAGCACCTATCGCCTTTGCATTTAAATTATGCTTTAAATACAACATATTATCTTTTAATGCGGAAAGTACCGGTTGCATCGAACTTTCAGCACGACGCATAGATTGGATCAGTGTGGCGTACTGCCCTTGGGTTTGGCGCAATTTATCACGACTTTGTTGACGAAGGGTTTGACTATTATATTGTTCAATTTCATTTTGCCACTCGACAAATAACGCATCAGCAACGTCTTCGATTGAATCAATGCGATCACTCACCTCATCGGCGGCATCTTGGGCATCATCATAATTGTCTTTAGTGATGTCATATTGCCGTTGCAGATCTTCGCCATCAAAGGCAATCAGTGTCGACAGTTGCTCTAGTGCCGATTGAAACTGCTGTTGAGCTTCCTGTTGAGATTCTTTGGCAGCTTCTACCCTATCAACCATGATATCTCGCTTATGAGTACCAACTTTTTCCATCGCCGAATAGTACGCTGACTGGCAGGCGCTAAGAGAGAGCAATACGCTAGACAATAACAGTGCTTTTAACATAAATGAATCATTGCTTGTGAATTTTATTTAAGCATACGCCATAGTCATAAAAAAATATAGACACGAAGCATGATAAGGCGCATGTGAAGAATTCACATATCAAGATAAATAGAGCGAAATAATCAGGTTTCATAAGAAGAGAATTGGAGCGGCTAACGAGACTCGAACTCGTGACATTCACGTTGGCAACGTGATGCTCTACCAACTGAGCTACAGCCGCTCTAATGACCAAACATTGTAGAACTGGTGTACCATGACATTATATACAAGGCTAAATCCTTACAAATGGTACCCGGGGCCGGACTTGAACCGGCACGTCCGTTAAGACGAGGGATTTTAAATCCCTTGTGTCTACCAATTCCACCACCCGGGCATTATATGCCACGTTCTAACAATGATGGTTAAAAAGTAGATTGGAGCGGCTAACGAGACTCGAACTCGTGACATTCACGTTGGCAACGTGATGCTCTACCAACTGAGCTACAGCCGCTTTAAATCAAATTTTAGTTTCACACAACTTTCTGATGAAAATGGTACCCGGGGCCGGACTTGAACCGGCACGCTGTTACCAGCGAGGGATTTTAAATCCCTTGTGTCTACCAATTCCACCACCCGGGCAGAATGGAGGCGGGTCCCGGAGTCGAACCGAGGTCCACGGATTTGCAATCCGCTGCATAGCCACTCTGCCAACCCGCCTTATTTACATCAGCAAGCTGGTGATGAATTTCTTAAAAAGAAATTTGGAGCGGCTAACGAGACTCGAACTCGTGACATTCACGTTGGCAACGTGATGCTCTACCAACTGAGCTACAGCCGCTTTAAATATTTCAACATTATGACAATTCGATAAAATTGGAGCGGCTAACGAGACTCGAACTCGTGACATTCACGTTGGCAACGTGATGCTCTACCAACTGAGCTACAGCCGCATAGATAGAATTATCAAAAATATAAATTGGAGCGGCTAACGAGACTCGAACTCGTGACATTCACGTTGGCAACGTGATGCTCTACCAACTGAGCTACAGCCGCTTAATTACCTTCCATTGTAGAACTGGTGTACCATGACATTTTAATACAAGACCAATAATCTTGTAAATGGTACCCGGGGCCGGACTTGAACCGGCACGTCCGTTAAGACGAGGGATTTTAAATCCCTTGTGTCTACCAATTCCACCACCCGGGCATTATATGCCACATGTTCTTACAATGGTGGTTTCAAAAGTAGATTGGAGCGGCTAACGAGACTCGAACTCGTGACATTCACGTTGGCAACGTGATGCTCTACCAACTGAGCTACAGCCGCTTAGTAATCTATTTCTATATTTTAAATTGGAGCGGCTAACGAGACTCGAACTCGTGACATTCACGTTGGCAACGTGATGCTCTACCAACTGAGCTACAGCCGCTTAATTTAAGTTTTTTACACCGCTTCTCGATGAAAATGGTACCCGGGGCCGGACTTGAACCGGCACGCTGTTACCAGCGAGGGATTTTAAATCCCTTGTGTCTACCAATTCCACCACCCGGGCAGAATGGAGGCGGGTCCCGGAGTCGAACCGAGGTCCACGGATTTGCAATCCGCTGCATAGCCACTCTGCCAACCCGCCTTTTACACCGACAAGCTGGTGATGAAATTCCCTTTAAAAATTGGAGCGGCTAACGAGACTCGAACTCGTGACATTCACGTTGGCAACGTGATGCTCTACCAACTGAGCTACAGCCGCTTTTCCGTATCGACTCCCTGTCGACGGATGTGCATTCTACATCGTTCTATTGATGAGTCAACACTTAAATTTCATTTTTTTTCCGTTCGCTCAAAAATCAACTAAAGTGGTGATTTTTTCACTAAAAACGGGAGTTTATCGGTTATTTTTTGTTACCTAAGAAGAACTTATTATCTTTCACAATCATCAAAAATAACAGTTACTCAGAAAAAACTTTTGCAATATATATTGATGCGCGATGTTTGATTATAAAAAAAAGCGCATCGAGATCACACGACGCGCTTTTTTATCAGGTTTATAGTGCCTACTTTCCTGATAAGTCTGGCCAGGCAGCCCTTAAATACTGTGCCATCGATATAAAGGCAAACAAGGTTGCCAAGAAATAGAAGAACCAAGCTAAGTAAATAATGACGTCAGCGGGCAATTCAAACACAATTAACGGAATTGGGTAGTTTGGCTGCCAAATCAGTCCCATTAATGCCAACATTTGTGTCGCCGTTTTCCATTTACCTAAATCGGAAACTGCAACATTAGAGCGTTTACCAAGATCGGCCATAAATTCCCGCAAAGCTGAAATAATGATTTCTCGCGCTATCATAATAACCGCAGGAATCGTCACCCATATATTGTCATATTCAGAAACGATCAGTACCAGCGATATGGTAACCATTAATTTATCGGCTACTGGGTCAATGAATGCACCGAACTTTGATGACTGATTAAGCTTGCGCGCGAGATAGCCATCAATTCCGTCACTAATCGAGGCGAGCCAGAATACACCAAAGGCGGCAAAATTTGACCAATTCTTTGAAAATGTTTCGGGCATCATGTCATGAAGATAAAAAACGACAATAAATACCGGAATTAAGATGATCCGAAATAAAGTAATTTGATTAGGAATGGTCCACATAAATGTTTTATTAACTATTGTTTTACCGTCTATTTTACATGATGAGGAAAACTTGTCACACACACATGGTAAATTATTTTTCAATCAGTGACTTAATCTGGGATAACACAGTGATGTTATGCCGTCGCGATAGGCAAGGAATGATCACTGCCCCACTCCGCCCAAGAGCCATCATATAGTGTGGTATGTGTTAAACCTACTTGCCATGCTACTAACATGACAATGCAAGCGGTAATGCCAGAACCACAACTAAATATTAACGGTTGCGCTGTCGCATCAACGTAATTGGAAAAAGCCTCGTCTAGTTGATTATCATCGATATATCGACGATTTGCTAATAGTGACGTGAAAGGCAAACACTGAGCACCTGGAATATGGCCGCTGCGAACACCGGGCCGAGGTTCGTTCACCTGCCCATAAAAACGCTCTTTTGAACGCACATCGACAAGCTTTGCTCCTTGATTGAGCGCCGGCAAAATATCATTTTTGTCTATCAGCATATGCGAGTTTAACTCAACCTCATCATTACCAACGATGACTTGTCGCTGTATATTGGTTTCGCTCACTGGGAATTGATAACTTTCACTGGTTGGCAAGCCTTGCTCTAACCATGCAGGCAGCCCCCCGTTTAATACATAAACATGTTGAAAGCCAAAGCATTTAAACGTCCACCAAGCTCGTGGCGCACTATAAATGCCCTGCGCATCATATAAAACAATAACGCTATCTGTATCAATACCTAAGCTCAAAAATACTCGTTGCATTTGCTCGGTGCTTGCCATTTTATGCAGTTGTGCATGTGTGCTGTCACACAAGTCGATTTCAACATTAACATAGTAAGCACCAGGAATAACCGGTTTGTGTTGATACACAAGCGGCTCGATGCCGATGATTTTATTCATGTCACATTCAATGACCAATACGTTATCATCGTCAAGGTGCTGGTGTAGCCATGCGACTGATACTAATGGTTTAGTTGCATTATTATCAATGTGAGGTTGTTTAATCATAGACTTAACGCCCTGTTTGTTGGTCTGCTCAAGTTTATCATTCTTGTAATACAACTCTTATATAGCCTTTATTAGACGCCGCCTAGATGTACAGTGATTGTTCAGTGGTTGTTGTAGTTAAGGTGTTGAGGTTGGCCCAGTCCACTCGTCTCGTTACCCGCGTTATTTAATGGCAACAACACACAAAACTATTGCAAATGATCTTTTATGGTTTTGGCAAGCTCAATCGAAATACCTGGTACCTTAGTTAATTCGTCTACCGATGCTTTTTTCACTTCTTGTAAGCCACCTAAAAACTTTAATAAGGCCTGGCGCTTTTTCGCGCCAATGCCTGGAATATCTTCAAGGGTCGATTTCTTCGCCACCTTGGCGCGTTTGGCGCGATGACCTGCAATAGCAAAACGATGCGATTCATCGCGTATATGTTGCACTAAGTGCAATGCTGGTGATGTTGCCGGTAACGAAATAAGCTGATGAGAGCCCGCCATGATCAATGTTTCCAATCCTGGCTTTCGTGATTCGCCTTTGGCAACGCCAATTAATAACGGCGTTTGTGCCAAACCAAGTTCAGCAAAAAAGTCTTCAGCTCGCGCCAATTGGCCTTTACCACCATCAATAAACACGATATCAGGAATTTTGTCACCGTCTTTAACTTTGCCATAACGCTTATGCAAAGCAAACGACATCGCGGCATAGTCATCGCCAGGGGTGATACCATGCACATTGTAACGCCGATAATCACTTTTTAACGGTCCTTCCGTATTAAACACCACACACGAGGCAATGGTCTGTTGACCCATGGTATGACTGATATCAAAACACTCAATGCGTTCAATCGGCTTCGCTAAATCAAACTCATTATTCAGTTCGCGAAAACGTGCTTGCATCGACTCTTTGTGACTATTTTTTACAGCCAGTGCATTTTCGGCATTGGTATTTGCTAACGTTAAATAACGCTTTCGCTCTGTTCGCACGTTGGCTGATAACTTAACATCATGCTCTGCTTGCTTAGATAACAGCTCATGCAATTGCGCTTGCGCGTCAATTGGCATCGGCAAAATGATTTCTTTGGCGATTTTGTCCTGACCAATGCCATCACCTAAATAGTGCTGGGCGACAAACGCCGTGATAATTTCTTCATCACTGGTATCATTGGGGATCACAGGAAAGTAACTCTTACTTCCCAATACCTTTTGCTCGCGAATAAATAGAATATGCAAGCAGGCTTGGTTTTTAAGACGGTAAAATCCAATCACATCGAGCTCGGCCGCGGTGCCAGAAACAAATTGCTGTTGCTGAACTTTACGCAACGTAGCGATTTGATCGCGATAATTGGCCGCACGTTCAAATTCCAATGCCTGACTAGCGGTTTCCATTTTACTCACTAGGCTCGCAATTACCTGCTCATTTTTCCCTTGCAAAAACAGGCGAGCCAGATCGACTTGCGCTTTATATTCGGCATCAGAGACTTTGCCGACACAAGGGGCACTGCAACGCTTGAGTTGATACTGCAAGCACGGACGCGAGCGGGCTCGATAATAACTGTCTTCGCATTGGCGAATTGGAAACAATTTTTGCATTAAGCGCAAACTCTCCCATACCGCTCCGGCAGTCGGAAATGGCCCAAAGTACTCACCCTTGACGCGCTTTCCTCCTCGGTGTGCACCAAGCTTAGGGTGACGATGAGCGCTGATCAATAAATATGGGTATGATTTATCATCGCGTAATAACACGTTGTACTTAGGTTGATATTTTTTTATGTAATTATTTTCTAATATCAACGCCTCGCCTTCAGTATGGGTAACGGTTACATCAATGGCGCGAATTTGATTAACCAAAGCTCGCGTTTTAACACTGCCGACATCCTTACGAAAATAGCTGGCTAAACGTTTCTTTAAGTCTTTGGCTTTACCCACGTAAATGACGTTTTGCTCACCATCATACATCCGGTATACACCACTTTGGTTGGTAACCGATGCTAAAAAGGCTTGGTGATCAAAAACGTTTTCGATATCAGACATAAGTTACAATTGGTCGGCCTTTAATAAACCATGACGGATCGCTAAATGCGTTAACTCCACATCGTTACTAATCGACAGTTTATCAAACATTCGGTAACGGTAGGTGTTAACTGTTTTTGTCGACAGGCTTAATTTATCGGAAATCGCCGCGACTTTGTCTCCACGCGTGATCATTATCATGATTTGTAATTCTCTATCGGATAATATCGACAAGGGATTTGATTCCGATTGATTCGTTAATGCCAGTGCCATTTGCTGGGCTACTTCCGGGGTAATATAGCGTTGTCCACAGCACACCGCTTTGAGCGCTTGGATCATTTCGCTTGCCGGCGTATTTTTCGTGAGAAAGCCCGATGCACCAATTTGCATCACCGTGCTTGGAAATGGCTCTTCAACATGAACGGTTAAAATAACAACGCGCGCATCTGGGTTATAGCGCAATATTTTACGTGTCGCCTCCAATCCCCCAATGCCGGGCATATTCACATCCATCAAAATGACATCCGGGTGATGCTCGCGACAATAGCTGACGGCCTCTTCACCTGATGATTTTTCTGCTACTACCTTGATGGCTTGAGAGTCTTCAAGTAACCGCTTAATTCCTTTTCGAACAAGCTCATGATCGTCGACCAACAGTGCTGTAATCACATCGTTTCCTTTATTGTTATAACTTTTTCTCGTTTAGCCAGTTATTTAACAAGCCGATTTGACCATTTTTATAGGCTGCATAAGTAATTCTAATTGCATTAGATAAAATAGTACTGTCATTCCAATCAGTTTGCTCACTGATCAATTTATAGCATTCAATCGCCTCAGCGCTTAAATACCCACGCACTTCTTTCTTGCCTTTTTGCTTTTGTCGTTCCCGAAAACGCTGTTGTTTTTCAGCATTGGTCAGAGCTGTTTTTACTTGCTTTTTTTCAGACATAACGCAGCCTCTCTGGTTTTTTCTATATGGTTACGGATAACCTAAATAATTGCAATCAATTTACATTTTTTTGTTGTTTAGTGTACGCCTGTACGCTAAAGTGCTGACTGTATTTTTTGGTCTCAGGACGCCTGATGACTATGCAACTAACAATAAATTAGAGAACAACATGATTGAGCAAAAGAACTCATACGACAAACAAGATTTGATATTAGCAGGTACAACTGACTTCTTTGGTGAAGGTAACTCTAAGCTGCCAGCTGACAATATGTTGATGATGGATCGCATTGTAAAAATTACCGAGGAAGGTGGTAAATTTGGTAAAGGCGAAATCGTTGCCGAGCTCGATATTAATCCGGATTTATGGTTTTTCGATTGCCACTTTAAAGGTGACCCTGTTATGCCTGGTTGTTTGGGTTTAGACGCGATGTGGCAACTTGTTGGCTTTTTCTTAGCATGGACTGGTGGCCCTGGCCGTGGTCGCGCATTAGGCGTTGGTGAAGTTAAGTTCACTGGGCAAATCTTGCCAACCGCGAAGAAAGTGACTTACCGTATCGATCTAAAGCGAGTCATCAAGCGCAAACTTTATATGGGTCTTGCTGACGGTACCGTTGAAGTTGATGGTAAAGTCATCTACACAGCGACCGATTTAAAAGTTGGCTTATTTACCGACACCTCATCGTTCTAAGCAAGGCGATTGGTGTAGAAAGGCAGCTTAGAGCTGCCTTTTTTTTGTACCTAAAACACGGACTACAGCCACGACAAAGGTTACCTTGGCTGTTGGTATTATACCAATTACACTAAGTTTGTGCCCAACTCAGAGTTAGGGCAGAGGTTCAGTTACAACATAGATTTCATTGATATAGTCATTCTATATTAATGAAATATAGGACCGTAAATGGGCCTCTGGTAAACTCCCTACGGGTGAGTTTTAAAGGCGTTTATGCTGCGTAACTGATTTTGACAATGGAATAACCATTCTCTGCAATCAAAGCCTTGCTTAAAAGCCTTTAAATTCTCACTGAATGAGCAATAACTTAATGTGATTGGTATTATATTCTGTCTAACAGGCCGTAAGATTATATTGTGCGCTTTCTCGCAACAACCATATCAAGTGTATCCATAGCAATTTACCAATAAGGTCAACAATAACTTGTGGCTACATACTGATATTCAAACGCACATAAAAAAAGCTAGCACCTAACGTTGCTAGCTTTTTCGTCAACGGTAAAACAGCGTGTGTCTTACGATTTTTCTTTAGGTAAAATTAGGTTTAATGCGATCGCCGAAATAGCGGCTAACGCAATGCCTTGCAGTTGGAATATGCCTAAATCAAAGCTCATACCACCTAAACCAAACACTAAAGCAACCGCGACGATGGCCATGTTCTTGCTCTTACTTAAATCGACTTGTGCGTTAATTAAGGTTTTCAAACCAACAACCGCAATGGCACCAAACAGTAAGACCATGATACCACCCATTACCGGTACTGGAATGGTTGACAATAAAGCGCCGGTTTTACCGACAAATGACAAAGCGATAGCAAAGACTGCAGCCCACGTCATGATCAGCGGGTTAAATGATTTGGTTAACGCAACCGCGCCAGTTACTTCAGAGTATGTCGTATTTGGTGGACCACCGAAAAATGACGCCACCGAGGTGGCTAAACCATCACCCATAAGCGTGCGCTTTAAGCCTGGCTTTTCTAAGTAGTCTTTACCTGCAACACTTGAAATCGCGGTAATGTCACCAATGTGCTCTACCGCAGGGGCTATAGCAATTGGTAAAATAAATAGGATCGCTTCCCAGTGGAATTCTGGCATGGTGAAGTTTGGCATCGCAAACCAAGAGGCGTTATTAACTGCATCAAAGTTAACAATACCAAAATAAAGCGATAGGATATAACCAACTGTTAAACCGGCTAAAATGGGCACCAATTTAAACAGACCACGACCAAGCAATGATACTAACACGGTAACACTTAGCGCCGATAACGAGACGATCAATGCAGTGGTACCATCGATTAATTGCACAGCACCATCACCAGTTTTACCCAATGCCATATTAACACCAACAGGCGCAAGGTTAAGACCAATAACCATGATGACAGGGGCAACAACAACCGGCGGTAAAATACGGTGGATGATTTGATTTCCTTGCCATGCAACAAGGCCACTTAGCAATACATAAAATAAACCTGCTGCTGCGAGACCTGACATAGTACTGGCAATACCCCAAGTCGCAACACCGTATGAAATCGGCGCTATAAACGCGAATGATGATGCTAGAAACACGGGTACTTGACGCTTGGTCACCAATTGGAACACCAATGTGCCTAAGCCGGCAGTAAATAAGGCTACATTCGGATCAAGACCAGTTAATATCGGTACAAGCACGAGTGCGCCGAAGGCTACAAATAACATTTGTAAGCCAAGTAACGGAGTTACAAAATTATTCATATTATTTGGTTCCAAAAATTTTATCACCAGCATCACCCAAGCCTGGGATAATGTAGCCTTTTTCGTTTAAATGATCGTCAACTGACGCGACATAAATATCGACATCAGGGTGTGCTGCGTGTAACTTATCAATACCTTCTGGCGCTGCAACTAGGAATAGACCTTTGATGTCTTTACAACCTTTGGCTTTAAGCAAGTCAATTGTCGCGATTAATGTACCACCAGTTGCCAACATTGGGTCGACAATTAATGCGGTGCGCTGTTCAATATCGGCTACGACTTTATCAAAGTAAGGCACAGCTTCTAGCGTTTCTTCGTCTCGATATAAGCCAACCACCGAGACTTTAGCGCTTGGTAGTAATGACATAACGCCGTCTAACATACCTAAACCTGCACGCAAAATTGGCACCAACGTGATTTTTTTACCCTTGATATGCTCGACATCAAGCGGTGCATTTTGCCAACCATCAATGGTTTTCGTTTCGGTTTCTAAAGTACGGGTTGCTTCATAAGTAAGTAGCGTGCCGATTTCAGAACACAATTCGCGGAAGTTTTTTGTACTAATGCCATTTGCTCGCATAAGGCCAAGCTTATGTTGAACCAATGGGTGCTTTATCTCATATACCGCCATGATCGTCCTCTATAAGTCAAAAGGTAGGTGAATAACCGGCGCATTATATGCTAAACCCCCTTCTTACTGTATGGTTGTTAACCTTTATTTACGATTGTTTACCTTAGTTAACAAGTCAATTAAGGCACGCCACGGGCAATCAAAGCCAATAAATTATCGAATAAAGCCAGTGTTACACGGAATTTCACACAAAAAAAAGAGCGCCACTGCGCTCTTTTCAACCAACCATATAGGTTGCTACATTCGACGACGAAGTCCGGCAATGGCAAGTAGCAGCAATGACCACAAGCCCATACCCGCTCCCTTACGTTCTACCGTTTGCCCTAATTCTTCTCGACAATCGTTAACAGTGAAGGCGCCATCTACACCAACAGGTGTCAAATAAACAGCTCGAAGTACATTGTCGACTTCACCGTCAACAACGTCACCTTTAACATCGCGTTTATCAACCTCAACCCATGCTGTGGCAAGGATTTCGTTATTTTCATTAATATCGCGCGCTTCAACAATCGTGTATCTTTGCTGGTCATCGCAACTTAAAAACTGATTCACATCGTAAAAGCTATCTGAATCGATGTCGTACAAGAACCCGTGACGACGACGCGGTGTCTGAGCACTGTCGATAAACGTTTCTACCTCGCCTTCACCAACAATAATGTTGTTCTCATTTATCGCGTGAGGGTAACTTGCAGATCCTTTAAAGAAATCAGTTGGAAATATCGGCGTAATGGTTTCATCGTTCGCATTTGCGTAAAAGAATTTTGTGCGCTGTTTACCATTAACATAGGTGGACATATACCCGGTAAACATCCCTTGGTTATTGATATCAAGGGCGCGAGATTCAAAATAATTCTCACGATCAGTAAAATCGATTACTTCACTATCCCGAAATACCGCAGCAAATTGTCCGACACGTTCGGTTTTTGATGGGTTACTCTCATTGCGATCCCACCAAAAATGCGAATAACCGACGATTAATCCATCATCATTAATAGACGTAGCGGCACTCGTATACGGACGCTCGTCGTCCTCATCGATATTGGTGACACCGGTACCTAAATCAATGATATCAGTTATACTTCCTGATTGATCAAGTTGCCACATAACAGCATTCGAGTAATATAAACTTGAGCGTTGCAGCTGAATACAGACTTCTTTTGGGTAGTCATCAGCATTTTCATCACAAACCTCGCCTTCTGCTTCAATGTTTTCCAGGGTATTCGGGTTTAATGCTACCGATGAGACACCGACAGCCTGACGATGACTGTTAACATCGAACATGGCCGAAATACCACCATACTTATCTTCTAGCGGTGTCAAGCCAACAACGGTTTGTCCATCAAAGCTGATCCAACCGCGTTGAGAAAACTCACTCACCCAGTATACAACCGGTTCATCGCCGCCGGCATCGAACGGCTCTAATGGCAAGTAAGGGGCAGATGAATAACCAAAAACCCAACCATCATCAGTCATCCCTTGGGCAACATCCGTGGTCGAGCGAGTTAATATATCGGTATTTGGAAATGGCTTATCAAAGACGTTTAACTGGGTCGATTGTTGACTATTATTGTCATAAACATACACATAAGCATCACCATATTTCTGATACGTTGCGCCGCTAAGTGAACGCAACCAACGTAAAGCCCATGCCAAACCATTTGCATCCGGCGTTCCTGCGCGCAATAACGTTTCGGAGTCGCCTTCAATTTTCACCAGTTCGAAAATGGATTCTTCGTTACGCACTGAGTAGGCAACGATCGAGTCAAAGTCGTCTTCATCAAGATATTGAAATTGTATCGGAAAGTTATAGGTTGTTTGCCCTGCAACAACTGCCTTGCCAATATTGGTTTGTTGCACACCATAGGTATTTACCACATCATCAATGGCGGTTAATTCTTGGATTTGATAAGACACGGCCTCTTCTGCTTGCACAGGCAACATAGCTGCTGAGACACTTAACGCCAATAGCGATTTGATTAAGCTTTTCATTTACTACTATTCTCTTGATATTCTTCTAATTCTTGCCAACGATCAAACGCTTTATCTAACGCTTCTTCTGATTGTTGTAATTGTTCTAATACGGTTTTGGTTAGCTCGCTGTCCTGACTAAAAAAACCAGGGTCATTTACTTGTTGTTGTAACTCTTCAATACGAGTTTCCAACTCATCTATCAGTAGTGGTAACGATTCTAACTCGCGTTTATCTTTATAAGAAAGTTTATTTTGTGTTTTCTGTGGCTTTTTATTACCACTGTCTACCGCTTTCGTTTTTTCTTTGATGGTGCTTTGGGCTTTTTGTTCCGCTTGCTGCTGCAAATATTGCTCAACATCGGAATATCCGCCGACAATTTGAGCAATATTGCCACTACCGTCAAAATATAAACAACTATTTACACAGTTATTGACGAAATCACGATCATGACTAACCAGCAGTACAGTACCAGGGTAGTTGGCGACCACGACTTCTAAAAGCTCAAGCGTCTCGATATCCAAATCGTTGGTTGGTTCATCGAGAATCAACAAATTACTAGGCTTAAGAAATAACTTTGCTAACAACAGCCGATTACGCTCACCACCGGATAACGCACGAACAGGCGTACGAGCTCTTTTCGGACTAAACAAAAAGTCTTGAAGATAGCCTAACACATGTCGGGTACGTCCGTTAACCGTAACTTCTTGTTTTCCATCAGCTACAGCATCTTGGACCGTTTGATTGACATCAAGCTGGTCACGATATTGATCAAAATAGGCTACGTCAAGGTTAACACCTAAGCGCATTTTGCCACTGCTTGGTTGGAGCTGTTCAGTGATCAACTTCAATAACGTTGATTTACCCGTACCGTTACCACCAATTAGAGCGATGCGATCACCGCGCATGATCAATAGGTCGAGATTTTTGATGATGTTTTCATCGGCAAATGACATGCCTAAGTCGAAACATTCAAACACTAATTTACCGCTACGCTCACCTTGGGCCAACACCATATCGCTTTGTTTGCGTACGTCACGACGAGCTTTGCGTTCAAGACGCAATTTTTCTAACGCTCGCACTCGGCCTTCATTTCGAGTCCGTCGTGCTTTAATGCCTTGTCTTATCCACGTCTCTTCGTCGGCAAGTTTTTTATCAAACAATTGATTTTGTTGATCTTCAACCTGTAAATCGTGTTCTTTTTGTTCTAAATATTTGTCATAGTCTCCTGGGTAACTTTTTAATATGCCGCGATCAAGATCAACAATACGGGTTGCAAGTGAACGGATAAAAGCCCGGTCATGCGAGATAAAAACGATTGTGCCATTAAAGCCTTTAAGGAAATTCTCTAGCCATAATACACTATCTATATCTAAGTGGTTGGTTGGCTCATCAAGCAATAACACATCAGGATTGGTCACAAGCGCTTTTGCTAAGGCAATTTTACGTAACCAGCCCCCTGATAATGACGACACATTTTGCTCACCATTTAGCGACAATTTGCTCAGCACTTGTTCAATACGCTGCTCATCTTCCCATGCATTATTTTGCTCAAGCTGTGTTTGCACTTTAGCAAGGTTATCAAGGTTAGGTTCACTTGCATCCGTGGCTACCTGTTGCAGAGCCACATGGTAACGTTGAATCAGCTCTGCATTATCTTTCAAACCTTCAGCGACATAGTCAAAAATACGTTGGTCGCAACTTTTAGGTGGGTCTTGGGCCAACATGGCAACGTTGATGTCATTCGAGAACACCAATTCGCCGTCATCCAACACAACGGTTTGATTGATAACTTTCAATAGTGACGATTTGCCCGTACCATTGCGGCCGACTAAACAAACCCGCTCACCGGTATTAATTCGTAATTCGCTATTATCGAGTATTTTATCTTCGCCAAACGCCAGTTCAGCATTAGTTATTCTTATCAGTTCCACGGATAAACTCTTGTAATTGCCTATAATCAAATGGCCAATATAAGGCCACATGGCTTTCAATATGCTCCAATACAGGGATCGACGTGCTATACAAAGCCACTAGTGTTTCATCGTCGATAATATCAATCTGTTGATATTTGTCTTTGATGAGCATATCACATAGCGCAGCGGCGTCGTCGCACAAATGACACCCTTCAGTGCCATACAGCGCATAGTCTTTGCTGATCGCGATTGTCATCGTTATAACTTCACCCGCTTTATTAGCCAGCTGTTATGGATATGTTTATTGCGTTTAAAATCAAAATCTAGGGTTTTTTCACTAAGATTAATGGCTTCAAAGCCGAGCTCAGCCATGGCCTCAAAGTCCATTTTAAAATTGCGTTTATTATTGGTGAACATCAACTCGCCGTCCGTATCAACGGCGTTCATGCCCAACGTGATTAGCTCTACGTGGTCGCGTTGAACATCAAAGGTCTCATTCATACGTTTTGAATTTGAAAACGTTGGAGGATCAATAAACACAAAATCGAACTTTTGACGATTATTTTTCAACCACTGCAAACAATCTGCTTGAATAAATTGATACTTATGACCGCGCAACTTGTTCAGCTCAAAATTGTCTTGGGCCCAGTCAAGGTACGTTTTTGACATATCAACGGTTGTAACCAAATCGGCACCAGCAAGCGCTGCTTGTACAGATACCGAACCGGTGTATGCAAACAAGTTAAGAACACGCTTTCCTTTGGCTTTTCGAGCGACAATTTGACGGGTTTTACGGTGGTCCAAAAATAAACCCGTATCGAGATAGTCCCAAATATTCACTTTCAATAAAGCATCGTATTCTTTAACGATTAAGGTTTGCTTGGCTTTATTTAGCTGCTGGTACTGATTCTTGCCTTTTTGCTTGGCCCGAACTTTTACGGCAACCTTGTCGGTATCAACGCCCAGCACTTGCGGCGCAAAGTAAATCACTTCTTGTAAACGCTCTGCCGCTTTTTTGTCATCGATATTTTTTGGTGGCGCATATTCAAATATCACTAAGTGATCCGCATAAACATCAACAGCAACATTATATTCAGGGATATCTGCGTCATAAATACGATAACAATTAATATCGTTTTGCTTTAACCATGACTTAGCTGACTTGATATTTTTTCGTAGCCGATTCGCAAAAGCACTTTGTTCACCCGAGAATGACGTTTCTTGCGGCGTACGCTCAATTTGCTTATCATCAATATGGTATAGCGCCATTTGACAGTCTAGCGGGCCATTCTTAAATTTGTAGCGCTTAAAGCTCGCTAATTTTAGTAAGCTAAGCATTTCTGTGTTTGAGGTAATTAATGCCACCTGCCAACCTAAAAACTTAGCCTTGAATTGCTTGCCAAGCTCGGTAAACGTTGCGATTAGTTCAGGTAACGAGCCTAAACGTTCACCATAAGGTGGATTAAACAGTATCTGTCCTGGTGTCTTGAAAGGGTTTTCTAAGTGTTCCGCTCGACCTTGTTTAAATTCGATAAGATGACTTAAGCCAGCGTTTTTCGCGTTGCTACGCGCGGTCTTAAGCACGCGCTCATCCATATCAAAACCATACACTTTGGCCTTACAAGCCGCGAGACTTTGTTCAGAAGAGGTTTGCTCTTCTTGCAAAATGCTTTGAAAAGTGGCCTCATCATGTTTACTCCAACCTTCAAACCCCCAACTGGAGCGGTCGATACCTGGCGAGATCCCAGCGGCCATTGATATCGCTTCTAATAATAATGTGCCAGAACCGCACATCGGATCAATTAATGGTTTTGAGGTATCCTCGAGCCAACCAGAGCGAAGCACCATCGCGGCCGCTAAGTTTTCTTTGATAGGAGCAGCGCCTGTGTGTTCACGATATCCACGTTGAAACAGTGCACGACCTGAAAAATCTAAATAAAAGACAACTGAGTTTTTTAGTAGACGCGCCTGAATACGAACGTCTGGTTGAAACTTTTCCACACTTGGTCGGTTCAAGCCTTTGTCACGAAAACTATCAACAATGGCGTCTTTTACCGTTAGCGCACCAAATTGTGAATCGCGAATGTGTTCGTTCTTACCAACAAAATCCACCGCAAAAAATTTGTCATCGGTAAAGTGGCGTGACCAACTGATCACTTTTGCCGCTTCATATAAATCGTCTTTGGTTTTAACTGGAATAGGATCCGATAAAGCCAACAACACACGACTCGCTAAGCGAGTTTTAAGACAAATGCGATAGGCTGTATCTACAGTTGCTTGAAAATAAACCCCTTCCGGTTTTTGCGTGACTGATTCGCCACCGAACGTTGCGATCTCTTCGGCAAGCAATTGCTCAATACCAAAAGACGTAAGCGCCAAAAATTGATTCATAGTAACATCCACAATAAAAATTGCTGTGAATTATAAAGGATAGCGATAGATTTGTCTTACTTATGTCAATCAACTGATTAGGCTTTGTGCAGTTGTAATATATTCAATGCCTATATAACACTTACAGCGTGATGACTTATTCAGCAAATGCCTAATAGTTAGACAAACAGCGCCTGTATCCCACCACAAGCACAAAAATGTGTTGCAATTGCCTATCGCAATCACTATAGTACGCTTCGTTTTCGGACGCGGGATGGAGCAGCCTGGTAGCTCGTCGGGCTCATAACCCGAAGGTCGTCAGTTCAAATCTGGCTCCCGCAACCAATTCCTTATAGAATGAATTAAAACTTCTATGGCTTTGTTTTATAAACACTTATAAAACACATTCGGACGCGGGATGGAGCAGCCTGGTAGCTCGTCGGGCTCATAACCCGAAGGTCGTCAGTTCAAATCTGGCTCCCGCAACCAATTCCTTATAGAATGAATTAAAACTTCTATGGCTTTGTTTTATAAACACTTATAAAACACATTCGGACGCGGGATGGAGCAGCCTGGTAGCTCGTCGGGCTCATAACCCGAAGGTCGTCAGTTCAAATCTGGCTCCCGCAACCAATTCCTTATAGAATGAATTAAAACTTCTATGGCTTTGTTTTATAAACACTTATAAAACACATTCGGACGCGGGATGGAGCAGCCTGGTAGCTCGTCGGGCTCATAACCCGAAGGTCGTCAGTTCAAATCTGGCTCCCGCAACCAATTTCTTGTAGAACGAATTAAAACTTCTATGGCTTTGTTTTATAAACACTTATAAAACACATTCGGACGCGGGATGGAGCAGCCTGGTAGCTCGTCGGGCTCATAACCCGAAGGTCGTCAGTTCAAATCTGGCTCCCGCAACCAATTTCTTGTAGAACGAATTAAAACTTCTATGGCTTTGTTTTATAAACACTTATAAAACACATTCGGACGCGGGATGGAGCAGCCTGGTAGCTCGTCGGGCTCATAACCCGAAGGTCGTCAGTTCAAATCTGGCTCCCGCAACCAATTTTCTTATAGAATGAATTAAAACTTCTATGGCTTTGTTTTATAAACACTTATAAAACACATTCGGACGCGGGATGGAGCAGCCTGGTAGCTCGTCGGGCTCATAACCCGAAGGTCGTCAGTTCAAATCTGGCTCCCGCAACCAATTCCTTATAGAATGAATTAAAACTTCTATGGCTTTGTTTTATAAACACTTATAAAACACATTCGGACGCGGGATGGAGCAGCCTGGTAGCTCGTCGGGCTCATAACCCAAAGGTCGTCAGTTCAAATCTGGCTCCCGCAACCAATTCCTTATAGAATGAATTAAAACTTCTATGGCTTTGTTTTATAAACACTTATAAAACACATTCGGACGCGGGATGGAGCAGCCTGGTAGCTCGTCGGGCTCATAACCCGAAGGTCGTCAGTTCAAATCTGGCTCCCGCAACCAATTCCTTATAGAATGAATTAAAACTTCTATGGCTTTGTTTTATAAACACTTATAAAACACATTCGGACGCGGGATGGAGCAGCCTGGTAGCTCGTCGGGCTCATAACCCGAAGGTCGTCAGTTCAAATCTGGCTCCCGCAACCAATTCTTTTAAACGTTTCTGATTAAATGCGATTAATAAGATACACTTATTGTTGACGAGGACGTCAGTTCGCTAATACAAGAACCGGCTCCCACAACCAATCTTATTAAGTAATTCCCTTCAATATATCTACGCTCTATTTCCTAGATAATTTAAACTGATAACCAAGTCATTGAATATCAATATCCCTACATTCATTTTTTAGTTTTCACTTGTTTGCCATCAAGCGATACCGGTATCATAATGTGGGCATAATCTGTATCCCCCCACATCACATAAGGTCCACCAACATTTGGATCATCCGTGATCTCAGATAGCATGGCTTTAGGTACGATAATCATAATATGCGGGCCAGTTTCAACATAGTCTTCAGCATTTTGGTGATCCGCATGGTAAGGTGTTGAATTGCTCACACCTGATCCCGTCGGCTCACCTTGCAACATGTATGAAATACCTATCTTATCTGTCGCGAACGGCTTCTGTTGCCCTATCGCCTGCATCATCTTCATCCACGTTTGGTCATTACACATCGGTGCTTTATCACCAGGTAGCGTATCGGGTAAGCAAGTCCAACCGTTGGTGCCTTCCGATAACACTCGACCATCGGTATCAATAACCGTAGCTAAAGCACTAACGCTAATCGGTGCGGCAGATTTTGCCCGTTCAATTTTGTCTGAATCAGATTCTTCGGCGTGAGTCATTGAAACCGTCAACAGCGATGTGATTAAAACAAGCTTTACTGGTATTTCCATTAATAATTTGGTCCAGATATTCATAACATGCCCTTCTCTCTAAATAATCGCCATCATGCGTTTCATTTGAGCACAGATAATTGATACAAATGATACACTTCGGCATACATAGCTAAGCTGGCCAAGTAGTAAACAGCGCTTGGCATCAGTCAATGCTCTAAGTATGATGGACTAACGCAAAGTTGCAATTTAGGCTGTTACAAGCACTCTCAAAAAGAGTTATCAAGCAATTAACACGAACACGACATAGGAATGTAACTTTGTGCGGGTCTTGTGATTAACGGTTAAGGAGACAGGCATGCTGATTTATAGTCACGAAACACTCTGGCAAGTGCATCACATCAAACAACTATTACATATGCATGGTATTGATTGCCATATAAGAAATGATAACTTAACCTCATTAGCCGGCGAAGTGCCTATTACTGATACATGGCCAGAGCTTTGGCTAGTGGATAAAGAACAAGCCCCACAAGCTGAAAAAATAATTAAAGAGACCTTGACCAACAACTCTAGTGCATTACCCGCTTGGAAATGTGAGCAGTGTCAAGAAGTTAACGAAGGACAATTCGCCATATGCTGGCAGTGTGGTAACATGGCGTCCAAATCATAGCAATTGGAGTATCATAAGTAATGGTGCCACTTAAACTCGGAAGATATCAACATTTCAAAGGTAATTTTTACCAAGTATTGCACGTTGCAAAGCACAGTGAAACCGAAGAAGATTACGTTGTTTACCAACCATTGTACGGTGAGCAAGGTGTGTGGATTCGTCCATTGAGCATGTTTACGGAAATCGTTGAACGAGATGGCAAAACAGTAAAGCGGTTTCAGTATGTTGGTGAAAGCAACTAACATTCCCCCCTCATAGCCGCCATCCCCTGAATTAATTTTTATTTTTATCAATAACGTAGGTAATAACGAAGCCTAAATACGTCGGGTTGCAATCATGATAAGACGCAAACATCGCTACTGCTTGCCAATTGAGCTACTTAGCGAATTTGTAGCTGCCCTTGTAAAGATTGGCAACTACTTTTAACTTTAGTTGCTAATCTACCCGCAATATTAATTTTCCTATGTTGTCATTTTGACTCATACGCTGATGTGCGGTATCGGCTTCATGCCATGAATAAACCGTATCAATAACCGGTGTTAGCTGTTGAAGAGTGATTGCTTGGTAAAAGTCGTTACAAAAGTCACTAACCAATTGCGCTTTATAGGCATCACTACGATTGCGTAATGTCGACGCCATAATCGTCGCCCTTTTCGCCAACATTTTCGCAACATCAAGCTGAGGACAATAACGACCACCAAGTATCGCTAATATAACAATACGACCATCCAAGGCCAAACAGTCAATGTTTCGGCTAAGTTGTTCACCCGCAACGATATCAACAATGACATCAAAGCCTTGTTTCATGTTGATTTTCTGCCAATCTTTAATGTCTTGCTGTTTGTAATTAACAACATGATCTGCGCCAAATCCCTTTGTGGCTTGCGCTTTAACGGGGTTACTGACGGTGGTCGTGACAATTGCCCCGTTTGCTTTTGCTAATTTGATTGCAGCGCTTCCTACCCCGCTTGCACCGCCATGGATCAACACGGATTCCCCCGGAGTAAGGTTGGCAAGTGTAAATAAGCTTTGATATGCGGTAAGAAATACTTCAGCGAGTGCTGCGCCTTGCTCGTAGGAATAATGCTCTGGCAGTTTGATAATGTGATCAGCATTAATTTTTGCAAACTCTGCGTAACCGCCGCCTGCCACCAGACCACATACCCGATCGCCTATCGTTACGTTATGGACCAAGTCGCCAACAGCCACTACATCTCCACAGACTTCGAGTCCTAAAATATCAGATTCACCTGCAGGGGGCGGATACTTTCCGGCTCGCTGCAGCAAGTCAGCGCGATTAATACCTATCGCCTTAACGTTAATTAATACTTGATACGGGTTAATTTGAGGCAAAGACGTTACAGCAAACGCTAATGCTTGCTGTCCGGTTACAGAGATATATTGCACAGTAGTCTTTAGAATTGTTATTGGTAGTGTTAACTGTAGCGTATTTTAACCAATGGCAAAATGGTTAATATCACGCGGGTTAGTTGATTCAATATCAACATGTTCTACGTCCGCTTCTTCTGGGCCGGTTTTGAGCCATTCAAGCATCTCTTCGACATTACTTTGTTCACCACACACCATCACTTCTAAACTACCGTCTTCTAGATTATGTGCATAGCCACTCAATCCCAGATCTATTGCCATATTTTGTGCGCTAGCGCGAAAGTAAACCCCTTGTACTTGGCCAGTCACTTTAGCAATGTAACAAACTCTCATTTTTTGTCCTTTTGTTATTTTTGCTGGAAAGTAAAATTGTGAAAGCATGCGACTTTTATTACAATCAATACACTTTTACCCACTTAAGAAAAATATAGTATGCCTGCTCGAATTGTGTTAAATCCGTCGCGAGAAAAATCATTATTGCGTCGCCACCCTTGGGTATTTTCTAAGGCCATTAAAAAGGTCGAAGGCAAACCTATCGCTGGCGAAACAGTTGATATATATGATAGTCGAGGAAATTGGATTGCAAAAGGCGCTTACTCTCCAGAATCACAAATTCGTGTACGAGTATGGAGTTTTGATGAAAGCGAAACCATCGATCGTCAATTTTTTAAAAAACGCTTTGAACAAGCAGCCCGTTTGCGCGAAAAGCCTATTATCGATGGCCAACTAACGGGCTATCGATTGATCGCCGGCGAGTCAGATTACCTGCCTGGACTCACCATTGATGTCTATAACACCATCATCAGTTGTCAATTGCTTAGCGCCGGCGTAGATTTTCACCGTCATACCATTTTTGACGTACTACAAGAGCTATATCCAGCTCATGCGATTTATGAACGTTCTGATGTCGACGTACGAAAAAAAGAAGGCATGGAATTAAACAAAGGCTGGATCAGCAAGCCATTAGCGTCAACGGAAACCGAAATCATCGAGCACGGCATTAAAATCAAAGTCGATGTTGAGCAAGGTCATAAAACCGGTTTCTACCTAGATCAACGCGACTCGCGTGTTGCCGCTGGTCGCTATGCGAAAGGTAAAACGGTATTAAACTGCTTTAGTTATACAGGCACCTTTTCGCTGCATTGTACCAAGGCTGGTGCAATGCAAGTTGATAACGTCGATGTATCACAAACCGCCCTTGATTTGGCTAAACGTAACCATGAGATAAATGGCTTAGACACCAGCAAGGTTAACTTTATTAAAGAAGATGTGTTTAAGCTGCTTCGTGAATACCGAAAACAAGGTAAACAATACGATATGATCATTCTTGATCCTCCAAAGTTTGCCGAATCGAAAGCGCAGCTCAAAGGGGCGTGCCGAGGCTATAAAGACATCAATATGTTAGCCATGCAATTGTTAAAGCCTGGCGGTACCTTACTAACGTTTTCATGCTCAGGCTTAATGGAGTCATCACTATTTCAAAAAATCGTTGCGGATGCGGCGCTTGATGCCGGACGCGAAGGACGTATCATTGAGCGTTTGCAACAAGCGGCTGATCACCCTATCGCCTTAAGCTTTCCTGAAGGCTACTACTTAAAGGGTTTAGTCTGTCAAATTGACTAAACCTTTGTTCAGCAACGCTGACAACAACGAAAACGTAAAAGGCCTGCATCTATCAATGCAGGCCTTTTTTACACATAACTGTTTATTGACGCTAAGCCGTTAATCAAAGGTTGCTCAGCGTCGTTATAATGTGAGGCAATCTGATTTAATCGTTATCGATGATCTCTGCCGCCAATAAAAATAGATCACTATTTTCTTGATCGCAACGGACTACCTTAACCATACAATCTGTCAATGGTACTGACATCTGATCATCGCTATCTAAATGGATTTTTATCAGGGTGCCGATCTCAACCGGATGCGTAATTTCTAGCGCAATTCCTGTTTCACTGATATCTCGGCAGTTAGCCGATGTCTCCAAACTCACCTCGTCATCCATTAAGATGATGGTAATTTGTTGATTGACCATTGTCCGAAAGCACAATCTGCTATCATCAAATCCTTGCTCAAAATGCTGCATAGGTACCCCAGTTGATAAAGTAACGCGATAGACATGACATACCACATGAAGACAATCCCCTAGCTTGGCATATCATGATTACGCTTTACTTGTTATAGAAAGTTGTTAATAGCTTGTCAACTCATTTATAACTATGGTGATGTAAGGATGTCTCGATATCCGCCACGAATACCAATGGTTATTAAACCATTGTCCCTACTCTTCCGTTTCATCAGCAACGCCACCAAGCTCACCCAACACATACCCTGACTCGCTTTATGACAACGCGCTAATCGCCATTTTGATGCGCTTTAAAGATACCGGCACATTCGTGCCAAGGTTTTGCGCAAATAGCGACACCCGAAACTCTTCAATCATCCATCGAATCGCATCAACTTGTTCATTAATGGGCTTATTTTTAGGTTGCTGATTTAGCAGAGCGTCATACAACGCTTGAGCTTTGTCGATTTCTAACATCTTCAAACGATCAGCGTTGGTATCAACCGGCAGTTTCTCAAGGCGTCGCAAAATACCTTGTAAATAACGAATGATATCATTTAATCGAGCAACACCACTGGCTTGTACAAAGCCTTTGTAAACCAAGTTATCTAATTGCTGTTTGATGTCGCCATGGGCTTGGATCATATTCAAGGCAACATTGCCTTTGAGCTTTTTAGCTATCTCGTGTCGCGTGGTTAAAATCGCTTCCAGTTTTATCGCACATGCTAATACGGCATCAGCTATGTCAGCACGCACCAAATCACGTGCACGGCTATACTCAGATTTACTGTAAGGGATCGCTTGATGTTGTACCAATAAATCTTCGGTGCATGCCACCACACAGTCATCAAGTAAATCAGCTACTTTACCAAATGGATTAAAATATAACCCAAGCTTTGCTTTATTTGGTAAATTCGCCTCTAAGTATTTAATTGGTGATGGAATATTTAACAACACCAAACGTGTCGCTCCTTTGCGCATAGCTTGCTCTGCTGCTTGCTCGTCTTCGAACAGTTCTATGGCTACATCTTTTTTATTATCGACCAATGCTGGATAAGCTTGCATGGTGATATTAGCCATTTTCTTTTCGTAAGACTTTGGTAAGGTTTCCATATGCCAATCAGTGATATGCTGTTGTTCAATGCCTTTTTGCGCCACTTGTTTGATCGATGCCTTAACCTGACCTTGAAGCTGCTCCTGTAATGCCGTTAGATCACGACCTTGAGCGAGTAACTTGCCCTTATTGCTGAGAATTTTAAAGTTCATCTGCAAATGCGGTTCTAGACCTTGCAAATCAAAGCTACCTTCTGCAATACGCACCCCGCTCATTCGCAACAAGTGCTTGGTAAGTGCTGCGCTTAACTCGCCCATGTCTGATGAAATGGCATCAAAACACGCCTTGGCATAATTCGGTGCAGGAACAAAGTTTTTACGTAACTGTTTTGGTAACGAGCGAATCAATGCGGTGATCAACTCCAAGCGCATTGCCGGAATTAGCCATTCGAATCCTTTATCCTCAACCTGATTGAGTACCCCAATTGGAATATTAACGCTCACGCCGTCATCGTCAGCGCCTGGTTCAAAGTGATAACTTAACGGTAATGTGAGATTGTCCTGCTGCCATGTTTTCGGATAGTCGTGCTGAGCTAAACTATCGTCAGACTTAAGTAGCATTTGTCTGCTAAAGTCCAATAACTTAGGTTGCTGCTTGCTCTCCTTGCGCCACCACTTAACAAAACCGGCTTGATTGACCACGTGCTCAGGAATACGTTCAAGATAAAACTGCACGAGCGCCTCCTCTTCAACCAAGAAATCTTTACGCCGCGCTTTATCTTCTAAATCTTCCACAGCACGCACAAGTTGTTGGTTGCGCAGTAAAAATGGTTCGTTTAGTGTGGTATCGCCATGAACAAGCGCTTCAAGTACAAATAATTCCCGACAAGTCTGTGGTTCAATTTTCGCAAACGGTACTTTACGCTTGGGTACAATGACGAGACCATACAAACTGATTTGTTCAAAGGCCATGACTTGGCCTTGTTTTTTCTCCCAATGAGGTTCGGAGTAACTGCGTTTAAATAAGTGCCCTGCTAACGGCTCTAACCAATGCGGTTCAATTTTGGCGCACATACGTGCAAATAGTCGACTGGTTTCAACTAACTCCGCTGCCATTAACCATTTTGGGGTTTTCTTTGCTAAGCCAGAGCCAGGAAAAATGAAAAAGCGTGAATTTCGCGCGCCTTTGTACTCTCGGTTTTCATCGAGATTACCAACATGGCTTAGCAAACCCGATAATATGGATTGATGAATGCGCATCTGTGCGCTTTCATCGCTAATATCAACGCGGTCAAATGCCCAGCCTTGCTCTTTGCAGGTCAACCGTAGTTGACTGATAATATCTTGCCATTCGCGAATACGAAGATAGCTTAAGTATTCTTTTTTACACAGCTGTCGAAATTGATTATTACTAAGTGCTTTTTGCTGAGTTACGACATAATCATATAGATTCAACAAGCTCATAAAATCCGAGCTTTTATCTTTAAAGCGCGCATGGGCTTGGTCGGCTGCTTGCTGCTTTTCCATTGGTCGTTCGCGTGGGTCTTGAATACTCACCCCAGCAACAACTATCGCAACCTGTTCAGCACAGCCTTGCTCAATGGCGGTTAATAACATTTTTGACAAACGAGGATCGACGGGGAGTTTTGCCAATTGGCGACCATTATCCGTTAGTTGAGCATTATCGTCTTTATGCCACACAACCGCGGCTAGCTCCTCAAGCAAACGTACGCCATCATTGATGTTGCGTTTGTCTGGTGCTTGTACGAATGGAAACTGTTCAATGGCGCCTAAGCCAAGTGCAAGCATTTGTAGAATGACCGTTGCCAAATTGGTACGCAAAATCTCAGGATCGGTAAACTCGGGACGCGATAAAAAGTCTTCTTCAGAATATAAGCGAATACAAACCCCGGCTGCGACACGCCCACAACGACCAGAGCGTTGATTCGCACTCGCTTGTGATATTGGTTCAATCGGTAAGCGTTGAACTTTGGTTCGATAACTGTACCGCGAAATTCTCGCCGTCCCCGGATCGATAACATAACGAATGCCCGGCACCGTCAATGATGTTTCCGCGACGTTTGTCGCCAGGACGATATTACGTCCCGTATGTGGGGCAAAAATTCGGTTTTGTTCGACAATCGTTAGCCTTGAGAACAAAGGTAATATGTGTGTATCTCTGAGCTTTTCTTTTTCTAGAGCACTCGCGACGTCACGAATTTCCCGTTCACCATTTAAAAACACCAAAATGTCGCCCATCGGCAATGCTGAAAGCTCATCAATCGCCGCGATGATCCCTTCGATATAATCACCATCTTGCTCATCAAGCGGACGGTAATGAATATCTACTGGGTAGGTACGGCCACTTACTTCAATAATTGGTGCATCAAAAAAATGTTTTGAAAACCGTTCCGGATCTATGGTTGCGGAGGTAATGATGACCTTAAGATCGGGGCGTTTTGGTAATATCTGCTTTATGTAGCCGAGAATAAAATCGATATTTAAGCTACGCTCGTGTGCTTCATCAATGATGATGGTATCGTATTGTCGCAACAAACGATCGCGTTGCATTTCTGCGAGTAAAATACCGTCGGTCATTAATTTGATGTACGTTTGCTCTGATACGTGATCGCTAAAGCGCACCTTGTAACCAACTTTATCACCTAAGGTTGTGTCTAACTCTTCAGCGATACGATTAGCAACGGTTCTGGCTGCTATTCGTCGAGGTTGGGTATGACCTATAAAACCTTCAACGCCACGGCCCAGTTCAAGACAAATCTTGGGTATTTGCGTGGTTTTACCTGAGCCTGTTTCGCCAGCGATGATAACGACTTGATGCTCACTGATGACTGTTTTGATGGGATCAACATGTTGCGATACGGGTAACTGCGCAGGGTAATGAATACGTGGTATCGATTGGCTTAAATGCAATTTACGAGCGATCGACTGCTCAATCGCTTGCTCAATCTTAGCCAACGCCGATAATTTATTATCGATGTTTTTTATTCGTGACGTGCCTTTTAAACGGCTGGCTAGCAAGAATTTGTCACATAAGCGGCATTGCTTTAGTTTATTCTGCAATGCGTCATGCATTTGTTCGATTTCTACCGACACTGATTACCCAAATATCAAAATTGTTAAAGTCGCCAATTTTAACAATAATTTTCGTCTTTGGGTATCACATCAAACAGATGGGGAAACGAGATAATAAAAAAGCAGCTATTCGCTGCTTTTTTATTCACCTTCAGTACAGCACTCGGTGATTACCAGTCGACCTGGTAAGGTGATAACTGGCTTTAATGTGTGAATCGAGCGCTGCCAAAACGCTAGTTCGACTAATATTACCTACCCAATGCCCAGAATCATCAACCACGGGATAAACTTTAGGCTTTTGCTTTAGCATTTGTTGTGCTAATTCCAATATCGTATCGTACGGTTTTACGGTGAGTACATCAGTTCGCATCAGCTGCTCAACCGTGCAACACTGCTGCGAAAAATAACCGGTATTGATAATTTTTTCCAATATATCTGACTCTGATAAAAAACCAATCACATGACCTGTTGAATCAAGTACCGGTCCACCCAGGTGATGACTTTCTATCAATTTTTCACTAGCCTCTTCTATAGACATATCGGCGGTAAACTTGGCCGGATATGCGCAGAGGTAATCTTTTACCAATAATGACTGCATACATCGTTCCTTTTTATGTTAGCCCTCACTTTTAGCCTAGACGAAAATCAAGAAATGCCTAACATTAACAACAAATATTTGTTGTTAAAATGTAAACTTAGCCAATTCTGTAACGCCATCCACTAAAACCTAGGCAAAGCCCTTGCAGACAGGCCAGCCGTTTCTTAAAATCCTTGCCTTTACCTTAATGCCTCATCGAGCGACATAGCCCAACTCGACAACGACATGAAGAGAACCGCCATTATGAAAAAAATTATAAACCTTGCTGCAGGCTTACTTTGTAGCGCATCATTTTACGCCAACGCTAATTTACAATTGGGTATGGCCGTCGATCAGGGCCTAGGCCTTACTGCTAAAATCAACAACGTCCAGCTGTTTGCCGGTAACGATGGCGTGAGTTTGGACTATTTTTTTGAAAGTGGACGACTAACATCCTCGCCGGCGATCAACTGGTATCTTGCCGGTGGTGTTTTTGTTAATAATGATGATTTTGGTATGCGTATACCGTTAGGTGGTAATGTTTACGTTGCCCCTAAGTGGCAAATTTTTGCGCAGATTTCACCACAGATTAAGCTACCAAGCGATGACAATAACAACGATAATGTACGATTTGATTTAACGAGTGCATTAGGGATACGTTACCAGTTTTAAAAAGGCAAAACCCTGACGTCACTTGCTATGCGATAAACTATGCCACGCTAAGATGGTAATAGCATCACCAATGCCTTATGTGAATCAGGGTAGTAACGCATCAAGGCGAGTAAAAACAGTCCGCATTGCAAAGCAATCATAGCGTCTTCTGCCGCGTACCGGCATTGCGCATCGGTTAATGGGTAGTTAGCCCAATTACTCAGTGCAACACGTTTAGATTTTCGCAAATATCGATCAAACAATGTCGCGGTTAAGTGCTGTGCACCCGCGCCTTTTTTCCGCCCTAGCGCCCTAAACACGCTAACCAAATCGACACTATTTATTAAGGACAATTGCTGCTGATTTAGCGCTTTGGTGTCGCTTTTCAAGCCAATACCGAATTTGATTATTGTCGGATTTTCAAGTGCCGATTTTAATCCACTAAATGACTTTAACGCCTCGATATGAAAAAGATAACACCTGTTGGATGTTGCAATTTGCAGTAAACTGATTGGAAAGTTATCAGTAGCTTTAAAATTTGGCCGCGATTCACTGTCAAAACCCAATATAGAATATCGACAGATGTCATCAATCGCCTCGTTTAGATTATCGTCATTAACGACAACAATTTGCTCCTGAGCTAACCGATATGGCGTCAGTTTTGTTATATCCTCTTTACGCTTTACTGTCTGTAATTGCTCTATTGTCTGTCGCCACGTCGGATAGCGGCAATACCATTGCTTTGCATACACGTCGATATCCATAAATCCTATCCTCTTTGCGCAATATGGGTTAACGATTATATTGAGGTGCAATTTTATGTCACGTCTACTTCACATTGTTTCGGCTGTTGTTGCCGTCTTGTCATTCCGATGAGAGCGTTCTAGTGTGTCTTTGATCGCGGTAAAATAGTAGATAGCTTGTTGTAAGTTATAGAGCATTCTTTGTAATGCCCGCGCGCAATCTAACGCTTGAGTCGCCAATGGCACATCAAGATGCCCTTCTGCCGTTTGGTTCATAATAAGATGCCTAAATTGCTCAAGCTCGGATTGCCAGTGATCATGGCAATGTGACATTTCTTTTTGCGCCCTATCAAAATGGTTTAATTGCACCGCGTCGATCACCATGTCAACGGTATATACCAGTTCGTCAATTGCGCTGACTAGTACCTGTTGAGATTGGTGATGTAATGCACGCACATCATGATCACGGCAGCGCTGATGTAATCTTTGCATATGATCTAAGGCGTGAATTAGCGAAACGAGATTTTGCCAGTTATGCTGCTCATGCGTTGGCAAATGGATCAGGTCAACATATTCGTGTGTTTGATCGAGAGCGACTTCTAGCTGCGTAAAGTCTATTGTCTGATGTGTGTCGTACGATTTGAGGATATGTTTGACATATTCCAGCAAAACCAGCAACTGCGGTCGCAACGCCGATTTGACACTGGCAATGGCCACGTCAGGGGCGTTAATAAAAGATTTTTCTAAATTATCGGTATAGCCTCGGACACCATACCCCACCAAGCGACTCATCATCCTCGCAAACTGGCGCGTAAATGGTAAAACCACAATCACGCCTAAACCATTAAATAAGGTGTGAAAAGCCACTAACGCAATTTCCGCATTGTGTGCCAATTGACTAGGAAACATGTATTCATAAAGGAACGTAAATGGCGTTAGTAACAACAACGCTCCTATGGCGGTAAAGATGTTGTAGATGACGTGGGATAAGCCTGTACGCTTAACACCGACTGAGCCACCAATAGTCATCATCAATGCTGTAATCGTTGTCCCCACATCCATGCCAATAACCAATGCGGCAGCTTGATGAAAATTTATCGCCCCAGCATATAATGCCGTGATTGCCGTCGCCACCCCAGCACTTGATGATTGCGTAACTAAGGTTATGGCGATACCAAAAAACACCAATTGCAGCCGACCTATCCAGGTGTCATCTGGGAATTTCGATGGTGTTACAAACTCTTTTAAATCGGCCATACCCAGTTGCATGTATTCAATACCAACAAAAACCAAGCCAAAACCAGCAATGGTCATACCGATGTTTGCGTACTTTCCTTTAGCAAATAATCTCAGTAACGTACCGATAAAGATAACCGGCAACAAGATCGTCCCTAACTGCAACTTGACACCAACCAGTACCACCAACCAACCTGTTATGGTGGTGCCAATATTCGCGCCGAAAATGATCCCCAAGCTTTCAGAGAAGGTAATGATCCCTGCACCGACGAAACCAACAGCAGCAACCGTGGTGGCACTTGACGATTGCAATATCGCCGTGGTGATGGCGCCTGTTAATGCACCCGATGTTGGGCTCTTGGTAAAACGCAATAAGATCTGACGTAAAGCACTGCCAGCAAGTTGCTGCAATGCTTGCGTCATGATCACCATGCCAAGTAAAAAAATGCCAAGACCACCAATCGCGGTGAATAGGGTTAAATAATTAATAGTGTCTTACTTTATCGGTAATTGTTTCATATTATTAGAATAGTTTGTCACTAATGAAATGACAGTTATGCAAGACTTTTCAGCAATCCCACTTCTTTTGCTTGGCAGTATGTTTCTCGTATCATTGATCATTTCGCCCATTGCCAACAAATTCAATATCCCCAGGGTCTCTTTATTTATTAGCTGTGGTCTTATTATCGGTCAAATGTTACCTGAGCAACTACATCAGTTAACCCAACAGTGGTTTTCCATGATCGCCAATGTCACACTGCTGATAGTTGGCTATTTACTCGGTACGGAGCTGACCCGAGACTATTTAAAAAATTATGCAAAAGTCGTCTCGATAAGTACTATCGCAATTTCACTAACTACATTCATCGTGGTGTGCAGCGGTTTATTGCTGCTCGGCTTTGCCTTAGAGCTTTCAGCGATACTTGCCGCTGTCGCGGTTGCAACCGATCCTGCTTCTACCTTAGATGTGATTAAACAAAGTCGCCTCAACAATCGCTTCACTCAAATATTGCAAGGTATTGTCGCCTTAGATGATGCCGTTGCCCTGGTTATATTTTCTGTCGTCTTGTCCGTCGTTAGCGTTTTAGCCATTGACGAACCACAATTTGGTCCCCTATTACATATGGCGTGGGAGCTCAGTGGTGCAGTATTACTAGGCGCTGCGGTCGGTGCATTGTTGGTATGGCTTCTGAATATGAAACGATACGCCGATAGCCAACAACAGTCGGTGTTGATCGAATCGCTTGGGCTTATCTTATTGACCGGCGGTTTATCACTGTATTTCCAATTTTCATTTTTACTTGCCGCTATGGTGATGGGCGTTGTCGTTGTCAACTTTTCAGATGATTCTCAACAACATCTTCACGAATTAGAGTTTATTGAACAACCACTGCTGGTGTTGTTTTTTATTCTTGCTGGCGCATCGCCGATATTATCCCTCGACACCCACATTATCGGACTGGTTATCGCATACCTGATCTTACGTACTGCCGGACGATTTGTAGCTGGTTTCTTATTACCCAAACAAGCGCTAAACAGACAAGATAGACACTGTCTCGGTATTGCACTATTACCTCAGGCGGGCATTGCAATGGGCATGGCGCTTCTTGCGAGCCAACAATTTCCTGAGCATGCCAATACCATCATTACTGTCACCATCATGGTCACGGTCTTATTTGAGCTCGTTGGTCCTATGTTTACGAGCTTCGCCTTAAAACGAATAGAGCGCGGCAACAACAATTAACTGCTTAGTAGATAACAACACCACTAACCCCATTCCTGAGTACTTAAAGCTCTCGCTATAACGACACCATAGTATCGATTGAGTCTGCAGATATGAGCAAACCACAGAGTGTGCTCTGTGGTTGCGGTGACGCATTATATGTACGTGAACTTATATAGCATTGAAGTAAGCAACGATAAACGAGAGCCCTAGTACATCACAAGCCCTGCCCGAAAACCCACCGATGTAGCATGCCTTGTTATTTTTTAACCAAGATGATGCGCTTCCTCAATGCGGATCAGGCCAAACGGTGATGAGGATAAATGTGACTGTTCAGTAATATCGAAACAAAAATTTACACTCTTTTAAAAAGAGTTATGTTTTCATCATGATTTACCCACAAGTAGCACAAAATCCCTAGTAACACCTTGTTTTGTAAGCTTTACGATAGGTATTAATTAAATATTCATCACATTTCCCTCAGGTTTTTAAGCGAACCATTTACTTAACTTAAAGTGTCGTTAGGCGACATCTATCACGGCTCATGGACGCTAAAGCGATGCCTTCACGAAAGTGAGTAAAGCTAACATTTAAACCTAAGGCAACAAGGGAAACAATGTAATGACTCATGTAATGATTAAGGAAACAAGTGCTCTAACACTAGCGTTTAACAGCGCGTCAACGCGCTACTGATACGTGATAGCCAACACATGACTGCGACGTTTGAGTATGCCTCGTTCGTTGTCAATGCAACGCAACGCATCAATAGCTAGCAGGATATTGAAAAGGAAAACTGACAATGAAAATTATGACACTACCAACTACCGCTGCATTAACCGCAGTGTTATTATCAACCGCACTTTATAGCACGACAGTGCAAGCACACGGCGGCGGCTCAAGTTCCGCTGGTAGTCCGATGTCACCTTACATGGAAACCGCTCTTATCGACGTATGTAAATCATCGCTATCAAACAATACGATTCGATTCAGTGATACGGTAGACAGCTACCGCATGAAAACCAAAACTGTTGCAATGAAGGTGGTATGTAATGGTGAAAATATTGCCGATTTCGCCGCAAACAATGGTGCTTATAAAACGGCAGAGCGACTTAATGAGTCACTTGGTGACGTGAGTATTGAAGATGTAGCTTTAAATGCCAATGAAAAATTCTACGTCAACTTTTAATCACTGCCTGATTTTGCTCGCAATAACACAAACCACCAGTAACTCTGGTGGTTTTTTATGATATAAGAAACGAGACATATCGCATTTTAGACAACGCCACAAACCGATGCCAATATCTCCTTAGCTGTCTAATTCACTTTAAGATCTTAAGTTGTTGCAAAAGAGCCTCATCAACCTGTTGCTGCCAAAGTAAATAGCGTACATCGGTGGTCAGCTGGCTTAGCACAGGATGAGGACCGCCGTAGCGCCAGTTATACCAATGCAGCCAGCCTTGTGACAGTGCTTCATCAAACGCTTGCTCGGCATTTTTAGGCTGTTGTAACGCATATAAAAGAATAACATCAGCGATGCCATAACCTAGATAGCCTAGCCGATTTTTGCTACCAATATCGTCAAGTATGGGGGTGGCAACCTGAACAGCCTCATCGTTTAACCCCGCTTGCGCTAACGTAAATACATAATCAATTTGCTCAAGCAGCAAGTCTCTACTGTATCGATATTGTTGTTCACTAACCAACTTAAATGCCGCTCGATATTCATTAACCGATTGTACAAAGTTACCGGTGAGCATGAGCACTCGGGCATAATGAAAACGACCTCGGGGGTTGTTATCCGTTGCTACTTGTTTGCATATACTCAGCGCCTGTTGCCAATGTTGTTGTAATATTGATAACAAACAGTTTCGTTGTGCAACCATCACAGCGGAATCACCAACATCGAGATTTTGGTAATAATCAATGGTGTATTGTGGTTGATTGAGAAAGTAATAACTATCGGCCATCCTATGCTGAAATTCACGGTGCCAATGACTACCATCAAGTTTCGCCAAGTGTTGCAGCGCAACCGTAAACTGTCCCGTACCCATGTACAAATCCACCAACAAGTGATTTATTGAAAAGTCATCAGGGTGGCGTTTAATAAATTCCTGCAACGCATCAATGGCTAGCTGATGATTCCCTTGTTGGCTTTGTATTTTCGCCCACTGCACCTTGGCCAAAGAGTAGTCCGGTTTATTTATCATCACCTCAGTTAGCTGTTGCATCGCCAGCTCGTAACGCCCGTTCACTCGATACAGTCGAGCAAGGTGTGTTTTCAGCTCACTACTGTCTGTATGGTTGCGTATTGCTTGTTGTAGCGCACTAATAGCTTGTTCTAATGTCAGCGTATTAACTTGATAAGCGTATAACGCCTGAGCGGCAATATACATAGGCTCATTCAATGCGTCGGCTTCGAGTTTGTTAAATAATTGCTCAATGCGTTGCTTATCCAAATGCGGTTGCCTATCGCCGACAAATTGCAGATAAGACCACAATAACTCAGCAGCAATCGAGGCTTCATCGGGGTATGAAAAGTGAGCATTTTCAAGCAAATTGATAACAAGCTGAGCGTTTTCAGGGGTATTTATTTGCCTTAGTTCCCGGGCCTGATGAACTATGATAGCCGCCTGCAAACGTTTTAACGACAAGTCGCGCAAGTCGAGTTCGTCCTGCGCGGCAACCGTAACGAAGTACTCTATCGTCTGAGCAATATTGTTAACTAATTCGTTCCATTCTTGACTGGCACCAGCAAATCCTTGAGTCCATAAGATATCGCCACTTTTTCCATCAATAAACTGCACTGTCACTTTGTATTCGTCTGCCAACCACTGTACCCCTCCTCGAAAAATAAAATCGATACTCTGGGTTTCCTCGTTAAGCAACAGATCATGCTCAACCACCACATTGGCCGCTTCTGAATTACTCAATGTGGTAATTAATCGCTCAGACAGAACTTGAGCAACCATAGCGGTATCGGGACGGTTATCTATCGAGCGAAATTGATCCACCTTAAATTGATAGCGCTGATGTGCGTTGCTTTGCACGTTGATTAGCTTATGGCTCAGAATGGCAATGATGATCACCATCACCAACACCATCGCGGACAACACCCAAATAAATTTTCGCAATATCCCTCGCCGCGTTGTATTTTTATTCTGAGCTGATTCTTCTGATGTATTGGTGACATCATCGGGGAGTTCTAAAATGTAACCGTGCTTGGGGATGGTTTTGATGTACTTATGGACCTTGCCGGTATCACCCAGTTTTTTTCGCAATACAGAGATGGCTCTGGTGATCACTTCATCAGATGTATACTTTGACTGCCAAACGTTTTGGGTTAGTTCTTCACGAGAGATCACGCGATTGGCGTTGTTCATTAGATACACGAGGACTTCCATGACCTTAGGCTCTAAATGAACAACCTCGTCACCACGTTGAATTGATGACATATCACTATGTATAACCCATTTATCAAGAACTAAACGCGTTTCGTTCGATTGCACAAACAGCCCCTAATAATCACGCTAAGGTGAACACAAACCAAGATGCTGAGATGACATATTGGTCGCGCGCTTAAGTGTTTCTCGAGCCGATTGAGATGTTACCATCGACTCGACACAACACGCGCAATAACCTTAAGTTTAGCGCTGAACCAAGGGATTTACCGAAATATTGCCTTAACTACTCGCCAGAAAATGTAACCAAAGCTTGCAACAATAAAATCAACCTTGTCTAACTTATTGTAAGTTAACCGTTATCGAAAATTTACTAATTGCGGTTTAAAGTCCGTCACATCAACAGTCAAATGGTGGCGAACTATAAAGTCCAGTAAGTGTTGCTCTTCTTTATTCAACGACGATAGCGTAATGGTATTATCATCAAGCTGGTATAATTGATGACAGGCTTGATAGTAAAAGCATAAGCACACGAGCGCATCTCGATTATGCTCTGCAAACGCTGCGTGCTTAACGTGTTTTAGTTGACGATAAATCTGGTTAATCTGCTGTTTTAAGCGCCAGACATAGTACACCTCATACATAAATGGATGTTGCTTACACAGATTTATCAATGACAGTACCAAAACTAATGCAAGTCCAACACCTGTTGCATTGAAGATAAAGTTGTCTGCTCGTGGTTCAGAGAACAAAGTGATAAGTAGTTGCCCAAAGAGCAATGCCAGTAACGCAAAGCTAATCACGAAAGCAGCAATGACATAGTTTAAATGACGGCGATAGCGGGTTTTATTGATATTTTTTAACTGCATAATATTAGTTGCTTAATAATCTTGTACTCAGACGAGACGCACGACGGACTTGGCGACCAACGGCTTGCTCAAACGTGGATTGTTTTGCGTACACAACAAGGTGCTTTTTGGCACGAGTGATACCGGTGTATAATAACTCGCGCGACAACAAACGACCATAGGGATCGTCAACAAACATAGCCACATGATTAAACTCTGAACCTTGAGTTTTATGAATGGTCATCGCATAAACGGTTTCATACGCTGGTAAGCGGGATAGTGACACTTTTTTATAGCCTTGCTCTTCAACAAAATAGGCGGCTAACCGTTTTGTCTCATCTTGCCAAATGATACCAATATCCCCATTGAATAAGCCACTCGCATAATGGTTTTCACTGATCATTATCGGCTTTCCATGATAGGGCTTTTGCGGGTCGAGGATCAGTTTTTTCTGCACTAGGTGTTGTTCAACCAAGACGTTAATCGCTTCGACCCCCTGCTCTCCTTGGCGTGTCGGCGTTAAAAATCGAAATGCATCGAGTCGTCGAAATGCTTCATCTAAATCACCGGACTGTTGAATAGGCTGATAATAGCGCTCTGTCAAACGGCGCACAAACGTCACTAAATCCTGCTTTTGCTCAAGCGCCAGTTCCTCATCTTCGCCATTAGTCAGTAATGACCATGCTTTATCGGCTTGCGATTGGATCACATACTTGGCCAGTTGACCGATGCCACCGTCACTTTTAAAACGACGGCTTAGAGTAAGGTAAGTGAGATAATCTATTGCTGGTTTTTGGCAATATGGCTGCAACGATTTTGAGATCAACTGCTCAAGATGCGCCGCATTACTGCCACTTAAACGGGTTTCCCCAAAAGGCGCGATATCAGCAAGTACACTGCCGGTAGCAACCGACGGCAATTGGTTGGCATCGCCTAGCATAATGAGTTTAGTATTCGCTTTTAATGCTCTAAAAATTCGAGCCATCATCGCCAAATCAACCATAGAGACTTCGTCAATCAGCAGTACATCACAAGATAACGGATTGTTTTGGTTATGCTTAAAGTTAGGTGATTGATGCTGTACACCCAGTAATCGGTGAATGGTCGAGGCTTGGCGAGGCATCTTCGCTAGCAGATCTGCGGGCAAGTCACTTTGTTTTTGCAAATCATCGGTTGCTTTGATAATCGACTCACTCAAACGCTGCGCCGCTTTACCGGTTGGTGCGACCATAGCGATATGCAAATCAGATTGCTGCATCAATAAGGCTAGCAAGAGCTTGGTAACCGTATAGGTTTTGCCTGTTCCCGGTCCACCAGCAATGACCACCAGTGCTCTATTCAAAGCATTGGCTACACTTAATTTCTGCCAATCAATATCAACACTAGAGTCGCAATGCGAGGCAAATAAGGTATCGATAATAGCTTTCTGCTGCGTTGCATCAATATGCGTTGCGACATTCACATGGTGTTTTATAAACTCAGCAACTTCACATTCAAAATGCCAATAACGACGTAAATACAGTGCTTGATGCTCAAAAACCACCAAGGCTTGCTCATGATCAGTGCCAAACAGTCGCTGACAAAGTTGCTGTAACGTGTCGATATCCGCAAAACGAAAGCCTAACGATGCTTGCTCGTCGTCTAATTGGCCAGTATTGGCACTCTGATAAGTGTCAAACCATTGTTGTTGTGCCACATCTGCTAGTGGCAGGCAACTGTGGCCAAATCGTTGGTGCTGACTAAGTGCCATCAATAAGTGACATAATTGCCGACACTGAGCCGATGTAAAGGCATCGATGGTCTGCTCATTCGCTACTGACAAACCTCTTTGTATATCATCAATAATGGATGCGGCTAAAAAGTAGTCTATTGGCTCAATATCGGCAAGCGTCTCCCGAGCATGATAAAAATCACGATACGGCATCGCCAAACCTGCGTCGGCCCTAACGGTGTTGTTATCAGCATGGGTGTTTTTTGGAGTGCTATTTGAGTTACTATCTACATTCATTTTGACACCATATTATTATCCATTAGCGGCCTTTGTTGCTCATTATCACCGTCCAGTGGTTGCCATTGTCGGCTTGTGGCTAATCGTTGAAAATCCTCGACTAACAACTGTTTTTGTTGTGCCGACAATGAATGCCCAGAAAACACCGCATTAAGGCTATCAAGCAAGGTTGCCGACAATGGATGATAAAATATGCCTTGAGTGTCTAGATTACGGTCACTCATGCCACGCAGGTAAAAGTAATATACGCCACCAAAATGCTGCGCAAACTGATAATCACTCATACGCTCTTGCAGATAGCGATGTAACGCGAGGGCATAAATCAAAAACTGTAGATCATAAGCATGTGTTATCACATGCTCAGAAAGTTTTGTTGGCGTGTAATCTGCCATGCTATCGCCTAAATAACTGGATTTATAATCTGCTACATAATAACAATCTGATGCATTGTCCTTAAAAATCAGATCAATAAAGCCGTGCATCATCCCCTGTAAGGCTCGGTGTTCAGGTAAACTCAATGTTTTAAGTTGCGTATTTTTATGACCAAGCGAGGTTCGAAATTCAGTCAATATAAAGTTGAGTTCAGCTAAATTGACCTGCTCCATTGGAAAATAAAATTCTGCCTCACGTAACGTATTGCTATACGGTAGTTGTGATAATGACAAGCCCTGTTGATTAAATGGCGCCGCAACGATACTGTCGAGCCAAGCATAAAACGACGATAACTTAAAACCATCGGTTAGGTTGGCAAGTTTTTGTAACCGAAAATCGGCGACTTTTGACCAGTTAGGCTGAGCAAAGTCGCTGTGCTCTAGTACATCATGCAATAAATTGCCGCTTTGTGCGCCTTTGGGGAAGGTGAATCGAATCGCATCACTGGCCTGTTGCGAATCGGTGTCATTGCCATCTAATTGATCGCGATCTTTTTGTTGCCGACCACTATGACGTAAATTACGAGTCAATGCCGAAAACGAGCTAAGCCACCAGTCACGCTCTATTCGTCCAGAAAAATGTTGCACTTGATACGACACATCGCCGTCGCCTTGAACAGGTAACGGCGCAGCAGGCTGCGATGAAACGCGTTGATAACACATATCCTCAGGACAATTCGCCGCTAACTGGGTAATGGTTTGCGCAAAATCTTGCCCTTGCTGCATTTTTAAGACGTGACCGATAGGTGATTTGTGATAATCCGCAAATTGCGCGACTGGCAGATAACACAAATGCTCAGCACGGGTTATGGCAACGTATAAAAGACGAATATCTTCTGCGTAAGATTCATCGACCATGCGTTGCAAATACTGTTTGTTATCACCGATGTGTAATGCCAGTTGGTTATCATCATCATGATATTTAATAACTTTTTTGGTTGTCGTGCCTTGTTTACTTGGATCTTTGTGGCGCGAACTAAACGGAACAAACACCACCGGATATTCGAGACCTTTTGAGCCATGTTGCGTGACAATCTGCACTAAGTTTGCATCACTTTCTAAGCGCAGCTCAGCCACTTCGGCAAATGGATTGTGGCACTGCTCAATTAAATAGGCCAATAACTGTTGTGGTTGTTTGCGAGTTTGTGATGCTGATTGCAGTACCTCAAACAAGTGCAACATATTGGTTAACTGGCGTTCATTGGCCTGCTTGTGACGAGGGTAATAGTCATGCAGTAATTTGAGGGCCATGGCCATAAAGCCACGGCGCATCCACAATTGATGAAGCTCGAAAAACCAAGATTTTACTTGTTCGTAATACGCTTCATCATCATTGACGCGGGTTAGCATAATGCTATCAAAACCAAAGTAGCAAGTCGCTAACGCGGCGACAAATTGCTTGTCATCTCGACAATTGATGATCGCCTTTAATACGCTTATGGCGTCACTCGCTTCTAATGAATGGAATAAGTTATCACGTTGCGACTTATAAACACTGGCTATATTTGCATCATTTAATGCCTGTTGTATGTCCTTAGCTTCCGTACCATCACGAACTAAAACTGCGATATCAGCGGCGCTTAACGATGCTTGTTGCTCACCCTTTTTGATGCGTGCGGTGGTCAGTAAACGAGTTATTTCTGCTGCACACCATGATGCAAGGTGTTGGCGAAAATCGGCTTTCGCCTTGCCCCGAGAATGGTAGTCTTGTTCATCATCTAATTGCACAAACCGCATCGCGGCTTGGCGCATATTCGTAGCGCTTGGGCTATCCACATCATCAAGCAAACAACTCTCGCTTGCCTTTGGCGATGCCAATACCGGTTGATAATCAATGCCGTAACCGAACACCTGTGCATAGTCTTGATTGATATCACCGCCATAAAATAAATGATTATAAGCATTAACCATGGCGGCACTGCTGCGCCAATTGGTGTCCATAAACCAGCGTTTATTAACAACATCAGCGGCTTTTAAATAGGTAAAAATATCGCCGCCACGGAAGCCATATATGGCCTGTTTAGGATCGCCAATTAAATACAAAGCTAGAGCGTTGTCATCGTCTATATAACGAATATAAACATCGCTGAGAATGCTAAACTGTTGCGCATCGGTATCCTGGAATTCATCCACTAAGGCAACGGGGTATTGCTGTTGTAACGCCTGAGTTAATGGCTTTTGTGGCAACTGGCGTTCATTCATAAGAGCTTGCTGTAATTGCACAATTAAATCATCAAAACCTAACAACATTAATTGCTCTTTACTGTCGAGAACTTTCGCTTTGATATCCGTTATGGCATCAAGTAAGACTTCATAACTGGCAACACTTTGCTGTAATTTAGCAAACGCCTTAACGTGTTTTTCAAGTGCATGACAATAACTCACCGCCGCATTGAGCGTCGCTTTAATGGCTTTGTCTTTACCGAAACGGCCGGTTGAAACAAAATTAAAATTCGCTTTTTCCGACAGTAACTGCGCAAAGTCTTGCAACAGGGTGTCGTTGATATCATTGGCTTGTAATTGTCGCTTATATTGCTGATTAAAAGCCTTAAGCGATTGGCAAAACGACAGCAAGTGCTGCCATTCTGCAATCCGGTCTTTATGTGTTTTTCCCGATTTGTTGTCAATGAGATGACGTGCAAGTAGGACTTCGTTGTCAAGTAATTGTCGGTAGCCTTGCTCTGCCAGAGCAATAATTTGACTGATCACCGATGCCTTGGTATCGACACGGGTTTCGATGTTAGAGCGCAGGACAGCGGAAAACTGCTGACTAAAGTCTTCCGGGGTTGGCCACAACTGCACCAGTTTTTGAAAAGTCGCTTCATTGTTATGCTGTAATAAGCGATAGTGATCTTGGCACGCCTGAATGTATAGCGAGCTGTCATCGGTTTCCATTTGACTGGAAAAATTGACACCTGAAGCAAAAGCTTGCTCACTCAATATACGAGAGCAAAAGCCGTGAATGGTGTATATCGCTGCCTGATCTAGGTTAATTAGCGCATGCTTAATGGCAACAATGGCGTAAGCGCGCTCAACCACCTGGCCAAGGTGGTAAAAATACGGGTTGCCTTCATCCGCGGTGTAAACATCCCAATGTTGCAAGGTATCACGCAAAAACGCATCAATCCGGCCGCGGATCTCCTCTGTCGCCGCTTTGGTAAAGGTCATCACCAAAATTTGCTCAACCGAGAGTTGACGCTCGAGCAGCATACGCAAATAGATACGAGTAATATTAAACGTTTTCCCCGTTCCTGCACTTGCCTCAATTAAATGCGAGCCAGTTAAATCTATGCGCTCGGCAGTTAAATTTTCAGTCATCGTTACTCTCCAGCTTGCCAAGGGCTAAAGCTACATTCCGCTAAGGCAATGGTTTGCATACGCACATCCTTAAATAATGGGCTATAAACCTCATCCAATAATGGCCATACCTCGTCAATGTCTGGACACTGCGGCCAAAAATAGTTGATGTACACATCCTTGCTATACCCGCTACCATAGCCAAAATCATTACCTACCCAATCATTAATAAACTTTGATTGGGCTGGTACGGTATCGGTGTATTCGCCTTTTTTAAGCATGTAATCTGCAGCGATGTTTGGGTTTAATAACAATGGCGTTTTTTGCCCCTTGGCGAATAAGGTCAATAAATGGGTTAATCGCTCAGTACAGTTGATCGTCGGTGCGAATTGAACGATCTCCACTTGCTCATCACCATCTTTACTTTGTTTAAAGAAATAGCCGAACGTATAGACGGGCTTGGCTGACGCGACGGCACACGCATACAAATGACGTAAATACAAGGCAATCAAGTCCTTTCCTTTAACACTGGCATGGCGATAGGCTACCACGATATATTTGTCGTGTGCATCGAGCCATTGCACGTCACCTGTTAAGTCGATATGACCAACATCTGGGACGTTGACGGTCGTTGTCATTGCCATCGATTGCTGTTGCTCTAACGTCATCGCTTGCTCAGCAACGGCTTGGATATGTTGGTTAATGGACTGCCCAAACGCTAACATTTGTTGTTGCCACATGTGCGTATCATCAATGCTTCGCTGATCATCAGCAAGATCACCAGAAAGTAAGCTATAACGAGTAAACTCATCAACCTTTGACGTTTTTTGCTGCTGTGTTACAACATCGCTGTGAGGGTGATTAAGGGCGATGTCTAGCACCCCTTGACAGTATTTATAGCGCTGTAATGCGTTATTTTGAAACGGCTCGACATCGTTAATTAAATTGTTGTTATCTTGGAAAAACAACTTAAGCTGATGACGAGCGTAATATTGGCTTGGGTGCTGATAAAAGGCGATCAATGCCGATATATCGACACCGTCTTCGACTAACGACGCTTCAATACCATTATCCTCTAATGTCGTAGATTCGCCATTGTGCACGTGCACATCGCTTTGCAACAAGCGCAACCAGTTACCATCAAAACTGGCGAAACGATTATCTGACCGATAATTATCGACACTGAATGCCTGTAACGGCAACTGTCGCAAGTGCCCTTTAGGCGATGCTTGATCAACACGCCAACCATAGCCGTATTGCAAGTAATCGAGCAATTCAGTTAACACCACCGATGGTTGACGATCATTATTGTTTTTTACGTCTTTACCTTGATAGCTTACATAAAAGTATTGTCGAGCGCTTATCAACGCCTCTAAAAATAGGTAACGATCGTCACCTCGACGTGATCTGTCGCCAGCTTTTGCTTTCGCCTGTGCCATTAAATCAAAGCCTACCGGTGTACGTTGTCGTGGATATTCACCATCGTTAAGACCCAGTACAGCAACCACTTTAAATGGAATCGAACGCATCGGCATCATTGAACAAAAGGTGATTTGCCCTATCATAAACTGGCGCCCAGGATCAGGCTGTGAAAAATGATGATTGGCAAAATCTCTGATGATACGAATATCAACCGCTTGTTGATATTTGGCCTCTTCACTGTATTCGTAAAGCTGTTCAAGCGCGTGTTCGATGATCAACAAACCATTATCATTATCGGTGCGAGCAAATAAACGTTGTACTTGTTCAGATAAGATCCGATGCCATTCTTTTGGTGAATGTGCGCCACTAAATAACTGGCGTGCACGTTGTAGTTGCTCAATAAACAGCATCAATTTGCCAAGGACGATGGCGTCGTTGCCTTCTACATTTTGCAAGCAAATGCTATTGCCACGTAAGGTATCTTCGTCGGCATAAGCAAATCCATGCAACAACTTGGTTAATCCTTGTTGCCATGTAAACGAATCCGTTTGCTCTGTCGCCCCAAGGATAGATGCTTTATGATCGCCATCAAGCCCCCAATAAATGTTGGCAATATCAAGCCATCCAATAATCAAATCGACATCGGATTCAGAAAAACCAAATTGCAATTGAACATGTTGTAAACGCAACATATCAATGATGAACGTGGCACTGTAGCGGCTATCAGGTAAGGTTAACAATTGGCTAAATGCCGACACCAGTGGTTCACTTTCCTTACTGATCCTATCTGCGATTGAACATGGCAGCGGAGGAACATTGTCGCCAATGTCCTCCCAACCGCGCACAAATACTGAATCAATATACGGCGCATATTGTTCCACTTCAGGACACATAACAATGACATCTTTTGGCGTTAATGTTGGGTTGTCATTAAACAGGTGCAATAAGTAATCATGTAAGCCCTGTACTTCACGAAGTGCACTATGTGCACTGGTGATAACAATAGAATCATCGTGTTGAATGATGGGTTGTTGACGACGATCCGTTAAAGTGAGGATATCTTTTTGAATACAGGTTAACACATTCGGGGTGTTTTGCTCGCTGAGATCCTGCTGATTTTCCTCATATAACTCGTCGTAAAGAGGAATTTCAATGTTGTCAAAGTCATGCAGCAAACTTAAAAACTCTCGCCCTTGTTGACCCAAGTTCGCTAGCAATGGATTCACATCGACGGTGGCCTCAATATCTGTTGGCCATTGACCAATTTTATGCAAATAGGCTTTCTTTACCTTCATCTTATCGGTGGCAACATCACCCCAATATTCATAACACGGATTTAAGTGAAATATATGAACATCAATATGCTCTGCCAGCATATTCAAAAACTTCAGCCACATAGGCGCTAAGGCGTTAATGCCAAACAAGGAAATACGTGAGGGTAATAGATGTTTTAGCTCGGCGATATTGGCTATCGCTAACTGCAGCAATTGTTCGACGTCATAACGACTTTGCTGTTGTAAATGTTGCCAGATAGCACTTTGCCACTGCTCGGTTGTACGAAATCCCAAGGTTGCATCATCTACCTGTGCTGGGTGGTTGTTTTGCCATTGCGTTAACCACTCAGGGCGATAAATAAGGTATTGTTCGTACAAATCCGCTAACTTTACTGCGAGCTGAAATCGTTTTAATGCATCATTACCTTGTTGATTACGCCAATATGCCGTTGCAGCGTCACAACGAGGATCATCTAGCACCTCTTGTTGCTGTAATAGAGCGTCTATTCGCCACGCCAAGACTTCTCGAGCATAGGGTGTTTGCTCAGGAAACTCGTCCTGGCACAACGTGCGCAGCATTTTCCACAAATACTGGGCGGGGAGGACAAACTCGCAGTTCATGCTGATCTTATTGACCTTAGCCAATTCCATATTCAGCCAATGCTGTAAACCTTGGCTTTGCACCACAACCACTTCTTTTTGCAGTATCGGTAGCGGTTTAAATTGGCGGATGTTGGCAAACAGGGTGAGCAAATCTTCCATGCGGTTTGCCGGGTATATGTAGATCAAAATCAACTCCGGATAAGTCCTATCGAATTATCACGATTTAATCACACTATTGGTAAATACTCTAGGGTAAAGCGTGGCAAAGAGTCCGTTTGTAGACTTCGTCACCAGAGTCACGTTCAGGTAAGGGAGTATTAACGAGTTTGAGGTTGCTAAAGAAGAATATGGAATGCAAATAACCGTAAAAATGGATATTTGCATAAACACCCAAGAAAATAAACTTAATCGATTAGGGTTTTAAAACTTTGTTGATAAAAGTCGCCTAACACTGGCACCACATGTTTTTGCTCGGTAAATGCGTAATAAATACCGCACGCCCATAAATACAGCACAGGTAACGCCAATAACCAGCCGATAACAGGGATAAAACTAAGTACCACCCATGTCAGTAAAACACCTAATGACTGGCGTAAATGAAAAGCCGCTAATCGAGATGGGTTATTACCATGTAAAACCAATGCCACTACCCAGCCAAAAATGGTTAAGTAGCTGATCAAGGAAATCGTGCGACTATCTAACTTGAACAAACTATCGTTGAGCTGATCTTGCGACATATTCCCTCCTAGAACCTAACAGAAACGACATTATCACTGATATATCATTGAAAACATCAATATATCGGTGCACTACGATTGACTATAACTATGGAAAAAATTAGCCAAAAAGCAAGTGTTCTGACAAGATAAACACATTGTTAATGTTAAGTAAACCACAGATGAAGCCACGCATTGAAATATACCCATTATCAAGACGTCATCATCGATTCTTAATGGTTATTGGCACTGTATTACTGTTAGTCGCTATCATGATCGGTTGGGTCATCAACGAGCAATATCGATTTCCGATAATGGGGCTTAAGCTCGCCGCGATTGTCATTATTGTCGTTGGATTCGTTAAAAAGTTTCAGCCCAAAGCAAGCTACATATTAACCCCCGACATATTTCAATGTAACCACCCGTGGGGGCATATTAAACTTAGTTGGAATGATATTCTCGATATTAATCAGGTGAAAATTGCACAGGATAATATTCAACTGCCGTACGTTGGCTTAAAACTAACAGATATTGATTGCCTTGGTGAAGGGATCACACCGCGCCTTGCCAACAAACTGCTGCATGAACAAAAAGATTTGGCCGCAATCGCCGTAAAATACAAACAACTCAGCTTAGACAAAGCTGTGATAAATTTTGAGCCCTTTAAAGGCAAACACTTGTACCGTGGACCAATTGCTGCGTTTCTGCATCGCAGCCAACACTTACAACAGGCGTACGGCTATCATGTTTATCTACCTGCCGACAGTTTCGACCGCGATCTAATGGCGTTTATTAGTTTGCTTAAGCGCTGTACAGCATATCGGCACGATTATTAGTCGCTAAATGGCTGCTTTAGCGAATTCACCGCTGTGTCGGATCATTGCCATTGCACCGTATATGCTTGCGACGAGCGTAAACACGATTAATGCATAATGCTGGTATAGAAAATTTACCCACATTGAAATTTTTACTACACAAATACAATTGCACTGGTATAATAGCTCAATAGGGTGATAGAAGGATGGATATCATGAGCATATCAATTAAAAAACCAGTTGTAAGAAAAAAATTATCTGAAACAGTCGAAGAAGAGCTGGAAATGATGATCAGGCAAGGTGAGCTTTCTGAAGGTGAAGCATTGCCTTCAGAGCGTGACCTTATGACTGCCTTTGGCGTTGGCCGCCCTTCTATACGTGATGCGCTGTCAGCACTACAACGTAAAGGCTTAGTCAAGATCAGTTCAGGTGAAAGAACTCGAGTAACTCGCCCGTCTGCCGACACGATTATCTCAGAGCTATCCGGCTTATCAAAAGACTTCCTAGCACAGCCTAATGGATTAAAATATTTTGATCAGTTACGGACGTTTTTTGAATCAAGTTTAGTACGATACGCTGCCGAAAATGCCACTGATGAGCAAATAGCCGAATTAGAACAAGCCCTTGAGCGCAATAAAAAGGCCTTAGATAACGATAACCAATTTAAGAAAACCGATATTTACTTTCATCGTGTTATTGCATCGATTCCAAACAACCCAATATTTGTTGCTGTTCATCAGGCATTGGTTGACTGGGTTATCGACTCAAGACCAAGTACACAAAATAATTTAGAACTTAATGAAAAAAGTTACGCTGATCATAAAGCCATTTTCGAGGCCATCAAAGCGCATGATGTGCAAGCAGCAGATAAAGCACTGACTCAGCATATTAAATACGTATTCGATAAGTATTACGCAGAATAATTCAGCATCATAAGACAATACCAATGAGGATCTGCTTCGCCAGGTCCTTTTTTATTGCCATTGACGCAACAGTTAATGCCCCCTGCAACAATTTAGTCGGGAACTCAGTAGCGTGTTAAAGGAATTGTCACTAATTACCAACCCAGTTTTCGGCAACGAGCCAATCATAAACCCTTTCTATCCAAGTATCTGATGGCAAACCTTGTTTGTTCATACCAAATCCATGACCTCCTTCATCATACATATGTAAAGCGACATGTTTTTCGGCTGCAAGATAAGAGTTGTATAAATTAAGAGCACCCTTTGCTAAGCCAAGACTATCATCGGTGGCACAAACAATGATCATAGGGGGAGCATCGGCTTTGGGTTGTTCAATATTAACAACGTCGATCCACGGGTAAACAGGCACTACAAAATCAGGTTTTGAATTGCTCTGGTATCGATAACTTGCACCTAACGCAACACTGCCCCCGGCAGAGAAACCCATTAGACCAATTTTGCTCGGATTGATACCATACTTGCTTGCCCTAGTCCTTACATATTCCATTGCTGTTAATGCATCATCAACCGCATAAGGTAACGTTAACTTCGCTTTAGCTACAGATTGCTGATAGTCTGCTTGCCAATCAACTTCAAGATCAGCGACGCCGTCGTACGACGTTGGCATTAAACGATAGCGTAAAACAAACGCGGTGATGCCTTTTCGATTCAGCCAATGAGCAACATCTCTACCTTCACTTTCAATACTTTGCGCGTATAGCCCACCACCAGGTGCGATAATAACTGCCGTATCTGTTTGCTGTGATGCGCTAGGCCGGTAGGTTTCTAATGTCGGTTGAGACACATTTGTGACGACCTTAGTGCCCCAAATATCAGAAACATACTCACGTTCTTGGTGCGTGTATGTCATCGGTGCCTGACTGAGCGTTGTCAATTTTATGTCGTTTGTCTCGTTATCCACAGCCGATCTCGTCATAATGCCACGCTCAAAATGAGCCCCTATAACAACGTTATTAACATTGCAGCAACGCCGAGGTCAAGCGCCATATACTCACGGCATAATTCACCTTCGTCGCTTACGTTTCACTTCAGACGGGTGACGTTAAGCCTTGAAAGCTGACTTATTGAAGTTCCATTCACATAACATTTCGTGCGTTTGTATGAAAGCAGTCCATCGCAGCAAACAATTTACAACCAATTTTTGTAGAAAAAAATCCCAATTATCGTCTAGTATTAAAACACCCCTGGTGGTATAACAGGTATACAACATGCAAGGAATAGAAAAATAATGAATAATTTAACAATAAAAGCCTTAGCATTTATTTTGTTATTTAATTGGGCTGGATTGTCTTTCGCGAATACTGAGATTCAATGGTTGAGTCAGCCATTAAGTGCGCCGCTGTCCTCAGATAGCGTTATTGCACATCATAACAATAAAACTTTTTTGGTATCACCAAGTAGCAAAACACTATCGATTATCGAAAATGGCCAAGTTTCCATACACGACTTTCCGATTGAAACGACAGCAACAAATCTCACTATATTATCGTATCGACAGTTTAACGTCGTTATTCATCATGATAAAACGTCAAATCACATCCCAACATTAACCCTAATCAAATGGTTTGATAACGGCTCGCCAAGTTATCAAGCCATTGATGTTATTGCAAAAGCATTCGCTGTTGAACATGCCACCATCTTTGATAATCGTTTATGGGTATTAACTAACAAGCAAATATTAAGTTTAGACTTACAGCGAGCCATTAACGGTCAGAATACATCATGGCAACAACATAGTACTTTGCCTGAATCGTTAACACAGAGTGGCTTACTCAGCACACAAAACGATGGTAGTGGAAAAAAACTCTATTTATTTGATCGCATCGTTCAGCAGGTGAACGATAAGCTATATGTGCCATTTTGGAGCCTATCGGCAACATCTTGGCAACAACACCAGCGTGCGAATGAACCTAGCGTAAGCTCACACGCTATGATTAACGAGATCTATCCGCTCGGTCAATCTCATCTACTGGCGACAACAACAGATAATCAATTTTTATCTTTTAATACCATCACTCAGCAGTGGACAGTATATCGTTCTTCTATCGATGCGAGTGACCTTCAAGGGCTAACATTCCACAACAACCGTGCATGGGCGATAAATAAGCAAGGGCGATTAGTAAGCGGTAGCTTAACACCACCGAAAAAAGAGTTTGGTGTCGTTAATATGAGTGTACTTGTCGTTTATCTTTTATTAATGGTCGCTGTTGGTTTGTATTTTGTATTCAAAAATAAGTCGACGGACGATTACTTTCGTGGTGGCCAATCGATTCCTTGGTGGGCTGCTGCCTGCTCCATATACGCCACTATGTTAAGTTCATTAACCTACGTCGCACTGCCTGCTGTTGTTTATCAAACCAATTGGGTATTATTGTTAGGTATTTGGACAATTATTCTGGTTGCTCCGCTAGCCATTTATGTCGCCATGCCATTCTTTCGTCAAATTGATGCAACCAGTGCTTACGAGTATTTATCAAAACGTTTTAATATGAGCGTCCGTTTGTTTGCCAGTGGTTTATTTACCCTATTTCACATTGGTCGTATGGGCATTGTCATGGCCTTAACCGCATTGGCATTGTCGGCAGTCACACCGCTGTCAGCAACCGAAAGCGTGCTATTGATGGGCGTTCTCTGCTTGCTATATTGTACCCTGGGTGGTATTGAAGCGGTGATTTGGACCGACACTATCCAAACCATTGTATTACTGATCGGTGCCTTGGCATGTTTTGCCGTTATTCTGGTTAATTTAGACGGCGGTTTTGCTGAATTTATCAGCATTGGTCAAATGAATGACAAATTCACTATGGCCAACTTGAATTTTGGCGATGGCAGTATCACTGAGCTTGCTTTGTGGGTCATTATTTTAGGTGGCATTGGCCAAAATTTATCGAGCTATACCGCAGATCAAGCGGTCGTTCAGCGCTACACGGTGACCAAAAATCCCAAAGCGGCAGCCAAATCAATATGGACTAACGCAATTATTGCAGGCCCAGGTGCGTTATTGTTTTTCTGTTTAGGGACAGGTCTTTACGCCTTCTATCATGCACAGCCGGAAAAACTCGACCCGACAATCCAAATCGATCAAATATTTCCAACCTTTATTGCCTCTGAATTGCCAATAGGTCTAGCCGGACTGATAGTTGCTGGGATCTTTGCTGCGGCTCAATCCACCGTTTCCACAAGTATGAATTCTATTGCTACCACAGTCGTAACGGATTTTATTCGTCCATTTAATGTCATTAAAACAGAACAAGGATATATGCGTTCTGCTCGCTGGCTAACTTTTACAATGGGCACCCTCGGTACCTTAGCAGGCTTGATATTTATCAACCCAGAAATTCGCTCACTAATGGAAGCTTACTTTAAGGTAATCGGCATGTTTATGGGCGCACTGGGCGGACTATTTGTTCTAGGTGCCCTTAGCGCCAGAGCCAATGCGCAAGGCGCATTAATCGGTATTGTCAGTGGCGTTGTGGTAATGATATCGGCATGGCAATTAGGCTGGGCAAATGGTTATTTATACGCATCTATTGGTATTGTTTCATGTTTGGTCATTGGTTACCTCGCCAGTTTAGCGTTTTCACCTAGCAATAAAGACTTATCAGGGTTAACGCTATTCACCATGAAAAAATCGCCAGTTTACAATCAATAAGGGAGGCATTATGAGCACGGTAAATCTACAACTTGCTGATACACTAATTAGCCAACTTAACCGCTCGCTTATTGTCTCCTGTCAACCCGTTGATGACGGTCCAATGGATACCATAGAGCATGTTGTTGCCATGGCGCAAGCGGCTGTACTAGGCGGTGCGAAAGGCCTGCGCATTGAAGGGGTTGAAAAGGTACGTGCTGTTGCTAAGGCAGTTGAAGTACCGATTGTCGGCATCGTGAAACGGGATCTAGCAGGCTCGTCCGTTCGCATTACCCCCTTTATCGAAGATGTAACGGCACTTGCCGATGCAGGAGCCAGCATCATCGCCTTTGATGGCACTGACCGTGTACGCCCTGTGCCAATGTTAGAGCTGCTCGACGCCATTCACCAATCGGGTTGCGTAGCGATGGCCGATTGTGCCGACTTTGGTACCGGAAAAATGCTCGCTGAGCATGGTTGTACATTTATAGGTAGTACTTTATCGGGCTACCTTGATTTAGATAACACGCCTGATGAGCCAGATTATCAGCTTGTTGCTGACTGGAGTAACCTCGGTTTAAACGTTATTGCCGAAGGACGATATAACTCACCACAACGAGCTGAAAAAGCAATTCAATTAGGGGCATTAAGCGTAACCGTTGGCTCGGCCATCACTCGTATTGAACATATCACGGGATGGTTTAAGCAACATATCGACAACGCTTAGGAGACACGGTGTATATTTGCATAGACATCGGCGGCACCAAAATTTCAGCCGCATTAGTTGAGCATGGCAATATCCTTGCTCAGAAAAAAGCTCCCTCACCTATTCATAACAATATTGACGATTTACTTGGTGTCGTTACCGAACTTTGTCATGAATGGCGTGATAAGGCGGAGCATATTGCTATTGCCTGCACGGGATTGGTCGGCAAAGATCGCGTGAATTTTTTATCGGTAAGAGCCTCGCTACCCGTCAAGGCGTGCTTGGAACAAACGTTGCGCTTACCGGTAACGATTTTAAATGACGCCGCAGCCGCTGCATGGGCAGAATATCAAAGCATACCTGATAGCAAACCTGAGACCTTAGTCTATGTCACCGTATCGACAGGGATCGGCGCTGGCATTATTCAAAACGGTCAATTAGTAACATCCAACGATGGTTTTTGCGCCCATATTGGTCATCTGTCGGTGCCGTCAAAAGCGACTATCACCTGCCACTGTGGTCTTAAAAATTGTATTGAAACGCTATCTTCTGGTACCGCTATAGCAACTCGAGCCTCGACAATTTTAGGGCAACAAGTCTCCGCTAAAGACGTATTTACACGCTATCTAGCACACCCCGCCATACAGCAACTCATCGCCGAATGTGCACATGATTTAGTCAATGCATTTGCCAGTATCAAAGCACTTACTGGCACATCAATGATTGTTCTAGGTGGTAGCGTTGGCATGAATGAATACTTTCGTCGCCAAGTTAGCGCCTCTATAGACGCCTTACCTAAATTATATCAATTTACTTTATTGTTTCCTCGGTGTGGCGCCAATGCAGATCTGCTTGGCGCCTACCTTTATACAAGTATGGAAAAATAGCTAATGCAAATTATCATATGTGAAGATGCTAACAGCGTAGCATTAGAGGCCGCGCAATGGATAACCTCACTAATACAACAACGCCCTAATGCGGTATTAGGGCTAGCAACAGGCTCGACCGTTCTTCCTCTCTATGAACAATTGACTAAATATCACCAAGAGAATAAGTTAAGCTTTAAAGGGGTTACCACCTTTAATCTCGATGAATACCATCAAATTCATGAAACAAACCCACAAAGCTATCGCTCATTTATGAATGCGCAGTTATTTGATCACATTGACATCGATATAGGCAATACTCACCTCCCCACTTGTACAGACCAACAAAACCCACGCGAGCAAGGACTGGCTTATGAACTCGCCATTGAACACGCCGGGGGTATTGATTTGCAAATTTTAGGAATTGGTGCCAATGGCCATATTGGCTTTAATGAACCAGGCTCATCGCTTGCGTCACGAACCAGAATAAAAACCCTAACGCAGCAAACACTTAAAGATAATTCTCGCTTATTTAATAAAGGCGAAGTACAACCCACCATGGCAATGACCATGGGCATACAAACCATCATGGATGCACGTTATGTGTTACTGATGGCAACAGGCGCCAATAAAGCCAAAGCCGTCAATGAGATGATCACAGGTGCTGTTTCAGCGAACTGCCCTGCAACCATGTTGCAAATGCATGAAAATGCCGTAGTGATTATCGACAATGACGCAGCTTCAGAGCTTAGTGAACAAAACTATTTCAAATGGACAGCAGAGAAAAATCGCTTACTTATTGAAGAGTTTGGCTATTTTCACAAGCTTTAATGCAGACAAATACAGTGTGCAACAAAGACTTAGTAATAACACTAAACGCAGTTGATCTGTTATTAATTTCACTAGTGAAACGCTTTCGATTCAGCCCAACATTATTCATCTTACTCAGTGTATTTTGGATACCTTTTTGTTCAAACGATCCTGATTACATTGTCTCAACAATGTAAAAAATAAAGGCCCACTCATCAAAGAGCAGGCCCTTACTATGTGAAATGAAGTTTTATACTAAGATTTTGGCTGGTGTTGCAAAAATCCTGCTTGTTCCATCATCGATAGTACATCGAGTTTTTCTTCTTTAGTTAATGACTTAATTGGTAAACGCGGATCACCTACGTCAATTCCGTGTAGTTTCATTGCCTCTTTACCTGCTGCAACTCCGCCATATTTTACTAACGGCCGAATAAGCTTAATCACTTTGCTCATCAGGGTAGTTACTGTATCCTGATCACCTCGGTTAAATGCGTCAATAATATCTTGGAATAACGGCGCAGCATAATTATAGGTACTACCCACAGCACCAACAGCGCCTACAGCTAAACCACCAGGTAAATATTCATCGATACCAAAGGGTAAATCAAACTTGCCATCGAACACTCGAATACAACGCTGAAATTCGTACAAGTCAGAATGATTAAACTTAATTCCAGCTAAATTTGGGATAGCTTTGTCAGCTTTGATCAAAAACTGCTCCATATCAAACATCACACCCGACATGCCTGAATGATAGTAATAAAATTGTTTGCTTGGCGCGGCAGCTGCCACTTGTGCACAATACTCTACTAAACTATCAACAGTGGCCGGCTTAAAGAAACATGGCGCAATAACGGAGGTGGCGAATATATCAAGTTGACCAGCGTGCTCGGTTAATTCAAGCGTGTCGACAATCGATAATGCTCCCGTATGTATCGTTATGCTTAATCGACCATCAGCAGCTTGCACCCAACGCTCAGCGATAGCTTTACGTTCAGCGACAGAGCAGTTAATCCCCTCCCCGGTTGTGCCACAAATATACACTCCCCGCACACCTTGGTTAATTAAATGTTCAGCAAGTTGGTCGATTACGGGAAGATTTACTGCACCTAGTTTGTCAAATGGCGTATGCGGTGCGGCGATCAATCCTTGAAGTTTTGTCATAATTTGCTCCTAAATTAAATATCTGCTTACCAGCAATCCATGTACCTAAGACTTGGCTCGGATGCTCTGAGTTAAGTAACGTAAAATCAGCTCTAGCGCCTTCTACGAGTTGTCCATGAGTTGACTGCAGTTTTAAACATGTGGCCGGGTATAAACTGGCCATATTTAAGGCTTCATCTAAATCCACATTGAGCATCGATTGGGCATTATTAACAGCAGTGATCATCGTTAATGCCGAGCCAGCAAGTTGGCCAGTATGACTCACTAACTTATCATTGCACAGCGTCACCTTGTGACCATCAAATTCAAAGATTTTTTGCTTGGAGCCGATGGTCGACATGGCATCGGTGACCAGTAACGTTTTACCGTTTGCTTTTGCTTTATAGGCAATACGAGCCGTAACGGGGTCGACATGGTAGCCATCTAAAATAATGCCATTAAAGCTATTATCATCACTTAAAGCTGCTCCGACCATATTTGGCTCTCGTGATGTTAACGCCGACATGGCATTAAATACGTGGGTAAAACCTCGCGCCCCAGCATCCAACGCAGCTTTAGCTTGTTGATAATTGGCATTTGAATGACCTAAAAACACCAATACATCATGCTCAACCAAGGTTCTAATGATATCCACGTCGACAGTTTCTGGTGCCAAGGTGAGTATTTTCACCCCCAAATCATCTCGACAAAATACGTCTAGCTCGACATCGGTTATGGACCGAATATGTCGTTCACTATGGATGCCTTTTTTTATTACCGATAGATGAGGTCCCTCAAAATGAATACCTAATACACCAGGCATATTACCTTTAATGGCCTGTGATACGCTATCAGCTGCTTTTTGCAGTCTATGACTATCCGATGTTATTAATGTAGGTAACAGCCCAGTTGTACCGTATTGACCATGAGCTTGTACCATAGTTTGTAATGTTGACAGAGATGGTTGATCGTTAAATAAAACACCACCACCGCCATTGGTTTGAATATCAATAAAACCTGCCGTAAGTTTGCCATGAAGTTTAATTTCTTTACTGTTTTTACACGGCTCGAAATTTAAAATATGACCATCTTCGACAGTGATAGCTTGATTGGTTAACCACTCAATACCCGTGAACAATGAGTCCACTATATACGTCGTCTTCATCATTGATTGTTCCTGTAATATGAGTGGACTGCATAGCAGCCCACTCGTTTACAAGTCGTGGCTAGAAAGTATATTTGATACCTGCAAACAACTGGCGGCCAATGATGTCATAGGCTCGAGGATCGGTATTGGTACCATTGATGCTCAGTGTGCCACTGCTCGCTGCTACGGTATTGGCAGGAATGATGTCAGGTTTTTCATCAAACGCATTGTTAACTCCAAGGTACGCGTTAAATGCGTCGGTGACCTGATAACTGACTTTCAAATCGACGTAAAACACACTATCTAGAGTATTTAGATCATCTGACAACGGCACTTCTTTCTCGTCGTTCATCAGATCGTTTTCGGTTTCTGCGCGGTAATTCACTTGTGCGAACAGACTCAGCTTGTCAGTAAAGTCATACGTCGCGTTAACATTAAAGCGATACTCAGGGAATAATACCTCGCCTTTGTGATCAACTTTGACTCCCGTATTGGTATCAGTAATCGAGTACTCATCTAGGTAGGTACCAACAAAACTGACGTATAAATCATCTAAGGTATATGCAACTTCTAAGTCTACCCCACTGGTTTCAATGGTGTCTTGGTTGTTAGCGGTGGAATATACCTTGCTGATTGGACCGTTCGCTTGACGAATCACTTTACCGTCACACGTTGGATCAAATTCGCTTGGACTCACACTGTAACAACGCTCAATAAGGGTTGCTGCGGGTGTAATACGAATCGCATCTTCTACTTTAATAGAGTAATAATCCAGTGCCATTGACAGCTCTTCTGTTGGCATGTAAATGACACCAAGCGTCGTTGAGTCTGCTGTCTCTTCAGTTAACTCTTCGTTGCCGGCACTAATCGCTCTAATGTTATTGGCTTCAAATTGTTCAAGCGCAAAAGATCCTTTTTCATCAATACGAGCCTGAATTGCGTCTATTGAGCGACAATTTTCAGCCAAATTACCCGTTGATGCGTTGGTTATATCAGCACAAGCATCGGCTTTACTCGCTACCGACCCAGAGCCACCTGCGTATAAATCACTCACATTTGGCGCTCGTACTGACGTTGATTGACTACCACGGAATCGAAGCTCGTCAGTTGCGGTAGCATCAAAACCTAACTTCCATGTGGTTGTGTTACCAACGGATGAATAGTCACCCACTCGCAACGCCGCATCTAAGGTAATGTTATCAGTGACTGGGACGATAACTTCACCAAAAGCTTCAATAGCATGATACGATCCTTTCGTTGGGAATACTTGTGTACGGCGTGAAATACCGACTTGTTGGCGGTAACCATCAGGGGTTTCTTCACCCGCTTCACGGCGATACTCTAAGCCAGCCGCAAATAAAATATCATCGCCATTGACGCTAAATGGTAAGTCACCCGTCAAAATGGTATTCACCACTTGTTGTTCAACTTTGCCCACTTGGCCTGTTTCAATTGAAATGTAATCCACCGCTTCCGGAGAAAAACCTAAAATACCTGCTTGGCCAGCTAAGCTGTCAGGGGTGTTAAATGGATTGGTCGGCACACAGCCATTGGCTCTATCGATTGGATCAACACATTGGTAACCACCATTGCCGTCTTCTTCAATCCTTAGCGTATTAGCGATACGCTCTAAGTTGACGTCACCTGAATTTCGCTGATTTTGATTGGTAACACCAAAGGTCGCCGAGGTTGTTAAGAAAAAGCCATTATCAAACTCGTAGTTATGTGCCGTCGCGACGCGGAACGTATCACGTTCATTAGCGACACCTAACTGACCAAATTCAACCCCACGTCGAAACACATTACCAATATTGTCTAATGACGTATCTAAACCTTGTGCTGTTAACGAAGTAACAAGCTGCTCACCGGCACTTGAGCCTACAAAAAATGGACTTGTCGCAATATCAATCCCCGTCGTACCTCCACGGTTTGTACCGAACACTTCGGTGGTAATATTTAACGGAACAGGCTCAATGTACGTAGACGTGTTGGTTCTTGCATAATTTAATTCAAACTCTATCGATGATTTACTTGATAAGTCATAGCTAATCCCACTTGCCACATTGATACGACGAAAAGGCGTAATCGCATGTCGCCAGCCATTAAAGTTCAAACGATCGGTATCACCTTGCATTTCACCATTAATGACTTGTGGAAACGCGCCATTAAATGCCGTACCGTCACCTTTAATACTCAACCCACCACCTAAAATTCGGGTTCCTGGTACAAATGATGAACCTTCAAACACCAAAGCTTCAAGAACACCATCACCGTCTAAATCAGCGGGTTTAACTAGTTGTGCAGAGTGATCACGTTGCGATGCCAACAGTTTATCTTGATTTGATACGCCAAGTGATACCCAAGCATTACCGCTGTCAAAGTTCTTACCCATTGTTAAATCAAGACTTTGTCGTGCGCCACCCGACTCTTCTGGAAGCGAGCCATAAACATTTAATTCTGCGCCATCAAAGTTTTTCTTGGTAATAATGTTAATGACACCAGCGACCGCGTCCGAGCCATAAACCGCTGATTGACCACCAGTTAATATATCGATGCGCTCAATAATAGCGGTAGGTATTGAGTTTAAATCAACACCGTAACCTTCACCTGCAGAAACACCCGATACATAACGACGGCCATTAATCAACACCAATGTGCGCGATGCACCTAAGTTACGTAGTGCCGTAGTATTGACACCAGCATTACCACCGGTGTCATTATTACTGGTGGCATTACTCGCTTCGTTAGTCATTGAAGGAATTCTATTTAAAATTTCACCAACAGAAATCGATGCCACACCTTCAATGATTTCATCACTGATTTCAGTGATAGGAGAACTGGATGTAAAATTTGCCGTAGTACCTTGAATGTTTGAACCGGTAACAGCGATGCGTTCAATGTCTTGAGTGTCTTCTGATGCATGTGCGTTTGATAACGCACCTAAAACACAAAGAGTGATTAAAGAAAGATTGCGCTTTTCACCTGATATTGCTTTGGTTAACTTATTCATTATGGTTTTCCCAAGATTTAATTGTTGTCGTGCCTAACAAGTGTTCCCAATTATCCATGGAACATTACGAACGGTACCACTCATGCTATTCAGCCATTACCCGATCAACCTGTTATACCACCATAGCACTAAAAATATTTTCTTGTCAAAATCATTTTTTATACAATTTGGTTATTTAAATGTCTAAAACAGAAAGAAAAACTTTATAAGTGGGAAAGAAGACTGCATGATCTGAGCGTCACACTTCGTCTTAGATTAATGAAATAATTAAAAACCGGTTTCTATGGCATGCGCTATGGGTTGATGTGGTTAATACTCAATTTAATCTTAACCAATACGAGGCTTTCGATAAAACGCGTTATTGTTAGCCATGTTAGCGATGTCAGTATCACTATAACCAAGTTGCTTTAACACATATTCGGTATCTTGGCTAAATGATGGTAACGTTAAGACAGGCTGTGCTGGCTCTTGCTGAAATTTAATGGGTACACCTAAATGCTGATTACCCTGTTCATCACGTAAAATCATGTTTCGTTGCTGTAAATGTGACTCACAAATCGCGTCATATAGGTCACGAACCGGCGACCAACACACGTCGATATCGGCCATAAAGTCGTGCCAATAACTCATTGGCTGAGCGGCAAACGTCTCGTCGAAAAACTGCTTCAACGGCAATTGTTCAGGGCCCGGTGGCAAGGTACTGTAGTGATACAAATCTAAGCGTTCAAATTTATTCAATAAATTATGGGCAAATTTTGCTTCACTACCACCCAAGGTTAGATACTTTTCATCCAACGTTTTATAAATATTATACATGGCCGCCCCACCCCAGCTTCGCTCGTGCCTTGGAACAGGTGAGCGTTTCTCTGCAAACGGCGGGCCCATAACATTGGCGTACCATGCAAGCAGTGAATCTTGCATAGATATGTCAATATAGTCACCTCGGCCTGTTTGTTGACAGCGATATAGCGCCATTAAGATCCCCGATAGCGCCATTAAACTGCCCGCCATATCGGCAACTGGCATTGCGGGCTGCGCCGGTTGACCGTCTTGCCCTTGATTTAAAAATACCGCACCAGAGTCAGCCTGAATACTTAAATCATGTGCTGGTTGAAGCCGTTTATCGCCCGTTTGCCCATATGCGGATATAGAGCAGTAAACTATGCGTGGATTGATCTCGTTTACTGTGTCGTAGTCAATGCCTAAGCGCTGTACAACGCCTGGCCGAAACGCTTCGACAATCACATCAACCTCTTTAATTAACGCGAGTAAAGCCTCTTTGCCTGCTTGTTGTTTCAAATTAAGGTTAATGCTTTTTTTGCCACGAAAAATATTACGAAACCAAACGCTGTGCTCACCTTGTGTTAAGCCCACTTGTCTTACTGGTTCGCCTGTTGGTGGCTCTAGTGCAATCACGTCAGCACCATGATCGGCCATCATCATCGTTAGATGCGGGCCAGGTAAAAACATCGATAAATCAAGTACGCGTATGCCGTTGAGTTTCATCTAATTACCTATATTTAGTTAGCTATATCGCGCCGCTAGCGCGAAGTTGTTCAATATGCTCCTGTTGATACCCCATATGCCGTAACACATCATCAGTATCTGCGCCCATTCCTGCCGCACTTGAAGCAGATAGGCGTTGGCCATTGACTTTAATCGGGTTTGCTAAAACTTGTAACTGTTCGCTTTCTGGGTGGGCAATGTGTTGGATCATCCCAACTTGTTGCAAGTATGGATTTGTTAACGCCTGTTGTAAGTTATGGACCGGCGCAGATGGCAATTTTCCGGCAAATTTTGACAGCCAATGCTCGGTATTTTTCGTTGATAAGATAGAGTCTATGATGTTACTAAGCTGTTGGCGGTGTTGACGACGAGTTTCTACCGTCGCAAATTTCATATCACGTAAGCGTTGATCCGCCAATATATCTATCAGTGCCTGCCAAAATTTTTCCGTCATTGCCATAACAAAGATATGACCATCGGCGGTCGTGTACAACTGGCACGGTACGGTTGAAGGGTGTGCCGAGCGGGCCGTGCGCTCCGTAATGTGCCCCGTATTAAGATACCAAGTAGCCGGGTATGATAATTGATGCAATGCCACATCGAACAAAGACACGTCAACATCACAACCTTGTCCTTGACGATGAGCGCCGAGCATCGCAGCGGTAACGCCCATTGCTGTCACGGCACCTGACATAAAATCGATCATTGAAACACCAAATCGACTTGGTGCCTGCTCCGGCTCACCAGTAAGAGACATAAGCCCGGCTTCAGCCTGCATCAGATAATCATAGCCTGGCCAATGCGCGCGATCGTTATCTCGGCCATAAGCGCTTAGATGGGCACAGACAATTTTCGGATTCAATGATTTTAAGGCATCATAGGTGATCCCCAGTTTATCGGGCTGGTCGCCCCGCAAGTTGTTGAGAACAGCATCAGCACTGATCACTAATTTGGCAAAAATTTCTCGTCCTTGTGGTGTTTTTAAATCCAAACTAAGGCTTTTTTTATTTTGATTAAAGGTTTGGAAAAACAGACTATCATTGTCGCCTAATAAGTAAGGTCCGGTTTGCCGCGCAATATCCCCACGTGCCTTCGGATTTTCAATTTTAATCACTTCGGCGCCAAGTTCAGCTAGGTACATAGAGCCATAGGGACCAGCACCATATTGCTCGATTGCCAAAATACGAATACCTTGTAATGGTAGTGTCGTCATAAGTCCTCCTGATCAGTGCGGTCAATATGCACGAGCTTTTCCCGTTAGATCGGGTGACGTTCAATTAATTGTTTGGCGATGATCATACGTTGCATTTCATTGGTGCCTTCACCAATACACATAAGCATCGCATCTCGATAAAAACGTTCAATATCATATTCCACCGAATAGCTATAGCCGCCAAATATGCGCATTGCTTCTTGGGCGCAAAACACGCCTGTTTCCGAAGCAAAATACTTCGCCATTCCCGCTTCCATATCACAGCGTTGATTGGCATCATATTTGGCTGCTGCCTGTTCAATTAACAGCATCGACGCTTCGACTTTGGCTGCCATTTCGCCGAGTTTCAATTGAATCGCTTGATGTTGGCAAATGGGTTTACCAAACGCTTCACGTTCTTGCGCATAACGAACAGCTAAGGCTAATGCGCCTTTAGCAATGCCCGCACCACGCGCTGCCACATTGATCCGCCCCAACTCCAAACCTCCGATCGCTTGGAAAAAACCCTGTCCTTCTTCACCACCAATTAGGTTACTCGCAGGCACTCGAAAATCGCTGAACACAACTTCGCAGGTATCAATGGATTTATAACCAAGTTTACGCATCTTAATAACGTCGATGCCGGACTTAAAATGACCATCGCTATCCTTGGTTTCAATAAAAAATAAACTGGTACCTTTATAACGTGGGTTAATATCTAAATCGGTCTTAACGAGAACCGCCAATGAGTTGCCATTTAACGAGTTGGTTATCCAAGTTTTGGCACCATTGATGATATATTCATCACCATCACGCACCGCCGTGGTGGTAATCGCTTGCAGATCTGTGCCGGCATTGGGTTCGGTCAAGGCAATACCGCCACGTAACTCACCCGTCGCCATACGTGGTAAAATGCGTTGCTTTTGCTCACGTGTACCGCAACGCTCGATTGCCGATGCTTGAATGAGATGAGAGTTAAAAATTCCACCAGGTGCCATCCATACCGATGCAACTTTGATCACGATTTTTGCATAAATCGATGCCGGTAATTGCATACCACCCCATTCACTACCAATGGTTGCACCGAACAAACCCAACTCACCCATTTGTTCAACCAGATCATGTGGATATTTATCTTGGTGATCAAACTCTTTGGCGATTGGGGCAACTTCGTTATCGACCCACTTTGCAATCATATCTAAAATTGCAATTTCATCTTCTTGGGTATAATGCTCAGACATCAATATGTCTCCTCATCATGGCTTAACCTAACGGTGTTGGCCTGCCTAATTTTTTTACCTACATACTTTGCCCTACGTGTCATGTTTAGGCTGTTCTGCATAAGCGACTCACGTTAATTTTTTCAGCGTTAATAGTTAGCTTGGTCTTCGACAGAAAAACCGTGCTTGGCGATCAACATTTTGCGAATAAAGCTACATACAACCTTTCCATGTTGGTTAAATCCGGTTGTACGAATAGTGACAATACCGGCACCTGGACGGGATTCTGACTCTCGCTTATCGAGCACTTGCGATTCACACGTTAGCGTGTCATCTTCAAATAACGGGTGCGTCATTTTTATGTCATCCCAACCCAAATTAGCAATCGCCTTTTGACTGCAATCGGTGACGCTCATGCCCACCATTAAGGCAACCGTAAACGGTGAACAGACAATGCATTTACCAAATTCACTGTGTTTAGCATATTCATCATCAAAGTGCATCGGGTGGGTATTCATGGTCAATAAGGTAAACCAGGTATTATCTGTTTTGGTAATTGTCCGCCCTGGCCGATGCTCGTATATATCACCTATGGCAAATTCTTCATAATGGCGACCAAAGCTTTCTCGAAAACGATTATCACCAACTTGTTTGCTACGTTGCACCATACGCCATCCCTATGTCATCTTGATTGCTGATTGTTAGTTGTAGAATAAATTTCTGAATGTATTGCTGAATGATCAATACCTGCGCTCATTGCCAACTCAAGGGTTCTTTGGGCTGCAAGTACGACCGGCTTATCGACCATTTGACCATTGACACATATTGCGCCATCGCTCGCCTTATGCGAAGCCATGACAATATCCATGGCTTGATTTATCTCAGATACCGAAGGGCTAAATGCCTGATGGATAGCGCTAAGTTGTTTGGGATGTATCGCCGCTTTTGCGGTAAAACCCAGTGCCTTAACCCGCACGGATTCTTGGTGACAAGCATCAAGATCATTTAAATGAATATGGGGTACGTCTATCAATTGTAAGCACTTGAGTCCTTTGACTTGGCACAACTGCAAGCGCGCTAATAACAGGGGTTCAAAGGAAAAATCACAACCAATCTCGGCGCTGTAGTCGGCACCACCAAACATGATAGCCTCTAACCGATCACTTGCTGTTGCAATCGATGCGGCATTAACAATGCCAGCAACCGTCTCCAGCAAGGCGATCAAACCTATTGAGCTATTGGCAAGTGCTGTATCTGCCGTGATAATGTCATCAACAGAATTGGTCTTTGCGAGAATAATCGCTGTTGGGCAGTTTTGTCTGCTCATTAAAGCCTCGATATCGCGTCGCCCCTCGTCACTGGTGATAGGATTAATCCTTACCAATAAAGGACATGATGACTGTTGCTGTGTAGTCATCAGTGAATCGAGATAGTTAACCAAATGACTTCGAGCGGCATCCTTATCTTTTGGCAAAACGGCGTCTTCTAAATCAATACAAACCGCATCAGCGCCCGATTGAAACGCTTTAATAAACCTTTTCGGCTGACTACCAGAGACGAATAATACACTTCGCAATAACGGTAATGTCATATTAATTCGACGCCGGTGTACAATGCGAGGTGACCGGATGTTGCTCAAACTGACCGCTCTGATTGGTTTTTGGGGGAGCAGATTGCTCGATAAAATGGCGTGCTATTTGTTCACGCGTAGCACACCAAACATCCGTTTTACTTGTCACGTAATCTAAAAAGGCTTGCAGTGCCCAAATTCGTCCAGGACGACCAATGATGCGTAAATGTAAACCTAAACTCATCATCCTTGGTTGCTCTGCGCCTTCTTGATATAGCGTATCAAAGCTGTCTTTTGCATACTTGAGCCATGCATCTGGCGTATAGCTTGGCGCCACCCACATTTTCATGTCATTGCTGTCTATGGCGTATGGCATAATCACCATGCTGTTGCTATCACCATCGGCATAAAAAGGCGCATCGGCACTGTAATCGTCCATATGATATAAATAGCCAGATTGACGCAGCAAATCTCGGGTATTATCGGTCAATAAATAGCGTGACAGCCAACCTTGTGGACGTTTGCCTATGGTTTGCTCGATTGACTCGGTGGCCTGCTGAATAAATTGCGCTTCGCTATCTTTGTCCATGTTAAATTGATGTACCCAGCGGTAGCCATGTGCACACACTTCATCTTTTCGACGACGAATCGCTTGCGTCAACTCGGGGGCCCGCTCCAGCGATAAGGCGGCGGCTGCCCACGTTACGGGGATTTGATATTTATCGAGCAAATTAATTATCCTTGGCGCGCCTTCTTTTAGACCATATTGATAATTTGACTCGTTGCCGTAATTACGCAAAGGCTTCGCTACGTGGACTTGTAGCTCATCAACCGGCTCCATTTTACGGTCGCCATCCTTAGTGCTATATTCCGATCCCTCTTCCACATTTACCACCAGTGACAAGGCAAGCCGAGCATTATTTGGCCATGTGTAATTTGCCATGCTTTTCTCCCAAGCTAATGATACTCTTCGCCACCTGACACATTCATGCACTCGCCGGTAATATATGAGGCTTGATCTGAGCACAAAAACGCACAAGTATTGGCAATATCTTGTTGTAAACCGGGTCGGCCTAATGGAATGCGATCACGCATGTCTTGCATATATTGCTCGTAGCCTTTACCAGTAACTTCACTAAAATGCTGATTTTGCCACGCGCCAAGCCCCGTGGTGACATGATTAGGACAGATTTGATTGACGTGAATGTTATGAGGACCCAATTCTTGCGCCGCAACTCGGGTAAGACCATTCATACCATGTTTCGAGGTGGTGTACGCTGACGCATGAGCAAACGCTGACTTAGATGCTTGCGAGCCAATGTTAATAATTTTACCGCCATGTCCTTGCTTAACCATTTGTTCTGCGGCGTATTTAATCCCTAAAAATGTACCTCTAAGATTGACATTGAGTACCGTATCCCATTCATTCACCTCCATATCCAAAATAGGTTTCATCAAATAGCCAATACCGGCATTATTTATCCAAATATCAATAGCGCCATAAGTATCGACCGCAAATTGAACGGTTGCTTTGAGTTCTTCGGCATCTAAAACATTGCAATGATATGCAACCGCTTCCCCACCCGCTTGTCTGATTTTGGCCACGATCTGTTCCATTTCTTGAGTCGTGCCAATGGCCGACTCAGGCATATATTCGCCACTTGCATGGCCAACGTCAGTGATCACAACCCTACAGCCTTCTTCGGCAAGGCGTTTTGCCATTGCTTCGCCAAGTCCCTGATGACGACCGGCACCGGTGATCACCACCACTTTATTCTCGAGTTCTGGGTACAGTGACATAAATGCTCCTAGAGCGATTCGCAAAGGATAAACATGGGATTGTCAGCGAAATGCTGAAACTCAGCACTGACTCTTGTCATCACATCACTGGAAACATCCTTCGCAAATGTCGCCATATCGTTCACTTTGAGAATTTCAATGTATTGATACGGTGGCGTCATATCCGACATAAGTAGCCCTTGGCTACGTAAAACCTCAAAACTGTCTACCGATGGCAAAGCCCCTGCGGTCGGTAAATCGGTTTCTTTAGCCCATTGTTGGTAATCCGCTTCACTTACTCCATCTTTTAAATTAAACAGCACGACGATTGTTGTCATTTGTTCTCTACCTATCACATTGCTTTACAATCATATTAGGCACTCGTATCACGCTTGTAATTGATATTTGCCAATCCAACTGATGACGCCCATAAAAACAACGGCAACAAATTGTTAGTAACAATTGTACCGCTTACGTTCGGCGCATTAATTTCTGTTGAATCGTACTTATGTCATCATCATTATTTTGCATCTCTTGCTCTTCTTGGCTGACAATACGTAAGATACGGGCAAGATATTGTTGAGTGTCTATGCTGCGTTTTTCGGCTTCGTCTCGCTCGGCGATAAACCCGTCAACTTCCCCTTGTGACAAAACACCTTTTTCAATAAGGAGACACTCCAGCGTTGCTGTGCGTTGTCTAACTACATTGAGCTCCATCGCTAAACTCATGGCTATCGATAGCACCTGCTCGGTTTGTTTATCTTCTAAAAAGTACGGGCGTTTGCCTTTAGCCTTGGTGTTTGCAAGCTTTATTCGCTCATCATCAAGCATATTAGTGCCCCTTTTGTTGCCATTATTGTTTCCATATGCCAAACCCATTCCATACCGGTGCTCGACCATAGTCCTCACCTTGTTCGCCATGCTCGCGTTTGCCATAAATTTGCTCATCGACTAGTGACACCATCTTCGCTTGAAATAAATCATCGCCATGAAAACCTGCTTGACTCACCACCTGTTGCAAGTCCAGATCATGCATCGGGCCCCAATATGGCTCGTTATTGAAATAGGTATCCCAATCGCGAATAAACTGCTCATAAACATCCATTCCTAGATATTGCGGTTGCTCCAAATGCAACGTCAATCCACCAGGTTTTAATAATCGATAAATGCTTTTAAAAATAGCCGGCATGGCGTTAGCCGATGTTTCATGCCAAAACATTGCCGTGGTGATCAAATCAAAACTGTGATCATCAAACATCGAAAGATCTTCAGCATTGGCTTGAACAAAGGTGATGTTGTTTACGCCTAATGCTTTTGCTCTGGCATGACCATAACGCAAACACGGGCGAGCCACATCCACGGCAATCACTTCGGCATCTGGAAAAGCTTGTGCAATGGGCACAATGTTATGACCGATGGTACAGCCAATATCGAGGATCTTTTTTGGAGAAAAATCGGGAAACTGTTGACTAAGATAACGACAAATCGCTTGACCACCACCATCGTTAAGCGAGCCTAGCAAACCTGCAGTGGTCACAAATAGCCCTAGGTCATAACTTGCAGCGACGGTGATGTCATCTGGGAAATACTCTTGGTAATAACAACCCGGTTGACAATGAATATCAACCAAACCGATATTGTCAGGAATGGCTACGCTGCCATCGAGCTGCAAACCATCAACATGCTCTGTATAGTGAGTAACCTTTGCCATCAAGGCTTCTATTTGCCCAAGCACTTGCGCACGGCCTGCTTGATGACGCATTTCCATGGTATTGCGACGCAATGCACTCCAAAATTGAAAATAACTGTTGTTTAACATCGCATTACGGATTTCATGACGATCGCGAGGCTCATGACCGTGTTCGGCAATATACGCCGGCAACACTTGCTGTTGATAGGCTGTTTTAACCCCGGGCAAAACGTTTGCGCCAAGGTACGCATTCAAATGGGTAAGAAAGTCCATGCGAGCCACATCATCGTGGCAACCATTTGCAAAGACTTGGTGTTTGTTGAGGGTCGTCCATGACGGTAAAGGTTTAGTCATAATTTAGCTCCCCCTTGTTTAGCTCTCCTTGGATGATCTGATAATCCATTAACTCATAGTGGGTCATCATGTAGCCTTCAACACGCGCTTTTAAAAATAAGTAATCATCATCTGCGGTACACCAAAGATCGTAAGGCGGGTGCTCTTCAGGCAAGTTACCAGCGGTATCGACAATTTGAAAGTGACGGGCTGCAAAGGTTCCTGCACCAACCGTGATCGTATCCAACCCCACATAACGAATACCAAAGCCCGTTTTAAACAACATAGGACCAGTCGCTCCGCGGTGATCTGGTGAGGTTAAAAAAATATTGGGGAAAAATGTTTTTCCTGGTCCATTAGAGACATCATACAACTTCATTAATATTGCATCACCAACAATGGGATGGGCTTGTAGCCACTTTACCGGCTCATCGATGTCGACACGCTGTGTTATTCGGCCATCGCGTTGATTATGACTCTCACACTCAACATAATGTTTGGCAAAACGCATCCACGCAGAGCCCTCATAGGCATTTCCCACCGACAGTCTCACCGAACAATCAATCGGGCTGGCATCGGCATCCATGGCGAGCATCACATCGCGAATAACATTCGGTTGGTCGTCTATTTCACAATGCGCGTGCAGAACTTGTGTACCATCAACTTGTTGCGTCAGGGTAAAGAATTCCCGACCTCGGTGTTGGCCATAACGTTCTGGCTGATGGCTGGTATAGGCAATCGTGCCACGAATGGTTCTTTGCATGATAATTAATCCCCGCTACCACCACTATTTAGTCGTCACTATGTCATGGTTACTATTAACGATCAGACGCTAATTGTTCGAACGAGCGTCTGTTGACCTTTTCTCTATCTTCACGTGACTCACATAATCTCGCTATGATTTATGTCAATTCGAGACACTAACCTTTGATCGCTTAACCCCGATTATTTAATCTCTCAGCTCTAACCACAGAGACGTTTTATGACATTATTTTTGGATAAACTGGCTCGCCGCTTGATGAAAGTCGTCGCTGTCGAACGCTTGGCTAAATAATTCCCGAAGATGTAATTCGTCCGATTGTTGATCATATAAATGACGGATTGTTTGTTTTATACCACTGATGGCATGTCCACTAACCTTTGCTAACTGGTCGATATACTTCTGCTTGATCAGAGCAAGGCTTTTACTGCTCACTACATCATTCAACATGCCCCACTCTACGGCCTGTTGCGCATTGATTTTTTGACTGAGGAGCAATAATTGCTTAGCACGAGCGATACCCACATGCGCAATCAAACGTCGGGTATCATTTAACGAGTACAACAACCCCAACTTTGCGGGGGTAATGGCAAATGTGGCGTGCGTAACCGCGACACGAAAGTCACATGCTAAAGCAATCCCGACGCCGCCACCAATACAATCACCGTTAATCATCGCCAGCGTTGCACAATCAAGTGTTTGTAATGCCATCTGTGCATCTTGGATCAGCTGGTTATGCGCGCTTATTCGTCCGCTGTCACCAATCATGGTATGTAACTCGCTAATATCAGCGCCTGCACAAAACGCCTGCTCACCAGACGCTTGGATCACGGCCACATGCGGTTTGATGTCTTGTTTTAGTCGCACACAAATCTGATGGAGTTGCAACCACATTTGCTCGGTAAACGCATTACGCTTTTCAGAGCGATCAATCATGATGGTGGCGATGATATGTTGCTTACGTTTGTTGAGTTCTAGCTTAACCATTGACATTTATCATTAAAATTTAGAGCGATACACGCTACATTGATGACTTAGTGAAACCGCACAGTAACCCGAAAGCGAGTTCACAGTGAAAGCACATTTTGATTTAAGCACAGGCCATACATATATCCCACAAAGATAAAATAAGTAATTGATAATAGGCAATTTTGACGGATGATTAGGAACAAATTATGACCTATACCCCACAAACCTTAGCGCAAAAGTTGATTGCAAAAGCCTGTGGTAAAGCCACGGTTGTCGAAGGTGAAATCGTTACCTGTCAAGTCGATTTAGTGCTTATGCATGACTCCTCTGGGCCCAGACGTGTACAACCTCGCTTGCATGAGTTAGGCGTCAACGTCTTTGATCCCAGTAAAGTGGTGTTAGTCAGCGATCATTACGTGCCCGCGACTGATGCGGACAGTGCCGAGATATTGGCTTTAACGCGCCGCTGGGCGAGCGACAACAACATTGATCATTTTTATGATATGCAAGGGATCTGTCATGTCATGTTACCGCAACAGGGGCATTTACAACCCGGCATGTTTCTTGTCGGTGGAGACTCTCACTCGCCAACAGGTGGCGCGTTTTCAACGTTTATGGTCGGCATCGGCGCAACCGAAATGACCGGTGTACTGGCTACCAGTGAAATTTGGATCAAAGTCCCAAAAACCATTCGCATTAATCTCGACGGCATAATGCCCAAAGGTTGTAGTGCCAAAGACATCATGCTCTATTTATGCAAACAACTCGGCAATAACAATGATTACAAAGTCCTTGAGTTTTCCGGCTCTACCGTTCGTCAAATGCCGATGTTTGAGCGTATGGTGTTATGTAATATGTCAGCCGAGCTTGGCGCAAAAACTGCGGTAATTGGTGCAGATGAAACAACCTTGTCATGGCTTCGGGATCTGGGTAAGGCCTGTGATGAACGTTTACTTGAGTGGCAGTCAGATGAGCACGCGGTATACGATGCGGTTATTGACCTTGATGTCACAACGCTTGAGCCACAAATCGCCGCCCCCCACAGCCCACAAAATACCCATGCCATTAACGCCATAGATTCGGTTGACATTCAACAAGCCTACATCGGCGCCTGCACTGGTGCTAAGTTATCGGATTTACACATGGCTGCTCAAGTGCTCAAGGGGCGCAAGGTAGCAGCTGGCACACGGTTATTGGTGGCACCGGCGACAGTAAAAACAACCGAGTTAGCCACAAAAGACGGTACCTTGGCGACTTTAACTGAAGCGGGGGCGATTTTACTGCCTAGCGGTTGCGGTGCATGCGCGGGAATGGGCGCGGGGGCGATAGCATCCGGTGAAAATTGCATCTCGTCAACATCACGTAACTTTAAAGGCCGAATGGGCTCGCCACAATCCAATGTGTATCTTGGCTCGCCTTATACAGTGGCCGCCAGCGCCATTGCAGGGAAGCTTGCCGATCCACGACCGTACATTGATACACCAGCAATCGAGGGCGATCCAATCGCACGGCAATAGGAAGTCATATGAATATTGAAAAACACGGTAACGCTTGGGTTTACGGTGATAATATCGATACCGATTTATTGGCACCAGGTGCCTACATGAAAGCACCGATTGAAAAACTTGCGCAGCATTGCTTAGAGGCTATCGACCCAAGGTTTGCCAAACGAGTTAAACCGGGTGATATCCTTATCGCTGGCCATGCTTTTGGTATTGGCTCGTCAAGAGAGCAAGCCGTACAGGCATTACTTGAGTTGGGCATCGCTGCCGTCGTGGTAAAATCCTGTGCGAGAATTTTTTATCGTAATGCCATTAATCTTGGTCTACCCGTGTTGATATGCCCTACCTTGTCCGCCATCGAGCAAGGTCACTCTATTGCCGTCAACGTGGCAAACGCTAGAATAAACAACCGTACACTCGCGCAAAGCTTTGCGTGTGAGCCCATGGCGCCAAAGTTATTAACCATTATCGATGCAGGTGGATTGATTCCTTATCTAAAAACAACATTAGATCTGGACAAAAAAATCACTCTATGATTCCGTCTCAGCTCTCAACATAGTAACTCATTAGCGGACGTAATCTATGTGCAAAACAAACAGACAACTCGGCCCCGTTTTAGGCGCAACATTATGTTGTAATAACATAGAGCACATGAGCCAGACCTACAGCCAGCAACTTGGCTTTCAACTGGTACAAGCCCTTGTGGTATCACCACAACAAGCGATGTTTTGGCAGCAACCCAACCTCGCGGGTAATCGCATGCATATTTTAGCCGCCAGCAATGGTCATTCATGGTTGCGACTGGTTGAAGATAAACACGCACCTTATGATAATGCTCTGCTTCGACCGGGTTGGATGAGCCTCGAAATTAATGTTCGCGATGTTGATGCTATTGCCAAGCGATTAACCTCTGGTTTTGAGATCATTAGTCCACCTGCCTATTTGCAATTGAGTAACGCAATAAAAGCAATGCAGGTGCAAGGGCCGATGGGTGAAGTGTTGTATTTGACACAAATCGATTCCCCTGTGCCCCCGTTCGAACTGCCCATGACCGAAGCGGACATCGGCGACTTGTTTATCCCGGTTCTTGCAACCACTAACCGAGAGCATACCTTAGGCTTTTATCAACGGTTACACGATGCCGATCAAGGTCTCATGTTTGATACCAAGATTACCGCGTTAAGCAAAGCAAGAAACAACCCGCTTGAGCACCAGTACCCGGTAGCGACATTACAATTAAAAGGGCAAACATTACTCGAAATAGACGAAATCAGCGATGAACAATTATCATCGCTCTCTGACACTCGTTTGCCAAGCGGTATCGCCATGGTGACCATTGCTACTGAAGATATTGAGCTACTGAGTGAAAAGTTAGACCGCCCTATTATCGACCTAGATAATCATTATCAAGGTCATTATTGCGATAATTGCCGTGCGCTGTTTGTACAAGGTACGGCAGGAGAGTGGATTGAATTTATTGAGGCGCGGTATTGATATTTGCTATAGGCGCCATTTATAAAGCCTCATCAACTCTAAGTAACTCACCGAAACACTAACGCCGTGTTAACGTGCTAAAGCCGTTAGTAACCCCACCTAAATCTAGGGTTTGTAACTGCTGCTTGCTCACAACTTCATCGGTCAGATAGCTTTTTAGAAATAACGTCGACGTTGCATTGAGCATGCGCAACGCATCATGCTGTGGTAACTCTTCTCGTTCTGGGCGACAAATCAAGTTGCCAAAATAATGATCAGCCCCTTGCGTTACTAATGAGTATTTATCACCTGGCAAGGCCGTGTCAAACGACATATTATGCACTTGCCAGGTTTTAAAAAAACGTCCATCAACATCCCATGTACCAGTACTGATGAATGTCGGCAGACTCAATTTTTGCCAACTTTTGTCTGTGATCACATCAAACATCGGCCCAGGGGGGGAAATGGCCAACACCGCTTTGACGTTATCTATGGCAATGTAGTGATAACGTTCATCATCTGGGTTATAGGTTCCCGCGCCTGCAAACAGTTGTGCGGTGAAACCACCAAATGAGTGGCCCGCAATCGCCAAGTTCTCGGCATCGAATTTGTTTTGCAAAAATGGGTACTGACTGACAAGTTCAGCTAACGATTGTTGTAAAAAGCGAACATCGTTAACACGTTGCTCTACCAAACCAAAATTGCCAAACCACATGCTCTTTATAATGCCAGACACCATGCTACAACAGTCTTGATGGTTAACGGCGAGAACGACAAAGCCGTGACTTACCCAATAAGCGATAACATTATCGTAAGTGTCTTTGTGGGCAACAAAACCAGGTGAGAAAATAACCAGCGGAAACTGTTGTCCTTGCTCAGGATAAAATGCGCTGATATCTAAATCGCGCTGGAGATCAGGATTATGGAGCGTAACATCACGGTTAATAATCACCTGATAAGGGCCTTTATCAATAAAGGGGATCGCCATAAGTTGTTCTGAGCTTGCCGACAAAGGCTGTGCCTGTGGTAAGCTGATCGCGTCGTTACAACCACTTAGTGACGTCAGTAACAATGCGATTGAACCGACAATACCCATGATTCGTTGCCAAACGCTCATTATAATCGCCCTGTTACTCGGTCAATAAACGCTTTGGTGTCCTTAGCGGAACGATACGGGCGCTCAAGTGGGATAACATGTCCAGTTTCAGGATAAATAATGCGTTCTAGTGTTTTGGTATTAACCAGCTTTTCTGCAAACTCGCTCACATGAGCGACCGGCAGTTGTGGGTTATCTGCGCCCCACATCAACAGTGTTGGCGCCGTAATATTCTTAAGCAAAGGCGTCACATCAGATTTATCATATTGTTGCAGACGACGATACTCTGCTAGGCGATTACCTTCTCGTCGATACATATGATGGAACTCCTCGACCATGGCATCATCAATTAACGACTTATCAATCACCGGGGCTTGCAAAAAGGGCTTGAATAACGACTCAGGCAGCAGATACAGTAGATATCCTCCCCACGATGGCAACTCAGTATCCATGTATTTATTAGCTACCTTAGGCATGCCCGGTGTGTTGATCAACGTTAAACTGAGAGTTTTGTCGGGGTGATTCGCGGCGAAATGGTACGCAATGCCGCCGCCTGTTGATGAGCCAACAATGTGTGCTTGATGAATGTTTAGCTGAGCAAGCAATTTGGTCAGTAACGATGCGCCTCTTGCTCGGGAATAGTCATCGCTTGGATCTGGCCCAGTAAGACCATGGCTGGTCAAATCATAGCGGATCACGGTAAAATCATTGCTGAGTGTGTCAACCCAAGGCTGCCATTGACGCATTGAATAAAAATGCGAATGAATGAGCACCAACGCCGGTCCTTGCCCTTCCACCTTGTACCGTAGATCGACACCATCGATTACCACTCGTTGCAAGTTACCGCCACCATATTGCTTTTCTAATTGTTGTACAGGAATATCGCGAAACGCTATCAAAACCCATGTACAATAACTAACGATGATGATCAGCAATGACAATAAAAGCCACTTTATTAATGTTCCAACATAATAGAGCACAAATATCCCCCATTCCGTATCGTTTAGCCTGAAAACGCATAGTCTGTAACGCTTAGCTCGTAATACAAAGCCTGTCACATCAAGTCAGTAAGCGCCTGGCGAGCAAATCTTACTTATTGTAACGACAGTTATCATCAAATCGATGCTATATGACAACAATAAAATTGATAAATATCAGTTTATTAAGGTATTACTCCGTTTCGTCGTGTTGATTTAACATCGGTGCTAGGTGATGGTATTCTATCGGTGTTTCGGAGAATTTTACCGGATTGGCAACCTGTGGCACCATGCCCCCTTTAGGATGAGGCAGCTCAAATAGCATTTGTCGATGTTGTATCTGCGGATCGGCAAACACGGTATCCAGACGATTGATTGGCGCACAAGGCACGTTTACCTTAGCTAGCTGTGCCAACCAATGCTGACAATCATGAGTTAGTAATATTGCTTCAAGCCGATTGATTAACACATCACGATGACGCACTCGCTGTGCATTACTCGAATAATCTTTATCCTTTGCCAACTCTGGTGTGCCTAAGATCTGACATAACGCCTGAAATTGTCGATCATTACCGACGGCTAACATCATATGCCCACCAGCCACTTTCACGACTTGATACGGGGCAATATTAGGATGTGCACTGCCAAGACGCTCAGGTACCTCGCCAGATATAAGATAATTACTGGCTTGATTAGCAAGCCAAGCGACTTGCGTATCAAACAAGGCAAGATCGATGTATTGGCCCTGCCCCGTTAGTGATCTGTGGTGTAATGCCGCCAAAATCGCCGATACCGCATACATACCTGTCATCAAATCGGACACCGCTACCCCGACTTTTTGTGGCCCACCAGCAGGGTGCTGATCACTTTCTCCGGTGACACTCATTAAACCGCCAAGCGCCTGGATCATCGCATCGTAGCCGGCTTTATCGGCATAAGGGCCTGTCTGGCCAAAGCCGGTAATAGAGCAATAAATAATGTTTGGGTTAATCGCTTTGACCGCCTTGTAGTCCAAACCATAGGCTTGCAGTCCACCCACTTTATAATTCTCGATAAAAATATCGGCATTTTTTACCATTTCATAGATGACTTGTTGCCCCTGCTCAGTTTTAATATCAATCGCAAACGACTGCTTATTGCGGTTTGCAGCAACGTAATATGCCGATTCTTGAGTATTCTCTCCCGCTTGATCCTTAATATATGGCGGGCCCCATTGACGGGTATCATCGCCAACATGAGGGCGCTCTATTTTCCATACCGTAGCACCATAATCGGCCAGCACTTGTGTCGCCCATGGACCGGCCAATATACGTGTCAAATCCAGTACGTTAATGTCCGTTAGTGGTCCCGCCATAGCATTTCACCTTATTGATAATCTACTAGATCAACGTTAAAACGTCTTTAGGTATTGAGCACGAAAACCCCGTGTGCTCTTGCCAGCGATCAGCAAGAGACAGCAACTGCCGGTCGCCTGCAAAAGGCGCTATCAGCTGCATTCCCGCAGGCAATGGGTTATCGGATATCATGGGTATCGACAGTGCTGGCACCCCAGTAAAATTAGCCAAACAACTCAAATCTGCTTGATTCGCTGGGATATCACTCGTCATCATAAAGGCACGTTGTGGTGTTGTTGGCATCAATAGCATATCGCCTTTACTAAAAATCGTACCTAGCCAGACTCGTGCCCGTGCAAACCATTGCTCGGCATCAATCAAATCGACGGGTGTTTTTGTGTCAACATAGGCCAGTAAACGCTGCAAGTAAGGCGAAAACTCGTCTCGCCTTTCTCGCCATGAATCTTGATAGTAATGACGCATGTTTGCTTCACAAATCAATAACCCGGCTCGTCTTGCTTGGCTCAAATCAAAGTCAGTCATGTCAATGTACTTTATTTGACAGCCTATATCTTTGAAAGCTAATACATTGCGGTAAAAATCGCGTTGGATATCATCAACAACACGCCAATGTGACAGATCCTCTGGAACCAATAACGTCAAGGGTTTGTTACTGGTAAGATAATCTATTGATTGTGAGCTAGCATCTTGGTGAGCAACCCCTTGCATTAATTCAAACGCCAAACTGATATCTTTGGCACTTCGTGCCAATGGACCAATGGTGTCCAATTGCGGCGCACAAGGCACACTGCCCAAATTCGGCACAGCGCCGTGACTTGGCTTAAAGCCAAATACCCCGCAATATGAGGCAGGAATGCGCACTGAACCCATCGTATCTGTCCCTAACGCCAACGCCGCCATACCGCTTGCAACAGCGGCACCACTGCCACCAGATGAGCCCCCTGGTGTTCGTTGCAGATCGTGAGGATTGTAACAATGACCATAATGCGTATTATGATTGGTTGCACCGAGCGCGCCTTCATGCAAATTGAGTTTGCCACTATAACGCGCACCATGATGGCGTAACCGTTGACATACAATAGCGTCGTGCTGCGCCATGTTTTGTCGAAAGATCCCTAACCCAGCGGTAGTAACCGATCCTGCAATATCAATGTTGTCTTTAACTGCAATGGCAACGCCCGCCAAGGTACGTTCGGTAATATCTGTCGCTGAAACTTTGGCGGTGGCTTCATCTCCTGAGGCTAACGAAATATAGGCATTAATGTGGGCGTTGAGTTGTTCGTTATACGCACATTGCATAGCAAATAACTGTTGGCTAGCAATCTTACCTTGTCGCACTGTGGCAATTTGTTCGCTTAAATCAGCAAACAACAATTCAACATCAATATCCATAACGTACCTAATTCATAATAACCTATTCGGTCGATTTAACATCGACAGAACGGTTATCAATCAACCGGATCGGCTTTTGCTTAACGTCTACTTGTGTCAGTGACGCCAATTGACCTGCGCCATGAAGTCTAACTTGTACCATAACACCGAGTTTTTGTTTTAATAGCGTTCGATAGCGCTCTACCAATGAGTCCTTTGTATTCTCTGTGTTTGCAACTTCAATATGAACAATTAAATCATCTCGCCCTGTGGCATCGCGAACCACCTCACACACATACTCGCCTATAAAGTCTGGCATGGCTGATAAGATAGGACCAATTGCCTGAGGATAAATATTGATGCCGCGCAATTTAACCATATTATCGCTGCGCCCCATAAAACCGCGGATGCGGCGAAACGGTAAGTTAAATTGATTGGCTCCGACGATTTCTTCGCTGATGTCACAAGTGTTAAAACGGATAATTGGATATACATCATCTTTATACAAGCACGTCACCACCATATTCCCTGGCATACCGGGGCTAACAGGACTGTTATCGTTAGGGTCGAGTAATTCCAAATAATGCGCGTCCTCCCACACATACATACCGTCATTATCAGGCCCTTCGGCAGCAATACAGCCAGTATCACCAACACCGTACCAGTCGAACGTTTTCGGGTTACCCCACGCATCAGCGATGGCTTGACGAGATTCCATGCCAAAATGGCCAATGATCATGTCAATACAGATATCTTTACCAGGCTCTAGCCCTTGTGCTCTCGCTTCGTCCGCTAACCGCATAATGTAATCGACAAAACCGACCAACACATTAACACCAAAGGTTTTCATTAACTGCACTTGTTGGATTGAGCGCGTTTCAATGCCGGTACCGGCCGTTAATAATATCGAGTTGGTGTAATGGGTGATGGCTTCACGAATATAGTGGCCGCCATTAACCATGCCATGGCCATAACAGCTTTGAATCGTTGCCGCCGCTGGCAAACCCATAAAACGATAAGATCTCGCCACCAATAACGATTGAATTTCCCGGCTTTTAGGGCCAAATAGCAAAGGTTGTGGTGTGCCAGTGGTGCCACTGGTTGTATGAAACACCACCGGCGGCCGTTGCGATCTAGGTATGTCATCAAGACCATGAAAATCGCCAAATGGCGGAAACTGTTCAACGCTAGCCATGATATCTGACTTACTGATCAACGGCAGCTTTTCAATATCTTGCAATGATTGTATATCATGTGGCGTGACACCAGCCTCGCCCCATATTCGTTGGTAAAATGGGATTTGCCATGCGCGTTCTACCACTTGCATAAATCGTTGATTTTGTAGCTCTACTAATTGCGCTCTGCTCATCTGTTGAAAGCGTTGCAAAAAAGTATCGTCTAGCGGATAGTCCTCAAGTAATTGCTCAATATCAATACATTCAAGGTAGGTCGGATAGCAAGTCATTTCATCACTCTTGTTTGTCATCAGAGATTGTGGTCTGTGCTGTCTGAACATCTACTGTCACAGCTCACCGACCATTTGCTTTATCACGTTGTTAATATTCGGGATTTGCTCGATGGCGTCTATGCTATTTATCAATTTATCGATTTGTTGGGACGTAAATGGCCTTTGTGCACTTGCACAGGCGCGATGAAATTTTTCCAACTGTTGCTCAATCGTAAGTGGGTGTTGCGGATGCCCTAAGATGTGTCTCAACTCGATTTGATACGTAGCTCCATTATTTAGTCGCACGGTAACCTCAATGGGTGCTAAGGCATTGGCGTCTACGATGCTGTTTTGCTGCATGGTAAATTTTTTCGCCAACGCTAAGCGCTGAGCATCGTGACGATGTTCGCTGTCAAAATCGTTAACGCCGACCCCACCGGTTAATAGCGTTGTCGCACCTATGAAGCCATTGCACAGTTTGGCATAGTTAACATCCATATCATTTAAAACCGGTCGATTAACGAGCCGGTTAACCAAAGGCGGTGCTAATACCTCAACGGCCATAATATCACCTGCACTAAATCCATGACGTTGCTGTAATGTTTGTAATGCTTCTATGGTGCCATGCGCCGCACGCCCTGTTGGAAAAGGTTTATGGCTTAATGTTTCAATTTGAAATTGCTGACCTAACTGCGTGAAAAACGGCGCAAGATCATAGCCATCCTCAAATAATGAGAAGTAACCGAACGGTCCTTCGAGAATATCATGCGGCCCTGCAAAGCCTGCTTCGGCCATATCTACCGCCATGATGGCATTTTGTGCATTAAAACCAACTTGCATTGCCAGCGTTGGCGAGCCCTCAACATGCGCTTGCATCGTGCCACTAAGTTGGCTGTATGCAATCCCCAAAGCATTTTTTAAGCGCTCCCCTTTAATGCCCATCATCACGCAAATACCTGCACTCGCGCCTAAACAACCACATACAGAGGGACGAAAGAACTTGAGTGCCGATGTCGCCGACTGGCCAATAATGGTAGCGATATCAACGCCAGCGACCAAACCAAGCACGAGTTGTTGGCCACTCACGGAGTGACGCTGACCAAAGGCCATTAACGCCGATAATATGGTGGCCATTGGGTGCACCACCGCCCCCTCTTGTAGGCAATCCCATTCTTGGTTGTGGATTTGATACGCATTTATCAGCGCTGCTGATGTGGCGGGGAGCCACTCGCCGGTCGTCCATACCTGCGCCTGCTCTGCATGCCCCCACAAATGCGTAGCAGCTTTCACTTCACTAACGCGATCAACCCGTGAGCCACTGATGCCAACACCAATCGAGTCCAACATAAAACACTTCGCTGCGGTTAAGGTTGATGCTGGTAGCGAGCTATACGTTAGCTGTTGCAAATAATCAAATAGGCGCTCAGTGGCAGTACCATGCGTTCGACTAGCTTTCATCACTCGGCTCCAATAAACCCGTTAGTGCCGTTAAATCCCTATGCTGATACCAGTCTAGACTTGCAAGCCGCCGGGCAGTTTGGACGTCAACCTTGCCATGTGCGAGCAACATCAAAGCTTTGTTGGTTAATTGATGTGATGTTAACGGACGCTCTGGATCACCAAGCGTATCTTTGCTGTAAGCCTGACAAGAGGTACCATCGAGCAAGCGTATTTGGCAGCGCGCACCATAATGATTTGGATAGTCCGATTCAATATTGACTGACAATCCTACGCGAACTTTTTCACGTAAGGCAATGATTCTTGGGTCATCGTAAATGGCTTGTTGATAGTGTGCCAATGCTGGCTCACCACACAATATCAAGGCGGCAATAGCATGTTGAATAGAAAACTTAGCATGCGTTTCACATTCAATAATACGACGATCACAAAAGGTTATTGCGTCTTGATAGGTGTCGATATCGATTGCTTCAATATCAAGAGCATTAACGCTCTGTCCTTGGTGCTTTAATTGCCTTAGTACTTGCTGGCACACATCAATAGCAGGGTGAGCATGCCGACATGCTGGCCACGGTTTAAAGCTTACCTCATGGATCAACCAATGAGCATAGCTGCGCATAAACATTGTGGTATCCGCGTCATGACTCATAGCCTGAAAGAGCCCTTGCTCTCCCTCAAGAATAAACGCCGGTCCGGTAACACCGTAGCGTGCCATTACCGCCGCATTAACGCCGCTTTTGGCCGCTTCACTATTGTGCCACTGTTTAGTCATGACCGATTCATGACGCATTTGCCAGACACCACCCGTGCGAGAGCCTGCATTGCCCACCGCAGCAACACACTGTGCCGGCGAGAGTTTTAATAACAGCGCGGCACTATACGCGGCGCCCAAACTCGCACAGGTCGACGTATTATGAAAATATTGATAATGGCTACGACCTATCGATTGGCCGAGACGAATCGTAAGCTCATAACCTTTAATGATGGCGACAAGAAAATCGCTCATGCTTGCCTTTTGCCACTGGGCAACCGCTAACGCGGCCGGTATGATCACAGGTCCAGGATGAAGAGTAGAACTTCGATGGATATCATCCATCTCCAGCACGTTACCAATCGCAGCATTGAACGACAATCCGGCTTGTAATTCATAACGGCCACAAAAAACAGCGCTAACAGGACCGGATATACTGTCGTTAAGAAGCTGTCGATAACTGTTTGCCGCATCACTGTTCATCGCTGCGGCTGCACAGCCCAGAAAGTCCAGCACATGTTGCGCGCTGCGATGCAAGTCATCATCAGATACCGGTTTACGATAAGTTTCAAATATCAGCTGCTCTGTTAAAGATTGAGTATGATTATCATCATGAGTTGGCACATTTTTCATCCATCAATAAGCTCATAGTAAACATATCGTCTGAGCCTTGCCTGATGCAAGAATGCGCACGTTTTTAACCGCTTATAAATGACTAATATCAATTTAGATCCAAGATGTTATTACCAACAAGAAAAATAAATTGAACACATTTTGTGCTAAATTTCTGGCAAACCTAAAGCATACTGTGTAAATTTAAATTTAAGCATAAAAAACAACAAAATGTGACGGTAATCATGAGCTTAGATATTAGTAAAATCTCAATTAAAAATGCCTTATCGAGCTGTTTTGGTCGAACGATAGATACGTTAAACGGTGGTGACGAATTCCTTCAACTGCTCGCCGAAAAAGCAGAAGAAGTAACCGTTGCACCTGAGCAATATTTACTGCAAGAAGGCAAGAACGCAGATTTTGTTTATATTCCGACCTCGGGCACGGTAATGCTTGAGCGAACGGCATCCAATGGTGCCCGTCAAGTGTATGCGTTTTTGTTTACGGGTAACATTCTTGGCCTTTCAACGGCTAGCATTGATACCTACAATTTCAGCGCCAAAGCCCTAACCGAATTAACTGCCATCAAAATACGGCGTCGCGATTTGGAAATGTATTTTGATCATCACCACGATGTCGCGAAAAAATTCCATAACCGTACGGAAATGGTGCTAGCCCGTATGCTTGACCACTTATTTGTCATGGGACAACGCACTGCCCACCAACGACTTGCGCATTTTTTACTGGAAATGGAGAAGCGCTTATTTTGTCACAAGGGTCAGTATCATTTACCGATGAGTCGCCAAGATATTGCCGATTATTTAGGTATGACGGTATCTACCGCGTGTCGAGGTTTTACCAAGTTGAAACGACAAGGTTGGATCAACATAAGCAGTAATTCATTGATCGCAATTAATAACCACCAAGCGCTTGATGACTATATACACCGATAAGCTACTAAAGAAGATTTAACGCTGGGCGCTCTGAATCGTTTGGTTTTGCAAAAACTGATCGAGCGCTTGAGCCATTTCATAAACGCCAAACTCAACGTCGGCATCAGCGCACACCCATTGCCACCATTGTTGTAAATTAGGGTATGAGGACAATATATCTTCATTGGTAAACAGTTTCGGCGTTTCTACTGCAAAAAACATGGTTGTGGCGAGGGCGATATCAGCGACATGCAATGAACGCGCACTACCGAGCTCTTTCATTAGTTGTTCACCCTTGGCTAATTCGCTTTTCAGACTGTTGATTTCATTTTCTACGCTAATTTCGCTGCCCATAAGCAACGCCCTAAACATGGGAAACAACGCCGGACCTAAATGCAAGTCGGCATAGCGTGCCAACTGATCGAGTTGCGCATTGTTAAGAGCATCGTCGCTAAGTAATGAAGTTTTCGACGATATCGCTTCCAAGTAATGCATAATGGTTAATGACTCGGCGATGTGTTGCCCATCATCCAACAAGAGAACAGGAATTTTACCGAGGGGAAACGCTTTTTTAAACGCGGGGGTTCGCAAAGCCGGTTCGGGTGGGCATATATCAATAGGCAAGTTTTTTTTGCGAATTTGAATTCGAACTCGCGTGGCATACGGAGAAAAATTAGAACTAAATAGACGCATTGTTATTCCTTACAGCGAAATTAAATGTAAGCCAATCGCCGCATTAACCAGTAAACCACACCATATCACATACACAAACGGCCTAACTTTCGCTAAAGACGTTGCCATGCGCCCATCAACCTCGGCATTCGGTCCCGATTTAAGCATTTCCCCAAACGCCGAAACAAAAGGCTTGAGTTGTACTCGAATGCCTAACCCACAGGCAACGAGTAACGCAAACAATATTAGCTTCCAAGCAATATAACTCGCTTGTATAAACTGTGGGCTAGACGAGACAAAAAATTCAATCGCCAATAATAAGCACGATACAATAACGACGATACGAAATTTAAAATCAAACTGGCTTAACTTTGCAACTAACGTGCGATTATTTGAAAAGTGGATCATTAGCACCAACGCGAGCCAAATGGCACACACACTCCAAACCAACATCATTCCCCACCAAGGTAAATGGATTAAACCCGTGCTATGTGCCATTTGCATACCCGGCCCTAAAATCAGTGCCATACATATGCGAGGACCTTGATCTACGCCCATCATGATGGTTAATGCTGTTTTACGCTGTTGAGCGCTGACGCCTTGCTTTGCAACAAATCGAGAGGCATAGAATGTGCCTAAGTCACCACCTAGCCAATAAACGAACAACAGTAAATGCAACAACTTGAAAAGTAAGTATTCAGTCATTTGTTTCGTCTCTTTGTCGTTTTAAACCCTAACTTAAGGTCAAGCATCATCAAATATAAGGGACAATGAAAAGATGAATTTATTAAAACAAACTAGCGCTCAGGTTGAAATGACATATGACATATTGCCGAATCTTATTTGTATGGTCTTTATATCATTATGTTTTTATGTCATTATGCGCTAAATTAAAAATAGACCTACTCATGCAACGACTCTGTTCTCACTGTCGATGAAGACATAAATTTATAACCATAAAAGAAGAACCCATATGACATTTGAAGAGTTACTAAGTGATCCTCGCTTAGGACAAGCGTTAAAATCTGATGTACCAACGCCACTCTATCATCAGGTATATTTATTTTTAAAAGAAAAAATTCATTCGGGAGAAATTCCCTTTGGTGAAAAGATGCCAACCGAGCATCAATTGTCGGATGCGTTTTCCGTATCGCGCATTACCGCAAAACGCGCGATGGATGAGTTAGCCGAAGAAGGTTATATTGCTCGCCGTCGTGGCAAAGGCTCTCATGTTATCTACAAACATCGAGCTGAGCAGTTAACTGCGCCACTATCCGGCTTGTTAGAAAACCTTAAAACGATAGGTCAAGAAACACAGATTCGCTCGCTTGAATTTCGAAAAACAGTCCCACCGCTCGATATTCAAGAACGTTTTGGTATCGGCCCTGAAGACGAATTAATTCAGTCGGTTCGAGTACGTCTGATTGATGGTATTCCATTTGGTTATTATGTGAGTTGGACGCGTGATATTGGCGAGCAATATAATGAACAAGAAGTACAAAAACGCGCTCGTTCAGAAATATTTAAAAGTGCGGGCATTGAGTTAGATCAAGTCAAACAACGTGTTACGGCCACCCTATCGAATATGGATACAGCATTGGTGTTAGACATACCTACTGGCAGACCATTGCTGCTTCTTGATCGCTCTATGTACGACGCTAACAACAAGTTATTTGATCATATGTACGCGGTATTTCGCCCAGATAAGTATCAATTTGAAATGCAATTTTCAATGAAGTAAGGATTCTGCCAACCCTACTACTGCCTTTAACCAATGGTATGAAGAAAACTCTAAACAGTTCTCTTCATACCCGAATTAATTTCATATCAACAATCAATCGATACATTAATGCGTGATTCACCGCATTTAGAGCTTTTTGTAATACTGTCAGCATTAAGAGGTTATAAGTATCGTCAAATGGTCAAATTAGGCATTTTTTCTCTGGGTGGATGAGCCTATTTTGCTGTGCTAGATTTAGTTAATGAAAAATTATTTAGGCTTTACGTGTCATGAAGAACGCCGCTACTCTAGTGTATGCCACTATATTTTTTAGCTTCCCATCCGCTGCTGTTTATTGGGATTATTATAATCATTATGGCATCCTTTCTGAACACATAGAGAATACAACCCCATTTAGAAACAAAGATACAAATATAGGCTTGAAGAGTATTTATTTGGAACAAAAAAACTATTCAATTAAAAAGCTTTTTGGAGAAGAAAAACGGTCTCTATTTTTTCATGACAAACAGGTGTTTCTTTATGCCCCTAATGGGTGGTTTCTTGGTGCTAATATGATCTCTGTTTTTAGCGACAAGGAAGTAACCACTCCTTCTTTTAAACCTCAAAAAACGTTATTAAAAAATACTCCTACCGAAATCATAATTCAAAGAGTTAACAGCGAAGTAAAATCCATAAGAACGATAAGTTTAGAAAATGGAAAAGTAAAACTTAGCATTGAAGACTTTTTTAGACATAATATACCATCCGGTAAAATAGGTTATAGAATAAACTACTTAGCGGATCGAATTTCTTCTTATATTACATATAATGAAGATGGTTCAGAAGACGAAGTTTATTTATACACTTACAAAGGAAATAAAGTGCATATTTCCCTAAAGTCTAAAAAAGGCGATAAACGTTTTTTATACGCAAAAAACCAAGACGGATTGATAGCCTACCGTGTCGAGGAAAGCGACAATATATGTAAAGTGACACTTTATAATCATCACGACAATGGACACATAAAAAGCAAAGAAACGTTCAAACCGGAGCCATGCGGTACAAGTTACTTTTTAGCGGAAATAAATAGAGGAAGAGAATGCGTAGTGACAAATTTTCACGTCCATTTCACTGAAAACACAAAATACCGAGATAATATCAGTTTTAAACCCGCACCATGCGATATATATAAAAGAAAGTTACATCTCGGTGACTATTTTAATGAGCATGGCCATCACATAAAACGCTACGACAATACTTCATATGAGAGTATCATTATAAAAATATCATACATATATAACCAACATAATCATCCGCTAGAACAAACGGAACACAAGTTTGACTCTAAAGGTAATTTAATATCCGAAGAAATTGTTATGTATCAATTAGAGTATCACAATGGCCTCACAGGAAATTAACAACTTGTAATTATTTAACATTCCTCTCGCCCTAAGTTAATTAACCTTTTCAACCAACTAACATCAAATATGATGTTGCTAGAAAATATCATTTCTTGGTGTGATTTAACGCAACACGTGGGTAAATGTGACAACAAATAGTGTTCCACACCAACTCGTTATATCTCCTCTCAGGTCCAGCCTAGATAATTTAAGGCTTTTGTCTCGGTACAGTTTTTGCTTAATTAGTTCGAATAATTAACTAAGCCTTTCAGGAGAAACCATGATGAAACAACAATGGCTACTGCTACTCGCTGCTCTTTGTCTACCAACAAGTGTTCAAGCCGAAGAAAAACCTTCGGTCATGATCATGGGCACCTTCCATTTTGCCAACCCGGGTAAAGACGTGGTGAAGACACACATCATCGATGTACGTACCGATAAAAACCAGCAATATATTGAACGTTTTACCAGTAGAGTGAGTGAACAATACGCACCCACGCACGTATTAATTGAGTGCCCTCCCAACAAACAAGAAAAATACACGGATCGATTTAACGAGTATAAAGCTGGTGCGTTTGATCTACCTGTGAACGAGAATTTTCAACTCGGCTTTCGAATCGCGTTAAAAAGTAATGCGAGCGTTGTTTGTTACGATGAGCGCGAAATCAGTTGGAACGCTAAAGGTTTAATGCAATGGCTTGATAAAGAAAATGGCAAGAATAAGTCCGCCTTTGATAATGCCATTAAAGAAATTACCGAACAGCATACACGACTGCATCAAAACAAAGAATTACCACATATTTTACTCGTTCATAACCAAGACGACAAAGATACCCAGAATAAATCGTTATATATTCGATTAAATCACGTTGGTAGTGGCGATAAATTTGAAGGCGCTGACGCTGCCGCCAGTTGGTGGCATAGAAACTTTCGAATGTATGCCAATGTTCAGCATTACGCCCAACCAGGAACTCGTGTTTTTGTCTTAGGTGGTCAAGGGCACACGGCCATTCTCAAAGATCTGCTTGCACTCGACCCAGACAGAACAGCTGCAAGTGTCATCCCCTTATTAGCTGAGTAAGCAGGTATAAAAGATAAGGGTATAAAGCTCAGTTCTGGTTATGACCTTAGTTGTACTTGCCACAGCTGAGCCTCATCTTGTTGCCATTGGTAAAAATCAAGGATGTTATCTTGATTAACATAAAAGTGAGCATTGCCTTCATCGTAATGTTGGCTCGAACAAGTAAACTTACGTCCTTTTTCGGTTTCTTCAACACACCGACTGTAACGCCAATCTATGTGTGGTTTTAACTTGTTATTGCCACTCGCTTGAACACGAATATCGGGTAGCAAAACGGGACATGGTTGATCATCTTTGCTCTGGCAATGTTGTAACATATTGCCGGTAAAAACGCGCAAGAGTGGATAAACTGCGCCATTTCGCACATGACCTGAATACTTAAACAGATCGCCACAATGGCGTTGACTTACGTGCCAGTGACCATCTCCTGTAACGCTATATTGTGCCAAGACATCGGCACCATCACACGGTTTAAAATGAATGTCTATCGTTTGAGCCACCGATGTGGTGTGATTGACTACCGCCAAGGCAATCGCTTGGTCTTTTACATAGCGCACACTGCGTATGATAGACACCTGATCATTTTCTAAGATCTGCCACGGCTCTTGAATACCAACTTCCTGTTGATTGAGTTGATAATGATAATGTCCTTGTGCCACAGGCGAAAAGTATTGCCTTTGAATGGGCGATAACGGCGTATGTTCGTCAAGCAATGCTAACAGCGAATTATCCACTGGGTTCGGCCTTAACGCCTGTTAGCTTAACTTCAATAAGCTCAATGTAATGACCATCAATACAGTTTGGGTCTAAATAGACCATTTTCTTTGTTCCGGTATCAACAACACCATTGGGTGTGACATATCCTGGCACAATATTTTGCTCAGCTAATATCGCCAAACATGCCTCGATATCCGTGACTTGCCAAGCTAAATGATTTATACCTCCACCGCCACAGAGCGCTTGACCAAGTAATTCGGTAAAAGGAGGTTTCAGCGCCTGAATCAGTTCAATTTGAACGTCATTTATGGTGATAAATGCAAATCGTGTTGCTGTATCTCGTACAGACAATTCAGGAAATACAACAATATCTCGCTCATCAAGTGCATACACACGCTGATACGTTTCTATGGCATCAATAATATCGTTCACCACGTAACCGATGTGCCCTAAGCCGACAATGTAATCCGTCAATACGCTACCAATCATCGCACTCTTATTCATGATCTTTCCTTGCTTGTTATGACATCATCATCGAGCCAAACACTCAGTTCTTCATGAGTGAGGCTAACTAAATGACATATATCTATATCAAATATTTGACACTTTGTTATATTGTTAATACATTAGGTCTTATAAAGCAATTAGTAAAGTCGAACAAATAAATATGAAGGTATTAATTTTAGGGCTCGGTCATGTCGGCAAGGCTGTGGCGAAAAAGCTTAAAACACAAGGTCATCAGGTTGTTGGCACCACCACGACACCGGCTAAAGCACCAGAGCTTGAAACCCTGGTTGATCAGGTGTTTATTCTTACTGGCGAGCAAACGGATAAGGTTGTTGAGGCATCCCACGGTTGTGATGTCATCATAGCGACGGTTGCCCCTAACGTAAAAAATACACGAACCATTGAAGAGCGAGAGCGACATTATCACCAAGCGTTAGAGCTAAGCTGTGCCAGTGCCGCCAAAGCATGTCCTCGAGTGGTATTTTTATCGAGCTTTTCGGTTTATGGTGATGGCGGTGATGATCATGCGCCAATCAGCGAAAACACGCCGACAGCAAATCACGATGAACCCAGTTCAAAGTATTATCAACGGGCCGAACAGCACGTACTTAAATCCACGCAAGGTTGCGTACTTCGTTTTCCGGATATGTACGGTGCCCCCGGCGATCTCGATTTTACCCAACGAGTGAATATGGCAATAGAATACTTTCAAGGGAATGCTATTTTTGGCGCTAACGCGCCACTTTATGCGATTCACTTTAACGATGTCGTTGATGCGGTTTGCCATGTTATCGAGCACGATCTTACGGGTATATATAATGTCTGTGACAACCATCATGTGCCCTACACCAATAAGCAAGTCTTTGACGCCATATGCGATCAACAAGGCTGGCAACGATTGCGATTTTTAAACCAAATACAAGCACCCAATCGCAAGATCAGTGCCGACAAGCTATACCAAACCGGCTACACGGTAAAACACACCGATCCCAATCGTGCTGTCGTGGAAAGCCAACAAAGTTCGGTGGTATCGCAATGACAGGTTCCGCCAGCGTTAAGCAAACCATCGTCATTACCGGATCGACCAAGGGCATTGGTAAAGGGCTCGCTAAAGCGTTTATTCAACGCGGCCACAATGTCGTTATCTCGGGCCGATCGCAAGCCGATGTTGATGCTTGTATCGTAGATATCATCAATCAATCGTCATCAGACGATAGTCCAAATAGCGGGCACCACACGCAAAAATCGATACAACAATCTAGGCAACAATTACTGGGCGTCGCCGCCAACACCACATCGCCCGAGCAAATCAATACGCTATGGCAACAAGCCATCGAACGGTTTGGTTGTGTCGATATATGGATTAACAATGCGGGTCTTGCCAGAACAACGTGGTCGATTGTAGACACGCCGTTTAGCGAAGTGACGCATATGGTTAACACCAATATCCTTGGCACCATAAACTGTTGTCAAACCGTTGCATCAAAGATGTTACAACAAGGTCATGGCAAAATATTTAATATGCTGGGTGGCGGATCTGACGGTGAATATTTTCAAGGGATGGGGGTTTATGGCACCACAAAACGTGGCTTAGATTACTTTACCAACGCGCTAAGTAAAGAATTAAAGCATACACCAATCATTGTCGGCAAAGTCAGGCCAGGCATGGTGATAACCGAAGGTGTGATACGTGAAGCCAAACAGAACATGGCCAATTTTTCAAAACGTCGCAAAATGGCCAATGTGCTATGCGATCACGTTGACACCGTTGCACCATTTCTGGTCGATAAAATGCTCCTTGTCAATAAAACAGGGGAAAAAATTGCGTGGTTAAACCCGCGAAAAATGACCCTACGTTTTCTTGGCTCTGTGTTTAAAACACCAAAAGATAAATTTGCACAATATGGTTTATAACGTGGGTCTATTGCCCCTAGGATATAGGAAAACAGATGACAACGACAGTCAATAAAGAAACAAAAACACTCGATCAATTTTTAGCGGAAAACCCGAATGTGGATGTCAGCCAATATTGGCATCGTTGCTGGGGGATCCTTAGCGAGTTAAAACAAAAAATCGCCACACATTTTTCCGATTTAACCCAGCACCCAAGTACCTATGAACGCGATTATTACACCTCACCTAACGGTGAATTTGAGGGTTCATATAAAGCGTGGACAGGCAATGGTGTTGAATGGTTAGTTAATTCATGGATTGGCAACCGCAAAGCATCCATTTTGGATATGAACACCACCGCCTTTTTGGATCAGCAAACCGACGTTCCGCATCTGGTTATTGTCTTTGGCACCGTTCCCCATTTATTTTGCTATTGCGATTACACTCCGCGCAAAAACCTGCTCACCAATCCTGATTACCTTGATAAATATTATGGTGGAGAGGTCAATGATTGGTATATGACCTTGAGAGGTAACGATAACTTTCATTGGTCGGTCAGCCATGGCCCTTACATGCGGGCACTGGTTAATCCTGCAACGCAAAGCCTGATGGGCGAATTAAATCATGCCAACATCGACATTTTTGAAGCCTACTTGCACGAAATGGTCGACCGCTGGTTAATGTGGCTTGACCAAGCAACGCCTGTACCATTAAACCAGCGCGCAACATTACAGCAGCAAGATCATTTGATCCGCGAGCTTAGCTATGCACGCGACCCAATGAATAAACTGGCCGCAAATGTGTTTGGCGAAGACGAAGTGCAAAACATGGTTGAGCTCCGTATGGGACGAGCGCAAATGCACGAAGTAACAAGTAAGTAGGCATCATATTCATGAGACCCATTACATTTCTTGGCATCGATTTCGTCTCTGGCATTAAACGTCACCACGTTATTGCCTATTTTATTGCCGTGTTGATTTCATCTGGCTATGCCGGCGCTTTGTCGATATTACAGCCTGGATTACTGCAAGTAATGGGCATTGACTTTAAAACACAAGCAACCGTCACTGGTTTGCTTGGTGCCTTACAAGAAGTGATTTTTATCATTACCTTGGCACTTTATGGCGTTATCGCCGATCGCATTGGTCGTCGATATGTTTATACCTTTGGCTTGTTCACAACCGCTATCGGCTTTGCTTGCTATGGCATGGCATCAAACATCACCGAATTAGTACTATTTCGTATCGTCATCGCGTTTGGCAGTGGCGCGATGGTTGGTATGATGGTGACCATTATTGCCGATTACGCACAAAACCATAATCGTGGCAAGGCAAACGGTCTACAGGCACTGATCGCAACCTTTGGCGCATTTATCCCTCCCATTTTAGCCTCGTTACCTAATACATTTGTGCAATCTGGTGCAAGCGAACTCGCCGCACAACAAGCGACATTCGCTATTGCCGGCAGCATGGGCGTGATCGGCGCAATAATCGCCTTTTTTGGCTTATCGAACATCGCCGGTAAAGTGAACAAATCGCGCGAAACATTCTGGCAACAACTTCGTTTTGGCGCCAGGCAAAGTAAGTCAGCAAAAATTGCTCTAAGTTACGGCGCGGCATTTATATCACGTGGAGATTTAGCCGTAACCGGTGCTTTTATGGGGTTATGGTTGGTGCAATACGGCAGTGCCAATATGGCACTCAGCCCGAGTGAAGCAATGCAACAACTCGCCGTGCCGGCCATTTTAACGGTGGTTGTTGGTGCACTTTTTGGATCGGTTTTGATGGGCTGGTTCAACGATAAAATCAGCCGAGTACGAGCCGTTACGTTCGCATCCGGTTTTGCCGCCATCATTTACACCGCCATGTATTTTGTTAGCGATCCCACCGCCACCTGGGTATTTGCCTTGTTGTTGTTCATGGGTATCGCCGAGATCAGCGCTTTTATTTCATCACAAGCCTTGGTCGGCGAGAGCGCTCCCAAAAACCGGCGAGGAGCCGTCATTGGCTTTTTTGGCGTCGCTGGTGCATTTGGCATTTTATGTGCTACCGCTGGCGGCGGTGCGTTATTTGCAATATTTGGCCCTTCAACACCGTTTGTGGTGTTCGGCGCCTTTAACTTTATTGTTTTCCTGTGGAGTTGGAAAGTCGCACCACACGAAGACATCAACATATCTAACACACTGAATAGCGAACCAACACTCTTATCGCAAGGAGAGTAACATGACAACGTCATCACCGATGATCACTAAAGAGTTTGCCCGCCATGTTGAGCATGGTATAAAACAAAATACCGAGGAAACCTATCAGCGCGTGCTCGCTTTGCGCGATGAAATCTGGCAATACATTAGCAGTGAACTGGATTTTACTGAAGATTTGGGGTGTGAAGATATCCATCACTTTGATGATTTAGACGGCAATCATCTGGGACGTATGCGTAATTTTTGTGGTAACGATAACAACCCAATCGACTGGGTTATTCACTCTGATATTGGTCAGCCACAAAACACCTTTACCAACATTCATTTAACGTTTTGGATGAAGGACACTAACGATGTACCACATCTCGGCATGGCCTTTGGTACCCTGCCAGAAGCGTTTTATTATGTGGATATGATGCCACGCTGCGAGCTCGTGACGCACCCTAACTATGTTAAGAAATACTATGATGCGATAAACGATACCGTGTTAGAACACCAAAATGCGTTATTTGCACAACGCGTTAAACCTTTTAACGCTGCGATGCCATTTATTCGCGCCAGTCTTAGCCCTTGTGCTATTGCGGGCGTTGGACCACTTTCGTTTTTTGAAGAGCAAGCAAAAGCTAACATTTGGGCAGTCGTTAAACACTGGCTCAGTCTGGTTAAAAACGCGGAACTCGATAATGATAAAGCACGTTGCCAAAAGCGCCGCCAACACGACTATCAGCAACGTAGATCCATTGTTTACCTAGACCCGGCGAATCCGATTGCGGAACGATTAGTCGGTAAACCTGCGGCCGATCGCTTAGTGCGAATTCTTGCTGGTGAAGAACGTAACGGACAACCATATTATTATGATTAATATCTTTAAATATTTGATACTGTGTCTACTCGCACTCGTTGTCGGTGTCGCTGTATGGATGAGTATTCCGTACCCACATCAACATGCGGCAGCCGAGCAGGCATTACAGTCGACGACCGGCATTACAGTTAATCGCGAGGGTTATCTGTCATTTGCCCCTCAACTACGCACCCATGTTGGCTTAATTATTTACCCCGGCGGAAAAACCAGTGCCGATACATTTGCCCCCCTCGCCCATAACTTCGCGATACATGGCCTGTTCGTTGCAGTTGTACCAATGCCGCTTAATACCGCCTTTTTAGGGATAAATAAAGCCAATGACGTTATTGAGCAACACCCTGAAATCGATACGTGGTTTATCGCCGGCCACTCATTAGGTGGCGTAGCGGCAGCCGAGTATGCCAAATCCGCCAATGACAAACTTGCGGGATTGATGTTTTGGGCATCCTACCCAGGCAGTGACATCAGTCACTTGACACTCCCCGTACTCAGTATTGTTGCCGACAAAGATTTGCAATCGACACCGGTTAAAATTGCCTCACACCAAGAAAAAATGCCTGAACGCACCGAGTTTAGTTACATCGAAGGGGGAAACCATTGGCACTTTGCCCATTTTGCTGACACTTTAAACGAACAACACGATCTGATCAGCCGTACAGAGCAACAAAACCTTGTGCTAAGACACACGCTGGATTTTGTCTCTAAGGTTGCTGATTAACATCAGGACAACCTAACGAAATAGGAGCCCTTTATGTCATTCGATTATTATGGTTATCGTAAAAAATTTGCGCTGTTAGTGCCAAGTACCAACACAGCGGTTGAAGTCGAATACAACAAAATGAAACCAGAAGGCGTCATTTTAGCGACACGAGGCTGTGTTATCCCGCCATTTCATGTCACTAACGAAGACGAATTTGTGGCCATGGTTAAAGCGATTGGTGATGCGACCGAGCAAGGCTTGCGCGATGCGCTCACCTGTCGACCGGATCATGTCATATTCGGCTACTCTGCAGAGACGTTTTGGGATGGTAAAGACCGTTCTGATCGCGAATTTAATAAATACAATAGCATCGCTATGCAAGAGGGAAATTGCCAAATCACCTTTGGTGCTCAAGCCATCATGGATGCCTTAAAATGTTATCCCGAGGTCAAGCGCATTGCAGTGGTCACGCCCTATATGCCAGTAGGCGATAACATGGTGGTGAAATTTTTAGGTGATATTGGCTATGATGTTGTGCGCATAACAGGTCATTGCTCATCTGGACCGGTCGAGATTGCCCATGAAAGTTTCGCCAAAACGCGAGAGCTGGTAAAACAGGTCAATGGCGATGACGTCGATTTAATTTTACAAGCCGGTACCAATTTATATTTTGTCGAACTGGCAGCGCAACTTGAGCAAGAGCTTGGTAAACCGGTACTTGCCATCAATGCCCTAACCTTTTGGCATGCTCTGCGCTCTAATGGTATTCATGACAAAGTATTTGGATACGGCTCGTTACTGGCAGAGCACACCCATATTCCTGGTTAAGCGGTTATTGTTATGCGTACATTAGTGCAGTGCCTAGAGCAGCCAGGGATCATTAAAGTACCCGGCATTTTTGATGGCCTCTCCTGCCACTTAGTCACTAAGGCTGGCTTTGACGCAGCGTTTGTCTCGGGCGCAGGCTTGGCATTTTCTCGTTTTGGTGTTCCTGATATTGGGTTACTTGGTATTCATGACATCGCAGATACGATCCGCGCTATTCGTGAATATAATGACTTACCGTTGATTGTAGATATCGATACCGGGTTTGGTAATGCGTTGAATACCCAGCGCACGACTAAACTATTAGAGCGCGCCGGTGCCAATGCCATGCAACTTGAAGATCAGCTCATGCCCAAGCGTTGTGGGCACATGGCAGGAAAACAAGTGATTCCCTGCGCAGAAATGGTAGGAAAAATTCATGCCTTTGTCGATGCGCGCAGGTCAGCTGATACCTTGCTTATCGCCCGCACAGATGCTCTAGGCGTTGAAGGGTTTGATGAGGCTTTATATAGGGCCGAACAATACCTATTAGCGGGCGCTGATTTACTGTTTATTGAAGCACCAACAACCCGTGAGCAAATGCAAGCCATCTCAGCTGAGTTTGGAGAACGTGTACCGCTCGTCCATAATTTGGTAGAAGGGGGCAACAGTCCAATCAGTACCAGCTATGACTTAGCGATCCTGAATTATAAACTGGCGTTATACCCTATTGCTTTGCTTAATGCGTTCATACCCAAAGCACAGCATTTACTGCAGCATATTCAGGCATCGGGCTCGACCGTAGATTATCAAGAAGAACTCTGGCAGTTGCAACAAGTCAATGACCTATTAAACGTAAGCGACATGCTCGCCGTCGGCGATCAGTATCAACCCTAACAACGTAAAATACGTCAATAATTCCTTACCTTATCAATTCTGCCATCAGAAATAGGTTGCAATACCAACGAAACGGTGAGCGTTTATCTCAGTAAACGCACTTGCCTTGTGCAAAGGTGCGATCCTCTAGTTCGAAGCACTGCTTTGACGATCTACCTTAGTCGCGCTATTTTTGTCGCGCTGTTTGCTGATAGCTAGAGGTTGTTAACGGCGTCCGTTGCTTAGGCGTAAAGTGGATTGCGGTAGCCAGTAACGATGCGATAAACACAACTTCCGCCATGTTACCGAATAAAAAGCCATAAGGTGAGGCAACCGATGCGCCATTAATTAAAAAGATGGTCAAGGAACCAGCAAACATCCATGGCCAGCGTGCTTTTTTCCAAATGACCACAGACCAAATAATCGCAAATAAATTGGTACCTATGGTCGCAAACGGTGGGGCTTTCGATACCGCAACAAAGCGTTCAATATCACCAAGCGGCGTTGATACCATACGGGTCGTTAACTCAAGGTTGAGTATTTCATGCCAAATGCCATAGCCTAATGAGATGACTGTTACCAGCACAAAGAGTAATTTACACCAGGTACTACGCACACCTTGATAACCAGCATGTTCAAGCATTTTATAGGTAAACACGGTCAAAAACGGTAAAATAAGCGAGTGTAAATACCAACGCATTTGATGCATTATGGATAACCGCTCGTCTGCCCCGTAAATGCTTGATAGCATCACAACGATGTTATCGTATAACACCCCACATAGCAGGATCCTCAACCACCAGGTTGTAAACTGATTGCTATTTGCTTTGCTCGATACACTGAGCATTGTCAAATGACACAAAATAAAAAACACAAATACTAGGGTTAACATAGCCATTCTCCCTGATCACGATAACACACCCACGCAGACTACTAGTTGCTCATATTTTTATGAAAACACTTGCGTTATTGACACTAAAATCAGCACCATTAATGACACTATAGCATTAAAAATCAAAAACTTACTCTCAATAAATCACATTCAACATCTCAGGCTAAGCATACATTTATCAAAAGCTTGGTTAACCATTTTGAAGGTTAACTTAGGTGAACCCTAACCTTTGTAAAAGTAGCCTTTTTACGCCAACATAGATGGCTTTCGATGGCGTTGTAGTTGTCGCCAAGTATCTGCCCTGCCGCCAATTTTGTCATCAAGCCACGCTCCTACTTTATCGCTCACTTGCATAAGCTTATTGAGATCAATGCCTGTTTGATAACCCATTTGCTCTAGCATCATAACCACATCTTCTGTCGCAACGTTACCTGTCGCCCCTGGAGCAAACGGACAACCGCCCAACCCACCCAATGATGCGTCAAATTGACGTATGCCATGTTGCAGTGCCGCATAGACATTTGCTAGAGCCATTGCGCGCGTATCGTGAAAATGACATGCGAGTTTATCAACCGATACCACCGTAGTGAGTAGTGCAAGTAAATCGCTCACCTGCTGTGGGTTTGCCGCGCCAATGGTATCAGCCAGTACGATACTGTGCGCCCCCGCTTCATCCAATGCGCGCACCATGTTAACCACTTGCTCCGTCGGTGTAGGTCCCGAGAATGGGCAATGCCACGCAACCGCAATGCAACAACTAATGGTGATGTTATCGTCGTGGCCTTGGCGAATCATTTGCTTGGTTTGCGCCATTGCATCGACTATTGATGTGCCGGTGTTTTTCTGATTCATGGCCTCACTTGCACAGATCACCATGGTCAAGTGTTTGGCACCGACAGCTTTTGCGCGCTGATAACCTTTTGGGTTTACGATTAGCGCCTGGAAACGGCAATCGCTCTCCTCTAAAAGAGGAAATATTTGCTCGCTACCTGCCATGTTCGGCACCGCTTTTGCTGAGACAAAAGCGCCCACTTCAATACGCTTTAAACCGCAATGCAGTAAATCATTCACCATCTCGGCACGCTGTTTTGCGGATAATGAAACCACATGATTTTGTAAACCATCGCGCGGTCCCACATCGGTGATCTGAATATACTGACCAGGCATTATTTAATGATCCCCTTAGCACGTAAAAACGCTATCGTTTGATCATCTAAATCAAGCAAGGTTTTACAGATTTGTTCACTGTGTTGGCCAACATGAGGCGCTGGCGTATAGCTATCATCACTTGTTCTCGACATTTTGATTGGATTGCCTGGTGCTTTCGTCGATTGTCCATCCGGATGATATATATCAACCACCATGTTGCGATGTTTGACTTGTGGATCATTCAACACATCAGAGAATTTATTAACCGGTGCACAAGGTATGCGCGCAGCCTCAAGTTTATCAAGCCAATAGCGACTGCTGTTGGTTGCAAAAATTTCCGCCAGTGTGGCATCAATAAACTGCTTATCGGCAAATCGGCCTGGTTGGGTATCGTATTTTTTGTCTTTAAAAGCCTCAACATCGATGATAGCCGTTAAGTTTTGCCAAAAATTGTCGGTAATAACGGCCAAAATAATATGACCATCCTTCGTCGGGTAACTGTTGTAGGGTACGTGCACAAAATGGCCATTGCCTATTGGAAACGGATCTTTACCTGAGATCAGGTGCATGGTTGCCATGTAATTTAACAGCGACACTTGACAATCCAACATCGAAATATCAATGTGCTGTCCTTTACCCGATGTTTGACGCTCGATAACTGCGGCTAAAATCCCCATCACCGCAAACATACCACCACTTAAATCGCCAATTGGAATACCAGCACGCATAGGGTTGTTTGGATCACTACCGGTAATAGACATGCCACCACCAAACGCTTGCGCTACTTGATCAAAGGCCGGTCGTTTATGTCCGGGGCCGTCAGAGCCAAAACCGGTGATAGAACACGTGATGATCGCAGGGTTATATTTAGCTAACGAGTCATAATCAATGCCTAACCGCTGAGGCACACCTGGCGCAAAATTATTAATCACCACATCGACTTCGGCGATCAGTTGGTAAAATAACTGCTTGCCCTCAACTGTTTTTAAGTCGATTGCCATCGACCGTTTATTTCGATTTAGGGTAATAAAATACGCGCCAAAACCATTGACTGAATTATCCGGATCGGTGGCCAATAATTTGCGTGTTCCTTCACCTTCAAGAGGCTCTACTTTAATGGTATCAGCCCCCATATCTGCTAACAACATGGCGCCATACGGGCCTGAAAGCATATGGGTTAAATCGATAACCTTTAACCCTGAAAGTGGTTTGCTCATATCAACAGACACTCCATAATATTGACCTAAATTTTACCGTGTTAGTTTTACCGCGTTAGTTTTACCGCGTTAGTTTTTGCTGTATGCGATTTCACTGTACTGGTATTAGGGTGTAATGATGAGGCCGAGGATGCAAGCGCTCTGCTAGCGATAATGAGCAAAAGGCAACTAGCTATGTTATGAGAGCCTTACTCCCCTTTCAGTTGCTTTTTAGCCGTCACGTTACGATGGGTAACTGGATAGAGTAATGCACCAAGCACTATGGCAACAAGCAGTAAAATAATCGGAATACGCACCACTTCTGACATAGCAGTTATGTCAGTACGATAAAATACGCATAAGCCCAATACATAGCAGCCGGTGATGATGGCAATGGTTTTTCGTTTCAATCCCAATCCATAGATACCGGTAATGATAAACATGGTCAAAAAGCCAAACGCGAACATCGACCACACATTGTGATAAACCGAGTAGTAGGCAACCACAGCGCCATGAAGAAAGACGAATGTTTCGATAAGTACGGTCCAGTAGCGGTTGCGGTGATAGCGTGTGTAAAGTAAACAGCCTTGGGTTAGGATCATCAGCGCGTAAAACGTGCCGAGCATGTGACCTGCGGTGATCTCAATAGGATGATACCAAAAGGTATAAATAATGGCCCAACTAAAATAATAACCATGATATTCCTTGACCAAATACTGGACATTGCTTAGCCAACCAATACGGTAACCAAACAATAAACCTCTACGTTTGTTCTCCAGAACCAATACCAATGATAATAACAATATCACCGCAAATTGACCGGAAAACACGTGTGTATCTTGTGCTAAGCCATCGTAAAACAGTGAGGTTTGGATAATGTGCCAAAGCACAAAGGCCAAGTTTCCTAGCAAAGCAACGTAATTGTGGCGTTGTAAGCGATGACTGTAGTTAAGTGTGCCACGCTGCTTTTTTGTTTTCGCATCGTAAATTAACCACCAGAAGAATACTTGGTGGGCGACAAAACTCCCCCACGCTGACAGGCGGGTTAGCCAGTTAGGATCCGGTCGTTGCCAAAAGTACCATGTTGCCCCCTTATCGGCGACAAAGTTAATGTGCTCACTGTACGGCCCTACCCACCAAATAAGCCACATTAACAGCGCATTAATCAACAACAGCACGACTATCGTCGGTGGTATGAGAATGATGCTACGATCATGCATTACGATTAGCCTAAGTTCTTAAGCGAGGGTCTTAAGAGAGTTATCTGAATGCTGGATATCAATATCGTCAACAGCAGCTTAAAACTCTTCCAATAATCGCCCTTTACCAGTTATTTTGTCATTAACACCACACGCCCTTAATGCGTGCCACACCGTTGCAACATTTATGGGTATCAACGGCTTAGCAAGGATGTGCTCATACGTTGGAAATAAATCGATGGTTGATAGGTTCGTACCACATTGGACGATAGCATCGACGCTGTCATGGTCTACCTCATGAATTGCAGAGAGTACGTCGGAAATTTTGGTCTCAGCGATGGCCGTTGCCGAGGGGCGATTTAAGCCTTTCACTTTATGCACATCAAAACCAATATCTGAAAAAAAACGGATAACATTGTTATCTCCCACCTCGGGGTATGGTGTAATAACAGAGATTTTTTTTGCACCAAACAACTCAAGTGCTTGTTTTGTCGCCCCTGCACCGGTGGTTAACCCTAAATCACCAATCTGCGCTTTAATGTCGTTTTCAAAGGCAATATTACCTTCAAGTCCGCCCCAAAACGTCTCCGCCGACATGCCCAGCATTACATGGCTAACCTTAGCACTCATTACGTTGCGGGTAGCATTAGGTATTTCACCACGCATAATATCTAAAAAACGTTCAAACACGGTGTTTTCGTCTTCACCGGTTTTGGCCATTTCATCTGCCCAGTTGCGTAATTCAATATAAAACCGTGAGGCATGCCAACTAACGCCATCGAGCTGAAACTTTTGTAAATCATACTCTACCCCGGTGTTGGTTGACGGAATAATTACGCCAATTTGCGCACGCTTTGCAATTTGATAATTGTCCATAGTGTTTTGCTACCTTTGAATAACCTGTAATGCAGGATAATGAATAAAAAAGGGATACAAATGTATCCCTAAACACTGATACCTAATTCGTTATTAGAATGTGATACTAAAACGAATACCAACGGTGCGTGGCATGGGTAATGTTGCCGCAACAATTGACGGTAAGCTGCGTCCATCAGGAAAAAATCCATAATTCACATTGGCAATGGCTGATTTAACCTTGTCATCATCAAATAAGTTATTGACGTAGGCGTTCACCATCCAATTATCACCTTCTAAACCAATGTTCAGATCCCATTCGTCATAGCTTGGTAAATATGCGTGTTCACCCGAGTCGATATAACGTTTGGAGCGATACTCACCAAACAACTCAACAAATAAGTCCATGGTTTCAAGTGGACGATTGTACTTAAAGCTGGTGGTGACACTGTGATTCGCTGATAGCGGTAACTGGTTACCACTGTAGTCACCATCGTCGTTACCAGATAGCGCTTTATCTACTGTAGACAAACGAGCACCGGTATCACTGGCGGCAATCACTTCGGCGACATTAAAATCTTCATACTGCGCATCAGAATAAACATAACCTAATGACCAGTTAAAGTTTGGTGTCATATTCCAAACCGACTCTAATTCTAGGCCTTTTACTGATGTTTCACCTGCATTTAGTATGGAGTTTCTTGCCATACCGGTGACAGGGTCGGTTACCGTAAATGGGACTTGTTGATCGGTATAATCCCAGTAGAATAACGCCATAGATACCATGGCATTGTTTTCTTCTGAGAAGGCTTTTGTACCAATTTCATATGCCCATAGTGTTTCTGGATTGTATTCACCCGTTGACACGTCACCATTACCATCGGTCGTGGACACACCACCCGGTTTAAAGCCTTTTGCCGCTGATGCGTAAGTAAATACGGTATCATTAAGTTGCCAATCAACCGATAAACGTGGCACAAATTCATTACTGCTGACGGTATTTTCGGTAAAGTAATTTGGATTAGGTATCATCGAGCGCGTCATCGGATCAAAGATCATGCGGTTATCCATACCGTGGGCGGTCAAGAAACCGCGATCATCGGCATTGCCGGTGTAATCGATGGTTTCATCAATGTACCGTCCTTCAAACGTCAGATTCACGTCTTCAGTAACTGCGTATTTAAACAATGCTGCGAGCGACCAGTGCTCTGTGTCCCGTGTCATCGGCGTGTAATATGGTGTCGCGCTTGGTGCATCATTCGCCATAGGAATAAATGGTGGCAATTGATTCATTAAGGTGGCAACATCGACTCCTTCACGCATCCAAAATTGTGTGCCAAATCCGGTATCCATAGACTCATCTAAGAACAGCGCAGACACAACCCACGAATAAGTTTCGTATTCACCGATCACCTTCAACTCTTGGCTAAATTGTTGTAGCTCATAGATCATGTTTGCTTCTGCTTGCATACCATATTGGGTAAACGGTGGCACCATAGGTGGGATGCCTTGCGGCGCAGATAGCAAACTGAAATCGGACAAATCAAAGTCTTCTATTGTCGTGCTATCGTTGTTTCCCCACCCCGTAATAGCCATAAACATCAGCTCATCATTGATTTCATAATCAATAATCAACGACGCTCGAGTATTTTCAACGTCAGTGCCATCGTAGTCTTTGCCAGTAAAAGGGTTAGCAGACAAGTCAATGTGTGACTCATCGGCATCGATACGACCATCAAAAAATGGACGACATGGTGCATCACTGCCAGGTGGTACCATCATTGCACCAATACCGGGGACATTTTTTATCGCTTGAACGCCTGGACTGGTTGCCCAAAACGGCATGGCATTTGAACAATCGACACCCTCTTCGTACGGCACTATCTTAACGCCGTCAGCGTATACGCCTGTGGCAAAAGGATTGGTTGCGAGATCTTGGAAAGTACCAGGGTGTACCACATGTTTCACTGCAATGGCTCTAGGACTGTATTCTTCGTCAGAATGTTCGACGCGAAAATACGCCGTCCAATCCATACCAACATAATACAGACCAAGCGCAGCCCCAACTGACTCACCTGTACCTAATTTACCACCGGTGTTCGGGTTAGTGTAGACCCCATCGGTATCCCAACTCGCCACTTTTAAGCTTGCGGCTAGATTCTCAGTAAGGCCACCTTCTATGCGCACAGCCGCTTCTTGAGTATCGTGTTCATCGAAATTGAAATCGGCTTTGGTTGAAAAAACAAAGCCCGGTTTTTTAGTAACATAGTTTATCGCGCCGGCAAATGCACTACGACCGTAGTTAACCGATTGTGGGCCTTTTACGACTTCAACCTGTTGTAGGTCCATCAAACGCATGTTGGCGGTCATACCACCACCTGATAAGGTCATCGATTCGGATGAAATATCAATGCCATCAACCAAAATGGCCACGTTTGGGCGACCACGCTCTGTTGTCAGACCGCGAATGGCTGGACGGGTATCCGTTGGTGCTGCACCAACATCAAATGATACGCCAGCAATATATTTGGAAAGATCTTGTGTGGTTTCAATCCCTTTCTTTTCGATGGCTTCGTTATTAAGCACCGAAATAGACAGCGGGATAGTTTCAATGGTTTCTTTTAACTTACGCGTAGTAACCGTAATACGCTCGATATCAGACTCATCGACCGCGCCGCTAGTTTCTTGCTCAGCAGCTACCCCACTCTGCGATAATAATATCGAGGAGATCAGTAGTGACAACTTTGTTTTGTTTTTCATATTCAACCCCAGGAAACGCCTTTACGTTTATTCGTTGCCTGCTTGCGATCATGACCACAATACTTACATGCGCTTACAAACATTATGACCATGCTTGAATTTTGTTGCCGACTTACAGGTTGATTGTTGTTTTATTTTTAGCCAACCCGAATCCCAAACTACTTATAAAAACGCTGTTTTGCAATAAAATTTAAACACAATTGACATAATGTTAATACAATGACGCAAAAGGAAGAGAGCAGACGCAAAAAAACTGACATTTGTCAGTTTAACTTTACTAAAAACACTTAAAAAATAAGGGAGTAGAAAGATAGTGTAACGAAATAGCCTATGGGATTAATTACATTAACAAATGATAATAAGTTTATATGTTAGTATGTTTAACCAGAATTTAGACGGCCGAGTTGTGCCAGAAGCGGAAGTACGTCAACTATTTAAATAACGACTTAACTAAGTCAATCAAGCCGACAATTGCGTTCGGTTTATCAATATAACCGTAGCCATCCGTTTTGCTGTCGGATTGAAGCTCTTTATTTTGTTCCTGAGATTTCGTCTGAGTTTCAATTTTTTTAATATCATTTGCCATAAACTTCTTCCTTGTACCAAACTCGGCCTGTTAGCAAGATCTAATATATGCGTACTATGAAGTGGCAACGCCCACTCTAAAGGCTTTTAACAGTTGCCTAAAATGTGAAGCGGAGCGGAACCGAGCCAATTGTTAAAAGTCCCGCTTTAGTTGCTTGTTAGCTTAAGTCGCCTCGATAGTTTTCAATATTTTTATGACCGCAATTTGTACAGATCACATGTAGTTCTCGTAGTTCCATGAAACCAGCAGTTGCACCTGCGCCCCAGCCAGCAATCAAAGCCGAAAGAAACTCTTTTACTTTCTCTTTTCTACTTTTTGCTTCTTTAAGCTGAGGTTTAACTATAACTCTGGCGTGGTCTGTATCTTGGTTGCATGCCTTGCAAAAACATACTTCATTTTCCATGTCAATTCGTCCATATTCTAGGGGTAAGACGACAACTCGGCCCTACAAAGCGACGTATTTGTTGTGTATGTATTGCAACTGAACAAAAAATAGAACCATTCTCGAAAATCACGGTACCCGTAACGAATCTCGCCAACAGTCAATCATGGCCCGTTCCATAATAAATTGTTTGGCTTTAATAGGATCTGCGGCGGTTTCCATAAACATTTTTTGACGCTCTGATTGTACGTTCGGATCGGTCGCTTCCATCAACTTTTTATTGGCTATGGTATGTTGTTGAACAAATTGCACCGCTAAGTCTTTTCGTTGTCTGTCGTAATGGGCAAATTTTTCATTATGTTCAGAACCATTTACGATGATCTCCACCAATTTATCGGCCAAGTTAAACGCATCGTGCAAACCGCCATTCATGCCCATACCGCCTAATGGGTTGTTGATGTGACATGCATCACCGACCAAGACCACCCTGCCCTTAAAATACGTTTCAGCTACCCGTTGATGGACGTTATATAAGGTACGATGGCCAATATCATAATCGCCTTTTTTAGGGTACAAATGCTGCAGTCGCTCTTGAATATAGGCTTCACTTAACAGCGTATCTTCATCAACTTGATTTGGATCGGTTGGCCATAACACCCGCCATATTTTGTCGGTTCGTAATATCACACACCATTCGTCTGGGTCTGAGACATAATTGACGTAAGATAGATTATCGAACACCTGCTCAAACGGAAAGTTCGTACTGGCTACTAAAAATTTCTCATCATAGGTAAAGCCACAATAATCGATGTTCGCGGCTTTTCGTACATTACTCGATGCCCCATCACAGCCCAATAAAAAGCTTCCGGCAATGTTGATATTGCCATGAGGCGTTTTTACTACGGCACTGACCTCATGTTCATCTTGAGTAAAATCGACTACTTCGTGTTCAAATAAAACCGTTACATGCGGATATTGCTTTAAATGACGGGCAATGATGTGCGTTAACTCGTACTGCTCGAGCTGCAATCGAAATGGAAATGTCGTCTCATCACTGATAAGCGACATATCAAATTCAGCCACTTGTTGTGTTTTTCTGTCACGATATTGATATCTATCGACCACTAAGCCCATTGCGATCATCTCATCCACAACGCCAAGTTTATGTAACAGTTCTAACGTTGGTGGGTGAAATGTTGACGCTCGCAAATCAATAGGCAATGTCTGCTGTTTTTCTAACAGCATGACAGGAATATCGTATTTTGCTAGGGCAAGCGCTAATACCGACCCTGCAGGCCCTGCGCCAGCGATAATAACAGGTAATTGTTGAATTGCGTCCATGGATCGTTCCTCGTTCATATTTAGCCAAGTTGTATCAAGATGGCGTACAAGCTATGCGTTTTTGTGCAATTGACGTAATATGTCTAATCACGTCATTAACAGAGAGTACGTCAGCATACTTGGCATGCATATCATGTAAATTGGCATGATGGGCGGCCTCATTTCGATCACCGACCGCCTCTTTTGCCACCACAACACGATAGTTGTGTTGCAAGCCATCCACCACGGTCGCACGAACACAACCACTTGTGGTTAAACCTGTGACGACCAAAGAGTCGACATTGTGTGCTAACAGTTTCGTTGCTAAATCCGTCTTAAAAAAACTGCTCGCCCACTGCTTTTCAATGACGACGTCGTCTTGTTTCCCCCCTAAGCGGGCGTCAACCTCAACCCAGTGCGAGTTTGGCGTGAGCATATTGAGATCAGGGATTTTGTTACGAAACACATGCGCTTGGTGTTTATTACGATAAACAACCGTTGTGAAAAAGACAGGTAACGACGCTTTACGAAACGCAAACAATAATTGTTGATTTGCAGACATTACCTCAGGACAATCACACCCTAGCGGGCTGCGACTATCGGTAAAACCGTTGATCATATCAACAACAATCAGCGCTGGCTTATCGCCAAGACCTAATGATTTACGCGCTAAATCCATCATCACTCCCTAAAAATTTGCTTATGATCTTTGCAACCTTTTCACTATGTGTTTCAAATACATAGGTATTGCTATCACCGACATCAATATATGTGCTGCTTGAAATGGCCTTTAAAGTTAACGGGACATACTCGTGTAATGCGTCTCGGCTACCGGCAAAGACCAGCGTTGCACAGACAATCTTCTGCATGTAGTCATGACAAGTAAAGTCTGCGACGGCCTGATAAACCAAAGGATAATCATCACCAAGTGCGAGGGCGATACAAAAGTCTCGCTGACTGATAGACACATCTATTTGTGGATCCTTCCCTCGGATGTAATGCCACAACACTTGCAGATCATCGGCGCAATTACCCGACGATAATCGACTAACGGAGTCCGCTAATGACGCTCGAATAGGATCAGGCAACAACGTTGGCCCACTCAATATCAATGCTTTCACATGCTCATCCGTTGCTGCCATATAGCTGGCAACCGCGGCACCTGTATGATGACCAAGTAGGTAGTACTGGTGCATGTTATGCTCAGTCATTAACTCACTCACCAGTTGCCGTATACAATCGCCATAAAAGGCGATTGTATGTTGGCTACTGTTAATGGCAAACGAGTTGGCAAAACCAGGCAAGTCCGGTGCAATGCAGTAATAGTTGTCCATTAAATGTGACATCACCGGAAGAAACATCTCTCCGCTGCTCGGCGCTTGGTGCAATAGCAACAATATGGGGTTTTGCGCCGAGCCTGCGGCATAATAATGTAGCTGACCAAAGTCTGTATCGGCAAAATGGCGATGGATCTTACATTGATGCGTCATTCAACCTTCCTTCATCGCTGCACACTAAAACGGCGAATTTACCTCGATGCTTACCCACTTCACATCGGTAAACTCTTGCGTCGAGTAAGCACCACCACTGCGACCAATACCACTGAGTTTACTGCCACCAATAGGCGCTAAGGCATTAGATTGAAACGCATGCATGCCCACATGAACAGCGCCAGACTTGATCCCCCTAGCCGCTTGCATCGCCCAATGGATGTTGGTTGTTAGCACACTGGCTGATAAGCCGAATTGACAATCATTGGCTATCTCTATTGCTTGCTCAAGATTATCGGCGCAAACAATGTTAAGCAAAGGAGCAAATGACTCTTCTTGCCATGCTAAACTGGTTCGTGGCGTTTCTAATAATATGGTTGGCGCGTAGACTAAGCCCGAGATGACATGACCACCAGTGAGTAGAGTCGCCCCTTTTGCTAATGCATCGGCGACATGCGACTCAACTTTATCGACCGCGGCTTGATTGATCAGAGGCCCATAGACACACTGCTCATCACGTAAATTACCCACACAAAGAGTTTCACACTGTTTGTGCAGTGCGCTAATAAAATCAGCGTATATCTCTTTATGAACAACCACCCGTGAATTGGCCATACAAATTTGCCCAGCGTGGGTGAATATGCCTTGTGCGACAATCTCAGCTGCTTTATTTACGTCAACATCAGGCATGACGATAGCGGCACTTTTGCCACCTAACTCCAGTTGCATTTTGACCATGCGATGAATGGCATTGCGTCCTATGCGTTGACCGATTTCCGTAGAACCCGTAAAGGCAATAGCATCGATACTCTCATGCTCTACTAAAGGTGCACCACACTCCTCGCCGAACCCTGTTAATATATTAAGTGCCTCGCCGGGGATCCCCGCTTCCACCAGCATTTTGGCAAATTCGATGGCGATAATCGGCGTTTGCTCCGACGGTTTAACCACCACCGCATTACCTGCGGCAAGCGGGAACGCCACCATTTTACACAACAACGCTAACGGCGCATTGTATGGTGATATAACAGCCACCACACCAAGCGGTTCTCGTATCACCATCGAAATACGCTGGGGGTTATCATTGGGGAAAGTTTCTGCGTACAAACGACGTGCTTCCCCAGCGGCTGTGCGCAACAAATCGACACTATAGGCAATTTCCACTTTCGCTTTGCTAATGGTCGAGCCACTTTCATCAATCAATATATCCAATAACCGCTCAGTGCCCTGTTGCGCGATGATATCTGCGGCTTTTAATAGCGCAGCTTCTCGCGCGTTCGGTGCTAATAAAGACCACTGCGTAAATCCCTGATGAGCAACCAGTATAGCTGCGTTAACATCCGCGTGACCAGCCCTTGCTGCCTTAGCAATAACCGTTTGCTCTGCCGGTGCGACGACATCAAAGTAATCTTGCGACGTTGGCGCAACATCGCGACCACCGATAAACAGTTGATATTTTCTCATTAGCCCACCCCTGTCACCCGCGTGCCCCGAAAAAATTCGAACGTTTCACGGATCCCTTCATCACCCAGACCACTTTGACGCCAAGCTGCTCGCGGTAAGTCCGCACGTAATGCAAACAAGCTAACGTTATTTATTTTTACAACGCCGGCGATAACACGGCGGGCAACATCCCATGCGTGTGATTCTTCGCCGAACACATAAGCTGCCAGTCCATAGTTGGTTTGATTGGCCATAGCTATCGCTTGCTCCAGCGACGTAAAGGTGTGCACCGTGGCGACAGGACCAAATGTTTCTTGTAACGTTAGCTCAGGGGTTAATCCCTCAATTAGCGTCGGCGGGAAAAACCACCCACCCACAAGCTCCTCATCATCCGGTAGTGACGTCATTTGCACCACGTTACCACCTTGTTGCTGATAGTATTGCACCTGGTCTCGAATATGCTGCCAGTGTCCTTGATGTACCAAAGGTCCCATGTGTGAGTCACTATCTAGTGCGTGACCAAGACGAATATGGGCCAAGCGTTGTTTGATCTTATCCATCAATTCAGTTTTGACCGAGGCATCAACAATGATGCGTCCAACGGCTCGACACCATTGAGCGTTCATCGTCGTTAAACCTGTAACAACCCCTTCAGCCGCGGCGTCAAGATCAGCACTTGCCAGTATCACCAGCGCGTTGTTACCACCAAGCTCGAGTTGCGCCGGTTTGATCTGTTGACCACAAATTCGTCCAACATGTTCGCCACCAACGGCACCACCTGTAAACGACACGGCTGAGATATATTGATGGGCAACAATTTTTTCACCCACACTTCCATCACCAAGCAATAATTGAAAGACCCCTTTGGGGAGATTTGCATCAATAATCGCCTCGCTGATATATTGCGCACTGGCTGTGGTCCACTCAGACGGTTTGTATACAACACTACAGCCAGCTGCCAGCGCACTGGCGAGCTTATGGCAGGCAATACCGGATGGCGCATTCCATGGTGCAATAATGCCCGCAACACCAAGAGGTAAACGTTCAACAACAATTTTGCCGCGCTCGCCAGCCATTTCTTGTTGCTCTGGTAATTCTCGTAACAGCTTAGCTGCATGGCGAAAACTTAATGAACACACTTTGGCAAATTGGCGAGTGAGTGCCAGTATGACACCGGTTTGAATGCTGTCAGCCATGGCGATGTCCATCTCTTTGTCGAGCATATTATCTGCAATTTTGTCGAGGTAATCAGCTCGCTGGTGATAACTTAGCGCAGGCCATACACCAGTATCAAAACTGTTTTTTGCCGACTGAACGGCCACCTCTATTTGCTCATCGCTTGCTGCACACTGAGGCATTAATTCAGCGCCGGTATTCGCGTCATTAAGCATTTGCGGGAGTATCCGAGCAGGTTTGTGCCAATCATCGCCAATATAGAGGCGTTGCTCTGCAAATTGGTAACTCATCAAAACATCCTTCGCACTGCTCACGACTTAGCCACGCCAAATTGATGCTGCTCAGCCCCTTCCACTTCCATTTGTGCGGCCATCAATCGCCCACGCTCAGCCGGAAATGCTTGCACCAAGGCCATGGCCATATCGCGTAAACCTCGGGCACTAGGCTGTGAAAATCCGGTACCACTGGTACCGGTGCATTTAAGTGCGTTCACCGCTACCTTAAAACCATATTCGGACACTTGCCCTTTGCACAAACGCCAGCGCTTGACGACCTCCATTTTCGGTAAGATATCCTGCTCACTGCTTTCAAGTTCTAGCTGACGGCGCAACCACAGCATCGCGGTTTCTAAATCACACAGCATTTCACCGATGAGCTGTTGATGCATTGGTGATGAAGCGATGCTTTTGTCGCTATCCCCAAATTTACTCTGGGTAAGCGTAGATAAAGTGGTTTGATAAATCGCAAATGCTTGTCCCAAATACACCGCGATGCCCGCCAATTGATTACCAACAAAACTGCCTCGACTCATTTGCATACACCGCACAAACGCCGACGGGATCGTAAGCGCATCCTCATGCGCAACAAATACGTCGTCAAGAATAAGCCCATGTGTTGCCGTACCTCGCATGCCAATTGCATCCCATTTTTGTCGTTCACTAACACCTGGCGCATCTCGACGTACAAAAAAAGTCGATAAGCCACTGGCATCATCATAGCCATCTAAACTTGCGGTCACCAAATATTGGTCGGCAACTCCCGTTGCACACCCGAACGACTTTACACCAGTCAATAAATAGCCACCTTCAACAGCTTTTGCTTTGGTAGATATGGTAATTGCGGCTTGCTCTGATTTCACCGACTCAGAAGCAAAGTTAGCCAACCACTGGCCATCACGGCCCATCGTAGTCAGTACTTTTTCGGCAAAGGCTTTTACCTGAGGTATTTCCTCTTGGCTAAACAAGCCTTGCTCTATCGCTTCAAGTGCTAACAAGCCCCTTGAGGCCGAAGAACAATGAAAAAAATACGTCAATGCGGTTGAAGGGCATACCGTGCCTAAGGCAAATGTTGCGGCGGCAAGATCTCTAAGTCCACCGCCTAAACCGCCATACTGCTCGGGTATGATCAAACCAAGTAAACCCGCGTCAGCTAGGGTACCGATGTGGTCTGTACAAAACTCACCGCGACGATCAACTTCTGCGGATGCGTCTTTTATGGTGCTCAAAACCGATTCGACCCGCTCAGCACGACTGCGTTCTGCCTCGCTCATACCTTCAACAAAATATTCACCGGTGTATTTCATAGTTTCTCCTCGATTTTGCCTCGCTAGGTGCTCGAACCACCTGGCTTCAACAGCTCGTAACAGCAACTGCCTTGTATTTGTTAGACGTCAACGTTAACGTCTCCACCTTTAAGTAATGCTCGCAATTGTTCTACAGCATCAGGGCCAATAATGCCTTGGATGCGTGGCCAAACAGGATCAATTTCTGGCGAAAAAATTGCAGCACGATTGGCCTTATCTCGCTGTGCCAAACGTTCGCTAGTTAGTGGACAGGCAACCCCTTCTCGATGCAGTGCGTACCAATGCTTTAGATAATCATCTAAATACGGTACCAAGGCCTTAAAACCTACCTCATCAGCACGATGTACTAGCATCCATGGCGACATAATTGCCCGTTGACGCGGTGAAATTTGCGCACTCGTGATGCTTTCAATCGCTTCCGCTGCATTAAAAATGTCCGTAAGTGGCTGATAGACGTTGTTCATGTAATCGGTAAATTCTGCCAAATCGACACGTGGGGTAAGATCAAGATGAAACGCATAATGCTCCCCTGCTTTTACCGAATCGAAGGTGAAATGCGGGATGGCCGTGTCTGATTCACTAAATGCAAACAACATATGCGAGTCCAACATAATTTGTGGGACGACAATAGAGCAGGTCACCAGTTTTTCCAGTGGCTTACCGACAAAAACCCTGACATGACCAATCACGCCTTGGGCCATCGGCGCATGGGAAACTAAGCTCATGTATGGGCCATCGTCGGCTCCTTTAATTTCATCAAGCGCAAAATGGTCGACAATATTGTCAATGGTATCGTTTGATAATTTGGCAGCTAATGACTGATATGACATAAATTACCTTTGCTCTGTCTTGGGGCTTAACATGGCTGACATTAATTGCCATGGGCGACTGTTAATAAGATGAGTTTGATGGGAAACGATTTTATTCTCCGCCGCTCGCGGATAAATCGTGGCAAGCAGTGGTACCAATGGCGATGTATGGACATTGCATTGACTTAATAAACCATCAAACTGTCGATCTTGCCACGGTGTCATGATGGTGAAATCTTTCTGTAAGCTGCAAATTAAACAATCTTGCGGCTTTGGACTGGCCGCAATAATGTTTACTCTGTTTTCAGATGCACGCTCAATGATGCCAGTATTTGCTTGCCAAGCTTCTTGCAAATTAATCGGGGCGAAAACCACTTGTGCGCCTTGCATAGCAATTAGTCGAAAACTTTCAGGATAAATGGCATCATCTTCAAGTATTAGTGCCAACTTGCCATAGGGACTGTCTAGCACCTCAAATTCAGAGGCTAATGGGCTATAGGCGAGACGGTTTGAACCATGCACTTGTGCTTGACGCAAAACAACCCTATCGTCATTAATGATAATCCCCTGATGCTGATAACCTTGCTCTGTATTTACAATAATACTTAAAGCAATATAGACATCAGTCGGGCAACTTTGCTTGATCGCATCAACTACCCCTGTACTTTGCATCGCGAGCACATCAGGTGGCGCATCTTTCTGCCAAAACAATTCGGGCAAGGTGATCAATTTTGCCCCATGTTCAATGCTTAAGTTAATTTGCGTTAACGCATCACCTAGGTCGGTGACGGCCAATGCGCTTACCAATACATCATCAGCCCCTTGAAAAGTGGGAAAGGATTGAGAGTCCGGGTTTTCCCCTAATGATTGATACAATTCACTGCGACGACTGCTGAAAATATGGGTTCCATCAGGACGCAGTTTGATATCGGCAAGGCTTGGATCAATATCTGCCCAAATCACTTGTTCGCCTTGACCTGCTTTGGCTAGCACATCGCCATTTGGCGCAACAATTTGCGACTCTCCTGCACCCGATAAAAATTCAACGGGAATATTAATCCCTTCGGCCACGGCCTCTAACATGTCTTGTGGAATTAGCGGACCGACTTTGTTGGCTGCTACAACAAACACTTTATTTTCCGCTGCTCGAACGGGAATGTGCAACGAACCTTCATCTAATGCGAAGGAATTAAGAGAATTACACAGTATTTGTGCTCCGCGCAGTGCTAATCCCCGAGGGGTTTCATTAATTACGCCATCCATGCATGAGTACATCGCCAAACGGCCGATGGGGGTTTCTATGATTGGTCCTGGTTTGCGTGCTTTTACAAGAAAGTCATTTTCATGGCCTATTAAAACTTGTTTATCGTTTTCGCCAATCATTTGCCCATCGGGTGTAAACAATAAGCTGGTTCCGGTTACGTCGCCACCGTCTCGTCGAACGGTACAATTTATGACCACATAGGCGCTTACTCGCTGCGCTGCTTGGGCGATTTGCTGGGCAAAATCCCCCTCTAAGTCAATCGCCACTTGATAACAGTGCTCAGCGTTGTCATACCATGAATTGTGGTTGGCAAATTCCGGTAAAACAATCAGATCCGGCTCGCATTTGCCCGCCTTTTCGATCATACGAACACTATTTTTAAGGTTCGCAACTACGTCATTAGTAACCGCATATTGTGCCGCAGCGACTCTCACCATAAAAACCTCACCATATAAAACTTAATGCAAATCAAAATCTTAAATGTACTGAACCACTGTGTCGATATTTGCTAAGTTTGTCAGTTAAATAAACACAAAACCATTGACTTAAAGTATTAACATTATATCTTTTAGTCAATGGCAATTATCTTTAAAAATGACATATGTACATAACAAATCAACCAAGGTGATGTTATGGTGTTATCAACTGTTAACGAATATTGAGGACATCTTTATGTACCAATACAGTGTTGCGCTGGCTGTGTTCGATTATGTACCCATTATCTTGTCTGCGACTGGGCTATATTTTATCGTCAGAGTCATTAACCAAGGTGATTTTGCTTACCCTAAACTCGTGGTAACGGCAGCCTTGCTGATCATCTCTGCAGGACTTTGCAAAGCGACATGGAAACTCATTATTGCCTTAAATGATGTGCACATTAGTGTCTTAAATAATGCGTTATTTGTACTCATGACCCCCGGTTTTGTGCTACTGGCATTTTGTATGTGGGTCTATCGACGCCAATATAGAGACGATCCGGTTAAACCGACCGCATGGCGATGTCCTGCAAGTATAATCCTGTTATTTGCCAGTATTTCGCTGTATTTAGCTATGTCGTTCCCAGAGCAACGCTTATGGTTTTTAGTCCTGCTGTTACCATTAACCATCGCCAATTGCGTCTTTACTTTTCATGCCGCTAAACACAGTTTTGATGTTGGAAACCTTGCTGCCGGGTTATTTTTTATTCTCAATATCATTGGTGTCTTCGCCATGTCAGGCCTAGCCCGAACCGGCGATCAAAGTGAAGCCATGCAGTGGATAGAAGAAATCGTTAATGCGGCCACGCAAGGCGCATGGGCCATCGCCGGTTATCTACTGTTTAAAAGCGCGACCGAGACATCGTCCACGCCCGCCATGAATACCAATTAAGGATCACAAATGAACAGCAAACAAAAAAAATACCTCGGTATTTATACCCATGAAGGGGTCAGTGGCTGGAATATGTCAACCTTCTATATCACGTGTGTGGCAACGATTTTATTAGGTACGTTTATTAATGCGTTTCAGCCATATCTGTACACCGAAATCATGAATATTGACAAATCGGAACATGGCATCGTAACCGGAACGCTTAATTTTTGGGGTGAAATCGCGATTATCATCACGGTTGGCCTATGGGGCGCGTTATCTGATAAAGTGGGTCGCAAAGTTATTATGTCGATAGGTTTTACCTTAATCGCCATCGCCTTGTACCTATACCCGCATGCTGACTCGGTGACACAATTGGTCATCTACCGATGCATCTATGGCGTAGGTATCGCCGCAGCGACTTGCATGATTGTGACCTTGGTTGCTGATTATGCGCAAAATAAAAGTCGCGGTAAAGCAGCCGGCATTCAAGGGATGTGTAATGGTATCGGCGCAGTAACCGCCCTGTTTGTGCTGTTAAGGTTGCCCGAAATCTTTCAAAATCAAGGCATGTCGGCCGTCGATGCCGGCATAACAACCTACCAGCTTGCCGCTGGTATTGCGTTTGTTATCGCCATCATCAGCTGGCTTGGCTTAAAATCTCACGTCAAAAATGAGATAGCGCACAATGACAGTACCGTGAAGAAAGCAATAGAAGGGATCAAAGCCGCCAAAGATCAAGGTATCGCCTTGGCTTATGCCGCATCGTTTGTGTCTCGAGCAAACTTAACCATTGTCGGGGCATTTATGACCTTATGGCTTTCAAATTATGGTACCGCGGAAGTCGGTATGAGTGCCTCGGAGGCCCTTAAAAAAGCCGGCATTGTCGTCGCTATAGCCCAAGGCTGTGCATTGCTAGGCGCACCGTTTTTTGGCATTCTGACGGATAAAATAAATCGGGTTACGGCCTTGCTGATCGCCTTATTTATTTCCTTTATTGGCTATACATCCACCTATTTTATTAGTGATCCATTTGGCCCAGCTATGATGGTTGTCGTTGTTATCATTGGCCTAAGTGAAATTGGCGGTATCATTACCTCTGGGGTGTTGATTGCTGAGCAAACCACAACGAAAAATCGAGGTGCCGTGATCGGTATTTTTAATTTAAGTGGCGCGATTGGTATTTTAGTCTCCAGTATTATCGGTGGTTATTTATTTGATCACTGGAATGAATCAGGGCCGTTTGTATTTATTGGTCTATGTGCGTTAGCAGTGTTTATTTGGGGCTGTCTTGCAAAAAGTAAAATATCAGCGACACTGGCCAAAAATGCTGAAGCCATTCAAGCCAGTGCCTAACAACTGTGGTAAATGCGCTGTGGTTAATTTCTATGGTCAACAAGCTTAGTCGTTGACATACTAACCTATCACCTTAACGTTCGGTGATAGGTTAGTATTTTGATCAGACCCCTTCAATATCGACAAATAAATCGCGCTTATTAAATCCCGCGGTTAAAAATCGACGAAACGCCTTACCCGTCGTTAACCAAACGACTTTACTGCCACTTTTGTTGGCTTTAAGAACGCCATCAACCAGCCATGGCGTGACGGTATCGACTTTATCCCCCAAAATATTGAAGATTTTCTTTGCTTTGTGCCACGCTTGAGATTGGGTATCATAATCGCCAATAAGTAAGTCGGTAATAACAATACCTGGGCTTAATGTGTTGACTTGCAGTGCTGTACCTTTGATTTCTTTTTGCAGCGACTTATTTAAATAACGCACCGCACGTTTGGTTGCACCATATGCCGTCATACCGGCTTGCGTCGCGTCATTTGAGCCAAAGCCTTCCATATTCCAAAGCTGACCAAATCCTTGTTTTTGCATACCTTTAAGGGCAACATGACTCGCCAGCAGCGCCCCGGTAAAATTGGTTTGTACGATATGCGTGAGATCGTCAGCCGATTGCTCGACAAGTGGTGCTCTTGAAATACTCATACCGGCGTTATTGATCCAAATATCCACACCATTGAATTTATCTTTAGCATGCTCCCAAAGCGCACTAAGCTGCCCTGCATCACAAATATCGCACGCCTTTCCGGTAACTTGCTGATCACCAAACGTCTGGCCAAGTCGATAAACGACGTTATCCACATCGTTTTGATGGCGGGAGCTAATCACCACTTGGCACCCTCGCTTTAGAAAGTTTTCCGCTAAACCGAGGCCGATGCCACGGGTACTACCAGTTATCACTACGGATGTCATAACAACCTCGCTTATTAGTGGTTAGTCGATTTATGATTACTCAATTTAGGGGTGACTCTATGCAGAGTCACAATGTTACCATCATCATACATGAGGGACTGCGGACTTGAGCCCACCACCATAATGAGATAATGTTATATCTATAACACAAATAAAGATATTTTACACTGGAACATCATAATGAAATTCCCCCATGGTAGCGTCGGACATACACTAACGAACATGCACGGTATATGGCATGATAAAGTAGACTGCTTTGAGTTAGATGGACAGCCTTTGAAAAGCGATAATCTATCAGGTACGCCCGGTCAATCGCCGTTTGAAAATTTAGTGTATATCGATTTTTGTGAGCAAACGTTGAAGCTAACCAATGTCCATTTGAATGGCAGAAAAGCAACAGCAAAAACCTTTACGGCAACCCTTATTAACGGTGTCTTGGTGTTTGATTCACTCGGCGAGGGCGCTTACGAAAACATTGGCATGAGTGGTGGACCGAACATTGTCACTTTTAATTCTCGCCAGTTAAACCAAGCCACCGATGTCTATATGGAACCGGACTTCATCGTCTTAACCAGTCCGACAACACGTATTCGTCATACCGTATTATATCGTCACGGAATGGCCATACGGACCTTAACCGCCCATGGCAAAAAGCTTTCATCGCAATGTTTAAAACGTCACCCTCTCGATCCGCGAGGCACAACTGGAGCGGTACATGAGCAACCTTTTAAGGCAACGATATGGCAACATCTCGTTACCTAAACGTGATCCGATAAACTTACTCTCCTAAATCTACTGAGCTATACCTACTTAGCTACATTTAGCCCATTAGGTTAAACCACAAAACTGTCGTTTGAATTGGCTGAATCGGTAGTAAGTTTTTCCACATCTTGCTCAAATTGATTTTTTACATTTTGCCCCTTACTTGCTGGTACCGTTGGCATTTTTTCAAATACCCATCCCTGTCCTTCTTGTTCCGCTTCACGACGTACAGGAGACGCAATGGTCAACACTTTCTTACCGTGATACTCATCGCGTTTATCCATGTCAATTTGCCAGCCTTTTTCCTCAATTAATTTACGTCTAGCCATGCGAAATGTACTCATAAATTTATCCGATTTAACGGAGACTTCGTTGGCTAAGGTTTCAGGTAAGTAATACGGATTAGAGGCTTCAACAATGGCTGCATCTTCTTGCAAAATGGTGTTTAGTCGTTTCATTGAGCCTTTATCAAACATTTTTTGTTTGAAAAAGGTTCTAAACTGCCAGGCAAAAGTACGGGTGGTATGCTCATCAATTGGGGTATTGGCATCAAACATTACAATGTGCCAACCTGGACGTAAATCAATTTGGATCCTCACCACCATTCCAGGCAAGTGCCACTCTGGATGAACACGCGTTTCCTGCTTATCTTTTCGGATGAAATTACGCCAGCCTAAAAAGCCACCTTTAAGTTGTGGCGGAAACATAACATTAGTCGATTTTGCCCACCATTCGTGCTTTTCGACCGCATCTATATAGTTATCCTCGGCAGTCGATGGATAACCAAATACCGGGTGAACAAACGAGGCATGCGCAATATCGATGCCATTTTCAACCACCCGCGATGCTTCCGCCTGCCAAGTAAATTCAGTTTTTAAGCCGCGCCATTGTGGGTTGTCAAATTCAGGTAATGGCGGAATGGGATAACGTTTGTCTTCTTCTAAGTCGCCCATAAACACCCAAATCATGCCGTATTTTTCTTCTACCGGATAGGCATCAACTTTAAAGCGCGGTGGCACCTTAAAATCATCCCCTTCCGATGGAATTTTTTGACACTTTCCTTTGCCGTTATATTCCCAGCCATGATAGGGACAGACAACGCAGTCTCGTTTTTTGTTTACCCAACCTCCAGACAGTGAGCCACCGCGATGCAAACAAACATCGGCAAGACACATCACTTTGCCTTGTAAGTCACGAAACAGTACGAGATTTTGTCCCAACAGTTTCGCTTTCACTGGCTTGTCTTTAACTGTGTCAGACCATTCAGCGACGTACCATAAGTTTGTTATCATCACATATTCTCCTACGTTAGAGGCCACGAGCCCTGCTAGGGCCTGTTGACCTAGCAATGGATATTATTAAGTCGCCTGATAGATAGAAGAATACGTCCACTTGCTCGCAAAAAACAGCGCGCTAGCCAGTAAAATCGATTTATATCAATTCATATGGCTAACGTATCTCCCTGTAACATCAGGTATTTATCAGCTAACTATTGTCAAACCATACCATCAAGTATTATGTTATATCAATATAACATTGATTTGTCCTATGACGAATGCACCAAAACGACTATCCATCGGCTCTGAGGAAAACATTAATGACGCAATACAAAATATGGGAATGCCAGGTTTGTGGCTGGGTCTATGATGAAGCCAAAGGCTGGCCTGAAGACGGTATTGAACCCGGCACGCGTTGGCAAGATATTCCCAGTGATTGGCTATGCCCAGAATGTGGCGTCGGTAAAGAAGACTTTGAGATGATTGAAGTGCATGGTTCAGTAGACGCGGTCCCTGAAGCTACGTCACCTAGCACCGAGTCGTTGACACCAGTACCGCCGGTGCAACGTTCCCCCCTAGCACAACCGCAACAAGCACCTATCGCCGCGACAAAATCTGAAGCAAGTGCTGAGCGGATCGCCATCATTGGTACTGGGCTTGCCGGTTATTCACTCGCCAAAGAAATTCGTCGCAACGATCCCGACGTTTCTATTCGTTTATTCACTGCTGATGATGGCAGTTTCTATTCAAAACCTATGCTATCAACAGGGTTTGCCAACGATAAAACAGCCGGAGATCTCATTCAAAAAACCGCCGAACAAATGGCACAGCAATACCGACTCGACATTCAGGTGCATACCAAGATCACCGACATTAACATCAACCAGCAAACGATCCTATGCGATGACCACAGTCTTTATCAATTCGATAAACTGGTCTTGGCAACAGGGGCTTACAGCAATTTGCCCCCAACTTTACAACAATGCCCAGGAAAAGTTTATAGCATCAACAGCTTAGATGACTATCGGTGCTTTCGAACCAAGACGGTGGCCACGCATCAAAAGCATGTGGTTATTATTGGCGCAGGATTAATTGGCTGTGAATACGCGAACGATCTTTTACAGGCCGGATTTCAGGTTGATATTGTTGACCCTATGCCAACACTGCTCACTCGTCTCGCACCCAACAGTATCTCAACGCGTCTTGCCAACGCATTACAATCTCAAGGCGCGCGCTGTCATTTTGACGCTTCCGTCGACAGCGTTGAACCGACACAATCCGGCGTCTGCGTTAAATTAGCGCACGGTGAGTCGATTGAAGCGGACATGGTTTTGGCGGCTACAGGACTCAAGCCTGCAATAGAGCTTGCTCAAAATGCAGGCATCGAAACGAACCGAGGCATCATCACTAATCAATATTTACAAACGTCCAAGCCAAATATCTATGCCCTTGGCGATTGCGCCGAAGTCGATGGTTTATTGATGTTTTACATTGCCCCTCTCATGCAGCAAGCCAAAGCATTAGCAAAGACATTGTGCGGTATGCCTAGTAAGGTGCACTATCCTGCCATGCCAATCATCATTAAAACGACCATACATCCTGTTGTTGTTTGCTTACCAGCAAACCCATCACTAGGACAATGGCACACAGTCGTTGACCGTGAGCAAGGTGTGCAAGCGTTATTAAAAAATGATCACGGTGAAATACTGGGTTTTGCCCTTAGCGGCGATCAAGTTGTGCATCAGGCGGAGCTTCTTCGCTTATGCCCAACTATGCTTGATTCGCATTAAGGTGATAGTCGCGAGATGAGAGTTGCAAAGTAACAGTACAGGGGATCCGCGGTGTTTTTGCTTTTTCGCATTTGTTCAATAGGTGCCAAATGCTATAAACAATATCTGTTATCACCGTAGCTAAGATGGTAATAAGAACGACGTACGGTCCAAATAAGCTTGATAACAGCATATTCCGAACAAGCGCTAAGCACTGAACAACAGCTAAACCAAATAGGTTACAACCAGAGACGCAGTCATGACGAATAAAAAACCCAGTAATTTTCAACAAGCGATCAGCGGTGAATGGCACGGACTGCCCAGTGTGTTTGATGCTGATGGCAGCCATACCGGTTTTAATAAAGTCAATCGAGCATCGGTATTTGAAGGCGATAAAACCACCTATTGGATGGAAACCAACTTTCAAAATGCCGGGCCATTACGTAATCGCTTTGATACCGCAGGCGCGCGTTTTGAATTTGGCGTTATCGACTCCGATCAAGACCGAGTTTATTGCGGACCCGATTTCATTGGTTCAGGGCGCCCTTATGGCTTACTCGTCGACTCGAACTATTTTTCACCGGGTTGGAACACAGATCTGCGCACCGTTAACCTCATCCTGCCAGAGCATGGCCTGCAAGTCTATTCCTCACAATTGTTTGAAGCAGATACATTGATTGCTGTATTCAACGGGCTTTATGTGGTGACTGACGATCACGATAGCAATGTGCAAACTCAACAAAAGGTCGCAGAGTTTCTCGACAGTGAACGACAAAACGCACTCAAACCATTTATCTTACCCGTAAAACATCAAGGCTCTTGGACCGGGACATTAGACGTTTACGATGACGAGCAAACATTACTTGGTCATGCTGATGTGGTTATTGACTACCTGCCATTAACCTTGACCGATGCCCAAGTCACCGTGAGCATTACGGGGGCTATTGATCGACAATTTAGTTACAAGCGTTCTCGCGTTAACAACACGCATAGTTTTCATGGCCCGGATGTGTTTGGCAATGGCCGTGCGTATGGCCGTTATCTATGGAGTACACAGCATTTTTACGGTGAAGCATTCAAGCTAAAAAGTCGTGACACACTCATTGATGATGATCATACCTTGTGTTGTGTGTGGCAATTTTATCAATCAAACAAAGAGCGCTATACCACGTTTGGCGTCCTAAATTGGACCCAAGGTGAGTGCGTATTGTCAGCACGTTATCTAGGTAACGGTGTGAGTTAACGAAACACTATGAGGGAGACACTATGACTGCGCCCACAATTGACGCAACATTGTTTCGAAATGCCCTTGGGACATTCCCAACAGGGGTAACCATCATGACCACGGCGCTAGGTGATGAGAAAATCGGCATGACCATATCCAGCTTTAATTCCGTATCGTTAACACCACCGTTGATCCTTTGGAGTATTGATAAACGCGCGCATTCATTGCCAGCGTTTATTGAAGCTAAGCATTTTGCCGTGCATGTACTTGCAGACGATCAACAACAATTATCGAACTTATTTGCTCGCCAAGGTGCCGACAAATTTGCGCAAACCACAACTGAAATGAGCGCTTATGGTGTGCCACTATTAACCCATTATTATGCTCGATTTCAATGCGAGCTTGAGCACCAATATCAAGGTGGCGACCATCTGATCATGGTTGGCAGAGTATTAGCTTTTGATGTTAAATCGAATAAAGAGCCCTTAGTATTCTACGCAGGGCGTTACGCGCAACTGACGAAAGAATTGGCTTAAGCAACTAAATAGGCAACTGGCTTATAAGAGGTACTCTATGAACTGGACAACATCCCTGGCTTGCGCTGCATCACTGTTTTGTGCATCAAGCTTTGCCGCCTCGTTAACCGTTGAAGTACACGGTTTAACATCCGATAAAGGTGATTTGGTGATCAACGTATACACATCAAAGAAAACATGGATGGAAGACAAACAACGTGACATTTTTCATCAGCACATCGTTACCTTGAAAAACGAAGTGACGGATGGCGTAATCACCACCAATTTAGACTTACCCGAAGGCGAATACGGATTGCATATTTTCCAAGACTGGGATCAAAACAAAGAAATGGATGCCAATTGGCTAGGGATCCCGCGTGAACCTGTTGCTACATCCAATAACGCTAAAGGCTCTATGGGGCCACCTCGTTATAAAGACGCAAAATTTACACTGACCAGTGATGGCGCCACACAAGTTGTCAATATCGTCGAAATTTAACTGCCCATTGTCGTTGCATTAGTACATCGCGTCGCAAAGAGCATGCTGTTTTGGCATGCACAACTTTGCCATGAATAGCAGATTACTCAACAACGTATGCACGTTATTCGCGCTTATCGCTAATTGGTAACGTTATATTATTGTTGCTCAATAAAGCTATCTAAGATGTCACTGGCAGAAGCAAACCACACATCCGTTCTGTTCGCTAACGCATGAAACACCTGCTCTAAATAACCAATGCGGTGCGGTTGACCGAGCAGCCATGGATGAATTTGGAGTGCCAAAATCCGCCCTCCCTGCTCACTCGCTTCCGTTGCCAACACGTCAGTGGCATCAAGTATTTGCTCAAGATAACTTTGTTCACTGTGTAAATTATTCATCAAAATATATTGATCACTAAGCTCAGTAGATAACGGCATCGACCACATATCACCACACTCGGTATGAAAGCGATAAGGCATATCATCGTTGACCCAATCACAGTGAAAGTCGATGCCATTTTGCTTCAATAATTCTGGGGTTTTTTCACTTTGATTTTTGGCGGGCGATACCCAGCCTCTTATCGCCTGGCCACTTAATTCTCGCAAAATAGACAGCGATTGCTGGACAAGTTCTGCTTCTGCTGCGTTATCTTGTCCACCATAATGTAGCGCGTCCATATGCCAACCATGACACATGATTTCATCGCCACGCTTAACCAACTGCTCCATAAGATATGGCGTTTGTTGTGCTAACGCTGTGCTGATTGCAAACGTCGGTTTAACATCATAACGATCGAACATATCTAAAAAGCGGTATATGCCAACCCGATTGCCATAATCTCGCAAGGTAAAGTGACGTAAATCGGGATAAGGCATTGTCATACCACCCGGTACCTTAAACGGAATGCCCCGTTGATTGAGCGGGTAAAATTGCAAACCTGCATTAACCCATACAGCAAGTTTTTTATTATCAGGCCACGTTACAGGGTTACGCTGTGCGAGCATCGACCAGGTATAACGCTCGTGATCCATACCGTAACGGCGCTTTGGGTATTGCATATAGTGTTTATCTAATGTCATCGCTTTAAACCTTTAGTACTGGCTACATACCCTTTTCATCCGGCGCCAAGGACACTGCATGACGTTCTTTGATATCTTGGCGCATCATATCGAAGTAATGGTCTCGATAGTATTGCGCAATGTCTCTGCCGGTTGTCACCCATACATCATCATGTGACGTAATATAATCAAGCGCTTCTTCAAATGCTTTTAAGCGATGTGGGCAACTTATTTGATAATTATGAGTGGGAATACACATGACCGTGCCCGATTGCTGCCCTTCGGCGTAAAGACGATCAAAATTATCTTTCAGCATTTGCCCATAACGACGAGGTTCAACCTTGTTGACGACAAACGCGATGGTGTCGTTCATCTCGAGTGAATAAGGAATCGACACAAAACGTTTATTTGAGCGCGTACGAATAGGCGTTGGCTGATCATCATGGAATAAGTCACAGGTATAAATTCCTGCTTGATCACCAAACAGTTCGCTACCCACTTCGGCAAACAAATCAATGGTCAACTCAGAATGCGATAGCGCGGGAGCCAAGTAACCAGCACACATTTGCCCGGTGTGCTGGTATATCGCTTCCATGGACTGTTTGATCATGTCGCGCTCTTGTTGTTCGCTCATACCGTAGGTATAACGGGTGTTGTATATACCATGGGAAAAAAACTCCCAATCTCGTTCGCTGCACATACTGATTATTTCGGGGTGATGATCACAAAGCGCCGTCGACAGTGAAATTGAGCCTCGAATACCGTATTTGTCGAGTAAACGCATTTGCCTGATGTGCCCTACCCGATTGCCATAATCTCGAATAGAGTAGCCTGCGATGGCTGGATACGGCTGTGGCCAAGCCACTCGGTGCGGATTAACGGGCGGGTCTAATTCATAAAACTCAATGTTAGGTGCTACCCAAAACGCGATGCGTGCTCCGTTGGGCCACGTTATTTTGGGTCTGTTGTGATAGGGCCAGTAATCATAATAACCCGGAGTCGCTTTCATATTGCCTACCTAATATTACCAACTTAGTATTGCCTACTGAGGGCTACCTACTTGCTGTTACCTGCTTAATACAGCCTTCGTAATGCTTACTCGCAGTGTTGCATTGCCAGCCAACTTAAAACATCATCAACCGATTCAACATCAGCGTATTTAAGCAATAAGTCGGTCAAATTTGCATAATGAAAACTCTCATGTTTATCGGCAACACATTGCTCGGGGACGATGGTACGATAACCTCGAGATAAACTGTCAACAGCCGTAGCTCGAATACAACCTGAGGTTGATCCCCCGGTGACAATAACCGTATCAACTTGATGCCACACCAATAACGACTGCAGTGCTGTTTCAAAAAACGCCGATGGCATCTTTTTCAAATATATGACATCGTTTTGATGGTCGATTTGTAAGCGTGGATCAAATTCGCTGCGATCCGAAGCAAATTTAATGTTTTGCAACGAATCTTCGGTGTTGGTGCGCGTTCCCCAAACGCCGGCATCTTCAGCAGAGTCCATGTAGGCGACGTGTGTCCAAACCACAGGCCAGCCTAGGCGACGAAATTCAGTGGCCAAAGCGTTGATATAATCCATTTGGTTTGGATCGGTTTGATACGCTGTTTTGTATAGTTCGACACTGGTATACGCTTTTTGTAAATCAATATTCACCAGTACAGCTTTACGGCCAAAACCAAATTTTTTTCGCTCCGGGTTGGCTCTTATTTCGTGATAAAGCTGTTTTGCCGTTTTCGAGGTTGTTTCCATAACAAGGCACCGTGTATCTCAGCAAACTTGATATTTGACATATTCTTATCACATTTGCGTTGTTAAGCTTATGTCCATTATTAATAACGACTCGTGGCAAGACAATCACGCAGATACTGCAGATGGACATTTGTCAATTTGCCTATCATGTAGTCATTAACAATGAATGAGTGTGGAGAATGAGTGTGGAAAGTAATCAGCCAAGCTGGCATGCTAATTGGGACGACATCTTATTAATGGATGAGCAGTTACACCAAGATGAGCGGATGATCCGCGATATGACCCGAGAATTTTGTCAATATACATTACAACCAGGTATTTTAAAGGCCAATCGCGATGAACATTTTGACCCTATGATATTGCGTCAGTTTGGAGAACTGGGCTTACTTGGTGCAACCATCGACGGTTATGGCTGTGCTGGTGCCTCTTACGTTTCCTACGGTTTAATTGCTCGTGAAGTTGAGCGCGTTGATTCAGGTTATCGTAGTGCGATGAGCGTACAGTCTTCACTTGTCATGCACCCCATTAATACCTGGGGCAGCAATGCACAAAAACAAAAGTATTTGCCAAAGCTCGCGAGCGGCGAATGGATCGGTTGCTTTGCGTTAACGGAGCCTAATGCAGGCTCAGATCCGGCGAGTATGTCCACACGCGCTCGTCAAGTAGATGGCGGCTATCGCATTACCGGCAATAAGTTGTGGATCACCAACTCCCCAATTGCTGATGTGTTTATTGTCTGGGCAAAATCTGACGCCCATGACAATCAAATTTGTGGTTTTATTCTAGAAAAAGGCATGCAAGGCCTCAGCGCCCCTAAAATTAATGGCAAGCTGTCGTTAAAAGCCTCCATCACCGGTGAAGTGGTGATGGATAACGTGTTTGTCCCTGAAGAAAACATGTTTCCAGACGTACGAGGCTTAAAGGGACCGTTTAGTTGCTTAAACATGGCACGTTTTGGCATTTCATGGGGAGTAATGGGGGCTGCGGAAGACTGCTGGCATCGCGCTCGTCAGTATGGCCTCGATAGAACACAGTTTGGCAAGCCATTGGCGCAAACTCAGCTATTTCAAAAAAAGCTCGCCGATATGCAAACCGAAATCACCCTAGGATTGCAAGCCTCGTTACGAGTCGGACGCTTGATTGAACAACAGCAATTTGAACCAGCAATGATTTCCTTAATTAAACGCAATAACTGTGGCAAAGCGCTTGATATCGCCCGTGTTGCTCGTGATATGCATGGTGCAAATGGCATTGCCGATGAGTTTCACGTGATGCGTCACATGATCAACTTAGAAACCGTTAATACCTACGAAGGTACGCATGATATTCATGCGTTAATTTTAGGCCGACAACAAACCGGGTTAGCTGCATTTGGTTAACGACAAGAGCGTAATAGCATTTGATTTTGCAATCAAAGTGAAACTGTAGCCTGCAAGCTATAACTATTGAGCAAAGGTCAATTAATCTTATTAATATCAATGAAATAGGTATGATTGATTGCTATATTGGCATTAGTATTTGATCATAACGGCCTTACTATGAGCTATAGCGATACTGTTCTCACCACCATTATTATCTATAAACTGGTTCTTATTGGTATTGGTTTATGGGCGAATAAGCGAACCCATAATACCGAAGACTACTTTATCGCTGGTCATCAATTGGGTCCTTGGGTTGCGGCAATTAGCTCAGCAGCGAGTGCTTCTTCGGCTTGGACCTTATTGGGCATGAGCGGTGCAGCCTACGTCATGGGGCTATCCGCCATATGGATTGTGCCTGCTGTCGTGTGTGGCTATCTATTCAACTGGCTTTGGCTGGCGCCAAGACTACAAGATCAAAACCAAAAGCACAAAGCCATCACCCTAACGGAATTTATTGCCAATAACATCACAGGCAACACTCGCCATATTATTGTCGTCTGCTCTTTTTGTATTGTGTTTGCTTTTACCTTCTATATCGCCGCACAATTTCAAGCCGCGGGGACCACGTTTGCAAGCACATTTGACATTTCCATGCCCGAAGCTGTTATCACCGGTACCGCAATCATTTTGTTTTATACCTTATTAGGCGGTTTTTGGGCAGTCAGTATTACCGATACCATGCAAGGTTTATTAATGGCACTGGCAGCTTTGATCGTGCCGGTTGCTGCGCTAATCACTGTCGGCGGCCCAAGCGAATTATGGCTGCAAATGCAAACCGCATTTAGCGAACAGCAGTTGTCGTTTTCCGGAGCCCATAGTGGTTTTATTGGTTTGGCATTTATTGCCGGGTTGTTGGCAATTGGTTTAGGTAATCCCGGACAACCTCATGTGGTCAACCGAATGATGGCGATCGGTGATAAAAAAGCTGTCCGTCAGGCCACAATAATCGCTGTCACTTGGGCAGCCATCGTCATCACTGGCATGCTGATTGTGGGCTGGTGCGCACGTGTGTTAATTGACCCCGTTAGCAATAACGAAGAAGCGTTACTGATTTTAACCAACCAATTATTTCCCCCCGTCATTGCGGGCGTTATTATCGCTGCAATCCTATCAGCTGTAATGTCAACCGCGGACAGCCAGCTACTGGTGAGCTCAGCGGCTGTTTGCTGTGACTTAACAACAGATAAGAAGCACAAGCAAAAACTCAACAACGCCCGCTGGACAGTGGTGTTTATGTGCTTACTATCGATGCTAATCGCCTTGTACGCACCTGAAGATATTTTTTCACGGGTATTATTCGCATGGAACGCACTCGGCGCCGCATTTGGTCCGATACTCATCATTATTTTGATTGGTCACAAAATAGATGCTCGCTACGCGCTTGCATCGATTAGCTGTGGTTTTGGCTTTGCTGTGGCGCTTAGCTATTTGCCATCAACGCCAGGGGACTACATCGAACGGACTGTACCGTTTCTGAGTGCGTTATTTATCGCATGGCTTGGCAGGCGTCGTTACGCTAAAGAGAAACAACGGTTAATAGGTACCGCAACCGATTCTCGTTTTTAGCTAAGTCATTAACGGCGCTAGGTAGTTTTAACTCACCTCGGCTCAAATGACATTAACATCTCAGATAAACCTCGCTTACAGATATCGAAATAAGTTGCTATTTCACGGTCAACTACTGGCCTTAAATTTTTGGTGCCACTCGTTAAATTCGAGGACATTAAGGCAAGGCTATGATAGAGTGAACAACTAATATGGCAGGTAAATAAGTACTGTTTTATAGAGATAAAATGAGTAACGATAAAGCAAATAACAATAACGACATTCAGCCAAGCATCGTGTGGCACGACTATGAGACTTGGGGTATTTCGCCAAAATACGATAAGCCGTCGCAGTTTGCGGCGATTCGTACTGACTTAGATTTAAATATTATCGGCGAGCCTGAGGTATTTTATTGCCAGCCACCTGCCGATTATCTTCCCAATCCGGGTGCCTGTTTAGTTACCGGTATTACGCCACAAAAAGCACAACGCGAAGGCTTACCTGAAGCTGAATTTGCCAAACGTATTCAGCAAATATTCACGGTCCCGAACACCTGTGTTGCAGGCTACAATTCAATTCGTTTTGATGATGAAGTGTCACGTTATTTGTTTTATCGTAACTTTTACGATCCTTACGCACGTGAATGGCAACATGGTAACAGTCGCTGGGATATAATCGACATGGCACGCATGTGTTATGCCCTAGCACCAGATGGAATTAATTGGCCAGCAGACGATGAAGGAAAAGTGAGCTTTCGTTTGGAGCTATTAACTGCCGCCAATGGGATCAGTCATGAAGCAGCCCACGATGCCATGAGTGATGTTTACGCCACCATCGCCTTTGCTAAGTTAATAAAAGAAAAGCAACCCAAATTATATAACTACGTATTTGCCATGCGCAGTAAGCAAAAAGTTGCTGAGCTTATCAATACCTATGAAATGACACCGTTTTTGCATACTTCAGGGCGTGTCAGTCGCGAACAACGCAATACCAGTTGGTTTATGCCTATCGACTTTGATCCGAGTAATAAAAATGCCGTGACCTGTATCGACTTATCAAAGGATATCTCGCCGCTGCTAGAACTTGATGCCGATACCATTAAGCAACGTTTATACACGCGCCATGATGAATTACGAGCCGAAGGCCTACTGCCAATTCCCATTAAACAAATTCACATTAATAAGTGCCCAGCGGTTGCCCCAGCAAAAGTGCTAACCCCTGAGAGAGCAGCGACCATTGGCATCGACCGTGAGGCTTGCTTAGCCAACTTTAAAGCGGTGAAAGAGCACGCAGTTGCGATTAAAGAAAAGTTAATCGATGTATTTACCCGCGACTACGACAAGTTAGCCAAAGACGATGCCGAACATGCCTTGTATTCTGGCGATTTTTTCTCGCCTGCGGACAAACATAAAATGGCGATGGTGCATGAACTTGCCCCTGAGCAATTAGCCACTCACCCGTTTAATTTTATCGACGAGCGCTTAGATACCCTATTATTTCGCTATCGAGCGCGTAACTATCCGTATACACTAGCAACCGATGAGCAGCATAAATGGCGGCAGTATTGCCAAAACAAACTGCAATATGGTGAAAACGGCTTAAGCCTTGATGAGTACATGATGAAGATTGAAAATCTAGCTCATGAACATGAGGCAGATGCCAACAAAATCGCCATATTAAAGGCGCTGTACTTGTACGTGCAAAACTAATTAGACAATACAAATGTCGGCGCCTTGGCTATAACCAGGCGCCATTATATAAGTTACTTATCTTTAAAGCGTGCGATTAAGCTTGATGTATCCCAACGGTTACCGCCTAGCTTTTGCACTTCTTCATAAAAACCATCAACCATTTCAGTCATCGGTAATTTGGCATCGTACTTTTTCGCTTCAGCAAAGGCGATCGCTAAATCTTTACGCATCCAATCAACCGCAAAACCAAAGTCATATTCACCGGCGTACATGGTTTTATAACGGTTTTCCATCTGCCAACTGCCTGCTGCACCTTTTGAGATGGTTTCAACCAGTTTGTCAGCGTCCAAGCCTGCACGTTGCGCAAAATTCAATGCTTCACTCAAGCCTTGCACCACACCTGCGATACATATTTGGTTGGCCATTTTGGCAATCTGACCGTTGCCAACGGGTCCTAGTAACTGACTGAATTTGGCATAAGCTTCCATCACAGGTTGCACCTTAGCAAATACATCTTCTGGGCCACCACACATTATGGTAAGTTGACCATTCTCGGCGCCCGCTTGACCACCAGAAACCGGGGCATCTATAAAATACTTACCTTGACGCTGCGCTTCTTGCGCAAGCTCTCGAGCTAATTCAGCTGAAGCCGTTGTATGATCAACTAAAATACCGCCTTCTTTTAGTCCTGATAGTATGCCGTCATCGCCATACACAACCTGACGAACATCATCATCGTTACCGACACAACAAAATACAATATCAGCACTTTTTGCTGCAAGCGCTGGCGTTGTTGCATACTCGCCAGCGTATTGATCAGCCCAACGCTTTGCTTTTTCTGTGGTACGGTTATACACCGTCACTTGATACCCTGAATTTTGTAAATGACCGGCCATTGGATAGCCCATAACACCCAAACCAATAAAGGCAACGTTTGTCATTTTTAACCCTTTTTTACTTTTAAATTAGAGGGTGCTAGTTTATATCAAGTAGATTAATTAACGCAAAGCAATGCACATCACATAGGCGCAAATTTATGACATCAATTTATGATTTTACGGTAACAGACAATAAAGGCGACGTGGTACCCATGGTGAGCTATAAAGATCAGGTTATGCTTATCGTTAACACTGCCAGCGCCTGTGGTTTTACACCACAATATCAGGGTTTGGAAACGCTCTATCAAAAATATAAAGATAAAGGCTTAGCAATTTTGGCTTTTCCTTGTAATCAGTTTGGTAAACAAGAACAAGGCTCTGACGATGAAATTCGCAACTTTTGCGATCTAAACTTTAACATTCATTTTGATCTGTTTAGTAAAGTGGATGTCAACGGTGATAATGCCGAACCATTATTTGATTATTTAACAAATAATGCCAAAGGTATCTTGGGTTCAAAGAAAATAAAATGGAATTTTACCAAGTTTTTGGTCGACAGCAACGGTAAGGTAACTAAGCGTTATGGCTCGATGACTAAGCCTGAAGATATTAGTAAAGATATTGAGCGCTTATTGTAATACCAAGTGCATTAAATAATGCGCTCATTTTGATGAGCTTGTACGTTGAGCAAAGTTATGCAAATAGCTTATTGTGTAAGGTTTCAACCACATGATGGCCATCTTGCTCATTGACTAAAAAACACAAATTATTGGCACTAGCACCATGACAGATCATTCTTACTGAAGTATCTTCTAGGTGATCAAAAATACTGCTACCCAATTGATTGGTACTTTGTAGATTATTACCAACAATTGCCACTAAACACAGGTCGTGCTCAACCGTGACATCACACAATTGTTCGAGTTCGGCCAATACTTGTTGATTGATCAATGCTTGGGTTGAGCCAACGGGATTATCAAACGTCATGGCAACCGAAATTTCGGAGGTGGTGATCAAATCAACACTTAATTGATGTTTTGCCAAAATCGCGAAAACCTCTGCCAAAAAGCCACTTGCATGTAACATCGCCGGACTTTTTACCGTAACTAACGTTTGCTCTTTGCGCATGGCAATGGCGCGATATCTCGGCTTTGATGTTACCTGTTGACGAATCTGGGTGCCTCCTGACTCTGGCTCTCTTGATGAGCCAACAAACACTGGGATATCGGAACGCATTGCTGGTATTAACGTTGCAGGGTGTAAAATTTTTGCACCAAAGGTCGCCATTTCCGCAGCTTCACCAAAACTGATTTCAGGGATCGCTCGAGCGCTACTGGCAATGCGCGGATCAGTGGTAAATATACCGACCACGTCAGTCCAAATTTGTAGATTATCTGCATTCAGTGCTTCTGCTAATAATGCCGCGGAATAATCAGAGCCACCCCGCCCTAACGTCGTCGTATAACCTAGCTGGTCTTCGCCAATAAAGCCTTGAGTAACAATAACATGATCACTCAGTAACGGTTGCAATAAACTCTGACAGCGATTTTTTAACTCATCAATGTTTACATTAGCCTGACCATACAGGCTGTCAGTGCGCATTACGCGACGCACGTCAAACATTTGCCCTGGTACATCAATCATGTGTAGTACTTCAGCAAATATCACCGAACTCATCCGCTCACCACAGGCTAAAATTGCGTCTGCATGGCGTACCGAGCGAGATATACTCTGTTCTGTAACTAACTTACTCAATTCATCAAGGATCAAATCAACCTGTTGGCGCACAACGCTAGCATCAGCTAGTTGAGTGATAATGCGCTGTTGAATTTGAGCAATAGTCTCGAGTATTTGTTGTTGCTGATTTGGTTCAAGTTGGTCGTTAGCTAAACGCACTAATTCATTGGTAACACCAGCGCTTGCCGAAACAACGACGACACGGGTATCAGGATTATTTTTGATAATTTTTGCACAACGCAACATAGCGTCAAAATCAGCGACGCTAGTACCACCAAATTTGGCAACATTGAGTCTGCTATTGAAACAGCTATTGGTTTCGGTATTTACCATTGGATATTCTCCCTATATTACCTATTCGTTATAAAGGTAAACAATCAAAGGAAGAGCATGACTGAACAGCTTGGATTAGGATCTCTACATCTTCAGCCAGAAGCTCTCCACCGTTCACCGGTGACAGTCATCAGGATTCAACCATAATGACCGAGTACAGGCCTCCCATCAGGCGCTATACCCTCGGCGTTAGTCCCCCTCGATAATTTTCTGTGGTTGATGGTACCTAGAATTATCTACCTGGCTAACGCAGCCTCTTCTGGTGTTAAATCAAAGCCTATCATCGCTATGACAGCGAGTAACTTGATATAAATATCAATAGGATCTGACACTTAACTCTCAGCATTAAAGCGTATCAAACGTTCTATTGCAACCACCATTTGAGTAAAAGTTCTACTAACTTAAATGCTCGGATGAGTTCGCGGTAAACAAAAGTGTCGGATCTTAGTTAATTTATACACGCCAAATTGAATTTTTACCTGAATAATATTTACCTTTGTTACTAATAACCATTAACTCCAGATGCAGATCAGGTATGCTATAACAAACAACAAGAGAGTAATAAACGTGGATACCTTTTTACTAAAAAAATTTATCGCCTTTTTTTTACAGCCTCAGATCATTGTTATCGTCGTATTGATCTTGGCCTTCATTGCGCGAAAAAAATATCACGTTCAGGCGAAAATCATATCCCTATGCGCCCTGTTAGCCCTATATTTATTGGCAACAAAACCTGTTAGTGAGCATTTAATCGAAACATTGGAGGGACAATACCCGGTATATCAACAGCAGGTTGAAAAGCTCGATTATATTGTAGTTCTGGGTTGCGGTCATAGCGCTGATAAGCGCCTAGCACATAGCCAGCAACTCAAAACCTGTTCCTTACAACGCATGGTGGAAGGGCTACGCATTGCCAATTTACATCCCGAAGCGACGATTGTTACCTCAGGTGCTGCAATGACTGATAATGTCACTAACGCACAAATGGTGAAAGATGCGCTTATTGAACTCGGTTATAGCGGCAATATTATCGCCATTGAACAAGCTAGGGATACCGAAGAAGAGGCGATTTATTTAACACCGCTACTTACTCATAAACAATTTGCCTTAGTAACAAATGCCAGCGATATACCAAGAGCGATGACATTTTTTCAACAACGAGGATTAGCTCCTATTGCCGCGCCAACCGGCTTTCGGGCCAAACACAGCGAACTGAATTGGCGCGTTATTGCCCCCCATGGCAAGCATTTCGAAACATCTGAGCTTTTCTTTTATGAATTTATCGGCCAAGTCTGGCAGCTCATTAAAATGATTTTTGCCGGACTGGCAAACTAATCCAGCCTACTTAAGCACCGTATTTTAAAGGCTTTTCCGCCATAATTCCCACTAAGTGATTATCTGGGTCGCGGATAAAGCCTAACCATAACTGATGATCGTCTAATGTCGCCGCCAGAGCGGGCTCACGCTCAATAACCACCTGTTTAGCGTTTAAGTTGATAAACATTTGCTCTATATCAGCGACTTTATAATAAATAACCGATGTGTGATGTTCGGCTTTATCACCCTGCAAAGTTGTGAGCATCAGGCGGATATCACCACATTGTAAAAATGATAAATGCTCGCCCACATCAAACAGTAATGGCAAACCTAAGACTTGTGTATAAAACTGCTTGCTACGTTTGAGGTTATCCGTTGTTATTGCAATCTGACCAATACCTTCTATTGCAGACACCGATGTTAACCTCCCTGTTGTAAGCTAAAGATTCGATCAACGATAGCACGTACGCCATTGCCACGCGATGGACTCAGATGTTGCAACAAGCCTAATTGCTGAAAATAACTTGATACATCATCAGTGCTCACCTGTGCAACGGGCTTGCCTTGAAACAGGCTGAAAATAACCACCATCAAGCCGCGAATTAAACGCGCATCGCTGTCGCCTCGATAATAATATTTTCCGTCATGCTGCTCTTGTTGTAGCCATGCCTTACTTTCACAACCAGAAATGAGTAAATCATCGTTACGAGCTGATTTATCGAGTCGCGGTAGTTGTTTAGACAGTAACATAATTTGCCGATGCCGTTGATCCCAACCTTTACACGTCTCAAACTGAGCAATGACTTGTTCTGCAGACGGTAAAGTGTTTAGGGCGTCTACTTGCTGTGGCGCCGATATCTGCTGTATTTCGTCAGCTATTGATACCTGTTGCTTAACCGCATGATTTTGCGATGTTGGCAATGTACTATTTTGGCTAATTTTAACGTTTTGCGAAGTGTCACCATTAGTCATTTCAATAATACATTGGCGCAAATGTGAGATAACGTAATCGACTTCCGCTTTGGTGTTATATGGTGCCAGCGACATGCGTACACTACCTTGCAGACCTAAACTAGCCAACAATGGCATCGCACAGTGATGCCCGGCGCGAACCGCGATATGATGACTATCAAGGTAACTAGCAACATCTTGATGATGCAGGCCATCAACAGTAAAGCTAAATAAGCCAATATCAGGGCAACCTTGAAACAATAATTTGACTTTGGGTATTGTGATAAGCTGCTGATATGCATAGTTTAATAAATCATTTTCCCAACTTGCTAGCGAAGATTGTGAAGACAATTCAGAAATCGCCGCATCCAAACCGATAACGCCAGCGATATTCGGTGTTCCTGCCTCGTATTTGTGCGGTAAGTCATTGATAATGGTTTCTTCAAAAGAGACATGCTTGATCATTTCACCACCATAGTGATAGGCAGGCATAGCTTCTAATAGTGCTTTTTTTCCGTAGAGCACACCAATTCCGGTGGGGGCATAAACCTTATGACCAGAAAACACAAAAAAATCGCAATCTAACGCTTGGACATCGATATTAAAATGGGCAATAGATTGCGCACCATCGATGATAACGTTTGCACCTACTCCCCGAGCAAGCCCGATAAGTGCGCTAATATCATTATATTTGCCCACTACGTTTGACACATGAGCAATCGCCAGAATTTTGCATCGGGAGGTGATAAGTCGGCGTCCTTGCTCAACATCGATTGTGCCGTTTGAGCTAAGTGGCAGCACCACTAAGTTGGCTTTTTTTCGTTTTGCTAATTGTTGCCAACAGACTAAATTAGCATGATGCTCTGCTGCCGAGATAACAATATCGTCGCCGGTCGACACTCGTTGCTCACCAATTGTTGCAGCTAATAAGTTAAGTGCTTCCGTAGTACCTTTGGTCCAAATGATCTCTTGCTGATACTTGGCGTTAATGAACGATCGTACTCGCTCTCTCGCCTGCTCATAACGTTCAGTTGCTATACTACTGAGTCGATGTGAACCGCGATGCACGTTCGCATTGTATTGCTTATAAAACTGGTCCATAGCCTCAATCACACTGGCGAATTTTTGTGTGGTGGCAGCATTATCAAAATACACCACATTCCGATTAGGATTGGATTCATCAAACAGCGGAAAACGCTTACGGAACTGCTCAACAGAAAAGTGCGACATAGAAAAGCTTAAAAACCTTGTTTTATCTTAGATAACACCGATTATAACGCAGAACACCAGCTTGATGACAATGTTTGTCAGCGCAATAGATAAAAATTTATTAAGCAAAATCAATATTTTTTGACTAAGCTAATAACTCTAAGCGAGCGGTAATTGCTTGGCCGATTCTCATAGTTAACTATGTCGATATAAGCCCGTTAACGATGAAATTGTGTGATGTTAAAACGTTTTATGTAACAACAATAAAGAGGGAAGAACATGACATTGTTCTCTTGGTTTGAAAATAACCAGCAAGAGGAATCGACGTTTACCCTGAGAGGCAAAAGTAGTACATTGACTTATAATAACAAAACAGTGTGGCCAGTTGCTCGAGTTAAACTTAATTCTTCATCTATTAATAACAACTTCGAAGATGACACAACAGCAGTACCCAAATCGATGAAGCTGATAAAATAATAAAAATAGTCGCATCAGCGACTATTTTTTTGCCTGCCACCTGTAGCCCTATTATTGAAATTGATTAATCAACTGCGTTGGCATTGATATTAGATAGCCTTACTTCGATAGCCGAGTTCTTTTGTTGACGAGCTAAGAAATGTTGATAACTTGGCATTAAATATCGCGTCGGTGCTAACTTAAATAATGCAAGGTAATCTGCAGGAAATAACGTTTCGTAATATTCCATTTTACTGTACGAATACACTGGCTTGTATGCTTGCAAGGCATTATTACTATGATCACAAGTACGTGCTGGATACAAGCCTACATGCACCCGATAGTCTAACGGTGTTCCTAAGCGAAATCCTTGCGCCGTGTTCATACCTATCGGCGTAGTCGGTAAAATCAACGATGACCATTGAACATGCTCTTTAAGCCACTGACGAGCCTCTTGCTCATTTGTAAAATAACGCTTAGTGGTAACAACAATATTATGCGATGGTGAGCCTGCGCGGTCACACGCACCATGCAACTCAGGTAATGGGTACTCGTCGATAAAACCCAGTAAATGCCAGAGTTCATGTTCAAACACATCTAACGTATCGTGTTGATCGATAAATATCATGCCATTATTGACATTCGCGATGCCTTGCGTTGCCAACACACCAACGTAGCGTACATTGTTTGCTATTTTAGCAATCGCAATTTGATTAAATGAACATGTCAATCGAGTGCTTGCGTCATTTGTGCACTGTAAGTTCTGCTTGGCAATATACTTCGGTGTTAAAAAACAGAAATACTGACTCAAAGCCGGTTGTTTTTCTAATTGTTTAATATGCTCATCGATCTTTTGCAAATGGCCAAGCGTAGTTGCAAAAAACTGGACCGGATACGGGCAATACACCTTTTCTTCGCGAGTATTAGCCGTCTTAATTATATGATAGCGTTGCAGTTCGGTTAATCTTTGCTTATTGAGATATTTTGATGACTCACTCAGAAGCTTTGTTATCCGCTCAGTTGAGCCTGAGGCAATTACATAATCTAGAGCAAGCTCAAACTTTGTTTCATCATCTAAGGGTTGCAGTAGCTTAAGCGCGGCGACATAACTACCGCGCGTTGCAAGTTGTTGAGCTTGGTCAATAACCGCAGGTTTAAACCCCATTGCTAAAGCACGGTTCTTAAAATACGCGCTATTGCGAACATTGTGAGCCTGATAATAGTGATGTAGCTGCCAAGCAAAATCGGCGTCTGTTCGCGCTAATTTTTTTGCTAATGCTAACCATGTTCGACTACCAGTCTTATGGTTTTCAATATCGACACGCAGTGCTTCAGTTACATCATGTTTTATTGCTAATTCCAGTTGAGCCGACGAATAGCCCTTTGCTGCAATCTTTTTTGATAGCAAGTCATATAAAGAAAAAGAGCTCGCCGATAACAGCAAGCTCAAGCAAAAAATAAATAAAAATCTTAACAAAAACATACCTATTAAGGCGTCATTTCCTTTTCATGCAACGCCAATTCTAATTCGGCAAAACGATATTCAACAAATTCATAAACGTTCGTTGTCAACGCTAAGCGAAAATAATCTTGTGAGGTTTCTATATTACCTTGATATTGGTGGTACTTGCCAAGATAAAAGTACGCTTCACATAAGCGGTCTAATAACTGATTGTGATCGCTAACGCCTACTGAGATTGTCGATAAGAACTGCTGTTGGTTAATATCTTCCAGCAATAAGGCTAAAATATTATTTGCCCAGTTATCGTGCTGTAGCTGTTTAAAATGCTCACGTAACGACTGCTTGGCTTTAACGGGATCAATATCTCGCTCAACAAGATATAGCCACGCTATTCTGTATGGGTCTTGTTGTTCATCAAGCTGAAATCGTTGCAAGTCGGCGAGCGCCTGTTCAGGTCGGCGACCGTAATACAAAGCAATACCACGATTAAGATAAGCATAATCATGATCTGGATCTAACTCAATTGCCGTATCAAACGCATCATAGGCTTGCAGGAACTGTTGCCTCTGCGTAAAGTTTATCCCAAGAAAGTTGTAGCCATCGACTAAGTCAGGTTGGAGTTTAAGTGCTCGCTGGAAGTCGTAGTGAGCTAATGAGCGAAGGCCAACGCTGTCATAAACAACGCCTCGATCATACATCAGTTTTGCTCGTTGCTCTTCGGTTATCTCGGCGCGCGTTAAAATTTCGGTCAACCGAGCAATAGCTAACTCACTTTGTGCACTAACCAGTCTCGGTTTGGTAATAAGTACTTGAGCTTGTGACGACGCGGGTTGTGTTAATGAAGAATCAGGTGTGTTATTGCAGCCTTGTATAGCTACAGCGAATATAGCAATCGGAAATAAACGAAGAAGTTTCACAGATGTCCCTAACATATTGATATAAATAGCTCATTATTGCCTAAGTATATCGCAGCAGCATGCAAACACAAAAATAAAGGTCATTGAAATAACTGACGATAACCTCGTAACTATCCGTCATTACACAATGTATCATGGTTGTGGGAAATAAATAGATAATAAAAAAGCCGGCATTGCCGGCTTTTTTATTACAATGAATCGATATTACTCAGCTGAATCGCCTTTGATATCGGCTTCTTTCATGCTTAAACGAACACGGCCTTGACGGTCAACTTCAAGCACTTTAACAGTTACTTCTTGACCTTCAGATAGGTGATCAGTCACATTATTTACACGCTCTTCTGAGATTTGTGAAATATGAACTAAGCCATCTTTACCTGGTAATACGTTAACAAACGCACCAAAATCAACGATACGAACAACTTTACCAGTGTAGGTCTTGCCTACTTCGATTTCAGCTGTAATTGCTTCAATGCGAGCGATAGCATCTTGTGCTTGCTCACCACTTGTAGCTGCGATCTTAACTGTACCATCGTCTTCAATTTCGATGGTTGTGCCGGTTTCTTCCGTTAACTGACGAATCGTTGCACCGCCTTTACCAATCACGTCGCGGATCTTATCAGCGCTGATCTTCATGGTGTGGATACGTGGTGCAAAATCAGAGATATCATCACGCGCTTCGCTGATCGCTTGATCCATAACTCCTAGGATATGAATACGTGCGCCTTTTGCTTGGTTAAGCGCGATTTGCATGATCTCTTGGGTAATACCTTCGATCTTAATATCCATTTGTAGCGCAGTGATACCGTTGCTTGTACCGGCCACTTTAAAGTCCATATCACCTAAGTGATCTTCATCACCTAAAATGTCAGAAAGAACAACAAAGTTTTCGCCTTCTTTAACAAGACCCATTGCGATACCAGCAACTGAATCTTTAATTGGTACACCGGCATCCATCAATGCTAATGACGTACCACATACAGAAGCCATTGATGATGAACCATTTGATTCTGTGATTTCAGAAACCACGCGAACCGAGTATGGGAACTCGTCAATGCTTGGCATTACCGCTAAAATACCACGCTTAGCTAAACGACCGTGACCAATCTCACGACGCTTTGGTGAGCCAATGAAACCAGTTTCACCAACACAGAACGGAGGGAAGTTGTAATGCAACATGAAGTGATCAGTTTGTTCACCTAAGATGGTTTCAACACGTTGTGCATCGCGCTGAGTACCTAACGTTGCTGTTACTAACGCTTGCGTTTCACCACGTGTAAATACCGCTGAACCGTGAGTACGCGGAAGAACACCAGTCATCACGTCAAGTGCACGAACCATTTCCGGATCACGACCGTCAATACGAGGCGCGCCTTGAGTGATGCGTTCACGTACAATTTTCTTCTCAAGATCGTGAACAAGGTCTTTTACTTCACGCTCGTCTAGTTCTTCACCTTCAGCTAACTCAGTAGCAAGTTGCTCACAAACGCGTGTTTTGATCTCGCCAATCGCGTCGTAGCGTTTCGCTTTTTCAGTGATTTGGTATGCGTCAGTGATATCTGCCGACGCTAATTCAGCAATTTTTGCTACTAGCGCTTCATTTTTAGCAGGTGCAGTCCACTCCCATGCAGGAGTATTTACTTCTGCTGCGAATTCTTTAATCGCATTGATGGCAGCTTGTGATTGCTCATGGCCGTATACCACAGCACCTAGCATAACGTCTTCAGATAAAACATCTGCTTCAGATTCAACCATCAATACCGCTGATTCAGTACCTGCAACCACTAAGTCAAGTTTACTTTGAGCTAGCTCAGACTGTAGCGGGTTAAGTACGTATTGACCATCAACATAACCAACACGTGCAGCACCGACAGGACCACTAAACGGAATACCTGAAATCGCTAACGCTGCTGAAGTACCTAGTAGAGAAATAATGTCAGGTGCAATTTCTGGGTTTGCAGAAACAACCGTAACAATTACTTGAACTTCGTTAGTAAAACCTTCTGGGAACAGAGGGCGGATTGGACGGTCAATCAAACGAGCCGTTAGTGTTTCTTCTTCTGAAGGACGACCTTCACGCTTGAAGAAACCACCCGGGATTTTACCCGCGGCGTATGTTTTTTCTTGGTAGTTTACTGTTAGTGGGAAAAAGTCTTGGCCTGGTACCGCTTCTTTTTTACCTACAACAGTAACTAGTACGCAGGTATCATCCATTGATGCCATAACAGCTGCAGTTGCTTGACGAGCAATAACACCTGTTTCTAGTGTTACTTTATGCTGTCCGAATTCAAAAGTTTTCGTGATCGGAGTCATTGATTTTCCTTATTTTATAGAGCCCTTGCTCTAACATTTTTTCATATATAATTTCGCGGTTAATTATACGCAAATCACTTGCGATTGCTACCGATAAAGCAAAACTATTTGGTGTGGTTTTGTGTTTATTGTTTAATCAATAACAATTCAACCTAATCGTGAACCAATATGTCTGTACCATACAATCACCATCATCAACATTAGCGCCCTGTTAAGTGAGATCTTAACCGTTATGGATAGGGCCAAGCTAATAGGACGCGGAATCGTGCATTAAGGGACACTAATAACCTAATGACACCCGGACATATAAATCAATACCAACAAAGTCCGAATGAGGCAAAAAGTAATTATAGGTGTATTTGGAAGTGTTTTAGAAAGTGTTGAAATACAAAAAAGGCCAGTGCATAGCACTGGCCTTTTCCACCGTTTGGGCTCTGTCTTAGCGACGGATGCCTAAACGTTGAATTAGATCTTGATAGCGAGCAACATCTTTGCGCTTAACGTAGTCAAGAAGCTTACGACGCTGGCTAACCATGCGAAGTAGACCACGACGTGAGTGATGATCGTGGATGTGCTTTTTGAAGTGACCTTGTAGGTGGTTGATTTGAGTAGTTAAAAGAGCTACTTGAACCTCTGGAGAACCAGTGTCACCTTCTTTAGTCGCGTATTCTGCAACGATTGCTGCTTTTTCTTGAGCTGATAAAGACATAATTTTACCTTAGTGTTAATCAGTGTTTAAACAAACCCGCAAGCCAAACACTAATTCAGCAGTGCGGAAAAGAGCGCGTATAATATCACGATTTAATGGCTATGCAAGCTATTTCGCGGTCATTGCCAAGGTATCGATTTAGTATCGCACTCTGTTATCTGTCAAAGCGTTTACGATGGATTGTGCTCAACCACTAAGCGCTTAGGCGCAAGTAAACCATCGTCGTTAAGTTCACCTACGCCGATAAACTGGCGTTCATCACCAAGGGTGATTTTTAACAAACCAGTTTCCATGAGTCCTGGTACCATCACGGGGTTACCGTGGCGCAAGTAGTGGCCTGATCCGCTATCTACGTTGACTTCTGGTAATTCATATACCGCAGTATCCATTGGTAATAGTAACGGATCCAGTAACGTAGATGGTTGCACACCCTGCTCTTTCGCAGTCGCTAATAACTGCTCTAATTGCTCAAGCGTAACCATTTTATCAACGGGATAATTACCAACCGTTGTGCGTCGTAACATACTGACGTGCGCACCACAGCCAAGCAACTCTCCTAAATCGTCAACGATTGTGCGAATGTAGGTGCCTTTGGATACGTGAATTTCCATATCCACTTCATCGTTTTCAAAGCGCATCAGATCAAGGCGGTACACTTCTATATCACGCGCTTCACGTTCGATAGTGATACCTTCGCGAGCATATTTGTACAAAGGTTGACCTTGATACTTTAACGCAGAGTACATTGACGGTACTTGTTTTGACTTACCACGAAAAGTATCTACTGCACGTAATAGTTGCTCGTCTGAAACGTTAACCGGTTTTTCACTAACGACCTCGCCATCAGCGTCGCTGGTGGTGGTACGAATACCCAGTTTGGCCGTAACAATATAAGTTTTATCGGTGTCTAACAGAAACTGTGAAAACTTAGTCGCTTCGCCAAAACAAATCGGTAACATACCCGTTGCTAATGGATCTAACGCCCCTGTATGACCAGCTTTGTTAGCAAAATAAATACGTTTTGCCGCTTGCAAAGCATGGTTTGAAGACATGTCATATGGTTTGTCTAACAACAAAACGCCGTCTACTTGACGGCCTTTTCTGCGTCTTGCCATGGCTAGTCTTCCTGATCCACGTCATCTTTATTCATTTTACGCTCATCTTCAGCGATAACTTGGTTTACAAGGTTGGTCATACGCACCCCTTCCACCAATGATTTATCATACTCAAAGCGTAACTGCGGCATAATGCGTGCGCGTAACGTTTTCGCTAATAACGAACGAATATAACCAGCCGCATCATTCAAAATAGCCAACGCATCTTTGATCTTATCATCGTCAATATTGAAAAATGTCACAAACACTTTTGCGTAGGCTAAGTCACGGCTAACGTCGACTGCCGATACTGTTACCATACCAAGGCGAGGATCTTTCACTTCACGCTGGATAATTACCGCAATTTCTTTTTGGATTTGTTGCGCCACCCGATCGGTACGGGAAAATTCTCTGGCCATTGTGTTCTCCAATTAAAAATACCTGAGTTTGTACACTACAGGCAAAAATAGGGGCTTAGCCCCTATTTTTATCGTTAAATTGAAACGCGATTAAAGGGTACGTGCCACTTCAACGGTTTCGAATACTTCGATTTGGTCACCAACACGAACATCGTTGTAGTTCTTAACACCGATACCACACTCAGTACCTTTACGAACTTCGCTAACGTCGTCTTTAAAGCGACGTAGTGACTCAAGTTCACCTTCGTAAATTACAACGTTTTCACGTAGTACACGAATCGGCGCACTGCGCTTGATGATACCTTCGGTAACCATACAACCTGCGATAGCGCCAATTTTTGGTGACTTAAATACATCACGTACTTCAGCTAGACCAATGATCTCTTGCTTAAATTCAGGTGCTAACATACCACTCATTGCCGCTTTCACTTCGTCAATTAGCTGGTAAATAACACTGTAGTAACGTAAATCGATATTCTCAGATTCTACAACTTTACGCGCTGCTGCATCGGCACGAACGTTAAAGCCTAGAATAATCGCATTTGACGCTGCAGCTAAGGTTGCATCTGTTTCTGTGATACCACCGACACCTGAACCAATGATTTTCACTTTAACTTCGTTTGTTGAAAGTTTAAGTAGTGAATCAGAAATCGCTTCTAGAGAACCTTGTACATCAGATTTTAGAACGATGTTCACTTCAGCCACATCACCTTCCGCCATGTCAGTAAACATGTTTTCAAGTTTTGCTTTCTGTTGACGAGCAAGTTTCACATCACGGAATTTACCTTGACGATATAAAGCAACTTCACGTGCTTTACGCTCATCTTTAACAACGGTAGCTTCATCACCTGATTGTGGTACACCTGATAGACCTAAAATCTCAACCGGAATTGATGGACCAGCATCTTTAATGCTGCGACCTAATTCGTCACGCATGGCACGAACACGACCGTATTCAAGACCACACAATACGATGTCACCTTGCTTCAGTGTACCTTCTTGTACAAGAACAGTAGCAACTGGACCACGACCTTTATCAAGTTTAGACTCAATCACCACACCGCTTGCCATTTTGTCGACAACCGCTGTTAGTTCAAGAACCTCGGCTTGAAGTAGTACCGCATCAAGTAGCTCATCAATACCCATACCTGATTTTGCTGATACTTTAACAAACTGTACATCGCCACCCCAGTCTTCAGGGATAACATCGTGTTGAGCTAACTCGTTCATAACACGATCTGGATCTGCAGTTTCTTTATCCATTTTGTTAACAGCGATAATGATCGGCGCTTCAGCAGCTTTAGCATGCTGAATTGCTTCGATTGTTTGCGGCATTACACCGTCATCGGCTGCAACAACAATGATTACAACGTCGGTCGCTTTTGCACCACGTGAACGCATCGATGTAAACGCTGCGTGACCTGGGGTATCTAAGAACGTAACCATACCTTTGTCAGTATCTACGTGATACGCACCGATGTGCTGAGTAATACCACCGGCTTCGCCTGCAGCAACTTTCGCTTCACGAATGTAATCAAGTAATGACGTTTTACCATGGTCAACATGACCCATGATAGTAACAACTGGTGCGCGTGTTACCGCTTCACCGGCATCACCACGATCTTCAAGTACCGCTTCTTCTAATGCATTCTCTTTTACTAGAACCGCTTTATGACCCATTTCTTCACAAACTAATTGCGCTGTTTCTTGGTCAATTACTTGGTTAATGGTTGCCATAGCACCCATTTTGAACATCACTTTTACAACTTCTGCGCCTTTTACAGCCATTTTATCAGCAAGTTCAGCAACAGAAATTGTTTCACCTAAACGCACTTCACGTTTGATGTCTTTGGCCGGCTTTTGGAAGCCGTGCTGCAGTGACGTTGGTGCACTTAACGTGCCCTTTTGTCTGCCACGACCAGCGCGTCCACGTGCAGAAGTATCATCTTTACCGCCTTTTTTCTTCTTCTTACGACGGTTTTTCTTCTCTTCTTGCATGTCCGCTTGATCTTCAGCTTCTTGTGCATAAGCAGAAGATGTTACATGAACAACTTCTTCTTCTTTTGCCTTACGCTCTTTTTCTTGCTCTTTCCAACGGGCTTCATTTTCTTCAGCAAGACGTGCCGCTTCTTCAGCTGATTTACGTGCTTCTTCTTCAGCTTTTGCTGCAGCTTCCGCTTCTTGTGCTAAACGAATCGCTTTTTCTTCTTCGTTTTCAACTTTAGGCTCAGATTTTTCGATTTGCTCTGCTTTAGCTTGAGCAGCAGCTTTCGCTTTAGCTGCAGCTTCGGCTTTCGCTTTGGCGTCTGCTTCAGCCTTAGCTTTCGCTTCGGCCTCTGCTTTTGCTTTTGCTTCAGCTTCTAAACGAGCTTGTTCTTCGGCTTCCGCTTTTGCTTTCGCTTCGGCTTCTGCTTGTGCTTTTAGCTCTAGATCACTTGCTTTCACGTAAGTACGCTTCTTGCGCACTTCAACTTGAACTTGTTTTGCTTTTGAACCACTACCTACAGATAAAGTAGATTTTTTCTTGCGGTTCAATGTCATACGCGTTGGTTCCGCGTCTGAAGTGTCACCGTGCTGCTTTTTCAAGTGCTCTAACAGAGCTTGTTTCTCTTGCTCGGTTACATTGTCATCAGCGCTTTTTTTAATGCCAGCATCGGCAAATTGGGTTACCAAACGCTCTGCGTCGGTACCAATATCGCTAGCAAGTTGTTTTACAGTTACATCTGTCATTAATTCTTTTCTCCTTGCTTAGTTTATTCTTCGTTAAACCAGCAAATGTTTCGGGCAGCCATAATAAGCTCTGCCGCTTTTTCTTCGTTCAGTTCTTCGATGTCAGCGATTTCATCGACACCCTGATCGGCTAAATCTTCTAAGGTAATTACACCACGGCTTGCTAGAACGTAAGCCAAATGCTTATCCATACCTTCAAGGTTTAGTAAATCTTCCGCTGGTTCAGCGTTTTCAAGACTTTCTTCTGTCGCTAATGCTGCGGTAGTTAGCGCAGCTTTTGCTCGCTCACGAAGCTCTTCAACGATATCTTCGTTAAGGCCTTCGATTTCCAATAATTCATTCACTGGTACGTAAGCAATTTCTTCAAGTGACGAGAAACCTTCTTCTACTAACATGGTGGCGAAGTCGTCATCGATATCTAGCTTGTCAGTAAACAGAGTAATGACCTTGTCATTTTCTGCTTCATGTTTGGCTTTCATATCTTCAACCGTCATCACGTTCAGTTCCCAACCGGTTAACTGACTTGCTAGACGAATGTTTTGACCGCTCTTACCAATAGCCATTGCTAAGTTGCTCTCTTCAACCGCAATATCCATTGCGTGTCGGTCTTCATCAACAATGATTGAAGCAACTTCCGCTGGCGCCATTGCATTGATCACGAATTGCGCTGGGTTATCGTCAAACAACACGATATCAACACGCTCACCGCCTAATTCACCAGACACCGCTTGTACACGTGAACCACGCATACCAACACACGCACCAACTGGGTCGATACGCTTGTCATTTGACTTTACAGCTATTTTAGCGCGGCTACCGGGATCACGAGCTGCACCTTTGATTTCCAGCATTTCTTCGCCAATTTCAGGCACTTCAACGCGGAATAACTCGATTAACATTTCTGGTTTAGAACGAGACACAAATAGTTGTGCGCCGCGAGCTTCAGGGCGAATATCGTAAAGTAAACCGCGTACTCGGTCACCTGGACGGAATACTTCGCGAGGTAGCATATCGTCACGGAAAATAACCGCTTCAGCATTGTTACCTAAATCAAGAACAATCGACTCACGGCTGGCTTTTTTCACTACACCAGTGATGATTTCGCCTAACTGATCACGATATTCTTCAACAACTTTTGAACGCTCTGCTTCACGAACTTTTTGTACAATAACTTGTTTTGCCGTTTGCGTGGTAATACGGTCGAATTTAACCGATTCAATTTGTTCTTCAACAAAATCACCAATTTGAATTTCAGGCTCATCATATTGCGCAGCAGATAAGCTCATTTGTGCAAACGGGTTTTCCATCGCTTCTGGCGCGTCTTCAACAACTTGCCAACGACGGAACGTATCAAACTCGCCGGTTTTGCGATCAATTTCTACGCGGACTATAATATCGCCTTCATATTTTTTCTTAGTGGCAGTTTCAAGCGCTGTTTCCATCGCTTTGAAAATGTCTTCACGCGGCAATGCTTTTTCATTAGAAACTGCATCAACAACCAGTAAAATTTCCTTACTCATGCTATTAAAGCCTCACTTCTTTATTTTCAATATTTTGATGCGCTAGTCGTACTGCAAACACGGTTTGCGACTAGAGCTTAGCAATTAAATAGGCACGCTCGACATTACCAACAGGTAACTCGTAGTCTTGGCCATCAACAATAACAATTAAAGTGTCACCTTCAACTGCTTGTAGTTCACCTTTAAATTTGCGGCGACCATTGATTGGCATGCCTAGCTTCACATCCACTGTTTCACCAACCACTTTTTCAAAGTGGCTTTTTTCAAATAGAGGTCGATCGACACCAGGTGACGATACTTCAAGGTTGTATTCCGTACTAATCGGATCTTCTACGTCTAATACAGCGCTCACTTGACGCGATACTTCCGCACAATCGTCAACATTCACACCGTCTTCATGATCAATATACAAGCGCAATACCGAGTGCATACCGGCACTGATGTATTCAACACCTAATAGTTCCTTGCCAGTCATTTCAACAGCAGGACGCAGCAACTCAGTCAATTTTTGCTCAAATTTACTCAAAAACATTCTCCATAAACAAAAAATGGGCCCATTGGCCCAGTAATTATCTCAACCTTAAAGCTATTTTCTTTCACCAATGTAGGGCGCCAGAAAACAGTAGGTTTTATGGGTTTCGTATGACGTATCACTTACCAGTAACCAAATACGAAAAAGCCCCAATTCACACGGGGCCCTCTAAAACAACCCTCTGTGAACAGTAAAAGATAGCCGAGTAAGATTCGATTTATCTTATACAGGCCGTGAAACTTAGGATTTATGCTTTAGAGTTGTAAGCAAAAAATCATTCCACGTCAAAGCTGTGCAAAGTATATATGGATGAGAGTGAAAGAGCAATACCAAGCTTGAGTTAGTTTTAGCCAATGGTGTGATAATGGCAATCGATATGAGTTAGTTCAATGCCTTATGGTTGGCAAATTCTGATTATAAACTTGCTATGAATGAATCAGTGACAGACCACTCGCTGGTTACGATATAAGTTTATTCACATCACACTCGCAGATAAAAAGTAGTCCTAAGACATGACATAACGACAAACAAAAAATCTTCACCTACGTATTATTTGTTTCATTCGAATCGTGATTCTGGATTATAGCTGCTAATGGTATGAAAAGCTTATCGATTTTTTGAGGTGTAGACTGTGCTGAACGAGCATATTCTTAAAGGTTTCAATTATTTAAAAACATTCGTCCTAAAATGATTGGCATTAATCTAATTTACGTTCATAACCTTTGGGAGGAGGTGTCCAGCCTCGTTCTTCTGGGCTGTGCTTATCGAGTCGATCTGTTTGCATGCGATTGCGCAGAGTATCTTCCATCTTCATAAATAACGACTGAAAATCCGGATCAAACTGCTCCACTTCGCTGCCCCCTCGCCAAATCTCAAATAAGGCAGACGATGCCTCGCGTTCCGCTTTAATAAAGTGACGTTTTTTCTGCTCAACACTAAATGGGTGGAAGCCCATTGAATTTAACACTTCGCCGCCCATTTCCAGTGCTGAATGGTACGTTTCTGCCATGATATAGTCGGCACCAGCAAGACGTAGTTCATAGCTATGACCTTTATCAAACGAGCGCGCCATGACTTTTACGTGCGGATAGGTATGCTTAACATGATGTACTAGCTCTTTACATTCATCGCGGCCATCAATTGCTACAACAAATACTTTTGCATCTTCAATACCCGCAGTATGTAATAACTCCGGTCTGCTGGCATCACCAAAGTAACTTTTTATATTGATCGCCCGCATATTTTCGATTTGCGAGGCTTCACGATCTAGAACCACCGTATGGATACCATTTGAGGTGAGTAAACGATTGATTATTTGTCCAAAACGGCCAATACCGGCAATGATAACTTTACTGCTATCATCGATATCATCATATTGCTGGTCGTTAGCCTCTTGTTGATAACGGGGTAATATCACTTTATCAAATAAAATAAATAATACTGGCGTTAAAAACATCGATATCGCCACCACCATTTGTAATATAGCAACGAGCTCCGCCGGCAAGACACGGTTTTGCAGACTAAAGCTCAGTAACACAAAACCAAATTCGCCCGCTTGCGCTAGACTCAATGAAAGCAACCAGCGATTTGAGTCACGAATTTTAAAAATCATCGCCAAAACCCACAATACCAAGGCTTTTAAAAGCATAAGGCCTAAAGTTAAAGCGACAATAAGGGTAAAGTTTTCTAGTAAAATATCAAAGCTAATGCCTGCACCAACGGTGATAAAAAATAAGCCAAGTAATAAGCCTTTAAATGGTTCAATATTCGATTCTAGCTCGTGCTTAAACTCACTGTTCGCCAACACCACACCTGCCAAAAAGGTACCAAGTGCAGGAGACAATCCCACGAGGCTCATCAACGCAGCAATACCAATAACCAATAGTAACGCAGTGGCAACAAAAATTTCTCTTAAGCCTGAGTTTGCCACATAGTGAAATAATGGCCGACTTAAAAAATGACCGCCTACAATCACAACCGCAATACTGGCTATTATCGCTAAGGTATACGCCCATGCTGGTAAGCCTGCCACTAAATTAAACTCTTGGTGGTGATCGACTTCATTTTGTAGATGCAGCGCGGCATCGGCGACTTCCGGCATGGCGAGCAGAGGAATCAGTGCCAACATTGGTATAACGGCAATATCCTGCATAAGCAAAACAGAAAACGCATTCTGGCCGCCTTCGGATTTGGTGAGGCCTTTCTCATTAAAGGTTTGTAAAACTATGGCGGTTGATGACAAAGAAAATATCAAACCAATTGCCAAAGCGATGTTCCACGGTTGCCCTAACATCTGCGCTATGAGCGTAACTAACCCCGCGGTTAACACCACTTGCAACCCACCCAAGCCAAGTAAGCGATTGCGCATTTGCCAAAGCATTTTTGGCTCTAGCTCCAAGCCAACAAGAAAAAGCATCATCACCACACCGAACTCGGCGAAGTGCTGAATGGATACAGTTTCTTGACCAACAATACCAAGCACTGGCCCTATCAATACGCCGGCAATCAAATAGCCTAACACCGAGCCAAGCCCAAACTTCTTCGCTAATGGCACCATAATGACGGCAGAGACTAAGTAAATAAAGGCTTGAATGAAATAGACCGTCATCGTCGTACCTTAATCATCAATGGGGGGACCAGCAGGCTTTGCCACGATGGCGTCAGAGTTAGGCTCTGCGTTGACAGTATCGGTGATAAGATTCGTTAAGTCATCATTGAGGGTATTGAGATGTTGCGCCTTATTTATATCGAGAGTATTAAGGTGTAGTGCCCGCAAGAGCTGTTGCCAATGAGCAATGTGCGGCTCAAGTCGTTCGTCTTCGCTAGCCGAACGACTTGAAAATATGGCGAAGGGAGGTAAGTAATTCATCCCCGTCAATCGTGCCGTTTGCTCCAACGGTTGCAGTAGTTCGCGTACAGTGAAGTGATTATAACCTTCGGCACGATAGGCGTTTTCTGCACCGCCGGCACTGATCGCACACAAAAATGTTTTGCCATGCAGTGCAGTTCCTTTAGTGCCATAGGCAAAATTGTATTCTAGCACTAAATCTTGCCACTCTTTTAAAATGGAAGGCGTTGAATACCAATAAAACGGAAATTGAAAGATGATCACGTCATGCTCACATAAGCGCTGTTGTTCGCGATCAATGTTAATGTCAAAGCGCGGATATTCTCGGTAAATATCTACTGCCGTTACAAAATCCAACGCTGAGGCGTTGTCAAAAAGCGGTTTGTTAACCTCTGAGCGATGTGGTGAAGGATGAGCACACAGCAGCAAGATCTTTTTCATGAATAAACTGAGGTTAATTAGCGCTCTGTAATGCCTCAAATAACTCGTCTTTTAACACTGCTCGATCATGTTTTAACTGGTGCATCGCCTCGTCATCGATAGGTGCATTATTAAGCTCTAACACGCGAATTTCTTTATCGAGCTCATTATAGCGTTTGTTTTTCTCAGAAAATTGCGGACTATCCGCCATTAATTTCTTTATTACCTCACTAAACTCTGGGAAGTCATCCAATAGCGAGTGTTTTTCACCTAACATATGCTTTCTCCAAATTAATTGTTACCTAACAAGAATGACGAAACGCACCAGATCGTCTTCGTAAGTTGAGTATAGACAGGAATTATCATTAGGGTAATTCGCCTGCTTATTCTTTAGCTAATTATGCTTATCACAGATAACTAACCTATACCTTATAGGTATCTGTAATTACTTGTTAACTTGTTAGAACGGAGATCTTTATGTCATCAGGAAAGTGCCCTATCGCCCACGGCGCATTAACCAAAAACGAACAGTCAAATGATAGTTGGTGGCCGACAACGTTGAATCTAGATATTTTGCATCAACACGATCAGAAAACCGATCCTATGGAAGCCGACTTCGATTACCAAGAAGCAGTTAAAAGCTTGGATTATGCTGCATTAAAAGCAGACTTAACCGCCCTGATGACCGATAGCCAATCTTGGTGGCCTGCGGATTGGGGACACTATGGTGGATTGATGATCCGTATGACATGGCATGCCGCCGGTAGTTATCGAATTGCCGACGGTCGTGGCGGTGCAGGTACCGGTAATCTTAGGTTTTCGCCTCTTAACTCATGGCCTGATAATGGTAACTTAGACAAGGCTCGCCGCTTGCTATGGCCAATAAAGAAAAAATATGGCAATAAATTGAGCTGGGCAGATTTAATTGCCTACGCTGGTACCTTAGCTTATCAATCAATGGGATTAAAAACCTTTGGCTTTGGCTTTGGCCGAGCCGATATTTGGCACCCAGAAAAAGATACATATTGGGGGTCAGAAAAAGAATGGTTAGCGCCGTCTGGTAGCGAAGGCACCCGCTATTCTGGCGAGCGTGATTTAGCAAATCCGCTAGCTGCTGTGATGATGGGCCTTATTTATGTCAATCCTGAAGGGGTTGATGGCCAGCCCGATCCACTTAAAACCGCGCATGATATTCGTGTAACCTTTGCTCGCATGGCAATGAATGACGAGGAAACCGTTGCTTTAACTGCCGGCGGCCACACGGTGGGCAAAGCACATGGCAATGGCGATGCAAGTATATTAGGTCCTGAGCCAGAAGGTGCTGAAATTGAAGATCAAGGTTTTGGCTGGCTTAACAAAAAAAGTCGCGGGATTGGACGAGATACCGTCACCAGTGGCATTGAAGGCGCTTGGACAAGCAACCCTACGGTATTTGATGACGGTTATTTTGAAATGCTCCTTAATTACGAGTGGGAATTAAGCAAAAGCCCAGCCGGTGCCAATCAATGGCGCCCAGTAGACATTAAAGAAGAGCATATGCCAGTTGATGTAGAAGACCCATCTATTCGCACCATGCCGCTGATGACGGATGCCGATATGGCGATGAAAATGGATCCGGATTATCGCAAGATTTCTGAAACATTCCATCAAGATCCAGAATATTTTAAAGATGTGTTCGCCCGTGCTTGGTTTAAGTTAACCCATCGCGATATGGGCCCTAAGTGCAGATACATCGGGCCTGATGTACCTGATGAGCAACTTATTTGGCAAGATCCCGTACCAAGTGGCAATAGCACATTTGATATAAGCCAAGTAAAAGCGGCGATCAATAATACCGACCTGTCGATAAGTGATTTAGTCACGACCGCTTGGGATAGTGCCCGAACCTTCCGCCAATCGGATAAGCGTGGTGGCGCTAACGGTGCTCGTATTCGCCTTGCACCACAAAAAGATTGGCCGGGTAATGAACCTGGTCGCTTAGCTCGGGTACTAACCACACTAGAACCCATAGCGCAAAATGCCAACGCCAGTTTGGCGGATATTATAGTTCTTGCCGGTAATGTTGGTATCGAAAACGCCGCCAGTCGAGCAGGATTTAACATTACTGTGCCATTTACACCAGGTCGTGGCGATGCAGAACAAGATATGACCGATGCCGAATCGTTTTCGGTACTTGAACCACTGCATGATGGCTTTCGCAACTGGATAAAAGATGACTATGTGGTAACCGCTGAAGAAATGCTACTCGATAGATGTCAACTGATGGGACTCACCGCCCCGGAAATGACTGTTTTGCTTGGCGGTATGCGTGTATTGGGTTGCAATTACGGTGGTAGCAAGCACGGCGTGTTAACCCAAAGCGTTGGCGCCTTAAGCAATGATTTCTTTGTAAACTTACTGGATATGAAATATCAATGGCAACCTGATGGCGATCATTACCTGGGCATTGACAGAGACAGCGAAAACGTTGTTTGGTCTGCGACGCGTGTTGACCTTGTTTTTGGTTCAAACTCCATCTTGCGAGCTTACGCAGAACATTATGCACAAGATGACAACAAGCAAAAATTTGTCGATGACTTTGTTCGCGCATGGACAAAAGTGATGAACGCAGATCGCTTCGACCAGTGACGCTAAGCCAGCATTATTGAGCTCGAGTTATTGAGCGCAAATGTTCAACACTAAGTGTTAAGCGCTAGATAAAAAGCCTTATCGGTATCTAGCGCTTAATCTGCAAAACTGCAGCACGCCACTTATTTCACTACCTTCTTTCTTTGTTGCCTACCGTTACTTGTCTCGGCAACAAAATAGCGTGGCTAATATCTTGCTTTTTAAGAAAAAATATCATTTAGTTATCAATAACACGTGACATAATAAACTCACGACCAAGTACCCCAACAATACGCTAGATAAACCACGACATTTTTGAGCTATCTATGAACAATCAAGCATTACAAGAATATGACTTTAACTTGCAACAGCAAGCCAAATATACGCAAGATTGCCAAGAGAAAAACATCTGTCGTTGGTTACACCTTAATTACACCGATGTGGATACAAAACAGCAACTTGAGAAATTAGCGCTCAATAGTATGGTTGTCGATGCACTGCTTTCGGAAGAAACCAGACCGCGAGCGAATTTAATTGACGAAGGTCTTATCGTCTCTCTGCGCGGCATTAATTTAGCAAAAAATTCCGACCCTGAAGACATGGTGTCGATTCGAATTTTTATGACTGCTGATGATATTGTGTCGACTGGCAGGCGGCGCCTAGTGTCGCTCGAGAGCATTGCCGATGATATACACCATCAGCGTGGTCCAAGGTCGCCAAGCCATTGGCTGGTTGAATTGATATACAACCTAAATGACAACATGGCGGGTACCGTGCATTTTATCGAAGAAACACTGTCAACATTTGAAGATGGCGTTATTGACAACCGACAGACGATATCCCAATCAGATCTGGCTAATCTTCGTCGACAAATTATATCCATTCGGCGCTACCTTGGCCCGCAACGTGATGCTTTACTCGTTTTAATCAGCGATAAGAATAAGCTGATAGAGCAAGAGCAAAAAGCTGAAATACGAGAAGCACTTAACCACCTGCAGTTATATATTGAAGAGCTCGATTTATGTAAAGAGCGTGCCAATGTATTACAAGAAGAAATTAACGTCCAATTAGGCCAAACCATGAATAATCGTATGTATGTCTTGTCGATTGTTGCCGGAATTTTCTTACCCTTGGGCTTTTTAACCGGTTTACTTGGCATTAATGTCGGGGGTATACCTGGCATGGATGATCCTAACGCATTTTATATTGTCACCCTAATTTTGCTGGTGATCACAGGATTGTTGATGCTGTTACTTAAGAAGAATAAGTGGTTGTAGGGACTGTTTATAAGCTCCCCCCGAACAGACCTTGTAAGCACCTATCCCTCTGTTACTGTCTCGGCTCCTTTATCTCGGCTCCTTTGGCATACCTAAACCACGTTCAGCAATAATATTGCGCTGAATTTGATTGGTACCACCATAAATGGTATCCGAACGACTAAATAAATACAGCGCCTGCAGGCGGCTAAGCTCATACGGCGAGTTAACTAACAATTGCCCTTCAGGCCCCAACATATCTATGGCTAATTCACCAAGTGCACGGTGCCAGGTCGACCAAAAGAGTTTATAAACCAAGGCCTCTTTTTGCAGAGCACCATCACTGTTTTGCCCAGAAAGCATACGCATGGCGTTATAACGCATGATCTTAAGTTCCGCATGCGCTTTGCCGATACGCTGTCTGATCATGGGATCTTGTGCCATGCCGTTTTGTTTGCCTACCTCAATAATGGCGTCCAATTCATTTTGAAATTGCATTTGCTGACCCAAGGTTGATACACCCCGTTCAAACCCTAACAAGCCCATGGCGATTTGCCAGCCCTGACCCGGTTCGCCAACAATGTCATCGTCACCACACTCGGCATCCTCAAAAAATACTTCATTAAATTCTGAGGTCCCGGTGAGTTGCTGAATGGGACGAATATCAACCCCAGGTTGATCTAATTTCACGAGGAAAAAGCCCAATCCTTGGTGCGCTTGAGATTGTGGATCGGTACGGGCAATAACAAACGCGTAATCTGCTTCGTTGGCAAGTGATGTCCAAACTTTCTGCCCAGAGATACGCCATTTCTTGGTTTGTTTATCAAAGGTCGCTTTGGTTTTCACATTCGCTAAATCGGAGCCCGCGTTTGGCTCGGAGTAGCCTTGGCACCAAAATTCGGTACCAGCAACAATGCCCGGCAAATATTTTTGTTTTTGTTGTTCACTTCCAAAGGCGATAATAGTAGGACCTGCAAGGCCTTCACCAATATGGCCCATTCGCCCTGGTGCGCCGGCTCGCGCATATTCTTCGAAAAAAATGACTTGCTGCTCAATGGATAAGCCGCGACCACCGTATTGTTTAGGCCAGCCAACGCAAGTCCAACCGCTTGAGGCGAGCTTTTGCTCCCATCGTTTACGCAGCTTGACAAAGGCGTGCTCATCACCCGGACCACCGCGATATTTCAACCTAGCAAATTCGCCAACCAAATTATCATTTAACCAGTCGGCGATGTCAGTGCGAAACGCTTCATCTTGCATACTAAACGTTAATTGCATAGTTAATCCTTTGTCTGCTAGTACCCGAGTAACTGATCTGCAAGCTGTTCATAGTGATGATTGCTATTCCCTAAAAAAAGCTGTGATGCTTTTGCGCGTTTAAAATATAAATGCACATCAAATTCCCAAGTAAAACCTACACCACCATGCATTTGCAGGCTTTCGCTTGCATTATCATAGTAAGCGTTACTTGCATAGGCCTTAGCAATACTCGCCGCTTCTCTAAGCTCTTTGGCATTTGCTTTATGTAGCATAAAGTCGCTCGCCACACATGCGCCATAGTACACACCTGAACGAGCTACTTCACAGCGTAACATCATATCTGCCGCTTTGTGTTTTATTGCCTGAAAGCTGGCGATGGGGCGATTAAACTGGTAACGCTCTTTCGTGTAGTTAACGGTATTATCAAGCACTTGCTGAGCCCCACCGACTTGCTCAGCGGCTAAAGCGATATTGGCTAGTGCAATGCTATTAACCAGATGCTCGGCGCTTTTGCCCTCGCTGCCAATTAAGTTCTGGCGCGGCACAACAATATTGTTCAGTTTGATAAGCGCTTGTTTGCGGGTTTGATCCATGGTCGGTTGTAAACATCGCTCAACGCCAGTCATATTAGCAGGTACCATAAACAAACTGACGCCATCATCCCCTTCAGTGCCTATCTGCCGTGCGGCAACAATAATCACATCGGCAGTATGACCGTCGATAACATAGTGAAAGGTACCGTTGAGTTGAAAGCCATCTTGCCTCGTCTGATAGGTCGCTTGTACCGAGTTAGTTCCCCAATCAATCACATTACGGCTACCATCAAGACTAACAAATGCTAACGTGGCCGTTTGCTGACCACTGCATAAAGTAGGTATATAATCCGCTTTTTGTTGCGCCGTTGCCGCTAATAATAAGGTATTGGTGGCCATAACACTGCTTGCCAAAAATGGCGAACAATACAAATATCTGCCCATTTGCTCTAGTAGCAATACCAACTCGACATAACTTAAATTTAATCCTGCATATGCTTGTGGCACATGAACCGCTGACCAACCCAGCTCATTAGTGATATGTTGCCAATGCTCAAGGTTATAGCCGACACCAGATGCCATGGCACTACGCACAGACTCAGACGTGACTGAATCTTGTAAATACTTGATGGCCGATTGTTGGATCATGCTCTGCTCATCAGTTAGGGTGAACTTCATCAATGCTCCGCAGGTTAATATGAAATGTGGCAATTTAATCAACAATTAATAAGCGTAAAGCGGGTTCAATACATCGTCCATTTGCTCGATAGCTTGTGAATATCGACAATGCGAAGAGATAAATTCATTAACCATGGTTATGACTAATCGTTATAGCTATATAGCTAATTGTTGGGATAGGAATTTACGGCAGGTAAATGTATATCGCGTCATCTGTGACTTGGCATTGTGGTGTGATAAGTATCGCTAGGATCTGATGCGACATGACAAAATCATCAGCAGATTATGCTGCTCTCTTAATAGTCTGGCTTACGCAAATCATTTAGTTTAACTACTGCGAATAAACGCCAATAACCAGTCAACGAGCGTTGCCGTACTCAAAGGCTTGTCCAGCGTAGCTACCGCTTGCTTGCGAATATCTTCAGGAATAATTTCGTGGCGAAAATCCATTAACGCCTTAGCATATTCTGGCGTAAATTCTGGGTGACCTTGTAAGCCCAAAAAGTTATTGCCTATTTGAAACATAGAAATATCGCAATGTGAGTTACATGCCAATACTTGGCCGTTTTCAGGCAAGGAGAGCACTTGATCACGATGCGAAAGCAACATCGCAAACTCACTGGCTTTTGGCTGCATCCACGGTTTTGGGTTTACTACCCTTGATGTTTTAATACCCACACCCCAGCCCTTTTCAGATAATGTTACCTCAGCGCCGAGCGCATGAGCTATCATTTGATGGCCAAAACAAATGCCGATAAACTTTTTGTTGGCAGCAAACAATTGCCGCACAAATAGCATAAATTCGATGATCCAATCATCGCGCTCATATACCGAAGAGGCCGAGCCTGAGCTGAGAAATGCGTCGTAGTCGTCGATATTCTCAGGGTAGATACCTGCTTGAATATCGAATAGCGTTAGCTTAACGCGGGGGGCGTATTTAGCAAACATGGCCGTAAACATGTCAGCGTAATCACCACTAACATGGCGTAATTGCGGTTTCACATGATCACATAATAATAAAGCAATATGCATTACCACGCCCTTTGGTAAACCGCGAACAGATCATCACGATTAACGACGATAAGGTTGCTGTGATGGCATGGATCGGCAAAGGCTTTATCAGCGAGCATTGACAAATCAGACTCAGCAATATCTTGATGCTTTAAGCCAAAACGGATACCTAATTCAGTAAACCAGGTTTCACATGCTTGTGCCAACGAGTCACAAACCATGCCTTGCTCTGCAAACAACTGCTTTACCCGATTAATTTTACTGATTTGCTCAGCATCAAGGTTTACTTGTTGTTCAATAAAAGCCAATACATAGGGGAGTAACAAGGCATTGGCTAGGCCATGGTGGATATTAAATTCTGCTGATAACGGATGAGCAAGCGAATGGGTCATGCCTAAGCCTTTTTGAAACGCCGTTGCCCCCATGGTGGCAGCTAACTGCATCTGACCTCTGGCATTAATGTCTTGGCCCCGTTTAACACACGTTGCAAGGTGTGTTAAACAAAGACGCATCCCCTCAAGGGCGATACCATCCGCCATGGGATGAAAAACCGGGGCAAAGAACGCTTCAAGGCAATGGGTAAAGGCATCGATACCGGTTGCCGCGGTAATATGGGTGGGTAAGTTGACTGTTAACTCAGGAGCTAGCACGGCAATATCGGGCATTAATTGTGGCGCAAATATAATGGTTTTCTGACCACTGTCTCGCAATATGATAACCCCTGAGCGCCCTACTTCACTGCCAGTACCTGCGGTTGTTGGGATCGCATACAACGGCGGCATATCATTAACAATGAGTTTATCACCACCGAGCGCATCATCGTATTGCGCCAATGGCATCGGGTGCGTCGTCGCCACTTTTATTACCTTAGCCACATCCATAGGGCTACCGCCACCAAGGGCAATAATGCAGTCACAACGGTTATCTATAAATGTGGCGCGCCCCTGCTCAACATCTTGCTCAATCGGGTTGGCGTGAACATCAGCAAATATCACCACGTCAATGTGCAGCTCAATAACGTTAACAACTTGCTCAACTAAGCCAAGCTCGACTAGGGTGCGATCAGTAACTAATAATGCCTTTTTATGAGTTTTTTCATGTAAATAACGTGCAAGGCCAGCCAGAGCTCCGTCACCAAAATATATGGTGGTTGGAAAATTAAATTGCTGCATAAAATTCGTCCTTTTCCTTTCTGCCATCATATAATTTCAAAGTAGCGTTGCAATTGCCAATCCGTTACCTGACGCTCATATTCTCTCACTTCCCACATTCGTGTTGCAAAAAAGTGCTGACAAAATTCCTCGCCTAGTATCTCCCTAACCGCCTCACATTGGTTAAAATCACGGCTGGCATCACGTAAATTGGTAGCCAATTGCAAATGCTCAGGTAAATTATCTTCTTGCTCATAAGCATTGCCTAATAACGGCTCACTTGGTTGCAGCTGTTGCTCAATACCAAGTAAGCCAGAGGTGATCACCGCTGCTGCAACTAAATAAGGATTGGCATCGGCAGAGCCTAGGCGAAACTCAACCCGTTGCGATTTGGCACTATTGCCGATAACACGCAATGCGGTAGTGCGGTTTTCAATGCCCCAGGTCGCCGCGGTTGGCGCCCAAAAACCTTTGATTAGGCGTGTATAAGAGTTAATAGTTGGCGAACACAGCGCCAGCAATGGCTTTAAGTAACGTTGCTGGCCGGCAATATAATGGCGCATCGTTTGACTGATATGATGCTCGGCGTTTTCTTCAAAAAACAAGCTTTCACCCGATTGAGCGTTATATAGCGATTGATGTACATGACCACTTTGCCCCGGATAATCCATCGAGCACTTAGCCATAAAGGTCGCCATCAACTGCCGTTTTTGAAAAAAGCTTTTAGCAAAGGTTTTAAACAAGGCAGCTTTATCTGCCATAACCAACGCGTCGTCATAGGCGATTGCAGCTTCCCACACGCCAGGGCCAGTTTCACAATGAAGCCCCTCAATGGGAAAATTCATGCGCTGACAATAATCTAGAAATTGATGGTACAAATCAGAATTAGTATTAGCGCGCAGTAATGAATAGCCAAAATTGCCCTGTGTATAATGCGTTAAGTTTTGATAGTTTTTTTCGCGCGCCGATTCTGGCGTTTCATTAAACAGAAAAAACTCATATTCAAACGACAGTTTTACGCCAATATTCATGTCGCTGGCTTTCGCTAATACACGTTTTAAAACACTGCGCGGACAAATGGGGTGTGGTTGACCATCGTTGCTAACAAAGTCGACTAAATAAAATGGGATATTGTTCTCGTCGGGTAATCGCCGTTCACTGCTTAAATCGACTTGATACAAGGCATCAGGAAAACCCGTGTGCCAACCGGTAAATTCGGTATTGTCGTAGAGTTGGTCGTTCATGTCCCAACCAAGCACACAATCACAAAAGCCGGCACCATGTTCTAAAATCGACGCAAATTTTTCTAGGCTGACATATTTACCACGATGAACACCATCAATATCGGTGAAAGCCAGTTTTACCCATTTAATGCCTTCATGTTCAAGCTGGTTTATTTTTGTTTCTATCTTTGATGACATAGCCTACTCTCGATACGTTATAATTTCTTATTAAAATTTATGGCTCTGCGCTTGGTTAAACCGTAAAAGCCATACTTAGATAACCCAGAGCCAATACCGCTTTGCTTCCATCCCGTCCAAGGCAATGCTGGCGCCAAATAATCGCATCGATTTTGAAACACAGTGCCCACCTCTACACAGTTAGCAAACTCAGTTGCCTTATCATTATCGTTGCTGTAAATAGCGGCGCTTAAACCATAATGATTATCGTTAATCAGCTTGATTGCTTGGAACATATCCGTCACCGCCATTAATGGCAAAATAGGACCAAAGTTTTCTTCGCGCATCACTTGCATTGAATTATTGGTATTGGCCAACAAGGTCGGCTGAAAAAATATCGCATGACCGATGGTTTGACTATCGCCGCCAGTAAGCAACATGGCCCCTTGTGCCACTGCCTCACTCACGTGCTCTCTCATTAATATGGCCGACTCTGCGCTTGCTAATGGCCCTATGCTAGTACCCTCATCCATAGGGTCGCCTAATCGATAATCTGCAATAATTCGCAAACAAGCATCGATAAAGGCGTCGTAAATTTTTTCATGCACGTAGACACGTTCAATACCACAACACGATTGTCCCGCGTTATACATAGCGCCATCGACTAGGCTTGCGGCCGCTTTGTCAATATCAGTATCGATATCAACGTAGGCGGCATCTTTGCCACCAAGCTCTAAATGGCACGGATTCAATTGATGCGCTGTTTGTTGATAAACGTGTTGGCCACCTGAACTCGACCCAGTAAATACAACATGACTAATATCACTGTGTTGCAGCACATTTGCCATCACATCATGGTCGGTAACGGTTTGCAGTAATAAATGTTCATGACCGGGAATATGGCCAAAAGCTCGCTGAAAATGCTCGCCTATCGCGGTTGTCATAGACGCATGTTTTAACAACACAGTGTTGCCACACAACAAAGCTGTAAGCACACTGTTCACGGCAATGAGCAATGGATAATTCCATGCGGCAATAACCACAACAACGCCAAGCGGTTGATGGCTAATACGTTGTTCACAGCTGTTATCATCGAGTATGATGTCATCGGCTAAAAACGTTTGTGCATTAGCCAATAAATAATTTGCACGCTCAAAAAAGCCATTTATTTCTTGGTTAGCTTGGCTTAACGGTTTGCCCATTTGCTCGGTAATATCTTGGGCAATTTGCTTGCGATTTGCTTCAAAGTAATCACAGGCACTGCGCAACAGCGCAACACGCTCTGCGACATCAACCATTTGCCATTGTTGAAAGCGCTGTCGTAAATGAGCGATTTTTTCATCAATAACAGACAAACTGTCTTGAGGGTATTTGGCGATAACATCACCAGTATACGGGTTGCGGGTAAGGGTTTGTGACATGAATAATGTAGTCCTAACGTCATCACCAAAAGCTGGCGATAAATTATTATTAATCAGTACGTTAAAATGCTTATAATTCAAGCCTAGATGGAAAAGCTAAAATCTTCAAACCGCTACTGCACTTACACGGACGCATACAACTATACTTAAGGATGGACAAGCTCGAAGACAGACAAGCTCGGAGGTAAGCAACGTGGACGTACAACTATTAGTGACCAAAACAGATTTTAGTATTGCCAATCTTAAAAACGAAATGCAATGTGTCGGTGTCGATTGCCGCATTGATTATATTGAGCAACACCCAGAGCTCGTTTCACAATACAACCTTAAGCATTCGCCCAATATATTAGTCGATGGTCAGTTGGTGTTTCGCTATCAGCCAACCATTAATCAGCTTAAGGAATATTTTTCGTAAAACGTTAACTAGTGACAAGGGGTTATGGAGTTAAGCACTTTTGCAAACTTATGATCATGTGATTTGTGTGCATGTACGTTACATTACGCTCTACCGTCAGTAACTTATTCGAATGCATGACACGTGTAGTGGTATGACCCAACGAGAAGTATCGTTAATCGTTCATTCGTCAGGAAAATAAACAGGTTAAAAACTAGCCTAGGTTGAAACACAAAACATCAGGAATATACGCTACAACTCAACCATAGATAGCGTAATGGTGTCACTGTAATTTTCGCCAACTAACAGATTTGGATTTGCAGGAGTAGTGATCGTAACATCATAAGTAATGGATGTTGGAGATTTTGGTTTGCCCACAAACGGAACCCTTTTGGGGTTTACCCCTTTAAAGTCAAGATTAATCAATACATAAGGAGGAGGCAGTCTAAGCCCCTCTCCCACTATTCCCTGTGGGTTGGTTAGGGTTAGCGTGTATCCTAGTCGGTCACTACTCCCTGTCGCATCAGGCTTAGCGATATATCCTTGATTTTCAGATTCAATTAATACCATAAAGCCAGCTGCGCTATTACTCTTAATTACCACAGTACCCACTTTACGGTCAGTATACCCCTGCCCTAAAGGGTTCAATGTAGCCTCTGCTGTGGTGGTTGTCGTTAACGATGTCTCAGAGGGTACAACACCATTAATTTCAATGGTGCCTGATAAGCTTGCCGCATAAGATGTGGTTACCGAAAGCATCGTAGCCAAAATTAGCGACGAATAAGTTGCAATGAGTGTCTTTAACGCAGATGTCGCCATTATCTCACCTGATTATATTATCGAAGAAAATACCGATTAATTACCCCACCTTACATCGTTATACGTGCCAGAGCATGGAGCAAAGAGCCTTAATTTTCAGCATAGGGTAAATTACAGGTTATGCAAGTAACTTCAAACGACTAAAGAAACTCATGTCAACTGGTAGTTAACTTGCGTTAAGGCCTTTAGTAACCCAACAACAACTGCGCAAAACTAAACAGTCGCAAGTTAGGCTATTTAACAACCAAATATTAGGTCATTTTTTCTTAACTGTTATCGTTCCAACTTGGATAATGCCATCTTCAGCTTGCTCAATGACTAACTCCACAGGCTGATAATCTTCGTCATCCACAATCAGTTGATAACGCCCCGCTGCTAACCCTAATATAGAGAAGTTACCAAATTCATCGGTAAAAAATAGTTTAGGTTTATCACTTTGTTCATTTGCTAACAATTCAATGCGGCCAGTCGCGAGTTTATAAGGTTCCCCCTTCTCATCAACCAATACGCCATTAAGTAGCAGTGTGCCACCTTGTCCAATTTTAATTGCAGTGCCTGAGGCGTAACTCGGCTTAACATAAAAATACCCTGAACCCAAATCAGCGCCAACAGGTGCATGACTTTCTTCTACCGATATACCGGTGTTTTGATACGAATTTAAATTAGACACCACAGCAGGTCCTAACCAATCAATTTGAGCTCGATTATTAAATACGATGTTAGATCCCTTTAAGCCCTCAGCCGGGTAGAGAATAGCAAAGCTATCATCAACGGGGCGGGCAATAGCAAACTTGTTACCAGCAAACACCAACGCACTTTCAATACCGACAAATCCCATATTGGCGGCGTTCTCATCGTCAGTAAGGTATGAATAAATTGCGCCTCGTGCACCTTGCCAACCAGCTGCGATCGATTTCTTTTCAACGCCAAAGTTTGCTCGACTCTCAATGGTAAGGCTTCGGTTTACATAACCATCGCGATAGCTTACCCCTACTCTTCGCAGGTAAGAGTTTTCAGAAAGTTTTCGAAGATCTACCTGATACTGCATTTGCCGATTTGACTGAGGTCTAAAGGTCGCTTGCAACGACTCCGATCTATTAGCGGTATTATGCTCTGCTCGCAAATATTTTCTTCCAGAGCTTCCATTGTAGGTTATGTTGAAGTTTAGCTGATTTTCATCTTGTCCTAAAAATGTCTCAGCGCCACGTTGAAATTCCAAGCCAAAATCTAGCTGACGCCAACGATGTAACAGACGGATATTATATCTAAAATTATTTTGCTGATTATCGGCTTGGTTTACTTTGCTATAAATAGCGCTTATGCTCAGCCTCATTTTGTCACTAAACCCTATTTCTAACGCAGGATTGATGCTCCAACGATAAGGTAAGCGAGCATTAGAGTCCTCTGAAGAAGCGCTTACTGCTGTGGCGGTATAATTTTCGCTATAAGCCTCGGCAGTTACGCTAAAGCTTCGGTAACTGTTATTAAAAAAGCCAAATGGCCGGTACGACGGCTCGCCGAGTAACTCTAAGCGAATTGCGCTACCAGTGCCAACGACACTATCGTTACTTTGTGACAGATCAAGGTTAATTTGCCCAAAGCTCGTTCCTAGTTGCGCTAATACACCTAAAAACTGCCGATTTTCTTGATATTGAAAATATGGTGCTATGCCGAAATAACTTGATAACCCCATCCGATACATGCCGTACATAAGAGGATTTTGTTCATCTAATCGTGTTAGATCATAAGGACCTTCGTATAAATAGCCTGCGGCAAATTGCCACTCTCGTTCACCTTCTCCCAGTAAAGAGGGGCTGTTATAAAATGTATCTGTAAAGTCATCCACTTGCCCGTCATCTTTATATATCACAATTTGGATGTCATTTTCGCCTTGCTCTAGTGGTAACCCCTTTAGATTATAATCTCCTGGGGTCAACTGCTTTTGATAGACCAGTTTATTGTTAACAAATACTTGAATTTCTGCCCCTTGCTCTAAAACAAAGTTGTATTGAAAATTATTGGTTGTTCGGGCAAAATCTGATAACGAAACGCGTTTATTGACGCCAATACCAACTAGGCGCTCAGCAAAACTGCCACTCGTCGGTGCAGGCTGTAGTGACCAATTAGCATCAAGTGGCGATTGTTCACCAATAATAATATGTTGCGCTAACTCGTGTTGCGTGTAAATCATACGCAAGGCAGAGTTCTGCCAATAACTCGTTTCGCCTGTATTGGTGTAGTTACCTTCGTGCTGAAAGACCAGTCCATTAATATTTAAATTGGATTCAAAACGGGTTTGCCCTGCATAGCGTCTATCGCCATTTGCATCACGAGTATCGCCATGATAACTATAGGCGTTAATAAAGCCGCTAACTGGCTCCGGTAGGTAAGCTCGTTGCTTTGACTGGGCTTTATAGTCTTGTCCTGCGTCTAATGTTTGTAAACGGCTTAGTGCGCCAGGTAACTGAATTTCAAAGGTATTCGATCGTCGATTTAATCGAAAAGAAAAGCCTTGCTGTTGCAATGACTCGAAATCCGCAAACCCTGTTGTGGTAATGAACGCTTGCAAGTCCAGTTCAGCATCAGGCTTTAGATAAAGTCTGATTAATTCCATGACTTGCATGCCATCCAAGCGGACCGCCTGTGAATAAGGGTTGATTTCTGCCGGAAGTGATTGGGTGATCTCGTTATTGACAATAATTAACAAACTATCCTTGTACCAAACTTCTGGTATATCTACACCAAACGCCTGTCTAAAAAATTGCTCTTTTTGCTCTTGGGTGACGGTTTGACTGCGAGCACTTGATGGATTATCGTTTTTTTGGGCAATGACAAAGGAAGGAGCTGAAGCCAAAGTTACATTTAACGCCGTAACCGCAACAAGGTAGATACGGTGACGACCGTGACAACAACGCCATTGCGTTAATCTTTGCTGATCAGTTTGGCTGAAGACCATGGTGTAGTAGGCCAATTTTGCGGTGTTTTAAAATTTATTAGCCGACGATCGCCTGGTAACATATTTATACCGCCACCTAATTCTTGCCCACTTATGGTAAAGGTATAGCCAGTATTTAGTTTAACATCTAGGCCATAAAACACCTGATGTGCATTACCTTTATTTACGAGTACTAACTGCATCCCATTGTCTTTGGCTAGCAACGACTCTATTACAACATCTGCTTGAGCATTCGCTGGTGTCAAATACAATGCTCGGACCAATTGATAAACCATTTGTACACCTCCAGTTTGGGCGTTCTCACCAGGCACTTGTTTTGCCAGTGACACCGGCACTGTGGAAACTATCAGTCGCAAAGGTACTTCGCTTTCGCGTGGAAATGGTTCCGTCAAGCGCAAATTAACCACTTGCTCTTCACCTGGGCCAACCACCACTTGTGATGGGATCACCATCATCCCCTTGTAGGGTTCATCGATATTTTCCACACCGGCCTCGTTATATGTCCTATGCGTCACCCTCACTTTCAATGCGACAATATTGTCGCCGTCATTGTTTAGAATTAACTTCTTCTGCAGGTTACCTGGTGAAAAGTGGACATTGTTTATAGTGATCTCCACCGCATAAAGCAAAGGCGAACCAATCAGAGCACCAACAGCAATAACCGTAGCTAAACATACCAAGAGGAGCAGGCGCATATGATTACAAATCACTAATACTAAATGTTATTGTATCGCTGTAGTTATCACCCTTTAATAAGTTGGTGGCTACTGGAGTTGTGATTGAAACATCATAGGTAACAGAGGTTGATGATGTTGCTGTTCCCGAAGTGGAAAATTCTTTTGGATTGGCTACCTTAAAGTCAATATCCTCCAAGGTACTGGGGTCAGGTGGTGTAAGGTTATCACCCCATGTTCCTGTAGGATTTGATAACGTTAACGTATACCCTAATCTATCATTTGCGCCAGTAGCTTCTGGCATTGCAATATAACCTCCTGTCGCAGACTGAATCGAAACTTTAAAGCCACCTGCATTATTGCTCTTAATAATGACAGTACCAACTTTGCGGTCAGTATATCCTTGGCCCAAGGGGGTCAAAATTGAATCTCCTGTTGTTGTCTCCAATGAGGTTGCTGATGGCACCTTACCATTAATGACGATAGTACCAGATAAGCTTGCGGCGTTTGCTGATGTTACTGCCAACATAGAAGTGACCATCATCAGCGAGGATACCGAGAAAATCGTTTTAAAAAAAGATATAGCCATTTTGTTACCTAATAAGTTTAAAACTGAAGTAACTCTCATTAACTCGCACACTATTGTTTGAATGATGTGAACGAGCTATAAGATCTAGCATAGTTAACAATCCTTATTAAACAAATTTTTTAGCTCTCAACACACTCGACTCTATAGATCTTTTTACTTTTTATTCAGTACATTAAGTACAAGAGTGATGGCTACGCTATAGTTAGCAGATAAGTTCTCTGACAAAGGTGTCATAGTGGCAGCAAGTGTATATATTTACCGCTTTATCCCATTCTCGATATTATTGTTTTGTATGCAGATGACACTGTTAGTATTCTCTGTTACCGCGTATAGCTATAACGAAGATGATTGTAATCTGAGGTTTAACACCATTAACGATTTATATTGGACTGCGAACAGTGGCGCGTATTCACCGAAAGAAGGAACTCGATTTGTTAAACACACTATTTCGATATCCAACACAGGACCACATGAGTGCAATTGGTATGTTACCGCGTCCACTGGAAGGCGCGGCGACAATAGCTATAAACGAGGGGCTTATAATGGTACACACATGATCGAATATTTTTTAGTGTCTAGCCAGAATATCAGCTCAGGAAACTTTATTAAAGACGCTTCAAGCATAACCAAGCGCTCGCAAGTTATTACCGGAGAGCCGGTTGGGGTTGGTAGTACCACAGAGCAAACGTTCTTTATGGCCGTCGCCAATAAGCAGTACGTCCCAGCTGGTGTTTATAACGACACGGTTTCGTTGAAACTGTATAAACAAAATCCATTTTCAGCACGATCATCTGTTGAAGATACCGCGCTCGTCAATGTCACGATTCCTGTTGAATCTACAATAGACCTTAGAGTTGGTGGCCTGAACGAAGACGAACACCACGCAATAGATTTTGACATCCTGGAAAACTATGAGCAAATAAACGTTCAAGCTGGGTGTGTCTCAAGTCTCCCGCTAAGAATAGATATAAGGTCTAGAAACAGTAGCAATTTAGTCCATTTAACTAACGCTACCTCTGCCGTTCCGTTCACTGTGGTTTATGACAGCATTTGCCCCAGAGAAACAAAAAACATTGACCTAAGCCAAGGCAATTACACATTATTGACGTATGATGACGTATATGACGTGGAGTGCCGGGGCTACGAAGGCTACTTAAGACTATTTATGCTTCGCTTGACAATAGGTGAAGTCCCAACCACTGCTATGGCTGGCGATTACCAAGATACCATTGATATTGTTTGTAGTGACTACTGATCGCACTTAGCTAGATAAAAACTTATCCAACATACCCTTGTATTGATCAGACATTTTCAGACAAAACCTTACTTGCTAAGCATAGCGACTACGGAAGTTTTAGGGGTATTTTGGGATTGCTTGTGAACGTTAAAACGGGGCTTACCGAAACAATAATGATAGATAAATAGTGGTTGTTTTTGGTTATGATGCCATACCAAAATTTTGATTTAAGGTATGTACTCCATGAGGTGCGACTAAATTTCAATGAATCTTATCGGGTTTGATCAGACATAAAAAAGCCCAGAGCGTTGAATTCTCAGGGCTTTCTGTATTTTATTGGTTCTTATTGAACCTTGAATTGGTGCGGATGGGGGGACTTGAACCCCCACGAGCAATGCTCACCACCCCCTCAAGATGGCGTGTCTACCAATTCCACCACATCCGCGAATTTGTTATGAAGCGATATTAATTTGGAACGTCGCTTTCTTTTTTGTCATCGCTAGCTGGTACATCAGTAGCAGGAGCAACACTTTCAGTTTGCTCAGCGCCACCAAGGTTACTCCATTCATCAGTCGCTTTGGTGCGCTGTGCAGTTAAGTTACCTAAGAACAAGCTGATAACGAAAAACAATGTTGCAAGAATAGCTGTTGTTTTCGTCATAAAGTTGCCTGAGCCAGATGAACCAAAAACGGTCGCTGATGAACCTGCACCAAATGATGCGCCCATATCTGAACCTTTACCTTGTTGGATAAGAATAAAACCAACAAGAACTAAGGCAATGATCAAATAGATTACTAATAAAACTTGATACAACATTACGTTTAAATCCTATACTGCTTCGCAGATCTTCCTAAATTCTTCTACAATCAAGCTCGCGCCACCTATCAGACCACCATCGATATCTGGCTGCGAGAATAAATTCTTGCAGTTACCCGCGTTGACACTACCACCGTACAATACTGGTACTCGGTTCGCAACATCTGCATCAAACGATGCTAGGTATCCACGAATAAATTGATGTGCCGCTTGTGCAATCTCAGCAGAGGCTGTTTTACCTGTACCTATTGCCCATCTTGGCTCATACGCCACAACAATATTTTTAAAACTTTCTATGCCAACTTTTTCAATCACAGGTTGAATTTGTGATTGCAATGTTTGCTCGGTCTCGCCATTCTCACGCTCAAGCTCGGTTTCTCCGACACACAAAATTGGTGTAAGACCATGCTCAAGCGCTGTTGCTAGTTTTTCAGCAACAAGCTCAGACGTGTCACCATACATAGCGCGACGTTCTGAATGACCAAGAATAACGTATTGTACCTGCAAATCTTTCAGCATTAAAGCTGAAAGTTCACCTGTATACGCACCTTTTTCATGCTGGCTAATGTTTTGCGCACCTACTACGATGTGGTCATTATCGATGACATGATTTAGGCTGGCAAGATAAGGCGCTGGCGGACAGATTAGTACCGATTTAGTCTCAGATAACTGCAAATCATTTAAGCCTTCAATCATTTGCTTAACTAAATTTGTATCACCGTTCATTTTCCAATTCGCGGCAACAATACTTTGTCTGCTCATTACGCATCCTCATTATTATTTGGCGAGATATTAGCAACCTTGTAAAGCAGATACAAGAAAATATCTCGCGCAAATGATTGTTTGCTTAAATTAGCAACACTTATCGCTATTTTTGAACAACTTAGTTGATCAAATGCTCGATATACTTATACCGACTCTTTTACTTTATCAGCAATACTGTTCGCGAGTTTTCTAACATTATCGGCATTTGGGCCTTCAACCATAACGCGAATCAATGGTTCGGTGCCTGACTTACGAAGTAACACTCGACCAGTTCCCGCAAGCTCAGTCTCAACTGCTTCTACCTGTGATTTAACCTCGTCACTGTTTAGCGGATCGTTGCCCTCTTCAAAGCGTACGTTCACCAAAATTTGTGGTAGTTTGCTCATGCTAGCTTTTAATTGCGCTAACGTTTTACCTGAACGGCCCAGCGCTTCAAGGACATTTAACGCAGCAACAACACCATCACCTGTCGATGTACAATCTAGGTTAATGATATGGCCAGAGTTCTCGGCACCAAGCTTCCACCCATTTTGTTTTAGTTGCTCCATCACATAACGGTCACCAACTTTGGCACGGGTAAAGTCAATATTAAGCTCTTTAAGCGCAAGTTCTAAACCCATATTACTCATTAACGTACCAACAACGCCACCGGTTAACGTACCCTGCTGCTGAGCGTTTTTAGCAATAATATATATAAGCTCATCACCATCTACGACATCACCATTATGATCAACCATCATCAAACGATCGCCATCGCCGTCTAAAGCAATACCTAAATCCGCTTGTTGATCCAGAACCATTTTAGCAATATTGGTCATTGATGTTGCACCACAGTCATCATTAATATTGATGCCATTAGGTTTGCTTGCATACTCAATAACTTCAGCACCTAGTTCACGAAATACCGCTGGCGCAATGTGATACGTTGCGCCATTGGCACAATCAACCACAATTTTTAAACCACGTAGTGATAAATCAGACGGGAAGTTGCTCTTACAAAATTCAATGTAACGACCTGCAGCATCATTTATACGATTTGCTTTTCCTAACAGTGATGAGTGCACACAATCCATCGGCTCATCAATCATGCGCTCAATTTCTAGTTCAACGTCATCGGGTAATTTTTCACCCGAAGTAGAGAAGAATTTGATGCCATTGTCATAAAACGGGTTATGCGATGCGCTGATCACAACGCCCGCTTCAGCACGAAATGTTTTCGTTAAATAAGCGATCGCTGGGGTTGGCATTGGGCCTGTCAAGCTAACATCAATGCCTGCAGCAGAAAACCCAGCTTCAAGTGCAGACTCTAGCATGTAGCCCGAAATACGAGTATCTTTACCAATTAACACTGTTTTGGTGCCTTGGCTCGCCAGTACTTTACCTGCTGCCCAGCCTAATTTCATAACGAACTCTGGTGATATTGGCGCTTTCCCTACTAAGCCTCGAACACCATCGGTACCAAAATATTTTCTCTCTGCCACAGGTTAATCTCCCTTAACTTTTTATAATCTTGACGGTAAATTGCCACAACGAACATGTTGCAACAACACTGAAAGTTTTATGCAAACTGCCATGTTGCTTGCAAGACAGCAAGCGCATCAACAGTTTCTTTAACATCATGAACTCGAATAATCCGCGCGCCATGCATTGCAGCAATAACAGCAGCAGATAAACTGCCCGCCATGCGCTCGGATACATCTCTATTTAACAAATTTCCGATCATCGACTTTCTTGATATGCCTGACAAAATTGGTAAGCCTAAGCCAAGTAATTCATTTTGGCGTGCTAACAATTGATAATTTTGTTCAAGGGTTTTGCCAAAGCCATAGCCAGGGTCGAGAATAATACGTTGTTTGTCGATACCCGCGTGCTTGCAGACATTAATACGCTGCTCAAAGAAACCAATAATATCGGTGACAACATCATCATATTGCGGGTTATGCTGCATAGTTCTTGGCAGCCCTTGCATGTGCATCAAACATACTGCAACATCACTGGCAGCCACAGCCTCTACACAGCCAGGATTTTGTAGGGCGCGCACATCATTAACTAAACCAGCACCAGCACCTATCGCTTGCTTCATCACGTCGCTCTTGCTGGTGTCAATCGAAACAATAACATCAAATCGTTGTGTTATTGCTTCAATAACGGGGATTGTTCGTGATAACTCTTCAGCAAGTGCAACATCAGCAGCGCCTGGACGGGTAGACTCACCACCAACATCGATAATCGTTGCCCCATCTCTCACCATTTTTTCAACTTGGCTTAAAGCACTATCGATGGCTTTATAACGACCACCATCGGAAAAAGAGTCTGGTGTGACATTTAATATCCCCATTACTTGAGGGGTGTCTAAGGGCAGAGACTTATCGGCAAATAGCATGGAATCTTTAATATTGTTAAATTTTATGCTCGGCATTATAAAAGAGCTAGCCTTGAATACCAAGCCATTACCTAGAAAATTTACGCCATCGTTGATAAACATAAACCCTATTTAAGCGTTAGATCTTGATAATTATACAACCGATTTTCTGAGTATGAATGCAAAAAAAAACCGCACAATGTGCGGTTTTTGAGTCAATCAATATTAGCTGGCAGCATTAATTTGCAGGTTCATCTGCCGGTTTATTGACATCTGTGTTTGGCTTAGCTGAATTTGCTGGTGGTGTATTATCGTCTCGATTTTCATCACCGTAGCCTTTTGGTTCACGAACGTCAATACGCGCCATTAAGTCATCAATTTGTGGTGCATCAATGGTCTCGTATTTCATTAACGCATCTTTCATTGCATGAAGAATATCCATATTGTTCTTTAAGATATCTTCGGCGCGTTTGTAGTTGCGCTCGATAATGCTACGAACTTCATCATCAATGTCTTTCGCCGTATCATCTGACATGTGCTTGTGTTGTGCCGCTGTACGACCTAAGAATACTTCACCTTCTTCTTCGGCATACAACATAGGGCCCATTTTTTCTGATAAGCCCCACTGGGTTACCATTTTGCGAGCGATCTCAGTCGCACGTTCAATATCATTTGACGCACCTGTCGATACTTTGTCTGCGCCGTAAATAATATCTTCGGCAATTCGACCACCATACAGTGATGAAATCATACTCTCTAAGTGCATCTTAGAATGGCTCACTCGGTCTTGTTCAGGCAAGTACATGGTCACACCTAGAGCACGGCCACGAGGAATAATACTCACTTTGTAAACAGGGTCATGCTCTGGCACCATACGACCAACAATGGCATGACCAGCTTCGTGATAAGCGGTCATTTCTTTTTCCGCTTCGCTCATGACCATTGAACGACGTTCAGCGCCCATCATAATTTTGTCTTTGGCTTTATCAAATTCAACCATAGACACTAATCGTCGGCTAGTACGCGCCGCAAATAACGCGGCTTCGTTTACTAAGTTTGCTAAATCAGCACCACTGAAACCTGGGGTACCACGGGCAATTACTGCCGCATCAACATCATCAGCAATTGGTACTTTGCGCATGTGCACTTTCAATATTTGCTCACGACCGCGAATATCAGGTAAACCAACCGTTACTTGTCGGTCAAAACGACCAGGACGCAATAATGCTGGATCTAACACGTCAGGGCGGTTTGTTGCAGCAATAACGATAACGCCTTCTGTGCCTTCAAAACCGTCCATCTCAACCAACATTTGGTTCAAGGTTTGCTCGCGCTCATCATGACCACCACCAAGACCTGCACCACGTTGGCGACCAACCGCATCAATTTCATCAATAAAAATGATACAAGGCGCTGACTTTTTCGCTTGGTCAAACATATCACGAACGCGTGATGCACCAACACCAACGAACATTTCCACAAAGTCTGAACCCGAAATTGAGAAAAACGGTACTTTTGCTTCACCGGCAATAGCTTTTGCTAATAAGGTTTTACCTGTACCTGGTTGGCCAACCATTAAGATACCTGATGGAATGCGACCACCAAGTTTTTGGAATTTCGATGGATCACGTAAATAGTCGACTAATTCGGCAACTTCTTCTTTTGCTTCGTCACAGCCGGCAACGTCAGCAAATGTTGTTTTGATCTGATCATCAGACAATAAACGTGCTTTTGACTTACCAAAGCTCATGGCGCCTTTACCACCGCCACCTTGCATTTGACGCATAAAGAAGATCCAAATACCGATAAGCAATAGCATTGGGAACCAGTTGATAAAAATGCTCGCCAATAAGCTTGGCTCTTCAGGCGGTACACCTTGTACTTTCACATCGTTTTGAATGAGATCATTGAGCAAGTCTTTATCATATTGCGTCGGGATCATGGTGGAGAAGGTTTGTCCGTTACGGGTGGTACCGTTAATCACACCATTCGATTCGATTTTCACCTCGCCTATTTGGCCAGATCGAACATCGGTAATAAATTGCGTGTAATCAAGCTTCGCGTCAGCGGTATTGCTCGGCGTAAAGCTATTAAACACAGACATTAGGACTATGGCTATAACCAGCCATAAAATTAGATTTTTAACCATATCGCTCAAAGTGAGGACCTCTTGTAACTATCAATGCGATGTTTTCATTATTATTGACTGTAAATTTGGGCGGTTGTTCAAAATTTCAAGTGTAACAACGTCACCCAATACTTACTCTACTACAGTTTATAACCTGTAGCCACAATATATACTTCTCGAGAGCGAGCTCGAGACGACTCTGGCTTTCGCGTTTTAACCACGTTAAAGCAGGCCTTTACGTCTTTCATGTATTGGTCGAAACCTTCACCTTGGAATACTTTAACAACAAAACTGCCGTTTTTCTTCAATACTTGGTGACACATATCAAGAGCCAATTCTACCAAATACATATTTCGCGCTTGGTCGGTTGCTTCATTGCCACTGAAGTTATGCGCCATGTCAGACATAACTACATCTACGTTACGACCATCAATTCGGTTTAATAACGTGTCAAGAACGGCATCCTCACGAAAGTCACCTTGTAAGAAGGCAACACCCGGCAATGGCTCCATAGGTAAAATATCACAGGCAATCACATTGCCATCATCACCAACAACTTTTACTGCATACTCTGACCAGCCACCAGGCGCAGCGCCTAAGTCAACAACATTCATGCCGGGTTTAATCAGTTTGTCTTTATTGTTTATTTCTTCGATTTTAAATACAGCACGAGATCGTAATCCAAGCTTCTGTGCTTTTTTCACATATTCATCGTCGAAGTGCTCTTGCATCCAACGATTCGAACTGGCTGATCGATTTTTCTTCGCTTTGCTCATATTTTAGTAAAATACTGTAATTGCATTTGGTATTCCCCCAAAGATGGCGTTAAAATGGTTGTAATTCAAGTCACTTAAACGAAATATTTCAATGAATTTATCAAAAAAACAGATCACCTACCTAAAAGGCTTAGCCCATAACTTAAAACCGGTTGTATTACTGGGCGCTAACGGCTTAACTGAAGGTGTTATTGCTGAAATCGATGCAGCATTAAATCACCATGAGTTAATCAAGGTAAAAATCCCGACAGATGATCGCGAAGTGAAGCAATTAATTGTTGACGCGATTGTTCGTGAAACCAATGCAGTGAAAGTGCAAACCATCGGTAAAACATTAATTATTTACCGTCAATCAGACGAGAAAAAAATCGACATTCCTCGTATCTAATTTCATCGCGTATTAATCGATGGTTTAAAAGCGTCTTAGACTCAATACAAGGTTAACTTGATTGCACAGGCGCTTTTTTTATCTCTGCTCACTTAGCTTTTTGTTATGAATACAGAGACATAACGCTATTAACACCATTATCATGGTGAGGATCGAGGCCATCATCGGCATCGCGCAGAAAACCCAACATGCGTATTAAACTTATGGCTAAACAAACCGTATACATTCTTATCGGTGCCCCTGGTTGTGGTAAATCCACCTACGTCCACTCGCTTATCAAAACCCTTGGAGATGATTTCCAGGTAATTTCTTCTGATAATATCGTCGAGAAGTTAGCTGAAAAACATCGCATCCGCTATCGGCAATTTTTTGAATTGGCCATAAATAACCCTCTTCGCAGGCAACACCAACGGTTGTTTAACCAAGCCATTAAACGCTCCAAACAGTCAAGCAATGTCATTTGGGATCTCACCAATTTAACTCGAACACAGCGGGATAATATTAAAGCGCATTACCCTAGCGCACACTTTATTGCCGTTACCTTCAAAACAGCGAGTGACCATAGCTATTTACAAGCAATTAATCGCCAGCGCCAAAAACAAGGCGACAAGTATATTCCGAACACTGTATTAACCGAGATGCTAAAAAAATATCAACCAATAGCAAGTGATGAATCATACGATCAGATAATATCCGTATAATTTGCACTAGTCGTATTACCTGGTTATAGAGAACAACCACCTAAATTCAGGTAAACCTATGATTTAGTTATAATTAGCGGCGGTCAATCAATCTGATTTTTTAGTTAATACAGTTACAATTTACACCGTTTTGCTCGCTATCAAGTCCGACTTGAATGCCCTGTTACACTATCGATTCGCATACTTTTCGCTATGGTAGCGCTACCACGGTTTTCAACTTACTGTACTTGCTGTGTTTTAACGCATCAAGGCACTCATCAAATGCAAATATTACCGGCGTCTCAATGTCAATTTTACCTCCTGCAATATCTGCCATCATATTCTCCCCTGCAGCCATAAGATCACGCCATGCGCGAGCATCACCGTATTGATGTAAGGCCCCTAACGCAATTTCATGATAAGAAATTGTTTTCGTAAAGGGCGGATCAATTGGTGACTCTATTCTGTCTTGAATACATATTATGTGGCCATTCGCCTGTAAGTTATTTACATATTGACTGGCACTTAAGCTCCCAACGGCATCGAAGGCAGCAAAATAACTTGCCTCTAACCGCCCTTGCTCTCTAAACACGTTAGAAACACCAAGCGACTTGGCATCATCCTTAGATATGCTTTTTGACACCACATCAACCATCATATTGGCTTTAACCAGTAATTGAATCAGTATTTTGTTTACCGCACCAACCCCAATCACCAATACATGTTCGGCTTTATCAGTGGGAATTTTACGAAACGCTTGCCAAGCGGTTAACATGGGACACGGTAATGATGCTGCTACAGCATCGGTTATTACTAACGGTACCTGCATCACTCGCTCTGCACGTAACACGGTTTGTTCAGCAAAGCTCCCTAGCTGTACCAACGACTGATGATAAGCAACGCGCTTACCTGCGAGTGATTTATCAACATCGTCAGCAACCTCGACGATCACGCCGACACCATCAACACCGGGAATGTGACCGTTTGGCCAAACCAAGGGGTTGGACTCAATAAACTTCCAATCAACCGGATTAATGCCAAAACAAAGATTTTTTACCCTAACTTCACCACTATCTAATGGTTTCACCTCGCATTTTGATAGTGCGATGGAATGGCTAGTTGCGTCATAGCACCAAGCATTGAATATACCTTGCATTACTTTATCACTCGTTAATAAAAAATTATGAACGATAACTACGATATCAATTCGACTGACTACAAGCGTAGCAAACTTAGCTAACATCGTGCTAACGACGTCAACAAGATAAGCTGTGTTAGCTAATTTCGGAGCAAAAAAAGACCGCCGAAGCGGTCTTTAATAATACAAATGTCAGCAGTGGTTAATTACAAGCTACCGATAATGGTTAGCATAGCATTGGCTGGTGCGCCGACTGTTACCTGATGCGTTGAATGTGCATTCGGGAAGTAAATTTCGTCAGTTAAGTTTTCTAGGTTTAACTGTACACGTAAATCGTCAGATAAGTCATAGTACATTGACGCATCAAAACGCGTGTAGCTTGGCAAAGTCGCCGCGTTCTTAGTATCAATGTAGCTTTCACCTTGATGCGTTACACCAAAACCTAAACCAAACACAGGGGTTACTTGGTAGGTGGTCCATAACGAGTACGTGTGCTCTGGCAACTCACGCGGTGTTCTGCCAGTAGGACCATTGATGTCAACAATTTCACCGTCAAGGTTGCTGTAGTTTGCCGATACAAACCAATCTTTGGTCACGTGGCCAGCTAACTGTAATTCAAAACCGGTGATTTCTTGGTCAATAATAACTAACTTTGATGAGTCTTCGTTTGAAACTTGTGGTGAACTTTGCGTATTTTCAAACGCTGCGGCAGTAAAACTTAAGCCACTTTCAAAGTCCCACTTCATACCAATTTCTTGGTTGGTGTAGGTATCTGGTGCTAGTTTGTCATCGTTTCCATCGATGTCGGTGTACTGCTCACCACTGCGTGGTAAGAAAGATTCACTGTAACTGGCGTAAATTGAGATATTCTCTTGAGGCTTAAACACAAGACCTGCACGCGGTGAAACTTCTTCGTCGATACGAGTACGAGTTTCGTTTGCTTTAAGGTTATCAACTTCAATATCGAAACTATCAAAGCGTGCACCTAATACAAGATCTAAATGCTCAGAGATGGCAATTTCGTCCTGCAAGTAAACCGAGAACACATCTAGCTTAACATGGGTGTCGTCATTTAGATCGGTAAACGCTACGGTGAAGTTATCACCAGCGGCATTAACACCAGTTAAGTTATCAAAGTTCAACGTGCCATCTGCGCCTACAACAAAGTCTTCTTTGTCTTTACCTGAGGTGCTAAATACTGGGTTGTAGCGATCTTGATTAGATTTGGTGCGAATCACTTCACCACCAAAAATAACGGTATGACCAAAATCACCGGTTTCAAACTCACTTACTAAGTTAGCCGACAAGATTAGGTTGTCACGTTGTGTGGTATCCACATAACCATCTAAGGTTACGATGTCCGCATCGGCATCAAAGCCTGCTGCATAAAAGTTTTGGTAAAGCTTATCGTAGTCACCGTAAAAGGCATTAAAGTTACCTTTAACGTAATCGCTAAATTGGTGCTCTACGTTAGCTCTGAAAACGTGTGCTTCAAGTTGCTGTTGGTTAAAGCTCGGATCTGCAAATACAACATCTTTTAATGCTTCGATTGGCTGTCCGTCAGCATCGGTTGCGATACCACGGTCAATGAAACGCTCATGGTTAATGTACTCGTAAGACACATCAACGGTTGTGTCAGAGTTTAACTCAAAGCGTGCCGTTGGGTTAAAGCCCATACGCTCACCGCCAAAATAATCACGGTGATTTTCAAGCTGTTCGTACATGGCATTAATGCGGACAGCTGAATCTTTGCTGCTAGCTACATTGGTATCTAATTCTAAATTGTAACCACCAAATGAATTTACTTGTGCTTTATAATTGGTAAAGCCCTCGTCAAATTGTGCTTTTTTAGATACACGATTTAAAATACCGCCTGTACCACCACGACCGAATAATAACGCATTAGGACCTCGTAAAATTTCAACTTGCTCTACGTTATATAATGAACGGTAGTATTGAACGTCATCACGGTTACCATCCATAAAAAAGTCAGCGGTTGAACGAACACCACGAAATACCACAGAGTCACGGTGACCTTCGCCTTGAGATGTATTAACACCTGGTGTGTAATCGATGATATCGCCGATGCTCGTAATACCACGTTCAGTAATATCATCCGCTGTCATGATGGTTAAACTTTGCGGTACATCGAGGATCGGTGTAGGTGATTTTACTGAGTTTGACTCGTTAACTGACAGGTACTTACCTTCTACAACAACGCGTTCAATATCATTATTTGATTCAGCGAATGCCGTTTGACTTACCAATAGCGCCGTAGCAATTGTAGACAGTTTAAATTTCATGTTGTCTCCAAGAATGACAAAAAATTATTTTTTATGTTGTTGACGCTTTACTACCAGCAAAGTCATGAGGAGCTAAGCATCAATCTAAGACTTGTTCTCAATATGCGACGTAGTCTAACATAGCAAAATGCAAATGAGAATAGTTTTTATTTACAAACGCATTAGCTTTTTGATTAAGATCAAAAATTCATATGAAGCTTTGTGCTGCTCAGTATGTTTCGGTTGGCTTTTGGGGAAATTTTTTTAATTAATAATGGGAAACTCACAAGACTAAACAACCTCCCTTATCGTTTCCCCTTCTATACAAGATGCTACGCTAGACACTTTTTATGCATGGTAAAGAGATGTACTAAGGGTAGTCAAAACAGCCATTGAGTAAGTCCAGACTATAAAATCAGGGTATAAAAAAACGTGGCATCGCCACGTTTTTTATTCTTAATACGATATCGTATTAAATATGTTCTACTGAAATAATCTCGTATTCTACTTTTCCACGCGGTGTAGATACTTCTACTTCAGAGTCGACTTCTTTACCAATTAGAGCTCTTGCAATCGGTGAGCTGATGCTGATCAAATTATTTTTGATATCCGCTTCATCGTCACCAACAATTTTGTAAGTGACTTCTTCATCAGTATCGATGTTTAACAAGGTAACAGTAACACCAAAAATCACTTTCTGATTATTTGGAAGCTTGCTGATATCAATGATCTGCGCGTTACCTAGTTTACCTTCGATTTCCTGAATACGACCTTCACAAAACCCCTGCTCTTCACGCGCGGCGTGATATTCAGCATTTTCTTTTAAGTCGCCGTGCTCGCGCGCCTCGGCGATCGCTTGCACGATCGCTGGACGTTTAACCGATTTTAGATACGTTAGCTCTTCTTTTAAAGCTTCTGCACCTTGAACCGTCATTGGAAATTGGCTCATTTTTTATTTACACCTTTTATGCAATTCTTGGATAGAGCTTACAGTAGTTCTATCGTCTGCAGCGTGTGCCATACAAGCAGCAAACGCAGCATTTAATGTTGTTGTATAGGTTACTTTATAACGAAGTGCACTACCACGGATTTCTTTCGAATCTTCGATCGCCTTACGACCTTCGGTAGTGTTAATTATATAACTGTACTCGCCATTTTTAATTCTATCAACAATATGTGGACGACCTTCGTGTACTTTGTTCACTAATCGTACAGGAATATCGGCTTCACCCAAGATGATTGCAGTGCCGTGTGTGGCATCCAACTTAAAGCCTAAGTCGATTAACTGACGCGCTAACTCAACCACACGCTCTTTATCAGAGTTACGAACTGAAATAAGCGCACGACCAGCTTTAGGCAATTCAATACCAGCGCCTAAGTTTGCTTTGGCGTAAGCTTCTTCAAAGGTCTCACCCGTTCCCATAACCTCACCTGTTGAGCGCATTTCTGGGCCAACCAGTGGATCTGAACCGTGGAACTTGTTAAATGGAATAACAACTTCTTTCACTGAGAAGTAATCTGGGATAACTTCTTCCGTAATACCTTGTTCTACTAACGAAGTACCTGCCATAACACGAGCGGCTACTTTAGCTAATGGCACGCTAGTCGCTTTTGATACAAATGGTACCGTACGTGCGGCACGTGGGTTCACTTCGATTAGGTAAACCTCGCCATCTTTAACCGCCATTTGCGTGTTCATCAAGCCGATAACGCCAAGTTCAAAAGCGAGTGCTTTTACTTGCTCGCGCATGACCTGTTGAATGTCTTCGCTGATGCTGTAAGGTGGTAATGAACATGCTGAGTCACCAGAGTGAACACCAGCTTGTTCGATGTGTTGCATAATGCCGCCAAACACCACGTTTTCACCATCACAGATAACATCGATATCAACTTCAATCGCATCATCAAGGAAGTGGTCAAGCAATACTGGCGCTTCGTTTGATACGCTTACCGCGTCAGTCATGTAGCGACGTAAATCCGCTTCATCGTAAACGATTTCCATCGCACGACCACCTAGTACGTATGATGGACGTACAACCAATGGGAAGCCGATTTCTTTTGATTTAGCTACCGCTTCTTCAAGCGATGTGACTGTCGCGTTTTCTGGTTGTAATAAACCTAAACGCTCAACTGCCGCTTGGAAGCGCTCACGGTCTTCAGCACGGTCAATCGCATCTGGTGAGGTACCAATAATTGGTACGCCGGCCGCTTCTAAAGCACGCGCTAGTTTAAGTGGTGTTTGACCACCGTATTGCACGATAACGCCTTTTGGTTTTTCAACACGAACGATTTCTAGTACATCTTCAAAGGTAATTGGTTCAAAGTACAAGCGATCTGATGTGTCGTAATCGGTTGATACCGTTTCTGGGTTACAGTTAACCATAATGGTTTCGTAACCGTCTTCACGAAGCGCTAATGCCGCATGAACACAACAGTAATCGAACTCAATACCTTGACCGATACGGTTAGGACCGCCACCGATGATCATGATCTTGTCTTTATCAGACGGGTTCGCTTCACACTCTTCATCGTACGTTGAATACATGTAAGCGGTATCTGAGCTAAACTCTGCTGCACACGTATCTACGCGCTTGTATACTGGGTAAATATCAGCTGCAACACGCTTGCGACGAATTTCAGACTCGGCAACACCGATGATGTCAGCTAGGCGCTTGTCAGAGAAACCTTTACGCTTTAACTTGCGCAGGTATTCAGGTGTTAATGACGATAAACCACCTTCAGCAACAAGTTGCTCTTCTTTAACGATGTCTTCGATTTGTACTAGGAACCAACGGTCAATTTTGGTTAAACGGAAGATATCATCAACCGTTAGGCCTAAACGGAAGCCGTCTGCTACGTACCAAATACGATCTGCGCCAGCTTCTTGTAGCTCGTGCATGATTTTGGTTTTCGCACCAGGTTTAGTTACATCAACTAATGAGTCAAAACCGTTCATGCCCACTTCAAGACCACGCAATGCTTTTTGCATTGACTCTTGTTGGTTACGACCAATCGCCATTACCTCACCAACAGATTTCATTTGCGTGGTTAGACGATCTTCAGAGCCGGCGAACTTTTCAAAGTTAAAGCGAGGGATCTTAGTCACAACGTAATCGATGGTCGGCTCAAACGATGCCGGTGTTGCGCCACCTGTAATGTCGTTGCTTAGCTCATCTAAGGTGTAACCTACCGCAAGCTTGGCGGCGATCTTAGCAATTGGGAAACCGGTTGCTTTTGATGCAAGTGCAGATGAACGTGATACACGTGGGTTCATCTCGATGATAACCATGCGACCAGTATCTGGACATACACCAAACTGTACGTTTGACCCGCCAGTTTCAACACCAATCTCACGCAGTACCGCAACCGATGCGTTACGCATTAATTGGTATTCTTTATCAGTTAACGTTTGCGCTGGCGCTACGGTGATTGAGTCACCCGTATGGATACCCATAGGGTCAAAGTTTTCGATTGAACAGATGATGATACAGTTGTCGTTTTTGTCACGAACCACTTCCATCTCGTATTCTTTCCAACCGATTAATGACTCATCAATCAATAACTCGTTGGTTGGTGATAAATCCAAACCACGGGTACAGATGGTTTCAAACTCTTCGCGGTTGTATGCAATACCACCACCAGTACCACCCATGGTAAATGATGGACGGATAATACATGGAAAACCAATGCGCTCGCTGGTGGCAAACGCTTCTTCCATTGAGTGTACGATTTCTGCTTTTGGCGTGTCTAAGCCGATGTTTTTCATCGCTTTGTCGAAACGTGAACGGTCTTCTGCTTTATCGATTGCATCAGCCGTTGCGCCGATCATTTCAACACCAAACTCAGCTAATACGCCTTTGCTTTCTAGCTCTAGCGCACAGTTTAGAGCGGTTTGACCGCCCATGGTCGGTAAGATCGCATCTGGACGCTCTTTATCAATGATGTTACGCACCACTTCCCAGTGAATTGGCTCAATGTAAGTTGCATCAGCCATCTCTGGGTCGGTCATGATGGTTGCCGGGTTCGAGTTAACCAAGATAACACGGTAACCTTCTTCGCGAAGGGCTTTACACGCTTGTGCACCTGAATAGTCAAACTCACAAGCCTGACCAATAACGATCGGGCCGGCACCTAAAATAAGAATACTTTTTATGTCAGTACGTTTTGGCATTTCTTTACTCTATCTATTCAGTGATTAAGCTTATTTACGTTGTTCAATAAGTTCGATGAAGTGATCGAACAATGGCGCTGCATCGTGTGGACCAGGGCTCGCTTCTGGGTGGCCTTGGAAACTAAACGCAGGCTTATCTGTACGGTGGATACCTTGTAATGAACCATCAAATAGCGATTTGTGAGTCGCTTTTAGGTTCTCAGGTAAGGTGTCTTCATCAACTGCAAAACCGTGGTTTTGTGAGGTGATCATCACCACGTTATTGTCTAAATCTTTTACTGGGTGGTTCGCACCGTGGTGACCAAACTTCATTTTTACAGTTTGTGCGCCACTTGCTAAGCCTAATAATTGGTGACCTAAACAAATACCAAATACCGGGATATCCGTTTCTAGGAATGATTTGATGGCATTAATCGCATAATCACACGGCTCCGGATCGCCAGGGCCATTTGATAAGAAGATACCATCAGGATTCATCGCTAAAACATCTTCAGCTGGTGTTTGTGCTGGTACAACCGTTAACTTACAACCACGGTCAACTAACATGCGTAAGATGTTGCGCTTAGCACCAAAGTCATAAGCCACAACGTGATGTTTAAACGTTTCAGGCGTCACATGGCCTTTACCAAGCTGCCAGCTACCTTCTGTCCATTCATACGCGTCTTTGGTACTAACAACTTTGGCCAAGTCCATGCCTTTTAAACCAGGGAATGCTTTGGCTTTTTCTAAAGCTGTAGCTTCGTCTAGATCATCACCCGCCATGATACAACCGTTTTGCGCACCCTTTTCACGTAGAATTCGGGTTAACTTACGGGTATCAATGTCGGCGATACCTAGGATGTTATTATCAACTAAGTATTCCGTTAGCGACTTTTCGCTACGGAAGTTACTGGTTAACAATGGTAAATCACGAATGATCAGGCCTTTTGCAACAATATCACCTGATTCTTCGTCTTCGCTATTGGTACCTACGTTACCAATATGCGGATATGTCAAAGTGACTATCTGTTCTGCGTAAGAAGGGTCGGTAAGAATTTCTTGATAGCCTGTCATCGCTGTATTAAATACAACTTCACCCACTGACGTGCCTGTCGCACCTATGGCTGTCCCTTTAAATACCGTGCCGTCTTCGAGCACTAAAATGGCAGATTTAGTCAATTTAACCTCCATAATGAAGAAATGTAGTCATTAATTGAAAAGTATTGGGCTACCAACTCGATACTTCCCATTTATTAAGCCGTCTAACACCGCGTTGGAATTTCTGGCAAATTCCGCGCATTCTACGATGTTAGAACGATTTCGTCCATAACAAATTAATACAATTTGAGAACTTAGTTGTGATTTTCACACCAAACCCCGAAAAACAAACATTTATCCATTTTTCAAAGGGTATTTTGGGCGAAAAATCGTAACCGAAGTTACATTATTTAACCGTTTTTGGTATAGCTTATTTAAGGCCTAGTACATCTTGCATATCGTAAAAGCCAATGTCAGCTTGGGCGAGCCATTTAGCCGCGCGCATTGCCCCTAAAGCAAAGGTCATTCTTGATGTGGCCTTATGCGTTAATTCAAGACGCTCGCCTAAATTGGCAAATAAAGCAGTATGTTCACCGACGATATCGCCTGCCCGCACCGTAGCAAAACCGATGGTATGTTTATCTCGCTCCGATGTAATACCTTCACGACCATAAACAGCGACCTCGTTTAGATCCCTGTCTAAGGTATCGGCAATCACTTGACCGAGTTTCACTGCGGTACCAGACGGTGCATCTTTTTTAAAGCGATGATGCGCTTCTAAGATTTCGATATCACTATCATCGCCCACCACTTGGGCAGCCATTTGCGCTAATTTAAAGAGTAGGTTGACGCCGATACTGGTATTGGGCGCAAGTACAACAGCAATATCCAAGGCAGACTGTTGTAAGTGCTGAACTTCGCTATCACTAAATCCAGTGGTGCCAATCACAAGGGCTTTCTGGTGCTGATTACACCATGATATGTGCTGTTTGGTAGACTCTATGCTGGTAAAGTCTATAAATACATCGGCAGCACCTAAGTCATTAATATCTGAGCTAATAGGTGCATTTTGTTTGCCTAAACCACATAATTCACCGGCATCGACGCCAATCAAGCTATTATCTGCTCGTACGGTTCCACCAACAAGTTCAATGCTTTTATCTTCGATTGCGGCTTGCAACAGATTGCGGCCCATGCGGCCAGCGCAGCCTAAAATAGCAACTTTTATCATTATTTTTATCTACCCTGTATCGATCGTGAGAATCTATCCAAATTAACGCATTTTGGTCACATCGTTTAGTTATTTTATGATTTACCGATTTACCGACCTAAAGCGGGCTATTTTTAACCAAAAAAAAACGGGGTAAAAACCCCGTTTTCTCTGCTACAAAATAGCTAATAACTCAACGTCAAATACCAACGTTGCGTATGGAGGGATCGCGCCTTGAGAGCCACGCTCGCCGTATGCTAGGTTGTATGGTACGTGTAGACGGTACTTAGAACCTACTTTCATCATTTGCAGAGCTTCAGTCCAGCCAGCAATTACGCCTTGCACTGGGAACTCAGCTGGTTGACCACGATCATATGATGAATCAAACACTTTACCGTCGATAAAAGTACCGTGGTAGTGAGTGCGAACCGTGCTCGCAGCTGTTGGCATTTCGCCGTCACCTTCAACAAGTACTTCAAATTGAAGACCAGATTCTGTCACTGTTACTTCTTCACGCTCAGCGTTTTTCGCAAGGTAAGCTTCACCCTCTGCAGCAAGCTCTTTTGCTAATTCAGCTTCTTGCTCTTGCAATTTTTTAGATACAACAGTAAATGCTTCTTGTAAGTCTTCTTGGCTTACTTGGCTAGCAGCACCAGCTAATGCATCAGCAATACCTGCTTGTACAGCAGCTACATCAAATTCTTTAAATGGGTTGTTACGTAATTGGTCACCTAACTGACGACCTACGCCGTAACTTACGCGTTGTTCAATTGAAGTAAATTCTGACATGTGAAGTTATCCTTATTAAAATCGCCGCGCAGTGTATCACAAACTTGCAGACCTAAAAAGGCAAACCGGGAAAAACCCGGCTTTATCTACAGTACAATAACCTTATTAGCAATTGTGTTACATTAACGCATTACGATGCCGCTTTCTTAGGTGTAGGAATTGTCGGCTTTGGACATGAAGGACGATTCGTTTGAGCAGCATAAATAGGCTCAGTAACAGCTAAGTTTTTACTTAAGTTATTAATTCGGGTGCCGTGCGATGGGTGGGTTGAAAAAAACTCCGGCGGTGCACTTTTTGATACTTTGCCCATGTTTTCCCATAGTTTTACCGCCGCTTGCGGGTTAAACCCTGATTCCGCCATCAGCTTTTGACCAACAATATCCGCTTCGGTTTCATGAGCACGACCGTACGGCATAATAATACCGTATTGCACGCCAAGTCCTAACCCAGCTAAAATCAAGGCGCTATTATCCACATCGCTTGCACTCATTGCCACACCGGCTACCACCAAACCAATTTGTGACATTTGATTTGACGATAACCGTTCATTGGAATGTTGTTCAATCACATGACCAACTTCATGACCTATGATAGCGGCTAATTGGTCGGCATCTTCAGTCACATTTAAAATACCGGTGTAAACGCCTATTTTACCTCCGGGTAAGGCAAATGCATTGATTTGTTCCGAATCAAAGACCACAACCTCCCAATCGCCTTGGTGTACTGATGAATTAACATTAGGCGTTATTGCATCAGCCACACACATCACAAATTCGTTAACCTTGGCATCTTTGCTGATTGGAATTTGTTGTTTCATCTGTGCAAACGACTGAATTCCCATTTTGTCTAGATCATCTGATGAATGCAGTAAAAGTTGATTACGCCCAGTAGACGACTTTGCACAGGAGCTCAGCACAGCAATAAGTGCCACTGATAAAGCAAGTTTTGTAACGGTCAAGTTCATAACCTGAAGTTCCCTAGTTTGTTCACCTTAGCTATTAGTTTAATACACGATATCAACAACTTCTTCCTATTTGCTTGTCATTTTCGCTCTACACTTAATAAACCGATAGCAACATAATACATACACGACATCCAAGGCATAATGAATAACAATCGATCTCCCTACGTCATAATCCCGATCACATTGTGGTTACTCCTTACCAGTGGTTGCTCGGAGAAAGAAACTGTGATCACCGAAGTAAAACTCATTGAGCAACCCAAGCTTGATGTGCTGGGTGTTGTCGCCGAAAGTGAGCGAATTAACGTAAATGAAGTCATCAACCAAGGCAGTCAAGATGTATTCTTGTATCGACCGCAAATGGGCCAGCGCTTAGGTGTTGCCGATAAGCAAACAGGCGTCGACACCGATGAAAATTTGAATAATTACAATCGCAGGCAAGGGCTCGTATTTCGCGCGAAAATGAACGAATACGGCACATTACTGAGTCAGGCCAGTCCCCAACAAGACGTTCACGACGAAGAAAATCGGCTATTAATGGCAGATGTATTTTTACGCTTTGCTGGCTCACCTGATCACGATATTGGTTATATTGATGCCAATTACGGCCACTTGCCGTTTGTCATCAACCCTATAACCAACCCAGTCGTTGAAGCTATCAATCTATTTGAATATAAATTAGACATTAAAAATATGGTCAACGCAGAGCTTTATCTGTTGCTACTCTCAAAAATGGCGCAACAGATTGACCAAGTTAAAGAGCACTTTGTCAGCGAAGCACAGCAAGGTTGGTTACCACCAAAAACCATCATTGATGCGAGTAAAAGTAAGTTAGCTACCTTTGCCGAGCCGCAAACTGACAAACACATATTATACCGCCAACTGCAACATAAACTTGATAGCTCGTCGTTAACAAAGGACGAGCAACAGCAACTGTTACAACAAGCCGCTAAGATCATCAGCGAGAAATTGCAGCCGGCCTATCAGAAAATTATCGACTCGTTAGCTCACTACCGACATGAAGCGCCAACTGCTATTGGATTATCGACACAAGCAACTGGCAAAGAGCTTTACCAATATGTCCTTGTTCAGCAGTTAAACACCAACCTCGACGCTGAGCAAATACATCAATTAGGCGTCACCGAAGTTAACCGATTAACCACCGATATCGACTCCATCTTAACACGCTTAGGGTATGTACAAGGCAGTGTTGCAAGCAGACTTAAAGCACTTGCCACAGAAGCACGTTTTGCCACTGATTCCTCTAATCGTCATGCTAATACAGAAAATAAAAACACAGTTCTCAATGACCAATCAGTGGCGATTGAAGCTCGCAATATCGTGCCCCTAAGGGGCGCAGAAACAAGCGAAATAACTGACGTTGTCTCGTTAATTGCAGACACCAATGACAAGCTCCACGATTATTTTAACGTTGATAAGGAGCTACACTTAACCATTTCTTCTGTAAGTGAACCAATCGCTTCGATTGCTCCACTTATAAACTATCAGCCCGCGTTTATTCATGGTGATAGGCCTGCAAATCTAGTGATAAATAAACAAAAACTGAGCCTACTTCCAGCGTTTCGAGTATCGACAATGATACATAAGCAAACGGTTCCAGGGCAGCATTGGCAACATCACGTACAATTACAACAAACTCATGTACCTAACCTACGCCTGCTCGTCCCATACCAAGCGTTTATCCAAGGTTGGGCTCTGTATGCTGAGCGCGTTGCCTATAAAATGGGAATGTACGAGCATAACCCTTATGGCAATCTCGGTCGTCTACAGTCTGAGTTACTCGCATCGGCATTATTGGTTATTGACACTGGTATTCATTCGCAACAATGGGATGAAGATAAGGCGATAAACTATCTCATCGATCAGGTAGGAATTACGAGGCAAGAAGCGCGGCAACATGTGACATACTGCATCGCTTTGCCTGGTCAAGCACTGGCGGCAAAAATCGGTATGCTGCGAATTATCGGCCTTCGCGATTACGCAAAAAGCGTATTAAATCGACGTTTTAATATCAGTACCTTTCATGACATGGTGCTGCAAAACGGTGCGCTACCTTTACCCATGTTGGATACCTACATTAACTACTGGATAAGCGGTGAATGACAGAAAGATAATAATCGACTAAACAGCTCAATCGAAAGTTCTATACCAAGCTCAGAGGCAAAAGCTCACAGCCAAAACTATGTGTCAAAATTCAGTGCTCATACCCAGTGCGCAAACTCAATGCCCATACTTAGCGCGTAAAACGCTCTATATTAACGTTAACTAACTGTCGATATTACTAGGGAGGCGTATTGCCTAGCATGATTTATAAAACTACCCATCAGTCATTGGTCGTTTTTAAACCACTCAACAGCTAATTTTTCATGCTTTTCGATAAAGTCATTTTTTAGAGCCATATACGTATTTATATTGTTTTTGCACTGAGACGCAGCTTGTTTTTTTATTGTGCCATACCTTGAAGCCAATTCAGGGTTCGCTATTAGGTATTCCCTAAACGCTATATGCCTGATCAGGTGTAAGTTATTTGATTGAAATGCATGAACGTGATGACTTCGCCGGTTGCCCCCTTTTTGAAAATATCGACGCCCAGAAATGCCATTTTCTCCTTTGACTTTATAACCGAGTGCTTCAAGTTTTTCGTTAGCACCATCGAGCTCTGTTAAGCTTGAAACTTCAATCAGAATATCAATAACAGGTTTTGCCGATAAACCAATAACTGATGTGCTGCCAATATGTTCAATGTTTATTGCATTAGATCCAATCGCTTGTGCTAGCAATAGCTTCTCACTTGCAAACTTTGTCTGCCAACTGGGATCGTAGTCAACGATTTGAATCACTCGAATACTCATTTTTCCTCCGTTGCTACTGTCCACTACCTCACAACTCATTATGCCGGCGACTCAGTAATACTGCCTTATTACTTATAATAGAGAACGCTATATTTGCGACTAACGTAACCGTGGCGATATGTGCCTGCTAGCAAGTTCTAATATACATGGATTTTGGATTGACGAGCTAATGCTGTCGAATAACAAGCAAGCCGATAACGGTTATTGATTCTGATTTATTTGCTTATTAGCTTTCAACGCTAACCTAACAAATATAACGACAAAGCCTGCTAAAATAATGGCTTGAGGTATGATCATACTACCGGATTGATAATCGATACAATTATCAATGGTTAACAAAAGGTTGTGAGTAAAGTCGAAATCACATTCACCTTTAGCGCTGTTCAAAAATGCTTGAAGTATGTGTAGAAAAAATCCAAAAATGATCAACGCGATAGAATAAAGGAAAGCTCTTTTTTCTAACGACAAGTTAATAGCATAATAAACAGCAGCAATTACGGTAAGTATATTGACTAGCCAAATCATTGAATATTCTTTGTTAGAGCTAGGCGATAAAAATTAGCGTTAATAAAATTATATAGTCTTAGATTATCAATGTGATTATCTATTTCCTTAATATAAATTTTCCATTCATTAAAGCCTTTCAATTTAACGGTAAGTACATGCATTTCTGCATCAATGAATTTTCTTGCTTTCATACCTAACACTGACGGAGCTAATGGATCTTGAATTCGCTGTTTATGACCCACTTCATACCTCGCAGATTCTAGCAAACACTTATCGATAACTTGTTGGTTTAACAGTCCAGTATGAATAAATAACTTTCCCTCTGTTATTTCAGCAGATGGTCTTTGCACCTTTTTAAATAAAACCAGTAACACAAGGACATATAAAACAAGCGTGATAATTATCGTAAGGTAGGACAGCTTCTCATAAGCAACAAGTAATACAGATAGAACAAGCATAAGTGACAAGATCAAAGTCAACTTCATCATTTTCTTGTCGATCACAACTCGATTAAGCACCATCGAGAAAACCTCACTATTTATTATCTAGCCACAGTGATAATAACCCTCTGGCTCAACCCGAGTAACCATCGTTCATTTAACACAGAAGTTTATCACCTCACCATTTAATCTAATCTACTGATAAATAGACCAAAGTCAAACAGACCAAGATCAAAAACTAACGCCAATGCGGTCATAAAAGACGAGTTCTCATGATCTAAGCTGGGCTATTTTGACATAATAAAAAGCCTAGCAAGATAAGCTGCTAGACCTTTTGAGTGTGTAGTGTCCAGTGTGGAATAGACAATTTAGATTGGCTTATTGACGGATGCCTTCAATATGCAAATCGAAAATGATCTCACCAAAGTCCATTTTATAACCAAAGTCTTTCATTTCAATCGATGTGGTACCGGCAAAGCCTGCGCGATAACCGCCCCATGGGTCTTCACCTTCACCAATTTTTTCTGCTTCAATAATTAACTCTTTGGTAATGCCTTGCAAGGTTAAATCGCCAATAATATCAAGTTTGTTATCGCCTTTATCAATCACTTTTTTGCTGACAAAGCTTGCTGTAGAGAACTTTTCGACATCAAGAAAATCATCGTTACGCAAATGCTTATCACGCTCTGCGTGGTTAGAGTCAACACTCGCAGTATCGATATTGACGGTAATTTTACTCGCCTCTACGTTATCGGCATCATAGCTAAATTGACCATCGAACTTGTTAAAGCGACCAGTAAGCCAGCTATAGCCTAAGTGCTTCACTTTAAAGTTAATTGATGCATGCGCGCCCTGGTAATCAATTTGATAATCTGCAGCATGCGCAGGTAACATAGCCATTGATCCTAACAAAAGTCCTGATAATAGTGTTTTTTTCATAATATGCTCTCTATTCAAACAGTAAAATAATAAGTAATGTAAATAACAAGTATGTGTTTACAGCATACGTTTTAAGGTCTCGTCTTTATCAAAAACGTGATGCTTAATTGCGGCTAGTGCATGCAATATCACTAACGCTATCAAGCTGTAAGCAATAATCTCGTGAACCTCGCCGGCAATGTCTTCTTGATTGGCCACAAGCTCGCCTAGAGATGGCACCATAAACCAATTGAACACTTCAATACCGCGACCATCGGCAGTTGAAATCAAGTAACCCGAAATAAATAACATTAATAACAGCAGGTACAATAGATAATGAACCAGTCGCGAGGTCGTTTTTACAAGCTTGCTATGGCTAGGTATCGCCTGCACGCGCGGCTTTAACGTTTTATAAACAAGACGAAACATAACAAGTAACGCTAATAAAATACCTACGCTCTTGTGATAATTTGGTGCAGTTCGATACCAACTTGAATAATAATCTAACTCCACCATCCACACACCGACAGCAAACATGGCAAAAACCGTCAATGCGGTGAGCCAATGCAGCACTTTGGCAAGGGTTGAATAGGTAGGATTTGTTTGTTGCTTATTCATTTTTAATGTCACATAACTTGCTAAATGGTTATAAAACTCATTGTAAGCAATCTCAGTAGAATTTAAATACCTTAAATTGACATAGTTTATTCGATTAAATAGAACAAAGGCATTTGCGTATCACCAAGCGCCCTCGCACATAAGATAAATTATCACACGGGGCATTTACACTGGATTATCAATATCAATAAACGTGGCATCCAACTGATATTGTTGTTGCAAATAATCAGCAAGTGCTTTTACACCATAACGCTCTGTTGCATGATGACCCGCTGCAAAAAAGTGGATACCCATTTCTCTGGCAATATGCGTTGTTTGCTCGGATACTTCGCCTGTAATAAAGGCATCAATCCCCTGCTCTGCTGCTTGCTCAATGAACCCTTGGCCCCCTCCGGTACACCAGGCCAATGTAGTGATCGGTTGGTCATTGTCTGCAGCACTCGGTGCGATATGCAGACATTGTCTATTTAACCGCGCACTGATTTTATTGGCGACTTTATCGGCCGGCATCGCCTCTCGATAACGGCCTTTTAAACTCACTGATAGTGGGTTGCCATCGTCAAGTGGCTGCACATCAACAATATCCAGCAGCTTTGCAAGTTGGACGTTATTACCTAAAGTCTCGTGAATATCCAAGGGTAAGTGGTAAGCGATTAAGTTGATGTTATGATCAATCAAGGCTTTAATACGACGGTATTTCATACCGGTAATTGGATATGGTTCGTTTTTCCAAAAGTAACCATGATGAACAATAATAGTATCCGCTTGGTGGGCTATTGCCGCATCGATAAGCTCTTTAGAGGCGGTTACCCCGGTAACAATTTTTGTTACCGTGTCACTACCTTGTACCTGCAAACCATTAGGGCAGTAGTCTTTAATGCGCTCTGGTTGCATAATGCTGTTTAGCAATTGCATAAACTCTTGTCGTTTCATAATAAAAAGGACTTCTCTCGTTCAACGTCTCAGTAACAGTTACGCCCCGTTATACCAAAATCTTGGGGCTGTCACCAGTCACCTTAATTGATTTGGCTTGACTGATTTAACTCAGCTGATTTGGTTTAACAAACTTGGCTTAACTGATTTTCATGCATATGTAGCAATCTGATTAGATATCCGCTAGATAACTTTTGCCATAGCGCATTGTTACTTTTTAAAGGCTCTGATGGCTTGTTCTAAGCTTGCGTATTGATGATCTTGATATGCCAAAAATATCGCAGCACCACGACAGCCGGCTTGATCTTTACAGGTAGCCGCGATAGTTGCTTTAGCCGTTTGCTCTATTGCGGTTAATAAGTAGCAGCTGTTAGCACCACCACCGCTAACATATAAATTTATATTACTCAGCTTAAGCCTGTGCTTTAAACGTTCTAGAGCGATACCAATATGCTCCGCAAGTGAATCAAGTATCGCTTTATATTGGTAAACATATTGCGTCTCATTTACCGGCAAGTCTGCTTGGCTATAGCCATTGATTCGCTGTAAGTTTGTGTTAAAGTTTCGTGATTTAGCATAACCTGTTAAATCAAAGTGATAACCCGCATCTAGCTTACCCAAGAGCAGTCTATTATCTAAATCGCTAAGCAATTCACTGTCGCTGATTTCATATTTACCGGCGCTGGCGTCAGTCAGCGCGTGTTCGGCGGTATTCCATTTGCTGGTTAAGCATAAGCGCTTTAAATGTGCACGATAGCTGGCGATAAAATCGGAAATCACCAGCATGCCATAGTCGAGCATGATTTCGGTACAATATAAACCTTTAACAACAAAGGGAAACGCCGGAAAAAAAGGTTTTGCACCAATAAATTTATCTGTGAGCACGCTGACACTCACGGCACTTCCCAAGCTAATATGAACATCACCTGAGCGATAGCAGCCACTGCCCAACATCTCCATTACCTTATCCGCGCCACCAGCTATAACATCGCACCCCGCCGATAAACCGATTTGCTGTTGTGCGGCTATCGTTGGGCGGCCAATCACAGCGCCACTTGGGCAAAGTCTTGGTAACCACTTTGGCTTAACGGCAAGCGCTTGATAATACCAGTGCCATAACGGTTGCCAAGTGCCGGATTTAAAGTTTAACGGTAAGTGACTGATGGTACTGGCGCTGCTGTCTACTAAGTCATCGGTAAGCTGATAATGAAGATAGCCACCTAATAAACAGACTTTATCAATGCGAAGATGTGCATCATTGACTCGCTCACAAAATTTATTAATCGCCGCCTGTTGCTGTAATTGTCGTATGCTTTTATTCAGTGGATAAAAGAGGTTCGCAATGGTGAATAATGTTCGGTAAAAAACATTTAACTTAGGCACACGCTGAGCATCTTTATTGTCTTGCCACACAATGGCTTTATCAACTGGCTTACCTTGTTCGTCTAGCGCGATAAATGTGTTGCGCATGCAAGTAATGGTCATTTTATCAATGTCGGTTAATGACAAAGATAACGGCGTGAGTTGCATCGCAAGCTGTTTAACTGCGCTGACAAATGTCTTATAAAACCAGCTCACGTGTTGATTCACTTGACCGCCTTGGTATCGCTGATACTCAAAGTCGCCAACCGTGATTTTTGCTAAACAGTCACCTTGAGCATTAAACACCTGTGCCCGTAATGATTGACTGCCAAAGTCCACGGTTAAATAATATCTGTTTGTTTGTTGTTGATTCATCACAGCTTAACGATGTTTATTACGATTAGATATGGCGGTTTTGGCCAATGGTCGAGACATTAATAGGACGAAACTTATGCCGTAATTGCCACTTAGGGCGAATAGGCGTTAAAGGCTGAACCCGCTTTTTAGCAACAATAACATAAACAGAACAAAACAATGGCAAATATGACTGACCTATTGTTTGTAATTTTTTAAACCACCAACGATCGTCGCGCTGCTTGTTATGCAGTCCTGAAAATAAAATCCGCTGATCATCGACAATTTCATAACCGAGTAGATTTAGCCAATCTTTAACACGCATCGGCGTAAAGAATCGCCCCTGCCAAGGCAATTGCTGACGTCGATAAGGTATGAGCTTATTCACCCCAGCTAACGACCAAGGATTAATACCAGCAATAACCATATAACCATTGGCAATTAATACCCTATCGGCTTCACGAAGAATATGATGAGGATCTACCGCGTACTCAAGCTGCAATGTTAATAGACATAAATCGATACTCTGCTGGACAAAGGGTAAATCATCTATTTCAGCAACCACATCGGCGACTAATGGCGATTCACAGACGTTGATTTGATGGGGTATTTTTGCCTGTTGTGACTCTATTTGACTGCTAAGTTGACCCAGTTTGAGCATGTGATAGCCAAATGCGCGTTGCCACCATGGTTCAAGTGATTTCTCAATATGCTTTTTGATCAACAAACCAGATGACATATCTTGCCACGTTTTTGGCTTCTTAAGTTGTGCAAACGCCAGTGCTGGTTTCATATTCTTTCCATAATCAAACGAGTTGCTATTACGACTTTTGTTGTCGTTTCAGTCACGGTATACTGCTGTAAAAAGCCATTTTCAATAGGAGACGCTGTGTTTCAGGTCCAGGCCATTGATGCATTCAACGATAACTATATATGGTGTATTACCTCGAGTGCAAGCAAGCATTGCGTTCTTGTTGATCCGGGTGATGCCAACGTATGTATCGAATATATAGAGAAAAATCACTTAACATTAGTATCGATTTTGCTGACCCATCACCATAACGATCATGTCGGCGGCGTCGGTGAGTTACGAGATTTTACCAATCAACAACAACATTCATTACGCGTCTATGGTCCATCGTTAGAAGCAACACAGCACAGCGACGTGCAAGTACGAGAAGGCGATACGGTCGAATTATTTGATAATCAACTAACACTGAACGTTATTGATTTACCCGGCCACACCTTAGGGCACATTGGTTTTTATAACCAAGATTGGTTATTCTGTGGCGATACCTTGTTCTCTGGGGGTTGCGGAAGACTGTTTGAAGGCAGTGCTGAGCAGCTCTATACATCTTTAAACAAATTAACACAATTACCAGAGTCGACCCATGTTTACTGCGCTCACGAGTATACACTAGCGAATTTGCGCTTTGCTGAAACACTTGAGCCAGATAACCAACAACTTGCTGATTACATTACTATTGTAGAAAAAAAACGAGCTCAAAATGAGCGCACGATCCCGTCAAACATTGGCTTAGAAAAACAAATTAACCCTTTTTTAAGAACCCATTTACACCCTGTTGAACAGGCTGTTTTAAAGGCCAAACGAGAACTGGACGAACAAAAAACGTACAAACACTGGGAAGTTTTTGCTATGATGCGCGCTTTGAAAGACAGCTTCTAAATTTTTTGAAGTCTGTTAAGCAGTTAATCGTAGTTTTATAAGTAGTACCAAGATTCCACTTATAACAACATTAATAGTAGATAAGAGAATTCATGAAGAAGATTTTAATTCCCCTTTCATTAGCGGTATTAGTGGGGTGTCAAAGCGCTAATCAACCGTCGACTTCATCATCGAATATAAATGACAACATTGTCGCTAACAATGTCGATATTTTCGAAGCATTGTATGCTGATGAGTCAGCGAACGTTATTCACCCAAAAGACGATGTGGATATTCCACTGGCCGATCAAGACGAATTGGTCGTTGTCGACAACATCTGGGATCGTATTCGTAACCAGCTTAGTTTCGACATTCCAGATAATGCTCAAGTACGCGCACACCGTAATTGGTATGCTAAACATCAAAAGTACTTAGATCGTGTGGCAAAGCGTGCCGAGCCGTTTATCTATTACGTAACCGAAGAGCTCGAAAAGCATGATATGCCAATTGAGTTGGTATTATTACCCGTCGTAGAAAGTGCCTACGACCCGTTTGCCTATTCACACGGTAGTGCTTCGGGTATGTGGCAGTTTTTATCTGGTACGGGTAAACAATTTGGTTTACAGCAAGACTGGTGGTATGACGGCCGACGTGATGTTGCTGCATCAACGCAAGCTGCCATTAAGTACCTTAAGTACTTAAACGAACGCTTTGACGGCGACTGGTTATTAGCCCTTGCGGCATATAACTCAGGTCAAGGCCGAGTGTCTCGTGCCATGAAAGCCAATGCGCGCAAAGGTAAACCGACTGACTTTTGGCACTTAAAATTGCCAAAAGAAACGCGTGACTATGTGCCAAAATTACTCGCACTTGCTGAGATTGTAAAAGACCCACAACGCTTTAATGTGGAGTTATATGCCATTGCCAACAAGCCGGTGATTTCATCGGTTGATATTGGCTCACAGCTCGATTTAGCATTGGCTGCTGACATGGCTGATTTAACGGTTGACGAGTTACATGCATTGAACCCTGGTTTTAACCGTTGGGCGACCGCGCCAGATGGACCGCACTCTTTGTTGTTACCAAACAATAAAGTGGAGGCTTTTCAACAGCGCCTTGCAAAACTGGAAGAAAAAGACCGTTTAAGCTGGCAACGTTACAGAATCAAGAGTGGCGACAGCTTGTCGGTAATCGCTCGTCGTTTTAACACAACGGTGACGGTTATCAAAGAAGCCAACAACATGGCGGATAACAGCATTCGCACCGGTAAATACTTGTTGATCCCAACAGCAACGCAATCGCTGGATCGTTACAAGTCATATGAACAAGTGCGTTTGTCAAAACTTTCAAAAAAAGGCAGTGGCAAAAAATTGGTTCATACCGTGCAACGAGGCGATACGCTATGGGATATTGGTCAAAAATATAAGGTCAGTAGTAAGCAAATTGCTAAATGGAATGGTTTCGCACCAAAGGACATGTTGCGTCTTGGACAAAAGCTCACCATTTGGACCAACGCTAATGATAACGCGAAAAAGAGTGCCTCAGGAAATACGGTTGTTCGCAACATTAACTACCGCGTTAAATCAGGTGACTCGTTAGCTCGTATTGCCAATAAGTTTAATGTGTCGATTGGTGACATTGAAAAATGGAACAATCTCAATCGAGGCAAATACCTACAACCTGGGCAAATGCTAAAACTATCAGTAAACATTACCAGTATTTAATGGCTCTAATACTACTTATTGATAAGTAAATTCAAGCCACAATCGTTCAGCGATTGTGGCTTTTTACACCCCTGTCGGCGAGTTTTACATTTAGATTACAGAAAAAACTTTTTCAGCCGTTATAATTAGCGCAAGCATTCGCTGTGCATTTTGTTTTTTTCAAAAATATCATGCACAATGAAGCACATAGACGGTACACAGACCGTTCATTAAGTAGAGGTGCGATACACATCAGTAATCATGGTTAGGGTGATGCCTATAAGTCATGATGAAAGGGTTTGTCGCCGAAACAAAGTGATGCATCAACATCCATTGTTGGGGTTGCGTTGAATAAGCGTAACACTGCCATAGTAATAACCTATGGAGCGCTACGAAGTATCTTGCCACACTGCTGTTGCACTCTTCGATTTTGCGTTTCTATAACTACAGAAACACACATGGAATTAAACGATTTTTCACACTCTATGCTGTCGGTATTACCGGCTCTTTTGGCATTGATGCTCGCCATCATCACCCGTAAAGTTATTATTGCTTTAGGGCTTGGTATTTTATTGGGCGCATTGTTACTCAACAATTTTGATCTACTCAGTAGTGCCTCGTACGTCGCCTCGACTGTCGGCGGTGTCTTTATCGAAGACGGCGGTATCAACAGTTGGAACATGTCCATTATTGCCTTCTTATTGCTACTTGGCATGATCACCTCACTGTTAAGCGTCAGTGGCGCTACCCTCGCCTTTGCCAACTGGGCAATGAGTAAAATTAAAAGCAAACGCGGTGCTAAGTTATTAGCTGCGTTTCTTGGCGTCTTTATTTTTGTCGACGACTACTTTAACTCACTTGCAGTTGGTACCGTCTCTCGTCCAGTTACTGATCGGTACAAAGTCTCACGAGCAAAACTCGCCTATATTCTCGACTCAACCGCGGCGCCGATGTGTATATTAATGCCGTTATCATCATGGGGTGCCTACATTATGACCATTATGGCCGGCATTTTAGCAACCCATGGGATCACAGAATATTCACCTTTAAGTGCCTACTTAGCGGCAATTCCAATGAATTTTTATGCGGTTTTTGCCCTGCTACTGGTGTTCGCGGTGATCATTTTTGATATCAATGTCGGGGCAATGTCTCGTCATGAGCACAGCGCCAGTCAAGGCCACGATCTAGCAAAAGTTGATGTGGCAGATAACACGCCAAAAAGTGCGACGTTAGTAAATGCAAAAGCCAGTGATTTAATCTTACCTATTTTGCTCATGGTCATTGCCACCGTTGGCTTTATGATTTATACCGGCGCGCAAGCGTTGGCTGGCGATAATAAAGCGTTTAACTTATTCGCAGCTTTTGAAAATACCGATGTGGGAATGTCATTGGTGTATGGTGCATTAGTCGGCCTTGCGGCGACACTGATAAGTGTTTTGCGTCAGCGCATTGCTGCAAAAGATATCTTTATCGCCGCTAAAAATGGCGCGCATTCGATGCTAGGTGCGATTTTAATCTTATTGTTTGCCTGGACCATAGGTAGTGTTATCGGCGATATGAAAACCGGCAGCTATTTGTCATCGTTAACGCAAGGTAATATCGACTTAGCGTGGCTACCAGTACTGCTGTTTGTTTTATCGGGCTTTATGGCATTTTCAACCGGTACCTCATGGGGCACTTTCGGAATTATGCTGCCTATTGCTGGCGATATGGCCGCGGCTGCCGACATTACCTTGATGCTACCTATGCTATCGGCAGTATTAGCTGGCTCGGTATTTGGTGATCACTGCTCGCCGATATCCGATACCACCATATTGTCGTCAACCGGCGCGCGCTGTCACCACATTGATCACGTGACCACGCAATTGCCGTATGCACTGTCTATCGCCGCTATTTCTGCTGTTGGCTTTATTGTCGTTGGCTTTACCCTATCGACGAGCATGGCGTTTTTAGTCACTAGTTTGTTCTTTGTTGGACTAGTGGGCTTATTGCGCTTGATAAGCCTTGGTAACGAACAAGACAAACAAGCCAATGCTTCGTAACTAAAGAACCGAGATATACTCGCTTTACTATAAAGCGCATTCAAGCCGTATAAACGAAAAAAGCTCAGCGCCGTTAACCCTGTTAACAATTAACGCTGAGCTTTTTGATATGACATGCCAAATTGAGAAGAAACGTATTGAGTTGACTGTCGAACAACTCGGAAACTTTAAAGCGATAAACTGCTTAAACAATCACGACTGCAAAGCAGCATTCTTAAGTCAAATTGTCGGCGCAGGATTGCTATTACCAGTCTCAGCGATAGTGTCTGGTTCGATTGCCGTTGTCGGCAACACTGCCTACTGGATGATGGAGCAAGGTGAGTGTTTAGCAAAACGCTAAGGCCTCAAACCTATCACCTTTATCACATGAAGTGAATCTCTAGTCTTATTCGTGTTGTTATCTCAATGTTGTTAGGTCTTGGCGCACAACAAAAAGCCCTTGCACGTCATTCGACATGCAAGGGCTTTATATAATTTATATGCTGTATCTAATTAAGCAATAAGATCGTATTGCTCTTTTAAAATCTTAACAATTTCGGCTTTGGGATCGTCACTGATCACTATTTTCTCACCAGTGATTTTCTCTGCAATACCTGTGTAGGTATTTGACACTTGCATTAATACCTCTTCAGGTAAGGCATTATCACGCGCAAGCGCTTCACGCTCATCCATGCGGTCTTTATTTAATAAGATATCTGCATCTGGGAAGTAGTTAAGTAATAACTGGCGGAAACCTTCTTTCGAGTTTTCGACAACCTTACCAGCACGGTATTGCTCACCATCCCAAATTCGAGACGAATCAGGTGTACCCACTTCATCCATGTAGATCAGTTTATCATTACCAGCAGCATCTTTTACGTAACCAAATTCAAACTTGGTATCGACAAAAATCTGGTCAATCTTCGCTAATTCATTAGAGATAACATTAAAACCATCTTTCAAAAGCTTCTCGTACAAGTCGATATCTGCTTGTTCTTTAAAGTTAAACGCCTCGAAGTTATCTTCAATGTTCTTGCGAGTAATGTTGACATCGTCTTGCGCTGGAACACCTTCAATACCTTCAAGAATACCTTTGGTTGACGGGGTAATTAACAACTCATCTAGCTTTTGATCGCGCTGTAAGCCTTCGCCAATTTCGATGCCACAGAACTCGCGCTCACCTTTTTCATACGCGCGCCACATTGAACCTGTGATGTAACTACGACAAATCGCTTCGATTTTTACCGGTGTTGCTTTTTGCACAATCCATACAAATGGGTGTGGAATATCTAGGATATGGCTGTCCGCCAAACCGTTTTCTTTAAACAGTTTAAACCAGTGGTTTGAAATGGCATTAAGTGCTGCACCTTTACCTGGTACGCCACGCATGTCATTTTCACCGTGCCAGATACAATCGAAGGCAGAAATACGGTCAGAGATGACCATAATCGCTAGAGGTGTGTTTTTGGCAACATCATAGCCCTTTTCAATAATCAGACGGCGGCTATCTTCTTCTGTTAACCAGTAAACAGAGCGCACCTTACCACTGTGAACAGGTAAATTAGTGCGAATTGGTAAGTCATTATTGACGGCTAGTACTTTGTTAGCAAGGCTCATATTTTTTCCCTGAATGTATGCACGCCAGCCTCTGTCTACCCTATGGCATCAATAGCTGATGTGCTTTGTATTTATTGGCAACGTATCTAAACACATAAGGCTGTAAACAACCTAAAATACGTTGGCAATAAACACCCTAAAACACTCTAAGAGAATAAGAAAAGGACGCCGAAGCGTCCTTTTCAAAACTCACGTCACCGCTATTATAGAGCCGCTTGCGCTTTTTCTACAAGTACAGTGAAAGCTGCTTTATCGTATACTGCGATGTCAGCTAGGATCTTACGGTCAATTTCAATCGAAGCTTTTTTCAAGCCGTTGATGAACTTGCTGTAAGATAAACCATTTTGACGAGCTGCTGCGTTGATACGAGCAATCCAAAGTTGACGGAATTGACGCTTACGTTGACGACGGTCACGGTATGCGTATTGACCAGCTTTGGTTACAGCTTGGAAAGCAACGCGATATACGCGACTACGAGCACCGTAGTAACCTTTCGCTTGCTTTAGGATTTTCTTGTGAGAACGACGTGCTACTACACCGCGTTTTACTCTTGCCATGTTCTACTCTCCTCTATTAAGCGTAAGGCAACATTGATACTACTGATTTGATATCAGAAGCAGCAACCATTGATTTTGCACGTAAGTGACGCTTAACTTTGGTACGTCTCTTAGTTAAGATGTGACGTAGACCGGCTTGTTTGCATTTGAAACCGCCAGAAGCAGTTTTCTTAAAGCGCTTAGCTGCACCTTTATTGCTTTTCATTTTAGGCATGGAAATTACTCCGCATTTAATATGCCAAAATATTCAGTAACATGGGGCGGATTAAATACTTAATCACTTGTTGAGCCTCTGTTACCACCTAACGACCACTAATCAACTACATTTAGTGATCAAAAAGATAACCAAGGTGAAAAAGGCCTGATTCTTACGAATGAGGCCTTTCTACTTTAAAGACCAAGAATTATCTTTTAATTGGAGCCAGTACCATCACCATTTGACGACCTTCCACGCGAGATGGGAAAGATTCGACTTGAGCGATGTCTTGCAAATCCGCTTTAACACGATTTAGCAATTCAATACCTAACTCCTGGTGGGCCATTTCACGACCACGGAAACGTAATGTTACCTTGGCCTTATCCCCACCTTCTAAAAAGCGCTTCAGGTTGCGTAGTTTTACCTGATAGTCGCCTTCGTCAGTGCCAGGACGGAATTTAATTTCCTTAACCTGGATCTGTTTTTGCTTTTTACGTTGCTCTTTCTGTTCTTTTGACTTTTCGTATAAGAACTTACCGTAATCCATTACACGACAAACTGGCGGCTTGGCCGTTGGACTGATTTCCACTAAGTCTACGCCTGCAACTTCCGCTGCCTCTAATGCTTCGCTTAATGAAACCACACCTGCTGGTTCACCATCTGCGCCAATTAAGCGAATTTCCTGAGCGGTAATTTCGCCGTTTAACTTGTGTTGCGGTTCTTTACGACCGCCTTTCTGACCACCTTTAATAGTCTGTTCCTCCAAAAGAACTCAACGTAAATCTGTAACCAAGCTTATTGTTAAGTACGAGCGTTCACTTCTTCTGTGATTTTCGCAATAAACTCGTCTACAGACAATTTTCCTAAATCTTCACCACTACGTGTACGGATGGCAATTTCGCCTGCTTCCATTTCCTTATCACCGGCAACCAATAAATAAGGAACACGTTTTAGTGTATGCTCGCGAATTTTAAAGCCTATCTTCTCATTACGCAAGTCTGCTTTTGCTCTAAAACCATTTTCTTTCAGTTTTTTTACAACTTGTTGACAATATTCCGCTTGCTTGTCGGTAATATTCATCACCGAAACCTGCATAGGTGATAACCACAGTGGGAACTTGCCTTCATATTCTTCAATAAGAATACCAATGAAACGCTCAAGTGAACCTAAAATAGCACGGTGAATCATAACAGGAACGTGACGTTCACCATCTTCACCAACATACGTTGCACCTAAACGGCCTGGTAGAGCAAAGTCTAATTGTACCGTACCACATTGCCAATGGCGACCTAAACAATCAAGTAATGTGAACTCAATTTTCGGACCGTAGAAAGCACCTTCACCCGGTTGGTATTCAAACGCAATGTCGTTAGCTTTAAGCGCATTGGCCAAACCAAGCTCGGCTTTGTCCCAAATCTCATCGCTACCAATACGTTTTTCAGGGCGCGTTGATAGTTTAACCATGATATCGGTAAAGCCAAACGACGAATACACGTCGTATACCATTTTGATACACTTACTCACTTCGTCTTGTACTTGATCTTCAGTACAGAAAATGTGTGCATCATCTTGAGTAAAACCACGAACGCGCATTAAACCGTGCAATGCACCACTTGGTTCATTACGGTGACAGCAACCAAATTCTGCCATACGTAATGGCAAGTCACGGTACGATTTTAAACCTTGATTAAAGATTTGAACGTGACCTGGACAGTTCATTGGCTTAATAGCATATTCACGCTTTTCCGACTCTGTGGTAAACATGTTGTCGGCGTATTTGTCCCAGTGACCTGATTTTTCCCACAAACTGCGGTCCATCATCATTGGGCCTTTTACTTCATCGTAATCATACTCGTGTAATTTTTCACGAACAAAGCGTTCAAGTTCAGTATAAATCGTCCAACCGTCGTTGTGCCAAAACACCATACCCGGCGCTTCTTCTTGCCAATGGAATAAGTCTAATGACTTACCAATTTTACGGTGATCACGTTTTTCAGCTTCAGCTAAACGTTGAATGTACGCTTTAAGGGCTTTTTTATCTGCCCAAGCAGTACCGTAGATACGCTGTAACATCTTGTTGTCTGAGTTACCACGCCAGTACGCACCGGCAACATTCATCAGTTTAAAGTGGTGACAGTGCTTCATGTTTGGTACGTGTGGACCACGGCACATGTCAATGTACTCTTCATGGTGATACAAACCAGGGGTATCATCACGCGAGATATTCTCGTCTAAAATTTCAATTTTGTACGTTTCACCGCGTGCAGCAAATGCTTCGCGTGCTTCTTGCCATGACACGGTCTTTTTCACAACGTCGTAGTTTTTCTTAGCTAATTCCTGCATACGCTTTTCAAGCTTTGCTAGGTCTTCATCGTTTAGCTTATGTTCTAAGTCAACGTCGTAATAGAAGCCGTTATCGATAACCGGACCAATCGCCATTTTTGTGTCAGGCCATAGTTGTTTAATTGCGTGACCCAATAAATGCGCACATGAGTGGCGAATAATCTCTAATCCTTCGGCGTCTTTAGAGGTGATAAGCTGCAGTTCGCTGTCTTCGCTGATAAGTTCGCAAGCATCTTTTAGCTCGCCATTAACACGACCAGCGATGGTCGCTTTTGCAAGGCCTGAACCGATATCGGCTGCCACTTGCATAATAGAAACGTCGTTGTCGAAACTGCGCTGACTGCCGTCAGGAAGCGTAATGATAGGCATAATAATTCCTCAACAGTGGTGACACATACGAAATGCCACATGTTATGTTAGTTTAACACCCTGCCAAACGGGCTGGGTAATGAAGTAGCATTAAACGACTAAGGCTTTCATTTTATAGATAGATATCGTAGCCGGTTAACGTAGTATAAAGGCAGCAATATTAGGGGATATGCCACCTATTTGCAACCGAAAAGCGGTATTGTCCCAATTACAGGAAACGTAGCTCAGTGAGTATGTCATAATAAGTTGTATATGAACCTTAAACTGCTAGATAAAAATCACATCAACACCGCCCTTATAAGCGCAACGCTTATTTGCCTTGTTTGGCTTAGTTGGTGTATTTCACCTCATGCTTATGGCTCTTTTAATGATATTGCCCCTAGTCGCACACCAGCACAATATAACAACCAATATGCTAGTAAGTACCGCAGTAACACCGATACAACGAAAGCAAATGTAGCAAGCAATATAGAAACCTATATCGACACTGACCAGTATCGCATCGATTATTATCTTGGCAAAAATGCGCCATTCATCACCCTTAGGGCGACCTTATGGTTACCTATCAACAGCGAGCAGTTTTATCGGCTGCTCACTGATCCTAAGCATGTAATGCAATGGCTCGATCATGTTGCGCTGGTTTGGCCGCTTACCTTAGATGAGGCTGGACGCTCTATTGTACTTACCCGCTTAACGGGAGAAGGCCCAGTATCGTCACGTTATATGATTACCCAATCACGTTTAATTCAACCAACCGAAGGCGAATTTAGTCTTTACATTAGCGATGCCATAGAACACCACTTAACAAACTACCCTGCGATTCGAATGAGTGATATTGATATGGCCTGGCACGCCAAACAAGACAGTGATGGGGTACAGGTTAGCTATAGTGGTAGCTTAAAGCCCAATGGGAAAATTCCAGCATGGTTAGCAAATCGTGCCGCATTACAATCCTTTGCGACTAGCCTAGAGAACCTTATTGGCGAAGCACAAAAGGAAGCCAAAATATCATCTAAACGGTAGTCCACCGCATCTAAGCAATAGTCCCAAAACAACCTGAACAAATTCTCAGCGGTAAAGTTTAGCTCGTGCTTCAGCAAAAGCCCCCACCAAACACGTTTATACCTATCACATTAAGTTATTGCTCACTCAGTGAGAATTTAAAGGTTTTAAAGCAAGGCTTTGATTGCAGAGAATGGTTATTCCATTGTCAAAATCAGTTACGCAGCATAAAAGCCTTTAAAACTCACCAGTAGGGAGTTTACCAGAGGTCTATTGATACGGTGAACCTTGCATTATTTAGCCATGCGATTTGCCGTCCAAACGTACAATAACTCTAAGGCGATGGTTGCACCGGCAAGTGCAGTGATATCACTACAATCGTACGCGGGCGCCACTTCGACCACATCCATACCGACAATATTTATCCCTTGGAAGGCGCGTAAGACTTTTAAAATTTTATCAGAATTAATGCCACCGCATACTGGGGTTCCGGTACCTGGGGCAAAAGCAGGATCAAGACAGTCGATATCGAACGTTAGATACACCGGCATATCACCCACACGTTGTTTCACCTTCGCAACAATGTCATTTACACTCATATCATTAGCTTGCAACGCATTAATCACCATAAATCCGTGATCATCTGGGTTGTAATCGGTGCGAATTCCAATTTGTATCGAATGATCTTGGCAAATCAATCCTTCGATTGGTGCATGATGAAACATAGCTCCATGATCATACTTACTGCCATGGCTTGATGTGTCGGTATGTGCATCAAAATGGATCAGAGCCATTTTTCCGTACTTGCGTTGATGCGCCCGCAATAAAGGTAAGGTAATAAAGTGATCGCCACCAAGCGATAATAAGGTTTTGCCACTTTGCAATATGGCATTGGCAGCCGCTTCTAAGCGTATCGTTAAGTCTTCGGCATCACCGGTATTAAACACCAAATCGCCAGCATCAATCACCGAAGTTTGGCTAAACACATCAAAGCCCCATGGAAATTTATTATGCTCCCATGACAAATTAACGGACGCTCGGCGGATCCCTTCAGGGCCAAAACGAGCACCTGGGCGGCCGGATGTCGCCATATCAAGCGGTACTCCGAGTACCACCACGTCGGCGTTGTGCTCTACCGGTTGTTGCACCAATGGTCGGCGCATAAACGTCATCGCATTAGAGTAAAGGGAATCGTCTACTTTATTAAATAAGTCTTGCATCAGAAATCTTCCAAGTAGGTGTAACCAATTAACCCTTGTTCAAGCTCTTCAATCACACTTTGCTGTTCATCTTCGGGCACTTTGGCCATGACCATTTCTTTGTATAATTGACGTAATGATTCCATATCTAAATGCACATAGTCCATCATATCTTCGACAGTATCACCTTCGTTAACGAACGCGATGTTCGCTGCACCCTGCTCATCAACATTAACCACGACGGTATGGGTATCGCCAAATAAATTATGCATACAGCCCAATGTTTCCTGATACGCCCCCACCAAGAAAAAACCCATAAGATAAGGCTCATCTGGATTCCAATCAGGTACAGGTAAGGTGGTTTCGATGCCTTGACCGTCAACGTATTGATCAACAGTACCATCTGAATCACAAGTGATATCAAGCATCACGGCGCGCCGGTCTTCAATTTTATCCAAGCCACTTAACGGCAATACCGGAAATACCTGATCAATCCCCCACGCGTCAGGCATCGATTGAAACAAGGAAAAGTTAATAAAAAATTTATCCGCTAAGCGCTCATGTAGCTCATCAAGTATGGGGCGATGATAACGGTTTTTAGCGCTCATACTTTTGCTGAGCTCATAGTTTATCAATAACGATACTTGCTCTGCCCAAGCGCGATACTGCAAGTTAATCATGCCAGTCGAAAATTGACTGTGTGCTTCGGCAAGATCGCTTTGCGTATCATTATAAATTTCAATTAATGCACGGTCATCTTCCCCTTTACGCAAACTCACTAAGTTGTCCCACATATTATGCAGTAACAATGGAGCCTTTTCGTCTGGTTCGTCCATTTTCTCTGGCACATAGCTTTCCGTGCCAATTACATTAGTGATCAATACCGCATGATGAGCGGTTAACGAGCGTCCAGATTCAGAAATGATCACCGGCATTGGCTGAGAATAAAGGTGACAAATATCGCCTACCGTCATCACAATATTGCGCGCATATTCGATTAGGCCATAGTTCATTGAATTTGATGACTGACTGCGCGTACCATCGTAGTCCACCGCCAAACCACCGCCAACATCAAGATAATCAATCGTCGCGCCAATATCGCGCAGTTCACAATAAAAGCGTGCGGCTTCACTGACGCCATTGCGCACATCGCGAATGTTGGCCATTTGTGAGCCCAAATGAAAATGTACCAATTGCAAGGTATCTAACTGCTGTTCAGCGCGAAGCTCTTCAATCACGCTAAGCACCTGCGACGCTGACAAGCCAAATTTTGATTTTTCACCGCCGCTGGCCTGCCATTTACCCGCGCCTTGTGACGCCAGCCGTATACGCAAGCCCATACGAGGTTTTACACCCATTGCCTGGGCTTCAGATAAAACAATTTTTAATTCTGATAGTTTTTCCAACACGATAAAGACTTTATGACCGAGTTTTTCGCCAATAAGTGCTAAGCGAATATACTCTCGGTCTTTGTAGCCATTACAAACGATTACCGAGCTGGCTTTTTGCGCTAAGGCCATAACCGCCAACAACTCCGCTTTGCTCCCAGCCTCTAAGCCTAGTTGTTTTAATTCGAGCTCTGCTTGGCTATCGATAATTTCATCAACCACCTCTTTTTGTTGGTTAACTTTTATCGGATAAACTAACAAGTAATGGTTATCGTATTCATATTCATCGATAGCTTGATTGAAGGCGGTACAAATGTTTTCAACACGCTGATGAATGATCTGCGGAAAGCGTACTAAGGCGGGTAAACCGTATTCTCGTTGTTCAAGTTGCTGGACGATGTTACTCAAAGGTACCTTGTGCCGATTTTTAGCCGGTGACACATATACCTCACCATTATCATCGATACCGTAAAAGTCCTGACTCCAGTGTTTGACGTTATATTCGTCGCGGATGCGATCCAATTTGTTCGACTTTTTCAAGTTGATAGACCCCGTTATTGTTAATCCGATGTGGCTTTTCTATCTGGTGTTGCATGGTCCCTACCAAAATCGCAAAGCAATAAGACTGATTTTGGCCCTGATGTACAGGCACAATGGACAGTTTGCAGACCCATTATTTGATTTATTAAAGCGTAGTACAAATCCGTGCTTTTTGGCTTTCTAAACAAGATTAATCTCCCCTAATGTACAACAAACATGTGTGACAACAGGGTTTAAAAATATCGTCATAAATCCATAGCTTGAAACCAAACGATGATAAACTGAGATATTCGCTAACGCCCCACCGCCCCCACCTATTATCAATAGATAACCTACCTGTGTGGGATTGGTTATGCTATTGGTTTGTACCGTGACTATAACAGTGAGCATAGCAGTGACGATGGCAGTGACTATAATTGAACAATGACAGGAATAACGATTGACCTTGGGCATAAATATAGAGGCATAAGTGTACGCCACGCTAAACAACGCAAATCGAAATAGTGCAAATATAGAGAGCGCAAATATAAATAGTGCGAATCTAGACAACGTGAATCAATAGTGGAGGAAAACAATGTGGCAAGCCATTAGCGATGATATTGCAAAGTTAACCAATTGTGACTTTCGCATCGTTAAAGTGGAACAACTTGCTAGCGGCGATATTAATCAAGCATATAAAATCTGTTCTCAGCAACAATGTTATTTCGTAAAAACGAATAGCAAACAGCACCTAGACCTATTTAGTGCTGAAGCACTCAACCTTGATTTACTTAATTGTAGCGATGAACTGACGGTTCCCGACGTTGTTAGCTACGGCACAACCAATGATCGCAGTTACTTAGTTCTCGAATACCTCGATATGCATCCCTCGCCATTGCCCCCCCTGAGTGCTGACTTTTATCAGCTGGGCGTCGCCTTAGCTAATTTGCATAGCGCTAATCAACAAGCAGAGTTTGGTTGGCCTGAAGACAATTTTATAGGGCTTACCCCACAAGTTAACGACTATCACGATAACTGGCATGAGTTTTTTTGTGAAAACCGGCTAGGTTTTCAATTAGACTTATTAGCGCAAAAATCTGTTGTCATAGATAAGCAAGATATTCTCGCGCGTTGCACAGCATTATTATCGAGTCACCAGCCGATCCCGTGTTTAGTGCACGGTGATTTATGGTCTGGAAATATAGGGTTCACTAAAACCTCGCCTTGCCTGTTCGATCCTGCCTGTTACTATGCTGATCGCGAAGTCGACATCGCCATGAGTGAATTGTTTGGGCGCTTTGATGATAGTTTTTACGCTGGATATAACGACACAGCACCTCTCGATTCCGGATATCAGCAACGCAAGGTTGTATACAATTTTTACCACATCCTTAACCATGCCAATATGTTTGCGGGAAGCTACCTTGCGCAGGTAAATACTTTTATCAAACAAATACAAAAACTTAGCTCTAAGCCTTAGTTTTATGCGGATTTATTAGCTATTAACAAGGAAAAATCGGCTAATAAAAGCCATACTGTAGGTACGATTAACGTACTGCTTGGAGGGGGGCATGGCTCAACAACTTAGCAGAAAGACCATTATTTGCCCGCACTGTGCACATCCATTGCACATTGAGTTAGACACGACTCAAGGCGACCAAAATTACTACGAATCTTGTCCTAATTGCTGTTCTGACATTCATCTAAACATGCACATCGACGATTACTATCAAAAAATCCAACTAACCGTCGATGCCGATGACGAACAAGTATTTTAGTCGTTAACCTTAACTGCGATTAGCTATCTGGTTGCTGTTGAGATGCGTACCGACGTTCCATAATACGCTCAATCGATTCAACAATTGTCATGGTTTGTTGGTCGATTTCAATATTGACGCGATTACCCAACTGCAAGTCTTTTAAATTGGTCCGTTCCAGCGTTTCTGGGATAAGGTGCAAGTTAAACTGCCCCTCTGATACGTTCCCCAAAGTTAAACTACAGCCATTGACCGAAATAAACCCTTTAGCAAATAGGTATTTTTGCCATGCTGTATCTATCGCGAACGTCATTTGACTATTATCTTTGCTATCGTTTCGTTCAATCAACTCAGCCATAGTATGCACATGACCTGATACCATGTGACCGCCGATTTCATCACCGACCTTCATTGAGCGCTCAATATTCACCGTATCACCAAGCTGTAACGTTGCTAAGTTAGATAAGCGTAATGTCTCGTCGATCACATCAAACGCCATTTGCCCGTGGTTTTCATCAAGCGGTTTAAAATCAACTACCGTTAAACACACGCCGTTGTTCGCAACACTTGCACCAAGTTCTATACCGCTAAGCAATGACAAAGGCATCTTCATCACAAAATGACGAAAATTTTTCCCTTCAACAATCTCAATAATGATCGCCGTGCATTGCACAATTCCTGTAAACATATATTATCGTCCTACGTGTATTTAAGTGGCTCATATTATCGGCTTTTTAACCCTATGACTCTAGAAAAATTTTTCTCCGATGCGAAAGACTTGATTAAGCTTGCCTACCCAATTCTTATTGCCCAACTAATCCAAAATTTAATGAGTTTTGCCGATACAGTAATGGCAGGTCGCGTCAGTTCAACCGATATGGCCGCAGTAGCTGTTGCCAGTAGTGTATGGTTACCGATTATCATTACCATTCACGGCGTGATAATGGCATTGAGCGCGATTGTTTCCCAGGCAAGAGGCGCGAAAGAGCATGACAAAATTGCTACCTCCACCATACAATCGGCTTGGATTGCGAGCATATTATCGGTTGCGGTCATCATTATATTTTACGCACTTAAGCCATTTATCGCAGCGCATACTAATATCGAACCAGAATTGAAACAATTGATGCTTGATTATCTGGGCTACGTTGTCTGGGGTGGACCAGGCTTTTGTTTATATTTTGTCTTACGTAGCTATATCGAAGGCATGGGTATTACTAAGCCGACGATGATCATTGCTGGTATTGCGTTATTGATAAATGTTCCATTAAATTATTTGTTCATTTATGGTGCTTTTGGAGCGCCTGAGTTAGGTGGTGCAGGATGTGGATTGGCCACCGCTATTGTGTATTGGTGTATGTTTTTGGGTATGCTAGTGTATGCAATTAAATCAAAAAAACTCGCCAATATAAACTTTGTTCCAGCTTTAACGGGGCCCCAAATGATGCCCATTATGGGGATTATGTCGCTTGGCGTTCCCATCGCCCTATCATTACTTTTTGAAGTCTCCTTGTTTTCAGTGGTTGCCATTATTCTCGCACCTTTGGGGGCCGACATTGTTGCCAGTCACCAAATCGCCATAAACTTTTCATCGTTAATGTTTATGATCCCGTTATCCATTGCTTTGGCTGTGACCATTAAAGTGGGTTTTGCGGTTGGAGAACACCAACCTAAGCAAGCAAAAGACATTTGTACAACGTCTTTAATTATTGGCTTCTTGATTGCAACTACAACCGCAACCCTAACCATTGTCTTTCGAGAGCCAATCGCCCGCATATACACAACCGAATTAGCCGTTGTCGAAATGGCAGCAAGCTTAATGTTTTTAGCTGCCCTGTTTCAGTTTTCGGACTTTATTCAAGTAATATCCGCAGGTGCATTACGTGGCTATAAAGATACAAAATCAATTTTGTATATCACCTTCGTTGCCTATTGGCTGGTTGGCTTAAGTTTGGGGTTAATACTTGGCCTTACTGATTATATTGTGCCACGCATGGGCGCTGCCGGTTTTTGGATTGGCTTTATTTCAGGATTAACCACGGCGGCAATATTATTAGCATGGCGTTTACGGATAATACAACAACGAACACAACGCCATTACGAACAAAACAACAGTAATTTAGCGAGCTAAATAGTCACTTTTGCACAAGTTTTAGGCAAACAATTCAATTTGGTAAAAAAACTTGTGTAAAGGGCTTGCACCGAACAATGGGTATCGCTAATATAGCCTCCGTTGTCACAGACAACTGCACAAAAAAATGTGGGAGTGTAGCTCAGTTGGTTAGAGCGCTACCTTGACATGGTAGAGGTCGCTAGTTCGAATCTAGTCACACCCACCATTCTCTTTGAATTAAGCTTAGAGAAATGAAATCAGCCTTAGTGCTGATTTTTTTATGTCTAAAATTTACTACTTTTCAGCATCAGGCGACAAAAGTCTATGTTTATTAAGGGTATCGACTTTGAATCTAGTGTATCTCACTATTTTTTACCGATTAACGATAAAACATAAAAACTACTACTTCCTAGATACCAACTCCATTATAACGTCATAGACAGTGCACCCACACAATTAGAAAAAATAGCACCAAAGAAGCACGCACATTATCAAAACAGTAAACCGTCATCCCACCATGTTTTTGGGTGGGATCTTTACCAGTTTCGAAGTGTCTATTTTACTTCACCGTTTATTTATCGACTATAGTTGTTCATATATTTGAAAAGGACTTCAAACATGAAACAACCAGCCATATACATTATTTCAAACGAATCCAATACTGTTATCTATGTTGGCGTTACTAGCAATCTACTTCAACGAGTATTTCAACATAAACAGAAACTTACTGAAGGCTTTAGTAAGAGATATAATCTAGAAAAGTTAGTTTATTTTGAACTGTATGATGATATGAACAGTGCTATTTATCGAGAGAAAAGGTTGAAACGGTGGCAAAGGTCCTGGAAAGAAAGACTTATTAAAAAAGTAAATCCTGAGTGAAAAGATTTATATCAGGAACTATAGTAAATCGATTGTCTTACTCACTGTATGCGGAAGGAGATCCCACCCAAAAGCATGGTGGGATGACGGCGCTTTTTGTCTATATCCGCATCAGGCTGCAATTCGCTCACAACGGCCGAACACTATTCTATAAATTTACAGTATTGCCCTTGTATCCACTTATTTGCAAGCTCGACAGGATAGCTATCTAGCTCATAAATCTCTTTTTCAGTTAACTTCTCAGATTCAATCAAGTATTTTACAACCGTATGATATTCTCGATAATCCAATTGAGCTTTTGTTCCTACTGGCTCAGTTGAGCATATATCAATAGTAGAGCTTCCTCTCGCATATTCTGCAATGCCTTCAAGCTTCCAGTTATCTAGCTGAAAAGCTTTAACCATCCCTAGAGACTGGTATTGCTCTAAGTGTTTTGCTTCATGCTTTTTAATTAGCTCTATATCTTGATTCATGTCATTAATTTTGGATACATTTAAAAAACCAATATTAACGACTGGTAAGGCTGCTCCTAAGGCATTTGGTGAACTTGGATTTAACACTTTAAATAACAATGGTGAGTTAATTAAAAATAGTCTTTCAGTATCAGTTTTTGTGGTAACTTCTGCTCTAACAACAAATGAACCGAGAACAAGCAAGTAAACAATGGCAACGATATCTAGAATTCGAAAGCCTTTTTTAACAGTGCTTAATTGATCCCATTTCTTAATTCTAAACTTCATTTTATATCCCTATCTGAGGGGCCGTAGATCGCTCAGAGTAGTCGTTATTAGTCTTGCATTCTTCAGGCATGTAACTTAGCCCTTGTCCAATGCCTTCATTAATTTTTACATCTTTGATACAGATGTCGTCAGGCAATACCTGCACTAGAATTACATTAGTATTAACCCAATCACTTCCTTCGAGAAAGAAGTAGAACTCCCATACGCTCCCGTTAATTAACTTCTCTTGGATAACATGACAGACAACAGTATCAAATTTATCTGAGTCATGATTGTCATAACACTTAAATTGAACAATATCGCCATGAGATAATAGTTGTTCTTCAACCCATGCTGGCGGGGTATTGTTATGTATAGTCTTTCCAACAGCAGATAAAACATCACGAGAGCTTAATACTGCATGAGTTAACTCTGCTGGCAACTTAGCTTGTGCATTAGCAACCATTGATATCGTTGTTAGCACTACGCTTAAAAGCAGCTTCACATGCATCCCCTTAATGACTCTTATTCGCTTGCAACAGCCGTTTCCACTACATTTAATAATCAACAACTTATGCAACAACTAGGGCCGACGCAAACGTGTCAAACTTGACCCTTGAATATACCAAGTCCCGCACTTAATTGGCTTGTTACATGCTTTTATCTGCCTTGAACATGATTTGCGCATAAATATAAGGAATACCATTATCCATTCTTTGTATGTTTAATGGTCTATTGCCGTCTGTGGGAAACAAAATATTAGGAAAAGAATAAAAGCCTTTATATATTTGAAACCAAGCAGGGGCCTCTCGTTCTATCCCTATCACATCACAGATGAGTTGTTTACATGAAATATTCAAAAGCTCAAAGCCAGCGGCTAATTCATTTTGGGTAATATACGCCCGTATATCCTGCTCCATTAAATACGACCAATTCGCGTCGTCAATATCGTCTTGTCGTAAGCTAGCCTCATTCAACATGTGATTATTATTGCCGATGGCAGACTTCATCATTGAAGCTATGGATTCGGGCATGTTGTCATCGATGATTTGATCGAGTTTTTCTTTATGTTCAATAGACCATTGTTTCAGCTCTTCTTGAGCATAGGTATTTTCAATAGAAGCGTCCTCGCTAATATCATTTGAAGGGGTGGTCGTATCGTCTACATTTTGTAGGGTGATTGTTGCGCTTTCACCTGGCATGTTAGGGGGATTTGAAAGCGCCTTACTCTCTTGAACGATACTAGGCTCTATTGTCTCTAAATCACTCTCTTGACTAGGTTCGACAATGTTCGAATGTTCTGAGTGATTAACTAGGCCTATATCCTGGGTTGTATCATTTAGTATGGGGTATAACTGGTACCCTAAAACAGCAGACACAAACACAATAACCGCTCCTTTTAAATAACTTTTCATTTTTCTTCCTTATAGTGATGTATTGCTTCAATTAAGCAGCTTATTATGTACACTTGCTTTTATTTTTATTATCGGAGCTAATTGCTCTAGTTAAAATCAACCTGGTGATCGATAAAACTCTAACTAAACGTCCGTACATCGCTCGCAACAGTCGTTAGCCACTGTATTTATTAATCAATAACTTACGCTATCTTTGCGGCTAACACAAATAAATACTAATAGCTCCATACTATGTCAGTATTTTGTTTTTAATCACCTCCGTTACACCATTATCGTCATTACTCGGTGCTATAAATCTCGCTAATTTTTTCACTGCTGGTGCCGCATTTTCCATGGCGTAACTATGGTAAGTCTCGGCGAGCATCTCGGCATCATTGTAATAATCACCAAAGCTCATACTTTGCTCAAAAGTAAAATCAAATATGTCGCGAAGGTGTATTATGGCATCACCTTTTGAGGCTGTTTTATGCATCACATCAAGCCAAATATGAGCACTAACCACCACTTGATGGCTGCTTGCAAAGTGTTTTGCCACATCGGGGTAAACATAATGCTCTGTACCGTTAAAATTCAGCACAGCAATTTTTATAAACTCGTCTTCCACTGTCAGTAAGTCGTCAACACAAGCTAAGTGGTGATAATATTGACTTACTTCGGCTTGCACCTTTGGGTCACGGCTTTCGATATACGCAGATTGTTTTCCACAAAGTACAATATGTGTATTGGCAATTAAGCGCAATACGCCGATGATTTGGGCAACTTCTTGTTTAGGTATGGTGCAACTATAGATTTCTTTGTCTTGATAAAAAACTAAGGTGCCATTTTCAGCGATAAATAGCATGTCATCAGCAAAGTCTCGAAAAGTGTTTTTAAGGCTATAATACTGCCGACCTGAAGCGACAGCGAATAACACGTTTTTGGCTCTGAGTGCATTGAATACGTCGGCGAAGTCGCCGGGTAGTTGCCTATGTTGATTTAGCAAGGTGCCGTCCATATCGCAAGCAATAAATTTGATATGGCTCCCCATGATAAACACTCCGAAAGTTAATTTCCTCAACCAAAGGCAAGCAATGATGGCTTTAGTTCGACCGATAACGACATTCCGTTTCGGCATAAACTATCACGCTTATGTGTTGATACGATTAAAGCACTGAGAATAAGTATGTACTATAAAATAACGGTACGCTCACCGTTTAAAAAAATCCGATCTTCGGCAAATAAGCGTACCGCACGAGCTAAAGCTATCGACTCAGTATCATGACCAATTTCTATCATGTCTTGCACACTGGTAGCGTGATCTACCGGTTTTACTTCTTGCACAATGATCGGCCCCTCGTCGAGATCCGCTGTGACATAATGTGCGGTTGCGCCGATCAGTTTTACACCTCTGTCATGAGCCTGTTGATATGGCCGAGCGCCTTTAAAACTGGGTAAAAAAGAATGATGAATATTGATCACTTTACCCGCTAATTGTTGGCACATACAATCCGATAATATCTGCATATAACGCGCCAGTACTAATAGGTCGACCTGGTATTCCGTCATCAAAGCCAACACCTTCTTTTCTTGTGCTAATTTATTGGTATTATCAACTGGTAAATAATGATAAGGAAGCTGGTAAAACGATACTAAATCACGGCAGTCATTATGATTAGAATACACGCCGACAATATCTATATTTAAGACACCAGAGCGCCATTTATTGAGTAGTACATTCAAGCAATGATCGTATTTACTCACAGCAATAAGTACTCTAGGCCGGTGCTCTGGTAAACGAAGGGTGTATTGCATATCAAGCGTTTTCGCCATATGCGCAAATGCGGCCTCAAATGTTACTAAGTCAAATTGGCCACTGCGATCGTCAAACTCTACGCGTGAATTGTATATACCAGAGTTAGGCTCACCAAACTGACTGACTCGGTTAATATATGCGTTGTGCTTAGAAAACACATTGGCAATATTAGCCATTAAGCCTAATTGATCCGGACACTGCAAACGCAGTAAATATTGATTATAAACGGCTGATTCATGCATGATTTTTCTCATTAGAAGGCGTAAGACTAATACCATCATGACACGATATGTTGTTCAATTAAACAGCATACTTACACGTGATATGGCATGTCAAGGCGCCAATCCTCAACATATTTTGATAAAAGGTATTAATCCAAATTATCGTTCGGTAGACTTCACAACTTCAATGATCTCAGTTGTGGATATCGATGGCGTCCGCGGTAAGTATATAACTTCACATTGCTCTTTATGATTGTCAAACTTCCCTTGCCAATCATCGCCCATGACTAACACGTCGGCATCAAATTGTTCAATATACTGAGCTTTTAACTCTAATGATTCTTCAAAAAAGACTTCATCGACAAAACCAAGAGATGAAACGATTTTTTTACGATCTTCTTGTGAATATATCGGTCGCCTGCCCTTTTTCGATACATTTAAAGCATCTGAGGATATCCCTACGATAAGGTATTCGCCGCAGTCTTTCGCTCGCTCTAATATACTGACATGACCAACATGAAATACGTCAAATGTGCCAAAAGTGATTACTTTCTTCATTACCTTACTTTTATTAGTTTGCTAATATATATTCAACAATTCTCTGAGCACATTGGCCATCAACACGACCAACATACTGTTCGGTTATCTTATTTCTTATCGCACTTTTTGCATTAGGTTGTTCAAGTGATTGCTTGACACAATTTGCCAATTCGTCAAAGTTACTTGCTCGTTCACATAATTGATGAAATACCTCGATACTGGCATCAAGACGCTTTTTAAAGCGGAACGAAAAAATGCCTCGGTAACTCCAACGCAATTTATAAAAATCACACCAAATAACAGGTTTATCTAACGCTGCAAATTCAAAAATCGCCGATGATGCATCTGATAGCATAACATCAGACAGCGCCATAAACGGCAATAGATTGTATTCATCGACTGTTGCAACATAAACATTTTTATAGACTGACCAGTGATTTAATAAAGCTTTTTGCTTGTGATATTTTGCTTTCGTTAATGAAAAGAAATGCGGTTTAATAATGATATTGCAATGAGCGAAGTGCTCGGGGAAATTATCTGCAAACAATTCAATCGAGCTTGGATAATATGTCGGGGCATATAACAAGGTTGGCTTTTTAGGATCTAAGCCGAGTTGCGGTAATGATATCGTTATATCACTACCCGTTATAGCAGGGTCCAATTTTGCATAGCCGGTGTCAACAAATTGCCCGTGTGGATACATATCCTGCAGATTCGCCAATCGTTTTTGTCCCTCAACAAAGCGCACAGTGGTCGGCTCTTTTGAGACTTCATAATAACAGCTCTTAGGACCAACACCATGTTGCATCAAAATCGTTTTACTGTGTTTATGTATCTGTACCAAGTCAGAGACAGCATTACCAAAAACTATCCACCGCGGTTTTTGCTCAAGATAATATGCCAGTGCTTGTTGCCAATCACTAACATAAACCACTTCAACATCAACATCTTGTACAGCCGCTTTAATGATATCATTTAGCTCAACATCATCGCTGGTATGAGCGACTAAAGTAATGTCCTGGGTATGCTGCTTAAGGGCGTTTATAACAGGCAAATATTGCGGTAGGTAATACAAGTGTTGAATATCGAAAGCAATCTTCATTCTTCAGCCTAATTTACACGTTATCGTTCTATCCATTTATGATCACATAAACCTTTTTAGCGACGCAAACCTTTTGTGATAATTTTATTACTAACTGGCTCGCACAGGACAATTAACGTAAATGCTTAACGTGAAAAGCAATATGCTGTTCGATAAAACTGGCAATAAAAAAATAGCTGTGATCATAGCCCGCTTGCAGTCGGTAGCTAATAGGTAACGACTTTCCCGCTACTGCAGCGAGTAATAATTCTGGTTTTAACTGAGTTGACAGAAACTCATCAGCACTGCCCTGGTCGATTAAAATAGGTTGGCAAGATGATAGTTGATTAAGCAAAGCAACACTGTCGTATTGCTGCCAAAGTGCTTTATTTTCTCCTAAATACGCTGTTAGCGCCTTATCGCCCCACGGGCACTGACTAGGAGCACAAATCGGTGCGAACGCAGAAATACTACGATATTTTTCAGGATGCTTTAACCCGATGGTGAGTGCGCCATGGCCGCCCATAGAGTGACCAAATATGGCAGCTCTGTCGGCTTCTATAGGTAAATGCTGCCAAACCAAGTTGGGTAATTCATGGCTAATGTAGTGATGCATTTGATAGTGTTTATGCCAAGGCTCCTCGGTTGCATCAACATAAAAGCCTGCGCCTAACCCTAGATCATAAGCGCCATCGCTAGCATCTGCGACATCGTCGCCTCGGGGGCTCGTATCAGGGGCAACAATCGCGATCCCATACTTATTAGCATATTGTTGTGCGCCTGCTTTCAACACAAAATTTTCATCGCTACAGGTTAAGCCAGATAACCAATACAATACAGGCACTCTTTGTTGCTCTGCTTGTTCAGGCAAAAATACCGAAAACATCATAGAGCATGATAAGCTAGTTGATTGATGCTGATAACGTAGTTGTCGTCCGGCAAAGGACTTGTAGTCGCTTATTAATTTCATCTGCGTCACTCTTTGTTAAAAATAAAAGCGGTTAATCGGTGATTTATAGCCAACAGCCCCTTTAAAACTGGGTACGCTACTCTATATGATTAGCAACCCTGAGAGTTATAGGTCGTATAAAATCACAGAGCGAATCGATTTTCCCTGGTGCATTAAATCAAATGCCTCATTAATGTTATCAAGCGGCATGGTATGGGTGATCAAGTCATCGATATTTATTTTTCCATCCATATACCAATCAACAATTTTCGGCACATCGGTGCGCCCTCTGGCACCACCAAATGCGCTACCGCGCCAACTGCGACCAGTAACTAACTGAAACGGTCTCGTAGCAATTTCTTGTCCTGCGCCAGCAACGCCAATAATCCACGATTCCCCCCAGCCTTTATGGCAGCATTCAAGTGCTTGGCGCATGACCTGAACATTACCAATGCATTCAAACGAATAGTCCGCGCCGCCGCCGGTTGCTTCGATGATAGCATCGACCACATTCTCAACCTTGTTTGGGTTTATAAAGCCGGTCATACCAAATTGTTTTGCCAATGCCGCTTTGTCTTCATTAATATCGACACCGATTATTTTACTGGCACCCACCATTTTAGCGCCTTGGATAACGTTAAGACCAATACCACCTAAGCCAAAAACAACCACATTAGCACCCGGCTCCACTTTTGCGTCAAAAGCGACGGCCCCTACCCCGGTGGTTACCCCGCAGCCGATGTAACACACTTTATCAAACGGTGCATCGGCGCGAATTTTAGCAACGGCTATTTCAGGTAACACGGTGTAATTGGAAAAGGTTGAGCAGCCCATATAATGTAAAATAGGCTTACCGTCGAGCGAAAAACGAGAGGTACCATCGGGCATCAGACCTTGGCCTTGCGTACTTCTAATTTTTTGGCATAAGTTCGTTTTTGGGTGTAAACAAAAGTCACACTCACGACACTCCGGGGTATACAAAGGAATCACATGATCACCAGGCTTTACAGATGTAACCCCAGCGCCCACGTCAACCACGACCCCAGCCCCTTCATGACCTAAGATCGCCGGGAAGGCACCTTCAGGATCGTCACCCGATAATGTAAACGCATCGGTATGACAAACGCCGGTTGCTTTTAACTCTATTAGCACTTCACCTGCTTGTGGGCCCTGCAGTTCAACCTCTACAACGCTAAGTGGTTGGCCGGCAGCAAATGCCACCGCAGCTCTTGTTTTCATATTGATTCCTCACTATACCTAACTATCTAATTAGCTTAGTTCATTCACAACGTATAGAAAGGCTGAACAGTGACGATGTTGAATAATACATAAAAAAAGCGATGCCCCCTCGAGTGCATCGCTTTTTAATAACTCTCAATCGTTGATTAATGATCAGCCTGAATCGCCGTTAATGCAATGGTATAAACGATATCTTCAACCAACGCACCACGAGATAGGTCGTTTACAGGCTTATTTAGGCCTTGTAACATCGGGCCAATACTGATCAAGTCAGCGCTACGTTGCACAGCCTTGTAGGTTGTATTGCCCGTGTTCAAGTCAGGAAAGACAAACACTGTCGCTTTACCAGCAACTTTTGAGTTCGGCGCTTTCTTTTTGGCTACATTTTCCATCACCGCAGCATCATACTGTAGCGGACCATCAATCAATAAGTCTGGACGTTTTTGTTGAGCTAGTTTGGTCGCTTGTGCCACTTTCTCAACATCGACACCGCTACCAGAGCTACCCGTTGAATAACTGATCATTGCAACTCGCGGCTCAATTCCAAATTGAATCGCTGATTCAGCCGATTGAATGGCGATATCGGCGAGTTGTTCAGCATTAGGATCAGGGTTTATGGCACAATCACCATAGACAAACACTTGATCAGGAAGCAGCATAAAGAACACCGATGACACTAAAGAGTTACCTGGAGCGGTTTTAATCAGTTGCAACGCTGGACGTATGGTATTTGCCGTGGTGTTGACTGCACCAGAAACCAAGCCATCAACTTGACCAAGTTGCAGCATCATGGTCGCCAGCACAACGGTGTCTTTGAGCTCTTCACGAGCAACTATCTCTGTCATGCCCTTGTGCTTACGTAGCGCTAATAATGGTTCAACGTAATGTTCAACAACACTTTTTGGCTCGGTAATGATAACACCTGGTGGTAAAGTGATACCTTGTTGCTCGGCTATTAAGAGGATTTCATCTTTTTGTCCCAGTAACTGACAACGAGCAATACCGCGTTCAGCACAAATAGCCGCCGCTTTAATAGTGCGTATATCATTACCTTCAGGCAAAACTATAAGCTTATTGGCGGCCTTCGCTTGAGACGTCAACTTATGCCTAAACGCCGGTGGCGATAATAATTTACCGGTCACTTTGGTACCGATGTAATTTTCAAGCCACTTACCGTTTAAGCGTTCAGCGACGAAATTACGGATATGCTCTTGACGCTGCAAATCTTCTTCTGGTAGTTCAGGATTGTAACTAAGTAAATGACGTGATGTTTCCCAAGTGTCCCATTCTACCGACAGCATAGGCAAGCCGGCTTTAAAAGCCTGCTGACATAACGCCATAACTTGTTCATTAGGGGTATAACCACTGGTTAATAGTAAAGCCCCCACTTTGGTACCATTAAGTGCTGATAAGCACGTGGCAATAATAATATCGGTACGGTCGCCTGGGGTAACAATTAAACGACCAGGCTCCAAATGGCCCATCAAATTAGCGACACTACGAGCACAAAAGCTAATGCTCTGGATCCGTCGGTGCTCCATATCACCAGCGTGCAAAACTTTTGCATTAAGGTAATTTTTGATATCAACAACGCGAGGAGCAACCAAGTCAATTTCCCACGGCAACGAACCGATCAGCTCAAATTTTCCAGGTTTAAATATCGACAGATTTTGCCAATCACTGATATCGGTTTTCGCTTCATATTCCGACTCTCGTGGTAACAAGCCATAAACGTCTTTATCGGGGGCATTAATTTTATTAATAATGCAGCCCTTAACCCGATGGTTATTCAAACCACCAAATGTTTTCGAGCTGAGCTCTAATCGGTCTTCAAATTGCTCTGGCGTGTCATTATCTGGTGTTGCGACAAAGATGATATCGGCGGATAATGCTTGCGCAACCTCTGCATTAACTTTTGATGCATAAGCGTGACGAGTGGTTGGGATCATCGCCTCAATAATGATGATTTCTTTATCGATACTTTCACAGTGACCGACAATCTCTTCCAATACAACATCTAATTTGCCGTCACCAACCTTGTCTTCAACAATGCTGATAGGAATAGAGCTGACAATATCATCATGAACTTCGGGGGCACCATAAGTATTACTTTGTAGCTTATTGCGAGTCGGCTGACTTATCGGTTTATAATAACCAACATCAACGCCCATTTGCTGGAGCTTGTGATAAACACCCAACGCCGTACTGGTTAAACCAACGCCAAAGCCTAATGGCGCTATCATAATTCGTCTTGGCATAAACTCCCCCTAACCCTGGCCAACGATGGCTGCAGTTTGAGTCGCTATCACTAACTCTTCATTGGTCGGGATCACCAGACACGGGACACTGCTTGAGGCAGAGATAGTACCTTGTTTACCAAAGCGAATCGCTGTATTTTGGGCTTCATCCAACTCTAGATTTAGGAGTTTCAATGAACGCACGACGCGCGAGCGCACCAAGTCTGAGTTTTCACCAATACCGCCGGTAAATACCAACGCATCGAAATGGCTAAGCGAGGCCATGTACGAGGCTATGGATTTGGCAATACGGTAACAGTATATATCCATGGTTAGGTTAGCTTGCGCGTCATTTTCATCAATCACCGCATCTTCAATTGTGCGACAATCGTTCGACATCTGCGAAATACCGAGCAAACCACTTTCTTTATTCAGCAAGTTATTCACTTGCTCTGGGCTGTAATGTAACTGTTCAATCAAATGAAATACGATACCTGGGTCGATATCACCACTGCGAGTACCCATAATCACCCCTTCGAGTGGGGTTAATCCCATCGAGGTATCAACGGCTTTGCCATTCTCGATAGCACAAACACTGCAGCCATTGCCTAAGTGAGCGGTGATAACGCTGGTTTCTTCAATAGGCTTTTCCAACATCTCTGCGGCTTGTTTTGACACAAAATAGTGACTGGTACCATGGAAACCATAACGGCGAATACCATGTTGCTTATACAAATGAAATGGTAGGCCATAGATAAACGCCTTCGGCGGCATGGTTTGATGAAACGCGGTGTCAAATACGGCCACTTGCGGCAACTTAGCAAATGCCTGCTCTGCTGCTTCAACACCAATTAAATTGACAGGGTTATGTAACGGTGCCAGCTTACCAAGTTCAGCGATGCTGTTTTTAACCTCACCTGTGATAATGGTCGGTTCCGAATAGGCCTCACCACCGTGCACAACTCGGTGACCAACAGCTGTCACTTTATCGGCTAACTGTTGCTCAGTGAGAAAATCAACTATGAAGTTAACCGCTATTTGATGATCAAATGGCGACGATAATGCGGTTTGTTTTTTTTCACCTTGATAAGCGATTTTGATAAATGCTTGTTCCGATAACAAACGTTCGGCTACACCAGAAACAAAAACTTCACCATCGCTGGGGTTTATAACGGAGAATTTTAAGCTCGAGCTGCCACAATTAATGACGAGTACGGCATTATCAGACATAATAACCCTTAGTATTTGTTAGATAATTTACTGATTAAGTATAGATAAAAATCCATTTATTAATGGTGATTTACATCAAATTTATTTGTTTTAACTATCAATAACTTAAAAACAAAATAGACTATAGCTAATGGTTTTTGATAAGCCCCATCTATGTTATTAACGCACTAAACCTTGAACTAAGCGCGCAATTACGTCAATTTTCGCGTTGTTCAGTTGTCGATAGTCAAAATACGGGCTAATGATGATGTTGTCTTGACGATTAATTGCGATGTCACTCTCTATCCACACGTACTGATTCAATTGTTGTTCCGTTAAGAGATCTAAAGCAAACGTTTTACCCATTAAAATGTGAACACCAGCCGGCTCCGTGGCAAAGTCGCAGTGATGGCTATCAAGAAAATGTAAAGCTTGACCACTACTTGCCTGTAATAATATCTCATCACGCAATTGCTGCCAACTGGTATAACCAGTTTTATCTATAGAAAACAGTAGCTTTGCATAAACATTAAACACTTTGCGCCAATGGTTAGATGTATTATCGGCTATCTGTTTCACCTCACCTTGTCGAAGTGGTTGCAAGCTTGTTAATTGTTCATATACCACCAGTGGCGGACGGTGGCGTGTATACACAGTAAAACATGCGTTTGTATCACCAAGTCCAGGGGTTTTATTCATATACGTGCAATGTCCTATTCAAGATTTAGCTGTCGCTAACAGATAACTCAGTCTGATTGTGTCATTAATCCGCCACAAAGCAGATTATCTGGTATTGTACCTCACAAACACGTTAAAGTAGCAATTACAGTAACTTAATAAATGCGTTACCTAGGTGAACGCTCGTTATCGAAAAAATAAGAATATGAAGAAAACAGCAGCGTGGTTAGTTCGTTACGCACTTGAACAAATTGGCGTCACACATACCTTTGGTATTCCGGGAGTGCACAATACCGAAATTTACGATGAATTGAATAATTCACAGACCATCACCCCAACCTTAGTGATGCACGAAGCCCATGCGGGATTTATGGCTGATGCAATAAGTCGAACAACAAACACCATAGGTACCATGGTCATTGTACCTGCCGCTGGCGTTACTCATGCTGCTAGTGGGATTGCTGAAGCATACCTAGATGGTATTCCTATGTTGGTCATTAGTGGCGGTATTCGTAGTGACTCTAAGTTTGAATATCAACTACATCAACTGGATCAACAAAAGCTTGTTCAAGGATTTACTAAAGCTGTCTTTAAAGTCGAGTCACACCAAGAGGTTGTCGAGACTATTTATAAAGCTTATAACATTGCAAAAAGTGGCGAACCTGGTCCGGTATTTGTTGAAATACCGGTTAATTTACAACTCGATAAAGGCACTATTAGTAGCCTACCTCATTATCAAGCACCAATATCGCCAGCGCTTGGTAAACGTACATTGCAAAAGCTTGAGCAAGCGGCTCAAATGCTTATGGAAGCCGATAATCCAGCCATTTTTGCGGGATGGGGTGCCGTGCATACACACAAGCAATTACAATACGTTGCAGAAAAACTAACAGCCCCCGTTACCACCACCCTGCAGGGGATCAGTGCATTCAGTGCCGCACACCCACTGCATGCCGGCTTTTGCTTTGGCCCCGCAGCTGCCCCTGCAGCAAAATACGTATTTGATCACGCCGACTGTGTACTCGCCATTGGTACCCGCTTTGCAGAAATCGCTACCGGAAGTTTTGGTGGTAAGTTACCGGAAAAGCTCATTCATATTGATATAAACCCAGAAGTATTTAATCGTAATTTCGTTGCCGAACTGACTATTGAAGGCGATAGCAAACAAGTACTGGAAGCTTTATTAATCGCGTTACAGTCTTATACAGAGCGTAACGACGCAAGCAATATCCATCATACATTAGCAACGCTCAAGCAGCAGTATCGTGATTGTTGGTATCAACACGACAGTCACAATAGAGTTAACCCAATCTTATATTTTGATGAATTGCGTAAACAATTAAATGACGATGCGCACATTGTTGTTGATGATGGTAACCATACCTTTTTGACTGCGGAACTCATGTCAATTCATCAGCCGTACGGTTTTATTTCTCCAACTGATTTCAATTGTATGGGATATGCAACACCTGCGGCGATTGCGACCAAGATGGCCTACCCTAGCAGGGAAGTCGTCGCGATTGTCGGTGACGGCGCTTTTATGATGACAGCAATGGAGTTGGCTATGGCCAGTCAAAACCATGTCGGTTGTATTATTTGTGTCTTTAACGATGGTGAGTTATCGCAGATATCGCAAGCACAGCAAATACCTTACAATCGAAAAACCTGCACGACATTACCACCGACTAAATTGCAGGGCTTAGCCATCGCCACAGGTGCAGAATATGTGCGCATAGAAACTAATAACGATATTGGCAAAGGTATTTATCAAGCACGAGAACTCGCCGCCGAAAACAAACCCGTCATTGTTGATATTAATATCGACTACTCTAAGGCCACGGCATTTACCCAAGGCATTGTTAAAACCAATTTAAAGCGGATGCCACTTCCGACCAAAGCGCGCATGATCGGTCGAGCACTTTATCGTAAAGTGAAAGATGGTTAACGACACATTACATTTTGACTGTGGCCATCACGCCAATTAACAGACAGTATCCTCAAGGCGTGACTCTCCGTTAAAAGCGTAGCAGCAAGTCATGGCACCAATCACAATGGCTAAAAACAAAAAACCAGTCCTACGGACTGGTTTTTCATTAATGATGACTATGCTGTTATACTGCTGTGATGCAGTTAATCTTGATTGGCAAGTTCAACGCGTGTTTTCAGCTTTTGCCCCGGTCGAAACGTCACGACTTTTCGGGCAGAAATTGGAATGTCTTCGCCTGTTTTCGGATTGCGACCCGGGCGCTCATTCTTAGTGCGCAAATCAAAATTACCAAAACCTGATAACTTAACTTGCTCACCACCTTCCAGACAGCTACGGATTTCTTCGAAAAAATCTTCAACCAACTGTTTCGCATCTCGCTTACTCAGACCGATTTCTTCGTAAAGATGCTCTGCAACTTCTGCTTTCGTTAGCGCCATATCGTTAGTCTCTCAATGTTGCGTTAAATTCGCTCTTAAGGGCTTCGACTACCCCGCTTACCACGTCTTGAATGTCTTTATCTTCAAGAGTACGCTCGCTATCTTGCAACGTTAACGCAATCGCTAAACTCTTGAAACCAGGCTCAATGCCCTTGCCTTGGTACACATCAAATAATTCTAGGTCAACTAGGTGATTTGTGCCAACCTTTTCAATAAGTTGTAATACATCTTCGGCATTAACTTCATTTTTAACGATAACAGCGATGTCACGGCGGTTTGCAGGGAACTTAGAAATACTGCTAGCCGTTGAAATTTTCTGCATCAAAATCTCTGATTGCAGCAATTCAAACACCAACGTGCGACCATTAAGGCCAAGCTTACGCTCCAGCTCTGGATGCACCGCACCAACGTAACCAACTAAGTTATCGTTGCGATAAATCGCTGCTGTTTGGCCTGGATGTAATGCAGGAATATCGGCTGGTTTAAATACATATTCTTTGCCAAAACCAGTTAACGCTAATAACGCCTCAACATCACCTTTGGAATCAAAGAAGTCAACGTTTGCCTTGTCTAAATTCCAGTGCTCACCAAACTTAAGGCCACTGATCACACCACCTAACATGGCTTCTTGACGAACACCATTTTCGGCCGCCGCGTCAGGTACAAATCGTAAACCTGCCTCAAATAAACGCACGCGAGACTGTTGGCGGTTTTGGTTGTAAACCACCGACTGTAATAAGCCAGTGAACAAGCTTAAACGCATTACCGACATCTCTGATGATATAGGGTGTGGTAAGGTCATCACTTCTTCACCTGGGTGCAATAGCTCTTGCACTTTCGGGTCTACAAATGAGTAGGTGATCGCTTCTTGGTAACCACGGTTAATTAATGCATTGCGAAATGTAGCAATCGTTAGGTCCGCTTCTTTGTGATCGCGCATTTTTAACGATGCCGTTGGCGATACATTTGGAATGTTATCGTAGCCAAATACACGAGCCACTTCTTCGGTTAAGTCTTCTTCAATTGAAATATCAAAACGGTACGCTGGTACTTCAGTGTTCCAAACACCATCGCTGTAGCTCACAGACAAACCTAAACGGGTCAAAATCTCTGTAACAACGTCAGTTTCGATATGTATACCAATACGTGAATCTAACTTATCACGACGTAAACTAACTTTACGGGCTGCTGGAATGTGCGCTTCACTTACCGCTTCAACGATCGGGCCTGCCTGACCGCCAACAATATCAAGTAACAAGCTGGTTGCACGTTCCATAGCATGGCGTTGCAATTGTGGATCAACACCACGCTCGTAACGATGTGATGCATCGGTGTGTAAGCCATACTGACGCGCTTTGCCTAAAATAGCTAACGGTGCAAAGAAGGCACTTTCCAATAAAATGTCTTGGCTTTGTGCCGTAACGCCCGACTTCTCGCCGCCAAAGATGCCCGCCATCGCTAGTGCTTTTTGCTGATCGGCAATAACCAATGTTTCGCTGTTTAATGTCGCTTCATTACCGTCTAACAAGGTAAGCTTTTCACCTTGCTCTGCGTAGCGCACCTTAATACCACCGTCAATGCTCGTCAAATCAAAGGCATGCATTGGATGACCAAGCTCAAGCAATACGTAGTTGGTGACATCAACTACCGCATCAATTGAACGGATACCACAACGGCGCAGCTTTTCAACCATCCATAGTGGGGTTGCTGCTGACAAATCGATACCTTTAATAACACGCGCTAAATAACGAGGGCATGCTTCACCAGCGACGATGTCGACAGTAACCGTATCATCGATAGTTACCGGACTTTCAGCAATATCAACTTCTGTCACTGCCAATGAGTTTAATACACCCACTTCGCGTGCTAAACCTTTAATACCTAGACAATCACCACGGTTGGCTGTTAAGTCAACATCAATGGTGACATCATCTAAATCTAGGTACTCACGAATACAGGTACCTACTGGTGCGTCTTGTGGTAATTCAATGATACCGTCTGCACTTTCAGCTAAACCTAACTCTGACTCACTACACAACATACCGTGCGATGGTACGCCACGCAGTTTTGCTTTTTTTATCTTGAAGTTACCCGGAAGTACCGCACCCACTTTAGCAACCGCGACCTTTAAACCTAAACGACAATTTTTGGCACCACAGACAATGTCAACAATCTCATCACCGACATTCACTTTGGTTACTTGCAGTTTGTCTGCATCAGGGTGTTGTTCACACTCTACAACTTCACCAACAACAACGTTGCTAAACTCGCCTGCGACAGGGTCAACGGAGTCTACTTCAAGACCCGCCATGGTGATTTGATGTGCTAATTCTTCAGAAGAAATCGCAGGATTAACCCACTCTCTTAACCAAGATTCACTAAATTTCATGCTGCGAAAATCCTACTTGAATTGTTTTAAGAAACGAAGATCGTTTTCAAAGAATGAACGTAAGTCGGTTACGCCGTAACGCAACATGCTTAATCGCTCAACACCCATACCAAAGGCAAAGCCAGTGTACTCTTCAGGATCAATACCAACACTGCGCAACACGTTCGGGTGTACCATACCGCAACCCAGTACTTCTAACCATTTACCGTTTTTACCTTTCACATCAACTTCCGCTGATGGTTCAGTGAATGGGAAGTACGATGGACGGAAGCGAATTTCCAAATCTTCTTCAAAAAAGTTATGCAAGAAGTCGTGCAAAATACCTTTTAGATGAGTAAAGCTAACGTTTTTATCAACCATAAGCCCTTCCACTTGATGGAACATTGGCGTATGGGTTTGATCGTAATCATTGCGGTATACACGACCAGGCGAAATAATACGCAATGGTGGCTTCTCAGTTTCCATAGTACGGATCTGTACCCCTGAAGTTTGGGTACGCAATACTAACTTCGGATTAAAGTAGAAGGTATCATGATCCGCTCGCGCAGGATGGTGCGCTGGAATGTTTAACGCATCAAAATTATGAAAGTCATCTTCAATTTCAGGACCGTTAGCAACACTAAAACCTAGCTCACCAAAAAAAGTTTCGATACGTTCGATGGTTTTAGTTACTGGGTGCAAGCCTCCCACGTCCATGGTATTACCTGGTAAAGTGACATCAATCGCTTCACTCGATAACTTGGCTTTAATTTGCTCTTCACGCAGCAGTTCACCACGTGTAAAAATCATTTTTTGAACTTGTTGCTTGGCTACGTTGATCGCCTGGCCTGCTTTTGGTCTTTCTTCAGCGCTCAGTTTACCTAAACCTTTTAGCTGCTCAGTAAGTAAGCCCTTTTTACCTAAAAATTCAACCCTAACCTGATCTAGGGCGGCAGGATCGTTAGCAGCGGCAACCGCTTGCTCAGCCTGCAAGATAATGTCGTCTAAATTCATATTCTCCTCGGGCGATACACATCGCGAGTAACAAGCCAGCCGTTGCATTAAAACCACTGGCGAAAAGACATAAATAGAAAAGCGATAATTTTACACAAAAATTATCGCTTATATAGGGGCAGAGTGCTTTTTTTCTGACTTTTTTTTGATTTGTTATGGTTTTAGCAAAGATATTGTCTTAATCAAGGGTTAAAAGGCAATATTTTGCGGGTCTCGTTAGCAGGGATAATAGAACTCATCATCTTACCGTGATACTCATCGCTGAGTTAACACCGGCAATACCCTGCCTCTTTTTAACGAAACAAAACGCTTTCTCGGTTAAACCAATGCACACAAAATACGATAGAAATCAGCGCAATAATACCGGTTGAAGCAAATATTGGAAATAAATACGCCATATCCAAAGTGCCTTTAAATAATTCTTTTATCGCCAGTGCAACATTCGAGATAGGTACCAACGCCCACGTAGCATCAAGCTTCATGCCGGGCATCATGCCAACAATTACTGGTAAAATACCGATAATCGTGAGGGGTCCCATGTAGTTTTGTGCTTCTTTATAACTGCTCGCATAAATCGATATTGCCAATAATAGCGCGGAGAATATTGCACAAACTGGGAGTAACAGTAGCACCACCATTAAATACTCAAACGCCCCCACCGATCCTAACACCTGCGATATTTGTTCAACCGACAGTATTTGTCCAAATAAAAAAGTCCACAACACCATAGAGAGCATGGTGATCATCGCCGTCATTATTGCCGTCGTGAGAATACATAAGAACTTACCAAGTACTAGATGATATCGCGACACGGGGGTCAACAGCAGTGTTTCAATGGTACCGCGCTCTTTTTCACCAGCACCGACATCAATTGCCGGATACATTGCGCCGGTAAGACACAATGGGATCAACAAATATGGAATTAAACCGCCGAGTTTCTCACCGACACTTTCACGTTGTTCCGCTGTATCGATTTCTTGTAAAACTATCGGCTTTTTAAACGCCAAGAACTGTGCGTCTGTTTGTCCTAGCTCCTCAAACTGGGTTCGCTGCAATGAGTCAACATATTCAGCTAAAACCTCTTCAAGCTTGCCACGCGCACCTCCAATGACTTTTGAGCCATTAAGGTATATCTGCCAAGTGGACTGTTTACCTGACGCTATGTTTTTAGCAAACTCATCATTAAAAACAATAACCAAGTCTAATTGATCATTCTTGATGGCATCTTTGTAATCTTGTTCATTGGTTAGACTTGCTTCGACCTCTTTAAAATCGCTGTGATAAAACAACGATTCTGCGAAGTCATTGACCGCATGTTTATTGACAATCACATAACGGACCACCTTTTCATGTTCACTTATCGCTACTTTTGCGCTTAGAAAGCCCATTAATGCGAAGATCACCGGAAAGATGAACAGGGGTAAGGCAATGATAAAAAACAACGTTTTTTTGTCTCGCAGTAACTCAACGAGCTCTTTGATAAATACTTGCCACATGATTATTGCACTCCCTGTAAAACGTTCATAAACGCACTGCGTAAGTCATGATGAGATGGTGATGCATGAGCGCGAAATTCATCAACGCTGCCGTCAAAACAGGTCTTGCCTTGAGCAATAACCGAGACTCGATCAGCTAATAACTCGACTTCATCTAAGTGATGTGTTGAGAATATCACAGCGGTGCCTTGGCTACGCATAAATTGGACAAATTCAATGATGGTTTCAGTCGCCATAATATCTAGCCCTGTGGTCGGCTCATCTAACACCAATACCTCGGGTTGGTGGATGACAGCTCTTGCAATCGATACTTTTTGTTGCATCCCGGTAGATAATTGCTCGACGCGCCGATCTAGATACGCAGTGATACCCAGCGTTTCATATATCGCTTCCGCATCTTGGGCGAGAAACTGCTTAGAAACGCCGTGTAAACGAGCAAAAAATTCAATATTCTCTCTACCGGTTAAGCGACCATACAAGCCCGTTTTACCCGTTAAAAAGCCTATCTTTTGCTTAGCTATCATAGGCTTTTTTAACACATCGATACCATTAACCACTACCTGGCCTGAGTCTGGTTTTAGTGCCGTTGATAAAATTCGTAAGGTGGTCGTTTTACCCGCCCCATTGGGACCCAACAAACCAAGTACCTGGCCTTTTTCACAATGAAAGCTGACATCGTCAAGTGCTTTAAAAACCTTGCCTTGTTCACGGGGATCACGAACCTCATCCCGCTTGTGGTTATTTTTTTTATCCGTTTTTTTACTATCAAAGCGTTTGCTAAGATGTTCAACTGAAATCATCTAAAATCCTGCTTTTTATTATATTAATCTCGGGTAACTGTCTCATAGGTCAATAAAAACCCACATTCAGTTATGTTAAATCCATGTAAGTCTATTCAAGCAAACTACCATAAAGGTGCTCACAAGCACATTAATTTATACCCTAGACTTTATTTGTTGTTCAACAACAGGTAAATTGAGCCCACGTTTTACAATAATAATGGATATTATGAAGTTAACTTATAAAACCATTGGCGTCTTAAGCGCTGCGATTGCTTTGTCATCATTGGCACAAGCAAAAACCTTCGACCAAGCCTATCAAGATATTTCAGACAAAGCGTTGCACCAGCATGTTAAAACCATTGCTTCTGACGAATTTGAAGGCCGTTTACCAACCTCAAACGGTGAAAAGAAAATCCTTGCGTATTTAACTAACGCATTCCAAGATGCCGGTTGGCAACCAGGTAATGGTGACAGCTTCTTACAGCCTGTAAAGCTATCTGAAATTACTGCTTCAGCAGATATGAGCTTAAAAATTAGCGGTAATGGTAGCGACAGCGTCCTTGCTTACGAAACGGATATGGTATTGGGCACATCGCGTGTCAGTACTTTAGAAGAAATCAAAGAGTCAGAAATCGTCTTTGTTGGTTACGGTATTAACGCTCCAGAATATAACTGGAACGATTACGCGGGTATCGATGTAAAAGGTAAAACCGTGGTCATGCTAGTCAATGATCCAGGTTATGCATCACAAATTCCGAGTCTATTTACCGGCAGTGCTATGACCTATTACGGTCGTTGGACATACAAATACGAAGAAGCAAGTCGTCAAGGTGCCGCAGCAGCGATTATTGTCCATGAGACAGCACCGGCATCTTACCCATGGTCAGTTGTGACTAATGGCTGGACAGGCCCGCAATATGCCTTATTTAAAGAAGATGGCAATAAAGATCGTGTGCAAATTGAGGGTTGGTTAACCTTGGACGCGACCAAAGCGATGTTCAAACAAGCCGGTCTAAATTTTGATACCTACAAAAATAAAGCCATGCAAGGTCCAATTAACAAACCTCTTGGTTTAACCGCATCAGCGACAGTAAAAAGTAGCATCAAACACTCAGTATCGAATAACTTCGTTGCTACCTTACCTGGTAAAACAGCAAGTGATGAGCACGTATTGCTTACTGGCCACTGGGATCACATCGGTGTTGCCAAAGATGCGCAAAACGGTGACAAAATCTACAACGGTGCCCATGACAATGCAACGGGTATTGGTGGAATAATCGAAATCGCTAAAGCGTTTGGCTCACTATCAGAGCGACCAGACCGTTCAATTACCGTGGTTGCCACAACCGCTGAAGAGCAAGGTTTACTTGGCTCTAAATTTTATGCCGAGAATCCAATTTACGCATTGGATAACACCGTTGGCGTCGTTAACCTAGATAGCTTAAATATTTTAGGTCGAACCAAAGATCTGCAAGTACGCGGCATGGGTAAATCTGAGCTAGAAAACTACCTTGCTAAAGCTGCTAACAAGCAAAATCGTCAATTAGCGAAAGAAGTTAACCCAGCAGCGGGTAGCTACTACCGCTCTGATCACTTTAACTTTGCAAAAGTGGGTGTACCAGCATTGTACGCCGGTGGTGGCAGTGAGCCTGTTGATGCACAAACTGCTGAATACCGTAAATCAGTATTACCAAAAATGCGTCGTTGTTATCACCAAGTATGTGACGAATACGATGCTAATTGGGACTTTTCTGGCGCCATTGAAGATGTTCAAGTGACCTTTGATGTGATCCATCAATTAGCCACAGGTAACGATTGGCCGAAATGGTCAGCGACCAGTGAATTCCAACGCCCAACAAAGGCTGACTAATTCATCATTAATAATGTGTCGATAACACCGGCGATGCTAAAATTTGAATAAATAGTCTAATTTATCGTAAAAGGCTATTGATTTTTAAACGCAAATAGCACACTTTAAAAGCGCAATGGTTGCAATTTAACCATTGCGTTTTTTTTGTTTTTCGCTTCTATCAAGCATGTTGTGTGCGTTGTTTCATATCAGGTTTGTGCAACGCATTAATTTTTTATTACAAGGAAGCATTGCTATGTGTTCAATATTTTGTATTTTAGATATCCAGTCGGATGCTAGCCAATTACGAGGCCAAGCGATTGAGCTATCTCGCTTGTTACGCCACCGAGGTCCTGATTGGTCGGGCGTATTTGCTAATAACAATGCCATTTTAGTGCATGAACGGTTAGCCATCGTCGATACAGAAAATGGTGCACAGCCTTTATATAGCAATGATAATGCCCATATTCTCGCCGTTAATGGTGAAATTTACAATCACAAAACACTAGAAAAAAATCTTGTTAATGATTACCAATTTGCGACTAAATCTGACTGCGAAGTGATTTTGCCACTTTATGCCGAGCACGGCGCTGATTTTATCGACCAGCTTGAAGGCATGTTCGCATTTTGTTTATACAACCAAGACGACAACAGTTACTTAATTGCCCGTGATCATATCGGCATTATCCCCTTGTATACCGGCTATGATGAACACGGTAATTTTTATGTCGCCTCCGAAATGAAAGCGTTAACCCCTGTTTGTAAAACAGTGAGCGAGTTTCCACCGGGTCACTACCTTTGCTCCAAACAAGGCAAAATTGCGCCTTACTATCAACGTGATTGGCATGATTATGACAACGTCGCCAACAACCAAACAGACAGTGATGCACTAAAGCAGGCGTTGGAAAGCGCGGTAAAAAGTCATTTAATGACCGATGTACCATACGGTGTGCTGCTCTCTGGTGGTCTAGATTCCTCTTTGGTATCCGCGATTACGCAAAAGTTTGCGGCACGGCGTATCGAAGAAGATGATTTAAGTGATGCTTGGTGGCCGAAACTGCACTCCTTTGCCTGTGGTCTGGAAGGCTCTCCTGATTTAGCAGCTGCGAAAAAGGTGGCTGACGCGATTGGTACAGTCCATCACAGTATAACCTTTACCGTGCAAGATGGTTTAGACGCCATTAAAGAAGTGATCTACCACCTTGAAACGTACGATGTGACCACAGTTCGGGCATCAACACCAATGTACTTAATGGCTCGTAAAATCAAAGCCATGGGTATAAAAATGGTGTTATCAGGGGAAGGCGCAGATGAAATTTTTGGTGGTTACTTGTATTTTCACAAAGCGCCAAATGCCAAAGAATTCCACGAAGAGTTGGTGCGTAAATTAAGTAAATTACACATGTTTGACTGCCTACGTGCCAATAAGTCGATGTCGGCTTGGGGTATTGAAGCCCGGGTACCATTTTTGGACAAAACCTTCTTAGACACCGCGATGCGGATTAATCCAGAAGATAAAATGTGTCGCGATGGCAAAATCGAAAAGCATGTCTTGCGTGATGCATTTCAAGGCTATTTGCCCGAAGAAATCCTGTGGCGACAAAAAGAGCAATTTTCTGACGGCGTTGGCTACAACTGGATTGACAGCTTAAAAGCGCTAGTCGAGGACGAGGTGAGCGACCAAATGTTGGCAAATGCCGCATTTAAGTTCCCTCATAATACCCCGGATAGCAAAGAAGCCTATTACTATCGCAGTATTTTTGAACAGCACTTCCCACTTGCGAGTGCTGCTGAGTGTGTACCTGGTGGTAAGTCGGTCGCTTGCTCAACCGAGGCGGCGCTTGCTTGGGATAAAGCGTTTAGTGAAATGGCCGATCCATCAGGACGAGCAGTGCGCTCTGTGCATAATGATGGCTATTAATATCAGCAATTATTAACAGTTTTCACCTTTGAAGAAGCCCGGCTCATAGAGCCGGGCTTCTTAATCTAGAGTTTAGTTAACCTAAACTCTCGAAACGTTGTTTACTTACAAAGCATCAACGATGTCTTTGATAAGCTTAGGACCTTCGTAAATAAAGCCAGTATACACCTGTACTAAGCTAGCACCAGCCTCAAGCTTTTCTTTGGCCGCTTGAGCACTGTTGATACCGCCAACACCGATAATTGGCATTTTATCGCCAAGCGCTGCGTGTAACATGCGGATCACCTCTGTACTCTTTTTCTGCACGGGCAAACCACTTAAACCACCCATTTCATCACCATGCTCTAACCCTTCGACACCTTCACGGCTTAACGTGGTATTGGTGGCAATCACGGCATCAATATCATTGGCCAGTAGACACTCAGCAATACCGTTGATTTCTTCTTCGGTCGAATCTGGGGCAATTTTCACCGCAACCGGTACATATTTACCGTATTGCTCTGCTAGTGTTTTTTGCTCAACTTTTAACGCCGCAAGCAATGTATTAAGTGCATCACCATATTGTAAGTCTCGAAGACCTGGTGTGTTTGGCGATGAGATGTTGACGGTAATGTACGTCGCGTATGGGTATACTTTGCGCATACAATGAATGTAATCGTCTTTCGCATTTTCTTCTGGTGTATCTTTGTTTTTACCAATATTAATGCCTAACACGCCTTTAAAGTTGGCACGTTTAACCTGCTCAACTAAATAATCAACACCATGGTTATTAAAGCCCATACGGTTAATAACCGCATCGGCTTCAGGTAATCTGAAGATACGTGGTTTAGGGTTGCCCGGTTGCGGTCGTGGCGTTACCGTGCCGACTTCGACAAAACCAAAACCTAGAGCAGAAAAACCGTTAATACACTCGCCATTTTTATCTAAACCCGCTGCCAAGCCTACCGGATTCGGAAACTCGATGCCCATCACGGTCACCGGCTTTTGTTTTACTTTGGCGCCATATAGACCTTTCATCGCAAATGCTGCCGGCTTTTTCATCATATTAATAGTGAAGTCGTGCGCTTGCTCAGGAGTCATTTTAAATAAGATATTACGGGCGAGGGAATATAGCATGGTGTTATTTACTTCTCATTAGTTACGGGTTCAATGATCGGGAAGATTATATGGAAGTAACGGGCCGCAAGGTTGAAAGCGAATTGAGACTAGCCATGAAAAGCTATTAAGGACTCAATACATTACTAATAGTTACCGTTTGTAGGCTGGCACAGATTGGCTTAATAGCCCACAAAAAATAAACTCCCCTTGGGACGGGGAGTTTAACATTAATTAGCTAGCTAACACACTAACTTTTTGAGCTATTGTAAATTATGATGTGACAGCATCATCAATTCACGCAAGGCAACCGAGAACTTTGCAAACTCATGAGTTTTGCTGGTTCTAAAGTCCGCTAATACGTGGTACCAGCGCTCAAGTGGTTGTTCTGCACTTTCAACCCAGCCGTCGATCATCGCTTCGATATCTGAACTGTCTGGGTACATGCTTAAAACAGCGGCCGTTAGTGCACGTTGTTGCCAATCTAGCTCTTCACGGAATGACGCACGTGCCAATGCCTGCCAGTGGTTATCAACCGGCTGTTTAGTGATTTGATCAAGGAACCAGTGCAACTCTAAGCGAACACCAATGGTGAAGTAGAGTTTCGCAACTAACTCAATGTCACGTCCTTCAAGACATGCCACTTGGGCGATATCCATGGTTGAGAACAAGGTCGATAGTTGCGATACGCGCTCGGCAATTGTCGCTGGTACTTTTTGCTCTTTTAGCTTGTCTTTGATGTCATTTAGGCCTTTGGCTTCTTTGGCATCTTGTAACTTGTCTAATTTGCTCGCTAGTACTTTAAACGTTGGCGCAAAAAACTTAATTGATTGCTCAATAGATAACGCTTTATTGCGATGACGCAATAACCAACGCGTAGCACGGCGCACATTACGACGGATTTGATACAACATTTCCGTTTGTACTGCAGCATCAATCTTGTTATCTAAGCCTTCAATCTTGGCCCACACACTTTGCAGCTCAAAAATGGCGCTGGCAATGGTGAAACATTTCGCAACTTCCGCCACATCAGCACCGGTTTCTTCTTGCATACGAACCACAAAGTTTGAACCCATGTAGTTACATAAATCATTGGCTAAGCTCGTCGCGATGATCTCTGCGCGTAGTGGGTGCGCTTGCATTTCAGCCTTATATGACTCTTGCAATGTTTTTGGAAATGCATCAATCAACAACTGGCCTAAGTAAGGATCATTGGTGATCTCGTCAACCAATAACTCTTCTTTAAGTACCATTTTACCGTAAGCCACTAATACCGATAGCTCAGGACGTGTTAAGCCTTTATTGACCGCCATACGTTCAACGATTTCTTCGTCATTTGGAATGAACTCGAGCGCGCGATCCAACTTGCCGTCTTTTTCTAAGCGTTGGATAAAACGTTGTTGCTCTTTAAGCTTAGCCGCGCCGCGCGATTCTGAAATAGTAATCGACTGGGTTTGACGGTAACAATCTTGCAATACAATCTCTTCGACATCTTGAGTCATATCGTAAAGCAGTTTGTTACGTTGCTTAATCGTTAGGTCGCCATTAGCAACCAAGGTATTTAGTAAGATTTTGATGTTGACTTCATTATCTGAACAGTCAACACCACCAACGTTATCAACGAAGTCAGTGTTCATACGGCCACCATTAGCCGTGTATTCAATACGACCTAACTGAGTACAACCTAAGTTACCACCCTCGCCAATAATTTTCGCTTGAATTTCGTTACCATTAACACGTAATACATCGTTGGCACGATCCCCAACTTCAACATGAGTTTCTTTGGAGCCTTTAATGTAGGTACCGATACCACCGTTCCAAATTAAATCAACCTTCATTTTTAAGGCCATTTGAATTAATTCGTTTGGTGCCACTGATGCTTTTTTAGTACCAAGCATTTGTTTCATTTGCGGTGATAATTTGATCGACTTCTCTGCACGAGAGAAGATACCGCCACCTTCAGAGATAAACTCGCGATTGTAATCATCCCAGCTTGAACCTGGTAGATTAAACAAACGCTCACGCTCTACCCAACTCGCGGCTGAATTAGGCGTTGGATCGATAAAGATATGCATGTGGTTAAAAGCGACCTGTAAACAGATATGTTTCGATAACAACATACCGTTACCAAATACGTCACCGCCCATATCGCCAACAGCAAGTACAGTAAAGTCGGTTGTCTGACAGTTAATACCGATCTCTCTAAAGTGGCGTTTTACCGACTCCCAACCACCTTTGGCCGTGATACCCATTTTCTTGTGGTCGTAACCAACAGAGCCACCTGATGCAAACGCATCACCTAACCAGAAACCGTATTCTTCGGCAATGGCATTGGCGGTATCAGAGAAGGTTGCAGTACCTTTGTCAGCGGCAACAACTAAGTAGGTATCGTCTTCATCTAGACGTACTACTGACTCAGGGTGTACCACTTCACCAGCAACAATATTGTCGGTAATGTCTAATAAAGCGCGGATAAAGGTTTTATAACACTCGCGACCAGCTTCAAAAATGTCTTGACGAGAACCGCCAACTGGAAGCTGCTTACAGTAGAAACCACCTTTAGCACCAACCGGTACGATAACCGTGTTTTTCACTTGTTGTGCTTTTACCAAGCCTAATACTTCGGTACGGAAGTCTTCACGGCGATCTGACCAACGAAGGCCACCACGGGCAACTTTACCACCACGTAAGTGCACACCTTCTACCTGTGGTGAGTATACGAATATCTCAAATTTTGGCAGTGGCTTTGGCATCTCTGGAATAAGCTCTGGCATCAACTTAAATGATACGTATGACTTATCATTACCCTGCTCATCTTTTTGGAAGTAGTTAGTACGCATCGTTGCGTTGATGATTTCGACATAACGACGAATAATACGATCATCATCCAAACTTGCTACCGCATCCAATGATTGCTCAATGGTATCAATAACTTTGTTAATTGCCTTCTCACCACGTTTTTCTTGCGGGTCGAACTTTAATTCAAATAAGCTTACCAATAACTTAGCGAAATTAGGGTAACGAGTGAATGTTGACTCGATGTAACTTTGTGAGAACGTACTACCAATTTGCTGTTGGTATTTAGCATAGGCACGTAAAATAGATACTTCACGACCACCAAGACCTGCACCTAAAATAAGCTTGTTAAAGCCATCATCTTCTAAATCGCCATGCCAAACTTTAGCAAAGGCATCTTGGAATAAGTTTTGTACTTGTTCAAGGTTAAACGACTTATTGCCGGTTAATAACATTGAAAAGTCTAAAATCCAGCACATTTCACCATCACTGGTGCGTACCATGTACGGGCTTTCGCCAATAATACGCAAACCAAAGTTTTCTAAAATCGGTAAAACGTCAGAAAGGTGCAGTGGCTCGCCTTTGTGGAACAGCTTCAGCTTAACAAAGCGGCTGTCGGCTTTTTCTTCTAGCGGCTGATAGAACAACATTTCTAGAGGGTTTGCATCGCTAACCGCTTCTAATTTATCAATATCAACGATCGCGGTACCTGGTAGTACTTCATCTTTGTATGATTGAGGGAACGAGCAATATTTACGAGATAATGCTTTGCCCTGAACTTCGCCTTTATTCGAATTTAATGCGGCGGCGAATTTATCGTCCCAACTGCGGGCGGCTTCGTTTAAGTTTCGTTCGATTTCTTTCACGTTAATGTCTGCTTTGGTGGAATCTACTCTAACAATGTAATGGGTTCGTGCTTGCACCGACTCGGAGAAAAATGTGTTAAATTCAACTTCTTGTTCGCTGCCAAAGGCTTGTTGTAAAATCTTTTGCGTTTCGATACGCAACTGGGTGTTGTAACGTTCACGAGGCACGTAAACCATACAAGAATAAAAACGGTCAAACGCATCGCGACGTACGAATAAGCCGGTTACATCGCGTTCTTGCATTTGCAGTACGCCTTTCACCGTGCTCACCAACTCTTCTTCCGTTGATTGCAATATTTCATCGCGAGGGAACGTTTCTAAAATATTAATCAAGGTTTTAAACGCATGAGAGCCTGGGGCAAAGCCCGATGCATCACAGACGCGCTGTACCTTGTTACGGATGATAGGCAGGTTTAGTGCGCTACTATTGTAAAAAGCGCTACCAAAAAGGCCGATAAAGCGATCTTCAGCAATTAAATTGCCTTTGTCATCGAAACGCTTAACGCCAATATAATCCATGTTCGCCGGGCGATGGACACGTGATTTAGTATTGGTCTTGGTTAAAATTAAGGCGTTTTTACCTAATGCTAACTCACGACCTTTTTTGTTTAAGCTATTAACCAAGCGTACAGGGGATTCTTTTTTGGTATTTTTCATCATCCCTAAGCTGGTGTCGTAATCCGCAACGAGCTCAACATCGCCTTTTACTTGGTTGACTTGGTAATAGCGATAGCCCATAAAGGTAAAGTTATTGTCTAACAACCACTCTAAAAACTCTTTGCTTTCATTGTATTCAATGTCATCAATGAACGGCTTAGCTTGGGTTAAATGGCTAATCGCTTCTTTGAACTTATCTGTCAGTGGTTGCCAATCATCGACCGTTAAACGAACGTCTTGATAAACAGAGGTCAACTCTGCGGTTAACTCATCAATTTGCTTTTGCGATGATAAACGATCAATTTCAACAAAGAAGACGGTTTCGGTGGTGCTATCGGCTAATGATTGAGATGAATCAGCAATAGCGGACACCTGACCGTTATAATCACGGACAATGTTAAGCGGGCAATTAACAATCAAATGCGGCGATAGGCCTAAGCGATTTAGCGCGATACGCGTTGAGTCCACCAAAAACGGCGAGTCTTTTAAAATGATCTCGATAACGGTGTGGCTTGATTTCCAACCATGCTTAGATACTTCAGGGTTTAATACACGGATAAACGCTTGGTCATCTTGACGGGTGTTTAACGCTTTCCATAAGCTTAGCGTGGCACCGTACACGTCACTGTCGTTACGACCGGCAAGATCGTCAGTCGACAAGTTTTTGTAAAATAAGGTGGTGAACTGCTCTAGCAAACCAGCTGTAGCAGCAGGTACTTTTTCGCGAATAAGTTTATTCACGTTAGTAAACAGTACCGAAGAGTGATTGTCTAACGACGCCATTAACATTACCCTCTTTTTGGCGAAACGATTTTATGCAACTTAGCCAATTAATCGCGAGCATATGTTACGACTAAGTTAACATCGAATGTAATTCTTGTTCTAAACTTTCATCATAAAGTACCAACTAGCCTGTAAGTACTTATGTAGCTAACTATTTGAATAGTTATTAGGATAGACTACGGTGCGGATTCTATTAAGAAAAGCGAGCTATTGCGAGAACTTTTTTAGAGTAAAAATACCAATTTTTTCAAGGTTCTGATCAATTGGTTAGTGATTATTCAATATCCATAAATAGAAAATGGCCTGACGGCCATTTTCTTGATTATTTATGCACTATTTTTGCGCTGTTTTCGTTTAACCTTTAACTGATTTTTTTTCACGCCAAAGGAATGTTGAAAGTGCTGGCAAAATAATTATCGCGGCTAACATGTTCACTAAGAACATAAAAGTCAGCAATATGCCCATATCAACTTGGAATTTAAGTGCAGAGAAGAACCAAGTAGACACGCCAATCGCTAAGGTAACACCAGTAATCAATACCGCACTACCACGCTCTTTAAGCGCGCTTAGGTAAGCCTCTGCCATGCTCTCACCCATTTTCAAGCGCTGGCTCATGGTTGATAGAATATAAATACCGTAATCAACACCAATACCAACCCCTAAGGCAATAACGGGTAACGTTGATACCGTTAAGCCAATATCTAAATAGGTCATTAACGCTTGTGCGAGCGTCGATACCACATACAGTGGCACGATAACAACGACAGTGGCGCGAATTGAACGGAAACTGATCAAACATAATAAGGTTACCGCAGCATAAACATATAACATCATGGGTGTTTGTGCTTCTGATACGGCCTCATTGGTTGCAGCCATTACACCCGCTGGACCTGACGCCAATTTAAACTGAATATCATCTTGGCTTAGCTCTTTTGCATTGGCTTTAACCGCAGCAACTACACGCTCAATCGTCTCTGCCTTATGATCTTCTAAAAACAGAATAATTGGCATAGCACTACAATCACGATTCAATAAACCACTTGTCGTTGGCACCAAAGCGATTGATTGCACCAACGACGATGAATTACGTGGTAATACCTGCCAGCGCTTGTTGCCTTCGTTAAAGTTGGCATTCACCTTCTTAGCGACGGTGGCTAAGCTCACTGCAGATTGTACGCCATCGATATTCTCAAGACGCCATTGCATGGTATCAATGGTGCTTAATACCTCATGATTAATACAAGAATCACCGTAGGTTTCAACAATCACCGAAATATAGTCAACACTGATCGCATATTTATCGGTGATCAAAAACGTGTCTTGATTATAACGAGAGGTTTCATGCAACTGTGGCGCACCGGCTTGTAGTTCACCAATTTTCATTTGCTTACTTTGCTGGAAGCCCCATAAAAACAGCACAGCCGTTATCGCTAAAATAATCGCTGCCGGTTTAGGTGAGGTGACAATCGCTGCTTTTTTCCACAGCAAACGATTGATTAGCTTGTGATCAGCCTTATCGATGATGTCTTTTTGTTGCTGTGTGTCAAAACGCACAAACGACACTAACACAGGTAGTAACACCAAGTTAGTAAAGATAATCAAGCCCACACCAAGTGATGCGGTAATTGCCAGCTCGCGAATAATACCAATATCAATCGCCAGTAACGTCATAAAGCCAATGGTATCAGATAACAGTGCAACACCACCTGGGACTAACAATTTACGAAACGCTTGTTGTGCAGCCAATTTGGCGTGACTGCCTTTTGCGACTTCTTTCGATATGGCGTTTATCATCTGCACGCCGTGCGACACACCAATAGCAAATACCAAAAACGGCACCAAAATCGACATTGGATCTAAACCAAATCCCAACTGGGTAAGCATACCCATTTGCCAGATCACTGCAATTAATGAACACAAAATCGGTAGTAAGGTCAGTACAATAGAGTTACAGAATAGGTAAACCATTATCGCAGTAATAGCGATAGCAATGGCGAAGAATATCACTACCCCTTTCGCACCGTTAGCAACATCGCCAACCATTTTGGCAAAGCCAATGATATGGATAGAAATATTGTCTTTTTCAAATTTACCGCGGATTTGATCTTCTAACTGTTTAGCAAGCTTTAAGGTATCGAGCTTTTCACCGGTATTTGGATCGATTGATAACAAGCTGGTTTTTACCATGGCACAGCTGTAATCATCAGATACGACAGAGCCGACAATACCGGCCTTTTCGATATTACTTTTTACAATCGCCAAACCTTCAGGCGTTGGTTGAAAGTCAGCAGGAATAACCGGACCACCAGCAAAGCCATCTTCCACCACTTCAACAAAGCGGGTCGACGGTGAAAATAACGAGTTAACTAAGATTCGGTTAACGCCAGGAATAAAAAACAACTGGTCGTGAACGCCTTTTAACGTGGTAAAAAACGACTCATTGAAAATATCCCCCTCGCTATTACATACTGAAATCAGGACGTTATTAGCCCCACCAAAGTTCTCTTGATGTTTAAGGTAGGTTTTCATGTAGCTGTGTTGCAGTGGGATATTTTTTTCAAAACTCGCGTCTAAACGAATGTTGGTTGCCTGTGCTAATAAATAGCCCGTGATAAATAAAAATATGCACAGCACAATAAAGCGGAAATGAAACAGGCCATGTTCAATGGCATTTAAGAATTTTTTTATTGCACTCATTATAAATCCAGTATTTTCATGCCATTTTCAGACGCAACAACCAATTGATTCTTAAACCAAACACCTGCCATCAAAGCTTTACCGTCGGCTTGGGTTGTTAAAGTAAATTGCTGGCCATCATCCGAGCTTAATATCACCCCGGCATTACCTAAAACAAAAAGGCGACCAGTATCGGTGGTGACAATATTGTTAAGCAAGGCGATAGAATCAACATCAGCTCGTTGCCAGTTTGCTTGTTCTGCTGCACGATAAAATAAATTGCCACGTAAGCCTGCGGCTATCAATACGTTGTTGTTAGTCGCTTTAATGTCGAAAAATGAACCGATATAAATTTCATCCATTAATTGCCAGTTTCGACCAAAATCGTTGCTTTTTGCCATCAAACCGACTTCGCCAGCTAAGTACAACACCCCTTGGTGCATGGTTAATGAATTAAAGTGCGGTAAGATGCTGGCAATTTCTTCTTGATAAAATTCCGGATCTTCTTGCTTTAAATCTTCAAGGTAATATTGGTCGTCTTCATTTAGTAGTTCTAAATGATGCTCACGTTGCCATGTATCGCCACCATTAGTTGTGCGATACATAAAACCATAGGCGCCAACGGCAATCCCTTGATTCTCATCAACAAAGTACACATCGAATAATGGTCGTTGCAGATCCGGCTTGAAATTTTGTAATTGCCATGTGATACCGCCATCTTGAGTTTTTAATATCAACGAATCATGGCCTACTGCCCAACCAATATTCTCATCAATGAAAAATAGTTTGGTAATTGTCGACTGCGTTGGTACCTCTTGCTGCTGCCAATTGACACCGTCTGAAGAGCGAATTATATGGCCACGCTCACCTGCGGCGATGAGTGTATCGGCATCAAGAGAAAGAACATCTAGCATCAATGATTTACTGGCTAGAGGCTGTTGCTCAGCCGAGTTTGCCAGCACTTGACTGCTAACTAAGCTAAGTATCAACAAACAATATTGATAAATTTTTTTCATAAAACGTGTATTTGCCTTTGTATAAAACGTTCGCAGTAGCGCATACCAGATTTTAACAAGGGAATAACCATTGCCGGCAATCAATAACTTGCCTAAAAATCTTTACATTCTCGCTGAGTGAGCAAAAATTTAATGGGATTGGTATTACTGCAACATAACATTAACCAAGCGATGTAAAGCAAAACGGTTGGCTTAGCCAACCGTTTTCATCAAAGCCTGTTGTCGATTAACGACGGCCTTCGCGGCGCAATGCTGACGAGGTAAAGTCGCGCTCTTGCAAGGTCGGGCTAAAGTCGTACATATCGTGCTCATTATCTAAACCAATGGCAATATAACGACGTGAATTCAAATCATGGTATACATCAAGTGTTGACCAGTGTGCTGGTAGTTCGTAGTAGTTCAAACCATGCGCAACAGCTACTCGGTATAATTCATTACGGTTATCGTACATATCCGCTACCGCGATTTGCCAGCTATCTTCATCAATGTGGAATACACGTTTTTTGTAGATATGACTGGTACCTGGTTTCAAGGTTGCCTCAACAACCCAAACGCGGTGTTTTTCATAACGCACTAAATCAGGGTTGATATGGCCAGCTTGTAAGATTTGGTCATATTTAACTTGATCACTGTGCAGGCGGTAATCATTGTATGGGATCAACAATTCTTTCTTGCCTTTTAACTCCCATGTATAGCGATCAGGTGCACCGTTAAACATATCGAAGTCATCGGTTGTGCGTAAACCATCTGATGCTGTACCTGGTGCATCGTATGCAACGTTTGGTGCACGACGGACACGTTTTTGACCCGTGTTGTAGGTCCATGCTTGACGTGGCGTCTTCACCTGATCCATGGTTTCGTGTACTAGCAAAGCAGTACCTGCTAAGCGCGCAGGCTCTGATACTTTTTGTTTGAATTTAAACAAAATATTGGTTTGCTCTAGCTCTTCATAGCTCGCGCCCTTCTTACCGTATGGCAAGATCAAAGACTCGTTAAAACCAATGTAGGTGTAGTCACCTGATGCAGTAGGAGCTGCTTGGCCACCTTCGCGAGTAACTTCTTCACCGCGGTAGCGAAGTGTGTGGTTCCAGATTGCTTCCAAGCCATCTTTTGGCATTGGGAACGGTACACCTACCGCTGCCTTAGAAATACCGTTACCACCACGAATAAGCTCAGAACGCGTCGCATTTTTTACCGTTTCATCATATACATGTTGCGGGTAAGATGCGGTACGACGCGTTTTGTAAACATTCATTTTAAACGTATCAGGGTACGTTTCGAATAATTTTATTTGACCCGGCGTTAATAAATCTTTGTACTGATCTAGATTTTGCGCTGTCACAGTGTATAACACTTGATCACCTGAAAATGGATCCGGGTGGTGATCACCTGGTTTATAACCGGCAGGTGCAGATGTAATACCGCCCGTCCATGCTGGGATTGAACCATCAGCATTTCCGGCTTTTTCTGCGCCCATCCAAGTAAGCTCTTTGCCTAATTTTGCCGCTTGCTCTGGCGACACTTTAGCCGATACTGACGCGCTACAAAGCGCGACAGTCATGGCTAACGATAAAGCTGTAAACTTTTTCATCGTATACCTCTAGATTGAATACTTGATATTGAAAGAAACGTAATCGCGATCTTCACTTTGGTTGGTCGTGCCTACGCCACCAAAAAACGCGTTATAAGTGATATCTGCTGACCAGCGAGCTTGGTAATCAAACGTGATACCAGCAGAAATCGACTTTCTTTCTTCAATAAATAAAAATAATGGGTCTGGGGTGATACCATCAACATCGTGTGAGAACACAACGCGAGGTTTCATGTTTACACCCATAAATACGTCGTTGTAATCCAACATTGCTAACACACGGTAACCCCATGCATTATCGGTTGGGAATGGATTCGTCTCGGTACCACCAAATAGCGCGTCGATAAGAGGACCTTCACTGCCCGAGCGCGCACCACCTGGGCCATTAAGACGCAGCACATCTTCATCTGGCATGTCTTCGATGCTGATACCACCAATTTCAAGTAACGTGGTAAATTGGCTGGCACCAAAGGTTGGGCCCCACAGGTGAGTTAAAGTAACCTGTGCTTGCAGGGTATCTAATTCAATGTAACCTTGCGCGGTTTCGCCTGGCTGGTAGACATCCATTTGTGAGATACCGTCTAAGAACGGTGCTAAACCTGCGTTCGCAAGCTGTTGCGGTACCGCCGCAAACAATAATTCAACATCATCAATTTGCATTGGTTCATCTTGACGATAGCTGATTTCACCGGCTACTGACGTTAAGCCAACGGTGGTGTTAAAGCTCATTGCATACATGCTGATATCTTCAGTGTATTCAAATTGTGCTTTAGCAAATGCTTTTAAATCGGTGTAGTTGGTCGTATCAATACCACCAGCAAGCAACTGCGCATCGCTCATTAACGCAGCCCCTGTAAAGTCAGCTGTAACACCTGAAATCACCGGACGACGAGAGTGGTAGTTGACATAATAAAGTGATAACTCGGTATCATTTAACTCTGGGAAGAAATATGAGAAACGCACACCGTATTGACCACCGTCTTCTGGTTGAATTTCCGCATTTTCATTGATATCACGTAACGTTACTGCACGCGCAAGGCTGATATAGTCTCCGGCAATAATACTTTGCACCGCCGCCATATCACCAGACGCGAGTGCCGCACGAATATCGGCACCAATGGCATTAGCTCCTGCTAATGTGGTTGCAAGGCTCGTGTCTGCTGTTGCACCAAAGCCTAATTGAATATTGCTTAAATGACCACCAGAGCCGGCAAAGTCGTTATTTGAAAAGTAGCTACCTGCTGCTGGTAATAAAGATTTTTCCCAACGGTATTGATAAAACGCTTCAACGTTAAAATTCTCGGTAAAACCAACTGACGCCCAAACCGCGCCAAACGGGATAAACGCTTCTTTTAATTCTGAGCCTGGTGCACGTAAACGAGCAATATCAACCGGGTTGATTTCAGAAATACCGTGAGAAATTAACGTAGATTCACCCCAACCAATTAATTGATCACCAACACGGATACTTACAGGGGTATCGCCAACGTACATATCGGCATAGACAAACGCATCAAGTAAGCGCACATCACGACACACTTCGTCTTTGGCTTCATCATCGTCACATGGATCGATGGTTTGACCCGTTAATGGATTAGTGTAAGGGCGGCTACTGTCCATCATCTCGAAATCGTAGAAATACATACCACGACCAAAAAAACCGAAGTCGCCTAAATCATTGCTATAGCGTACATCCAACTCGTGGGAGCCTTTGAATAGCTTTGAAAAAGCCTCACCTGAGTCGTAATTTAGGTTAGCCAAATCACCATTTGTAGAATATGAGCCAGGCATTGCCCAAATTTGACCTTGAGAATACTGGTTGTTGACCCAATCTAAGTTATTATTCAAATTATTTGATTTACCGACTAGGTTATCCCAATCTCTGTCTTCAACTCGGTAGCTTTCACCATAAGTAAATGTTGAGTCGAATGATACTTCAAAATCACCAATCTCAAAGCGTACCGCCTGAGAAGGCATGGCGCATGTCAGCAACAAAGCAGCTGTGACACTTTTCGCGACCGGGCTTTTACCAAAGTTAAGCAAATTACTTGGCGTCATGTTTTAATCCCCGAGAGTTTCGAAAAACGTTTGTTTATTATTAATTTTTTTGTAATTTACATTCTGTTCTGAGCAGAACTCAAACAATAATTACACTATTTCACACGCATGGCAACACTAAATCACAAAGGTCAAGGCTGTGAAAACTCCCCCTCAACCCTAAGCTTTTGCAAATATTTTTTCACACGTTTTAAACAAGCGTTTAAAACCAGCAAATAGCCTTAGACATGTTTATATCACGGTGTTGTGGGCGATCTTAGACTAAACAGGGACTCATAATGGTCTGACCACCGTTTAAAGTATTTGCTCTACGCGATAAAGATTCACAATAAAAAAAAGCAGGAATAGAATACTACGCCTGCTTTAGTTTTTATAACTGATTGTAAAACATACAGTAAGTGTCGACTACTGCAGAGCCGCGGTTAACTTTTCTTGTAGATCCCGGCTTAAATTATTTATGCCATTGATTCGTTCAAGCTGTGTGCGCATTAAAGCTTGTTGCGGTTTCGCAAACGATTTGAACTGAATAAGAGGCGTTATCAATCGCGAAGCTACTTGCGGGTTAATGTCATTGAGTTTGATGATTTGCTCTGCTAGCCACTGATAGCCTTTACCATCGACTTGATGGAACCCTTGCGGATTATGCACGGCAAAACCAGCAATCAGAGCACGAGCACGATTTGGGTTTTGATAACTGAATAACGGATGAGACAATAATGACTGTACGTGTTCAACACTGTTATCACAAGCAACCATGGCTTGAGTCGTAAACCATTTATCCATGACCAAGGTGTTATCTCGCCACTTATCTTCAAAAGCAGTAAGCAAAGGTTGCCTTGATGGCAAGTCATTCGCCGCCACTACCTGTAATGCGGCAATTTCATCGGTCATATTATTCGCCGTGCTAAATTGCTCACGAGCTAAGTCATCACCGTGTTCGGTGTAGGCCAAGTAAGACAAACAAGCATTTTTTAATGCTCGATTTGCAATCGCTTGACCATCTTTAGCAAATACTTCGCTGACAAGGCCTTGGTAAGTTGCGATGAGCTCTGATGTTAACGCTTTGGCGATAAAAGTCTTCAGTTGTTTGATGGCGTTGATTAATTGCTGCGGCTCAACACCGGCAATACTATCGGCCATTTGAGCAAAGTCAGGTAGTGTTAACTGCTCAGCTTTTAAGGCATTATCACCCTCTTGCTGAAGGATAGAGCTCATTGCCTCAACTAGGTTATCAGGCAATACAAATGCTGAATCTACCACCAGTTGCTTAATATAGCGGGCAAACAATTGTTGCCCGGCATCCCAACGATTAAATGCATCATCGGCATACATCATGACTGCCATAAGTTGCGCATCGGTGTACTGGTAGTGGCATCTCACTGGCGCAGAGAAGTTTCCTAATAATACTGGGATCGGTTGCTGTTCAATATTTTCAAAGGTAAAGGTTTGCTTGTTCTGTTTAAGCTGCAGTAATCGCTTCGCAGTGCTTTGTTGATTAACAAGTAATTCAATATTCACAGGAATATGTAATGTGTGCTTATCTTGTTTATCAGCGGTTGCTGGGTGCACTTGCTCTATCGTTAGCTGATACAGCTTACTGTTAGCATCGTACTGATCACTGACGATCAGTTCAGGTGTACCCGATTGACGATACCAGTGACTGAATAAACTCAAATCCGCGTTATTCGCATCACTCATCGCAGCAACAAAGTCATCACAGGTTACGGCTTGCCCGTCATGACGGGCAAAATATAAATCAATGCCCTTTTTAAAGCCTTGCTCCCCCAAAATGGTATGGAGCATGCGAATAACTTCAGCCCCTTTCTCGTACACGGTCAAGGTGTAAAAATTATTCATTTCGACAACTTTTTCAGGACGGATTGGATGCGCCATTGGTCCCGCATCTTCAGCAAACTGATGTGAGCGCAATAAGCGAACATTTTTAATTCGGTTAACCGCAGCAGAGTGCATATCGGCACTAAACTGCTGATCGCGAAACACCGTCAAGCCTTCTTTTAAGCTTAATTGGAACCAGTCGCGACAGGTGACACGGTTTCCTGTCCAGTTATGAAAATACTCATGAGCAATGACGGCTTCAACGTTAAAAAAGTCGTCGTCGGTGGCACTTGTATCATCAGCTAATACATACTTAGAATTGAAAATATTTAAGCCTTTGTTTTCCATCGCCCCCATATTGAAAAAATCAACGGCAACAATCATGTAAATATCAAGGTCATATTCTAAATCAAAGACTTGCTCGTCCCAGGCCATCGATTTCTTCAGACTTTCCATAGCATGCTCGGCACGAGCTAAATTGCCGTGGTCGACAAATAATTGTAATGCAACATCACGACCTGAACGGGTTGTAAAACGGTCTTCTAGCAAGTCAAAATCGCCAGCCACCAAAGCAAATAAGTAACTTGGTTTAGGGAATGGATCGTGCCAAACAGCAAAATGCTGACCGTTATCGAGCTCACCACTATCGACTTTGTTGCCGTTAGCTAACATGTATGGATAAGCTTGTTTATCGCCGATGATCTTGGTGGTGAATATTGCAAGCACGTCAGGTCTGTCGAGATAATAGGTGATTCGACGAAACCCCTCGGCCTCACATTGGCTACAAAAAACATCGCCCGATTTATAGATACCTTCTAATGCACTGTTCCCTTTTGGGTCAATCTCCGTGACGATATTAAGCGAATGACACTCTGCTAAATCAGAGATAACGAGGTTACTATCAGTCAGCTGGTAATCATTCGCTGATAGCAACTTACCATCGACGCTAACGGACAATAATCGTAGATGTTCGCCATCCAGAGATAGAGACGTTGCAGCATCGTTTTGTCTCACTACTTGCATGGTATTACTAACAAGTGTTTTATGATCATCAAGCGTTATCTCTAAAGAAACATCGCTAATGGTATAGTCAGGTGCACTATAATCTTTTAAATAACGGGGAGTAAAATCTGTCATAGTCTCAAATGCATTACAACGCCTGCGGGGCGTGTTTGTTAATATATAAGTGTGGTTGTTTAAGCTGATTGTACTCACAACACCAGAGTTTGCAACCAATCTACGCCTAAGGTCGGTTGATCTTTATGGTATAGATTTTGTTTGAATTAAAAGGTAGTTACTCGAGGCGCAGTGAGAGATAGTGATTCCATACAAACGAGCTACGGCAATGAGAAAATAGTTTTTAAACGAATCGTTGGACAGCGTTTATTTAACTGTTGCAAAAACATACTGCAGAGGGCAACAGACCCTAGGCTAAATATCAGAAAACAAAAACCCAGTAACGGCAACTACTGGGTTTTGTCATGAAATACTCTTTAACCGATGAGCTACATCGTTTAAGTAGTTACCGCCTTAACCGCTCTTTTTAATTTAAAGCCAATAAAACCGTAGACCACAGCCAAAATTGGGTTAATTAAATTAAAAAACGCATAAAAGGCGTATTCCAATGGATTAACCATCAATACTCCGTGCATATATGCACCACAACTATTCCAGGGGATTAGTGGCGAGGTAATGGTTCCAGAGTCTTCTAATGTTCTCGATAATACCACCGGTTGTAAACCACGTTTTTGGTATTCACTTTTATACATGCGCCCCGGCATGACGATGGCCATATATTGATCGGCCGTTACTATGTTGGTGACAATACAGGTACCAACCGTACTGGAAATCAAACCACCGATAGATTTAACACCACGTAGCATGGCATCCATTAAGCGCTGCAATAAACCTAAATGCTCTAACAACGCACCAAAGGATAGCGCGCAAATAATTAGCCATATAGTATTTAACATACCGGCCATACCACCGCGACTAATGAGATTATTAAAATCAGTGTTATCCGTGGTGATCGCCACACCATCAAAAAATGCGGTCCAAACAACGGTCACATTGGCAGTAAATTGGTCAACGCCCTCGCCTGCAATCAGCATAATAAAGTTTTGTTGAAACAACACAGCCCAAATTGCACCGATTAAGGTACCAACACCGATCGCTAAAAACGCAGGTACTTTATTAAAAGCCAAAACCATTAACACCACTAAAGGCAATAAGTTAAAACTACTGATATGGAAGTATTGCTGTAATAAAGCATTGAGTTCTAACGCGCTTTCGGTGGTAGTACTTACATCCTCTTGTAAGCCTAAAATGGTAAACAAAAACAGTGCGGTAATGATTGATGGCACCGTTGTCCATAACATATAGCGGATGTGCTCAAATAGCTCTGAACCCGCCACCGCTGGTGCTAAATTTGTGGTTTCAGAAAGCGGTGATATTTTATCGCCAAAGTATGCGCCTGATATTATCGCACCCGCGGTGATCACCGGTGACAAATTAAGCCCTTCAGCGACCGCCAATAACGCCACACCAACGGTCGCGGCGGTTGTCCATGAGCTACCAATCGACATCGACACTAAGCCACAAATAATACAGGTTGCAACATAAAACCAGCTTGGATCGAGAATAAGCAAGCCGTAATAAATTAACGTCGGCACGGTGCCTGCTAGTAACCAGGTACCAATTAACGCGCCTACCACCAAAAGGATAAGAACAGCGCTAAGCGATAAGGAAATACCATTAATGATAGCTTTTTCCATGCTTTGCCAACTGTGACCATTTTTGTAGCCAATGATAATGGCAACACCGGTAGCAAGTAATAAACCAATCTGGTTTGGCCCATAAGACGAACTATCGCCAAAATAAATAAAAGAGGTTGCAAGCAATGCGATCATTAACACAATTGGTAACAACGCATCAAATAAGGAAGGTGGTTGAATAACCTTGTTTTTAGACATCTTAACTAAAACCTTATTATTGGCGGTCAGTCAATAAAACTCTGCCGCACTTATTGTTATAGGTGTGTTAAGAGTGTATTACGATTATGAACAAAAGTAAGCAACTAATTTACTAAGTGATTAAACAACAACCAAAGATACAGTAAAACAGGTTAATAGCCCTATGCAATGATGGGCTTTAAGTGACTCGTTTTGTGCCATTTTTATTACGTTTGAAATATTTTCCAAAACCAAATAGCCGCCAATATAACAACCAAAGTAAAAGTCTTATAAACGATGCGTTAGTGAATATTTAAGGCAGTATACCACCCGACAAAAACATAAACTCGATAAAAATCCAATGATGATATGTCCACTCCCCTAAGCTGAAAAAACGTAATTAGAGTTTTCTGCAATGCTTAACGCAGGAGACTATTATGAAAAAATCACGTTTTACCGAATCTCAGATCATCGCAGTATTAAAAGAAGCGGATGCCGGTATGAAAGTTGAAAATGTTTGTCGTCAACACGGTACAAGCAATGCCACCTATTAGAACTGGAAGTCAAAATATGGTGGTATGGAAGCGTCAAATTTAAAACGCTTAAGAGAGCTTGAACAAGAAAATGCGCAATTAAAAAAGATGTACGCTGACGTCAGTTTGGAAAACCAAGCCGTAAAGGAGTTGGTGGCAAAAAAGGGTTTGTGACAGCACAGAAGCGAGAGCAGGCTTCTGGAAATGTTTTGGTCGAATGCGTTTTAAGGTATATCCCTACAACCATATACGTGTTTACTGTCAAATGGGTTTAAATCTAAAACGACGAACTAAACGTGTCTTACCAAAGCAGATAGCGCAGCCATTAGAAGTGCTACCTCAGGTTAATCACCAATGGGCATTGACGACACTTTATAATGCGGTAAACGATTTAGAACCCTAACGTGCTTGATGAGGGTACACGAGAATGCTTGGCAATAGAAGTGAACACATCATTGCCAGCAGAGCGTGTTGTACGAACGCTTGAGACACTAAAAGTTGAGCGAGGATTACCTAAGCAAATACGAGTAGATAATGGCCCTGAATTGATCTCGGCCACTACAAAGATATGGTTTGGTTCTGGCGATTGGATTACAACGAAGGCGCTAAATTCTGGCTCAACGTCTTAACTGAGCTTCAAAAACGTGGTGTTAAAGATATTCTCATCGCCTGTGTTGATGGCTTAAAAGGATTCCCGGATGCCATAAATACAGTTTATCCAGATACGCAAATTCAGCTCTGTATTGTTCACATGGTACGCAATTCCTTGAAGTTCGTTCCTTGGAAAGACTACAAAGCCGTGACCACTGATTTGAAGAAAATCTATCAGGCCACTACGGAAGAGCAAGCCATCAATGCTCTGGAGCAATTTGCTGAGCGCTGGAATGACAAATACCCAAGTATCTCAGCATCTTGGTATCGTCACTGGGAAAACGTATCTACGCTCTTCAAATATCCTGAAGACATCCGTACAGCGATTTACACTACCAATGCCATCGAATCCCTAAACAGCGTTATTCGCAAGGCAGTGAAGAATCGTAAGGTGTTCCTAATGATGATTCAGCTAAAAAGGTTGTCTACTTGGCGATTGAACAGGCATCGAAAAAGTGGACGATGCCTATTCGAAATTGGAAATCGGCCTTAAATCGCTTTATGATTGAATTTGAAGACCGAATTACGGATTATATAAATCAGGTAGTTACAAAGATTGTGTTACGGGGTCAAAAAATCCGATAATATTTCTAATATCGGATTTAAACCACCACAAAATATATTTCTTATCTACTTAGATTTTTTTCGCCGCTTGAGTGAAAAAGTCATTTAAAGTAAGCATTAAGTGTTTTTCAAACAGTTGACCTGTGAACTCATCTAAAAGGCCAAAACCTTCACCTAAACCGAGTTCATGATCAACCTTTTCATTAACGATATATTCATTATGATAAATTGTCTTATTATTATTAATTAACTTGTAAACGACTTTAAAGTCTGCAACAAGATCATACTCTTTAGCACCTAAACCTATTGTAATCATTGATTTACCTAAGTTTTTTAGTGATTCATAGTCGGCATAAACTGGCCCTAACTTGTCATTAGCCGTTAACTCGACATGCACAGTGTAATCGCTATTACCGACCTCGCCACGCTTTGCAGATGCAGGAAGCTGCGCAAAAATATAGTTTGGTAAAGCTCTTAACGTTTTTGTTGATGCAACTGATAACTGTGCTTCTGCAAGTGGCGCTAGAGGTAATTGCTCGCCGTCTGAGAAAATACCTGGCTTAGGTTGACTGTACATAACATCGTAAGAGAAAGTTTTATTATCAAATGCTTGATGATAAACATTAGTTACAGTTGGCATGGTAATATTGGCGTGAGTAGCACAACCTGCAAGTACAGTCACTAACGCAACAGTTGCTAACTTTTTCATTTAATTTCCTTAAAAATTTTATTTTAGTGTCATTGATAATTGAGGTGGCAAGATAATACACTCATGCAACAGAAATAAAACAAGTAACATGACAAAAACCTTACCAAATCCTTACATTTAAGCGATTTCTTCTTTACCGCATGATTTTTAAGGGGTTTTATTTATAACGAGGAATTAACAGAAATATTGGAGTAAATGCGAGATAATGTGGCACTAACAATTCTTGCTGTGACTATAACTATTAATAACAATGTATATTATCGGCGACTATAAATTTGACCCTCGGTTAGCTCAAATAATCGATTCTAAAAACAAAATCTCAGACCTTAGCCCCATTTGTTTCAAACTTTTACTATTTTTAATCACGCATCAAGATCGACTAGTTAGTAAAAATGAATTAATTGAGGAAGTTTGGAAGCATCATGTATCTGATAGTTCTATTAACAAAGCTGTTTCGCTATTAAGAAAGTATTTTTGTGATTCAATTCACGATCCGAAGTACATCATCACTCGACGAAAAATTGGCTACAGACTTGTTGCTAACGTCCAGTTTATTGAGACAAAGGCTTGTTAATGTATAGTTTAGAGTAGTATTGTCCACTTCCCCATTAATGACACAGTTCTAAATTAGAATGTCATAAATAGAAAATTACCAGCATTGACTGTAAGATCCCTTCCTAATCTTCAATAACAGCGTTATTAACAAAAAACGAAGAGATATTGGAGGAACACTTAAAAGTATGATTGATATAATAGAACTAATTTTCACAAGTAATTAAACAACAACCAAAGATACAATAAAACAGGTTAAGCGACGTGCGCAATGATAGGCTTTAAGCGACTCGCTTTGCAGGCCCTTTTTATTGCGTTTGAAATATTTGCCAAAGTCAAATAGCAGGTAATATCAAAGTTAAGGTAAAGCCTTTATATAATAAAGCCTTAAGGTGAATATCCGGCAGTAGGCTGGCGAACACAAACATAAATGCGATACTTATCAAAAAGCACTAAAAACGATAACAAGCCAACTCATTAGTGCGACCATAGGAAATTTACGATAGGTAATAAAATTTTTCTTATCAATAACTAAGATCAGTGTAATAAAAAGCCAATGACGATGCTATTGACTAAAAATCAATCTACTCATCACTTCCCTTCATCGCTCTTGCAGTCGTAAATTTTATCGCTATACCAGCACGTTATTAAACAAAAGTCCGGGTAATAAAAATGCGGTGGCATAGACCATTGAACCGGAAACCACAAATGTACAGGTATAGAATACAGCCTGAGTCACGAAGACTCTTGGCTTAACAATAGAGCTTCCTTTAAATGCGACAACACAAATATTAAACTCATACTTTGCCCTATCGATAAAGGTCTGTAAGCGGAGCAACAATGGCTTGTAATACAAAACGAGAAAACTAAACACTAACTCAATGCCACCTAAATCGGCGATAAAAATAAGCTCTGGTACAAGTGGTACAACAAAGCATATTACGGCCACAAATAACAATTTTTGCAATCTACTGAGATTTTCCCACATCTGAATACATTTCCTTTAATCGTTACAGATAATAAAACAACCCATCATCACTAATATAAAGCCAAAATAAACCATACCTAAACAACCCATATATATCAACAACATACATTAAAATGGTAACGTTATAGTAAGCCGTTTTGTTGATATATAGCTTGTTCGCTGTTGCTTAGGTTATAACTCGCTTATACTTATTTTTTAAACTCGCTTTTATATTTTGATCCCCGAGCAATGAGTACATCTGCGTCTTGCATAGCAACCATGTCTGCTTTGATACTGTCACTAGGCAGTACCAGTGCTTTTGCCAAATACGCTAATTCATTTCTATCTTTTGAAGTTAAAACCGCAAAAACTTTTACTGAGCAAAATATTAATTTAAAGGTATATCCTGCCTCATTAACCAAAATTTTAACCGCACACATCATTCTTAGAGATACCCAAGAGCTAACTGATACTACCGAAATAACAAAAACGGCGTGGGGATATAAATTCAAGAATTCATCAAGAACGTTCTTAGAGCCAGGTATGCGTGTAGATATTGATTCGCTACTCAAAGGCTTGCTGATACAATCTGGTAACGATGCAGCGACTGCATTAGCAGAATATCACAGTGGCTCGGTTAAAGAGTTCGTTAAAGAAATGAACAAAACGGCTAAAGATATTGGTATGGATAATTCGAATTTTGCTAACCCTCACGGTCGGCATGATAAGAATCACTACACGACAGCCAGCGATTTCAAAAAACTCATTGAGCATACCCTTGCTCTAACTCCAACAATCCTCGAATACACCACACTAAGAAAATTCACCTTCAATGAAATCACTCAATATAATAGAAACCGGACACTGCGGGAAGATGGCGCTGTCGGCCTAAAGACAGGTTTCACACCTCAATCAGGTTATAACCTATCGGCCTGCTACAGCGTCAATAATGCTATGTTTTGCACATTAAATTTTGGTGAAACAACCCCAAACAAACGTACGCAAAAATCATTAGATGCATTGAACAAATTTAAGCAAACATACCAAGTTACAACAATACCTAAAGGCAAAGGATATTATCAAATCAACGGTATTCGCTATCAATTTACTCATGAAGCGGAAACCAACATATTACACAGTAACGCGGACACTGTGAAAACCACCCCAAAACTACTCAATGCCTATTGCACACGAGATTGTGACGCACTAATTTCCGTATCGGATGGCACTCAAACAACAACCATTAATGCGAAAGCCACGGCAAATTTTATCGCGATAAATTAAACGCCCTGTCCAATATCGCTTAACCATGTAAGCCCAACTGTTAACCCAGTAGAAATATATATAGATACAAGACTTCACATATCAACAAAAGCTATTATTGATGACTATTCTGGGTTACTTCTTGACTGGCCTTGGCCTGCTCTTCTAGCCTTTTCTCTACTTGTTTTTTTGCCTGTATTTTTGCCCTATTAATTGGGCTGTTACGATTATGCCTTTGAATAACCTGTTCTCGACATGAACCATAGCCTGTTTTGGATTTTGACCAACATTGCTCACCGTCCGTTTTTAAACAAGCGTCAAGTAGAGCGACAGCGAGTTTTTGACAATCAGCAAACTCGTTTTCTGTCGGAGATGCTTGTAGCGAAAAAGCAAACACAACCGTGCTGCAGGTGGCAATGCGATAAAGCTTTTTTAACATGTTAATTCTCAGTGTTTCACGGCTAAATGATTATCTGCTGACAGCAACTGCCATGGTGCAAAAATATCGTCATTGTTAATGACAAGCCTACGATAATAAGTTGCGATTCAATTACTTTTCAATATTCAACTAGGTATGGAGCATTTGGCAATAAAAAAAGCCACCTCATTGGTGGCTTTCTAAAATGACAACTTGCGTTAAATTGTGACGATAACGAAGTTTATTTTCTCGCGATTCGACCCACTTCAACCAAATCAAACGTGATATTAGCCGCTTCATCTAAAAACGGGTCTAAGTCGGCTAAATCTTCGGGAATGTCGTCAACCGAGGCGATTTTGTCTTTACCCATCGCTTGCAAACGCAAGTTAGCGCGCTGTAAACGTTTCATTTTGTTTTCTTCACGCTCAGCTTTACGTTCGTCATAGTTTAACGACACCGATTTGTCGTCCTTATTGGCACGGTAATCAGCAATATCTTGCATTAAGTATTTAAACTCGGCGTTATTCTTAATGCGCTCTTCATGCAACGACGCTAAGTAAGGAATATCTTGGCTAAAGTCGTTAATTTGACGATATTGTGCCTTCGCTATTTTATCCCATGGTAAGGCGTTTTCTTCACGGCTTTCACCCCATTCACTCGGCTCAATCGCCGATGGGAATTTAATATCAGGGATCACACCTTTGTGCTGAGTACTACCACCATTTATCCGGTAGAACTTAGCGATAGTAAATTGAATCGAACCTAATGGATTATCGTACAAGTCATAAACACGCCCTAAACCTCGGTGCTGCTGTACGGTGCCTTTACCGAAGGTATGCTCGCCAATAATCACCGCACGCCCATAGTCTTGCAAGGCTGCAGCAAAGATTTCTGACGCTGATGCACTGTAACGATCAACCAACACGGTAAGCGGGCCGTCATAATAGCTAACACCATCGTTGTCTTTGTTGACATCGATACGATTAGCGCCATCACGAACTTGTACCACAGGACCTTGGTCGATAAACAGTCCGGTAAGAAGCGTTGCTTCAACCAGTGAACCGCCACCGTTACCACGTAAATCAACAATAATACCTTTTACATTTTGCTTCTTCAGCTTGTCGATTTCTATGGCGACATCACGTGATAGTTTGTTGTAAAAGCTCGGGATGGTGATCACCCCTAACTTTTGCGCCGTAGCAGGGTCTTGCCCCGGAGATACTTGCTCTTGATATACGTCTGATTTAGCAGCGCGATCTTCTAACTTGATGGTATCACGCACAATTGAAATCACTTCAATGCGCGGATCATCTTCGCCCTTTTCAACCTGCAAGCGTACTGTTGTGCCTTTAGGCCCCTTGATTAAGTCAACCACGTCATCTAAACGCCAGCCGACAACATCAACAAAGCCTTCACCTTCTTGAGCAACACCAACAACTTTGTCTTTCGGCTTAAGTCTCTTTGACTTATCGGCAGGACCGCCTGTGACAATACTTTGAATAACTGTGAAATCGTCTTCCATGCGCAATACCGCGCCAATACCTTCGAGCTTAAGGTTCATTTCCATTTGGAAACGCTCAGCATTGCGAGGAGATAGATACGAGGTATGCGGTTCGACAGTACGGGAAAATGAGTTCATAACGACTTGAAACACATCTTCCGACTCACCTTGAGTTAAACGTTTCATCGCATAACGATAACGCTTACCCAAAACCTTTTTAATTTCTGACCAATCTTTACCAGCCAATTTAAGGTTTAACGCATCGTATTTAACACGTTTGCGCCATATTTCATCAAGCTCAGTAATATTGCTTGCATAAGGCATATCTTCTCTATCAAATTGATATTCTTCTTTGATAGAAAAGTCGAATTCATTTTCCAACAAGCTCAGTGCATACTGGTAACGTTCAAAACGGCGTTTTACGTTAACATTATATATGTCGTAGGCAGGGGTTAGCTTACCTGATGTCACCATATCGTCAAAGCTGTTGCGATAACGTTCAAACGCATCAATATCAGACTGCAAAAAAACATTGCGCGAATAATCTAATTGCTTGATATAGTAATCGAATACGTCTGAGGATAAGGTATCGTCAAAATAAAACTTTTTATAGTGCTGTCGTGCAAAAGTTGCCGAAATGCGCTGACTCGCTTTTTTATGCTGAACTTCTTGCGTCAGCGTCGGTAACTCATCTTTGTTAACCAACTGCGTTTCTGTTGCGCTGGCAACAGGTGAAAGAGAAAAAGCAATCGCGAGGGCAATTCGACAAACTTTATGCATATAACAACTCCGATGTGGTTATTTGGTAAAGATTTTATCGGCCTGGGTTTTAACTACCATACCTGATACCAACTGTACTGATACGTCTTTACCTGCTACTTCTGTAATAGTAGCTGAAATTGGTGAATTCCCAAATTGCACCATTACGCGGTCACCGACAGCTAAAGCGTCCGCATCAACTTGGGTTAACTTAACAGCAGGTTTCGCTTTCGCTGGCGCCTTCTTGGCTTTACCTACTTTAAATTTCTTTGCTTTATCTTCAGAGCGTTTTTCACTCTGTTTAGTTCCTTTATAAGACGAATCTTTTGATTTGTCTTGTGGTTTTTTGTTAGCAAATTTTTCCTGACTCTCTTTTAGAGTCTTCTCGGCAAAGTCAGCTTGCTCTTGATCAATCTCAGCAACTTGCTCACCAGCTAGGTCTACACGGTGCGCGCCAGCCTTAATTGACTTCAAGTAACGCCAGCTTGATGTGTAATGACGAAGGGCTTGACGCAACTGGGTTTTGCTTACCTTTTCATCTTCTGCTAATGCTTCAGCTAAGTCTTGAAAAATACCAACCTTTAACGGCTTAACAGGTCCTTGCAACGAAAAACATGCAGGGAATTTTTCAACTAAATAAGCTACCACTTCTTTACTGGTGATACGTTTTGTTTCCATAATATGATTACTTCAAATTTATAAATATTGCTCAAGATACTGATCACGGTTTTCAAGCAGGTGCCTGCACCAATCATAAATATCTTCATGTTCTAATTCGGCCAGCGCTGGCTGACCGATCCAATGTTCCCAAACCAATTCCAACAATTGAGTCAGTTCCTCAACGTCAATATCCTCTTCTGCGAGCTGATACAAGGTATGGTAGATTTCATTGATATTTTCGGCTACCTGCTCTTCCTCGCCGTCCCAGTCGCCAACGACCTCTTCGGAAACGAGAAAATCATAAATAACCACAAATTCTTTCATTCAGTATACGCCAACTGTACGATCCTTGAGGATCAAATAAAGGTTTGTTGCAAACGTTCAACAATTTTTTGTAAACCTTGCACATCCTGCTCATCAAAATAGGCATACTCAGTACTGTCTATGTCGAGTACCGCAATAATCTCATCACCATGATACACTGGTACCACAACTTCTGAGTTGCTAGCCGCATCGCAAGCGATATGTCCGGCAAATTTATGCACGTCTTCAACCAGCTGCGTGCTACCTGTAGATACAGCCGTACCACATACGCCACGTCCAACATCGATGCGGATACAGGCTACTTGCCCCTGAAATGGACCAAGTACCAACTGACCATCAATCATTCGATAAAACCCAGCCCAATTTACTTTATCGAAGCTATTAAACAAAATAGCACTGATATTCGCCATATTAGCAATCACGTCAGATTCGCCACTAATTATCGCATCGACTTGCGCTAACATGGTGTTGTAAAAGGGAGATTTATCCATAGGATGCTATTAACCTAATTTATCTAATTTAAAAACTGGCATAACATACCTGTTAAAGGCACGAAATTAAAGACATTTCACAATTTTTTATGTAAATCCGCGTGATTTTTGACCGCCACAGTTACTCTATCGAAAAATTCACAACAACTTGTGCCGCAATTTCTCGTTTACCGGGATTCGAGCTAAATGATTTTGCTTCAGACACCATGGCATCACTGCGCATCAATACCCTTGGAGCATGCATAGGCACCTCTGTGATATAAGTGACTTCTTTTAAGGTGACGTTAAGTTGTTTTGCAAGCAGCTTGGCTTTAATAGAGGCATCTTTAACGGCAAGTTCTAACGCTTGACGATAATAGCTATCAGCTTTGCGTGTTTCATATTGCAAAGGCGAAATATAACGCACACCGAGCGTAATAGCCTCATTGAGTAGCTGATCGTAGTGTTTAAAATCATCAAGGGTAAAACTGATAACCCGACTCACTTCGATCATGGTTGGCTGACTTGGCACGTCTTCTCTCGGTTTATTAGGGTAAATTGGCTGTACATACATGCGAGCCGTCTCAATGGCCGATTTATCTATACCTATGGCCACCGCCTTATCAATGAGGCGCTGTGACTTTTCATCGACCACCTGTTTTGATTGCTTAGCGTCATTTGCTCTGTCGGCCAAGGTAACACTGAATGTAAAAATATCAGGCTCTATTAATAGCGCCCCTTTACCAACAACCTCTACCCCCTGTTTTTGATCATCATTCGCCGCTACCGAAAGGCTCATAAAAATGCTGACAAGAGCAAATAAATATAATCCGCGCATCGCTTAATCCTTGTTAATAAAGTCAATAAATGCTTGTTTTTCTTGTTGAGTAGCACGTTGCCACCAGTACTTTAGCATAGACAAACTTTTTACCTCTGGAGCATTATTTGTCTGATATTCCTCCTGGTTTTGCTGCTTGTTGTTTGTTTCTGGGGCGATATCGTTGTATTCGTTGACTTTGCTAGCGGTATTCTCTGTCACTATGATGCCGTTATCATGCTTTATCAGCTGCGCTAGGCGTTGCTGATAGCTGCTAAGACTCTCTATTTTGCTTGTTATTGCTTGCTGATGGTTATTGCGATCAATAAGTACAACCTGCGGAGCTGTAGCAAATTGTCTCGCCGCACTCACATCGACAGGAATCGCATATTGCAGCACCAACGCTTCGTCACCTTTAAGCGCAAATTGTACGATAAACGGTTTTGAGCGCACATTATGATGATGATCTTCAAATTCATCTTCGAATAACGCCTCATATTTGAGCACCAATGAGTTATTGCCTGCACGCAAAGGGAACTTACGTTGTTTAGCAAGAAATGAATAAGCAATATCTTCACCATTAACTTGCTCTACCGCAAACGAGCTAGGGATCACAACACTGGTTGCCATGCTAGGTACGGCCATAACCATACTCATAATAAAAAAACTGATTATCATAAAACGTGGTAACACTTTTTCTTCTTCCTTCTCAATAATTATCGCTTCGTAATTTATTATTGTGCAGGGACAGAGCCATTACACTTGTAATACGTCGCCCGCTTTAACTACGGGATTAACTAAGGCTTTAACTGAGCTTTCAACTGATGGTTTGTAGTCAAACCAAACCATTAAGCCATCACTTTATTTACACAATGTTTTAGTAAATAGAATTTTGTTGTTATTAACATCGCCATTATCTTCATAGCCACTGATGCAATAACCGTTGCTCAGCAGCAACTGCAGCATTGCAATATATCGATTCATGGATTTTACTGTTATTTTTTTCGCACCGAGTTCCATTACTCGCAGCTCTTGCTCAAGCAGTAGCTTTTTCGCCAATCCTTGACCACGAAAATTAGCATACACTCCACCAAGCCAACTATAAAACACGTCATTATCAATAAAATAGCCCAGTTTTACCGCAACAGCTTGGCCATTAACAAACGCTGCAAGAGCAATAAATGGCTGACTTCCAATACGATGTTCTAAATAATCACCGTTTATTGAGGCACTCGCCTCTAGCTCAGGAATATTGGCCAGTAAATAAGCTGCATGGGCCAAAGAAATGCTTTCAATGTGAACTTCAACATTACTCGTTGCACTTGCCATGAAACCCTTTGGCCCTACATGCAAGGCTAGCCAAATGGTTTTCTCAACGGCCGAGGTCATGACAACACGATGCTTTACGCCGCGAGGAATAAACAAATAATCGCCTTTATCTAAGTGAATAATGCCCTGCCGCTCGAGTTCGATATCCGCATGTCCTTGAACAATCAACACACACTCATCTTGTTGCTGGCAATACCAAAAATCTGCTGGGCTGTGCTGACCATCAGAGATAATGCGCTCAATCAGCACCTCTGTACTGCCTCTTTGACTTAACTGTAAGATAGTTTCAAACACTTCCTGCTCGCATTCAGCAGGTAAATTTTTTAATAGGTTTGTCATGACATACCTGATCAGCATTAAATCTATTTAAGGTTCATTCTACTATAGCTGGGATATGTAGCTTGAATATGTCCCCGGCTTATCACACCAAGTGCACGGCCCCGCAAACCGCCTAATTTATAGCCAAACTTGCTTTTATTTCGGTATTTCGCTAAATTACGAAATAGCAGTTTAATTTTTAATCAGGAGTTACGGTGGCAGACGTTTTCCAAGCGCTTTCCAGTTCCGTACGGAGAGACATTCTTGCTCTGTTAAAAAAAGGCGATAGCAATGCAGGAGAGATAGCCGAGCAACTCAATATAACCAAATCGACGTTATCAGGGCACTTAAATGTATTAAAGTCTGCCGATTTGGTTGCTACCGAGCGCTGTGGCACAACCATCATCTATAGTCTCAAGACCAGTGTGGTTGAAGATCTTCTCAATCAACTTTATTCATTATTCAAGCCAACAAACTCAAGTCACAAAAAGGAGAATGAACTATGAATGCAATGCGAAGCGCGTGGCTTGTGTTGCTCGTCACATTAATCGCCTGTTTGAGCGGGCTTTGGCTGTTGCCCAATGATATGCTCATCCCACAGCATTGGAATATTCATGGGCAAGTAGACCGTTACACGCCATTGTGGATAGCGCTAACCTACCCACCCGCGATCATGTGCGCGATATTACTATTGCTTACTTTCTTATCACATTTAGAACCGCGTAAAGAAAACCTACAACAATCAGAAAAAGCCAAAGGTTGGATTGGTTTAGCGACATGTTTACTGTTGGCGTTAATCGCTAGTGCAAATATTGCGCTAGGTATGGGTTATGACGTGCCTATGGTACGTTTGCTGATGCTAGCCGTGTTCTTACTGTATATGGTCATAGGGAATTTTCTCTCCAAAACTCGCAGTAATTTTTTTATTGGTATTCGTACACCATGGACGTTATCAAGTGATGAAAATTGGCGTAAAACACACTATTTAGGTGGGCGGTTATTTATGTTGGCAGGGATTGTTGGCTTATGCCTGTCGTTTGTGGTCGCTCAACAAAAATTGGTGCATTTAATGCTTTGGCTGATTTTACCAGCAGCGTTAATTCCCGTTATTTACAGCTGGTATTTATGGCATAAAAAGAACAACCAATCTCAATAAACAGAAATTAATACCTCGCTCGACAACGAAAACGAAAACGCCAGATTAACCAATATGCAGTTAATCCGGCGTTTTAATATTATAAGCTAGCTATAGTTTCAAATACCCATTAAAAGCTATCGCCGGGGATACGTACCCAGCCTTCCATTAAAATGCGCGCGCTGCGACTCATAATGGCTTTGTTAACTTGCCAGTTGCCGTCAACACAACTCGCCTGTGCGCCCACTTTTAACGTCCCTGATGGGTGACCAAAAGTGACCGCTTCGCGCTCACCACCGCCGGCTGCAAGGTTAACAAGCGTACCTGGAATAGCGGCAGCTGTACCAATAGCAACAGCAGCGGTACCCATCATTGCGTGATGCAATTTACCCATCGACAAAGCCCGTACATTCAAATCAATCGCTTGTTCGTCGATAAATTTACCACTTGATGCGGTATATGATTTTGCTGGAGCAACAAAGGCCACTTTCGGCGTGTGCTGACGTGATGCTGCTTCATCAATAGATTCAATCAAGCCCATTTTCAGCGCACCATGTGCACGAATAAGCTCAAAACGCGCTAATACTTCGCTACTTGAATTGATGTCGTCTTGTAACTCGGTGCCGGTATAATCAAGCTCGCTCGCATTTAAGAAAATGGTTGGAATACCTGCGTTGATCATCGTCGCGTTTAAGGTACCAACACCTGGGACCTCTAATGTATCAACGAGGTTGCCTGTTGGAAACATCGCCTCACTTGGATCAACGGGCGCAACAAACTCCACCGGTACTTCAGCGGCCGGAAAAGTGACACCGTCGAGTTCAAAATCGCCAGTTTCTTGTACCTGACCATTCACCATAGGTACTTTGGCAATAATGGTCTTGTTGATATTTGCCTGCCAAATACGCACGGTAGCAATACCGTTATCTGGCACTCGTTCAGCATCAACCAAGCCAGAGTAAATAGCAAAGCTACCCACTGCTGCCGTTAAATTGCCGCAATTGCCTGACCAGTCAACAAACGCTTTGTCTATAGCCACTTGGCCGAACAAGTAATCAACATCGTGATCGGCTTTATCACTTTTCGATAAAATTACCGTTTTACTGGTGCTAGAGGTTGCGCCGCCCATGCCATCGGTTTGTTTACCATAAGGATCTGGGCTACCAATAACGCGCAATAACATATTGTCACACGCAGCACCCGGAACCTGACAACGCTCTGGTAAGTCAGCCAAATTAAAAAACACACCTTTCGATGTGCCGCCACGCATATACGTAGCTGGGATTTTAACTTGAGGAATATGAGCCATTGCTCTCTCCTTTTATTGTTATAAAAAAGCAGTAAATAGGTTATTTACTGCTTTTTAATTACTATAAGTAATGTACGCCCTATGACGGTGTGTGCGTTGTTTGCTGGCTTGTTTTCAAAGCGAAAACGCTAAGCCTTGTGTACTAGGTGAGCACTCTCAACATAAAAAGCGACACAGAAAACAACACAAACAACACGTTAAGCGTTAGACTCTAAGAAATCTTGAGCGAACTTTTGTAGAACACCACCGGCATTGTATACCGACACTTCCTCAGCCGTATCTAAGCGACACTTAACAGGAATTTCGACAACATTACCGTCTGTGCGAGTCATAACAACAGTCATTAATGCACCTGGTGCAGGTGTGCCAACCACATCAAAGGTTTCACTACCGTCAATGGCGTAAGTATGACGGGTATTACCGTCAACGAACTCAAGCGGTAATACCCCCATGCCAACTAAATTAGTACGGTGAATACGCTCAAAACCTTCTGCAACGATTGTCTCAACACCTGCAAGACGTACGCCTTTTGCCGCCCAATCGCGCGATGAACCTTGACCGTAATCGGCACCAGCAATAATACATAATGGCTGCTTACGCTCCATGTAGGTTTCAATCGCTTCCCACATGCGGCTTTGTTGCCCTTCTGGCTCAATACGTGCCAATGAACCTTGAATAATATCGCCGTTATCGTTGCGAACCATTTCGTTAAGCAATTTAGGGTTAGCAAACGTTGCACGTTGCGCCGTTAAGTGATCACCACGGTGCGTTGCGTAACTGTTAAAGTCTTCTTCTGGTAAGCCCATTTTCGCCAAGTATTCACCAGCAGCACTTGATGCCAAAATAGCATTTGATGGTGACAAGTGATCGGTGGTGATGTTATCACCTAGTACCGCAAGAGGACGCATACCACGCATGGTGCGCTCACCCGCTAAGGCGCCTTCCCAGTATGGCGGACGGCGAATGTAGGTACTCATTTCACGCCATTCATATAATGGGCTTTCCGCGTTATCAACGTTGCGAATTTCAAACATCGGTTGATAAATTTTCTTAAACTGCTCTGGTTTTACCGCAGCTTTAACAATGGCATCGATTTCTTCGTCTGATGGCCATAAGTCTTTAAGGCAAATATCGTTGCCGTTGGCGTCTTGACCTAGCACATCTTGTTCAATATCAAAACGCACGGTACCAGCAAGCGCATAAGCCACAACCAAAGGTGGTGATGCTAAAAATGCTTGTTTTGCGTATGGGTGAATACGACCGTCAAAGTTACGGTTACCCGACAATACGGCCGTGGCGTATAAATCACGATCGATAACTTCTTGTTGAATTTGCGGATCCAATGCGCCTGACATACCGTTACAAGTAGTACATGCATAGCCAACAATACCAAAACCGAGTTGTTCAAGTTCTGTCAAAAGACCAGCTTCCTCAAGGTATAACTTAATAACCTTTGAACCCGGCGCAAATGAGGTTTTAACCCAAGGTTTACGCACTAAACCTAACTCATTAGCACGTTTCGCTAATAGTGCGGCGGCAATAACGTTACGAGGATTAGAGGTATTGGTACAGCTGGTAATAGCCGCAATAATACAAGCGCCATCTGGCATATTACCTTGCCAGTTGTCTAAATCAGGTTGTTGCCATTGACCCGCAATTTGACGCTCAGCTAATGCTGACGTTGGTAACCGGCGGTGTGGATTAGAAGGACCCGCCATATTGCGCACAACGCTTGATAAATCAAACTCTAATACGCGCTCATAAATGGCGTCCGTCATGTAGTCTGCCCACAAACCGGTGTGTTTCGCGTAAGTTTCAACTAACGCAACTTGCTCTGGATCACGACCGGTAAGTTTCAAGTAATCAATGGTTTGCTCGTCAATGTAGAACATACCCGCTGATGCTCCAAACTCTGGCGTCATGTTTGAAATTGTCGCTCTGTCACCAATGGTCAGCTGACGAGCACCGTCGCCAAAGAACTCTAGGTAACTTGAAACAACTCGCTGTTCGCGTAAAAACTCAGTTAATGCTAAAACGATATCGGTGGCGGTAATACCGGGTTGGCGCTCACCAACTAATTTCACTCCAACAATATCAGGTAAACGCATCATCGACGGGCGACCTAACATAACCGTTTCTGCTTCTAAGCCACCAACACCAATCGCGATAACACCTAACGCATCAACGTGTGGCGTGTGCGAATCGGTACCAACACAGGTATCTGGGAAAGCAACACCGTCACGCGCTTGAATCACCGGCGACATTTTCTCCAAGTTGATTTGGTGCATAATGCCGTTACCGGCTGGAATAACGTCAACGTTTTCAAAAGCGGTTTTGGTCCACTCGATAAAGTGAAAACGATCTTCGTTACGTCTGTCTTCAATAGCGCGGTTTTTATCAAATGCTTCAGGGTCAAAACCCGGTGCTTCAACCGCTAGCGAATGGTCAACGATAAGTTGCGTTGGTACCACTGGGTTCACTTTCGCTGGATCGCCACCTTTGTCAGCAATCGCATCACGAAGGCCAGCAAGATCAACTAAGGCTGTTTGCCCTAAAATATCATGACATACAACGCGTGCTGGATACCATGGAAAGTCTAGGTCACGTTTTCGCTCAATAAGCTGTAATAAGCTATCGTTTAATGTTGCAGGATCGCATTTGCGTACCAGTTGCTCGGCTAGTACTTTCGATGTGTAAGGCAGCGTATCGTAGCTACCAGGTTTTAATGCATCGACCGCTTCGCGCGTATCGAAAAAGTCGATATTGGCATTAGGAAGTGGTTTGCGGAATTGGTAATTCATATCAATATCCAAGAAAATTCTGATAATGGGGGAACGATTGTCCCCCTAAATTCACGTATGGGTGTTGAGCGTAAAATAACGTCTACTAGCGCTCTGCGATTGGTTGTACCGTGCGTGGTTCAGGACCTACGTAATCCGCACTTGGACGAATAATACGGTTATTTTCGCGCTGCTCCATTACGTGAGCTGCCCAACCAGTTAAGCGTGAACATACGAAAATTGGTGTGAATAATTTTGTTGGAATACCCATGAAGTGATATGCCGATGCATGGAAGAAATCCGCATTACAAAATAGTTGCTTGGCATCCCACATGTACTCTTCACACGCTACAGAGATATCATACAATGACGTGTCGCCGAACTCGTGAGAAAGCTTTTCAGACCATTTTTTAATGATGGTGTTACGCGGATCTGAGGTGCGGTATACCGCATGACCAAACCCCATAATTTTTTCTTTACGCTCTAGCATGCCAGCCATTTGCTCTTTGGCATCATCCGGTGATGTGAATTTTTGGATCATATCCATCGCCGCTTCGTTAGCACCACCATGCAGTGGACCGCGAAGTGAGCCGATAGCACCAGTGATACATGAGAACATATCAGATAGCGTTGACGCACAAACACGTGCGGTAAAGGTAGACGCATTGAACTCGTGCTCTGCGTATAAAATCAGAGATACGTCCATAACACGACGGTGTAAGTCAGATGGCGTTTTACCGGTTAATAGCTTAAGGAAATGACCGCCAATTGAGTCTTCATCGGTTACACAATCAATTTCCACACCTTCGTGCGAATAGCGGTACCAATATGTCATGATCGCTGGAAACGCCGCTAGTAAGCGGTTAGCTGCGCGGTTTTGCTCTGAGAAGTCATTTTCTGGCTCAATATTGCCTAAGAAAGAACAACCCGTACGCATAACATCCATTGGGTGTGCAGACTGTGGAATGCGTTGTAGCACTTCTTTAAGAGCCTGAGGTAGGTCGCGCATTTCTTTTAGTTCAGCTTTGTACGCGTCTAGCTCTGCTTGATTTGGTAGTTCACCGTTAAATAGTAAGTAAGCCACTTCTTCAAATGTCGCGTTTTCGGCTAAATCTGATACGTCATAACCACAATATGTTAAACCTGTACCAGACTTACCAACTGTACATAGTTTGGTTTCACCTGCACTTTGACCACGAAGGCCCGCACCACCTAGTTTTTTATCTACCATATTCTCTTCCTATTAATTTTTGTTGTAATGTGGGCGCCGTATTTCAGTAAACACATGGAACGAAATCGGCGCTGTAATCATTGTTATTATTTATTTTTGCCTTCGGCAAACAGCGAATCTAGCTTGCGCTCGTACTCGTGGTAACCTAAGTAATCGTATAGCTCCATACGCGTTTGCATTGTATCAAGTACCGCGGTTTGGTCGCCGTCAGCTAAAATGGTCTTGTATACGTTTTCAGCCGCTTTGTTCATCGCTCGGAACGCTGATAATGGGTAAAGTACCATTGCACATCCCCACTCGCCTAACTGCGCTTTATTCCAAAGTTCTGTTTTACCAAACTCAGTAATGTTCGCTAAGATTGGTACGTCTAATGCGTCAGCAAAAGCTCGGTAATGCTCTTCGGTTTGTACCGCTTCGGCAAAAATACCGTCAGCGCCAGCAGCAACATATGCTTGTGCACGCTCGATAGCAGCTTCTAAGCCTTCTTGAGCAAACGCATCAGTACGCGCCATGATGAAAAAGTTTGGATCAGTACGAGCATCAACTGCCGCTTTAATACGATCAACCATTTCCTCAATAGATACGATTTCTTTATTTGGACGGTGACCACAACGCTTTTGCGCTACCTGATCTTCTATGTGCACCGCAGCTGCGCCAGCTTTTTCCATATCACGAATGGTTTTAGCAATGTTAAATGCACCACCCCAACCGGTATCGATATCAACCAACAATGGCAAAGATGATGCTGAGGTAATGCGTTGTACGTCAGCGATAACGTCATTAAGAGAAGTCATACCTAAATCTGGCAGACCATACGAGGCATTCGCAACACCAGCACCTGATAAGTAAATCGCTTGGTGACCTAACTGCTCGGCCATCATTGCAGAATAGGCGTTGATAGTACCAACGATTTGCAACGGCTTATTGTTTTCCAGTGCCTGACGGAACTTAGCGCCAGGAGACAGTCTTGTTGTCATGTTAATCTTCCTTTTCTTGTGTTCTTTGTAATTTTTTTTCGATATTTTTGCGAGATGCGGCAATATGTCGGCGCATTAACATCTCGGCTAATTCACCGTCTCTGTCGACAATGGCAGTTAAAATATGTCGATGTTCATCAAAAGCCCGTGTTGCCCGAGGACTGTTCATACCAAATTGACAACGATACATACGTACCAAATGATATAACTCAAAACATAAAATATTGATTAACTGCTGATTGTGGCTACCAAGAATGACACGATAGTGAAAATCTAAATCACCCTCTTCTTGATAATACGCCACGCCCTCTTTGAGGCCTTCGGTATTGGCATGCACGTTGAGTACACTTTTTAACTCAGCAATTTCTGCATCACTCATATTCTGTGCCGCTAAACGACAAGCCATGCCCTCTAATGCCTCACGTACCTGATAAATTTCTAATAAACCGGTAATCGTACATTCGACAACACGAGAGCCGACATTGGCTTTGCGTTCAATTAAGTGGCACTTTTCTAAACGATTTAACGCCTCCCGCAGTGTTGATCTGCTCACCTGATATTTTCTAGAAAGCTCGGGTTCACTGATCTTGCTACCCGGAGCGATATGTCCTTCAACAATATCGTACTGTAGGCTTTCAAAAATTTTGTCAGCGGTGGTTACGGCGATTTTTTGTGCTGGGTTTTTCACAATATTAAAATTGTCGACAATCTAAGTGATACCGAAAGATACTAGCTAAATTAAACTTGAAGTCAAGGGCTAAAAGGAAATATTGTCGACAATAATCAAGCTCAATTGAATATTTCCGCTTATAACAAGGTTTTTACACCAGTTTTGTACGACAAACATATGTTTGAAAATGAAGCGCTCGTTATTTTTTGAGGCCTCCTATCATCAGGGCCTTCAAATAACGCGATGTTGTAGCGTATCAAGCTAATGCTTTATTGGTACATGACTATATAGAATCTAGTGCCCTGCTAACATGGTCCATTTGGATGATTGTAGCCAGTTGTCTGCAGTCGATTCAATGCCACGCATGGTTATTAAATTGCCACATAGTTTAGTTGGTAGCACATCGGCAGCTATTATCTTAGTTGCTGATGTCCAAAGGCGAGTCATTATAATGCTTGGTAAAGTGTGGTCGCTTCTTGCCAGACGCTTCTTTTCTCAATAGCCTCATCGCGCATTCTGTTCAACTCATGGCTAGCGTACCAGAAGCCATTTTTTACCACAGCTACTGGATGTTTAAGCGTTGCTAAATCTTCAATGGGGTTGTTTTTTGTGTATATAAAATCAGCGTTGAATGCCTGTGCAATTTTGCCTATTTGTTTATCTAACTTTAATGCTTTGGCTGGGTTAATGGTGGCTGCAGCCAACACATCAAAGTTACTCAAGCCAGACTCATGCATCAGCTGCATTTCGGTATGAGTGGCAATCCCATGAGGCGATAGCAGTACGCCAGAATCCGATCCCACCAGTAACTCAACGCCATGTTGATCTAAGACTTTTGTTGTGTATCGCAAAAATTCCATGGTTCGCTTGTTATGTAACGCCATCTCTTTTGACGAAGTTAGCCAACGCTTAACCTGATCTCTGTTTGCATGAAACTTAATAATGTTCGGTATGTACTGTGTTGGTTGTTGCTCAAGGTAATGGTGTTTTTCATTACTTAATTTTGTCAGCTGATAAAAAATATTCAGCGTTGGCGTAACGGGTACGTTTACTGCGCTTATTTCTTTGGCTATCGCCGCTAATTTATCGGCATCAAATGTATAGTTTAATGGCCCCTGGTAAATATCTTCGGCATGTTCAAAAGATTGAAAGCCTGTCAAAGCCGATATCGGCATATCGCCCGATGCGTGGGGGCCATGTTTTGCAACCGGTATATTGCGTGCATTAACCTCTGCAACAATGGCAGTAAGAGTCTCTTGATTGAGACTACCATACGCCTTGATTAAGTCATAGCCTTGTTGATGATATTTCGCCACCGCTTGCTTTGCCTCACTTGCCGTTGCTACGCCGTGCTGCAAAAGTGCGCTTTTGTTGCCAGAAATAATAGGGCTACTCACTGTTGAGGTACTGCCTAGCATTTCGCCTGCAGCGATTTTGTCTCGCCATTCCAGTTGCTTTGGTACACCATTCATGATGCGCACATGAGTTACCCCATGACTTAACGTCATCAAGTAAGCCGCTGGCTCGTATATATGGACGTGCATATCGATTAACCCAGGTGTGATATAACCGCCATCAGCGTTATAGGATTTTACGCCGGTAACGTCTAACGAAGTGGTTTCGCGCTCGTTTAATATTGAAGCGATGATGCCGTCTTTTATGTACAGAGTTTGGTTGTAAATTATGCGCTCATTTTCAACGTCAACGATGTTAACGTTTTTGAGTATAAAGCTATTACTGCCTTGCTGTATTGCAGCAGATGCTGGCGACGTAAACAATGACAAGATAAACACTATAGATGTTATTATTAGCGTTTGTAGATTCATGATTAACTCCTCTTAAATAATATGTAGAGAAATTAACACGCGCCTTACTTAGAAGCGTCTAGGATCATGATTTTCACCTGGAATAATCATGATCCTAGACTTAATTTGTATTCTGTAGGCGTTTTACCAAGCACCTGTTTAAACACTTTATTAAAGGAGGCTTTCGAACTAAAGCCAGCATTAAATGCGATATCCGTTAATGAGTTATAACTATTGGCTTGTAATTTTTCGCATACAGCCTTTACTCTAAACTGATTAATGTATTCATTAAACGATTTTTGGGTATGCAAATTGATTGCTCGGGATATATCTCGGGTTTGAATACCTGTTAATTCGCTAACATTTGCTAGTGTTAAACGCGGTGTTAAATACCACTGATTTTCAAGGATGAGTTTATTTAATTCGACGAATATTGTTTCATAGCCTTGCTCATTAGACGTGTCTGCACTGCTCTGGTTCACTTTCTTGGGCTGTTTCGGCAGGCCATCTAAATTAGCAAATCGGTATATAATGACCATGCTAGCGATTAACCAAACAAAGTTATTAATACCCTGCCCCAATACGTTCACGTCGTATGGCAACACTGGTTGAAGGTTAAGTCGTAATAAATCAATCAGGTTGAATATAGTGACAATAATCAGTAGCCACACAAGCCAATTTAGTGAATATTCATCCGAGTCTGAGCGTTGCTCATCCATGTGCTTTTTATAGTTAATTAACATGGATGCTGTAAGGAAGGCGTATATCACTCGCCAAAGAGTACCGAGGGCAATAATAACATGGACATAAGAAGTGAACGGCAATGCGATAAGCGCAGGTAGCAAGTGCCAATAATCTTGCTTATTTAAACGACTGTTAAGCGCATATTTCGCCGCCAAATACGTTGCTGGACCAAATAGAATAATGAAAACAGGACTGATTAAATACCAGTCTCGAGTGATACCCGTTTCTTCTACGATATTTATCAAACACGCTGCTGTGATAAGACATAGTAATACAGCAATCCCTTTAAACTCTTGTACTCGCCATAACAAAAAGCCCCCTAATATACCCACTGTTATTGTGCCAGATTGAACTAAGTTAACGACGTTAAGTGAATCCATGTATTAGTAAAAAGATAAGGTTTAGCTGGATTGTGGCATGTATAAATCGCGGTGTAAATGACGTTATTTTTGAAGGACGCTAACAAAACTACAATTGAAAATAGATCATACACTTCGTATCGCTGAAACCGTTAAGCTTAAAAGCTTAGTTTAAAATGCCTTTGCTCGGCTAACACTCTAGCGCAGTTAATCATCTAGCAACATAGTTCCCCTGCTATAGTTACAGGAAATAATGCGATCACTTTGTGTTACAACAGGAGCATCTATTGGCCACCATAACATGTTACGGCGCAGCCCAAGAAGTTACAGGTTCGTGTCATTTACTGAAAACCAACAAAAGTACCGTATTACTCGACTGTGGGCTACATCAAGGCAGTCGCGTGCGACGTCATCTAGAAGCTGAGCCATTTGATTTTAATCCTGCGATGATAGACGCAGTGATTCTTTCTCATGCCCATCTCGATCACAGTGGCAGATTACCCATGTTAGTGCACGAAGGGTTTAAAGGCCCGATATATTGTACGTTAGCTACGGCACAACTGTTACCGATCATGTTGTTCGATTCTTACAGCCTTTATCAAAATGACCTCAAGCGAATTAACCGCAAAAATCAACGACAGGGAAAACCCATCATAAATGAAGGATACACAAAAGAAGATATAGAAAATGTACTCAAACTGTGCCGCCCCATGGCCTACAAACAACGCTTTTCGGTATCTGCTGACATTGATGCCACGTTACTGGATGCTGGTCATATTCTTGGCTCGGCCATTAGCAAGTTAACGATAACAGAGCATGAAAGCAAAAAAACATTAGTTTACAGTGGTGATTTAGGCAAACACGGTACCGTTTTAATGAACGATCCTGAGATTGTTGAGCACGCCGATGTCGTCATGATGGAAGGTACATATGGCGATAGAAATCATCGTGACTTAACTGACACCATGGCGCAGTTTAAGCAAATTTTAGCCGACGCATTTCAAAGAGGTGGTAACGCATTGATACCGGCATTCGCGGTGGGTAGAACTCAAGAGCTGTTACTGTATTTAGGCAAATTACAACAGAATAATGAATTAGATGACTGGACGATTTTTCTTGATAGTCCAATGGCCATCGAAGTTACTCGTATTTACGATGACTGGTTAACAACGCTTGATTGCGAAGGAGTACAGTCGCTATCAACCGGCGATGCAAGTTTATTGAAAAACTTTATTTCATCGTTGCATTTAACTATTGAGGCCGAACATTCAATGGCTATCAATAATATTAAAAATCATGCCATTATTATTGCTGGTAGCGGTATGTGTACCGGTGGGCGCATTACCCATCATTTCAAGCATCGTATTTGGGATAAGCGAAATACCGTTATTTTTGTGGGCTATCAGGCGCAAGGAACCCCTGGTCGAGCTATTGTTGATGGGGTTAAATACATCAAGTTATTTGGTGAAACATTACAAGTTAATGCCAATATCGAAACCTTAGGAGGCTTTTCGGCTCATGCTGGGCAGCAAGGATTGTTAGATTGGTTAAACCACTTCTCGCCCGCACCAAGAGTCGTGCTGGTCCACGGTGAAGCCGATGCGTTAGATACCCTTGGCCATAAAATTTGGCAAACGCTTAAGATAAGAGCAGAAATCCCCATGAAGGGGCAAGTCATCGCGTTTTAATGAACTCTCTAACTAGCTATAGGATATTTTAAAATGGGGGGCACTTAGACCCCACTCACTTAAAGGCTCTTACTACAGCGTTAAAGTGTAACGCTATTCGGTTATTGGGTAGAAGCCGTCTTTGCTGCTTCATTTTTTGGTGGATTGCTATAGTTCATATAAGAACCTGTCAATTGTGCTAACTCAGTAAAATAATTTAATATTTCATCCTGTATCGGCTTTAACTCTTGTTCAGTTATATCATCAAATACTTTTGGATCATTAAAGCTGTCTACTAATTTATTTTTACGTTGCCATTGTGTCATCGCCCGGAACTCATTTAACTGTGTCAATTCAATGGGTAATGTCAGAAGCTCTATCGATATATCATAACTGGCTGAAGCGTGATAGCGATCCATACCTAGAAAACTACGTGTAAAAAGTCCTACCCCTTGGCTATAAAATTCATTGCAGCCATATTGAGAGCACTCTAGCGAAGCTAGTGATGGAGACTCCCTAATAACAATTACTGCTTCATAACCTTGTTCAATAAGAAAGTTTCGATGTTGGGCACTGTTTTGTGTGAACTGCCACTGCTTGTTTTTTATTTCTACAAAGTTAGTTAACTTGGTAGCCAACGTATCATCACTTATATCAACTACCTGATATCCTAGTTTACCTTGCAATTCATCCGTAAAGCTATCGACTATAGAGCGTTGCATGTTCCAAGAGAACGGATAAGCTTTCTCAAAGTTATTGAAAATTGTGGTTCCAATATGGGTATGAGTTGGATTATTTTTAGTTTGCACATAAATCGCTATTTTACCTTGCTTAGAGACACTATAGTCAGGTATGGGTGGAACATAAACTTGCGCACAACCACTGATAAATATAACGACAAATAACGAGATAATAGTTCTCATCTAAGAAACCCCTTATGTAATTGTTTTTTTCTAACATACAGCATTTCTTTTTATATTACTATCAGTATGTTAGGGGGGGTTCTACCAATTTCTGTTCTAACATTAACGTTATCTGACGACTTGCTTTTAGCAAGTTCAAGAGTTAATTTAACTCATAGCACAGCATCTATTGTCTTTATCACATTTAGATTGCTAATCGAAGGCATAGAGCAATTCTCAGATTAAACTAAATACAAGAATGATGAAGTACCTAGTTGTTATTATCGCCCTATTTTGTAGCCATTCATTTGCGAAAGTGGCAATCAGCCTGTCATATGATGATGCATTGGCAAGCCAACTCGATATTGCTGTACCCGCTCTCAATAAATATCAGCTCAAGGCGTCATTTTATGTGGTGCCTAAGTCTCCATCATTTCAATTGCGATTAGGTGAATGGCGCTCTCTCGCCGAGCAAGGCCATGAACTTGGTAATCACACCCTATTTCATGCCTGCCAAGGTTCAAAAGCCAATCGGGATTGGGTTGAACTTCACAATGATCTGGATCATAAATCTGTGGCAGAAATGGTTGATGAAGTAGGCGTTGCTAACACGTTATTAGCTGCCGTTGACGGTAAGCTAGAGCGAACGTTTACGCCACCATGCTTCGATAAGTATGCTGGCGGGAAAAATTATCTATCCGCCGTATCCTCTATGTTCATCGCAATTAAAGGACAAGAGCCCCAAGACTTTGCCACAGTAATCGTTGCCGATAATATCACAGCAACCGAGATCATTAACTTTATTGAAAGCCAGCCGCCAAATATAAAATTAATCAACATTTTAATGCACGGTGTGGGTGGTGATTACCTCGCTATAAGCGCCAATGAACATGACAAGTTACTGAATTATCTTTTCGAAAACAAAGCAAGGTTTTGGGTAGACACATATCTCAACATCATGAAGTCAATGTTAGCAACCAGTTCATACACAAGTGCTGATAAGAACCCTAATTGAAAATCATGAACACGCTAATACGGTTATTATTGTCACGACCTGTTTGTACCGAATAACCATGGTTAAAATTGTTAGCTGCATCAATCAAACCTCATCGCGAGCTAGCAGATAAAAACGGCCTTCAACTAAGATAAACGACCTTGAGTAATGTTGTAGTGTCACTCAAGGTCGTAACGTTACATGAAAACCAGAGCTCTGCGTATCACTTAGCTGTACATGCTTAGCAAAATAGCCACTCATAGCATTCGTATTTACTTACTTTTGTTTAATAAAGTCTTTAATTTCTTTTACTGATTTAAATGTCTTGTAACCTGACGCTTCAAGCTCTTCGTTAACGCATAATAAAATGGCTTGATCTTTGTTGTCTTCACCTTCTGCATAATCGACGCAGTAATTGTAAGAATCTTGGACAAAATCCACACTTGCTTGTTCTTCTGACGCCATAACTGCTGTACTCACTAACCCTAAAGCCAATAAAACACGCTTCATACACATACCCTTATGATATTGTTTGTTTATAATTTTGCTTTGTTAAGCCATTAAAAAATAAGCATATTATTTAGATTCGTAAAACGAAAAAAAATTGTCGACAAGAAAAAAGATTTTTACTCTTTAAAAAATCCGCTGCTAAATCGATATAATCAAGCTCATGCTAAGGCATTAAAAATTGTGGAAAAACTGTGATCAACATGTAAGAAAATTGCTCACAACCGTTTAGTAAAAACAGTAAAAACAAAGTAAGCGATTGATAAATATAGATTTAAATTAAATTAACTAAAGTTGGCGTTTTAATTGGATTGTACTAGACTTAAAAGTCCAAGCCGATGCAGAAATGACGATAACAACAGATAACAGACAAAATTTTTATCGTTTAAGTGACTGCATAAACAGAATTTATTAGCGCAGGCTCAACCTATGAGCCATTCCCCTGAGCCCGGAGCTTTTGCTACGGGCTTTTTTTTGTCTGTTCCACGTTTAAGCGAATGATACATATGTTTTATCGTAAACGAGCAATGACGATAAGGAAGTATGCGAATTACAGCTTAAATAAGCGACGATAGTTTGCTGACGATAATTGTGCTATTTGCTCTATAGACTGACCTCGAATATCTGCTAACATGTTTGCCACTTCAACCACATAAGCGGGTTGGTTTTGCTTTCCCCTATGAGGTACAGGAGCCAGATATGGGGAGTCGGTTTCAATCATAAAACGATCATCAGGTACTTTGCTGGCAACGTGTCTTAACGCTGCCGCATTTTTAAATGTAACAATGCCTGAAAAGGAAATATAAAAGCCCATGGCAATTGCTTGCTCGGCCATTTCCCAACTCTCGGTGAAGCAATGCAAAATACCGCCAACTTCATCAGCCTTTTCTTCACGCATAATTTGCAAAGTATCTTCGACAGCATCACGGGTATGAATAATAATTGGTTTATTCAACTTACGCGCGACACGAATATGCTTACGAAAGGCATCCCGTTGCACTTCTTGTGTTTCTGGTGCGTAGAAATAGTCTAAACCCGACTCACCGATGGCGATAACCCGTTCGTTGCTTGCTAACTCTAAAAGCTCAGATTCCTCTACCGCATCTTCTTGGTTTAACGGATGCACGCCACATGATATGTGTACATTATCGTATTTGGCGGTTTTCTCTGCCATGGATTGAAAACCATCTAAGGTAACCGACACACATAACATTTGCTCCACACCAGCATTTTTTGCTGCTGTTACAACATTATCAAGGTTGTTATCAAAGTCGGTTAAATCTAATCGATCTAAATGGCAGTGAGAATCTATAAACACAACTACTCCGTTTACGGTAAATATTGGCAGTGAACCTTGGTACGTGGTTAATACCAAAGAACAGGGTAAATCACGAATGAAAAAGGAGCGACTCGCGCTCCTTGGCTATTTTAATCTATTGTCGACGGTGCGTTAAGCGCTTTTTCTCTGACAACAAGCGCCCTTACATGGTATAGGTAGGCTCTTTTGAATTAAGCAGTCGGCCAAGTTTTGCCTCAATACGGTTGCGAACATTATGTTCATCAGTCACAAAGCTAACTCCGACACCCGGCTGAGTACCATTTTGCGCACCATGTGGCGTGATCCAACAGACCTTACCTTCCATTGCGACAACGTCGTCTTCGCCAGGTAAGGTTACTTCAAGATCAACCTGCTGGCCGAGTTCAAATTGCTCATCAGTTTTAACAAACAAGCCACCTGACTTTAAAAACGGCATAAACGACATGTACAGCTCGCGGTCATTATCAAATACTAATTCAAATTTATGCATCGGTGTTCAATCCTTTTATCATTATTCTTCTAGTCGATTATTGAGCTAAACATTGCTCGATTTTGACCAGTAATGCTTCCACTGTAAAGGTTTTATTGGCTTGCGATAACGTTTTTAGTTGTTTGTTGGCACTAACACATACAGTCCAACAATCAAATAGCTGTTGCTCAGTATAGTGTTCGATTATTGATACTAAATCAGCACTCGCTAACGCTTGTGTCCAACCAGCTTTATAACGATACATCGCTTCGAACGTTGACAATAGCCAACGCATACCGTGCTGATGAAGACTTATTTGCTCGGCCAACTCATTGCTATTATCAAAATGTTGCAAAAACTGCTGCAAGTCAACCACAAACTGCTGCTTATCAGCAAACACGTTGTCATCGTATAACTCATGCAATTCACTTACCGTACTAAAAGCATGCACGGCCTGTTTATTAGATGCCACATTAGCAAGCTCAGGGCCCGTGGGAGGTGTCACGGCGACTTTGGCGCAACGAGATAATATGGTTGGCAACAATTGCTCTATATGATTACAAACCAACAATAAATAACTCTTTAATGTTGGCTCCTCAAGCGTTTTTAATAAGGCATTCGCGGCAGCTGTCGTTAATAGCTCTGCCCGGTTAATCAGCACAACTTTGTTATGCCCAAGTTGTGCTGTTTTTTCTAGTGACTGACATGCAATGCGAATATCATTAACGCTAATTGCTTTATCACCGGTATCGATTACCACCAAGTCAGGGTGCGACTGAGCGGCCCACAAATGACACGCTTTACACTGCCCGCAGGGCTGCAATTGTTCAATATTGCGTTGGCACAGTAATCGAGCAGCAAGCCAAGATGCTAAAGGTCGCTGTCCAGCAGCGTAACTGCCGTGTAATAACAACGCATGAGGTAAATTATTGGCAACAATGCTAGTCAATAATTGTTGCTTAGTCGGCTCCAGCCACGGCCTATCAATTGTATCTTCAGCGTCGTCGGCTAACGCAAACTCATCCATGTAATTCTCGGCTTAATAGTTGGCGAATATCTTGATGGACTTGGTCCATGGTTTGTCCTGCATCGATAACGAATATGGAATCATCTCGCTCAGCTAATTGCAGATACTTGTCTCTAACACGATGGAAAAAATCGATTTTCTCTTGCTCAATGCGATCAAGCTCACCACGATTTTGCGCTCGTTGCAGACCGATCTCTGGTTCAATATCTAAGTACAAGGTTAAATCGGGTTTAAAGTTGCCTAAGGTTATTCCGGCAATGGTATCAATTAATGTATCATCAAATTGACGACCACCACCTTGATAAGCCCTTGACGACAGATCATGACGATCACCTATAACCCAAGTGCCTTGCGCCAAGGCTGGCATAATTCTATTCGCTAACAATTGTGAGCGACTGGCATACATCAGCAATAACTCACATTCTTTAGTTACAACTTCATCACTTGGCTCTTTAACCAATGCACGTAATTTTTCCGCAATAGGCGTACCACCTGGCTCTCGGGTTTTGATATACGGAATAGACATCTCGGTTAAAACCTGTTCGATAACGTCAATGGCCGAAGATTTACCAGCCCCTTCAATACCTTCGACGACAATAAACTTCCCTTGCGCTTGACTCGTATCCATTGCTTACTCTTTACCTCGGATGTACTTATTTACGGCACGGTTGTGCTCTTGTAATGATGTTGAAAAATAGTGCTCACCATTGCCTTTGCTTACAAAATATAAGTAATCACTATTGGCAGGATGCATACTCGCCTCAATTGCCGACTTACCCGGCATCGCGATTGGCGTAGGCGGCAAACCATCTATTTGATAGGTGTTATATGCCGTTTTCTCACGAATGTTAGCGTAAGTGATATCACCAGTATAACGATCACCTAAACCGTAGATAATGGTGGGATCGGTTTGCAAACGCATCCCCTTGCGCAGCCTCGAAATAAACACCGATGCAATGAGTGGTTGCTCTGCAAGCTTACCCGTTTCTTTTTCGATTAATGAGGCCATAATTAACGCTTCATATGACGATTTATAAGGTAGTTTTTCAGATCTCGTTTGCCAACTACGAGCCAATTCACGCTCCATTCGTTGGTAAGCTTGCTGCAAAATATCAATATCTTTACTACCTACCGTATACACGTATGTATCTGGAAAAAATAAACCTTCTGGGTGGTCAAATTTACTGGTTATTTGTGCTAATACTTGTTTTTCGTCCAACCCTTCAAGGGTTTGTTTAATATGTTGTCGCTCGCTAAGCAGGTGCAGCCAATCTTTAAACGTGGTGCCTTCGATAAAGGTGATTTTAAATTGTGCTTCTTTACCCGACAGCAAAACTTGCAACACATCTAACATGGTCATGCCTTCGCTTAAACGATAAGCACCAGATTTCAAGCGTGTTTGCTCTGGGTTAAGTTTACCGTATAAACGATAGTAAAAGGTCGAGTCTATATACCCCTTTACTTTAAAATCGTTCAGCAAATAATTGTATGATTTACCCGATGACAATGAATACAGCTCCTCGCCCTGAATAGGCAAAGTGCGTAACATGTGAGTATTCATCTGTACATAAATATAAGTGATAGCGCCTACAACGGTGATTAGCATAAAGACCACCGCAAACGCGAAACGCAAGTACATGAGTTATTCCTTTATAGATTGCTGCAGACCGCAAATAAATTTTGCGTCAATATCTAGTGTTTTATTAGCCAAGCGAACCACTGGTGCTATCCCCAAAATAGCATTACAAATAAATATGCTATCGGCGTTAAAAAGTGCATTAACGTCTGTGGTTACAATTTTTGCGTTAAGTTTTTTAACTAACTGTTGACGGATAATACCATTAACGCCGGCTAACGATAAATCGGGTGTAAACCATTGACCGTGTTGTTGCCAAAAAATATTCGCACTAGAGCATTCAACGACATGGCCATTGACATCGCTCACCACTAGCTCATCGGCCGCTAAACCGTCAAGTTCATTGCGCATAAGCACTTGCTCTAATCGGTTTAAATGCTTGATCCCTGCAAGCATGGGATTAATGCCCAATTGCAACTGGCTTACGGCTAAACAAATGCCTTCGTTTTGCCAACGGTGGTAGTGCACTGGGTAAGCGGACGTTTGGACGATAACCGTTGGCTCAATGGGGTTAGCACGAGCATAGCCTCGGTTGGATTCACCGGCTGTGATGATCACTTTTAAACAGCCATCGTTAATGTCAACAGCCGCTTTATTTATTTCGTCACGCACTGTTGCAAAGGGAACATTATCTAACGCTAAACGCTGACATGCATCGACTAGACGTTGTATGTGCTGTTCAACGTATTCGACTTTCCCTCGAACAACCCTTGCTGTGGTAAACACACCATCACCGAAGGCAAGGCCTCGATCCTTAACATTTAAGGTATGTTGTTGTGAGAAATTAACCGATGTGTATGTCATTAGAATTATTATCTATCATTAACGCTTACTGGTTTTTATCATTGTCTGCGCTGAAATAAAAATACCCAAACACTATATCAGTATTTGGGTATTTGACCAATCTCTGTTTAAAGATTAGCGAGTGATGCCAGATCGACTATACACGCTTAAATAATAATGAGCCGTTAGTGCCACCGAAGCCGAATGAATTACATAACGCATATTCTAATTCAGCTTGACGTGCTGTATGAGCAACGTAATCAAGATCACATCCCTCACCAGGGTTATCAAGGTTTATGGTCGGCGGTACTTCTTGGTTAACAAGTGCCAATACCGTAAAGATAGCTTCAGCAGAGCCGGCAGCACCCAACATGTGACCGGTCATCGATTTGGTCGAACCCATCATCAGTTTGTATGCGTGATCAGCAAATACTGACTTAACGCCATTGGTTTCAGCAATGTCACCAGCAGGTGTTGAGGTACCATGGGCATTAATGTAACCCACTTTATCTGCTGCTACCTTGGCATCGTTTAACGCATTACGCATTGCTGCTGCGCCACCCGAACCATCGGTTGGTGGTGAGGTAATATGATGCGCATCACCACTCATACCAAAACCCGACAATTCAGCGTAAATTTTTGCACCACGTGCTTTAGCGTGTTCGTACTCTTCAAGCATCATCACGCCGGCACCGTCACTTAATACAAAACCGTCGCGGTCTTTATCCCATGGACGAGAAGCTTGCTGCGGTGCTTCATTGCGCGTCGACAAAGCTCGAGCCGACATAAAGCCGCCCATGCCGAGCATAGTTGAGCCTTTTTCTGCACCACCAGCCAACATCGCATCCGCATCGCCGTAGGCAATCATTCGCGCTGCATGACCTATATTGTGTACCCCAGTGGTACACGCGGTAACAATCGCAATATTAGGCCCTTTCAAACCATGCATTATCGATAAATGGCCTGATATCATGTTTAAGATGGTCGATGGACAGAAAAATGGCGATAATTTTTTAACACCACCTTGTAATGCTTTTTTATGGCCTTCTTCAATTAATGTTAGGCCACCAATACCAGATCCTACCGCAACACCAATACGACCTGCATTTTGCTCTGTCACTTCCAAACCAGAATCCGCTAACGCCTGATTACCCGCAGCAATACCGTATTGGATAAATAAATCCATTTTGCGGGTTTCTTTTTTGGCAATACCGAAATCAACTGGGTCAAAGCCATTTACCATACCCGCGAATTTTGTTGAAAAGTCGCTGGTATCTAAATGTTCGATCATCGAAATGCCACTTTTGCCGGCCATTAAGCCTTGCCAAGTATCAGTGACATTATTAGCTAGAGGACTTAACATCCCTAAACCGGTAACAACCACTCGACGCATAATAGTATTTCTCTCCGTATTATCGTTTTGCACAAACAAAAAAGGCGGTTATCTAACCGCCTTCTTCGTTTAACTCGTTATTAGCTGTTTGCTGTAACGTAGTCAATAGCTGATTGAACAGTAGTGATTTTCTCAGCTTCTTCATCAGGGATTTCTGTGTCGAATTCTTCTTCAAGAGCCATTACTAGTTCAACAGTATCTAGAGAATCTGCACCTAAATCATCAACGAAAGATGCTTCGTTTTTACATTCTTCTTCTTTAACACCTAGTTGTTCAACGATGATTTTTTTTACGCGTTCTTCGATAGTACTCATTTTTTTTCCTTCACTAAAATTAGCAATATGATTTTTAATAATTGCGTGTAGTTTATTCGTCAAAAGGCATGGTTGCAAGCATAAAAAGTAAAATCACCTGCTGGTCAAACCTGATGACCAATTCGATATTTATGGCTTAACTTCGGCGAAAATGCAAGCATTTGTATAAATCTTGCAATTTCTGCCGTTTTATCAAACCAAGTGGTTAAACCATGTACATGCCACCGTTAACGTGGATAGTTTCGCCGTTAATGTAGCCAGCCGCATCAGATGCTAAAAACACCACTGTGGCGGCAATTTCTTCTGGTTGACCTAAGCGATTAGCCGGTACTTGCGATGAAATCGCTTGGCGTTGGTCGTCATTTAACGCTTTGGTCATATCGGTATCGATAAAGCCTGGGGCGATAGCATTAACCGTAATACCACGAGATGCGACTTCTTTTGCCAACGATTTAGTAAAGCCTAATAGACCCGCTTTTGCGGTCGCGTAGTTCACCTGACCAGCATTACCCATAGAGCCAACAACTGAGCCAATATTGATAATACGACCGGCGCGATTTTTCATCATAGGGCGCATTACCGCTTTAGAAATCTTAAACAGTGAGTTTAGGTTGGTATCAATGATGTCATCCCACTCGCTGTCTTTCATACGCATCATCAGGTTGTCACGCGTGATACCGGCATTATTTACCAAAATATCAACACCGCCAAAGCTTTCTTTAATCGCTTCGAATAACCCGTCAATTGATTCGTTATCGGTTACGTTTAAAACGAAACCTTGACCATTGTCACCTAGGTACGCAGAGATTGCATCCGCGCCCCCTTGTGATGTTGCTGTACCAACAACTTTGGCACCGTGCGCAGCCAATTGCTCAGCAATCGCTTTACCAATACCACGGCTTGCACCTGTTACAAGTGCTACCTTCCCTTCCAATGAAAATAATGACATATTAACCTTCCAATGCCGTTGCCAATGTCTCGGCTGTATTAACCGAGCTACACGCTACTTGTTTATTTATTCTTTTTACTAGACCTTGCAATACTTTACCCGGTCCCATTTCGATCACGGTATCAACGCCCATTGCAGCCATTTTTTCAACCGTTTCGGTCCAACGTACTGGGCTATATAGTTGACGTACAAGCGCATCTTTAATCGCGTCCGCATTTGCCGCGATTGTTACATCAACGTTGTTAATTACATCAACAGTTGGCGTATTAAAGGTAATATCAGCTAAGTCGGCAGCTAGCTGTTCAGCTGCTGGTTGCATTAATGCACAGTGTGACGGTACGCTAACCGGCAATGGCAATGCACGCTTGGCACCTGCTTCTTTACATAAAGCACCAGCGCGTTCAACCGCTTCTTTATTACCAGCAATAACGACTTGACCAGGTGAGTTAAAGTTTACAGCTGACACCACTTGATCTTCTGCTGCCTGCTCACATGCGCTAATAATAGCGGCATCATCTAGGCCAATAATAGCGTACATTGCGCCAGTGCCCGCAGGCACCGCTTGTTGCATATACTGACCACGTTTTTCAACCAGTTTTACACCATCTTCAAGTGATAACACACCCGCACAGACTAATGCTGAGTACTCACCCAATGAATGACCAGCAAGCACTGCAGGCGCTTTACCATTAGCCGCTTGCCATGCACGATAAATTGCCACACTTGATGCCAATAATGCAGGTTGAGTTACATGAGTTTGATTCAGTTTTCCGTCAGCATCATTTTGGATAAGATCCCAAAGATCGTAACCCAACGCTGCTGATGCATCAGCAAACGTTTGCTTAACAATCTCGTTATCGGCTAGGTCAGCTAACATGCCAACCGCTTGTGAGCCTTGTCCAGGAAATACAAACGCTAAGTTATTATTCATTATTTTGTAAACCTTTTAAAAACGAACTAATGCGCTACCCCAGGTAAAACCACTACCAAAGGCTTCCATTAAAATAGTTTGACCACGCTGAATACGACCGTCACGAACGGCTTCATCAAGCGCTGTTGGAATCGTCGCTGCAGACGTATTACCATATTTATCAAGCGTTACCACAACTTGTGACATTGGTAAGCTTAGCTTTTTCGCTGCAGCCGCGATAATACGTAGGTTGGCTTGATGAGGAACTAACCAGTCGATGTCTGATTTGTCCATGTTATTGTGCTCAAGAGTCTCAGTAACGATTTCGCTTAAGCGCGTTACCGCAAACTTGAATACCTCATTGCCTTTCATGTAAATGTAGGCCTTCTCTTCGGTTAACGGATCACCACGTTTTGGTGAGTTAGCGCCTAGTAATGCGCCATAGTTACCATCAGAGTGCAAGTGAGTTGAGATGATGCCCTGCTCTTCGCTGGCTTCTAAAATTACCGCGCCAGCGGCATCACCAAATAAAATGATGGTGGCACGATCGTCAGGATCACACATGTGTGATATCGCATCGGCACCAATCACTAAAATACGCTTAGCCATACCCGACTTAATATATTGGTCGGCGATACTTAAGCTATAAATAAATCCAGAACACGCAGCTGCCACATCAAATGCCGGAATATACGGCATGTCTAAATATTTTTGTACGTAACAAGCAGCGCTTGGCAGATCAACATGATTAGTGGTCGTACCCATAACAATCATATCGATGTCTTCTTTTTTAAGACCAGCCATTTCCAAGGCTTTCTCTGCGGCCTTTGCGCCCATATAGGCTACGTTTTCATGCTCAGCGGAAATGCGTCTTTCTTGAATACCGGTTCTTTCTAAGATCCATTCATTGGTGGTATCCACCATTTTTTCTAAATCGGCATTGGAGCGAACTTGCTCTGGAAAGTAGCTCCCAGTGCCTACAATTCGTGAATACATATTTTATTGAAACCTTTTTAGTAACGTTTGTTCCACCTTATGATGAATTTTTTGTGGAACTTGTCTTTCAACTTCTTTTACTGCTTCAGCAATGGCGTTATAAAATGCCGAGCTCGTCGCGTTACCATGGCTTTTCACCACAATACCGCGTAATCCTATCAAACTTGCCCCGTTATACTGGTCGGGGTTCAGGCGTTTTACGATTTTTTTTAAGGTTGGATTGAGTAATCCACCCAAAAAACGGGTAAATATATTCTCATTGATGATTTTGGACACTTTTGACATCACCAACTTAGCAACCCCTTCACAGGTTTTTAACGCAACGTTTCCGACAAAACCGTCACAAACGATGACATCGACCTTGCCAGAAAAAATATCGTTACCTTCAATAAAGCCAACATAGTTAATACCGTCGGTTTGCTCAAGCATGGCGGCTGTTTGGCGAATATGATCACTGCCTTTGATATCTTCAGAGCCCATATTGAGTAATGCCACTTTTGGTGATTCAATGCCTTCGACTTCCTCAACCATTACAGCGCCCATAACAGCAAACTGGAATAAGGTGTCAGAATCAACAAAGACATTAGCGCCTAAATCAAGCATTAGGGCGTGGCGGTTAGAATCCGCTATTGGTAAATGAGAAACAAGCGCAGGACGATTAATGCCAGGTAGCATTTTTAGCACATAGTGGGCGGTGGCGAGTAATGCACCTGTATTACCAGCACTGACGCAAGCATCTGCTTTGCCGTCATTAACTAAATTAATGGCAACGCGCATTGATGAGTCTTTCTTTGAGCGTAACGCAATACTTGGTTTTTCGTCCATATCGACAATTTGTGTAGTATGAACAATGCTAATGCGAGAGTGATTTAAGAGATCGTGATGTTTTAAGTGTGCTTCAATAGCAATTTTGTCGCCACATAGGATGAGCTTAAGATATGGCATCTGTTGCAGAGCCATTTTTGCGGCGGGAATTGTTACAAGGGGGCCGTTATCGCCCCCCATAACATCTAACGCGACCGTTAGATACTGCAAAAGTTAACTCGCTTATTTAGCGATAACTTTTTCACCTTTGTAAAAGCCATCGGCAGTTACGTGGTGACGACGATGAGTTTCGCCAGATACGCTATCTACTGATAAGTTCTCAGCAGTTAATGCGTCGTGTGAACGGCGCATGCCACGTCTTGAACGAGATTTTTTACTCTTTTGTACGGCCATTACCTTACTCCTAATTCAAAAAAAGTTACTTGAGTTTTTTTAAAACATCAAATGGATTCGGTTTCTCAAGCGTATCCGGTAACTTACCCCAAGTTGTATCTGCATCAGCAGCACAGTCCTTAAGGTCATGTTTCGGTATCAGTGGAATCGTAAGAATTAACTCATCTTCCACTAATTCGCGTAAATTGACTTCACCATTTTCATCTAAAACGACGGCATCATAATGCTCTGGTAAGTCTTCTGCTTGCTCTTCATTTTTAACAGGAGAGTAAGCAAAGTTGACTTTCAGCTCTTGCATAAATGCATCATTACAACGCTGACATGTTAAATAAACTTGGGTTGATGCCTCACCGCTGATAACAATCAAACCTTGTTCATCAACATCAAAATTTATTAAAACATTTACATGCTCGCTAGCTGTATCAGCTTCAGCAAGCAATCTATCTAAACCGGTTATTTCAAAATAACCTTCACAAACTAAGCGGCGTTGCGCGCTTTTGTATGGGTCTATGCTAACCGGAAGTTTAAGATCTTTCATAAGCCGCGCATATTAAAGGCTGTCTTGCCTTGTGTCAAAAGAAAATTCAATCTAATCGGTGCTTTTGCTTAATTCGTGACAAATTTTAACACAAGTGAGTTAATTGTGAACAATTTTGCGTCATTAACCCTAGATTAACTTGGTCACCTCTATAAATAGGCGCCATAAAACGTCAAAACCGTTACCGCTATTTAGCCATTAGAGATATTTTCCGTTAGACTATGCCCTCACATATATATACACAATAACCGATATGACTCAAATAGTACTTGCTTCAACCTCGCCTTTTCGCAAGGCGCTATTAGATAAATTTAATATTAACTTTGCTACCGCCAAACCCAATGTTGATGAAACGGCCTTTGACGGCGAAACGGCCGAGCAGCTTGTAGCACGCTTAGCTAAATTAAAAGCACAAGCGGTTGCCAATGATTTCCCTAACGCCTTGATTATCGGCTCTGATCAAGTGGCCTTATCTGAAGGTAATATATTAGGTAAACCACACACCCACGAAAACGCGGTTAAACAATTACAATCATTTAGTGGTAAAACCGTCACCTTCTTAACAGGGCTGTGTGTGCATAACAGTAAAACAAACGAGTCAGAAGTTTTGGTTGAGCCTTTTTATGTTAACTTTAGAGAGTTAACCGATAGCGAAATAAACAACTATTTATTAGCAGAGCAACCATATAACTGCGCAGGAAGCTTTAAAAGTGAAGCGCTTGGTATTTGTTTATTTGAGTCACTTGAAGGCGCAGATCCAAATACCTTAATTGGCCTGCCGTTGATTCGCCTGCACCAGCTATTAAAAAATCAAGGTTTTGATGTGCTGGCCCAGCAATAGCCACATAAACTATCCCCCTTCCTTATATTACAGATAACGATATAAAAAGGCTCGTCACCGTAATTAGACGAGCCTTTTTGTTTGTATCTATCTGACGTTCACGTATTTCATATTAGATTCGATAATAACCTAGAGGACTCTAACGACCAGTGTTTGCGAGATACAGCCGTTTGAATCAAATACCCTCGACATTACTAAGAATTCTCAGTAACCCACCAAACAACCACGTTCACAGCCTTTAACATCATGAAATAGTTGATTAAAAGATGATAGTTATAAGGGCATATTACAATGAAGTGTCAGTAATATCCCCAACAAATAAATCAGTGGCGATACTACATTAGTAACAGTATGAATTGGCTAGGATTTCTGGTATTTTAATTTGATAATCGTAGGCGACATTACTGAGACGTCTACATAATAAGCGTTAGGCTTCTAAGTAAATTATGAGTATTGAACCCGATTATAAGAATTATTCTACCTCTGAACTAAAAGAAGCTATGGGCTCAATTGACAGAGGTAGTTACCCTGAACGATTTAAAACTATTGAATCAGAATTACTAAAAAGACAACCTGTTGTCGTAAATGAAGAAAACCCAATTCAAGAAAAAAGTATAGAAAAACCCGCTGTGTCCATTGTTACCAAAACAGATGGTAAAATTGTACATTTCATTATCAGGCTATGGTGTGTTGGGTTGTTTTACCTTCCATATACCGACCTATATGACGCTTACTTTGAAGGCACGACGTACACTCGTTATCATGGGTTAATAACTTATTCTTCAGATCCGATGCTGTTTACTATTGAAATAGGTAAAAGCATATTTTTCGCTGCAATATTAATATTGGGTTTTATTAAAAACCCTTTCGATTACAAAGCTTTGATCTCGAAGCCTAACAAGCGCCTAAACTCCGACAATGATTAGTTGTCATGGTTTTGGCAAACAACGCAAAAAGCCACGCCAACACATTGCGTGTTAGGCGGGCGTTATAAGGCTAGAGAATGGCTCGTCATTTGTGTTCAATATTTTTTATCTGTTCATTAGCTAACGCATCTGAACAAGTTTGCGAAGGCGAGCAAAAGTCTATCGAACGAAAATTTAGGACTGTTAAAGATATGATCATTGTTTTAGAGCAAAGCGATGGTGAATCTAAGAGTGATAGTAATTCCGTTCGTTTTATAAAAAAGCCTAATGAATGGGATTCAATCTCTAAATGGGTTCAAGTTCCTGAATCAAGCCAAATTACAATAAACTCAGTTCCACTTCGTAAAGACAAATGCAAAATTCCTCATCATGATGAATGGCTTGATTGTTGGATCAAAACTACTACTGCAACATACTGGCATAATGATAGAGGATATAAATTTAAAGTTAATGGTGTACCTGAGGCCAAATATCTAAGTTGTAAATCAACAGAAGACTTTTTCAACTGGGTGGCGCATTAGCCTTATAACAAGGGTTTTCAAGTCGGACAAATTACAGTTGGCTTTTTGTTCGTGCCTCACTTATTTTAGCCAACTATAATTTGCCGCTTAAAACGGCGTTAGCATTACGAATAAAACGGGATAGTTATTAATGAATAATCTACAAAAAGTTGTAGGCGTTTCAGCTATTTTTGAAGCATTGATTTATATTGTTGCCTTTGTGTACTTTGGCGCTTTTTGGGCATATCCCTCCGAAGGTGCTGCATCAGAAAAAATGGCATATTTGGCAGAAAATCAGTTTGTAGTTTCAATGATTTATTTTCTGATGTATGCAGTGTTTGGAATTTTTTTAGCTGTTCTTGTTGTTGGCTTATATGAAAAACTAAAACTAACAAATGCTCCAATTGTTAAAGTGGGTTCTGTCTTCGGCGTTGTTTGGGTTGTTCTGGTCATTGCAAGTGGCATGCTGGCAAATATTGGGCTTTCGCATGCAATTAACCTGATGGATTTATCCGCCGAGAAAGCTTTTGATATGTGGAGAATGATTTCAGTGCTAATCGAAAGCCTTGGGGGAGGAAACGAGCTGGTTGGTGGACTTTGGGTACTGTTGGTTAGTATAGCAGCTTTAAAAGCGGAAGAATTCCCGCGAGGACTTAATTACATTGGTATAATTGTAGGCGTTTCTGGTATTGCAACAATATACCCCGATGAAGTCTTCACCGAAATTTTTGGCATCACTCAAATTATTTGGTTTATCTGGCTTGGTATATTCATGTTAGGCCAAAGTAATACTAACGAGTCAATTAGCGCTAAAACAATTTAACTTTCGCCTTATGACGAGCCAGTCCATTAGTTAAAGATATACTGGCTCGGCTCATCATGAATCAACACATTGTTGGCAAATAGCCTACGATTGTAATGAACGCATATCGGCTAGTGTTTGTTTTAGTGCTTTTAACTGATCACCGTAGGTCATCTTCATGTCGAAGCGATAAATACACGCACCGAAGTAGCATAATATCGCGCTAATACTGATCACGGTGAGTACATGCCATAGTGAGTCTAAAATAAACACAGATACAAACGGTACCTTTGTTGTTATCGACTCTATTGTTTCTGCACTGGCTAAATTAAATTCAGCTATTGTTACCAAAAACAACAATGGGTAGAACACGCGATACAATTTATCATATTGTTGCATCATGGCTTCTAACCAGTCATCGAACGTCTGTAAATAATGAAATGTATCTTGTTGTTTATCGATATGCTGTAACAGGCGCTGATTTTTCTTACCAAGCAGGGTCATCCAAGCCCCAGATACCACAATAAATAGCGTTAAAAGGTATAACTGTTGATAAAGTAAATAACCTGCAACCAAAGTTGCGCCAACCGCTATGCCAACAATATTAATTGCAAAGCTTCGTTCAAAGCGCTCAATTAACGATTGCGACTTTTGTGTATATAAATCATTTATTTTTGGCAAGTTTAGATATTCTTGTTGTTCGTCATTATGCCAAATTTGCTTAAGTGGATCGGTCACTGGCTTTCTCCTTGTAATATGTGTTGTTGTGCAGGCTTATTCATTGGTAATGCTTCACCTTGCTCAATCAGCTTATAAAGTTGTTGCTTAATACGATTAATCCGCACGCCCACATTGTTGGCTTTGATACCAATGATCTCGGCGATTTGCTTGTATTGATAGTCGTCAAGATAAAGCACAATAATCGCCCTATCGAGTTCAGATAACTGGCGAATTGCCGCGTAAAGCTGCTTAATATCATGCCCGCCCTGTGGTTCAGCGACGACTGAGGCAGTATCGAGATCGACATGCTGAACATCCTTACGCTCCTTTTTTGCAAACGTTAAGCAAACATTTACCGCAATTCGATATATCCACGTAGACATCGCCGATTGTTGCTTAAAGCTATGCCTTGAGCGCCAAATTTGTAAACATACTTCTTGGTAGCGATCTTCAAAGTCTTGCTCTGTATAACTGTAAGCCCGCACGACTTTGGCGATCATCGCGCCATACGGCAATATATGTTGTGTGTAATAATCCTGTCCCATTCGCTCCTCTTATTATTCCCTATATAAGCTGTTTTCATTGCTATCTATCGTAGAGTTTGTCCGCTTACGTTCGCGATACTAATGAGCAATTAAAACCACATTGTTGATTTATAACCTATTAGTGGCGTCACAATGCGAATTATTACAAGCACTGTTAACTTTTTTCATTTTTTTATTTTTTATGGGGTAATGCATCAATCGATGTTATTTGCTTTAGCTTGCAGTAATACCGGACCTGGGCCTTGTGCCTGAAGATGATCATTTTGATTATACAAAGGACAATTTTTTAAGCTTAAGCAGCCACAGCCAATACATGAATCTAAAGACTCTTGCAGTTTTTGTAGTTGGTTTATGCGCTCGGTCAGTTGCTGTTGCCAAGCACTTGATATGTGTTGCCAGTCTTGTTTGGTGGGAGTTCTGGTATCAGGTAAGGTGGCAAATACTTGCTTTATTTCCGCCAAGCTTATACCTAAATTTTGTGCAACCTTTATCACGGATATGCGCCTTAGTACATCAGCTTTGTAACGACGCTGGTTACCTTGATTACGCCAACTTCTTATTAATCCTTTTTGTTCATAAAAGTGCAGTGTTGAAACTTTAACGCCCGCTCGCTTGGCAATTTGGCCAACTGTTAAATTTGCTTCCATAAGTCATCCCTCGCGTTTTGCACACAACTTAAAATCAATTCCACTTTACGTAAAAAAAGCCTTTACCTCAACCAAGGTTTAGGTTTTATAGTTTACACGATGAACACATTTATGGAGAGATATCGATGAAAAACAGCAAACAACAAACGCAAGACATAGCGACAGCAAAAAATACCACGGCTCGTTTCAAACGTCGCATTTGTATATTGTTCAACCAAGCAATGGAGCTTAAGTAGTTTAGAGCTTAAGTAGTTTAGTGCTGAGCTAGTAAGACTAAATATTAACGCTAACCTAATTCATATCAGGATGTAGCTAACCGATGTTGTTAATGCTTGAGCTAAGTCACAGCGCATTGTCAGGTAACGGAGAATAGGAATAACTAAAGGAAAATTCTCGGCGGGTATAGGTTAAGTAACCTCTAGGCTATTACTTGCCTAGAGGTTAAACGTTACGTTAATTAATACAATTAATACGTTTTGATCGTCTGCTTAGCTAATATAGCGGTTAGGTCACCATCGTATGGGGCTTCGAAACGCACCCGTTGCTCTGTTTTTGGATGGGTAAATTCAATGGAATGGGCATGCAAAAATAAACGCTTTAAGCCCTGCTCATTCATACGCGCCGTAAAATCATCGGCACCATACTTGGCGTCGCATGCAATAGGATGCCCAGAGCACTGACAATGTACACGAATTTGATGCGTCCGCCCGGTAACCGGAAATGCGCGAACTAAAGAAGCACCTTCGTAATGGTATAACACTTTATAACGTGTTTCAGACTCTTTACCATTGAGGTTATCAACCAATACTACGCGCTCGCCTGATTTCAGTTCGTTTTTCTTAAGACCTTCAGTTACTCTTGTCAGTTTGCTAGGCCAATGCCCCTTTACTAAGGCATGATAAAACTTCTGCACCGTTTTATTACGAAGTTGCTCGTGCAAACTACGTAGCGATGAGCGTTTTTTAGCAACCACAAGACAGCCCGATGTATCACGGTCAAGACGATGCACAAGTTCTAACATTTTCGCTTGTGGACGCAACGCGCGTAACGCTTCAATCAAGCCAAACGACAAACCACTGCCACCATGTACCGCCATTCCCGACGGTTTATTAATCACAATAAGACAATCGTCTTCAAACAAGATTTGTTTTTCTAAATTGGCAACCTTATCAAGCTTGGTCGATACCACGTCTTCTTTCTCAGCGACACGAATTGGTGCAACTCGAATCACGTCATCAGCCTGAAGTTTATATTCTGGCTTGGCTCGCTTTTTATTAACACGAACTTCGCCTTTACGAAGCAAGCGATAAATCATACTTTTCGGTACCCCTTTAAGGGTCTTTAGTAAAAAGTTATCTATACGCTGGCCTGCGCCGTCGGCGTCAATATCAAAAAATCTTACTTGCGGTTTTTCAAGCACATCATCAGCAGTGTGAGCAGGCGCTTGGTTTACGCTTGGTTTCGATGCTTGCTGTTGTTTAGTGTGTGTCGCTTTACGATTCGACGTCGCACTATTGCGGCGATTAGAGGTGTTATTTTGTGCCACACCGTCGCCAGTTTTCGACGTTTTACGACGTTTAAATGGGAAATCTTTTTTCATGTCGCGAAGTCTAACACATTTTTTTCAAGTTCGGCGCAAATTTGTAACTCAAAATCATTGCCTTATGGTGCAAATTAGTGGGATAATGGCAAGGTTGCCGAAAAAACGACTGGCAACCAGTAATAACTCAAATTTTCGGGCCAACGCTCGTATTGATAACTTGAGTTAATACGTAATAATTAAATAGAATTTTAAAACGCACTCTTCAGGATCGTAAGAGGTTTGTTGCGGCAACTTTGTTATACAACAATCGTAATCTCTGTCATCAGAATATGGATGAGCATATTGCACCGATATAACAACAGCATTGCCCATTGCTTGACTGGCGCCAAAGTAACCTGCCAGAGCCGAAGCATAAACGACAAATCCAACAAAAAGAGTGATTAACAAAACAAGCACAATTTGTGCGATGTGTATAAGTTATTGCGCTAACGCAACCTTGTAACACAAGCGACCAAGCAAATTCAGGCGCGAGTAGGCGCTCATTATAAAGCTGGAACTTGTCATACAAGAATGTCGGTAGCGATATAAAAACGTAACAGTCCCAATATGTTAGGGAGTTGACAACCGTGAGGCTGCCACCCTCTGTTTCTCTACTTTTCTGTCTGCTTAATAGGCAAGATAGCTTTGCACCTGCTCGCCAATTGTGACTTGTAATAACAAATAGAGTCATAAACCATATGAAACGCATGTTAATTAATGCTACTCAGTCGGAAGAATTCCGCGTAGCACTTGTTGACGGTCAAAGTCTGTACGATTTAGATATCGAAAGCCCGGGCCACGAACAAAAAAAAGCAAACATCTATAAGGGTACCATTACCCGAGTTGAACCATCTCTCGAAGCCGCATTTGTTGACTACGGTGCCGAGCGTCACGGCTTCTTGCCGATGAAGGAAATTGCCCGTAGTTATTTCCCTGAAGGTTACACCTTCCAAGGCCGTCCAAGCATTAAAGATGTATTACAGGAAGGCCAAGAAGTTATCGTTCAGGTAGATAAAGAAGAGCGCGGCCAAAAAGGTGCGGCATTAACAACCTTTATTTCACTCGCTGGTAGTTATTTAGTATTGATGCCAAATAACCCACGAGCAGGCGGCATTTCTCGTCGTATTGAAGGCGACGAGCGCACTGAATTAAAACAATCTTTAGCTAAACTTAGCCTGCCAAAAGGCATGGGCTTAATCGTTCGCACCGCTGGTGTCGGTAAAGCATACGAAGAGCTTGAGTGGGACTTAAATGTGTTATTGCAACACTGGAGCGCAATTGAAGATGCCGCTCAGTCACGTCCTGCACCATTTTTAATTCACCAAGAATCAAACGTTATTCTACGTTCAATTCGTGACTATTTACGTCGCGATGTTGGCGAAATTGTTGTTGACCGACCTAAGGTATTTGAACAGGTTAAGCAGCACATTGAATTAGTGCGCCCAGACTTTATCAATAAAGTGAAATTGTACAAAGGTGACGTACCTTTGTTTACCCACTATCAAATTGAATCACAGATTGAATCAGCGTTCCAACGAGAAGTACGTTTACCATCTGGTGGCTCAATTGTTATCGACCCAACCGAAGCATTAACCTCTATCGATATCAACTCAGCACGTGCTACCAAAGGTGGTGATATCGAAGAGACCGCATTTAACACTAACTTAGAAGCTGCCGAAGAAATTGCTCGTCAGTTACGCTTACGCGATTTAGGTGGTCTAGTGGTTATCGACTTTATCGATATGACGCCAGTTCGTCATCAACGTGAAGTAGAAAACCGTATGCGAGATGCGGTACGTGGCGACCGTGCCCGTATCCAACTAAGCCGTATATCTAAATTTGGCTTGATGGAAATGTCGCGTCAGCGTTTACGTCCATCGATTGGTGAAACCAGTCAAAACGTTTGTCCTCGTTGTAGCGGTACAGGTAATGTCCGTGGTGTTGAATCACTTGCATTATCGGTATTACGTTTAATGGAAGAAGAAGCCATTAAGGACAAAACAGCGCAAGTGCATGCTCAAGTGCCTGTTGCCGTAGCCACGTACTTGCTAAATGAAAAACGCAACGCTGTTGGTCATATCGAGCGTAACCATAAGGTGAAAGTTCTTATTCTAGCGAATAGCGCGATGGAAACACCACAGTACGAAGTATTGCGCGTACGTGATGATGAAACCACAACCGTTGCTAGCCATGAAATGAAGCTTAAAGAAGCAGTGGTTGAAGAAGCGGTAATGCCTAAATTCCAAAAAGATGTGGCTAAGCGAGACGAGCCAGCATTACAAGGCATGACTGCACCGAAGCAGCCGGCGCCGGTAAAAGCTGAAAAGTCTGAGGCAAAAGACACATCACCGAGTTTATTCACGGCTATTGGCAACTTTTTCAAGTCATTATTTTCATCAGAAGATAAAGAGCAAGAGAAAAAATCGCAACCTAAAAAGCGTGACAATGACCGCCGCCGTAAACCACGTAACCAAAACCGTCGTGGTAAAGGCCGTGATCAGCAGCGCACTAGTGATAAGCCAGAAATCAAGCAAACACGTGAAAAACAGCAGCGTGATGCGCAAGACAATAAAGGCAAGCAACAAAAATCAAGCGTAAATCAGCAAGCTAAGAAACAACCTCAAGAGCCAAAAGCTAAAGAGGAAAAAGTTGCAGAGCGTCGCCAACGTCGTAACGTTCGTAAAAAAGTTCGTGTAAACGAACAAGCAACAGACGCTAACACCAACACCGACGATAATAGCTTACAAGCCGTAGCATCTGAGCAACAACCGAAAGCGGACAAAAAGCCAAGCAACAAAGCTAAGAATACGCCACGCAAAGATAAGCGCAAAGCACCTGAGAAGTCGGCAGAACCAGAGCTGACTAACGACAGCAATATTGCGGATATGAAAGCGACAGAGCAAGATAATAGTCAAGCTACTGAAGCCACAACTGCGCAAGATGTTCAAGACGTATCAGACAATAATGCGACTTCTGAGCAAGATGACAAGAAAGAACGTCGCCAACGCAACCGCCGTTCACCACGTCACCTTCGTTCATCAGGTCAACGTCGTCGTAAAGAAAAGCAAGATAACGCTGAACACGAAAATCAAGTTGTAGAGCAGCGTATCGAAGAAGATCCGGTTACAGCTCGCTACCCAAGTGCTGCAGAGCAAGAAAGCGGCAAAGCAGTAGATGTTGAAGCTAAACCAGAAGTTAAAGCAGAAGCGGAAGTAGTTGCTAAGCCTGACGTTAAAGCAGAAGCGGAAGTCGTTGCTAAGCCTGACGCTAAATCAGAAGCGGAAGTAGTTGCTAAGCCTGACGTTAAAACAGATGCGGAAGTAGTTGCTAAGCCTGACGTTAAAACAGATGCGGAAGTAGTTGCTAAGCCTGACGTTAAAACAGATGCGGAAGTAGTTGCTAAGCCTGACGTTAAAGCTGAAGCGGAAATAGTTGCTAAGCCTGACGTTAAAACAGATGCGGAAGTAGTTGCTAAGCCTGACGTTAAAACAGATGCGGAAGTCGTTGCTAAGCCTGACGCTAAATCAGAAGCGGAAGTAGTTGCTAAGCCTGACGTTAAAGCTGAAGCGGATGTAGTAGCTAAGCCTGACGTTGCTGTTGCTCCTGCTGCACGCAAAGCAGCAACTAAAGCAACAACTAAAGTAGCAACTAAAGTAGCAACCAAGGCTAAAAAAGCGTTCAAAGGTCATGCTTCAGCAGCAATGGCCAAGCCTGCGTCTGTTGAGCCTGCGTCAACTGAATTACCGACGCAAGCATTGTCTGTCGAACAGCGCACAGACGTTGTTCGCTCTGACAAGTCTGCTGCAGTAGCTTTTGCAAGTAATAAAGCGTCTGCTGGCCCAACAAAGCCATAAACCATAGCAGTGCAGAAAAGTCTTAATAGACCGTTTGATTAAGCACATGACATGACTAAAAAGCCCGATATTAATATCGGGCTTTTTTATTTGTTACCCTCAACGTTGTTATAACTGCGTCTTGTGAGGCGGGTAACTTAGTGGATTAGCATTACAGCTTCATATATTGAGCGTTCTTTTCAACAAACTTATCACCGATGCCTTTGACATTTGTCAGATCACTCAGAGCTTTGAACGGACCATGGCTATTACGGTACTCAATAATCGCCTGAGCTTTTTTAAGACCAATACCTTTGAGTTCTGTTAACTGTTGAGCGTTAGCTGAGTTAATATCGATACGCCCTTCTGCTTTTGCTACAACAGCAGCTGGCGTGTTACTTTCTGCTATAGCCAGCATAGGCGCGACTAAAGCCAGTATAAAAAGTGGTGTTATAAAGTTTTTCATACGTAGTTCCTTTACGAAATTTAGGGTGTGAATGCGCTCTACCGTTATTTCTCAGAGCTAACATTAACCATAGTGAAGTACATTGAAAAAACAACACAAAAAATGTGCCATGGTACCTTTACAGCGACCAGTCATAGAAAGGCTTGAACGTTAAAAAGTCGCTAGCAAAATACAGGCATAAAAAAACCAAGTAACAATTACTTGGTTTTTTTGTTAGCGTCGCGAAAATACTACTTATCTGCGCGGCTCATGAATTTCTTTTCTTCGGTATTCACTTTAACACGATCACCAGTAGAAATGTATTCTGGCACCTGAATGACTAACCCCGTGCTTAATGTCGCAGGCTTAGTACGAGAGGTCGCCGATGCGCCTTTGATTGACGGATCCGTTTCAACCACCTCTAAGTCAACGCTTGGTGGTAGCTCAACCGATACCGGGTTACCGTCAATGATCACCACGTAAAGACCTTCTGTGCTTTCATTTATGAATTGTGCTTCATCACTGATAGACGATACATTGATGTTATAAGGGGTGTAATCTTCATTATCCATGAACACCCATTCATCACCATCAACGTATGAAAACATCGCTTGACGACGTGTTAAATCAGCTAAATTTAGCATATCTGAATCTTTAAACGACTCATCTACTTTACCGCCAGTTACGGCATCGTATAAACGCATACGGTAAATACTACCACCAGCTCGACCCTGAGGAACCGAACGCTGGATATCTTTTACAAAAAATACGCGACCATTATGTTCAATCGCCTGATTCTTTTTGATGTCACTTGCCTTTGGCATAGCTATTTCCTATTAATTTATCTTGATGTAAAACCATCATTACACAATGATAGATTGATTAATTTCTTGCAGAACTTGGTGTGGATCGGCAGCTTTAGTTATTGGCCGTCCTATTACTAGGTAATCAACACCTAAATCGATCGCTTGAGGTGGTGTCATAATTCGTTTTTGATCATCTACAGCACTACCCACAGGGCGAATACCAGGCGTTACTAATTTAAAGTCTTGGCCAAGATTTTGTTTTAACATTGCTGCTTCTTGAGCTGAACATACTACACCATCAAGGCCCGCTTGTTGGGTTAGTTTAGCCAAGTTCATTACATGTTGCTCAGGGCTTACATTAATACCTAATTCACGCAGATCATGCTCTGACATACTGGTAAGCACAGTCACCGCTATTAATAACGGTGCATCATCACCATACGACTCAAGTGCTGTTTTAGCTTGAGTCATCATTTTAGTACCACCGCTGGCGTGAACGTTCACCATCCACACGCCAAGGTCGGCAGCGGCTTGGACAGCCTTAGCAACCGTATTGGGAATATCGTGAAACTTTAAATCTAGAAAAACATCAAAACCACGATTAACTAAACCTTTTACAAATTCAGGGCCAAAGTGAGTAAACATCTCTTTACCGACTTTCAATTTAGCGTCACTTGGCTGTATTTTATCAACGAATGACAATGCTTGTGCTTGTTCAGCAAAATCCAGGGCGACAACAACCTTCGCGTCTGACATTAACTTATTCTCCTTCTAAGCCGCGTACCGGCTTTAATTGTTCCCAATCATGGCATGATGGACATGACCAGTAATGTACTGTTGAGTTAAACCCACAACTTCGGCAGCAATATCTTGGGCGCACTTTCAAATAGGCTGCAACCAACTCTCTGATAACATCTAAGCTTTTTGCGGTTTCTTCATCAGGGCTATCCGCCAATTGCATTTTGACGAAATGTTTAAAGCCACGAATGGTTGGCCGTCGATTTAATGCGTGTAAAAGATATTCTTGTGCTTTGTCTTTTGATTCTGTTTGCTCAACATAATATAGGTATTTAATGAGCGCCGTTGTGCTACCCGTTTGCTCATGAACCTCACGCATGAAGGCGTAAAACTCATCGCTCATATCACTGCGCTCATATATGCCCTGCATTTTATCAATAACGTCTGGAAAAAACTCCTGATCTTGATAAAAAATTTGCTTATAACACTGACAGGCATTACTAAACTGCTCATTTTGCTCAAACAGTTCAGCCATTTGATAATTAGCTCGAGACGATGTCGGATCAAGCTCTAATGCTTTTTGTAATAATTCTAATTGTTTTATCTGATCGTTATCAGCGAGTGCGATATTTGCCAACTCACAATAAAAGTTCGCCAACACATGGATTTGCTTCTTGTCCTGCCCTTTAACAACAGGCTTAAGCAATTTAATGCCCTTGTGCCAATCTTTGGTTGATTGGTAAATGGATAATAAATACGTTAATGATTTGACGCTATACGTAGAGCTTTTGATCAATTTCAGGAAGAGCTTTTCAGCGCGATCAAATAAACCTGCAGCGTAAAAGTCGCGCCCTAATTCAAACAATGATTGTTGCTTATGAGGATCGGATAACGTTGGCTGGCGCACTAAATATTCATGTACTTTAAGCGCCCTATCTAACTCACCGCGTTTGCGGAATAAATTTGCCATCGCAAAATGCGCTTCAACGGTATCATCTTCCACCTCCAACGCTTCAAGCAAGTATTCCATTGCTTTGTCCTGTTGGTTAGACAATAAATAGTTTAAGCCTGTGGAGTATTTTATGGTGAGTTCGTCTTTAGCACTTTGGTCTTTTTGTTTAACGCTATTACGTCCCATAAACCAACCGTAACCGACGGCAACTGGAAGCAACAAAAACAACAATTCAAACATACGATGACTCCGTCTTGTCGACTACGAGGAGCGATGTTTTTTTCGACGAGCCAGCTTACGCTGTAACGAAAAGACAAGAGCTAACATGATGCCAATGGCAACCCCGATCGCGGTGAAAATACTCACAGCCATAGCCACAGTAATATCCGCTCGAGCAATCAAAAAATTTAACTCAACTATCTGCTTGTTCTGGGTACCAAAGATAAAGGCAACCAACAACAAAATGAACAATAGCAAAATACTAAAATAGAGTTTCAATGTACTTCTCTTATGTTAGTCTCATTGCCTCATAGTATATGGTGATTTAAATTAAATTTCAGTGTTATCAATAAAATAATTAGCGACTTTTAATAAAAAAGTCCTATCTAATAGCCATTGGCTTTAATAGTCACATTATTTTTTGACTTATATGTTCTCAAACAAAAAACGCCGCTTGATAAATCAAACGGCGTTTTTAATTCTTCAACGATTGCAAAACTGATGTTGCATTACAGGCTCATATTCACACGTTCGCGTAATTCTTTACCTGGTTTAAAATGCGGTACATATTTTCCCGTTAACTCCACTGACTCACCAGTTTTTGGATTACGGCCTGTTCGAGGCGCGCGATAATGCAAACTGAAACTACCGAAGCCACGGATCTCAATACGCTCTCCACTTTCTAACGTATTTGCCATCATCTCAATAATTTCTTTGATGGCCAACTCAACATCTTTTGCAGCTAAATGATCGAGTTTATCAATAAGTTTCTCTATTAGCTCTGATTTAGTCATTTGAACCCCAGCGTTTAATGATACCGAAATCGGTGTTTTCGCTTAGAACACCCTACGGTGAAGCCTTACTTTCTTTATATAGGCTTTCGGATTACCTAACTAGTAATTTTAATAAAAATTTTTGTTTGTTCAAATAGTTAAAGCAAAAAAATAGATATTTATTTATTAAAAGTCGCAAAAAGTGTGATATTTGAAGAGTATAACAGTGAAACGTAGTGCTGTTGAGGTGACATTAGCGATCAGCAAGCAACAAAAAAGCCGCTCAGATGAGCGGCTTTTATCTACGTCTAAATCAATTTACAAGGGTAAATTAGTTTTTAGCGTTTTTGAATGCTTCAGCCATTGCGTTGGTGAATGAACCTTCGTCAGCAGCGTTAACGTTTTCTAACGCTTGACGCTCTTCAGCTTGGTCTTTCGCCTTGATAGATAGGCTGATAGCGCGGTTCTTACGATCAACACCAACAAACTTAGCTTCAATGCTGTCACCAGCAGTTAGCTCAGTAGTTGCGTCTTCGATGCGCTCACGAGAGATGTCAGCTACACGGATGTAACCTTCAACGCCTTCAGCTAGCTCAACTTTAGCACCTTTAGCATCAACTTCAACGATAGTACCAGTAACTACGGCACCTTTCTTGTTGTCTGCTAAGTAGTTGTTGAATGGATCTTCTTCAGTTTGCTTAACGCCTAAAGAGATACGCTCACGCTCTGGGTCAACTTGTAGTACAACAGCTGCGATCTCATCGCCTTTCTTGTATTCACGAACAGCTTCTTCACCGCCATTCCAAGAAATGTCAGATAAGTGAACAAGACCGTCGATACCACCTTCAAGACCGATGAAGATACCGAAGTCAGTGATTGACTTGATCTTACCAGTAACTTTGTCACCTTTGCTGAAGTTCTTAGCAAACTCTTCCCATGGGTTCGGGATACATTGCTTAAGACCTAGAGAAATACGACGACGCTCTTCGTCGATTTCAAGAACCATAACTTCAACTTCGTCACCTAGGTTAACAACCTTAGATGGGTGGATGTTTTTGTTAGTCCAATCCATTTCAGAAACGTGAACAAGACCTTCAACGCCTTCTTGGATTTCAACGAAACAACCGTAGTCAGTTAAGTTAGTGATGCGACCAGTTAGCTTAGAACCTTCTGGGTAACGGTTAGCAATAGCTGCCCATGGATCTTCGCCTAATTGCTTCATACCTAGTGATACACGGGTACGCTCACGGTCGAACTTAAGAACTTTAACGCTGATTTCGTCACCAACATTAACGATTTCACTTGGGTGCTTAACACGCTTCCAAGCCATATCAGTGATGTGTAGTAGACCGTCGATACCACCAAGGTCAACGAACGCACCGTAATCAGTAAGGTTCTTAACGATACCTTTAACTTCTTGACCTTCTTGTAGGTTTTCAAGAAGTGCATCGCGCTCAACTGAGCTTTCTGATTCGATAACTGCACGACGAGAAACAACAACGTTGTTGCGTTTTTGATCAAGCTTGATAACTTTGAATTCTAAATCTTTACCTTCAAGGTGCGCAGTGTCACGTACTGGACGAACATCTACTAAAGAACCTGGTAGGAAGGCACGGATGTTAGAAACTTCAACAGTGAAGCCACCTTTAACTTTACCGTTGATAACACCAACAACAGTCTCTTTCTCTTCGTAAGCTTTTTCAAGGAACTGCCAAGCTTCGAAACGCTTCGCTTTCTCACGAGAAAGGATAGTTTCACCGAAACCGTCATCAGTAGCGTCTAGAGCTACGTCAACTTCGTCGCCAACGTTGATTTCTACTTCACCAGCAGAGTTTTTGAATTGGTCGATAGAGATAACAGACTCTGACTTAAGGCCAGCGTCAACTAATACGTTATCTTTTTCGATGCGTACAACCATACCCTTGATGATTGAACCAGGGCGTGTTTCGATTTCTTTTAAGCTTTCTTCAAAAAGCTGTGCAAAATTTTCAGTCATAACTTGTATGTAACTCAGTTATTAATCCAATCAACGTCATTGTTTCATGGGGTTGTTAAATTGACTTCGTGCTTCCTTGCAGTAAGCCATAAACAAAGATATCAACCGGGATTGGTTGATATCATAAAATCTTTCGGCGCTAATTTTGGTTTATTTCTTACTCAGAAATGTGCTGATTTAGCTCAATTTTTCATTGGCAAATGCAAGGATTTTCTCAACCACCTGCGTTGCTGATAATTGCGTAGAATCAATAATTAACGCACCTTCGGCCGGGACTAATGGCGCTACTGCGCGATTGCGATCTCGCTCATCCCGTTGACGGATATCTTCCAAAAGGCGCTCGATACTAACATCTTCACCCTTTTCTTGCAACTGTAAAAATCGTCTTTTTGCACGCTCTTCGGCACTAGCATCTAGGAATACTTTGACTTTGGCGTCAGGGAAAACAACCGTGCCCATATCTCGACCATCGGCAATTAGCCCAGGTGCTTCGCGAAATGCACGCTGGCGACGCAATAACGCTTCACGTACACGCGGATATGCCGCCACTTTTGAGGCAATAGCACCAACCACTTCAGTACGAATATTGTCAGTGACGTCTTCACCTTCAAGTAAGATACGCGACTCACCATTGTCACCGATAGTGAATTCAACATCCAAATGTGATGCTAACGGAATAACCGCTTCTTCGTTATCGACGTCAATACCATGATGCTCTGTGGCAACCGCTAACACACGATAAATGGCACCGCTATCTAAGAAATTCCAACCAAGCTGATCAGCAACCATCCTTGCTGCTGTCCCCTTACCTGCACCGCTTGGACCATCAATTGTAATTAAAGGGATTGAATCTGGCATAACTATCCTAATTTTGTTTTATTGTTGCTTTTCTACGTTCTGTTCAATGTGCAAACCAACACGGTTGGCTATGTCGACAAAGGTTGGGAATGATGTTGCAACGTTTTCACATTCAAGTATGGTTATTGTATCACTTGCACGTAACGATGCGATAGCGAAAGACATAGCAATACGGTGATCATGGTGTGAATTTATCTTTCCACCGGTCATTTTTCCACCAATAATATCGATACCATCATCCACCACAGTGCAGTCAATACCAAGCTCGACTAAGCCGTCCGCCATGGCTTGAATGCGGTCACTTTCTTTCACACGCAACTCTTGTGCATTACGCAAACGCGTGGTGCCTTGTGCGCATGCTGCGGCAATAAAGATAGCAGGGAATTCGTCAATCGCCAACGGTACATCGGCTTCTTCAATATCGATACCATGTAAAGCGGATGCATGTACCACTAAATCGGCAACAGGTTCTGCACCGGCAAAACGCTGGTTTGTGATCTCTATGTTGCCACCCATTTGTTTAACAATGTTTAGCACACCAATACGCGTCGGGTTCATACCAACATTACGCAATGTTAAACTGCCCTGTTTGGCAATCAAAGCGGCAATAATAAAAAAAGTCGCTGATGATATATCACCAGGTACGGTAATATCACACGCCGTTAAGCGTCCACCACCTTGCACAGATACCTTATTACCATCAACATCTACTTGGTAACCAAACGCTTTGAGCATACGTTCGGTATGATCGCGAGTGATACCAGGTTCGGTTACCGTCGTTGTGCCGTTAGCATATAATCCTGCCAACAACACACATGACTTAACTTGGGCGCTGGCCATTGGTAATACATAGTCAATACCCGTTAAAATACTACCACCTTTTACTACGACCGGCGGGGTACCATCGTCACTGGCGTGAATATCGGCTCCCATTTGCTGCAGAGGTGTTACTACTCGCATCATAGGTCGCTTATTCAATGACACATCTCCTGCCATTGATGTAGCAAAATTTTGACCTGCTAAAATGCCTGACATTAAGCGAATGGAGGTACCTGAGTTGCCAATATCTATTTGTTGTTTGGGCTGTTGCAAACCATGAATACCAACACCATGAATGGTGACATTGTTATCGGCATCAGGTCCTTCTATTTGCACGCCCATAGCTTTAAATGCGTTCATCGTCGCGAGACAGTCGTCACCGGGCAAAAAGTTTTTAACGTGCGATACACCATCAGCTAGAGAGCCAAACATAATAGAGCGATGTGATACAGATTTATCGCCCGGTACCAAAACATCACCAGCAACATTACCCGCGACAGGCTTGGCCACAAAAGTTAAAGATCCCGACATAGTACTTCCTTTACACAATAATGATGATTAGTTGATTATTACGATGAATGTTTTATGGCAAACGCTTGCATAAAGGCGACTAATGCTTGCACACCTGCAATAGGCATCGCATTGTAAATGCTCGCGCGCATGCCTCCAACCGAACGATGGCCTTTAAGCGCTAATAAACCAGCTTGCTTTGCTTCGTCTAAAAATAGGCTATTCAAAGATTCATCTGCTAAGTAGAATGGCACGTTCATTTTTGAACGATTACCATTATCGACTTTCGACAAATAAAATTCTGATTGATCAATATAGTCATACAGAACAGCGGCTTTTTCAGCGTTAAGTTTTTCAATCTTTGCCACACCGCCAAGGTCTTTTAGCCACTCGAAGACAAGCGATGCCAAATACCAAGCATAAGTTGGTGGCGTATTAAACATAGAATCTGACTTAGCGGTTTGCTGATAGTCCATAATTACCGGGGTGCCTTGCTGCTGACGACCAAGCAGATCATCGCGAACGATGACTAAGGTCAAACCCGATGGACCGATATTTTTTTGCGCGCCAGCGTAGATTAACGCAAACTTGGATACATCGATGTTTCGTGACAAGATATTTGACGACATATCAGCAACCAAAGGGATATCGCCAGTGTCGGGCACCTCAAAAATTTCAATCCCGTCAACGGTTTCGTTTGGACAATAGTGCACATACGCGGCATTCGGATTAATACCCCATTCACTTGCCGGCTTCACCGCATGCTTTCCATCCACTTGAGTCAACACGTCGATTTGACGAATATCACCAAATTTTTCAGCCTCGGCTACCGCTGCTTTAGACCAAGAGCCACTGACAATATAATCAGCTGTTTGTTCGCGACCGAGTAAATTTAACGGTACCGCGGCAAACTGACCTCGACCGCCGCCATGGCAAAACAATACTTTGTAGTTATCTGGAATATTCATCAGTTGGCGTAAGTCGTCTTCGGCTTGGGCCGCTAACGCCATAAATTCACTGCCACGGTGAGATAATTCCATCACCGAACAGCCCGTGTTGTTCCAGTTTAAAAACTCCTGCTGCGCACGTTGCATGACAGGTTTCGGTAACATTGCCGGACCGGCGCAAAAATTAAATACGTCTTTCATTATGCTACTTATATTTAGAGTATTACCTAACATTGAGGTTTAACGTTACCGCATCGAAGAATGACAGGTAACCATCTTTGCCAAGGATCTGATATTCACAGGGCGTTAAAAACAAAATGAGCGGAATTAACCGCTCATTTTACTATGTCATTATGACAACTTACTCGTTGTTTGCGTCATCTTCTATCGCTTGCTGATTATCAGCTTCGTTAGATGTCGCTTCTGATGTAGATTCAGTAACTTCACCATCAATTAGCTCATCATCATCTGCATCGATTTCTTCAATTCGCTGCAAGCCAACAACATGCTCATCTTCAGCGGTTCTTATCAGTCGTACCCCTTGGGTATTTCGACCAATAACACTCACTTCATTAACGCGAGTACGAACCAAGGTACCGTTATCAGTGATCAACATAATCTCATCGTTATCGTCTACCTGAACAGCACCAACAACAGGTCCGTTACGTTCACTGACTTTGATCGAGACAACACCTTTGGTTGCACGAGATTTAGCTGGGTATTCCTCAAGCTCGGTACGCTTACCATAGCCATTTTCCGTTACGGTTAAAATCGCCCCTTCAGAACGTGGAACAATAAGTGATACCACTTTTTGATCGCCTTCAAGCTTAATACCACGAACACCGGTAGCCGTACGGCCCATCGCACGCAATGCATGAACTTGTTCACCTGTTTCAGGGTCGATTTTAATCTCACCCGTTTCGGCATCACGCGCCATTTCATTAAAACGAACCACTTTACCTTCATCACTAAACAACATGATGTCATTGGTGCCATCGGTAATATCAACACCAATTAAGGTATCATCATCACGTAAGTTCAAGGCAATAATACCGTTAGCACGAGGACGTGAATACGCAGTAAGTGGCGTCTTCTTAATGGTGCCCGATGCCGTTGCCATAACGATAAACTTATCAGCTTCGTATTCACGAACTGGCAAAATAGCCGTGATACGTTCGTCATTTTCTAATGGCAGAATATTAACAATCGGACGACCGCGTGCGGTACGCGTCGCTAATGGCAACTGGTAAACCTTCAACCAATACAGCTTACCACGGTTACTGAAACACAAAATGGTGTCGTGGGTGTTGGCAACCAGCAAGCGCTCGATGAAATCTTCATCTTTCATCTTGGTCGCTGCTTTACCTTTACCACCACGGCGCTGCGCTTCGTACTCACTTAGCGGTTGGTACTTACAGTAGCCTTCATGAGAAAGGGTAACAACGACATCTTCTTCTGTGATCAAATCTTCAAGTGATAAATCGTGCGATACCAATGAAATTTCACTGCGACGTTCATCACCAAACTCTTCACGAATTTGCTCTAGCTCTTCACGAATCACTTCCATCAAACGCTCTGGGCTAGCTAAAATATGTAGCAACTCTGCGATGAAGTCTAATAACTCTTTGTATTCATTTAGAATCTTTTCATGTTCTAAACCAGTAAGCTTTTGCAGACGAAGATCAAGAATAGCTTGCGCTTGCTGTACCGTTAAGAAGTACTTACCATCGCGAATACCAAATTCTGGCTCTAACCATTCTGGACGCGCGGCATCAACACCTGCACGCTCAAGCATGTTAGCGACATTACCAAGTGCCCAACCTTGCGAAGTCAGCTTTTCTTTCGCTTCTGCAGCCGTTGGTGAGCTCTTAATGCATTCAATAATCGGATCGATATTTGATAATGCAACCGCTAAGCCTTCAAGGATGTGAGCACGCTCACGAGCTTTACGCAATTCAAAGATAGTACGGCGCGTGACCACTTCACGACGATGTAGAATGAATTCGTCGATCATATCACGAAGGTTAAACAATTTTGGCTGACCGTTGCTCAAAGCAACCATATTCATACCAAAACTTACTTGCATTTGCGTCAGTTTAAATAGGTTGTTAAGAACCACTTCACCGACTTCGCCACGTTTAACTTCAATGACCATGCGCATGCCGTCTTTATCCGACTCATCGCGCAGCGCAGAAATACCTTCAAGACGCTTGTCTTTAACCAGCTCAGCCATTTTCTCGATTAGACGAGCTTTGTTCACTTGATATGGTAATTCGTGAACAACAATGGTTTCTTTACCGGTTTTTTCGTCAACTTCGATTTCGGTACGGGCACGAATATTTAATTTACCACGGCCTGTACGGTAAGCTTCATGAATACCTGAAACGCCAGAAATAATACCCGCTGTTGGAAAATCTGGGCCAGGGATATACTCGATAAGCTCGTCAACGGTAATGTCTGGGTTATCGATCATCGCTACACAAGCGTTAACGACTTCGGTTAGGTTGTGCGGTGGAATATTGGTTGCCATACCAACAGCAATACCTGATGAACCATTAATAAGCAGGTTAGGTACGCGAGTCGGCAGTACGGCTGGCATTTGTTCCTGACCATCATAGTTAGGAACAAAATCAACCGTTTCTTTTTCAAGATCGGCAAGTAATGCATGCGAGATTTTTTGCATGCGAATTTCGGTATAACGCATTGCCGCGGCTGAGTCGCCGTCGACAGAACCGAAGTTACCCTGGCCATCTACCAGCATGTAACGTAATGAGAATGGTTGCGCCATACGCACGATAGTGTCATAAACCGCAGTATCACCATGAGGGTGATATTTACCGATTACGTCACCTACAACACGGGCGGATTTTTTGTAACCCTTGTTCCAATCATTACCTAAATCGTGCATTGCATATAGCACACGACGATGTACCGGTTTTAAACCATCTCGTACATCAGGTAAAGCACGCCCTACGATAACACTCATCGCATAATCGAGGTAAGACGTTTTTAATTCGTCTTCAATGTTAACAGGAACGATTTCTTTAGCCAGATCGGTCATAAAACGATGCTTTCCCTAAACTTGAGACACACCCCTAGCGGATGGACTCTCAATTATTATTATCACGCAAGAATCATAGCATAAATGGCTATGTTTCTGCACTGCATTCTTTCGCTCGACGCCGGAATTATTGATTTTATTTTTAACCGTAGTGGCGTATTGATTTGCACCTTACTTGGCACGAAAAGCGATTAAGATTATCGTGTGATATATCACGACAATCGGCATTTTCACGGACTATTGATTAAACCCTAAACCGAACAGGTTGTCACCCTTTTTCCATAATAAAAGTACTGTTTTCGTTTATTAGTTTACTTATCGTGCTGAGTTCGATATAAATAGCCCTATTAACATGAATTTAACGGCCATGGACTGGACACAAAGGAAGGCTGAAAACCGCATACCAAGGTCGGTGTAATGCGATTTCAACCCTATATTTATTGGAGTTAGTAAACACATCTCATGGCTGATGAAATTATCCAACGTCAAGTAACCATTCTCTACTACGACATCGACTCACTGCAGTTAAATCACGAAGTTGCCACATTCCCGCAAAAAAACGGTGGTCGTGTCATTATTTCTGACGAATTTAAAAAAGGTAAATCGATCATCGCGGTATGCGATGGTGCGGTTGACGTTCTCAATAAAATCGGTGATCGGGTAGACGAATAAACCGATAATGTCCTTAGTAAACGCCAACAACCTGTTGGCGTTTTTTATTACCAACTGCAACCGCTCTAGCGTTTAACAATATAGTTTCCTGCAATACCATTATGATGAGCTATCACATCGAATGTTCACCATGTCGTGTTAACAACAACATAGACCATAAAATTTTTCCTTTAAATGCACGGAACCCTTTGAATTTGGCTGACCACAGTGGTTAAATAGCCAATCAAGCAATCGTCTAAAAATAAACGGGTACTGGGATTATGCTAATCGTCACGCTCTCCTTTGCCTATGCATTCAAATTAAAAGATAAGCGCTAATAACACTGGTATGGATTACATTAATAAAACGTCAGGGAAACGCCCGAGACGCTACGATCAACCCGACAACAGCAAACAACAATCATCACTGTATAAAAAATACGGTATTATTGCTGGTGGTTGTCTGTGTTTGATCATAAGCATTATCGCTATATCGTCACAATCAGATTCGACGGTGACCGATGAAGTCGTCGTTGATGACATAGCCACAGAGCAAGTTGCCACAAGACAACAAGAAATTGATGGCCAAGCTCAAACTAAGGTAGCCCAAGAGACTACCAGCAACACGGTTAAAGTCAGTAAGCAACAGCAAGCTGAGTTACCAGCGTTACCCGAGCCTGACTTTGTCTACCCAGATTTACTAACAAAAAATAAAGACATCGATATTGACGCCTATGATGTACCGGACCCGACACCTTATCGACTGCGGTGTGGGGCGTTTCGCCAATACAGTGATGCATTACGCCTTGCCAACAAAGTTAGCCCTGTGTTTAACATGAGTGTTGTCCAAAGCGGTAATTGGTATATTGTTCGTAGTGGCTATTTAGGCAGTAAACGCGATGCCCAAAACATGAACAATAAAATAAAACGTAACGTGCGCGTATTTGATTGTTTGTTACAAAAACAACCTAAGTCGGCAAACTAATCCTTTGTTGCATACTTAATAAACAACGACAGCAACCTGAGTAGCGCAACTTTCCATGTTGGTACGCAACATTGTCGCAATGTAACGCCCCAAAATATCATCATCGATAGTTAAAAGCCTGTATAACAACAGGCTTTTTTAGCTTAACGTCACTGTAGCGATATGCTATTTAAGTAAATCGAGCATAAAGGCATAAACCATGGCGCGTTCTTTATAACGCTGATAACGTCCCGATGCGCCGCCATGACCGGCTTCCATATTGACGTGAAATAGCAGCGCGTTATTGTCGGTTTTGTAATCACGCAATTTTGCAACCCACTTCGCAGGTTCAAAGTATTGCACCTGTGAGTCATGTAACCCTGTCGTGACCAAAACATTAGGATAATCTTGAGCTTTAATATTGTCATATGGTGAATACGACAGCATATAGTCGTAATAGGTTTTATCTTCAGGATTACCCCACTCGTCGTATTCATTCGTCGTCAATGGGATAGACGGATCTAACATCGTAGTCACCACGTCAACAAACGGCACTGCGGCTACGACCCCCTTATACAACTGAGGTGCTTGATTGATGACCGCGCCCATTAACAAACCTCCAGCGCTACCACCATAAGCAAATATTTTATCCTTCGCCCCATATTTCTGTTCAACCAATTGGCGGGTTACATCAACAAAATCGTTAAAGGTATTTTTCTTATTCAACAGTTTACCGTCTTCATACCACGCTCGGCCAAGCATTGAGCTACCGCGAATATGAGCAATAACATAGACAAAGCCACGATCTACTAAGCTCAGTACTGAACTATTAAACCTAGGATCATTGGTCGAACCATACGAGCCATAGGCGTACTGAAGTAGTGGGTTAGTACCATCGGCTTTGAATAAGTCTTTTTTATACAGAATACTCACTGGAATTTTCACACCGTCACGAGCCGTCAAATTGATCCTTTGCGAGTCATAGTGCTGTGGATCGTAGCCTCCGAGCACTTCATCTTGCTTTAACAAGTTGCGCGCAGATAAATCCAAGTTAATATCATAAACCGATGCCGGTGTGATCATACTTTGATAATTAATCCGTACCTTATCGGCATTAAAGTCGACATTAGTACCTAACGCGACCGAGTACAACGATTCACTAAATGGCACTTCAGCTACCTTTTGCGTGGCCAAATCCATAATTTTAAGGCTCATCAAACCGTTTTGTCGCTGCGTATAAACCAACGCATCATTAAGAACTAGCAAGTTGCTAATTAAAGTATCCTGTTGATGGCTAACCACATCTTGCCATTTCGTTTTATCAGCAATATCTGTTTTGGATACTTTGGCTATTTTAAAGTTTTTCGCATTATGATTGGTAAGGATGTAAAACTCATTACCATGCGGTTGAATACTATATTCAAGATCACGCTCAATGGGATGGGCTAAAGCAAACGTTCCTTCTGGTTTGTTTGCATCTAGCAACGATACACCAAGACTGACCGTACTATTATGAAAAATTTCAATATATTGATCATCGAGTGATTTCCCTAGCCAAGTGTAAAAAGATTTGTCGCTCTCTTCATACACCAACTGATCATCCGCTTGTGGGGTTCCTAAGACATGACGATAAACTTTATCACCAAGCAATGTTTGTGGGTCTTTAGCAATATAAAACACTGTTTTTGAATCGTTTGCCCAAACCACTTGCCCTGTGGTGCCAACTAACTCATCCGTTAACAACTTGCCAGTCGTTAAGTCCTTAAACTTGACGGCATATACCCGCCTGCTTAATACGTCTTCTGAATACGCGAGGAGCTTGTTGTCAGGGCTTACTTGTAAATCGGCATTGGCATAATATTCTTGCCCCTCAGCTTGTTTGTTGGCATCAAGCAACACTTCGCGAGTCGTGCTACCGAGTTTACTGCGAGTGTAAATGCGGTATTCTTTACCTGGCTGATAAGCGCTTTGGTAGGTATAGCCATTTTTCGTGTACGGTACCGAGCTGTCATCCTTTTTTAAGCGTCCGATCATTTCTTCATACAAGGCCGCTTGTAACTTTTCGGTATGTGCTAAGCTGGCCTCTGCGTAATCAGTTTCAGCCTGTAGATGTGCCAATATTTTTGCATCGCTGCGACTGTCGTCACGAAGCCAATAATAGTAGTCAGTGCGTTCATCACCATGGATTCGCAACGTCTTAGGGATTTTTTCCGCAATAGGCGGACTCAACTTGGTGTGTTTCGACATATCACCTTCCTCATCAGCGTGCGTGGCAAACCCAATTACCAACAAAGGAAATAACGCAAAAATACCTTTTTTCATTTTGACCGTAGACCTTAAGTTATTGACATAGCAGAACTTAGTAAAACGAAAATCTGGCTACAAATCAACCAGTTTTGGTGTGGGACGGTGATAAAGTGGCGTAAATAACAAACGAAAATTATCGTTATCGGACTACATATATAGAGAAGCAGTCACACCGTAGAACAGCTGAACGCTCGCTTATAGCAATCCCATTAGATTAAAAGTTGTCAGAGAAAGTATCGAGCGCTTGTATTTAACTGTGAGGTAAAAACATAATAAATGAGTGTCAGATAGTCGAGAGTTATACACAAGCGAAAGGATATACAAGCAAATTAGGCGGCAACGTGCTACATCGCTACTTAATTTTTCTCATAAAAAAAGCCCCAACCGAAGTTGGGGCTTTCTTATAAATGGTGCCGACTGCCGGAGTCGAACTGGCGACCTACTGATTACAAGTCAGTTGCTCTACCAACTGAGCTAAGTCGGCACACTAAACTGTGTGCAGCATCAATGATGCTTTGGCACCGTTAACTGTATAAAATACCGTTAACTAAATAGTGGTGCCCAGAGGCGGAATCGAACCACCGACACGGGGATTTTCAATCCCCTGCTCTACCGACTGAGCTATCTGGGCGTGTCTTTATGACAAATAAATGGTGCCGACTGCCGGAGTCGAACTGGCGACCTACTGATTACAAGTCAGTTGCTCTACCAACTGAGCTAAGTCGGCACACTAAACTGTGTGCAGCATCATTGATGCTTTGGCACCGTTAACCGTGATATCACCGTTAACTAAAATATGGTGCCCAGAGGCGGAATCGAACCACCGACACGGGGATTTTCAATCCCCTGCTCTACCGACTGAGCTATCTGGGCGTGTCCTGAAGACGGGCGCTATTAAACTGTTTTTCGGATTCAAGGTCAACACTTTTTTTGAAAAAATTCGCTGTATGCGCAAAATTAAAACGAAAGTGACATTTAATAACCAAATACAGCACTTTTCACTAACAATACGAATATCGTATGCCTATCTCCACCTTCCTTACGGTAGAAAGCGAGTCACCATTTGCTACTTACTTAGCGACAGCTGGTCGCTATGGCAACATTGTATTGATGTTAGGCACCTATATTTTTCGTTAAAAGGCGATACCGTGCTGACTTGCGTAATAAACAGCATAAATAAGCAAACCCAGATTCGCAAAAACTGTCACTATAAAGATCAAGCGAAAAGGTTGTTTTCGCGATTTATGGCGAAATAGCTGTTGCGCCCACGCAGCGCCAGGCCAACCGCCAATCAACGATAAAATATGTAGGCTACTTTCAGGTACACGCCTCGATCCTCGCTTAGCAGACCACTTGTCGATACCGTAAACAAAAAAGGTGAAAATACTCGTCACGGCATATATTAACAGCCATGGCAAAGAAACTATCCCCAAAAAATAGCCAAGACCAATCACTATAAGAAATGCCGTCGCGAGTATTATTGACCAATGTGATAGGCGTCTTCGTGAGCGCGTAGGTGTTACCGGTGGTGGCTTAGCCATGTTACTTTTCTCAAAAATGGTTATTTAAATTACCCAAAGGTACTCTATTACATCACCAGCGAGCGTGTAGGTAATTATGTCATCAATTTACTGACAATGCTGGTATCGTACAAACGCAGATTTGTGTATGCAAACTTGCTTATTGGTGTCATAGTCATGTTTGTTATGCGAAGCAAAAACGCCAGAGCATTTAGTTTCATGGTTGGTTATTAGCTTATTTGGGGTTTGATTGAAATTAGGGGAATACATCCAAAGGTTTCAGTCATTGTTTTCACTATGGCAATAAACTAAAAACAAAAGCAGTATTATAGGTAACGCTCAGCGTAAAGCGAACACTCACCTATGTTTACGAGGCCTTATCTAATTGATTCAATGCCAACTTATACACATTATGGCGTTAAACGACGGCGAATTTCTTGATAAAACATCACCCAATCCCCCATAAAGCTATACAAAGGGTAGGTAAACGTCGCAGGCTTGTTTTTTTCAAATACTGCATGACCGAGCCAAGCGAATCCATAGCCAACAATAGGTAATAGCCACAGTAAACGATATTGACCGGTTAGTACTGCATAGAGAAAAAGGACGATAACTAAAGCACTGCCAATAAGGTGTAGTGCTCGACAGCGGGGATGTTGGTGTTGCGACAAATAAAACGGATAAAACTCTTTGAAACTGGTGTAGCGCTTTTGTGTCATGACATCTGCTCACGATAATGTACCATTAATGGTCCTGTCACCTTACCAACGCTAATGTCGGTTAACGTCGTATAAAGGCACTCATTAAAAAACGCCTTATATTTATCTGACGTCACATAGACAACAACGCCTTCACTTTCAGGATCTTCTTCTAGCACGGTATTAATTGCGGCCATCAAATAGTGACCAAAGCCGTGATGTTGATGCAAGGGGTGAATGGCGACAAATGACAAAATATGATAACGCGTCATGGTAACCGCTTCGATGATTTGCTGCTCTTTTTGCATCATTTGCTTAGTCGAGACATAGCCTGCCGATAACATCATTTTCAAACGCCAATGCCAAAATCGCTGGGCACCAAATTCATCAGTCGGGCTATGTAAGCAGGCGACGCCAACTAATGCTTCACCACTGTATATTCCCAGTATGAGTTGCTTGGCCTGCCAAAATGCAGCGAGCTCTTCTCGGATGGCCGCGCGTAATTTTTTTTCATAGTCGCCACTATCGTTGCCAAACAGCTCCATGAAAACAGGGTCATCATGATACGCCTGATACAGCAATGATGCCGCAAGTTTTAGCTCCGGAGCCGTTAAGTAGGCGACTCTCACCTCGTTATCCGTCTTTAACTTCACATCGTTCATCATTGCCCTCACAGATATGAATCGATGTCTTTTTTACACCAATTACATACATAAAACCAAATTAAAAACAAACTGTTACCAATGAACCATAGCAAGGCAAGGGAAAATAAGTCAACGAATTTTTGGATGCATTTGATACAACACCTATACTGCAATAACTAAGGTCGAATAATGCTAGCCAGTGAGGTTTCTATGGATTTATCACAACACAATCTTAGCAATTTATTTGCGCAACTTGGTTTGGACAACAACCAACAGTCGATGAAGATATTTATAGAGCGGCATAAAGGCATACCTGAGCATATGCGTTTATCTGAAGCACCATTTTGGAACTCATCACAATCACGCTTTATCGAACAAGCGCTAGAACAAGACTCAGACTGGAGCGAAGTGGTTGATACATTTGACTGCATGTTACGTAGCAAATAACATTAAAATACATCGCCCTCCAACAATTATGCTTTGATACAGTAACTCGTTCGGTGCGCCTGTGATGATGTTGGTATAAGGTTGCAGAAACAAAATAGGCCAAGCTATCGCATTGGCCTATTGGTTAGTCGTGAATAGTGGGTCTGCTCGTTAGCAACGTTCGCGACATTTAACTGCTCAGATGACAATGAACAGCCGGCGCTGTAAAACGCCTTACGCTACGTAAAATACCTGTCGTAAAGTACATATTGTAAGCACATGGCGTTAGCGAGCTAACACACTCAAATCCGTTTAGATTTGCTGGTAAGCACTATCGCCCCAACTGCTCAGCTTGCCGTTTTTGAAAACCAGTGGCGTGCACTCATCTTTGGTCGTTTGACTATCAGCGTGAACTCGGTTAGTGCGGTAATATAACACTTGAATAGATTCACCATTTTTATCATAAACTTCTGAAAAATCTGGTACACCAAGATAATCTTGTGCAGCTAAGTATTCCATACCAACTGTTAAGCGAGCAATTTTCTTGCGATTTTGATATTCACGCTCTTCATGATCAGCCGTAAAATGTGAGTAATCACCATCTGAGCCAGGTGCAACGACAATACAACCAGACAACGCTAAGGTCATTGGGGCGGCAAGTAATAAAGCGGCTAATGATTTTTTCATATTATTCTCTCTTAATATCCATTACTGAGTATTTTCTTAAATTTGTCATGACTAATAAAGCAAATAGGTTGCCAACTATTTTAAGTTATTGTTTTAAAAGGGATTTAACAAATCACCTCAACAATAACCAGTGACAAGCTTAGTTATTTTCGCTATTATTTTGTCAATTTAACAAAATTTGTTTTTATTATGAGCAATTTACAAAATATCTATCAAACAGCTTATCAACTAGCTCAGCAAGGCAAAACACCTTCGGTTGCGTTAATCAAAGGAAAATTGGGTCCAGGCACGCCGTTAACTCAAATCATAAAAGGTTTACAAACATGGCAAAGCAACCCTGAGCTTGGTAAACCCGAGCAAACTGTAGCTAAAGACAACACAGCACACTCATCTGTAGGCGCAGAGGCTTCTGACAAACAACTAGAGCAGCTATTAGCACCGTTAATCGCACAAATCAGCGAATTAAATCAGCAAGTAGCAAAGCTCAGCAAACAAATAAACCAGTTAGAAAAACGCCTGCCATAACAGAATCACAGAAAGCAACGCTTATCCGTATCTTGGTAAGCCATGTATTAAAGAAACCGCAAAGCTTCTTTCATGTTAGTAGCCACTATTTTAAAGTGGCTATCCTCAACTTTACATGTAAATCATTAATCGTGCTTTTTGAACGCCAGCATGTCGATAAAATCGACTAAGCTTGGTGCAATCAACTTGTTCGGTTCTAGCCCCACCGGCTCAGCCCAAACCGCACCGGTTTCATTATCAATCACTAAATTGATTTCTTCCGCGTCTGTTACGGCAAAGAATAACGTCGGCGATTGTTTTAAACGACGCTTCATCAATACATGGCCAATAAGATTTTGCTGTAAACGTTGAAAGTCATCAAAATTCCAAGCAAATAACAGCTCAAGATCGCCCTCTTTGCAGGAGCATGGTATTGCTTCTGAGTAAACGCTGGTAAAGTAATTTTTGATATCTGAATGCAAAGTCAGATCTAGGGCTTTTTCAACATTATCAAAAGACAATGATTCATTAATCGCCACGGGCTGCCAGTTCACCAGATTGTCAGTGTCAGGTTGACCAACTTCGCATGGCGACGGCCAAGCTGGGTCATGTTCAACTTTTGGTAGTTCATTAAAATTGTCTAAGTGGTATTGGCGATATTGGCTGACTAACGCCAGTAGTCTTTCTTGTAATGGGCTCATAAGGTAGAATGCGCGCTTGATAAATTATTGTAGTAAAATTATAGCCAAGTCGCTTTTATCCAAACAAGTGTAAATATGTCGAAATACAGTCATCGTGATGAATTAAAATCATTAGTACTCGGTAAAACCACCGAATACAAGAGTCAATATGCGCCTGAATTATTGCAAGCGGTTCCGCGCTCGTTAAATCGAGATGATCTTAATCTTGGTGAGAAATTACCATTTCAAGGTGAAGACGTCTGGTACGGTTACGAGCTTTCCTGGTTAAACAGTCGCGGTAAGCCTATTGTCGCTGTCGCCGAATTTCGTATTCCTTGTGAAAGTGATAATCTGATCGAATCAAAATCCTTTAAACTTTATTTAAACAGCTTTAATCAAAGCCGTTTTGACGATATAAATGACGTTGAAGTGACATTGCAGCAAGATCTCAGTAAAACCGCCAATGCGCCGGTCACGGTCAAGCTATTTGCTGTCAACAACTGCCCAGCCCTAGCTATTAACGAAAGCCAAGGTATTTGCCTTGATGATCTAGATATTAGCATTGATGATTATCAGTTTAATCGCGAGATTTTAGCCAATGCTAGCGACTCATCGGTGCAGGTTGATGAGCGTCTGCATAGCCATCTGTTAAAATCAAATTGTTTGATCACCAATCAGCCTGACTGGGGCAGCGTTTATATCGACTATAAAGGCGCGAAAATTAATCAGGAACAATTACTTCGCTACATTATTTCGTTCCGTATGCACAACGAATTTCATGAGCAATGCGTTGAACGGATATTCACTGACATTATGGCCTTTTGTCAGCCTGAAGAACTGACGGTTTTTGCGCGCTACACCCGTCGCGGCGGGCTTGATATCAACCCATACCGTTCAAACGTTAACGCAATAGCACCGACCTCGCGTACCTTACGCCAATAGCCATACAGCTTAATAGATATCACATAAGCTATTTTGACGTATCGCTTCCCTAAAAAAACAGTTTTAGGGAAGCGACTGTCACTAGCCATATCATGTCTAGCCCATTCACTGAACCCGCCAACCATTAGCATGTCTCCATGCCCCATGAACTTCCTCAGCCGTAGTAAATATTTAATTCATATAGATTTACTTGCACTACACTAAAAATAAGGGTCTTATAACAATAAAGGTTATTATCATAAATCAACTACCTGCGTAGCGAAATCCAACAGTGCTGATTTTTGATTTACTCAGTTGCAAGACGTCGTTGTATGAGTGTGAGATTAGGAGAAGCCTATGCAAATAGAATTAAACCCTGTGGGAAATATGTGCTTATTATCGCCTTTAGAAGTCGATATGCTGCAAAAATCTGCAAACTCTGAACTATACCAGTTATATCGAAACTGCTCTCTTGCAGTACTGAATGTCGGCAGTAATACCGACGATGCTGAAGCCATTTACGAGGCATACAAACATTTTGATATTCAAGTGTTAAAACGTGAGCGCGGGGTTAAGTTAAAACTGATTAATCCACCTCAACATGCGTTTGTTGATAATACCATTATCCGCGGTATCCAAGAGCAATTATCAGCGGTATTACGCGATATTTTATTTATTTCTAGCCGCTATTATGATGAATCCCAACAACACAAAAAAGAGCTACTTAACCACATCGTCTTTGATATCGTCCGCAATGCTGGTGCCATCAAATTAGATGCCGAACCAGGTCTTATCACCTGCTGGGGTGGACACTCGATTAACAGTACCGAATACAAATATTGTAAAGAAGTGGGTTACCAGCTCGGCTTACGTCATTTAAATATTTGTACCGGCTGTGGTCCAGGCGCCATGAAAGGGCCTATGAAAGGCGCGACGTTTGGCCACTCCAAGCAACGTAACGGTACCGGCCGCTATGTTGGCTTAACGGAGCCCAGTATCATTGCTGCCGAGCCACCAAACACGATAGTAAATGAACTGATCATCATGCCGGATATTGAAAAACGTTTGGAAGCTTTTGTGCGCATGACTCACGGCTTGATTATTTTCCCAGGCGGTGCTGGCACGGCTGAGGAGCTTCTTTACGTATTAGGTATTTTACTGCATCCGAAAAACCGTTTGCAAAAGCTACCTATCGTATTAACCGGCCCCAAAGAAGCCAGCGACTACTTTCAAGAGCTTGATGGCTTTATTGGTGAAACTCTCGGTGCTGATGCACAAAACTTATACACCATTATTATTGATGACGCTGAAGAAGTCTCTCAATATCTAAAAGAGCAAGTCAAGTCAGTGATAAGTTATCGTCGTGCTGTGGGTGACTCATATCATTACAATTGGACTTTAGAAATCGAATCACAGTTTCAATACCCATTTGAGCCAACTCATGAAAATATGGCGGCATTGAGGTTAACCAAAGACTTACCTGTGAATGAGCTCGCAGCCAACTTACGACGCGCATTTTCTGGTATTGTTGCTGGTAATGTAAAACCTCAATGGGTGAGACATATTCGCGAGCATGGTTGCTACCAAATATCGGGTGATAAACAAATTATGCTACAACTCGATAACCTGTTATCATCATTTGTAAAACAACAACGTATGAAACTTCAGGGAGAATATACGCCCTGTTATAACATCGTTTCACAATAACAACGGAAAAGTTAGCAACCTATGCAAGCCCACTTAGTGCTTATTGATGCAATGAATCTGATCCGCCGTATTTATGCGGCGCAGGAGCGTCCCTATGCCATGTTGGATGAGTTATCAGACACGACGTTAACCCAGCTCATTCACAACACCAAAGTGCATACCAGTAACGCATTGCAAAAAATTTTAAATCAGCACCAGCCAACACATGCCTTAGCGGTATTTGACTGCCAAGGCGAGTGCTGGCGCCATAAACTGTTTAGCGATTATAAAAAAGGTCGTAAAAAAATGCCTGAGCATCTAGCAAGCAGTTTGAGTTCAATCCAAGACAGCTTCATGAAGTTGGGTGTCGACTCACTTGAATCTGAAGCTGATGAGGCCGATGATTTAATTGCAACGCTCGCGGTAAAACTGGCATTAAAGGGGCAAAATACCACCATCATATCAACGGACAAAGGCTTTTTACCTTTGATTGGTCACCACATCAGCGTTTACGACTACTTTAATAAACGTTATTTCGATGCTGAGTATGTGCAAAATAAATTTCAAGTGAATATTGATCAACTAGTCGATTACTGGACTTTAACCGGTGATGCGACCAATAAGATCCCTGGTGTTGCCGGAATCGGCCCTGTTACTGCCGTACAATTGTTGCAGCAATACGGTTCGTTAAGAGGTATTCTTTCAGCCGCCGATTTAAAGAAGTCTTTGACCAAGAAGTTGCAAGAACATCATGATGAGATCAAGCTTTATCACCAATTATTAACGCTAAAAAAAGATATCCCACTAGGCTTTAACCTAAAGGATATTCGTTTACCAAGAACCCTAGCCCAACAACCTATAACCGAACATCAGGAAGTATAAATGAACAAAAAAGTTGTTACGTGGATCGTACTCGCCATCGCTCTATATGGCGTATTTGCTTACGGCTTGCTTAATTACTATGAAGATAAACCCGCGCAAATGGCATGGGATGAGCGTGAAGGATTTAATCGTCAATATATTGCTACACTGCAATTAGACCAGATCGACCTAGATAAGATTTTGACTGATATCGGCAACCCTGATATTACCGAAGCGAAAAAGGTCGACGATGACAATTACCAAGTGACTTTTTATCGCACTCAACACAAACACTCTGACGGTAAAACCACACTAGATGAATGCACCGCCTTGTTATTCAAAAATGGTGTATTAGTTGGTATAGGTGAAAGTGCGTATCAAGACTTTAAAGCATTTACCGCTAACTTCTAAATGCTCAAATAAAATACGCAACACAAGCATTACAATTGAGTTACTGTTACTTTACTACATTTCAAGCGTCAAACGTTCAAAAACACAGCGATTTAGTAAAAATGTATGTAATCTAACTAGAAATCCGACCACATATTTGGTATAAAACCGCCTAAAAATTTCAGGCGGTTTTTTATTGCCCTTTAGCCAAAATGCAAATTGGCTAGGCACGCATGATAGCTAAGGCTATTTCACCTGCATGACGCAGACTAACCGCACATTTATTAGGCATAACAGGTTTATGCATAACAGTAGGCAATTACGATGACAAAACAAACAATTACGGTTATCCCGGGCGACGGCATTGGTCCGAGCATTATCGATTCATGTATTAAAGTATTGGAGAAAGCGGGTTGTAACTTTGAATACGAATTTGCTGATGCAGGCTTAGTAGCGCTTGAAAAACACGGTGAGTTACTACCTGAAGAAACGTTAAAGTTGATTGAAAAAAACAAAATCACTTTAAAAGGCCCACTAACAACACCTGTAGGTGAAGGCTTTACGTCAATTAACGTAACACTACGTAAGAAGTTCCAACTATATGCTAACTTACGCCCGGTATTGTCGTTTAAAGGTACTCGTGCTCGTTACGAAAACATCGATATCTTAACGATCCGTGAAAACACTGAAGGTATGTACTCAGGTCTTGGCCAAGTTGTTTCTGAAGACGGTAAAACAGCTGAAGCGATGAGTCAAATCACTCGTGAAGGTGCTGAGCGTATCGTTGAATTTGCTTACGAAACAGCTCGTAAGGAAGGTCGTAAAAAAGTAACTGCTGTTCATAAAGCAAACATCTTAAAATCAACGTCAGGCCTATTCTTAAAAGTTGCTCGTGAAGTTGGTGAGCGCTACCCTGACATCGAATCTGCTGAAATGATTGTTGATAACTGTTGTATGCAGTTAGTAATGAACCCTGAGCAATTTGACGTAATCGTGACCACTAACCTATTTGGTGACATTATCTCTGATTTATGTGCTGGTCTTGTTGGTGGTCTAGGTATGGCACCAGGCGCTAACATCGGTAAAGACTGTGCGATTTTTGAAGCGGTTCACGGCTCTGCGCCAGATATCGCTGGTAAGAACTTAGCAAACCCATCTTCAGTTATCCTAGCGTCAATTCAAATGCTTGAATACCTAGGTATGACCGAACAAGCATCTAAGATCCGTAACGCATTAAAAGATGTTATCGAATCAGGTGACCGCACTACTCGCGATTTAGGTGGTGAACACGGTACAACTGACTTTACTGAAGCAATGCTTGAGCGTTTATAATCGCAAGATTTAAGATACGTATATTGAAAAGGGTGGCCAGTTAGCCACCCTTTTTCGTTTAAGCATCAAATCAATATATCGAGCTGATCTAGTGCCCTTAAAAAGCCATAAGCGAGGCAACTAGCTTACGGCGTGTATTTATAAAAAACACTTTGGTTTGTGCGAAGAGATAAATTTATTTGTTACCTAAAACGCGTACGTGCACGGTCACTTCTTCTCTATCATAGTACAGGTGCTTAGCATACATTTCATACCAAATATCATGCTCTGATAAAGTGTCTTTAATTTGCTGTAAGTTTTTCATCACTTGCTGATAACGCGCTTTACCCGGTTGCAACTTCAAGTTGAACATCGCTTCTTTACAATCACCATCAACAATCCAACTGGCCATAAGCTTTGCCACACGTGTTGAATTCTCAATCATGTCACACACTAGCCAATAGTTATTCTTTTTATGAGGTCTAAATTTAAAACCATCTTGCTGATAATGCTTTACCTGCCCTGTTTCCATTAAAGAATCTGCCATAGGGCCATTATCAACCGCTTTAACCATCATACCTCGGCGTACAAGTTGATATGTCCACCCACCTGGTGCAGAGCCTAAATCGACCGCATTCATGCCTGAGGTTAATCGCGTATCCCATTGATCACGTGGAATGAAATATAAAAACGCTTCATCAAGTTTTAATGTTGAGCGAGACGGTGCAGCAGACGGGAACTTCAGACGCGGGATCCCCATGGGGTGCTCCGAGCTATTGGCAACAAATGAATAGCCAAGCTGTACTTGCTGACCAGAAAAGAATAACAAGTGCAAAATCGTCGCGCCTCGTTGCGAATCGCCTTGTTCTTTTTCTGCTAACACACCGGATTTACGTAAGTGCTGGCGTAAAGGTACCGACAACTTTCGCGCAAACTTGCTAAGCGCTTTACCATCATTGGTATCTAAGGTTTCAACGCGTAACTCCTCATAGCGAAACTCATCGCCTAAGGTTTCACTGATGGCTTCAACACGATTATACTCAGGTAACTCTAGCACCTCACCTAAGGTTCCAAACCACTGACGAGTAAAAATCAAACGTGTTAAAGGAAGTTTTTGCAGCAATACTTCCACTTGCGATTCTTCATAGACATGAAACTCTACAAGCCCTTGATTTTTCTTTAACTTAATAAAGCCGAAAATTTCATTCCAGGCTGCTTTTTCCTGGATTTCTGCCGCGCATTCTTTTTCAAAACCGGGGCGACAATAAAGGATAATGGCACTCATTTGTTATTCATTCCTAATGACAAAGCATAAGCCGGCCACGCAACAGCGAGTGCTATGCCAGCTAATGGTGTAAGTTTGGCAAACATACCTATGTCGACAAAACTTTTTAAAATAATTAAGCCACTAAAACAGCATAGTCCAAACAAAATCAGGTAACTGCAGACTTTACCTGCGCGATTTTGCGAGTATCGTTGACTTGCCATAAACAGCAGCAATACGTGAATAAAGCCGAACAAGATAGCTATCACTATGTTTTTAACGGTGTGCGATGCAAGTTGTGTCTGAGCATGTGATAGCCAGGCACTTAAAAAGACCAACACCATCGCAAAGCCCCCTGCAAAGCCGAGTATTAGTCGTTGCATATAGTTCTCCAGCAATTATAGTTGCTTGCGAATAAAAGCCGCCATGCTGGCAACAGCCGATTGGATATGTTGCTCATGTCGAAAACCAGACCTAACCCTTGGTTTAAGATCATGATCACCATCCTCTAAAAACTGTATATCAATGTTATTTGGCAACGAATATCCGTTAACTTCCGTCTCATTGCCTAACGCATCCCTTGTACCCTGGATAATCAAAGCCGGCTTAGTCAGTGCTTGCAAAGGTTCTAAACGGGTATTGTCTGGCTTACTGATAGGGTGAAATGGGTAACCTAAAGCGATAACACCACAAACCTTATCATCCTCGCTGACCATTGCCGCGACACGTGACCCCATAGACTTACCGGCAACAAACAAGGGTAAGTCAAGTTGATAACGTTGCAAGCGTTGTTTAAAGCTTTCGACAAGTACTGGCATGCGATTTGGAGGTCGACGTTTTCCATCTTGTTGCCGCTGTTGCATATAGGGAAAATTAAAGCGATAAACGTTAATACCGTTAGCAACTAAGCCTTTGGTTATCATTTCCATAAAGTCGCTATCAAGCGCCGCTCCGGCGCCGTGAGCGAGCATAATGCTGGCAACGGCGTTATCACTTTGGCTAACTTGCCAACTTAAATCATCTTCATAAGTCATTGTCGGTTTCCATGTGCCAATCGTCATGTTTTGCGGTGTTAATTACCCAATCTCGAAATTGCGCGATCCGTGGCGTTTCACGTTGTTCATCGTGACAAACAATATAAAATGCATTCTTACTCATGAGAACCTGCTCAAAAGGTGTCACTAATCTACCAGCGTCAATATCCGGTTTGGCCAAGGTATTATTGACTAGTGCCACACCTTGCCCATGAATAGCCGCTTGCAATACCAAGGCTGAATGACTAAAAATTGGCCCTTTAGTAAGGTTTGTTGCTTTTAAACCACAGCGCTTATACCAACGCTGCCAGTCGGAGCGCGAGGTATCATGCAGTAAAGTATGATGTTGCAAATCGGCAATCGTAGTAAGTGGCTTATTATCGCTCATGAGCATGGGCGAGCATACAGGTACAAGGTATTCGTTTAATATTTTTTCGGCATTAACGCCTCGCCATGTGCCACGACCATAATAAAAGGCAATATTCACATCATCATTAAGCGTATCATCGGTCGCATCATCCGCCTTAATGCGCACATCAATATCAGGATAAAGCTTGGCAAACTCGCTTAACTTGGGCACCAACCACTTAATAGCAAGTGACGGTTGAATACTCACGGTAATCGCGCCTTTTTCACCACGCGCTAACAGCTTTTGCGTGGCATCCTGAAGTGACGTGAAAATATCCTTGATATCAAGATAATATGACTGCCCCTCTTCAGTAAGAAGTAACGCTCTATTTTTGCGTTTAAATAACTTTAAACCCAGAAAGTTTTCTAATGACTTAATTTGATGAGATACAGCGGCTTGAGTCACAAATAACTCTTTTGCAGCACGCGTAAAACTAAGGTGTCGGGCTGAAGCCTCAAACGCTTTTAAGGCATTTAACGGCGGCAAGCGATTTTGCATACAATGCGATTGATAAATAAAAGTAATGCGAATTATACGAAAGTCTACAAGCAATTACTATAACGACAAGTTATATTGCCATTTATAAAGTCCCCTTATAAAACAAATCAGACAACGACGGCTGTACACTCTGTACTTGTTTTGAAAGCAAACAACTTAAAAAAAATTTCTAAATCAGAATCTAAATCAGAAAATAGTGCCCAATAAAACATACCAAGTTTCTTTTTTAAAACTAATCTAGAACTGTTTTCACATACCGGAATAATTTATTAACAATCCCGGTACAGTTCATTTAAAAACCAATCGTTAATAATGCGTAACCGATATGTGGCCATTCTGTTAAAACGATAAATATCTACTTGCATTTAACGCTTGAATTCGTATATTCACGCCCAACCTAATTCTAGGTAATTAAAAACAGAGATATAAAAATGAAAAAATCAATTATCGCAGCTCTAGGCGTAACCCTTTCATCTTTTGGCGCTTTTGCTGACGAGCACGCTAGCCAAGCCACTCAATTATTAACTAACGACTATAGTAAAGTCAGTTATGTGTCTATGGATCTAGACGGTCTGGACTTAAATGGTTTGGGTTTAAAGGCAAGTAGCCAGTGGGATTCTGGTCTTTACCTTAATGCAGGATACACGAAAGCTTCTGCAGACATTATGGGGTATGAGCTTGACACCTACACTCTATCAACCATGCTCGGCCAGCAATTTTCAATCAGTGATGTATCACTAGTTGAAATTGAAGCTGGTGCTCGCCTTTACGCTGTTAGCATGGCTGGTTATGACGAAAATGAGACATTTTTTGCTCTAGCGAGTAACTATAAGCATTTAGTTGGTCAAAGAACCGCTGTAACAGCTGGCTTAGACTACGTTGACGGCACTACTTCTATCGTTACAGGTATTGAATATGCGTTAGGTTCAAACTTTAGTACTTCATTTGACTATATTAAAAACTCAGATGAAACAACCATGATGTTTAGCATCGTTTATCGTTCTGGTAGATAAGATAAGCTAGTATGGTATGGAGAACAATACGTTTCCCATACCATCTAATTTCTATATTACAATAGTTACCTTCGAGCTAGGCCTAACTTTTACCTCAAAATATCTTACCGATTACTTAATTGGTAACTCTATATTTATCAATAACTTTTCTATTTCTTCGTTATTTTTCAATAACATCGCTTTGGTGACAATATCTCGATTTAAATGCGGTGCAAAGCGTTCAATAAAATCAAACATATAACCGCGTAAGAACGTACCACGGCGAAAACCTATTTTAGTGGTACTCACATCAAACAAGTGACTGGCATCGAGCACCACAAGATCACTGTCTTGCTCAGGGTCAATGGCCATCGTCGCGACAACGCCAATGCCAACACCTAACCGTACGTAGGTTTTTATGACATCAGCATCGGTTGCCGTAAATACGATTTTCGGCTCTAACTGTGCTTGTTGAAACGCTTTATCGAGCACACTTCGACCAGTAAAACCAAACACATAGGTCACTAACGGGTAGGCAGCCACGTCTTCCATGGTGAGTTTACCGACCTTAGCAAGTGGATGGTCTTTGGTGACAATGATACTGCGATTCCAGTGATAACAAGGCAACATGATCAAATCGTTGTAGAGGTGCAAGGATTCAGTGGCAATAGCAAAGTCTGCGTCACCTTTTGCCGCCGCATCACTAATTTGTGCTGGCGTTCCTTGGTACATATGCAATGACACTTTATCGTATTTACTAACAAAACCGCGGATCACCTCTGGCAACGCATAACGCGCTTGGGTATGTGTGGTGGCAATGCGCAGTTTACCTTCATCCGGTTGTGTGTATTCACGTGATACGGCTTTTATACCTTCCACTTTGGAGAGAATATCAGTGGCAATGTTGATTATCTCTTGACCCGCTTGAGTTACATGGGTCAAATGCTTGCCCGAACGACCAAATATTTGTACACCTAACTCATCCTCTAACATCCGTACCTGTTTAGAAATACCTGGTTGCGAGGTATACAAGCTTTCTGCCGTAGCAGAAACATTAAGGTTATTATTTAAAACTTCGACGATGTATCTTAATTGCTGCAGCTTCATAGTGGTTATAATTAAGTTGTTTTTTATAAAAAAACTATATAACAAGCCAGTACATTGATCTAGCGATTTATTGCATATTCGTGTTAATTATCTGTCATTTAACCGAACTCACCACTCTTTTTAGAAAACAACATAACTCTAGAGACATTAACGATAACGTCTTATTAGCCCATAAAAATGCAAAAAACCGACACTCATAACTGAATGTCGGCTTTCAACTAATAACTTGGTAAAGTTACCGATGCGTCGAGATGCTATTTGCTCTTCTTAGCTGTTTTGGTTGTTTTTGCAGACTTTTTGGTTTGCTCTTCAACCCATTTACCATCAATGAACTTAGCAATCCAGCCGGTCGCTTTACCATCTTTTTCGGTCATGATGTACTGTTCTTTATTCTTGCGAGAATAACGAACAATGTACTCATTACCATCGGCATCTTTTTGTGGCGCATCCGCTAAGTAGTAGAACTTAGACGAAATACGATCGCGAAAACGATGTAACTCAGCAACTTTTGGCGCGCGCGTTTCTCGAGACTTAGGGAACGTACTTGCCGCTAAGAAAATACCCGAAGCGCCATCACGTAACTTAAAGAAGGCATCGGACTTTTCACACTTCAATTCAGGTAAGTCAACGGGATCTTCTTTCGGTGGCGCTGCTTCACCATTAGCCAGAAGCTTACGGGTATTTTTACATTCGCTATTGGTACAATCAAAGTACTTACCAAAGCGGCCGTTCTTAAGCTCCATATCGCTGCCACAGCGGTCACACTCTAAAACAGGGCCATCGTAGCCCTTAATTTTAAATTCACCTTTCTCAAGCTTGTAGCCATCACATACAGGGTTATTACCACAAACATGTAACTTACGAGTTTCATCAATGAGGTAGCTATCCATCGCCGTGCCACATTTGTCACAACGTTGCATCGCCATAAGCGCTGATGTTTCTCGATCTTCAGCACCAACCGCGATTGCTTCTTCACCAGGGGTTAAGTTAAGGGTTTTGTTACAACGCTCTTTTGGCGGTAAGCTATAACCCGAGCAACCTAAAAACACACCGGTAGATGCCGTACGGATCCCCATTTTACGACCGCACTCTGGGCAGTCGATATTGGTGATCACTGGCAGGTTTTGTTGCATCCCGCCTTCATCCATATCTTTACCGGCTTTTTCAAGTTGGCCAGTAAAGTCTTGGTAGAATTCATTTAACACATCTTTCCAGAACGCTTTGCTATCGGCAATTTGGTCAAGCTGACTTTCCATATTGGCGGTAAAGTCATAATTCATTAGATGCTCAAAACTGCCAGACAAGCTGTCGGTCACAATCTCGCCCATTTTCTCCGCATAAAAACGCTTGTTTTCCAAACGAACGTAGCCACGGTCTTGAATGGTTGAAATGATCGATGCATAAGTCGATGGACGACCAATACTGCGCTTCTCAAGCTCTTTTACCAAAGATGCCTCACCAAAACGAGCTGGTGGCTTAGTAAAATGTTGCGAAGGGTCAACGTTAAGCAAAGATAAGCTATCGCCAACTTGTAAGTCTGGTAAATTAACATCTTTGTCACTGGCACTCTTGCCTGTTGAACGTGAATGTACCTTGGTCCAACCGTCAAAGCGCAATACTTTACCTTTCGCTTTTAGTTCAAAGTCGCCCGCAGTAACGGTCAGTGTGGTTAAGTCATAACGTGCGGCTGTCATTTGACAGGCAACAAACTGTCGCCAAATCAAATCATATAAGCGACGTGCATCAGGTTCCATATCAACTAATAGGCCTGACTCTTTTTTCACATCCGATGGACGAATTGCCTCATGCGCTTCTTGTGCATTGGCTTTGGCACCATATGATTTAGCTGTTTCAGGTAAATAGTTAGCACCAAAATTATCGGTGATGTATTGACGAGCACTATCAACCGCTTCTTTACTCAAGTTGGTTGAATCAGTACGCATATAGGTAATATGACCAGCTTCATACAAACGCTGCGCCAACATCATGGTCTTTTTCACACCAAAGCCTAAACGGGTACTTGCTGCTTGTTGCAAGGTCGAGGTGATAAATGGTGCGGATGGTGAGCTTTTCGACGGTTTGTCTTCACGCTTGGTGACTTCATAAGCCGACTTTTCTAATGCCGCAACTGCCGCCATGGCGTCAGCTTCGTTATCAACTTTAAAGGTTTTACCATTGTGCTTATTAACCGCCAGTGTTAACGCTTCACCAGAGCTGGTCGACGTTTCGGCATCGATGTCCCAATACTCTTGTGGTACAAAGGCTTTGATTTCGCGCTCACGCTCAACCACTAATTTAACAGCAACGGACTGCACTCGTCCTGCCGATAAACCTCGGGCGACTTTTTTCCACAACAATGGACTGACCATAAAACCAACCACACGGTCAAGAAAACGACGCGCTTGTTGGGCGTTGACACCATTCATGTTTAATTCACTCGGGTGTTTAAACGCATCTTGGATGGCTGATTTGGTGATCTCATTAAACACAACACGGCGAAAACGTTCGTCATCACCGCCAATCACCTCTTTAAGGTGCCACGCGATGGCTTCTCCCTCTCTATCCAAATCGGTTGCGAGATAGACGGTGTCAGCGTTTTCAGCGAGTTTCTTTAAGTCTTCAACAACTTTTTCTTTGCCAGGTAATACCGCGTATGTTGCTTGCCAGTCTTTTTCCGGGTTAATGCCCATACGATTAAACAGCGCAGTCTTTTCACGCTTTTGTTTATAACGCTCTTTTTGTTCGGGCGTCATTTTACGTACTTCAGCTGGCGACTTGGTTGGTGCTTTTTTACCACCCGATGTAGGGAGATCTCGAATATGACCAACACTAGATTTTACTATGTAGTCTTTTCCAAGATACTTGTTAATTGTTTTCGCCTTGGCTGGCGATTCAACAATTACCAGAGATTTTGCCATATGCTTTTACGTTCCTGTGGGGCTATATTGTGCTAACTGCCCGTTTCTCTATCTATTATCGATGCAATTTGACCTAATAAAGCGACCCAAGCGCGATGGTAAACGCCTGTTAGATATTGCATTTATCACTTTATAAATGACGAAATGATGTTATTAGGTATATATGTAAACTTTGCCAGTGACAAGCACTATTTTTTTTATAACTGGCATTAATGCATTATTAATTGAGGTTAATTTACGAATTTCAAGGCGCAATGATAATCATAAAGGCTAGGTATTTTAAAGGAAAAATTGCATATTTTGTAGTTACGCTCAATAAACAAACAATAAAAAAGCCTCCGAAGAGGCTTTTTTATTCAAGTGCTACGTGGGTGTTATTGTATAACGATTTGAATTGCATTGATTTCAGTTATATCACCAGAAGGTGATTTAACTGTAACAATCAAGTCGCCTACCAATGGAACTGCGGGATCTGACAACTTTTCACCTTTAATGGTCACAGAGTAAGGGTCACCATCTCGATTCAGTTTTTGATAGTTTAACGTGTCATTTGGCACAAACAAGGGGTTTGTAGATGCTATACTACCTACCGTAGAGCTAAACAGAATTTCTGTTCCTTTAGGCATTGGCTGCCCTTTGAGATCAGAAACATATACTGTCGCCACTGCCGTCCCATCACCAGTAATATATACAACAGGATCCTCAGGTGTAATTCTAGCTTTTGAGCTACCTAAAACGATAACGATAGAGTCACGGATATTTAACGACGTTTGCTCAGAGCAATTTTTGCCTTTACACAAAACGCCGTTGTACTTCCCATCGTTATAATCATAAACTCCACTTCCATTGAAATCTACGAACTCCTCAGATGCACCCTCTTCATCTGCAACACTAACTGGTGCTGAACAGGTTGGCGCAAATTCGGTAGTATCAGCTGGATCTTCATATGGCTGGGGATTAAAACAACCATCTTCGTTATGATCTACAAAAGCTTCTGCTAAGTCATAAGGTGCATCGGATACCGCTTGCCCTGTATACGGGTTCACTCCTCGGAAAGCCTTCATTTCCTCTGAGTACGTACCAGTGTCATCCTCAACGATTACCGTATCACCCGAATCAAAATAACCGTCACCATCCAAATCAACGAATGACTCGTTACCAATAGCCGTAGCTAAAACCGTAATACGGCCATCTGCGGGAATTGGCTCTTGAATAGTAAATGTCACATCACATGAACTCGGGTTCCTGCCACCGACTTCCTCGATAGTACACTCGCCATCAACAAGGCCACCTTCTGATCTAAACGTAACCGCTGTACCTAATGGAATAGGGTTATTAAACGCATCACCCAATCGTGCAGTAATAGTAACAGTTTCACCATAAATTAACTCATGGTTATAATGAGGTGCTGCAATACTAAAGCTATCTTGATCAGGTATCCCTGTTGTTACGGTTAAACTACTTGATTGAGTTAAAACACCGCTATTGGCGACGGTTGCTGTTACCCGTACAGAGGTAGCTATTGTTCCTGCATTCACGATAGTCTGTACATAACCGTCAGCATTTGTGTCTGCTGTGGCAGGGGATGTTGTCAATCCACCTACTTCTGTATTCAAGGTAAAGTTAACTGTCTCACCAGCCATAGGATTGCCATTGACATCCAGTACTTGGAACAACAATGTTGAGCTTTCTTCACCGCCAGTACCTTGCAACGAAATGTTTTCTGGGGTTGCACTGACAAATTGAATACTGCCAAGAACAGGAGAATCAACTTCTAGTATTTGACTTACCGATAAGTTAATGCCACCTGTGCTCGCTGATGCGGTTATAACATCTTGACCTTCACAGCCTTGTGCCGCATAAGTTGCTCTTGCCTCACCACGAATAGTCGTAACAGGCGAATCTATCGACGCTTCCCCTGCAAGTACACAGCTAGAAGTAAAATCAACTACGATTGGCTGTTCATAGAGTTTAAGCATCTCGACGTTACCGTCTGAATCCGTGTACTCAATGTCACCACCAGCTCCAGTTTCAAAAATTTGTGCAGTAAATACAGCAGTACCTCCAGCTGATATGTTAGTGACATCAACTTTTGCCGCTTCGATAAAAATTGTCTTACCTTCTACCTGACCTGTACCTTCAACATAAGGATCGTCATTTTCGTCAAGTTTCTGTGCATAGCCCATTTTTAGATCAACTGCACCAACGACAACAAGCGTTTCACCAGATTCATCGTCCACTAATTTCGCGGTTACAGTTCCTGCACCTAGGGTATCACCTGCAATAATATCTAAGGACGCTTTGTATTCAGATATGATAACCCCATCAACGGTTGAAGTAACTAATGATGTAACTGCGGTTGGGATAGGAATTTCACCAATATCGCTAGAGAATGACACTAACACGGGTTTAGTAAAGCCTGTTACCGTTGCCACCAACTTACCAGGATTAGTAAGGTCAATAGTTTGCATTTCTTCTTCATTAGCTGTGTTTTCAGTACCTGGCTTAACGAGCTTCACTGATACAGTCACAGGTGGCTTACCAACGGTTTCAAAGGCGATACTATCTGACTCAAAAGTGGACGTAGTAGCCGTTACAATACCAGCGCCCGCAACATCACCAGCAAGTAGCTGGATTTTTGCGACAACCTCTGTAACATCAACGCCATTAAGCTGAACAGGATTACCCTGTTCGTCAAGGACAGGATATTTTTTGGTTAGCGCAGTCTTAGACTCAGGTGAGAATACGCCAAGCGTACTGGTAAATGTTACAAGCTCGCCCTCAAGAGCATTACCGTAGAGATCAGAAACGGAAACCGTGATAGTTGCCGGGTAATCCTCAGCAATTTTTCCATCAGGCGAACCAATATCGATAGAATCGATACTAATCACTTTTTCAACAACTTCTGACCCAGCAGTTTCAAAGTTGACGCGTGCTACCGCACCATTATCTAGCGTTGCTGTTAAGACATCGGCACCTGCAATAGCACCCTGACTAATATCAATCGAGGCTAAACCATTAACAGTCATTACTGTCCCTGATGATGGACTTAGCTTACCTAAGCTTGATGAGAAGTTTACTATTTCACCATCAAGCGGATTATCGTCACGGTCTAATACCTGAACTTCAACGGTTTGAACAGGATTACTCGCATCTAGGTTAAATGAAGCTGTGTTAATGATAATTTTCTTATCATTAATCTCTGCTGCATCACCTTTGGTGTAGAACGTTTTGCTATCTTGCTCGCCGGTCAATAACGTTGCAGTAACGATACCTGCACCTTCAACATCACCAGCGGTTAGCAGGATAGTTGCCTCAGCCTTATATACTTGCTGCCCATTATTATCTGTTATTGGAAGACCATTATCATCTGTAGCTTCTACTTTTTCGGTTAATACACGACCTGACGCTGGCGACAACACACCAAGCGTACTTGAGAAATCGACTATTTCACCGTAAAGCGGTTTACCATCAGCATCAGCCACACTCACACGAACAGTCGCTGGTGAAACCTTCGTAATATCCGCAGAAATAGCTGCCATTACAATGGATTTCGTGACTGCAGATGGCTCATCACCTGCCGTATGGAAGCCAATAGTATCAACTTCACCGGTCGACGTCGTTGCTGTCAATAAACCTGCACCTACAACATCACCCGCGCTAACAGAGATTTTCGCAATACCGTCGCTATTAGTTAATGCTGTACCACTACTTGGGTGTAAGTTACCTAACGTGCTTTCAAACGTAACAACTTCATACTGTGCCGGTACATTTCCTCGCATGACTTTAACTTCAAACTCCTCTGAAGTTGCGCCGCTTAGCGATACAGAAGGAGATTTAATAAAATTAATAGTGGTAACATCGCTTGGCTCTAGACCTTTTGTTTCAAAGTTAACGCGTGCTACTGCACCATTATCTAGCGTTGCTGTTAAAACACCCGCTCCGGCAATATCACCACCGCTAATTTCAATTATTGCAATGCCGTCAACGCCATTAAGCGTCTTCGTAATTGCCGCACCCGAAGCAGGATTTAAGTTACCTAAGCTTGATGAGAAGTTTACAATTTCACCATTAAGCGGATTGTCGTCACGGTCTAAAATCTGAACTTCAACAGTTTGAACTGGATTACTTGCATCAAGGTTAAATGAAGCTGTTTTAATGATAACTTTCTTATCATTAATCGGATCAGCATCACCTTTGGTGTAGAACGTTTTGCTATCTTGTTCGCCTGTTAGTAAGGTCGCAGTAACGATACCAGCGCCTTCAACCAAACCAGTGTTTAACTGGATAGTCGCAAAAGCTTTATATTCAGGATTATCGTCAGTACCTACATTCACTTGTTGTGTTAACACGCGACCTGACACCGGCGATAACACACCAAGCGTGCTTGAGAAATCAACAATTTCACCAACAAGCGGGTTACCATCAGCATCAGCCACACTCACACGAACGGTCGCTGGTGACCCCTTAGTAATATCCGCGGAAATCGCGTCCATGACAATTGACTTGGTAGTAACTGGAGTTTCATCTCCCGCAGTTTCAAAACCAATAGTATCCACTTCCCCCGTTAATGTTTTGGCGGTTAACAGACCTGCACCTGCAATATCTCCTGCGCTCAATTGAATTGTCGCTTTACCTTGGTCGTTAGTTAACGCTGTGCCACTCGTAGGGTGTAAGTTACCTAACGTCGAAGTAAATTCGACCACTTCAAATTTTGCTGGTGCTGAACCATGCATCACTTCAACTTCAAACGTTACCTTACCTGCACCGCTAAGAGACACAAATGACGGAGTCACAAAGTTGATTGTCGTAACTGGGTCAACTTCTAAACCATCAGTTTCAAAATTAACACGTGTTACATAACCATTGTCTAACGCTACCGTCAAAGCATCCGCACCAGCTACGTAGCCACGACTAATTTGGATGGTCGCGATACCGTCGATATCATTGTTGTCTTTGTCTTTTACTGTCTTAGTAAGAGCAGTACCCGATAGAGGATTTAGTTTACCTAAGCTTGATGAAAAATAAACTAGCTCGCCATTAAGCGGTTTACCCTCATCGTCAACGACCTGAACTTCGACCGTTTGAACAGGGTTATTGTCAGCCAAACTGAAGAATTGGGTTAAAGGCTTATTGATTCTGGCTGTCTTTTCATAAAGTACAGTTTGGTTACCTTGTGTATAGAAGGTTGTGCTATCTTGTTCGCCGGTCAGCAAAGTCGCCGTTACAATACCAGCACCTTCAACATCACCAGCTATAAGCTGAATAGTTGCTACAGCTATAGGATTACCGCTAGCATCTGTTGATTCTTCAGTTAAAACTCGGCCTGACGCTGGCGATAACACACCAAGCGAACTTGAAAAGTCAACAATTTCGCCGTAAAGCGGATCACCATTTGCGTCTTCAACAGTAACACTAACTGTTGCAGGCAAAACTGCTGAAATATCAGCTGAAATGGCATCCATAACTATTGATTTCGTGACAACAGGTGTCTCATCACCCGCTGTTTCAAAACCAATCGTATCCACTTCAGCAGTTAATGTTTTGGCGGTTAATAGACCTGCACCTGCAACATCACCGGTACTTACCGTGATCGATGCAACACCTTGCTCATTCGTTAACGCTGTACCACTACTAGGATGTAAATTGCCTAACGTCGAAGTAAATTCGATCACTTCAAATTTTGCTGGTGCTGAACCATGCATCACTTCGACTTTAAATGTCGCTTTATCTGAACCGCTTAGCGATACCAATGAAGGATTAATAAAGTTAATCGTTGTGACAGGGGGTTCTTCAAGTCCTGAAGTTTCAAACCCAACACGAGCTGTCGCGTCGTTATCTAGTGTAGCGGTAACAACACCTGCACCAGCAACGTCGCCTGCACTGATCTCGATAGTTGCTTTGCCATCAATATCAGTTAATGCCGTACCAGATAATGGTTGCAAATTACCGAGCGTTGAAGAGAAATTAACAACTTCGCCAAAAACAGCTTTTCCACCATCCGTTACAATAGCTGTAACTGTAGCTACGCTATCCGCATCAGTTAGGCTAAACGGTGCAGTATCAATTCTTACCGACTTACCAGGAGTTACCGATGCATCACCAATGGTTGCAAAGCCTTTACTGTCTCGCTCACCACTTACAAGACTTGCCGATACAAGACCTGCGCCTTCTACATTACCTGCGTTTAGGACGATAGTCGCCGTACCGGTCGAGTCCGTTAATGCGGTACCTGATGCAGGTGAGAACACACCTAAAGTACTTGAGAAATTCACGACTTCATTCGCAACAACACCGCTCGCATCAGTTACCTTTACAGTAACGATTGCCGGTGTCTTAGCTGTGATTGCCTCATCTGGGTATTCGGTTCCATCTAGGGATGTGGGTATAACCGACTCTATTACGATTAATTTACCAACAAATGATATTTCATCACCAGCCGTTGCAAAACCAATGGTATCTGTCTCACCAGTTGATGCTGTTGCCGTAACGATACCGGCACCTGCGATATCACCTGCGGTTAATGTAATGGCTGCCTCACCATTGGAGTCTGTTAATGCCGTACCACTGATCGGGTTTAGCTTACCTAAACTTGTTGTAAAGGTAATCACTTCTCGCGCAACTGCTTGACCATTGTTTTCAAGCTTTACAATCAAGGTCGCAGGTTGGTCATTGCTTATTAACGATTGGTTATCTTTAAACGTCAATGTCAATATTGTTTCAGCAACAGCTTCAAGACCGTCGGTTTCAAAACCAACTTTTGCGTTGGCACCATTATCTAAGGTTGCGCTAGCAACACCAGCACCTGCCACTTGACCTGCAGTTAAATTAATCGTTGCTACACCATCAGAATTGGTCAGTGCTGTACCAGAAGCTGGCGATAGTGTACCTAGGGTAGCCGCAAAGTTTACAACTTCACCAGCAACAGGTGCACCACCATCAGTTACCGTTGCTCGTAATTCTGCTGGCTGACCAGCACCAGTTACATTGGCGTTAGAAATACTGATCGCAACGGATTTACCACCAACATCAGATGCATCACCCTTTGTCGCAAAACCTAATGTATCTAGCTCACCTGTCGTTAAGCGTGCGGTAACAACACCAGCACCTTCTACGTCGCCGGCAGTTAATACAATTGTCGCAGTACCTTTCGAATCAGTCAGTGCAGTACCTGATACAGGAGCAAACACACCTAAAGAGCTTGAGAAATTAACAACTTCACCAGCAATAGGGCCATTACTGTCTGATACTACAGCGGTTACCGTTGCTGGAGCCGCTTCACTGACCATAGTAGATGATATGGATAGAGCAATATTTTTGCTTGAATCGACAATGTCGTCACCTGCGGTTTCAAAACCAACGGTGGCGTTAGCGCCATTATCCAAAGTAACACTTGCAACACCGGCACCGGCAACAGTGCCTGCAGTTAAGGTAATAATGGCTTTACCATCAGCATTGGTGAGTGCAGTACCTGATACTGGCGATAAGGCACCTAACGTTGCTGAAAAGTTAACAACCTCGCCGGCAATAGCTACACCATTATTTGTAACCATAGCGGTTAACGTGGCATTCGCATCTTTATTGACAGAGGTGTTAGAAATAGAAAGAGAAACTTCGTTACCTGTAATAGCTTGTGCATCACCTTGTGTCGCAAAGCCAATAGAGTCATACTCACCGCTTAATACCGTAGCGGTTACCAGACCCGCGCCTTCGACATTACCAGCTTTTAAGGTGATCGTTGCAACACCCGATTCGTTAGTCAGAGCAGTACCTGATGAAGGATCGAACACACCTAACGTTGATGAAAAATTAACGACTTCGTTTGCAACAGGGTTACCTGCGTTCGTCACCGTTACCGTTACGGTTGCAGGTGATGCTGCACTGATTTGGTTCGATGATAGAGTCAAGTTAACTTGCTTACCGGCGACGGCTGAACCGTCACCTGCGTTAGCAAAGCTGACTTCACCTTTAGTGTCTTTTGCTTTTTCAGGCGCTTTTACCACTGCAGTGACGGTACCTGCACCAGCAATAGTATCGGCATTAATAATAATGGTTGCATTACCTTGGCTGTCTGTTAACGCAGTACCTGATGCTGGTAATAAAAAGCCACTATCGGCAGTAAATTGAATAACCGCACCTGCGATAAGACCATTTGTGGTACTTGCTAAGTTAGCGGTTACTGTTTGTGGGCTGTTTGCGCTTACTTGCGGCGAGCTAATATTTAAAGTCAACTCAAAGCGTTCACCAGTTGGGTTTTCCGTACCGCCGGTTTCAAGACCATCACCAGCTGATTCAAATCCAACGGTGCCGCTTTCACCAGAGTCCAGTTTTGCAGTCACCGTACCTGCCCCACTAACGTCTGTCGGTTTTAAACCAATGGTCGCAATACCTTCAGAGTTAGTTAATGCTGATGCCGATTCAACATCAAAAATACCAAGGTCGGTTTCAAAATAAACGACAACCCCTTCGACCGGACTGCCATTGGTTTCAACTTTAGCTGAAACGATACCGGGTGAGTCATTACTAATTTGAGTTTTATCGATACTCACGCTAATTGTGGTTGTTGCTGGAGGAGGTGGTGTTTCGCCGCCACTGGAGTTTGTACCTCCATCGAGGGGCTCACCACCGCCACACGCAGTTAACATAGCAAGTAAAAATAGCTGCAGAAAACGCTGAAGTTGCTTCATAAAAAGCTGTCTCCCTGACTTTATTGTTATTTTATCACTTGCCATAGTAACCGATTCATCACAAAAAAGTTACCTTTTAATACAAAAATTTTCTGTCCTGCTAGGGGCTTATAGGCAACAATGCGCACGACCCGATTTACTTGGCAATATATATTACAGGGGGTTAACAAAATTGTTCTCTTTACTGTAGAATTGTCAGTACATCTATTTTTTACTGTATAAAGAGTTGTTCTATGAACAAAGAAAATGCGAATAGCCTTACAATGCGTATTGTTATCGGTATGATTGCCGGTATCGCGTTAGGCTTGGTATTCCAATTTGGCTTACCGAAAGATGGCGATCTAATTATCCCATTTGGTCTGTTTGATTTTAAAGTCAAAGCCTTTTTTATTGATGGTTTATTTGAAATTGGTGGTCAGATTTTTGTAACCAGTTTAAAAATGCTGGTTGTCCCGTTAGTTTTCGTCTCTCTGGTATGCGGAACCTGCTCTCTTACCGACACCTCAAAAATTGGTAGTATCGGTGGCCGTGCAATTGCCTTGTATTTAATGACAACCGCTATTGCTATCTCTATTGCAATTTTGGCGGGTATCTTGATTGCCCCAGGTGAAGGCGTCAACATGAGCGCCGATGTTACCTTTGCAGCGAAAGAAGCGCCTACCTTAACGCAAGTTATCATTGGTATGTTCCCAACCAACCCTTTTGATGCGTTTGCTAAAGGTAACATGCTACAAGTGATTGTCTTTGCATTACTATTTGGTATTGCTGTAGCACTAGCGGGCGAAGCTGGCGAACGTATTACCAAAACTTTCGAAGACTTAAATGAAGTCATCATGCGTCTTGTTATTATCCTGATGAACTTAGCGCCTTATGGTGTGTTCTGTTTGATGACAACCTTATTCAGCAAGCTTGATCCAAAAGCGTTTGGCAACTTAGCAGTATACTTCTTTACCGTATTAGGTGTATTGATGGTGCACGCATTTGTAACTTACCCAACGATTTTGAAGTTATTGACCGGATTAAACCCGATAACCTTCATTAAGAAAATGCGCACTACGGCAATGTTTGCATTCTCAACGGCAAGTTCAAACGCAACCATCCCGTCAACCATGAATACCGCGACTAAAAAGCTTGGTGTAGGTAACCCTATTGCGTCATTTACCGTTCCTATGGGGGCAACCATCAACATGGACGGCACAGCGATTATGCAAGGTGTTGCAACGGTATTTATTGCCCAAGTGTTTAATGTTGATTTAAGCCTAACCGACTTCTTAATGGTTATCGTTACCGCAACGTTAGCATCAATTGGTACCGCCGGTGTGCCAGGTGTTGGTCTGATCATGCTAGCGATGGTACTTGCACAAGTTGGCTTGCCGGTTGAAGGTATTGGTTTGATCATTGGTGTTGACCGTTTATTAGATATGGTACGTACCGCAGTAAACGTAACCGGTGATTCAATGGTTACCGTCATCGTTGGTAAAGCTGAAGGTCAATTTAATGAAGACGTGTTCAACAGTGTTGATGATACCCGTGGTGATCGTATCGATTTCCACCATTTAAAAGACTAACCATCAAAAGACTCTGTCGATGAACTGTTAGTGCTTCTCGGCTAAGCAAGATAATAAAAAACGCGCCTAGGCGCGTTTTTTATTATCTTGCAATCTCACAATTCAGACTGCCGTAAACAAAATGGGAAGTGTTTAATACACCCCATAACGTTATAGGCTTATAATATACAAGCTCTCAACCAATTTACTTACCGGGAAGGTTCGCTGTGCAAAACGACTGTCGGCTAACTCTCTGCTTGCCAGTTTTTCTATCGTCAAGCCTTTAAATAAGCGGTTAACTCGTTGCTCATCAATATTAAATGGCGGTCCACTCATTTGCTGTTGATCATATTCTAAGGTCAGCAAAAACAAACGAGTATTGGCACCAAAAAAACGCTTTAGCTTAGCCACATAATCAACTTGCATCGACTCGGGTAATGCTATCAGTGCGGCTCGGTCATAAATCCAATCAAAGGTTTGAAAGTCATCAACGTTTAAGGAAAAAAAGTCCCCTTGATAAATATCTATATTTGCTGATTGGTAGACGGTAAACGGTTGTTTTTCCTGCGTTGTGTAAGCTAACTTGTGTTCGCTAAAAAATTGCTGACAAGCAATCGCGCTCAACTCGTTACCAACCACCTTGCCATGCTCAGTTAAAAACACCAGATCATCCGATTTACCACATAACGGGACAAAAATATGTTGATCTGTTGCTCGCCAAAGGCTCGGTAAATATTCCGCTAACATTGGCTGACATTCACTTTGATGCCAGCCAGTTGAGTTTTTATCCCAGCAGTTATGCCAAAAATCCTGTTGCATTGTGTAACCCTTAACGGCAATTAACTAGGGAAAATGCGGTTATTTTGCCACAATTTGCCCAGTGAACGCTCAACAGATAACGAAGCCGCCTTGGCAAATTTTTCCGCAATGCCCTTCTTAGTTTCAAATTTTACAGACATGACTTTTTTCTGTTTTGCTGCATTTTGCACATAATCATCACTGGTTTGGATCTCATCAACGAGGCCAAGCTCTTTTGCACGGATGCCAAACCAGTGCTCGCCGGTGGCAACTTTACTGATATCAAGGCTTGGACGATGCTCACTCACAAACTGCTTAAATAACTCGTGGGTGTCTTCAAGCTCTTCGATAAATTTTTCACGACCTTTATCGGTATTTTCACCAAACATCGTTAAGGTACGCTTATACTCACCCGCCGTTAATTGTTCAAATTCGATGTCATTCTTCCTTAATACTTTATGGAAGTTAGGAATTTGAGCAAGTACACCGATTGAGCCAACAATGGCAAATGGCGCAGAAAGAATTTTATCTGCAACACATGCCATCATATAGCCACCACTGGCCGCCACTTTATCAACCGCTACGGTTAGCGGTATATTGGCTTTCACTAAGCGATCAAGTTGCGATGATGCAAGTCCATAACCGTGTACCATACCGCCACCACTTTCTAAACGAACCAGCACCTCATCTTGCTCGTTAGCGACGCTTAAAATGGCACTGATTTCTTCGCGTAAGCTATCAACTTCTTTCGCATCTATTGAGCCTTTAAAATCTAAAACGAACAATCGCGCTGACGACTCTTGGTTATCGCTCGCTTTATCCTTTTGCTTTTGTTGCTTTTTAAGCTCTTTTTCATGTTGCTTAAATTCATCTTTATCTAATAAATTAGCCAACATGTAATGTTCGGTATCTTGATAACGCTCGGTTAAATCGCAAACGTCCAACTCACCCTTTTTATGCTTTTGCTTTTGTGCAGCACCGGCAATGGCTGCAATTATGGCAATAACCGCAATAACGAACGTAAAGACTTTGGCAAAAAATAAGCCATACTCGTATAAAAATTCCAATTTACTTCTCCTAGTAAATGCCTGGTAATAACAGCACTGTAAATATTTTTATGGGAGCAAGCCCCCATTCGACGCAAACCTCAATTGCATCATGCTCGCCTTGTAAGTTCAAGTCACAAATAAAAAAAGGAGGCATTATGCCTCCTTATTCAAAACGTTATTAACGTCTGATTATTGTTGTTGTAGAACCACGTCAGGGTTGTTTACGACAATAGCCGTGCCTTTAGTAGCAAAATAAGCGGCAATTTGCGACTGAATCTCTTGTGTCGCTGCAGGGCTTGCCGCTGGGTTTAGGATTGAGCCATGATCACCGGCAACAAATTTAACCGCGCCTGACACTGGCGTCGCAGCTGCTGTCGTTTCTGATACCGTATCAACACCTAATAAGTTAATCAGTGGCGTTGAACCAGCTAACGGCGATGTCGGCGTGGTAAGTGGTATCACAGTATCAGCAGGAACATCTAAGCCATTACCAACCATTTCAATAATATGTAACGGAGTACCGTTAGCTACGAGTGGCTGGGTATAATTAATCATATCAGCCGCATCAACAATAGTCTGCGCAGCGAAAGTCCACTGTGCTAAAGCCGCTTGTACTTCAGGGGTTACCATACCATTGGCTTCAAAATTGTTCCAGAATGCCACCATATCTGCCGCTGTCGCATTGGCACCACCAATATCCTGTGCGGCTGTGGCAAACTCAGGTGATAAGCTCAGCGCTAGGTTGTATTTAATCAAAGGACCAAACGTAGGTGACGCCATACCAAAGTTTGGCACGCCTCCAGCTGGAGAAGCTAGCGATGCTGCTTGCACTTTAAAGAAAGCATCAACCTGATCATTAAGCGGTGAGTTGGTCATCGCTAAAAAGTTAACGCCTGTCAAAGCACCAAGAGAGTGGCCCACATAGTAAACTTCACCCGCGTTTACATTCGCACCTTGTAAGAAGTTAATGCCCATACGTAACGCCATTGCGTCGGCAGCGCTTTGTCTAAAGTTATCTCGACCACTAACTAAGTCAGCAATATTAATGTAATAAAACGGATTTGCCGCCGCTTCAAATTCCGCAACGCCGTCTTCATCGGTATCAAAACCACGTGAATTATGTAACGGGTGGTCAATTGCAATGGTAGCAAAACCATTGACCGATAAAAGACCGGTTAACGCTAACATATCTTCTTTTTTCGAAGTAATACCGTGCTGTAGCATCACCACTGGCCAACCCGCTTCTGACTCACTGATTTGCCCTGGCAAACCAAGTGCTTGACGTACCGCGTTAGCGACCATAGGATCTGGCACCGTCATTTGTACATCAAGATTTTGCATTGATTGTACTTTCGGAATGGGGTTGAACTTGGTTAGGTTTCGTTCAGTATCAATGCCAACGTCACGTAAACCAAAGCTCATGCAGGCAGCATCGGTTGGACTTACAGGGCCTTCTGGTAATGATGTTGCAAACGCTAACATAGCACCTGAATCACATAATGCTTGCCAGTTAGTGCGTTGTGCCAATGCAGGCGATTGTGGTGTTTGCAAATAATAAGGAACCGTTACCTTACCAGCATATAATTTTGCGCTTGTGTACAAAGGCACGAGTTGCGGATCAGCAGGATCTAATAAGCCGGCATTTACTAGTACGTTGGCAACCGTTAAGTTAGTATCCATCACCGCAACGGATGGTGTTGGGAACAATGCCGTTTGCGGATTTAAGCTCGCGGCTAATAATTGCTTAGTTACCGCAAGTGAGTCCACTGTCGACTGTGTGGTCATCGCTGCAGTATATGTTATCGAGTCGCGCTCAACACCAACAGCTGCGGCTACCGCTTCAAAACTATTTGAAATAGCCTGTAAGCCACCTAATGACGGATCGTCAATTGGCGATGTCGCAATATCTTGACTTACTAACTCATACGTTGTTGAACCTAATACAGCATAACCTTCAGAATCCAGTAAGCTGTCGGTTAATGCCATAATGTAGGTTGTTTTCGCTTTTAACGGTTTAAGTGGCACAACAGTTAACGAGGTGCCTTCGGCTTTAACCACAAAATCGACACCAAAAGTTAACTTCGCGCCTGGCTTACAAGCGATACCTCGTGGTACCGCAGTGCAATCAGCATCGCTCATATCGCCGCCCATAACGGCTTCAAAGATATGTACAGCCTCACCTGACATCACGCTGCTTGGATCAACGGTAATTCCGTCAGCCATATCTAACGCTAACACAAATGGCTGATGGGTTGACCAACCATCTAGGGTATTTGCTGCAACTAACGGGTTAGAAAAATCGCTTGGGTCGTCGACAGGAAAGTTAAACGTTCCGTCTTTTATTGCTACCCCAGACTCTACATCTTCATCATCAACTAAAAGTAATAGATCATTTGGTACGGACACCCCTTCTGGGTCAGTAGGATCAAACACCACGCGACTCGTAACCGGTGTAGGATTTTTATCGGCATTTTGATTGTTAATATCGCTGATGGTTTCCCCATCACAGGCCGTTAAGCCAAGAGCGCTTGCGACAGCAAGGCCAATCATCAGTTTTTTCATATGTCTCCCCAGAGGAACTTTTACCGCATTCAAATAATGTTATTGTTTTTAAAGCGATTTTATTTGATTTTTATAAACTAGTACGACCAGTGATTAACCGGTTATGATTAAACTAACCCAAGATGATGCATTTTACTACCCTTTTTTGTGCACATGCTTAGCGTTTCTCTACTGATAAGACCAGTGAGAGCTAACTGCTTATCTTGGCTAACTTTTTTGCGGTATGGTTGCCTACTGACGACATGATCAGCCCACAAATGTGTGAGTGAAATGTGTCGTTAGACATCTGTAGACGTTGACTGAAACAGTTAGATTTAACTGCGCAATAAAACTGCACTATAAAAATGCACTATAAAAATCTGACTTTATATAAATAGAGGTCGAATCATTGCTCAACTACGAGTAAAATACGTCACATATATACTTGCAAATTAAAAACGAAATCATCATGTCTGAATTTATCGTAACCGACCAATGTTTAAAAAATAAAACCATACTTGTCACCGGTGCTGGTGATGGTATTGGCCGTTGTGCTGCTGTACATTACGCCAAACACGGTGCCATCGTGATCCTATTAGGTAAAACAGTGGAAAAACTTGAAGCCGTTTACGATGAGATTGTTAATGCAGGCTATCCAGAGCCGGCAATTATTCCATTAGATATGAAAGGTGCCACCCAACAGCACTATAAAGACATGACCAGCACCATCACCGCTCAGTTTGGTCATTTAGATGGTGCATTGTTAAATGCATCCGTGTTAGGTGAGTTAACGCCTTTTACGCAAATTAATAATCAAATTTGGGACGACGTAATGAAAGTTAACGTAACGGCGCAGTTGCATTTAGCGCAAGCACTGATCCCAGCCATGTTACAAGCTCCTAGTGCATCATTGTTGTTCACTACCTCTGGTGTTGGTAATAAAGGTCGTGCATTTTGGGGGCCGTATAGTATTTCAAAATTCGCTACCGAAGGCATGATGCAGGTTGTTGCTGATGAATACGAAGGCAGCAGTTTGCGTGTAAATGCCATCAACCCAGGTGCTACAGATACCAAAATGCGTCAAACAGCCTTCCCAGCTGAAGATAAATCGAAAATCGCCACTCCTGAAGATATCATGCCAGCCTATATCTATTTAATGAGTGATGCTTCACAGCATGTTAATGGCGAACGCATCAATGCTCAAGGCTAGTTAACGATTAACACCTAAGTGTAACTCCACTTGAGATTTACACCGATAGCCATAAATAGCAAAAGGCTTAGCGAATATGCGCTAAGCCTTTTTTAATGACTAATGTTAGTGAGTACTAATTTAATCGGGTAAATAGCCATAAGTTATGCGTGGGTTACCACCATAGTCATACGCTGTATCGACGTTGACATAACCTGCTTCTGCTAAGATCTGTTGCACCTGTTGGTGTTGTTCAAAACCATGTTCTAAGTACAAAGCCCCTGCTGGCTTTAAATACTGTTTAGCCACATCAACAATGTGAATAATATCGGCATAGCCTTGATTTTTCGCTATCAACGCCGATACCGGTTCATAACGCACGTCGCCCTGCGTTAGGTGCGGATCGTCATCGGCAATATATGGTGGGTTTGACACAATAATATCAAAACGCTTACTCGCATCGATATTTGTAAACCAGTCACTTTGATATATAGCCACATGGTCGAGTTGCAATGTATTGGCGTTGTCTTTTGCTAACGTCACCGCTTGGTCATTAAAGTCAACCGCGTCAACTTGCCAACTTGGGTTTTCATGAGCTAAAGCTAACGCTATTGCCCCAGTTCCAGTGCCTAAATCTAATAACCTAAGCTGTCGCTGTGGGTGATTTTCTAACACCGTCTCAATGAGCACTTCGGTGTCAGGACGTGGGATCAAGGTGCAAGGTGCTACCTTAAAGTTCAGCGACCAAAACTCTTGATAACCGATAATATAGGCAACCGGCTCCCCTTGTTGGCGGCGCTCAACAAATTCCTGAAATTGCCGATATTGTGCATCCGTTAATTGCTGTTCAGGCCACGTAAGCAAGTAGCTTTTCGGTTTTTTTAATATGGCTGATAACAAGACTTCACTATCAACTTTTGCGTCGTAGGCGTCTTCAAATGCTAAAAAGCAGTGTTTAGTTATCGCTAAACACTGCTTTATTGTTAGGTTCGTTTTACGTTCCAAACTCTGATTCCAAATTGGGGTTCCAAACTAAGATTACAAACTTTGTTTACGAAAAATAACCGTTGATTAATTGTTATCTGCTAACGCAGCCAGTAAGTCTGCTTGGTTTTCTTGCATAATAGGCTCTAATACCAGCTGCAAATTACCTTCCATAACCTCTGCTAAACGATACAAGGTTAAGTTAATACGGTGATCGGTCATACGACTTTGTGGATAGTTGTAAGTACGGATACGCTCACTACGATCACCCGACGCAACTAACGAACGACGTGACGATTCTTCTTCTGCACGGCGCTTATCATCTTCGGCTTGCTGTAAACGAGCCGCTAATACGGACATTGCTTGGGCACGGTTTTTGTGCTGTGAACGTTGATCTTGACACTCAACAACAATCCCCGTTGGAATATGGGTAATACGGATCGCTGAGTCTGTTTTGTTAACGTGCTGACCACCAGCACCGGATGCACGGAACGTATCAACTTTTAAGTCTGCTTTGTTGATTTCAATGGCTTGAGATTCTGGGATCTCTGGCATCACAACCACGGTACACGCGGATGTATGCACACGACCTTGAGACTCAGTTTCAGGTACACGTTGCACGCGGTGTCCACCACTTTCGTATTTCATTTGGCCATAAACGCCATCACCGCTAAGCTTAACGATGATCTCTTTATAACCGCCGTGTTCACCTTCATTCATGTTAATGATTTCGGTGCTCCAGCCCTGCTTTTCACAGTAGCGAGTATACATACGATACAAGTCACCAGCAAAAATTGCCGCTTCATCACCACCGGCACCAGCGCGGATTTCAACAAAACAGTTGTTATCATCATTCGGATCTTTTGGTAATAACAAAATCTGTAAATCATGCGCCAAAGTTTCAATCGCCTCTTTCGCGTCTTTAAACTCTTCTTGCGCCATATCGCGCATATCAGGATCATCGTCCTTAAGCATTTCTTGCGCCATTTCAAAATTATCTTGCGCTTGCTTATAGTCGTTGAATACTTTCGTCACTTCTTCCAGTTGCGAAAACTCTTTTGATAACGCCTTAAACTTTTCCTGATCACCGATGACATCAGGATCAGACAATAAGTGTTGTACTTCTTCAAAGCGCTCAACGAGCGTTTCCAATTTTTGGTATACAGAATCTTTCATGTAGTTATTTTCACCAAAAGTTATATAAGAGCGACGATGATTTAAATCTAGTTTTGTTTCGTTTCTAAATCAAAAACATCGTGCAGATAGATAAGTTTGTCCAGCTCGCCACCTTGTGCCGCTTGCTGGATTGCCCGCGTAGGTGCGTGCATTAAATTATTTGTTAACTTGGTCGCCAATTCTGCCAACACCGCATCAGGATCTTTATTATTGGCTAATTGTTGTTTGGCTTTGTCGAGTAACTCATCACGCTTTTGCATGCATTGCTGACGATAAGCCACCACTGAGTGTTGCGTTTTCAAACCACGCAACCATGCCATGAAGTCATCACAGCCATTACCGACAATCTTCTCGGCGGCAACCGCCGCTTTACGGCGATTTGCCAAATTTTGCGCCACTATACCTTGTAAATCATCGACCGTATATAAGAAAACATCTTCCAGTGCCCCCACCTGCTCCTCGATATCACGAGGAACAGCGATATCGACCATAAAAATTGGTCGATGGCGACGCTTCTGCAGTGCTTGTTCCACCATACCTTTGCCGATAATAGGCAACGTAGAAGCGGTCGATGAAATAACAATATCTGCATCGCAAATATGATCTGGAATTTGCGCCAAGGTGATCACATCTGCACCAATCTCGGTAGCCATATTTTGCGCTCGAGCAACCGTTCGGTTGGCAACGGTAATTTTACCAACTTGATTGTCATACAAATGCTTAGCGACGAGCTCAATCGTTTCACCGGCACCAATCAACAAGACTTTCGATTTTTTCAAATCGGCAAAGATATGCTTGGCTAAATTAACTGCAGCAAAGGCTACAGATACCGCGCTAGAGCCTATTTCAGTTTCGGTGCGCACTTCTTTGGCAACACCAAAGGTACGTTGAAATAGGCGCTCCATGACAACATTCATCGACCCTGCGGCTTTGGCACTTGAATACGCTTGTTTCATTTGTCCAAGGATTTGTGGTTCACCCAAAATAAGTGAATCAAGGCCACAAGCAACACGCATCATATGATTGACCGCTTTACCATCTTGATGCCAATACAAACTCGGTGCAATCGCACTCGCGGTGACACTATGATAAGTTTCTAACCACTGGGTGACTTCCTGTTGAACCGTGTCAATGGGGCGATCTTTGACAAAGTATAATTCGGTACGGTTGCAGGTAGATAAAATAGCCGCTTCTTTACATTCAAGCTGCTCAACCATTTGCTGCAATGCGTGTGTGAGATTGTCTGGCGTAAAAGCCACTTTTTCTCGCACCGACACGGGAGCAGTATTATGGTTTATTCCGACAGCAAAAATGGACATAGTATATTTATTAACCTGTGTTGACACGTTGAGACGATAACCTAAATAATTATAATGTTATCGACACATCTGTTATGTCACTTTAAAGGCCGAACAACCGTAAGCAACCTAAATCCAAACAAACAGATGCAAATATTTCAATTAGCTGTTAATTTTACGGGATTACAGCAAAGATGAAAAGATACTCGGCTCAATTCCCAGAAAAATATTAAGGATATTGGCACTATAATAAGCGTTATTAACAGCTTTGTGATTGGCTATCAACAACAACGATCATTATTTGTGCGCATAAACTCATCATTAGAGCGTGTTGATCTTTTGAGGTTGTTTTTACAGCAATTTATGATGTTTTTATACAAGGCAGAGCTTATGTTGTGTGGTTACTCCACATAAGTAAGTGATAACACAGTAGAAAGGCATCATAAAAGCTGTCCTTTGGATTCGTTTAAATGCATTTTTTTCATTGTTACTTGCTTTGTGCGTAGAATAACTATGCGTATCACAAGTGCCGCGATAAAAATGCATTTAATTCGAACAAAATTTAACCCTAAAAGATCAACACGCTCTAGTTGTTGATATAAGAACAGATCATCGATAACAAGCATGTGGTGCACTTAACGAACACCTGTTGTCACACGATAAATAGCTGCTCCCATTGTGAGTAAAATAGGCTGAGTTAGTAACATGTGATGAGTTAGGAAATAAGCTGAGTTTAATGTGACTATTAAATAGCTAAAAAATCTCTATATTAATTTCGAGCTGTTAAATTAAACAACCAAGGCAATTTATGTTTTTTCGACACCCTATAACAAATAACAATATCAATGCTTTAGCTAAGCCAAATAGATGCCTAGCTAGGTATTTATTACCCGTTTTGCTGTTACTTTTACTACCGGCTTGTACAACCCTATATTCAGATAGCGAACTCTATCAGCAGCAATCGGCGCGCGAGCAAGCACTCAACGGCGTAAATGACTGGCTTATACGGGGCAAAATAGCTTTCCTGCAAACAGACGGTAAACAAAGTGCTAACTTATATTGGTGGCGACAAGCACAGCGCCAAGAATTAAAGTTGACCACGTTTTTAGGGGTTAACGTGCTGACGCTAACGACACAATCTGGTTTGCATACCCTTGAGATTGATGGCAAAACCTATCAGCATCGTGATTTAGATTACTTACTCGCGTCAATTTCTGGCATCGATTTGCCTGTATCCGCACTGACGATGTGGCTCAAAGGAATGAAGTATACACACACAGACGATATTCAATACAGCGATACTACCGAGTTACCAACTCGGTTAACGAGCCACCTTAATAATCGTCACTATCAAGTGGACTATCAAGGTTATACCTTAGTCAACCAATTTCGCTTGGCTAACAAACTGACCATACATCATGATAATATGCGCATCAAATTAGCGATCAATACTTGGGAACTTTTCTAATTATGCAGCCTTATTATCGTTTTAGCTCGGTTGCAAAAATCAATCGATTTTTGCATATCAACCGTCGCAGGGAAGACGGCTATCACGAATTACAAAGCGTATTTCAAATGTTAGACTTCGGTGATTATCTGCAATTCCAAATCACCAACAACAATGACATTCAATTACTCACACCTATTAACGGTGTGGCTAATGAAGATAACCTAATTGTTAAGGCGGCCTACGCTTTAAAACCCTACGCCGACAATCCCCTGGGTGTGAATATAAAATTAGAAAAACGCTTGCCTATGGGCGGCGGCCTTGGTGGTGGATCATCCAACGCTGCAACGGTATTACTCGCCTTAAATACGTTATGGGATATTAACCTTAGCACCGACGAGTTGGCAAAAATAGGCCTAGCGCTAGGCGCTGATGTGCCAGTTTTTGTCCACGGTTATACCGCATTTGCTGAAGGCGTTGGCGAAAAATTAACACCTGTGACCATAGATAACCCATGGTTTTTAATTACCGTGCCGGATGTCCATATTTCGACGGCAGAGATTTTCAGTCACCCTGATTTACCACGTAACACCCCCATATTGGCTGCAGAAGCGATAGATATTGAGCAATCGGGCAATGACTGCGAACAGTTAGTGATAAAACTTTATCCCGAGGTTGCCAAGCTTATGGCATGGTTGTTAGAATACGCGCCGTCGAGGTTGACGGGAACCGGTGCGTGTATTTTTTCTTGGTTCAATAACAAAGAAAGTGCGGAAGCAATTCAACAAAAATTACCGCCAGGTACGCAATCGTTTATAGCCAAAGGCCTTGATAAGTCGCCAATCTTACAAGAATTGCAAGATTGCACGGCGTCGACAATAAAGAGTCGATAAGATGCTAACATTAGATTAGCTCTCGCAGCTTAGTCCGCGAATGAGGTTTTAAGCCTCAATCTGACTAAGCTATTCTAAGTAACGATGTCAAAGTTTCTGAGGAACTGACAGTGCCTGACATGAAAATTTTTGCGGGTAACGCCACCCCTGAACTGGCTAAAAAAATCGCCGATCGTTTATATATCAGCCTTGGCGATGCGAAAGTAGGCAGTTTCAGCGATGGTGAAATCAGCGTTGAAATTACCGAGAACGTTCGTGGTTCTGACGTTTTTATTATCCAATCTACTTGTGCGCCTACCAACAACAACCTAATGGAATTGATTGTTATGGTTGATGCGTTACGCCGCGCTTCAGCCGGTCGTATTACCGCGGTAATCCCTTACTTTGGTTACGCTCGCCAAGATCGTCGTGTACGTAGTGCTCGTGTGCCAATTACAGCAAAAGTAGTTGCTGATTTCCTTTCAAGCGTTGGTGTTGACCGTGTATTAACCGTTGATTTACACGCTGAGCAAATTCAAGGTTTCTTCGATGTACCAGTAGACAACGTATTTGGTTCTCCGATTTTACTTGAAGACATGTTGGCCAAAGAATTGGATAACCCAGTCGTGGTATCACCAGATATCGGTGGCGTTGTTCGTGCCCGTGCTGTTGCTAAGCTTCTTAACGACACGGATTTAGCGATTATCGATAAACGCCGTCCAAAAGCGAACGTATCACAAGTCATGCACATTATTGGTGACGTTAAAGGTCGAGATTGTATTATCGTTGACGATATGATCGATACCGGCGGTACACTATGTAAAGCTGCGGCAGCATTAAAAGAACACGGTGCGCGTCGTGTCTTTGCTTATGCCACTCACCCGGTATTTAGTGGTGATGCCTACGAGAACATTAAGAACTCTGTCATCGATGAAATGATCGTTACGGATTCAATCCCGCTAAGCAAAGAAATTAAAGGACTTGATAAAGTTCGCCAGTTATCATTAGCAGGTATGTTATCTGAAGCCATTCGTCGCGTTAGCAACGAAGAGTCAATCTCAGCAATGTTTGAAGCCTAAGCGAATCAACGCTAATCGGCAACCGGCATGTAACAAAGTCGGTTAAACATTGAAAAAAGTGCGCCTCGAGCGCACTTTTTGTTTGTTAATGGCATAAAAAATGTTATTATTCCGCGCCTTTTTCATTTGCCCCTTACGTTATTGGTCGTTTATTTAGCAACCGCTAACCATTGGCTAATGAAAATACCGCCTAATATTAGGCACTAAATATTGTTTTTTGGTCGCGAAAAGCAATGAATCTTTTTATTTAATTTATAGAGAATCTATCATGGATATTTTTACTTTAGATGCTGAAGTACGTACTGATCTAGGGAAAGGTGCGAGCCGCCGCCTACGTCACGCGAACAAAGTTCCAGCTATCATTTACGGTGCTGGTGAAGAAGCACTTTCTATTACTCTTGCGCACAACAAAGTTTTCCGTGCACAAGAAGAAGAAGCGTTTTACTCACACGTGTTAACTCTTAACGTTGACGGTAAGGCTGTTGAAGTTGTTCTTAAAGACATGCAACGTCACCCGTACAAAGAGCAAATCATGCACTTAGATTTCTTACGTGTTGACGCTAAGAAAGCTTTACACCAAAACGTTCCTCTTCACTTCATCAACGAATCAGTAATTGAAAAAGCTGGCAACACTGTTGCTCACGCTGCTACTGAAATCGAAGTTGAGTGTTTACCAGCTAACCTTCCTGAGTTCATCGAAGTTGACGTTGCTGGTTTAGAAGCAGGTCAAACTCTACACCTTTCAGATATCAAACTACCAAACGGTGTTGTATCTGTAGAACTAGCTAAAGGTGCAGATCACGACCAAGCTGTTGTTACAGTGAATGCTCCTAAAGGCGGTAGCGAAGAAGCTGCAGAAGAAACAACTGAAGAATAATCGCGAGGGTAACCTTGACGACTAATATTCAGTTGGTTGTGGGCCTGGGTAATCCAGGCCCCGAATATTCCAAAACACGCCACAATGCAGGCGTCTGGTTTGTTGAAGAACTTGCTAGACAATATAATATATCCCTGTCTCCCGACAAAAAATACCATGGTGTATACGGTAAAGGCCTGATTGGCTCTAACGTTGTCCATTTATTGATCCCAACAACCTTTATGAATCGTAGCGGTAAAGCAGTTGCTCCGTTAGCGAACTTTTTCCGTATTCCAGTTGACAATATCTTAGTTGCTCACGATGAGCTTGACTTAGACCCTGGTGTAGTAAAAATCAAACAAGGTGGCGGTCATGGTGGCCATAATGGGTTACGAGACATTATCGCTTGCATGGCAAACAATAAAGATTTCTATCGCTTGCGAATTGGTATCGGCCATCCAGGCCATAAAGACCGAGTCAGTGGTTTTGTGTTAGGTAAAGCCCCACAAAACGAACAAGCATTACTCGACCAGTGTGTCGACGAAGCGGCTCGATGCTTCGCCATTTGGCAACAAGACGGCTTGAAGAAAGCGCAAAACCGTCTACATTCGTTTAAAGCGCAATAAACAGCAGGATTATCATCATGGGTTTTAAATGTGGTATCGTTGGTTTACCAAACGTTGGTAAATCTACCCTTTTCAATGCATTAACTAAAGCCGGTATTGAAGCGGCAAACTTTCCTTTTTGTACCATTGAACCAAATACAGGTGTGGTACCTGTACCCGATCCACGTTTGGATCAGATTGCCAGTATTGTAAATCCTGAGCGTGTTATTGCCACTACCATGGAATTTGTTGATATTGCTGGTCTTGTTGCAGGTGCTTCAAAGGGTGAAGGTTTAGGTAATAAATTTTTAGGCAACATTCGTGAAACCGATGCGATTGGTCACGTAGTTCGTTGTTTTGAAAATGACAATATCGTTCACGTTGCTGGTAAAGTAAATCCAGCTGAAGATATCGACGTCATTAACACCGAGTTGGCACTTGCTGATATGGAAGCTGCTGAGCGTGCGCTTGTTCGTCAAACTAAAAAAGCCAAAGGTGGCGATAAAGAGGCGAAATTTGAGCTACCGATTTTAGAAAAAATCCTAGCGCATGTTGAAGAAGGTCACATGATCCGCTCGCTTGATTTATCGAAAGAAGAAATCGCGGCGGTTAAGTACCTAAACTTCTTAACAATTAAGCCAACCATGTATATTGCTAACGTTAATGATGACGGCTTTGAAAATAACCCATATTTAGACCAGGTTCGCGAAATTGCCGAGCGTGAAGGTGCCGTTGTCGTACCTGTTTGTGCTGAAATTGAGGGTGAGTTAGCGGAAATGGACCCAGAAGACCGTGAAATGTTTATGGCGGAAATGGGTCTTGAAGAGCCAGGTTTAAATCGTGTAATTAACTCAGGTTACGGCTTATTAAACTTGCAAACGTATTTCACTGCAGGTGTCAAAGAAGTTCGCGCATGGACGTTTAAAAATAACTCAACCGCACCTCAAGCTGCAGGTGTTATCCATACCGATTTTGAACGCGGTTTCATTCGTGCTGAAGTCGTTGGCTTTGATGATTTCATCGCTTGTAACGGTGAAGCCGGTGCTAAAGAAGCTGGAAAATGGCGCCTAGAAGGTAAAGATTACCTTGTTAAAGACGGTGACGTTATCCACTTCAGATTCAACGTTTAATCACAACGTTAATCACTGATCAAAAAATAAAGCCCGAACATCATGGTTCGGGCTTTTTTATACGTCACATTTTATCGCCAACCTTATATCTCTATCCTTGGCAAAATTAAACAACAGCCATTACTTTGCAAACTATTGTTTCACGTTTGCTTAAGACTTTTTCTTTTTCGCTTTAGGCTTTGCTTTACTCGCAGATTTGCTGGTTGCCTTAGTAGCGGCTTCGGCAGGCTCACTGTCTTCTTTATATGGCTGACCATAATAAGAGGCTGTCAGTACGTCTTTTAGTTCGGTTATCAACGGATAACGTGGGTTTGTCGAGGTACATTGATCATCAAACGCTTCAACCGCTAGTTCATCTAACTGACCTATAAAGTCAGCTTCCGAGACGCCAGCAAGCTGAATTGACGACGGTATGTCTAACACCGCTTTGAGCTCTTCAAGCCACGTTAATAAACGTTCAACTTTATCTTGGGTGTTGTCACCGCGCTTGCTGAGTTCCAAATGGTCGGCAATCTCTGCGTAACGACAGTTGGCCATAGGACGCGAATACTGGGAAAATGCGGCTTGTTTTGTTGGGTTGTCGTTGGCGTTATAACGTACCACATTGCAAATTAATAAGGCGTTGGCTAAGCCATGAGCGATGTGAAACTCAGCGCCGACTTTATGTGCCATAGAATGACACACACCTAGAAACGCGTTGGCAAATGCGATACCGGCGATGGTTGCCGCATTATGCACTTTTTCTCGAGCAATGGGATCATTGGCACCTTTTTGGTACGCTGATGGCAAGTACTCTTTTAATAACTTCAATGCTTGTAATGCTTGGCCATCTGAATATTCATTCGCAAGCACCGACACATACGCCTCTAAACAATGAGTGATGGCATCATAGCCACCAAATGCGGTAAGAGATTTAGGCATGTCCATAACAAGGTTGGCATCAACAATCGCCATATTTGGGGTTATCTCATAATCGGCTAATGGGTATTTCGCCCCCGTTTCATCATCGGTAACGACCGCAAATGGGGTCACTTCAGAGCCTGTACCCGAGGTTGTCGTAATGCAAACAAGTTCGGCTTTCTCACCCATTTTAGGGAATTTATAAATACGCTTGCGAATATCCATAAAGCGCATGGCGAGCTCTTCAAATGCGGTATCTGGATGTTCATACATTACCCACATAATTTTTGCTGCATCCATTGGTGAGCCGCCACCAAGAGCAATGATCACATCCGGTTGAAAACTCATCATGGCCTCAGCGCCGCGTTTTACTATCGATAATGTTGGATCGGCTTCAACATCTGAAAACACATGCGTATCCATGCCTAAGTCTTTGAGAATTTCGCCGATTTCGTCGGTGTAGCCGTTGTTAAATAAAAATTTATCGGTCACGATAAAGGCACGTTGCTTACCCGATAAGTCAGATAAGGCAACCGGTAAACAACCACGACGAAAATAAATCGATTTAGGTAGTTTATGCCACAGCATGTTTTCTGCCCTCTTGGCGACCATTTTTTTGTTAATTAAATGCTTGGGACCCACATTTTCAGAAATCGAGTTCCCGCCCCACGAGCCACAGCCTAAGGTTAACGATGGTGCTATATTAAAATTGTATAAATCGCCAATACCACCATGTGACGTGGGAATATTTACCAAGATCCGCGCCGTTTTCATTTTATCGCCAAAATAGCTTATGCGATCTTTATTCAAATCTTGGTCGGTATATATCGCTGATGTATGACCAATACCACCAAGCTCAACCATAATACAGGCTTGAGCGACAGCATCTTCAAATGAAGATGCTCTAAATAACCCCAAGGTTGGCGATAATTTTTCGTGAGCAAAAGGGTCATCCATACTCACTCGACCGCCTTCGCCGATTAAGATTTTGGTCTTCGGCGGTACTTCGATGCCTGCCAACTCGGCAATTTTCACTGCTGGCTGACCAACAATATTGGCGTTTAAGTTACCGTCAATAAGGATTATCTTACGAACTTTATCGGCTTGCGCTTTACTCAACACGTAACCATTATGATTGGCGAAACGCTCCTTAACTTGCTCATAGACGTCATCCATAACGATAACCGCTTGCTCCGACGCACAAACGACACCGTTATCAAAGGTTTTGGACATCAAAACTGAAGCCACTGCCCGCTTGATATCAGCGGTTTCATCAATCACCACAGGCACATTACCAGCGCCTACGCCTATTGCCGGTTTGCCTGAAGAATAAGCGGCTTTAACCATTCCCGGCCCGCCGGTTGCCAATATCAAATTAATATCCGGATGAGTCATAAGCGCGTTTGATAGCGCCACTGATGGCACATCTATCCAGCCGATAATATCTTCAGGAGCCCCGGCAGCAATCGCCGCATCAAGGACAATTTTAGCGGCTTCATTGGTTGCGTGCTTGGCACGCGGGTGTGGAGAAAAAACAATTCCATTACGAGTTTTCAAGGAGATTAAGGCTTTGAAAATGGCGGTAGACGTTGGGTTGGTAGTAGGCACAATACCGCAGATCAAACCAACGGGCTCTGCAATTTCAATGGTGCCAAACTCCTCATTGACGTTAAGTACGCCGCAGGTTTTCTCATCTTTGTACTTGTTGTAAATGAATTCCGAGGCAAAATGATTTTTAATGACCTTATCTTCAACAATACCCATGCCTGATTCTTCCACCGCCATTTGCGCTAAGGGGATACGGGCACTATTAGCGGCTAATGACGCAGCTCGAAAAATTCTATCTACTTGCTCTTGGCTATACTCGGAAAACTTCTTCTGCGCGGCCTTTACGCGCGCCACCATCTCATTTAGTTCATCTAGGGTGCTAACAGGCATAAGCCCTCCAGTCAATTGAGCCATATAGTCGCAACATGAGGACGATAAATGGCGAAGGATGCAAATAGATATAACTATAATGAAGATTTGAAAATCTGCCTGTTTTTATGGGCTATCTCAGAGCGATCAGAGCAGCCTATCCCTGTGCTCATTCATGGCGAACTTCATTGATAAACTTGCAGATTTTGAATGTAAAAACGCCGCTATGTTTAACTTATACTTAAACGAGTAGCGGCGCTGTATAGCTGATTGGATTGTCGGTTAGGCTTCGATAATAACTTTATCGCGAGTTTGCTCGACAAGCTTGTCTTGATAATATTGCTCGATTTCGTTGCGCTTAAGTTTTAACGTCGGGGTCAGTAACTCATTACTAACATCCCATGCGTCTTTACAAACGTAAATATAATCAAGTTTTTGGTGCGACTCTAGCTCAGCGTTAACCTCTGTTAAGGTGGCTAATAAAGATTGCTGCACACCGTCATGGCTGGCATCAATACCCTCAGCTAAAACAACAAGCGCCAGAGGCTGCGGACGGCCGTAACCGATAACGCAAACTTGCTCTATTTGTACGTTTTTAGCAAGCATTCGCTCGATGGGTACGGGAACAACATATTTACCTTTTGCCGTTTTAAACTGCTCTTTGATACGGCCAACGATCTTATAAGCACCATTGTCATCAATTTCACCTTTGTCACCGGTTCTAAACCAGCCATCAACAAACGCTTCAGCAGTGGCTTTGGGACTATGATAGTACTCTTTGAATACCGCGTCGCCACGAATAAGCACTTCATTTTCATCCGATAGTTTCATTTCAACGCAATCGACCGGTTTACCAATGGTGCCCAGTAGCGCTTCTTCAAATGGTAAATTACCGGCAGATAGGCCCGATGTTTCGGTCATGCCCCAACCTTCACTGATATTAACGCCCACTTGTGCATACCACTTAAGGACATCAACAGAAATCGGCGCGCTACCACTAGCAAACAAACGGCAATCGGCTAAACCTAAGCCTGCGCGGATCTTTTTTGCCACCATATTACGCACCACCGGAATTGCTAATAAAATATTTAGCTTCCAAGATGGCATTTTCGCTAATATTTGCGACTGGAATTTGCTCCACAGACGCGGTACTGAAATAAACAAGGTCGGTGAGCAGTAACGTAAATTATCGATAAACTTATCTAACGATTCTACAAAGTAGACTTGCATACCCGACTCAAACGCGTTGCATTCAACCACGCAGCGTTCAGTAATATGGGCAAGCGGTAAATACGATAAAATTCGGTCATTGCCTTGGCTACCAATCACCTTAACGGTTGCATGAGCCGCAGATGACAAGTTTTTGTAGCTGATCACCACCCCTTTCGGTGCCCCTGTGGTGCCCGAGGTATAAACAATCGACATGCAGTCATCCATGCCTGCTTCATGCAACTGCTCTAATACTGGCTGTTCATTGAAAATTTGCACTAAATCCATATCGCCAGCGATGGCGTTAGGATAGTGGTTGCCAAATGAGATAATTTCGATAGCGCCCTTATCAGCACCTAAAAAAGCATCGGTTTTATCTAATGGACCAACAAAGATAGCCTTCATTGCACTGTGTTCAATGACATAACTAATGGTACCTTTACCAGCAGTACCGTAAATCGGCACACTGATCATACCCGCCATCATGATAGCCAAGTCGGTAATAAACCACTCAGCACAGTTTTTAGCGAGAATACCGATGCGTTCGCCTGTTTGATAACCTTGTTGTTGTAGGTAATGCGCTATCTGGCGAGCTTTTTTCTCGACCTCTGCAAAGGTAAATGTATGGTAATCACCTTCAATAGGTTGATGTAGGAAAATATCGTTAGGACGTGTGCTAGCATGAAGAAGAAAGTTGGCTAATGGCGTTTTATATTCCATATTACAGGCTCTTATTAATAATTATTGTTATTTAATATAGGGAAATTACCACAAAGATAAAGCGCCTGCCATAAAAAAAGCCGTAGTCATCCGACCACGGCTTTTTTCAACAATTTTTTAGCAAGGCTATTATAGCGGTTTTACATTTTCCGCTTGTGGGCCTTTTTGACCTTGAACAACTTCAAACTCAACTTGTTGACCGTCAGTTAGAGTGCGACGACCAGTACCTTGAATTGCACGGAAGTGAACAAATACGTCTGGGCCTGATTCTTGAGCGATAAAACCAAAACCTTTCTCGTCGTTAAACCATTTTACTGAACCAGTTTTTAATTCTGACATAATATTTTCCTAAAATTTTACATTTACATTGTTGGCTACCATTAGCCAACGGGTGGAGCTTTGTGTTGCTGTTGTGTCTTATGTCGAGATGTTGGAACAGTAGATCGAACTATCGATTTAAAACAGAGACAGTTTCAAAACTTGCATTTTTCACTATACGCCAATCCCTTGGCTTTACAAGTTAAATTTTAACCTTTTGATAAAATTTTTATAAAACAGAGCAATTTGATATCGGCCAATGACTGTTCGCTGACAATTTTTGCGGTTATTGTGCTAATTGTTGCGCTTGCTGATGCCAGTCTAGCGCGTTGAACACCTGTCGCCAATGGTGGTCTATTGGTGCCGTAATACAAATTTGCTCCCCCGAATGTGGGTGAACAAACTGCAATTTATAAGCGTGTAACATGAGTCGCTTCACGCCAAAATGCTCCGCGAAAAACGGGTTTTGTTTATTATCTCCATAATTTATATCACCGATAATTGGGTACCTTAAATGCGCTAAATGGCGACGTATTTGGTGGCGGCGACCTGTGTGTGGCATCAGTCGCATTAATGAATAACGCACACTCGGGTATTTACCCACGGCAATAGGCAACGTCGCCGTGTTAACGCAGTAATAGTCGGTAACGGCTGGTTTAGCAGGCAAATCTTCACCTACGAATTTATCTCCTAATTTATCGAGCTTTTCTTGGATTGGATAATCAACTTGACCGGAGCCGACAAGATGGCCTCTGGTGATGGCATAATAGGTTTTGTCAACGGTTTTATCTGTAAATGCTTGACCCATCGCTCGAGCGGTTTGCTGATCCAGTGCAAACAGTAACACCCCGGATGTTGGTCTATCTAAACGGTGAACAGGGTAAACATAGCATCCCACCAGATCTCGCACTAACTGTAAGGCGAAATAACGTTGGTCTCGGTCGAGATAAGAGCGATGCACAAATAACCCGCTAGGCTTATTTACGGCGACTAAGTTGTCATCTTGGTACAATATATCTAATTTCGGTGCATCATCGGCCACCGGCATTAACTGTTCATCTAATTGCTGCTGATCTAACACGAATGCCTCAGAAAGCCACTTAGGCTCTATCAATAAATAAAGGCATTTATTATAATGCCTGGCACTGAAAAGCAAAACTTGCAAATCCACAATATTTATTTGCAGTGTTCTCTCCATAAACCGTGGCATTGACATATTCGATATTCACCTGCGGGAACCCTGATCAAATACAATACGAGTAGCACAATGATCAAACAAACCATCGATACCATTTCCGAACTTCTGCAACTATCTGACGCTAACTTTCGTATTTACGATATTGGCCGCAAGGTTGTAAAAATCAGCAAAAAAGAGTTTCAACAAGTCGAGCAAGCGATGATGCCATATCCATACCCTATTCAAGGGCATGCGATGTTTGCTTTGGTATTTTGGCAACAGCAAAACCAAACACCCTACATTTGGTTTGTAAAAATGCCGTTAGATGAACGAGGGTTATTAAATCAGGGGGCTCGTAACCACTACCTAGCAATCATTCTTGAAGCTTTGGGTAATGACTTAACTCAGGACCCTAGCGAAAAACAAGAAGAATTATTGCAAGCAAACCCATACAACTTTACGCCAAGTCAATACAAACTAGCGACACTGAACGCCGTGGTTAAGCGCGACTTAAAGCAAGTGGCCTCTAGCTTTTACGAACACTGTCAACTTTACATGGCTGGTAAACTTGGTTTTGATGATTGGCAAGGGGTTGCAGTACAAGGTATCTGTGACTTTGCAGCCAGAATAAATGAAGAAGCAAACCAACACGCACTGGTTAAGGCGATTCCTCAATTGCCGATCCAGGTGTTCGCGCCTCTTGCTAGTGCTTTAGAAGGGCAAACCATACATATTGATGTTATCAGCGCCTTATTAGGCGCCGGAGATAAGGCTATGACTGAGGCAGATGCAGACAATGTAGCGAATGTTCTTCGAGCGCTGTCAATGCACAGCGATAATCCGACCGTCGTCAGCTTTATCAATAAGCTATTGGCAAGTGATGTTGGTCATGATTTAAATGTTCTGGTTACCATTTGTGGTAAAAATTGGCCAATATTAGCTGATCAAGATATGCTCGCTAAATATCTTGATGTTGTTAGTCAAAGCCAACCAAGCGATATCTTTGCAGCTATCTTTCAGGATCTTGTTGCCCTACCGTCGGTGCGCCCACAATTGCTACAACTGATCCGTTCAGAGCAACGCAGTGAATCGTTAAGCAATGCTTTGGCGGCAATGTTTAATCGCACCAAGGCCTAATAAATAACACGAATAAACAGGACGTTACATGGTACTTTCAGACATATATTTGTTATTAGCGATCGCCCTCGTCGTTGGTTACACATTTTATATTCGTGATATCGCTGAACGAGCACGAACGGTGTGTCAGCAGTACTGCAAACAACATCGCTTGCAATACATCAGCATTGCGCGACAAGCCACTCGCATTGCATGTAATAAACGACGCGGTATTTTTATTCGCTGTGAGTTTGTATTCGAATTTTCGGGTGATGGCGAAAGTGCATACCAAGGCACTTTGATTATGAATAATAAAAGCGTAAAAGATTTTATATTGCCACCCTATAAAATTTAAAACGTAGATCATGTGGCGCATTTTACGGTTAGCAAGCTAAACATCAGCTCACATTGTTGTTTGGTTTGCTGCCACTCAATCCCCTTTATCGTCCACGTCTCGTCCATGTCTGCGCAAATTAGCACGTTAATTTAATCCCGTTTAATCATTGCTCATACTTAGTGAGTCAGCCCAATAACATCAACGCTCATTTTTCTTTTGACCTTTGTTACTTCTCGGTCAAGGCACCAACCATGTAAACGAATAGTTAATTGATTTTGATCAAACCATTACTAAACTGAGTTTGGCAAGATAATACCAATCACACTAAGTTTGTGCCCAACTCAGAGTTAGGGCAGAGGTTCAGTTACAACATAGATTTCATTGATATAGTCATTCTATATTAATGAAATATAGGGCCGTAAATGGGCCTCTGGTAAACGCCCTACGGGTGAGTTTTAAAGGCTTTTATACTGCGTAAATGATTTTGACAATGGAGTAACCATTCTCTGCAATCAAAGCCTTGCCTAAAAGCCTTTAAATTCTCACTGAGTGAGCAATAACTTAATGTGATTGGTATAAGACTATCGTCAACAATGGAGCTTGCCATGGGACAAAACGTACAACAACGCAATTGGCAACAACAAGATTTCAGCCAATTTTCGCAAGTGCTCTACCAACAACTGGATCAGCTAAAACAGGTCCTCAAGCACCCAACGTTTGGCCAAGAGCCCTTAAAGTTAGGGGCTGAATTAGAGCTATATTTAGTGGATAACCAAGGCGAGCCATTGTGCATCAATCAACAGGTATTGGCGGATCTTAATGATGAACAATTTACACCAGAGCTAAACCAATACAATATCGAATTAAACTTAGCCCCGGTACTACAGACCGCTTCGCCGTTTTCAGCCCTCAAAGCAGAGCTTGATAGTAAGTTGGCTAAACTCGCCGCGATAACTCAGCGCCGAGGCGGGCATGCTATCCCCATAGGTATCTTACCCACCCTGACGAAAGCACAATTGACAGAGCAGTGTATGACGCCGCTTGAGCGATACCGTTGCTTAGGTAAGTTTTTACGCCAGCAACGAGGCTCTGACTTTTCAGTTAATATTAATGGTAAAGAGCCACTCAAAACACGGTTTTCCAACATTTGCGCCGAAGGAGCCAATACCTCTTTTCAGCTGCACCTAATGCTTAAACCTGAGCAGTTTTCAGCGGTTTTTAATGCTGCTCAACTGACGTTGCCATTGATCACAGCGATTGGTGCCAACTCACCAATATTTCTCGGGCACCAATTATGGGATGAAACCCGCATTGCTTTATTTAAGCAATCTATTGATGTGCGTCACGCCAGCACTAACGACAGCCAACAACCGGCTCGGGTTAGTTACGGTTGCGGTTGGCTACGCGATAGCGTTTGGCAATTGTTTGCCGAAGCCATAGCGTTATATCCGCCGATAATTCCCATGTGTTTTCCTAAACAAACCCGCAACGGTCTGCCCAAGCTGCACGAATTGTCTTTACATATGGGCACACTCTGGCCATGGCATCGTCCTGTTTACGATCATCATGGCAATGGTCATATGCGTATTGAATTTCGTGCGATCCCCTCTGGCCCTAGTGTCGAAGACATGCTCGCCAACGCGGCTTTTGCTATTGGTTTGGCGGTTGGTATGCAAAAACACAGCCAAGATATTATTGCCATCATGCCATTTAAGTACGCTGAATATAATTTTTATCGGGCTGCGCAGCATGGTTTAGAAGCGCAAATATTTTGGCCGTTATATCATAAATATCAACTGCATATGACACCGATCAGCGAAGTCATCGCTTCATGTTTGCAATACGCTCACCAAGGACTTGCAGATATTGGCATCAGTGAACAAGAGCGCAATTATTACTTAGGTATCATTGAAAATCGACTACAACACTCACTTACAGGTGCCCGCTGGCAACGTAAAACGTTAGATTATTTTCTGCAACACCATAATAAAGAGGATGCGTTACATTTACTAACCAAGCACTACTTGCAGCAATACCAAAGCCATAAGCCGTTACATCAATGGGAGCGAATATGGATGTAGCTTACTCAGAAATTGTCTATTTAAAAGATCCGGATATGCAAACGCTAAAAGCCGATTATGAACAGTTTTTGTTAAGCTTGTGTGCGCCTACGGTGATCGATATTTCCGGTCAGCAACAACATAGAACGCGGGTTATCGTCACCTTGATACACGGCAATGAACCGTCAGGGTTGATCGCTTGTCACCGCTTTTTAACCTCACTAAATGGCGGTAGCCGGCCGATAACCAACGTGCGTTTTATCATTTGCTCTATTGAAGCGGCAACATTGCGACCTAGGTTTTCTCATCGCTACTTACCTGGTGGCGAAGATTTAAATCGTTGTTTTAATCAAAATGGCAAGGCGGGTTATGTGCAGCGTGCAAAGCTTATTGCCGAAGCTATTAGCGAAGTAACCCCCGAAGTTGTAGTCGATTTGCACAACACATCAGGCTTCAGCCCGGCGTTTTCCGTGTCGATAATGAAAAATGAAATGGCCTTATCGATAACCTCGTTATTTTGTCACGCCCTGATATTGTCGCAAATTCGTTTAGGCGCATTGATGGAGCAAGATTTCGGCTGCCCGACGATTACGATAGAATGCGGTGGAAGCCAAGACGCGCAGTCACATGAGGTGGCCTATTTAGGCATAAGCAAATTAGCTCATTGGGACAATATACAAAACTGTCACCAACAAAACCCAGTGGGGATCTATTTAAATCCATTACGTTTACAAATCAAAAATCACATACCATTGCATTATGCCGATATTGATTTGGGTGAAGCAGGGGTGACCCTCATAGACCATATTGAACAGCACAATTTTGGAATTGTTTATGCTGAACAAATGTTGGGATGGGTGGATCATCACGGACTCGACAATTTAACTTTGCTCGACGCCAATGGTATCGAACAAATTAATGCGTATTTTCACTTACGTGGCAATCAATTATTACCTAAGCGTCCTATCAGAATTTTTATGGCTACGCGACAAGCAGATATTGCTCGCAATGACTGCTTATTCTATTTGGTCAATGAAGATAATCATTTTAGAGCGTGTTGATCTTCAGCACTATTTGCCAAGCCACAGTGACGTGCTCATAGTTAATAAAGCGCTATTGGCCATGATAATATTCCAAGCAAGGCAAATCACTAATTTCTGTTGCGAGTCAGCCCTTCTCACCCCATTAAAAATTCGAATACCAATTGCCAGTGGTAGCAACGTCAACAACATCATTGTGGGGAGTACGGCCATTACAACTGAGATAACGAGCAGCGACACCGCTAAAAGCCAAAAACACATATAAATGGTTAACGCCTTTTGCTCACCATAGGCAATCACCACGTGATTACGGCCAAATTGCTTGTCAATGTCAGCGTCAGGAAACTGATTAAGTAATAAAATATTGGAAACAAGTAAGCTGATAATACTTGCCAATAGCAGGCTTGCAAGTGACACACTACCGGTTAACAGCAAATTACTCGCAATAAACATTAAACCACCAAATGCTAAACCAGGTGCGATTAAACAAAGCAAAGGGTGACTGTTTAAGTAGCGGGTATACAAGACAATAATCGCAATACCAATGACGCCAAACGGAACAATGTACCAGCCTTGCTTATACACAAAGTAGCCACCAATCAAGACGCAGATGACGAGCGACAGTGCGGTCATAATTAATACCCACTTGTCAGCGAGAGGGTAAGCAATCAACGCCCCACTGCCACCGCTAAATGGTGTTTTGTTGGTGTGAAAATCTAAACCGCTGCGATAATCTTGATACTCATTTAAGGTATTAACGGCAATATGGGCGGCGACAGCCCCAACGGTAATTATCAGCATATCGACCAGTTCTAACTCAACGTGATGATAATGTGCCAATGAAAACGCCACGAGCACACATAGCACACTGAGACTAACAAAAGGTAAACGCATTGATTTGAACACCGCCACTAGCATTTGCTGCGTGCTAGTCATTTATCTTCCAATAACGTTGCATTTCTAAAAATAGAAACGAAGCAGTCCAGGTGATCAATACCAAGCCCGTTAGCGCTTCAATGCCTGTATAAAATCGAATAACGCCTAGCGGTTCTATATCACCAAAACCGACCGTGGTAAAACTGGTGATCGAAAAATAAGCACAATCGATTAAACTACCATCGAAATTACCCCGCAAGCTACCTAATTGCTCGCTCTGCAACATAAAGTAATAGCCAAAAGCAAAAATCCAAATTTGTAAGATATGAGCGAGCAGCGCACCAATAACGCCAACGACGATTTGGTACTTATTTTTGTAATGTAAATTAGGTAGCTTTTTCGACAACAGTCTAAGCGCTTCATAGTGGCTGACGACACAAAGTGTGACGACACCTATGGTAGTTAAATAAAAGACTATCATTACAATGTGTTATGGGTAATCAATATATCACAGCATGGCGAATTTATGACGAATTATCAAGCTAGGTTATTGATGATAGAGTTATGGTGTCTCTCGAAAAACCAACAAAACCGCCTACGCTTATAAGCAGTTGACTATATAACTTGCAGACCAATAAGGCATTCACAATGACAGATACGTTCAAAGCGTTATGGGTAGAAGAAACCACCGATAATAAATATCTCCACTCAATCAAACAACGTCAATTAAGCGACCTACCAGATAATGAGGTACTTATTGAGGTGCAATATTCTTCATTGAACTACAAAGACGCGCTATCCGCCTTTGGAAATAAAGGAGTGACCAAAGACTATCCGCACACGCCGGGTATTGATGCTGCGGGTGTTGTTTTGTCCGATACAACAGGTCAATTTAATCAAGGAGATAAGGTACTGGTATTTGGTTACGATCTAGGTATGAATACACCTGGTGGTTTGGCTCAACGGATCAGCGTACCCGCAAACTGGATTGTTCCCTGCCCGAGCTCTTTAACTCTTAAAGATGCCATGATCTATGGAACAGGTGGCCTTACGGCCGCAATGTGTATCGATAAACTGATATTAATGGGCGCAAAGCCCAACGATGGTGCCGTTGCAGTAACTGGCGCAAGTGGTGGTGTCGGTAGTATGACTATCGCTATTTTACACAAACTAGGTTTTGAAATAATTGCCTATACCGGCAAGTCTGACGACGCCTATTTACGACAATTAGGCGCCTCTGAGGTATTACATCGAGATCAAATTAATGAAATTGGCAGTAAACCCATGGGGCGTGGCCTTTGGGCGCATGCGATTGATACCCTAGGCGGCGATTATCTTGCTAATATTGTCAAACAATTAAAACCTGGTGGTGGTGTTTCTGCTTGTGGTTTAGCGGCAGGCGTTAATTTTCAATTGAATGTGTTTCCATTTATTACCCGTGGCGTTTCCTTGCTAGGTGTTGATTCAGTAAATATTCCGTTGCAACAAAAGCGCTACTTTTGGCAAAAAGTCAGTGATGAATATTACCTTGATAACCTAGCGTCATTTAGCCACTGCATATCATTAGAGGAGGTTTTAGCTATCTTACCAAAATTTCTAGATGGTACCGTGCAAGGCCGTTACGTGGTTGACCTGAATAAAAGTTAGTTAAGCGTACGAATAAAAAACACTAATAAAATCATCAGCTATACTGGTTTTATAGGTTAAATTAGCCACAGGCTCGGTGCATTGTTTTAACAAAGCACTCCCTATAAAAATAATAACAGCGCGATAGCGCCGGTATGAATTCCAACAACAATAACAATAGCGAATGCATCGATAGCCGACAGGTTTCAATGAGCATTGCTCGTATTCAGGTTTGGATAATTCATGCAACTTGCGTTGTTATTGTTGTTTGTGGTGGCCGCCATATCGTCAGCGATAGCGGCGCCAAAACTTTGGACATTAGAAAACACCAACTCCCAACGCATCATTTCCGTTGATTATGCGCAGCCATCTGTGCATTCATCTATAGTTAATGCTGATAGCGTTAGTCGCCAGCAAACCAAACACGCTTATTCGCTTGAATTTAATCAGACATTACTCCACAAATTACACTTGGGTGATAGCGTTAGCATCGAACTACCACAGCAACGTCTAATAACAGGCCACGTTACCTCAATCATAGATGATGATCATAGCCGCCATATCAGCGTGGCGCTACGCACTAATGGATCCATGCTAATAACCATAACCTTAACCAACAACAATCACAGTCCATCACACGAACTAACCAGCTCAGCCAATATACATAACACACCTGCATCATCTCATAGCGCCTTTGCAACTATTTTGTATAACCATCGTTACTACGAACTGTTGGTAAGTGATGAGCAGTCTATACTGACCGAGACAACAATCAAAAATACCGATAATGACACTGCAGTAGCCGACACAACAGAGCACTACCCTGCGTATGGCACTCCGCGTTATCACGCTCAAAGCAATAAACCGTTTGCCAGTATAATCGGCTCGCCCCTAAACACCGATAATTACAATGATAGTGATATTGCCAATATCGACATTTTAGTATTGTACGATGAGCCGACTCAGCGATATTACCAAAACCTTTTACCGTTAAAGCTTGATAGCTTACAAACGGCAACCAACCAAATTTTTGCGAATAGCGATGTTCATCTACAAATCAACTTTGCTTACCAACAGCAAGTTGATTTTCATTTTGACGGGCAACTAAAGAACAGCTTAGAGGCGCTCACTTATGGCAGCTTGCAACAGCAATATAGTATTGAGCAACTACGATACGAGGTCGCCGCTGATTTGGTTTTACTGTTACTCGACCCAACCACTAATAACAGCGCTGGATACGCGTGGATCAACGGCAGCAATGGTAATTTAATTAAAGATGCTCGCAGTATGTATGCTGTTATGCACAGTGATATGAGCAGCTATATATTAGCTCACGAATTAGGACATACATTAGGTTTACGCCACTCAAGGCGACAAGCGCCATTTATTGGCGCGACGTATGACTATGCCGTCGGATATGGCGTTGAAGATGATTTTGTTACGGTGATGGCCTACCTTAGTGACTTTCAAGCAACTAGGCGGATATTGCAATTTTCCAATCCACGCCAGCAATGTTTTAATCTACCATGTGGTATTGACGCACAATACTCACAAACCAGTGCGGATGCGAATTTAGCGCTTAATCAAGTTCGCTGGCAAGCAGCTGAAATGCATTCTTTACCAGTCAATTTAACCCTGACACCTGATAATTTCAGCCTAAAAGATAATACTGCTTTGCAGGATTGTTTGGCAGCGCAATACCCAACATACCCACATTACTTAGGTATGTTGACACAACTCGACTGCGCTTATGCTGATGTCAACAGCTTAAAAGGTATAGACACATTATTTAATTTACAGCGTTTAACTATCACCGATAGCCAACTACACGACATAACCGCGCTACAAAACCTTAACAAGCTTAAACTGCTTAACCTCAGTCATAACCAAATCGATGATATTTCGGTTTTGTTTCATCGTCCGCAGCCTATTTTTTACCTATCTGTGGCGAACAACCCAGTTTATTGCTGGCAGCAGCAATACCTGCAACAGTTTGCGAATATCGAACAACTGGTTATGTCAAACTCTTGTAGCCAAAGCCAAGATAATAACGATTATGACTACGACGGCGTCAGTAATATCGAAGAGTTAAATCAGAACAGCGACCCAACACTAAATGAGCAAGGCAATGGCAGCGTAGCATTTAGAAATCAAGCGACGGATGTGCTCGAGACTAGCCAAACGCACGAGATTTCATTATACCGTCCGGGCGGTAACATCGGTGAGTTGAACGCGACGATTCAATTAGCGAGTGACGACAGCACAGATACACGACTTAAATTGATGAGTGAACAGCTGACTTTTAAGCATGGGCAAGTCAGCGCGACAATTGAGCTTGAGGTTAGCGACGATAACAAGGTCAATGGTGATGATGTTTATACCCTGCGTATTGTTAGCGAAAATCAGCAAACCAGTCTCGAGCTAACCGTCATTGATGATGATGTTGAGCCAACAACGTTAGTACAACGTAATCAATCAAGTGGCTCTGGGGCTGCCTATTACCTTTTATGGCTCACTATGGCTGCCATCATTGTACGTCGTCTGACGAGAATTATTTCGAAAATCAGCTAAGTAACAAATACTGCGAATCGTAGAGCCGATAGTGAACCTAGTATCCATATCGTCAATTCTATTCAACGTTTTCCTGCGCTATCAAGGACCATGATGTTGAACAGCAAAATCTGTAACCAGGCGCTAGTGAACAAAGGGAACCAAAGCCCCCCTAACCTTTATAGAGACGCTGAAATTGTTTAATCGAAAAGCCATTTAAAAATTGCTCACCTATTTTCAGAACCGGCACACCACGAAAACCAAGTTTTTGAAACTCTTTACGGCCATTTGGCGTACTGACGTTACACAAACGGTAACGTATACCTTGGCTATCAAGATATTGTTTGGCCGTCAGGCAATGCGGGCAATTGTTCATGGTGTAAAGGGTAATTCGTTTCATACTGCTTCTCTATTAAAAATGATCGTCAATGCCAACCTGCTCGCCACTGTTCCACCTCTTTTAACGACCGCCAATCAATGTCGTATTGATTAGCATTAATAACCGCCTGGATACGACATAAGATCACCTTGCCATTATCATCATAAGCAACGTTAACCACTAGAAAATGACGCTCTTTATCACGAATATCGGTGAGCTTAGTCCATTTGCTATTTAGTAATTTTTTAGGCGAGATCATAAAGCTACTCAAGAGAAATGGCGGATAAAAGCCTATCAATAACCTAAGCCTTTATATATCGGTGGGCTATTTAAGCTCCAGAGCAACAGCGTCAACAATCGCCTTGGGATTGGTTAAATATAGGTTATGGTTCAACAGCACTAGGTTATCATCTACAGCCAGTAATAACGCTGGGAATGCTTTCGTCTGAATCACTTCTTGTATTTCTTCTATCTCGCTGAGTGCGTATTCAGCGTCTCGTGATAAACTGTCTTTAAACACCTTGCCCGGTGGTGAAAGCTTAAATTTCTGACACAATGCATCAAAATCGGCCTTATCGGTAAACGGTACATTGTCAACAAAGTGTTGACGTTGTAACTCACACAACACCTTAACCGATTGATGTGGTTGTTTATTTGCTGTCCACGCTAAAAAGTTCGCGGCCATCGTTGCATCCTGAGAGTGCTCCGCATCGCGGATATAATCCATGCCAAAATGGGCAACACTTTGCTCGGCGACTTTTTCGACTTGCTTTTTGCCCGCGCTATCGCTGCCATCATAATGAGCTATGTGCCATAAATGTTTTGGCATGTCTGGATACTGCTTATCGATAGCTTCGATCAGTGCCGACGCGGCATAACTCCATGGACAATGACTGTCATATATAAAAAATAATTCTGCGTTCATGTAAATATCTGTTGAGTAAACAAGTTGGCGAATTTTAATAAGTTTAGACGACAAATGCTATATCACCGATGATAAACATTTGAGCGCCCAAACTATTTAGCCAAAATTTTTCCAAAGCGCCTTTGCTCGTGGTAACTTTGCCCATTAAAAATTCGCTAACGTTAGCATTTGAGCGTTGTCTTTTTACCTTTCACTCGCTACCGTTAATTTAGGCGCTACGCTTAACGGCCTTAAATAAAAACTATCGCTCAATCATCGCTGGCGCACTGACTAATAACAGCTTGCCAAACACATCCGCTGTTTTATAGCCAAGATTCTTGTCGCCATTAACCGGCGTTATTTCCGTTGAGCCGAGAAAATGCTCACGCTCTTTACTACCATCGTTATCGCAATATGCCAACATAAAGCCCAATTGCTTACCGACGTTTAATGTCACTCTCGAACGAGCATTTGCGGCGCTTACGACATTATGGTGGAAGCTATCGTCGTGAATTTCCATGGCAACTTCCCAAATAATTGGACTACCTTGGCGTTGCTGACGTTGCCAGGCACTGTTGATATGCGAATTAAGAGCCACAAATTCGTTACCACCATCCGAAGTTTTACCACCAATATCAATCGCTTGATGATCAAGGGCGATATGATATGCAAAGGCATTATAGTTATAAAGGTGATCACCACCAGAAGCATCTTCATCAATAAATATTTCTAGTGCATCATCATCCCAGTATTTGTATAGAGGATCAGGATGTTGATCAAACAGAACATCATCTTGTAACTCCACCAATAAATATAAGTAATCTGCGTCCCAGGCCAATTTAAATCGGCCACTGAAATCTTCCGGTAGCGGCACATCGCCAATCATGTGTTTATCAAGAGGATACCAAGTCGCTTGCTGCCAAACAGTATCACTATCATTCGCATCAACCACGACAGGCTGAAGAGAATGTATTGCCACAAAGTCAGCTTTTGCTTGCGCATGCGAAGCCATGACGGTCGTTGTAGCCACTAAAACAAGCCATAAAGGCAACAATGCTGAAAATTTTCGCCAGTAGCTGGCTATCAAGCCAATCGCTGTCGATGCTTGACGATGGTTAATATGGTTCATGAGATAAATATTCATATCTTTCAATTAATGCCTTTATCAAGGAAGTTGAAAATATTGCGAATTGAATACCTAATTATCGGCTAATTAGGCAAAAACCGCTACGAATGCCATGATACGTGAGCACACCTTAGCCTACAATAATCGACCACGTTAAATGATTGTTAACTGGTCTGCTTTCATCAATAACAACAAAATAATGCCGAAAAGAAACCGAAGACCGAACAATTATTGAACAATCCCGTGATTTTATAAGGGCTTAACTAAAAAAATGATTGATCTGGACTTTAGATTCCTCTAAGTTAGTCTTAGCGCTTTCTGCCAAGCTAACAATAAAGCTAATATTGGGGAAACAAAATGTAAGCGCTTACAATATTGTTAATAATAATGAACAAGATTAACCGAGGGAAATCAAATGAGTTCTATCAAGTTCAACAAAACAAAGTTGGCTACTAGCCTTTCTTTAGTTTTGGGTGCTTCGGTAGCTCTTCCAACATACGCGGAAGAAGCTGCAGCTGAAGACGTAGAAGTTATTGAAGTTACGGGTATCCGTGGCTCACTAACAAAAGCAATGGATATCAAGCGTTCAGCCTCTGGTATCGTTGAAGCTATCAACGCCGAAGATATCGGTAAGTTCCCAGATACTAACCTAGCTGAATCATTACAACGTATCTCTGGTATCGCGATTGACCGTGATAACGGTGAAGGTAGTACTGTTTCTGCACGTGGTTTCTCTGCGGACCGTAACTTAGTACTATTAAACGGTCGTCAAATGCCAACGACGACTGGTAGCCGTTCATTTGATTTTGATAACGTCGCGTCAGAGCTAATTTCTGGTGCTGAAGTATACAAAACCAGTGATGCAACCATCGCAACCGGTGGTATCGGTGCTACCATCAACATCCTTACTCACCGTCCGCTTAACCGTCCAGGTATGCAAGCAACTGTTGGTGTTAAAGGTATGGATGATACCTCGACTAACGAAGGCGGTATTACACCAGAACTTTCAGGCTTGTACTCAAACACCTTTATGGATGACAAGTTTGGTATCTCAATCTCTGGTAGTTACGCTGAGCGTGAAAGTGGTAACCAAGTATCTTACGTTGACCAAGGCTGGCGTACATACCCATCTCGTGTAGACCAAAACTGGGGTGGTTCAAACGCTGACTGGGGTGGTGTTCCTTACGAAAATCAAGTAAATCGTCCAGATCCTACTCAAGATTACATCTACTCTGTACCACAAACTACGCATTACCAATTCCAAGAAGCGCAACGTAAGCGTTTAAACAGCCAATTGGTATTACAATACGCACCTAACGATGACATGACCTTCACTGTAGATTACACCTACATGACCAACAAGGTTGATCGTCAATACAACGAAGTTTCAGCATGGTACAACTTTGTTCCTTCTGAAAACGTTTGGGTTGAAGGCGACGAAGGCGTATTCTCTCCTGCTTACTATGAAGAGCCAAACACCCCGGGTGCTGACTTATCAATGGCGCTAAGTCAATCAGCAACAAAGGCACAATCTGACTCTCTTGCATTCAACTTTGAATGGCAAGTGAACGACGATTTATGGGTTGAATTTGATCACCACTCTTCGCACGCGGAAGAAACACCAAATAGCCCTTACGGTAGCGATGCTAAACTATCGACAGCGGCGTTTGTTCGTAACGGTACTGCGACTGACTTTACTGGCGATTTACCAGTATTAGCGGTTGACGGTGTAACAGGCCCACAAGATGCGGCTAAAGATCAATTCCTAGTAACCGGTTCTGTGTTTGTAAACGTTGATAACCAAGCAGATATCGACCAAACCCAATTTAACGGTAAGTTAGAATTAGACGAGTTTGGTAGCATTGATTTTGGCGCAAGCTTAATCAAAGCCGATAAGCGTATTCGTACTGCTATCGTTCAGAACGATACATGGGGCGGCGCACCAGGTGCACAAGTTGGTGATATCACTAACATCTCAGCAGATCTTGAAACCATCCACGATAAATTTGATCACATCGATGGCGGTTACTTTGCTGATCACCCAAGCAAAGATCAAAGCCAATTTGATATCCTAGATTTCTACTGGGCATGGGACTTCAACGAGTTACGTGATTTTGCAGAAGCGAACTACGGTTCAATGCGTGATGATACCCCTTGTGGCACTAACTTCTGTGCATCTACTGCGTACGGTACGCAAACTGACTTCTTAGTAGAAGAAGAAATCGTATCAGTTTACACTCAGTGGAACTACCAGGGCGAAATTGGCGTAATGCCATTTGACGTACACGTAGGTCTTCGTTACGAAGAAACCGAAGTTTACGGTGAATCTGCTGTACCAATCTATGAAAATCCACGTTGGTATGCTGCGAACGAATCAGTTACTGATCCAGTAGGTCAAGACTACTTATCAGGTTCTGGTAAGTACGATCACTTACTACCTAACATCAACTTTAACTTAGAGCTAAACGACGACATGATCGTTCGTGCAGCATACAGTGAGACCATCGGTCGTGCCGCATACGGTGACCTTCAAGGTGGTGCTGTTGTAGGTTCTGGTTTTGGTCCAACAGGTGGCGGCGGTGCCGGCGGTAACCCGGGTCTTGAGCCTCTAGAGTCACAAAACTTTGACTTATCATTTGAGTGGTACTACGACGAGTCTAGCTATGCGGCTATTGGTTACTTCCAAAAGAATATCGACAACTACGTAGGTCGTGACTTACGCACTGAAGTGGTATTCGAAGGTCTAACTAACCCACGTAGCGGCCCGAAAGTAGAAGCAGCACGTGCAGCGGGTGCAACTACTAACGATGAAATTCGTCAATACATCTACGATAACTACAAAGACTCTGATCCAGAGCATGTTTACATGGATGAAAACGGTACTATCGTTATCGAAGGTGCACCAGATGATGATCCACTAGAGTACGTAATCTCAGAGCCAGTAAACATCGATGAGTCTGTTGACTTTGATGGTTGGGAATTCTCTGTACAACACATCTTTGGTGACACGGGTATCGGTTTCTTCGCTAACTACACCATCGTCGATGCAGGTACTGAATACAACAACCGTGTAATCTCAGATCGTGAGAACTACGATAACACTGCATTGTTTGGTACTAACGACGACGTACAAACAGGTATCTCTGATACCACTAACCTTGTTCTTTTCTACGAGAACTACGGTGTATCGGCTCGTTTAGCATACAACTGGCGTGAAGGTTACCTAGAGTCTATGGGTAACAACACCGGTGCTAACCCAACATACGTTGAAGATTACGACCAAATCGACTTCCAAGTAAGCTATGACTTTGCTGACGTTGAAGGTTTAGCGGTATTCTTCGAAGGTATCAACATCACTAACGAATACCGTCGTAAGCACGGCCGTACTGAGTTAGACCTAATCAACGTAGGTCAACAAGGTGCACGTTACAGCTTAGGTGCTCGTTACACTTTCTAATCTGATGATTAGATAGAAGTGAATAAAAAGCCGCAAGAATACATTGTTTCTTGCGGCTTTTATATTTAAGCACTCTAAACATGCATAAACCAACAATGTAGATATACAAAAAACAAACTAAAACTTTACCAAAATCCTTAATATTTGATCTTTATCTAACAACTGTCGTTTAAATGTGCGTACAGCTAGATAGCTCGGGTCAATAACGGTATAGTGACCGACATCAAGCTTGAGATGTAAAGCACTTTTTCAGCTAATGAATTGAGTATTTTGCTAAGGTTTTAATAAAAAACGCAGTATGAAGCAAGAAGTAAAAAAGCAAGAACCAATGAATCAGGAATTAAAAAACATTGTCATCGTTGGAGGTGGTAGCGCTGGCTGGTTAAGCGCAGCAATTATCGCCAGTCAACACCAAACGCAAGGTGATAATGCGATTAACGTCACTCTAATAGAGTCCCCTGATGTGGCAACGATTGGTGTTGGTGAAGGTACATGGCCATCGATGCGACAAACCTTAAAAAGCATCGGCATCAGCGAAACCGAATTTTTTATTGAGTGTGATGCCAGCTTTAAACAAGCTTCTGAGTTTCGTAACTGGACACATGGTAATGGCGACAGCTACTTTCACCCATTTACCATGCCAAGCGGTTTTCATGAAACCAATATCGCTGAGTTTTGGCAGCAGCATCGTGACAAGGTGAGTTTTGCTGACGCAACAACCAGTCAAAGCCATGTTTGCCGCAATGGCTTAGCGCCAAAGCAAATCGCCACGCCAGAATACTCGTTCTTTTTAAATTATGGCTATCACCTAGATGCGGGGAAGTTTGCAACCTTACTGCAAAAGCACTGCACCGAAAAGCTTGGCGTGCGACATATTTTGGATCATGTTAGTAAGGTTAACGCTCATGCCAGCGGTGATATCAAGTCGGTATCCAGCAGGAAGCATGGCGAGATTGCCGGTGACTTATTTATTGACTGTACCGGTTTAAAATCGCTGCTATTAGGCGAACACTACGGTATCGAATTTATCAGTCGTCAAGATGTATTATTTAACGACCGAGCTCTTGCCGTTCATGTACCGTACGCGAAAGAGGATGCAGATATTGCATCTCATACCATATCAACTGCACAGCGTTGTGGCTGGATTTGGGATATCGGTTTGCCTTCACGCCGTGGTGTTGGCCATGTTTACTCTAGTGCGCATATTAGCGACGAAGAAGCCGCCAATGATCTGCGGGCCTATATCCGCCCTGCCCTTGGCGATAAAACCAATGACGCTGATCTTCGCCTGATAAAAATCAACCCAGGTCATCGTGCTAAGTTTTGGCATAAAAACTGTGTGGCTATTGGTATGGCGGCTGGCTTTATTGAACCATTGGAAGCCTCGGCGTTGGCTCTTATCGAACTGTCAGCGAAAATGATCGCAGAGCAACTGCCGGCAAACCGCCAAGTGATGGATATCACCGCTAAACGTTTTAATGATAAGTTTAGTTACCGCTGGCAACGAGTGATTGAGTTTTTAAAACTTCATTACGTGCTGTCAAAGCGTGATGATAGCGACTATTGGCGAGACAATCGTAACGACCAGTCAATACCAGAACATTTACAAGAATTATTGCAACTGTGGCAATACCAAACCCCGTACACATTCGATTGCATGCATGCTGATGAGTTATTTCCAGCAGCAAGCTTTCAATATATTTTGTACGGTATGGACTTTGAAACCAAGTTACCGCAGCGGCAAAAACGCCTGAATAATAACAACATGGCGAATCAATATTTTAACGACAATATCAAACAAACCCAGCACTTGATGCGTGCACTAAGCAGCAACCGAGAGCTGATCAACAAGATTAAACAGTATGGTTTCGCCAAAGTATAACGGCGATATCAACTATTCTTTTGGGAGTAACACCATGGCAAATCATGCCCTTTTAAACAATATCGAGCACAAAGACCTAAAAGTAAACACCAAACGCAGCGCGGAGCTTGGTGATAACATTTGGTTCTCGATGACCTTTCCACAAGAGTTTCGTAGTGCCCAATCTTACTACCCGATCTTTTTCAAGAAAGACGTAGAAACAGGTAAATTTATTTGTGTGACCTTGTTTGGGTTCAGTGAAAATGAAAATCTATTTTTAGACGATAATGGCTGGAATGCTCGTTATATTCCGCTATCTGTACTTCGCCACCCATTCCTAATTGCCCGTCAAAAAGTGAATGTTGACGGCCAAGAACAAGAGCAACGCATGTTGACTATCGACTTAGATAGCCCGCGTGTTAATAAAGACGAAGGTCATGACTTGTTCTTAGAGTTTGGTGGTAATAGCGAATACTTAGAACGTATTTCAGCGATGATGGAAACCTTACATTTTGGTGCGCTTGATGGCATGGCATTTTGTAATCGATTAGTTGAATTAAACCTACTAGAACCATTTACGCTAGATGTCACGTTGAATGATCACAGCCGTCATCAAATGCTTGGCTTTTATACCATTAATGAAGAAAAGCTAAATGAGCTTGAAGTTGATGTGCTAAAAGAGCTGAAGGATAAAGGTTACTTACAAGCGATTTATATGCAAATCGCCTCGCAAGGTAATGTTAGCGGTTTACTTGATAAAAAGAACGCTCTAGTTGCCTCACAAGCTGCGTAATTAACGAATACGAGGCTTGTTGCTATGTTAAATGTCGAAAAACACGTTAAACAGGTACAAGGTATAAGCGCCGACAATGTGCCGCAGTGGGTTGTTGAATCCACTGAGCCATTGTTATTAAAAGGCTTTGCGACACACTGGCCTTTGGTGCAAGCAGGTCTGCAATCACCACAGGCGGCCTGTGACTATCTACGTGAATTTTATCAAGGCAACCCGATTATTGCTTGTTATGGTGACTCTGGTATTAATGGACGAGTGTTCTACAACGATACTTTTGACGGGTTTAACTACCAAGCCACACGTGTTGACTTAAATCCGGTATTGGATCGCTTACTCGCCCATATTGATGATGCTGAGCCGCCGACAATGTATGTTGGGTCAACAGAGGTCAACCAATTCTTACCGGGTTTTAAAGAGCAGCACCAAATCAGTATTGATGAGCATCAGCCACTAACCAGTATTTGGATAGGCAATCGCAGTAAAGTTGCCGCCCATTATGATTTCCCATTAAACATCGCCTGTAACGTGGTTGGTCGCCGTCGTTTTACCTTGTTTCCGCCAGAGCAAGTGAAAAACTTATATACTGGTCCGATGGAGCTGGCACCCGGTGGCCAAGATATTTCCATGGTCGATTTTGATGCGCCAGACTTTGACCGCTTTCCAAACTTTGCTAAAGCCATAGAGCATGCGCAAGTAGCCGAGCTTGAACCAGGTGACGCGCTATTTTTGCCAAGCATGTGGTGGCATCATGTTGAGGGGTTAGACGGCTTGAATATGTTATTGACCCATTGGTGGCGCGACACGCCTGCCTTTATGGGGAGGCCACATAATGCCCTATTACTGGCCATGCTGAGTCTGCGTAATTTACCATACGAACAGCGCCAAGCATGGAAACACGTTTTTAGCCATTATATTTTCGATCATGATGAGCAAGATATTGCCCACTTGCCTGAGGCTGCTCAAGGCATGTTAAAAACCCCGATGGATGAATTGACCGCGCGAAAAATTCGTGCCGAACTATTAGAGAAATTAAGACGATGAATAACAACCCCGTAAAAAATATCGTAATTGCTGGTGGTGGTACTGCTGGCTGGATGGCCGCTTCGTCATTAGCAAAATTATTTGGTAAAAACTTTAATATTACCCTAGTTGAATCTGAGCAAATCGGCACCATCGGCGTCGGCGAAGCAACCATTCCAACCTTGCATACTTTGCACCGCCTATTAGGTATTAACGAAGCAGAAGTAATGGCCGCGACAAACGCAACCTTTAAATTAGGTATTTCGTTTGAAAACTGGCGTGACGTAGGTAAAGATTACATCCACTCGTTTGGTACCTTAGGTCACGACTGCTGGGCTTGTGGCTTCCAACATTTTTGGTTAAAAGGCAAAGAAAAAGGCATGGTCAGCGAGATCGGTGACTACTGCCCTGAGCATTTAGCTTGTCGTGAAGGTCGCTTTGCGGTGATGGCCAACGACAGCCTAAATCATGCTTATCATTTAGATGCAGGCCTTTACGCTAAGTTTTTACAAAAAATTGCATTCGCACATGGTTGTCAGCGCATTGAAGGGAAAATTAATCAGGTTAATTTATGTCCTAAAAGTGGCTTTATCACCTCATTAGACCTAGATAATGGTAAGCGTATTGAAGGTGACCTGTTTATCGACTGTACTGGCTTTAAAGGCTTGCTAATTGAAGATGCGCTACATACTGGCTTTGATGATTGGAGCCATATGCTACCATGTGATAGTGCGGTTGCGGTACAAACTAAGAGTGTATCAAAGCCTGTGCCTTATACCCGCTCTATTGCACGTGAGTCAGGCTGGCAATGGCGCATCCCTCTACAAAACCGCACGGGTAATGGTTTAGTATTTTGCTCAAAACACATGAGCGATGAGGAAGCAATTCAAACCTTACTTGATAACATTGAAGGTGAGCCAATCAATAAACCTCGTGTGATTAAATACAAAACGGGTGTACGTCGTAAGCAGTGGAATAAAAACTGTATTGCCATTGGCTTGTCGGCTGGTTTTATCGAGCCGTTGGAGTCTACCGGCATTCATTTATTCCAAAAAGGCATTGTCCGTTTAATGCAGTTATTACCGCACAACGGCATTAATCAAGCTGACATTGACGAATTCAATAAACAAAGTAAGGCGGAAATGCTTGATATTCGTGATTTTATTATCTTGCATTATCATTTGACTGAACGTCGTGATTCACCGTTTTGGCGATACTGCGCCAACATGGAAATTCCTGAAACCTTACAGCACCGCATGGACTTGTTTAAGAGCACTGGTCGCGTGTTTAAAAAACAGGAAGAGCTATTTGGTGAAACCTCATGGGTGCAAGTGATGATGGGCCAAGGTCTCATGCCTGAAGGCTACCACCCTATCGTCGATAACATGCCTGACGACGAGCTACAGCGATTTTTGGACAAGATTAAAGATCATACCAAGAAAAAAGTCGCTAATTGGCCGGATCACATGGCGTTTATAAACCATTACTGCCGTTCTACCGTTACTGATATGAACGATATGCAGAAAAAGAAAGCCTAATACACTCGTAAAGGGAGAATGCAAGCTTTAGCCTGTTTTCCATGCCTTTATTATTTTCAAGCCTCAGAACAGTCTGAGGCTTTTTATTTGCTCATTTCCCCTGTACAAGCGACAATGTAAAAAGCCGATCAAAGACCGGCTGTATAGTTTTCACAAGATGGTTTAGCCTTGTTACTTAACCAATAGCGCTTGCTCACCAATCGTGGCACAACCTAAGCCCGTTTCTTTATTTATTGGACATTGATATACACGCACGTAATCAACTTGCATGGTTTGCGGGAATACGCTGTCATCAACGCCTTTTTCATTGACCGCCTCTGGCCATGCACCACCAACCGCTAGGTTTAAGATCATATGAAAACGCTGGTCAAACGGCGCGTATTTATTTGCTTTTGCGTCTACAGCACCACTAAACCAGTTTTCGGCACGTTGTGTCGCGTAATGAATTCCATCCATATACCAACGGATTTCACCTTGTTCCCATTCAACCGCATAAACATGGAAACCATCAGCAGGGTTTACACCTGTAGGTAAGGTAAAGCCTGTCCCCGTGTAGGTATTGTTTGGCCATTTTTCACCGTAGTGCAAGGTGCCATGAATGCGGTTTTCTAAACCGTTGGCAGGTGGTGTATCAGCGTCTGATTTAGCGTATAGATTGACGGCTTCCATGATGTCGATTTCACCCGATAACGGCCAACTGCCATACGCCCAGTCGGTAGGTAGCATCCAAATTGCTGGCCAACTACCTTGCCCCTGTGGTAGCTTTGCGCGAATTTCAAAGCGACCATAACGCCAGTCGCCTTTGTCTTTGCTGCGCAAACGTGCCGATGTGTATGGCTGGGTTCGGGTGTCGCTAATGTCATAGCTAGGATCATCATCACCTTTTGCTGGACCGGTGAAGTCTTCCTTAATCGCTTTAATCACAAGCACGCCATCATCAATAAAGGCGTTTTCGCTGCGATTGGTATAACATTGACGCTCACTGTTACCACCACCAAAACAATTTTGTTCAAAACTCCACTTTGTTGAGTCGATAGAATCAGCCGAAAATTCGTCTTGCCAGATAAGTTGCCACTTACTATTTGTTGGCGTTGCCTCGGTTGCCATGGCCATCGCTGACACATCTTGTTGGTGACCAGACAAACTTTGTTCGCTTGCCAAATAATTATCAGCACAACCAAACGCCGTTAGCGACAACGTTGCTAGAATCATGTTTCTCATCGTTCTTACCCTATTATTATCAAATTACGTCATGGCACGATGTTATCATCACGCCTAAATACCTAAGCTTTATTATCTGCTCAGTATACACAGAGTTTGTTTTAGGATCGAAAAAGCCCTACAGGAAAATCCTCTAGGGCTTTTTATATAATCTTAACGTGTCTTATTGACAGTTAATCGTTGCTGTCTCTGCGCCGTTAGGAGCAAACTTAATGTTGCTTAAACCAACTGCGAATTTACCATTCGTTGATAATTCAAATGGTGTATGTAAGTCAGCAAAGCTCATACCAGCATTTTTAAAACATTGTAAATCAATGGTCATAGTTTGCCATTCATTAACTGGTAATGCATTTAATTGCTCAGTGATGTCTAGCTGGCCAGCGCACGGGCCTTCGCCTTCACAAACCATGGTTAGCATCACTTTACCATCGGCCGGTTGCATAACGTTCACTTCAAAGCTAAGCGCTGCGTTAACTTCTAATTGTGAACGTAAGTCTTCACGGAAGTTACCAAAGCTGCTAATACGGATACCTGCATTAGCACTACCGTCAAACTCCACCTTGCGAGCGTCTTCTTGTACCACCTTGTCGATAGTACGGTAGCTTAACGCGCCCACTGTATGAGTGTTTGAGTTAACTGCTAATACGTCAGCGTCAGAGAACAAGCTCATTTGCCAAGGCTTGTGCATTTGACCTGTGAAAAGCTTCAAGTCTGTTGCTTTAGCAAGGTCAACCTTAATTGTTTCGTCAAGGTTATCAGCTAATACGTTATCATCACCATAACGCAGACCAAAACCGTATGGTAAT